>JAHHHK010000078.1 GCA_019359395.1 Komarekiella atlantica HA4396-MV6
GATGAATTAAGACAATTTATCTGGCAGCGTTTGGAAAAATTAAACACATCAATCGTTGCTTCTATTACTGGTTGGGATTTTATTCTTGATGCTTTATTTGCATCAAATTTTTCGTGAATTGGTATAAGCTTCCTGCTTGAAGGCGTTTATCACCTGGAGATATTAGTCTTCCACTTGACTCACAACCAACCTGATTTCTTTTAGTTCTGACTAACGGTACACCTGCCAGCAATAACGTATCTTTCATGAGTAGAAAGCTCAAGCAGAATCCTGCCAAAAATTTTATACTGTTTTTCACTGCTTTCAATATAAATAACCTGCTTGTATACGGTTATTATCACATAGGCTCAGTAAGTATATTCATCCTTATGTAAAGTTTTATTTATGATAAGTATCTGATAAATTTATTTAGAGAATACTATTTTTTAAGTATGCGGTCTAGTAACTCTTGTCTCCAGTTTAAAACCTCTGGTAAAGTAGAATTAGCTAACATACATACTTCTATATAAATTCTGGCAGTATCTTTTTCACCTAAAGCTTCTTCAACTTGAGACAACAAACAGGAAGCATCTGTTCTTCCATCTAATTGAATTGCTTTCTCTAAATATTCTTTAGCCTCGCCTAACTTATTCTGCTTCAATCTTGCCCAGCCTAAATCTTTATAAAGGGCTGCTTGAATTTCAGGATCTTTAGTTTCTTGCAAGCCTTGTAAGGCTAAACTAATTGCTGCCTCATGTTCATTATTTCTATTTTTCAATCTTGATAACGCGGCTACAGCAAGCACTGCTTTGTCGCTCCCTTGAATAGCTAATTGATATTCTTTTTCGGCTAAATCATATTTTTTCTGATCTTCATAAAAATTCCCTAACCCATAATGTCCTTGCCAATTATTCGGTCTAAGCTTAAAAGCTTTTTCATAATTCTCAATCACACACTTAGTATCTCGCAAATCTTGACAAACTAGTGCTAAGTTGTTATATGCAGACGAATCTTTTGGGTTATACTTGATTACCTTTTCATAATACTTTCTAGCAATCTCAGGTTCATTTATATGGCGGGAAGCTAGATTAAAGTAGTAATTAGATCTAGCTAAAGAGAAGGCTTGATAAGACCCGATAGCAATTGGTACAGCTAAGATAGCTAAGCTAATTAGAAATTGCTTTGAGGTAACTACTTGGTTAAACTTTAATTTAAGTGGTAAATGCTCTAAGCGCTGCAAAAGCACTCGTGTAGATGGCGGACGTTTCCCAGGAGCCGGAGCCATTAGCTCATCTAGCAGATCGGCGAAAGGTTTCTTAATATGTCGCGCTTTATTTCTCCAGATAAGCCTTGTTGTTTGCTGATCTGTTGGCAAGTTGATTACATTAATTCCAGTTACTAAATATACTAGCGTTCGACCTAAAGCATAGAAATCTGATTGCGGTACTGCTTGACCGTTAATTTGTTCTAGGGGAGTGAAACCAGCGGTTACAAGTACTGTAACCTCATGTTGTCCGCCAAGCCCCGTATCATTTCCCCCACCTCCACTAACTTTTGCCAGATAAGTACGAGTTACTTCCCTGACTGCACCAAAGTCTATTAAACCTAACTGACCATCAGGTTGAATAATAATATTGGAAGGTTTAATATCTCTGTGAAAAAAACCACTACGATGTACTTCGTCAAGAATTTTTACTAGTTGTGTAAGCCAATTTAGTGCTAAAGCTTGAGAGATTCTTCCATTAGCTTTTACCCATTCTTCTAAGTTCTGTCCCTCAAACTTCTGCATGACTAAGCAATGCAGTGTCCTGTAACTTTTTTCAGGAATAACAGTAAATAAATCGTTTATAACTCTAGGAATACCTGGATGGCTGAACAGTTGAAGCGTCAGTGCTTCTCGCTCCAATAACTCGATTTCTTTAGATTCCTGCGATTTCAGAACCTTCATCACCTTGCGAGTGCCTTTATCATCCACTACTTCAAAAATTTCTGTATTGTAACGGAAATCTAAAGAGCGTAATGGCTTAATTAACCGAAACCGCTGATCAATCAGCAGTTCTGTTCCGCAATAAAGGCATCTCTCGCTATCACCAGGATTTTGCCGTTGCTTACACTTTGGATTTATACAATAGCTCACACATTTAAGTTAGTAGAATAATTAAGCTGATTTAGGATTTTTAAATCCATCTCGATATCCTTTAGAAGTATATATAGAAATGTACTTTCTCACTTGAGGTTGTAAAGTCAAAAATATTTCTTTTCCAGCACTGACTTTTCGTTCAATTAAAGAGCGCTCATCTAATGACTCCAAAGCTTCAATTATTTCCGTCGTGGTTATTACATATTCATTTGGTTTTTGTCTTAAGTGATTCAGCAATTGATTAAAGGAAATTGAGTCAACTGGTAAGGTAGTTAGTTCTCCCGATAAATAAGTTAAAATTTCTTTTTCTAAATCAGTCAAACGTCCATTCCCTTTAAACATTCTCTCTAAATTATCTTGAAATATATCTGTAATTAATGTCGTCTTATATTTTAAAAATTGCTTTACACTGCCACCAAAAAAATTCTTAATTCTCTGAGCAACCATTTCTAGAGATAAAGGATTTCCACGATAAATTTCAACTAGGTCTCCCCATTCATCCTCGTCAGTTAAACCTTGAGTTTTGAGAATTAATAACGCTTCCTTTCCTACTAATCCTTCGATCTTTATGCTTCTAGCTGGCTGACCCTTGTGTTGCAAGCGAGTGATATCAGCAAATGGTTCACGGCTAGTTAATACTACACAACTTTGATGCTGTTTCTCTATTATGCTTCTAAAAAATCCTTCATAGTCTGCATATTTATCGCCATAAGGGCTGGAATCAGTATTTCTATCTCCCTGCAATAAAGCTTCTGTTGAATCTAAAACCACCAAGTAGCGACGTAATTCTAGTTGTTTAAAAAACATTAAAGCCCTATCTTGATTGGATTTGGGTAAGTCTAGCTTCTGATTTTCTGAATCAGCCAGAAGCTTAAGAAGATCGGCAAGCAATTCTGAGAGTAACGGGCTATAGGAAACCGACTTCCAAATAAAACCCTCAAACTCAATCGACGCCACACGCATAACTTCAATCAATTTAGCGATTAAAGCACTTTTGCCGATTCCTGGCTGTCCTATCAGTGCTACACAACGTTCCTGAGTTACTAATTCTTTTAACATCGCCATTTCAGGTTTCCTACCATAAAACTTAGATACGTTAGGAAGATGTCCTCCAATCATCGCTAGATTACTAGATAGCTCATCCGAGATGCCTGATCTCAAGTCAGGCATCTGTTTTTCTAAAATGCGACGCAATCGTTTCTTTGTAACTTTTTCTCCGTCCCCTATTATTCCTGTCAATAACACCCACAACTGAGGCGCTACACGGCGCTGCAAGAATTCAAAGCTATAAGACCCGCGTTCTGCTATCTCTTTATAATCTAAATCTAGCCAAGCTGCTTCGAGTACAATTTTTTCAGGCTCCTCCAGCCATCTGCCTTCTTTAGCAAAAACTAACTCACTCATGGTTTTAATAGCTTCTTTTGCATCCACACCTTTGCAACGCTCCTTCGCGTGTTACTTGAATCTTTGTATTACTAGTACTAGTTTTGCATAGAAGTTTATGATTACCGACAAAAGTCTAAACTTTTTGGCAAATGTCTGTTATGAAGTTTTTTGTTTATCTAGTTTAACGGATTATTCAGGACAACTACTGAAAAAGTATCACTTAAATTCTCATATATCAGCCTAGAAGATTGATTGAAGCACTTGAAGCTATATATGCCTTTAAGTACTTGCTTTTTACTCTCTTCACTAGGTTTAAACCAAAACCAACAAAGTTATACACTCATAGATTGAAAAGTTTTAGAGATTTTTGCAGTAAAATTTTACTTTTTAGAGTTGCTAAGGCAACTTTATACTGCTATCCTTTTAAAGAATTAGTCTAAACTAAGTAAAATACTTTTAAGAATTGCCTATAAAAATGTAGGCGAAAAGTCCAACAATGAGGATTTGCTTAGTCCTAAGCAGTCCGAGGTGTCGTAAAATCAAGCTAGTGGCTAAATGGAGCGAAAGGTGGAGGTAAATTTACAACAATACTGACACTAACGGACAAAGCGCCACTTAGGAGTGGCGCTTTGTTACAACGTTTTGACTTCATACAGTTTAGAGCGGGGTTGATCTCGAAGGAACAAAATAAGTGGCCGTTGAAGTTTGGCGACAGAGACGACTACTAAAATTGTCCGAGAGTATAATCCGCGCTGCAAGATCCATTATAGGATCTGCCGCTTGAAATGTCTATTTCTTGTGGTATGTTTTGGCTATCAAAATTCCTTAATTTTAAATACAGTTAAGTTTGATTAAGAAAAAATTTGAATTTTGTAGCAAAAATCTGTAGCAGCGCAGTAAACCCCCTCTGAAGCTTGAAAACCAAGTTTTAGAGGTATATATGGCGAAAAATGACGAATGCCCAGTACAAGAGGGTGTCGAGGTTAGGCTGTCAGGGGTTGTCTGTATCCCGCACACCCCACATCTTAATTTCAATGCCTTAGATAAATGGATTATTAGCTCTTTTAGGGAAACTCGCTTCTGTAACGTCCTGAAAAGAGCGAGGGTATTACCGCAAACAAGCTGGTTTTGGCATCACTCGTGCAGTGGGTCAAGGTTAAAGGGTAAAGGGCAAGGGGAAATTAAAGATGAAAAAGGGGAAAAGAGGAAAGGGAAAAGGAGTGAAGAAAATCCCCTTCCCCCCTTAACCTTTGCCCCTGACCCTTTACCCGACTTCTTTTTGAAGTCTAGTATGCACATATCAGATCTGGCGATCGCAATCATTGCTTGTAATACGAATGATTACAAACAAATCTTAATCAAACAAAATCAGTTAGCCCAGGCGGTACAAGAGTTAGCTCCTCAATCGGAGCTATTACTGCTGATTTCGAGTGACCAAAATTTTGTATTTGGCACGGTATTAGAAACTCTTGAGGTTTTCAGTACCCATATCCTTTTCACACAGAAGAAGGAGAGCAGGGAAGGCTGGGATAGATGGAGAAGTCAAGATATAGCAATTCACAATTCCCCAGCATCAAACATCACTATTTCAACGCGCCATCAAGCCAACGATTTGGCGTTGTGTTCCAACCCAAATAATCGGAGGTATTGATTGTGTTGAACAAAAACATCAGCGTTAATCGAGAGCAAATAGCGCAACATTTGGCAGCGTTGGGTTATGATTCGGGAGATGCAGTATACCTACGAAGCTTTTACCCCAGCGATGACTCACGCAAATTAGAAGATAAAGGCAGAAGCGCAGAGATACGCAATGTCAAACAGTTAATCAGGACAGTCAGCGCTTGGCAGTCAGATGGCAGAGGTGTTTACTTTGTAGTCAACGGCGGCGGACAAAAAGACGAAAACGTGACCAATTGCCGTGCCATCTTCTACGAACACGATAATCTCGACAAAGAATTGCAGAAACAGTTGTGGCGCAGCCTTGAACTACCAGAACCGAGTCTGCAAATAGATACGGGCGGGAAATCAATTCATAGCTACTGGATATTTAACGAACCAATCAGCCCAGAACAGTGGCGCTTATTGCAAGCTGACTTATTAGAGTATGCTTCGGGCGATCGCTGTCTGAAAAATCCGTCACGGGTAATGCGGCTGGCTGGTTGTTTTCATTTTGCACCAAATAATGTGCCCAACCAAATCTCCCAAATCATTCTCAATACTGGTAAACGGTATAGTTACCAAGAACTCAGAGCAACTATTCCTCAGCAGGAGAAAATTACACCATCTCTACCACTTGATTTACCAGTTGGTGATATACCACTGTACCAATGCCTTAGCAAAGGCGATCGCTCCCTTCTTGACGGTGGTGCAGGTATTGGAGAGAGAAATAACCAAGGCGCAAAACTCGCCCGTAACCTCATCGGCACAGCAGCCAGACTTGCTCACCTGGGGTATCGATATAACAGTGACCCCAGAATATTATTCGATCAATATTGCGATCGCTGTTCACCACCTCTACAGGACAAAGAAGCAGATTCAATTTGGAAATCAGCCACTAAAGATAACCCCACTGCCACACTTACGGATGAAGCTTTAACTAATTGTATAAAAGCGTGGCAAAGGCAACAACAACTCCATTCTCAACAACCACTGGCTAATGGCAATAAAATGAAAAGTGTCACCAGTGACAGTGCCATTAAGGGTGACAGTTCAAAATCAGATGCCATGAGCTTTACAACTACTGTCACCACTGTCACCGACATTCTGCAAACTGGTTTAACTGACTATGAAGAAACTCAGAAGCTAGAATCGGTTCTAGATAGTAGTGTCGTTAAAAATGCTGCATTCAAACAACTAGTCTCCTCAGTTAGAAGTCAATTAGATGATGTCCAGCCCGAAGATGAAATCCGCTTAGATAATTTAATCAATTGGCACAATGCCAAGTTGGATTTTAATCAAGCCTTGCCCAGCATGGCGGCAGATCTGTTGCACGATGCAGAGATTCTCAACATAGAGCCGATAGTAATTTGGCAACCACTCTTTGCAGCTGTACTATCACTGGTAGGCAAGCGATTGAAGCTGAATGTGGAATCGCATAATGTTCCGGCGATCGCCTGGACGGCCACAGTGTTGGAATCTGGCGGTGGTAAGACTAGGGCAGACAGCTTGGTGTTGACACCCATTAAACGCAAGCAAATTGAAGCCCGTAGGCATTTTGAACAAGAAGTATCAGCCTATCAAGACTGGCAACAGGGAGATACAGACGAACGTCCCCCTTACCCAACCGAACGCAAGTATATGTTTGAGATGGCGACAATTCAGGCCGTCATTAAACGACTTAGCGAACAAAAAGACAATGGTGTGCTGTGGGCCAGAGATGAGTTGGCAGGATTATTTAAATCCTTTGGGCAGTTTGGCAAAGGAGAAAATGAAGGGCTAGAGTGTTTACTCAAACTTTGGGATGGCGCACCAGCCCAAGTTGACAGGGTAAGCCAAGTTGACAGCTATGTGGTAGAAGAAACAGCCTTATCACTCACGGGTGGAATTCAGCCGGGGATGTTCCGCAAAATTTTCAAAGACCCCGAAGATTCACAGGGGATGCTGGCGCGATTCTTGGTGGCCAAAGCCAACGCCTTAATGCCCAGACGTGTAAAAGGCTACTGTGTATTAGCTGACAAGTTGCCAACCTTCTACGATTGGCTGGAGAATTGCCCAATGGGTGTAGTCAAACTCTCGAAGAGTGCCGATGCTTATTATACAAAGCTTTGTCAAGAAATCGGGCGGCAGGCATGGGCAACAACACAACCAGCAATCAGGGCGTGGATGTTCAAGTTACCAACGCAACTATTGAGAATTGCTCTGGCTTTGCACTTGATTGACTGTTACGGCAATCCCAATTGTAATTTTTGGCAAATCGAAACAGAGACGCTATCTAGAGCAGTACTGTTTGCCCAATATTACAAGAGTGCTTTTCAGGTGGTGACTGAAATGACTACTGAAAGTGACGATATCAGCTCTGTGTTGCTGAAAATCTGGGACGCAGCTGTTACCAAGCACACAGATGGCATCAGTACCAGAGATGCTTACAGGAATATTAAAGCGATTGGGACTCGTGCCAAAGAGGCTTTTAGGAATGTCAGTGCTTACACTGCCGAACTGTTTAGCAAACTAGAGCGGATGGGTAAAGGCACGGTAATTAAAATTGGTAGACAAATTAAGTTTGTAGCCAATTTTCCCTCCGAATATGATCCACCACCAGAGGAAGCAGGGGGGCAGGGGGGCAGGGGGGAAATTTCTTCTTTTCTGCACCCTGCTCAGTTGGGTGACAGAGTGCCAATAGCTGAAAACCATGAACTGCAAGCAATAGAAGCGTCACCCATAAATGAACTGTCACCAGTGACACTTGGTTCTGACAGTCCAGTTATTGATGATTGTCTCACTAAGGATACCGTAATTAGTGAAACTCAGTATGAATCCCAAGGGAGCGATCCTTTGCCTGCTGTACAGCACGCGGTAGGGGGGGCAGGGACAAACCAGCAAACCGACAATTCGCTCGCTCAATGTCCGGCTGTTGGTGCTGTTGACACTGTGTCAACTGACCAAATAAGTCGCAATTTAATTGAAAACTGCGAATTGGAAACTGCGGATTGCGTTGATCACCCCCTGCAAGCGAACGTGACCATGCTCTCAGTGAACGAGATCGCAACCACACCTCTAATAAATAAAGGTGCAAGGGTGCGGGTTTACTTTCCTGGCAGCAAAAGGCATGAAAAACAGGGAGTTATTGCGTGGCTGATTTATGAACATGGGGTGAAAAAGGCTGTCGTCATCCTGGAGAACATCGAGGCATCGCTGAAACATTTTCTCTGTCCAATCCCAGGCAGTGAATTGATGCGACTGGATCTTGTTTGAAAAATTCATCAACCGTTTGATCAGGCGTTAGCGATCGCAAACAATTGTGTTTAAAACTATGCTGACACTAGACAGAGAAGAAACAGCATCAGCAGTCGATTACGGTGTTCTCAACAGCAGCATCAAAGAAACCTTCGCCGCCATCGACCGATTCGAGTCCCAGGCAGTAGATGAAATTCTCGTGATGCGAGATCAACAGGTATTTAAGTCCGCTGGGTATAACAACTTTTCAGAATACTGCACTGGTGAATTGTATGCCTGGGGCGGTTATCGGCGGATCAATCAGCTGCTAGGAGCGCATAAGGTTATTGAAGCAGCTGGTGAATTTGGCGGGCACATTAAAAATGAGCGGCAAGCCCGTCCGTTAGTTCGGCTAGCCAAAGAGCCAGAAAAACTTAAGGCTGCCGTAGCTCTTGCACTTGAAGAAAATCCCTCCCCCAGTGAGTCGGATTTTGCCGCTGCTGCTAAAAAAGTGGTGACTCCAACACCACGCAAAAAACATTCTGCTGAGGAACCATTGGTTCCTCAATCGCACCCAGAATATACAGAAGTAATTGCATCTCTCAGAGAGCAGCACAAACAGGAGTTAGAGCAACTGGAGCAGGAACTTAGAATTGGATTACAAACAGAAGCCACCGCAACAGCCGAGGAACAAGTACAAGAACAACTTTCATCCTTACAACATCTGCTCAAGCAACACAAGGAGCAAAACGTCCAGTTGCAGCAACGGCTTGACGAGATGGAAGGGTTAAGGAAACTGGAGATTGAGAATCAGCAACTTCAGCGGCGTATTCAAGAATTGGAACACGCCGTACAGGAACGTCCTGCCCAACAGTGGGGCAATACGATGACGGCTCAGGCGACTAAGGCACTGAATAAGCAGATCAAACTTGCGTTGGAGAAGACTATTGATCTGCGAAGTCTTGCAGTTGAGCCGCCTAAAGAGAATGCCACCGAATGCTTACGGCTTCTTGGCATGGCTTTGAAGCAGATCGCCACCGCGATGAACAATACCCAAGCGATGGAAGCTGCGGCGATAATCTTGGGCAGTAGTCCCACACCATCCGCGATCGCCCTTCGAGCAGAGCAATTGCAACTGCTACCCCATGCGGTTAGTGATATTAGACGGGTGTTGTTAAAGCCTGGGTGTACGTGGCGGGACTATTGGGCAGTGGCGCAAGAGTATGAGGTGATTAAATCAGACTATTGGGCAGAGTTGACACCACAAGAGACTGAGTTGATTACTGCCTTGGAGAAAGCCAAATCCTCCAAAATTACAGAACAGACGGTTTCTCACGAAAGTCTTGTCGCATCTGATTCTTCTAATTGCGATCTTCGCAGCGGTAGCGAGTCCGCGAGCGTCATTGCGACTTGCGAATTGATTGAAGTTGGTTCCATTGTTGCCCACGCTGATCCTTACCGCACTTTATATGTGGAGAGGGGAGAAGTAGTCGAGGATTTAGGAGATGAAGTGATAGTGGCTTGGGAGCATTGGAAAGAGCAATTGAAAAAAACTGACAGATATTGCAAGGATGAGTTGCGATTTTGGCAGAGTGAGTCACACGAATAACTTAATGTGTTAATTTTGTTCAGTTCTCTTGAGAGAGTTCTGCCTGTAACTGCTGCACTCGCTCCACTGTTAACCCTGTTACCCGCACAATTGTTTCAGTTGCTATACCCTCGCGCAATAAATTCACCGCTACTTTTTCCAAAGCTTTTTGTTCCCAACTGGTTACAATCTCCATAACTTCTTCCCGCTCGGTTAACCCCATTGTATCGACAACCGCTTGAAAAGCTTGTTCTTCTGCGACATCCAGTCGCAAATACGTATCCACAAACCCAGAAATCAGTTGCATCCGCGCTGGATCTAATTTTAAAGTAATCAACAATCGCAAACATTCTGCCTTCACTTGCGGACGTTCCTCTCTCTTAATATTCATCTTCGCCATCAGTGCTGCCGCAACTGGATTTTGCTGCGTTAAATAATCCCGCCAACTCAATTGATTTAACTGAATCGCCCTAAAATTAAAATCAAGCACATTTAGATCAGTAAATGTCAGGCAGTGATTAGTCCATTCGGTGCGTTTCGGTTCATCAAACGAGAAAATTACCACTGGATAAATCGGTAAATCGTACTTTTCATACAGCCGAGCAAAATATTTAAACATCCGCTTGGCAAACTCAGACTGAGTATAAGACTGATTTTCAACGTGAATTAAAAAGTAAGTATCTTGCTGCTGGTAACGCACCTGTGCAGGGCAAACGCATCTAAATATAGTACATATATACTAAATATAGGATAAAGGTAGTGATCGCCGGGTGACATGTAGGTAAGGATTCAAGCTTTGATGATAAAGTCATTGTAAAAGTAGCAATATTG
>JAHHHK010000011.1 GCA_019359395.1 Komarekiella atlantica HA4396-MV6
GGGTGTTTTCAAATACTACGGCGATTGTATCAGGTGATCGCTCTGCCTGAATCTCAAACATTTGATGAATGCACAAATTCTGGTAATCAAGTATTTGGATGTAATTCAATTCCTGTATGACTTGACCACCGATGAGGTGAGTCAAGGTATCTAACTGAATATTTTCCTTAAGTTCTGAATCTTTAATATTTATACTCATTTTATATATGTCAATATTTCACTAAATTTTCTTCTTTAAGTTGTTCTTTAGCTAATGCTAATGCCTGATAAGCTTCGTTTAACTTGGCTTTATCTGTAAGCTTATGAGCAAAATGCTTTAAATAAGCTTCGAGATACCTAATACGTAAGTATGGGTTATCTGGACTTAGAAGAAAAGGCAGATCAGATTCAACCATAAAACGGATAGCCAATAAGGGAATCGGGCTACGAAGCGGACGGAAATTTGGGTTGTGCAGTCCAGAACTCTCATTGCGCTGATGAAATTCTCCGAGCATCAGTCCTGACTCGACAAAGGAAGGTTTAAGTTTTTGTTGAATCCCATCAATTAGTTTAGAGGTTTCGTGGATTGAGACATCAGGGAAAATAAGTAAAAATGCCTTGTTTATAGCTAATTCTTTCTGTTGTGGAGATGTATCAAGGAAAATATCCCGGTAACGTCTAACAATCTCTTCTAATTGTTGTGAATCTAAATTTTTTGCGCGAATAACCGCCATTTGAATACTGTTTGATTTGAGAGCATGAGGCACAAAAGGGCAAACTGGCCCAGACCTACCTAAATCAGGATGATGCCTTCCTAAAAAACTTTTAACCCACTCCATGATTTCAATTAAGTGGGGGATGTCCTGGTGGATTTGTTCGATTTCAAGAGGTGTATAAAGTTGCATTATTTTGAGATAAATATAGTAATTGTGTGATTTCTGATCAAGATTAATCTCATAAGTATCGTTAATATGAAACTAATCATCACTAAGTTCATAAAAAACCTGACATTTTTTTGAAGTCAATTACTTAATATTCATATCAAAAAAAATATGAACTTTATGTATAAATGCTTATTGACATGATGAAGTTTTAGTAGAGTTTTAAGTACAACTTAGGTATTGACAGAAAGTATTAGATATGAGATGGAGATTCTTAGGCATTGACGTTTGATTTGTCCAATATTAAGTCAGCAATGCCTTACGAAAAGCTGCCTAGCGTCTACGCCGTTTATATAAAGGTAGTGGTCAAAAATTTAAAGTTACTAAAATCCGTTAATATATTTAATACATAAAATGTTCTTCTTGTAAAGACGCCTCCAGTAATTTAAGGAGTTTTAATATGTTGCTATTCCAGTTCAGTTCTAGTCATTTATGAGCAACATTTAGGGTGAAAGTGAATATATCTCGTTTGGTCTTACTTAGATATATATTTTTTGATATTAATAAATTTTATATATGAAATTGTTATCTTGGATAAAGCCCTACATATATCTAGCTGAAAACTAGCTGCTAAGTCAGGAATATTGATTACTATTTAATTAGTTAGACTGATTAATTCAATCAAACTTGTATGACTCTAGTCTTGTTCCCAAAGACATATAATTTGGAAAGCTATTAATAGGAGTTGGTATTAAATGTTATTTATAAAGAGTTAAATATTTACTTATTTTCAGAAGACAATTGCATTATAATAGCTTAATTTGTTTACTCTTAAAGCACTTTGACTGTTATTAATTCGGCACTAAAAAAGTACGTATATTTTTTTAATTACTTAATAAGAAAGTATGTTTACACGTCTCAAGGCTAAGTTCACGCGCATTGATGAAATAGTTCCTGGTATATATAAGCTCTCTGTCTCAAATGATAAAAAATTTGTTTTTAGTCAATTCCTCATCCTTGATGAGCGTCCTATGCTCATTCACACGGGTCGAGCAGAGTGGTTTGATCAAATATATGAACTTGTTTCATCTGTGTGCGACGCTTCAAAGCTTCGATATATCGCTTTCTGTCACCTTGAGGCTGACGAATGTGGCTCCCTTAATCAGTGGCTTGAAGTAGCTCCGCAAGCAGAAATCATTGTGAGTCGTCTTAATAAATCGAACATAGATGATTTTGCATTGAGACCGTCAACGGTTCTTAAGAACAACAAAGCTCTTTCTTTAGGCAAAAGAGAGATCATACTTCTTGAAACTCCCCATTTCCCTCATGGATGGGAAGGTTGCATATTTTACCAGCCGCAAGAGGAGATTCTTTTTTGTTCCGATCTTGCAGCTCACCCTGGTCAATTTGAGGAGCCTGTTACCGAAAAGGATCTCACAGAATCCATTATCAAGTTTCAGCAAAAAGTTGGATTCATGTCTGAAGGCAAAAGCTTCACTCGCGGAATTGAGGCAGTAGAAAAGCTACCGATTAAATATCTTGCAACAATGCATGGCTCTATTATTCGCGGGGAATATATATCAGATTTGCTTTCAAAGATGAAGCAAACTTTTGGTGCTTAAGTTGATAGTTAATGAGTTGATTAGCAGAAGTTAGTTAAATTTTTGTCGTGCAACACTTTTTGTCACTTCTAAAAACTCGCGCAAAATTACAGATGAATCATCGCGCCGCCAAACCACAGCTAATTGTAGAGTTAAATTTTGCCCTTGAATTGGTCTGTAGACAACTCCTGTTCGCTGTAGGTTTTGGGCATTAGCGGGAAGCAATGTTACACCTACTCCACCTGCAACCAAACCGAGTACAGTCACCATCCATGTTGCTTCTTGTACAACTTTCGGGGAAAAGCCTACCTGCTGACAAAGATTAATAATCTGACTGTATGATGGTACTAGGTCGGTTGGAGGTAAAACAAAAGGTTCTTCTGCCAGTGCCTTGAGTGGAATTTCGGTTTGGGCTGCTAGAGAATGCGTTTCTGGCAAAGCAATAATCAAAGGCTCTTGTAAAATCGGCAGAAAACTTAAAGCAGTGTCGTGGCAATTGGGATTAGGTAAACTTTCAAAAGCAATATCAATTTGGCGATCGCGTAGTTGGTTTGCCTGCTCAGAAGAACTTACTTCACGCAACACCAGTGTCACCTCTGGAAACAAAGGGCGAAAAACTTGCAAAATATCTGGTAAAACGCTGTTAGCAAAAGAGCTATTAGTCCCCACCACTAAGCGTCCAATTTCACCCCGGCTAACTTTTTGCGCGGAAATAATTGCTTGCTCCAACTGAGAGAACACTAAACGTGCTTCTGTTAAAAAGATTTGTCCCGCAGCAGTTAACTGTAATGGACGTTTTTTCCGTTCAAATAGTTGTAGTCCTAGTTCAGCTTCTAACGCCTGGATTTGTTGACTCAAAGGTGGTTGAGCAATATGCAAGCGTTCAGCCGCACGGCTAAAGTTTAATTCTTCAGCCACAGCAATAAAGTATCGTAGATGTCGAAGTTCTATCATTCTTCTGGCTACTATATTTTTAAAATATACTTTAGTCCTCAAAAAAATATTGGACATATAGTAGCATTTTGTTTATTGTGATTCTTACAAGAAGTGATAGACAGTGAAAAGTGCATCACTTCATATCGCCTATTTGATCAAACGAGTGACCTTTACTAAATTAAAGTTTTTCACTTACAACATACTAAAGGGTAGGTGATAGAACTCTTTAGCATCAACACACACATCTGTGCAGTTATGCCTTCCCAAAAAACTGGTAGAAGGATTCCACTTTTCTTATAAGATTTTTACACATGAGGTTTTTATGACTCAAATCAACCGAGCTGCGATCGTTGGAGGAAGCCACGGTAATGAGTTAACAGGAGTATATTTAGTTAAAAAATTTCAGCAGTATCCAAATTTAATCAATAGATCAACTTTTGAAACATTGGTATTACTTGGCAATCCCAAAGCCATCGAAAAAGGTAGACGATACATTGACAAAGATTTAAATCGTTGCTTTACTCATCAAGGTTTACAAAATTTATCACTATCAAGTTACGAAGATATAAGAGCAAAAGAGATTCAACAGTTGCTACACCCATATAATCAGCCTTTCGTGGATGTAATTGTTGATTTGCACAGCACAACTGCCAATATGGGGTTAAGTCTTTTACTAAGTAATATGCATCCCTTATTACTACAGTTAGCATCTCACCTAAGTTCAATAAACCCTTTAGTAAAAGTCTATTTTCATCAGCAACTTAGAGGAAGTGGTTTTCTCCGTTCTATGTGCGAATTGGGTTTTGTTATAGAAGTTGGTGCTGTGCCTCAAGGTGTTTTAGATGCTGAATTATTTCGGCAAACTGAGCAACTTGTTTATGCAGTTTTGGACTATTTTGAAAGATACAATCAAGGAAAAATATCGCAAAACAATACCACACTTACACTTTATCAATATACTGGAGTCATTGATTACCCCAGAAATGAATGCGGCGAAATTGAAGCCATGATTCATCCTCAGCTTCAATTTAGAGATTATGAACCCTTGAATCCTGGTGATCCCCTATTTCTGACTTTTGAAGGAAAAGATATTTTCTATAATGGAGCGTCCACTGTTTATCCCATATTCATCAATGAAGCAGCTTACTATGAGAAAGGAATTGCCATGCATCTAACTCAAAAGCAGTTGATTCATAATTATTAAATACTGAGACATGAACTTTGTTATAAAAATAGTTGACAATAAAATTAACAAGCGATCGCAGGATTAAAAAATAGGAGTTAGGACAATACGGTTCGGTTAAGCCAAAAACTAGATAAACTGAGGATTATCACCCAAGTGCAGTGAGATTGAATCCAACTCAAAGAATTCTCACTGACATCGCCTCTAGTTGAATCAGATACGGGACTCAAAGCATTATAAAAAGCTATCCTATAGTTAAAGAAAACTGCATTTTGATAATAGACTTTACCAAAATGCAGTCAATAGTTGCTTGAATCACCAAATCGATGAGGATACTACAGATATATCATTCATTAAGAATCCTTCCAAGCTTTGTGCAACGCTACTTTTAAAATTTCTTTTCGCTTTTTTCCGGATAATACTTAAATAAGGCTGTATACCACTATAAGTACCGAATCGTTTGGGCATCAAAACCATGAAGCCCCTATGTAAAACTCCTCTTTTTCAACACTGCTCTGAATCTGCCCCAGAGCAGTTTTACATTTTAGGGGTGTATAGGGGTTAGCCTAATGCTTAATATTGGACTGACACAGCCAAAATAGTGCATTAGATGTAGTGGACTGACACAGCTAAAGTAGTGCATTAGCTTGCCTCTTGTGAGATGGGCGTCTCGCCCGTCCGGTGCGGGATAAAAATCTACACTACAAGAAAATTTATTGCAACATTTTAGCCTTGCCGCGCTACTACATTTTTTTTGTAACAATTTAACCTTGTCATGCCAATATGTTACGGCAAGTGAAAACTGGATACTATGCTAAGGTAGTAGATGAGAAAAAAATTCGGTTGTAGCTTTTGTTTTTAGTATTAATAGGCTTCTATCTTTTGATATTTACAGGCTTTTCCCCGAAATCTAAATCTCTATAAACCTCTGATTTGGGAAACAATCTATGTCAATTTACGTAGGCAATTTGTATTAAGAGGTTACATAGGATACTCTCAATGCTGTGTTTGCAGAATATGGTTCTGTAAAGCGGGTTCAGCTACCTACTGATCGTGAAACAGGTCAGCCACGGGGCTTTGGTTTTGTGGAAATGGGTACAGATGCCGAAGAAACTGCTGCCATTGATGCTCTTGATGGTGCTGAGTGGATGGGACGCAACCTCAAAGTTAACAAGGCTAAGCCTCGTGAAGATAGAGGTTCCTCTGGGGGTAGACGGGGGAACAACGGTGGAGGATACTCTCAACGTTACTAAAGTTTGAAATAAAAAATTTAACTTGAACGTCTTCAGGGCAGGCTTGTTGTCTGCCCTTTTTACGCTCCAGTCTACTGGATAAGTTAACATTGCCAAATACCAATTTAAGTAGGAGACAAAATGACCCAAATAGTTGTGGGTGAAAATGAAGGAATTGAGTCAGCCTTGCGTAGATTTAAGCGGCAAGTTTCCAAGGCTGGGATTTTTTCAGATATGAAGAAGCATCGTCATTTTGAAACACCAGAGCAAAAACGTAAGCGCAAAGAAGTTGCTAAGCACAGACAGCGTAAGAGAAGTTTCCGTAATTGAGAACAAGGGAACCAAGAATTCTCTATGCTTTAGCTCTTGTCATTACCAAAATCTTTTAAATCTTCCGCTTCGTTGCTAAAAAGCCCTAGAATTTATTTCCAGGCTAATAGCTCAAGTCCACGCTTAATGGACTAAATGTCAGATTTTAAGCAATGTCAATGGTTAAACTTTGTCAAAGGTAAAATTTCAGTACACGTTTTGTGAATTTGAGCTACTAGCCCAGAACTTAAGTTCTGGGCGAAATGTCCGTCAGCGTGATATAAATTCACCAAAGTATGACTAATTTTATAAAAAGATGTCTGAAAAGTTAAAAAATCAACTCACATCCTCAATCTATTTTCCCAAAATTAGGAAATTTGTTTTTTAGTTATGTACAGGAAATTTTGACCAGACTAGAAATGCTTAACGTTCAGCTAAGCTTTTTAGCCAGTTTAAATCTTAAAAGATGAAGTTATTGAAACTGATTCTTCCAATACTTGAAAATCCATTATTTCCAATCATTTTTAAGATAATTTATATCCTTGATTATAAAATTTGTTCTAAGCGCTGGAAATCTCGCTGCACCTCAAGCCAGAGAGTTTTGTTATGGGGGTCTGTTTTCAGAGCTTTTTTGAGATAAATTCTGGCTTTGAGTAGTTGGTTTTCAGCAATTAGCGCCCGTCCCCAAATTTGATAGGCAACTGCCAGCCATTGGCGTACTTCTGCATCTGATGATAATCTTTCTGCTAAAGCTTCCGCCAGGGCGATCGCTTGGGGAAAACGTCTTTCTTGCAAAAATCGCTGTAGTTGCTCATAAGTCTTCCACTTTAGCCGCTGTTCTATTTCCAAAAGATTAGGCGGCTTTGATTTTGGCTGTTGTTGAGGTGTCACCGTTGTTACTGGTGCTTTTTCTCGACAGCTTACTTTGGCATCATCAGACTCAAAAGTTGGTGACTTACTTAACTCTTTAGTTATTTCCTCTGGCAGTACCACTGTCAATAGCAGCTTGTATGCCTCAGTTAAAGCAATAAACTTATCTTTCGCTTTTTTGTCATCTGGGTTGATATCAGGGTGATATTGCTGCGCCAGTCGTCGGTACGACGCTTTGATGTCGGCAAATGAGGCACCCGATCTTAAACCTAATAAACGGTAACAATCTCCAAGATCCATCTTGAGCCATTAGCTATCAAATACCCAGCTATTAGCTTAAAGCCAGGACTGTTAATTATAAAGACTAATTTTCTAATTTAAAGTTCAGTTTTGACAGTTTGTCTGGATAAGGGTCAAGAGTAGAGACGCGATTAATCGCGTCTGGATAAGGGTCAAGAGTAGAGACGCGATTAATCGCGTCTGTACAAGGGTCAAGAGTCATAAATTATTTTCTTTCTCTGCCCCTCTGCCCCCCTACTCAAATCTACGGACGTTCTTCAATCACACGGTCAATTAAACCGTATTCCTTAGCCTCTTCGGCAGACATAAAAAAGTCGCGATCCATATCTTTTTCAATCTTTTCTATAGTCTGACCTGTTTTATCAGCATAAATCCCATTGAGCTGGTGACGAATCCGCAGAATCTCTCTGGCTTCAATTTCGATATCAGTTGCTTGCCCACGAGTACCACCAGAAGGCTGGTGAATCATAATCCGCGAGTGAGGTAATGCCATGCGTTTGCCTTTGGTGCCAGCTGCCAGTAGGAAAGACCCCATTGAAGCAGCTAAACCCACGCAAATAGTTACTACATCTGATTTAATGTGTTGCATGGTATCAAAAATAGCCATGCCAGATGTAACCATTCCACCGGGAGAATTGATGTATAAATAAATATCCTTACCTGGATCATCTGAATCCAGATACAGCATCACAGCAATAATTTGATTGGCAATTTCATCATCAATATCTCGCCCTAAGAAAATAATCCGTTCTCGGTAAAGGCGATCGTAGATACTAATCCAATCTGTATATTGCCCTCCGGGCATCCGGTAAGGAACTTTAGGAACGCCTATAGGCATTTTCGTGACTCCGTTTGTAATTAGTCATTAGTCATTAGTCATTTGTCATTTGTCTAATACAAAGGACAAATTAAAGAACACTGGCGGGTAGTGGCGGATTGGCGAGTTCTTCTTTTTCAAATACTCGGTCAATTAGTCCGTATTCCTTCGCTTCATAAGGTGTTAAATACAACAACCTATCCATGTCCTTGGTAATTTTTTCTGGAGGCTGTCCGGTGGTGCGATTTAGGATATCAATCATCGCTCCTTTATTTACCAGAACTTCCCTTGCCCGAATTTGAATATCCGTTGCTTGACCTTGGGCGTAGCTCTTGGGTTGGTGCAGGATAATAGAGGCGTGGGGCAGACTGGCGCGGCAACCTTTTGTGCCTGCACTGAGAAGCATCGCTGCCATACCCATCGCGGAACCGATGCAGATGGTGTGGATAGGAGGCTTAATATATTTCATTGTGTCAAAAATGGCGAAGGCTTCAGTTTCAAAACCAATAGGTTCGCCACTGTAACCGGAGGTGCCGGTGGAGTTTATGTAGATTTTAATCGGCTTTTCGGGATCGTCGGACTGCAAATACAGCAGTTCAGCGACGATTAATTCCGTGACAGCAGGCACCAGAGGCATCCCAAGATAGACAATTCGCTCCTTCAGCAAGAGGGAAGGTAAATCTGGCGGCGGTGTCCGGTAGAAATTATCGCCGTAATATGGGGCTTGAACAGCCTTGATGGGGGAAATGTCCATAGCAACTGATCGCCTGAAACTATGCCGTTAACTGTAATACATCCTAGCGCGATGCTAGCTCTCTTCAAGGTGTGGATTTCTCCCTAATGCTTCAGGAGACTTAGCATCTACCAATGCTTGGCTTCTAAGATATTCTGAATATATTAATGTATTTGTGTTGGATAAGTTTTCCGTAGCGTTAAAGTTGTGCTTTGAAGTTATTGATAAATATGTATATCCCGGATAGGAACTTTGGGTTATGAAGGTTAGCTTGCAGCCTGCCCTGAATGATGGTAATTTAGATGCGAATCAACTGAGCAGTCAACGCCAGTTGGGAATTTCGATTTCTGCGATCGCCGAAACTCTGGATCGCAAAGTCCCGCTAAATTTATGCTTAATTCTTGATCATAGTGGTTCGATGAATGGGCGATCGCTAGAAAATGTCAAAAAGGCAGCAACTCGTCTAGTTGATCGACTCAAGAGTGGCGATCGCCTCAGTGTTGTAGCTTTTGATCACCGTGCCAAAGTCTTAGTACCCAATCAAAGCATCGAAGACCCAGAACATATCAAAAAGCAAATCAACCGTCTAACTGCTGATGGTGGAACTGCGATCGATGAAGGCTTGCGCTTGGGCATTGAAGAGTTGGCGAAGGGGAAAAAAGACACTGTTTCCCAAGCATTTCTCTTAACTGATGGGGAAAATGAACACGGTGATAATAACCGCTGTCTGAAATTTGCTCAATTGGCTGCTAGCTATAATTTGACGTTGAACACCTTGGGATTTGGTAACAATTGGAACCAAGATGTTTTAGAAAAGATTGCTGATGCGGGTTTAGGTACTTTATCTTATATTCAACAACCTGATCAAGCAGTCGAAGAATTTAGTCGCCTATTCAGCCGGATGCAAACCGTGGGATTGACTAATGCTTATCTGCTATTCTCCCTGATGCCCAATGTCCGGCTAGCAGAACTCAAACCCATCGCCCAAGTTGCCCCAGACACAATTGAGTTACCAGTGCAACAAGAAGCCGATGGACGCTTTGCTGTGCGCTTGGGAGATTTGATGAAAGATGTAGAACGGGTAATTTTAGCTAATATTTATCTGGGACAATTGCCAACAGGTAGACAAGCGATCGCTAATATGCAAGTTCGCTACGATGATCCAGCCGAAAATCAGGTAAGTCTATTCACGCCAAATATTACAGTTTATGCGAATGTAGTTGAGCGTTATCAAGCAGATCTCAATCCCCAGGTGCAACAGTCTATTTTGGCTTTAGCCAAGTATCGACAAACCCAGCTAGCCGAGGCGAAATTGCAACAGGGCGATCGCACCGGTGCAGCCACAATGTTGCAAACAGCTGCCAAAACCGCCTTGCAAATGGGAGATACAGGTGCAGCCACAGTGTTGCAAACTTCTGCCACACAGTTACAATCTGGTGGAGATTTATCTGATAGCGATCGCAAGAAAACTCGGATTGTCTCAAAAACTGTGTTGCAAGATACCCCTCCTAAATGAAAGTTAAATTGCTATCGGCGCTAAATGACACGAATGTTGATGTAGCTCAAGCGAGTAGCCAGCGTCAACTGGCAATTTCAATTTCGGCAATCGCTGGTGAATTTGACCAAAATTTGCCACTCAATCTCTGCTTAATTTTAGATAAGAGTGGTTCCATGCATGGACAACCAATTAAAACTGTAATTCAGGCAGTAGAAGGATTAATAGATCGGTTAAAAATAGGCGATCGCATCTCAGTTGTCGCTTTTGCTGGTTCTACTGAAGTCATTATCCCTAACCAAATCGTCCTAGACCCCGAAGACATCAAATCTCAAATCAAAAGCAAACTGAATGCCAGCGGCGGCACGGTAATTGCTGATGGTTTAGCGTTGGGGATCACAGAACTGATGAAGGGTACAAAAGGAAATGTTTCTCAGGCATTTCTCCTAACTGATGGTCATGGTGAAAGCAGTTTGCGGATTTGGAAGTGGGAGATTGGGGCAGATGATCACAAGCGTTGCCTAGAACTTGCCCAAAAGGCTGCTAAGCTCAACCTAACCATCAACACTCTGGGATTTGGTAATAGTTGGAATCAGGATCTATTAGAAAAAATTGCCGATGTGAGTGGTGGTACTTTAGCCCACATTGAGCGTCCTGAACAAGCAGTCGAGCAGTTCAGCCGTTTATTTAAACGTATTCAGTCTGTTGGGCTAACCAATGCCTACTTGTTACTGTCTTTAGTGCCCAATGTCCGACTAGCAGAACTCAAACCCATCGCTCAAGTTGCTCCAGACACAATTGAGTTACCAGTGCAACAAGAAGCTGATGGAGGCTTTGCCGTGCGCTTGGGAGATTTGATGAAGGATATGAAACGGGTAGTTTTGGCTAATATTTATCTGGGACAGTTACCAGAAGGTAAACAGGTGATTGGGCATCTCCAAATTCGCTACGATGACCCAGCAGAAAACAAACAAGGCATACTTTCCCCGATTATGCCAGTGTATGCGAATGTGGTTCGGGTTTATCAACCTGCGACTGATTCCCAAGTGCAACAGTCTATTTTGACATTAGCTAAGTATCGGCAAACCCAGTTAGCTGAGGCGAAATTACAACAAGGCGATCGCACTGGCGCTGCAACACTACTGCAAACAGCTGCCAAAACTGCGCTACAAATAGGAGATACAAGCGCAGCCACAGTATTGCAAACTTCTGCCACTCGCCTGCAAGCTGGTGAAGAACTTTCGGAAGGCGATCGCAAAAAAACTAGAATTGTATCAAAAACAGTTTTACAGGAATAGTAATTCGCATTGCTGATTAACGGTAAGCGTGTACAGTATTTTCAATTTATCTTCAGTTTCAGACATCCTAATTTCACCCAGATGAATAGTGTCGATACCTGCATCACGTAGCAATGTTGCCGCAGAGAGTGGTAATACCTGATCAAGCAACAGTTTCATTGCGGTTAGGTAGTTCAATGATGCGATCATCCAAGTAGGACGATGCAGAAATCAAGGCTTGCTGAATATCTTCATCTTTTAATTCGGGAAACTCCTGGCGCAATTCTTCTCGATCAGAGTAGGTAGCTAATAACTCAATCACCCGACGGACGTTAAAGCGAAGATTACGAATAGAGGGTTGTTCATTCATGCGATTAGGATTGCTGGTGATGCGATCTAATTTCATGGAAGTAACCCTAGCTTTTTACGAAAATTATCGTCGTATATTGCTTCATGCCAAAATTTAGCAGTTCTGATCTGAGCTAGAGTAAGTCAGCGTCTTTAAAACTGGTGGCATCAAGGTTTGCATTTTCAAGATTAGCACTTTGCTAAAGCTCTTGCCTTGCAAAAACTAGCAAAACTCTGCTAAAGGTGCTACAGATAAATGATTATGAGCTTGAGAAGTATAAATGAAAACCACTGGCATTCATCATGTAGCTATTATTTGTTCTAACTATCAAATATCAAAAAACTTTTATGTAGAAGTTTTAGGTTTTTCTATTATTAAAGAGACTTTTCGAGTCGAGAGAAATTCTTACAAATTAGATTTACGAGTTGGAGAAAATGCTCAAATAGAGTTATTCTCTTTCCCAAATCCTCCGCAACGATCTAGTAGTCCAGAAGCTTGCGGTTTAAGACATCTTGCTTTTCAAGTTGATGATATAGAGCAAACTGTTGATTACTTAAACTCGAAAGGGTTAGAGGTAGAAACTATTAGAATTGACGAAATTACGGGTAAGAAATTTACTTTTTTTAAAGATCCAGATAATTTACCGTTAGAGATTTATGAGAATTAGAATATATAAATGTTTGTATTAAATAATTTCCGATAACTAGCAAATAAGCAAGCTATTTGGTAGAATTTCCAAATGTTTGACAATATCTGTAAATTTTTAGCTGAAAATTTCTCCAGTGACTTCGCCACTTGGTTATTAGGCGAACCCATTACTTTAACAGAACTAAGTCCAAAAGAATTATCTATCGAGCCTATTCGCGCTGATGCTCTAATTCTGCTACAGTCGGAGCAAAACATCTTACATTTGGAATTTCAAACTCAAGTCGATGCAGAAATTTCTTTTCGGATGATTGACTATCGATTGCGAGTATATCGCCGTTTTCCAGACAAAGCAATGCATCAAGTTGTAATTTATCTTAAGCAGACAAATTCAGATTTAGTGCAACAAAATACATTTACAATTCCTGGAACACGCCATGAATTTGCAGTTATTAGAATTTGGGAACAACCAACCGAAGTATTTCTGAGAACACCTGGACTTTTACCTCTGGCGGTGCTAAGTAGTACAATTGATTCAGAAGCTATACTCAACGAAGTGGCACGGGAAATTAACGGTATTACAGAATCAAGAACTCAAAGTAATATTGCTGCTTCCACAGCTATTTTAGCTGGTTTAGTATTAGACAAAGAGGTTATCAGACGAGTTTTGAGGTCAGACATTATGCGCGAGTCAGTAATTTATCAAGATATTTTACAAGAAGGCAAAGCTGAAGGCAAAGCTGAAGGCAAAGCTGAAGGGAAGGCTGAAGGCAAAGCTGAAGGCAAAGCTGAAGCTTTACTTGAAGTGGCAAGCAATCTATTCAATATTGGTATGCCATTAGAACAGATAGCAAGATTGACAGGGTTATCAATTGAGCAGTTACAGTATTTGCAGGTAACTGAATCTGGTGAGTCCAAATGAATAATCGGTGCAGGTTGACTGCACCGATTGCACAATTTATCTTTAATTGCACCGGACATTTCCTTCACGCCAATGCTGAAGCTTGGGGTTTGGCAAAAATCATTCTTCCTGCTGTAGTTTGTAAAGCACTCGTGACTACTACCCGTAATTCACCACCCACATAACTACTACCTTCCTCAACAACAACCATTGTGCCGTCATCTAGGTAGCCAATACCTTGACTTGGTTCTTTGCCTTCCTTGAGAATCTTCAAATCAAGGTTGTCACCAGGTAAATAACTGGGACGGACGGCGTTCACTAAATCATTAACATTCAAAACAGGCACTTTTTGAACGCTGGCAACTTTTGATAGGTTGTAGTCATTGGTTAGCAATGTGCCACTGATTTCTTGGGCAAAGCGTACTAACTTTGCATCAACTGTGGGAATATCATCATAGTCAACTGCGTTAATTAGGATGCGATCGGGGTAAGTTTCCCTAATTCGGTTGAGAATCTCTAGCCCTCGCCGTCCCCGCACCCGCTTTTGGTCTTTGCTTGCATCAGCTACCTGTTGCAGTTCTTGCAAAACGAACTGCGGCACAATAATTTGCCCTTCCAGAAAGCCTGTTTCTAATAGTGCTTCAATACGACCATCGATAATACAGCTGGTGTCCAAAACTTTGGTATTGGCGGGTTTTAGTGTCCCTTCCACTACCATAGTTTCTACCGTATTGGGATTAATGAACCGCAATAAACCGCGTCCGTGAGTATCTGCCAAATTCATGCCAGTGACGGCAAGTATAATACTACCGACGACTGCCACCAGCGGCTTAATAAATCCGAAATCCGCCGGTATAGGTAACAAAAATAACGGTGCCAGCATTAAGTTCGCTAACAATAGCCCAATCACCAAACCAATGGCACGAGTTAAGATCATTTCAAGTGGCATTTCTCGAACTTGTGCTTCTAGGCGACGATATGTAGTCTGGAAACTCAACCCGATCGCACCGCCAATTATAGCGGCAAAGACAGCAACAACTAAGCGTAAAGCTTCGAGATTCGTCACCCGGTCTAGGGTTCCATTAGGTAGCAGTTCAATGCTGTAGAACCCTATTCCCGACGCTGCTAAGATAAATGAGAAAATAATAATGGCGTCAAGCATGGTTGTCTTGTTTTCCTGCAACTGTGTTAACCGATAGAGTCAAGTATTTTTTATCTCATCGGTAAGATAGATTAATCAGTTCAATATTGACTTACACTAAAGGTTTAGGCAGGCAATATCTGCAATCATTATAACTAAGAGTTTTATCTTAATATTTTTCATTGTTTTGTTGTAAAACGATAAAAACTCGTAAACAAACTATTTATTTTCATTGTTTGTAATTAGCAATTGGGTTAATTGAATTCTTCCTCAAAATGAGTCAAAAAGTTAGTGTTTCTAGTATTGCAAGTTCTGCTTATGTACATATTCCCTTTTGCAGACGGCGGTGCTTTTATTGTGATTTTCCTGTATCTGTTGTTGGCGATCGCTTGCGAGGTGAAACATCTGGTACGATTTCTCAGTACGTTGAGGTGCTATGTCAAGAAATTGCTATTACACCTGCTTTTGGTCAACCCCTAAAGACAATTTTCTTTGGTGGTGGTACTCCTTCGCTGCTGTCAATAGAACAGTTGCAACGTATATTGGGATCACTTGAGGAGCGTTTTGGTATTACTCCGACAGCAGAAATTTCAATGGAAATCGACCCAGGCACATTTGATTTAGCACATATAGCAGGCTATCGTAACTTAGGTGTGAACCGGGTAAGTTTGGGTGTACAAGCGTTTCAGGAAGAATTATTGCAAGTTGCGGGGCGATCGCACTCGGTTGATAATGTTTTTGCAGCTGTGGAATTAATCCACCAAGTTGAGATTCCCGAATTTAGTTTAGACTTGATTTCTGGTTTGCCGCATCAGTCTTTAGATCAATGGCAGAATTCTCTAGAAAAAGCGGTAGCATTAGCACCAACTCACATATCTATATATGACCTTACCATTGAACCAGGGACAGCGTTTGGTCGTTACTATAAACCTGGTGACAATCCTCTACCAACAGATGAAACCACAGTCCAAATGTACCAGATGGCGCAGCAAGTTTTGACTGGTGCAGCTTATGAGCATTATGAAATTTCCAATTATGCCCAGCCTGGCCATCAGTGTCAGCATAATCGAGTTTATTGGGAAAATCGCCCTTATTATGGCTTTGGTATGGGTGCGGCAAGTTATGTAGAAGGAAAACGCTTTACTCGTCCGCGTAAGACTAAGGAGTATTACCAGTGGGTGCAAGCTGGTGCTGTCATTGATTGTGAAGTGACTCCTCCAGAAGAAGTATTGTTAGAAACTTTAATGTTGGGGTTGCGTTTAGCTGAGGGTGTGAGTTTGGCGGCGTTAGCAGAAAAGTTTGGCGAAGCCAAGGTGCAGGATATTCACAAGTGTTTGCAACCTTATTTTGATAAGAGTTGGGTGGAAGTTGTGGGGGGAAGGTTGCGTTTGAGTGATCCCCAAGGGTTTTTGTTTTCTAATGTGGTGTTAGCGGAGTTATTTGAGAAGTTGGAGTGACGAATTGCACGACAACAGGAAATTGAAAAGCATCAGCAGCAGATAATAGTAAAGGCAACATAACTATGACACTTAAAGAATTAGAAACACAACTTCAGGCATTAAATCCAACTGAGAAAGCAGAGGCAATACAAATATTGACTAAAACCTTAAGCAACGGTTCACTAGGAATTACCAAAACTCCTGGCGTGTGTGGTGGTGATGCCTGTATTGCCAACACTCGTATTCCAGTTTGGTCGTTAGTGAATGATCGCCGTTTGGGTATGAGTGATGCTCGTATTTTAGAGGCATTTCCTCATCTTACCGCCGCTGACTTAGTAAATTCTTGGGCTTATGCCGATGCAAACCTAGAAGAAATTGAACAAGCAATCCGAGAAAATGAGGAAGTAATGCTCTAAAATTTGGAATATTAAAAATTGGCACGTCTTTATACAGATGAAAACTTCCCATTACCAGTTGTGGAATTTCTACGCGTTTTTGGTCATGATGTATTAACAGCTATGAATGCAGGGAATGCAAATCTGAGGATTCCTGATGAAAATGTATTAGCTTTCGCTGCGAATAATGAGCGAGCAGTTTTGACACGCAATCGCCGTGATTTTATTCGATTGCATCGGTTACAAGCAAACCATGCTGGCATAATTATCTGCACAGAAGACCCAGATTTTGAACAACTAGCAATTCGCATTGATCAGGCTATTTTTGGGGAAGAAAGCTTAAAAGGTAAATTAATTCGAGTCAATCGTCCAGCAATATGAGCAAGATGCAACAAGAGACTAAGAACAAATTGATAATATTAAATAAAGTAAGGTTACTTCAAATTACAAAATGTCTAAAGAATTAAACGAAGTTAAGGAACTTGCTAAACAACTCACACCCGACGAACAATTGCAGCTAATTGCCTATCTAACCCAAAAGCTGCAACGTTGCGAAATTAAACGTAAACCAAGCCGCAACTTGATGGAATTTGCGGGAATAGCACCCAATTTCATGGGAGGAATGGATGCTCAAGAATACGTCACTCGCATGAGGCGTGGGGAGTTCCCTGATTTAGAAATTGCCGAAAAGCAGTTAGGGAAAGAGGAGTGAACATTACCTACAGTTTACAGGGTGTGAGCCGCTTATTTCTGGATACAGCACCAGTTATTTACTTTGTGGAACAACACCCACAATACTTTTATTTGGTTAGAGAAGTATTTGAGCAACTTCATAACACACCGCTGATAAATGTTGTTTCACCTATTACTTTAGCTGAATGTTTAGTTCAACCTTATCGTTTGGGACAAGCGGAATTACAACAAGAGTTTATTGAGTTAATGACTAACAATGACAACATTGAGTTTGTGCCATTTGCTAACGAAACTCTAGCAATAGATGCTGCTTTAAAGAGAGCCAGATACAATTTACAACTACCTGATGCTTTTCAAATTGCCGTAGCTTTAGCTACGGGCTGTGAGGCTTTTTTAACCAATTATGTTACATTCAGGCGCATCACAGAATTACCGATATTGCTGCTAGATGACTTTGATACTGCCAAATAGGCAATAATTTATCAAAGCAGTTTTTGGCAGTGCGTTACACAGCGTTAACGCACGCTACAAGTTTTTCACGGCACAATCAATACTGGACACGGGGAAAGGTTAATTACGCGCGTGGTAACGCTATCAGTTGCACCCTCTTCAGTTAAGCCTAGCCCTCGACAACCCATGATGATTAAATTTGCCTCGATTTCATCAGCGACATCGCAAATGGTAAACGCTGGTTTGCCTTGTCGTTCTAAAACTTCGGCTTGAATCCCTTGCTGAGAAAATAAATTTCGAGCATTTTCCAGCAGTTTGGCAACTACCTCTGGTGACACCATTGGATCTGCACTAGGCTCGTCTGGGGAAGGTTCTTCTACCACAGACAGCAGTACTAAGCGACTGCCGTACTTTTGCACAACATTGGTAACTACGTCAGCAGCTTCCCGCGCTTCTCGGCTTTGATCGATTGGAAATAAGACTGTCTTGAACATCTGTGTCTCCTCTGCACCCCTGACTCCGGTAAAATCTGGATGGTTCTACTTTCAAAACAATAACAAAAAGGCAATCAGGAGGGTTTGGTGTGTCCAAAAAAACTTTAGCAAATTTATCTGCCGCTGATGTATCTGGTAAACGCGCCTTAGTGCGGGTTGACTTTAATGTGCCTGTGGATGACCAAGGCAATATCACAGACGATACTCGCATTCGCGCCGCTCTGCCAACAATCAAAGATTTGACGCAGAAGGGAGCTAAGGTCATTCTAACAAGCCATTTTGGTCGTCCCAAGGGTGTGGATGACAAACTGCGTTTAACCCCGGTTGCCAAGCGCCTCTCTGAGTTGTTGGGGCAAGAAGTCGTTAAAACTGATGACTGTATTGGCGATGATGTTGCTGCCAAGGTGGGAGCGTTGCAAAATGGGCAAGTACTGTTACTAGAAAATGTCCGTTTTTACAAGGAAGAGGAAAAGAACGATCCAGAATTTGCGAAAAAATTGGCAGCAAATGCTGATTTTTATGTAAATGATGCGTTCGGTACTGCACACCGCGCCCATGCTTCAACTGAAGGTGTGACTAAATTCCTGCGTCCTTCTGTGGCTGGATATTTGGTTGAGAAGGAATTGCAATATCTGCAAAACGCGATTGAAAATCCCCAAAGTCCTTTGGCGGCAATTATCGGCGGTTCCAAAGTTTCCAGTAAAATTGGCGTGATTGAAACGTTGCTGGAGAAGTGCGACAAGCTAATCATCGGCGGTGGAATGATTTTCACATTCTACAAAGCCCGTGGTTTGAATGTTGGTAAGTCGTTGGTGGAAGAAGACAAGCTAGAACTGGCGAAGTCTTTGGAAGCTAAGGCTAAGGAACGCGGTGTTACTTTCTTGTTACCCACAGATGTGGTAGTAGCAGATAAGTTTGCTCCCGATGCTAATGCGACAACCGTCAGCATTGAGAGCATTCCTGATGATGGTATGGGTTTGGATATTGGCCCTGATTCTGTGAAAGTTTTCCAAGATGCCCTTGCTGATTGCAAGACGGTGATTTGGAATGGGCCGATGGGTGTGTTTGAGTTTGATAAGTTTGCGGTGGGTACAGAAGCGATCGCTCATACTCTCGCTGATATTAGCAAAACTGGTACAACCACGATCATCGGTGGCGGTGACTCGGTGGCGGCTGTGGAAAAGGTTGGTTTAGCCGATCAAATGAGCCACATCTCCACCGGCGGCGGCGCTAGCTTGGAGTTGCTCGAAGGCAAGGTATTGCCTGGGATCGCGGCTTTAGATGAAGCGTAAGTAGGGATTGGGGACTGGGGACTGGGGAACTCGGGGCCCCCTCTGGGGATAAGGGGCAATGGGGACTGGGAAAGATAAGTACCAATGACTAATGCCCAATGTCCCATACCCAATTCCCAATTCCCAATGCCCAATGCCCCATGCCCCTGAGTAAAAATATATGGAACCTAAATGGCTGGAGTGGGCGCAAAAGTTACAAGCGATCGCTCAAAATGGTTTAACGTATTCTGAAGGTGTTTTTGACATTGAACGCTATAAACAATTACGGGCGATCGCAACGGAAATTATGGCGACTTACTCAAATGTCGAACATAGTTATGTCTTTGATTTGTTTGCCCGTGAAGTAGGATATGCAACTCCCAAAGTTGATGTGCGAGGAGCAATCTTTCAAGATAATACTATATTGTTAGTCAAGGAAAGATCAGACGGCTGCTGGACTTTACCAGGTGGATGGGCTGATGTTGGCGAGTCTCCTAGTGAGGTAGTTGTTAAAGAAGTGTTTGAAGAATCTGGATATCAAACACGCGCTATCAAACTACTAGCAGTTTATGACAGAGACAAACAAGGACATCCACCGTTTCCGTTTTATGTCTATAAGTTGTTTTTTCACTGCGAAATTATCGGCGGTTCTCCATTACCGAGTATTGAAACTGAGGAAGTGGGTTTCTTTCCTGAAGATGCGTTACCAGAACTTTCTCTTGGGCGTGTGACATCAGCACAAATCAACCGAATTTTCCAGCATTACCGTCAACCAGATTTACCAACAGATTTCGATTAGGAAGTAACCTTCACCAAAACTGATAGTTACATCATGGTTAGGTAACTCCAACAAATAAATTATCTAATTTTATGGAGTAGGCTTCTACTCTGCTCCGTTCATAGGACGGACGAGACACTCATATCACAAGAAATAGTTGGATATTTTTTTACTTGGGAGTTCCTTAATGGTTAAAAAAAAACGCCAAGACTAAGCAGTAAAGGCGTAGATTTATTTTTTAATTTCCGAAAGTTAAGGCGCGAGTGTCAGGAGTATAGAAAATATCTAAGCAATTTTGGCTTAAGAGGTTAATATTTCTGGCGTTGAGCACGAAGTTCCGAGTTCTGAGCACGAAGTTCCAAGTTCTAAGCACGAAGTTCCGAGTTCTGAGCACAAAGTTCCAAGTTCTGAGCACGAAGTTCCGAGTTCTAAGCACGAAGTTCCGAGTTCTAAGCACGAAGTTCCGAGTTCTGAGCACAAAGTTCCAAGTTCTGAGCACGAAGTTCCGAGTTCTAAGCACGAAGTTCCGAGTTCTGAGCATGAAGTTCCGAGTTCTGAGCATGAAGTTCCGAGTTCTGAGCATGAAGTTCCGAGTTCTGAGCATGAAGTTCCGAGTTCTAAGTTTGATGGACTATATTTTTAATGTAGGACTTACCACAGGTGACGAAAAAACGTAGACGCGGAGCGGCTTGCCGCAGCGAAAAGTTCTGTAGGCGGGTTTCCCGCCGTAGGAAACTTTTCAAGACAGGCTACCGCAGAGGACGCAGGGGTCACGGAGGAATGAGAGTTTGAGAGGGTTTTTGCGTAAGTCCTAAATGTTTAATTACTCTGGGGCGTTATTTCAGCAGTAGGTGTAGGTGTGGGTGTGGGGGTTTCTGCAGGGGTTGGTGTAGGCGTGGGCGTCGGTTCAGGTGTGGCGGTTTCTGTCGGTGTAGGCGTAGGCGATGGCGCAGGAGGGGGACTTTCTGCTGTGATGCTGAGTTGGTAATCTACTGGTTTTGATGCTGTAGAGACGACGACAAACTCATAAAATCCCGACTCTGGTAACTTAGTTGACAAAGTGCGCTGTTTAGAATCTTCCAAAAATGCGATTTTGCCTGAAGGGGAATAGACTGAGAGCAAAACTTGGGAATTTGCTTGTAGCTTCAATTCCATAGATTGCTCTTTAGCAAGTTCAGCAATGAAAACTTTACCATCGCCGGATTTGAGAGTACCGCTGACTGTTTTGCTAGTCGCGCCTTGATCAAAGACAATTTTCTGGAAAGCACTACCAGCGAGGATAGCACTGAGTTTATCGCTAACAAATCCATACCAGACTTGTCCGATGGGCTGGTTTTGGAAATTTTTACCCCGCTGTTCAGGAAATTTACTGAAGAAGGCTGCATCGCCCAAATCATATAGAGAACGACTACCAACGTTAATTCGGTTGACTTCCACTTTCCAGCGATCGCGTTCAGCAGTTGTGTAAGTTCCTAGTTGCCTACGCGTGTTGGCACTCAGTGAGGCTAGCTTTTCTAGTAATTGGGCAGCTGTTTGATCCCACTCAGCTCGCAAACTCTCATCTTCGAGGCCATCGCTGAGAGTGCGTCCTCGTAAACTGGGGTTGGTGTCCCAGAAGGCTTGATTTACTAGGTTCACGTAGAAGTTCTCATTAATACCCAATTGCTGACGGCGATCGCTTAATTCTTCTTTGCGCTGACGTTCTGCTGGTGAATAATTCGCCAAGGGATCAACTGGCTGGGTAACAGTTGCCGTTGGTGTGGGTTTGATTTTGTCTGGATTGCGAGCGCTTCTACTAACTCCCCACCAAACTAGTCCAGCGGTGCTAATCAATATTAGTGTTGCAATAAAGGTTTTCGTTGGTGTCCACCAATTTGTTGGCACAGGGACGGAGTAAGAAGGAGTGGAGGAAGGAGGGGGGGAGATGGCGGCGGTGGCGGATGTGGGAACTGGTGGGGTGGGATATTGAGTTGGGGCGTAGTAGTTTTGGGGTAGGGTGAGGGCTTCTAATACTTGACGAGCTGATTGGTAGCGATCGCTCGGTCTAGGAGATAGCATTTTATCTAATACCTGCCCAAAATTGGCACTCAGGTTGATTTCTCGTCGCCACTGCCAGGATAGAGTGTAAGTATCAATTAAGTCTTGCGGCTGCTTACCTGTCAGTAGAACTAGCACCGTTACCGCCAAAGCATACAAGTCGCTGTGAGGAGACACCATCCCCGTTTGCATCTGTTCTGGGGGAGCAAATCCTACTTTCCCTAGTAAGGTTGGTGATGGAGGAGGCGCAACTTCGCCAGGTTGGTAATATTGGGAAGCAACAGTTGCTACTACTTGTTTGACACCGCCAAAGTCAATTAATACTGGAAGTTGGTCAACGCTACGAAGAATTAAGTTATCAGGGGAGATATCCCGATGAATTACACCAAGTGAGTGGATATACTCCAAAACTGGCAAAATTTGCTGTAATAGTTGGCGTGCTTCCGCCTCTGTAAACCGCAAACCTTGTTGTATGCGCTCATTTAATAAAGAATTATAAGTTTGACCTTCTACATAATCTTGCACCAAAAACAGGTATTCTTTGCCCTGTAAATTAATGCGTAGCAGTTCCCGGAAGCGGGGGATTTGGGGATGTTGCAACTTGTAGAGAACACTTGCTTCTCGCTCAAACAGTTCTCCAGCTTTTTGGACAACGTAAGTAGTCTGAACTTGAGGAGAGAATTCTTTTAAAACACAAAGTTCACGGAAGCGATTGACATCTTCGGCTAAATATGTACGTCCAAACCCCCCTTGACCAATTTGACGCACAATTACATAGCGATCGCCTAAAGTTAATCCCGGTTTGATACCATAACTCACGGGCGTATCCAACTGCTCACCACACTGGAGACAAAAGCGACTACCTGGGGAATTTTCGTGTCCTTTGGAACAATATAATTTTGTCATTTGTCATTTGTCATTTGTTAAGAGTAGAGACGCGATTAATCGTGTCTGTACAAGGGTCAAGGGCCATTAATTCTTCTCTCTTCCCAGTCCCCATTGCCCCTTATCCCCAGAGGGGGCCCCGAGTTCCCCAATCCCCAATCCCCTTAATTGCCAGATTGAACTTTACTAACTTGATCAGCTGCGATCGCATACCAAACTTGAACCAAAGTTTGTTGACTTAGTTTCTCACGCCGTTCACCGGGAAACAACTGCTCAAATTTTTCGTTTGTGTCTTTGTTCAGTTGACTGATGGTATAGCCTCCAAACTGTCCTGCACGTGCTTGGCGTCTCCAATTGTCGTAATCTTTTGTACTATAACTTCCGAGTTTTCGGCGTGCTGACGTACTGAGATTAGCTTGTTCGAGTTTATTCAACAAGTTGTCAGCAATACCGTACCATTCATCGCGTAAAGCCGCATCTTCTGATTTAGAGGTGAGGCTACGTCCCTTTAATTCTGGCTTACTAGTATAAAAAGAATTATCAACTAAGCGCGTAAAAAAGACTTCTGGAATTTCTAACTGTTGACGACGGCTGAAAATTTCTTGAGGGTTGCGACTTGTATTTCTGTCGCTGACTGGTTGGCCAAGAGGATTGGGTAACTGTGGGATTTGTGGTAACGAGATTGATGGTACGGTAATGGAAGTTACACTGCGAATAACGGCATTTACCACCGCCCAAGTACCTGCACCAGTTAGGACAACCAAAGCAGTGCCGCCAAGACTGACAGCAAAAGGACGAATCCAAACAGGTAAAGGTATCGCTTTAGTAATGGCTTGTGTTTTATTGTGGAATTTACTGACAATAGCGCTGGCTCGTTGTCGTCCAGGGGACACTACCATCGTCTTAAGTTTGGTAGAATGAGTAGTCGGGATTTTGGTAGCATTTGGTGATGGTAAATCTTTCAGGACTTGATCAGCTCGTTGATAGCGATCGCTCGGTTTATAAGACAACATCTTTTTTAACACAGTTTCTAATTTGGGACTGACGTTGATTTCCTTTCCCCAATACCAAATTCCCTGAAAGCTGTCATATAGTTTTTGCGGTTCCTTACCCGTGAGCAACACTAGTGATGTCACCGCCAAAGAGTATAAATCGCTATTAATAAATACTTTCCCCTGGCGTAGCTGTTCCTCTGGTGCGTAGCCTTTTTTACCCAACAAAGTATGATTTCCCACCAACTTGGTGCGCCAAAAACCCTGAGAAGCTGGTAATTGTTTGACACCGCCAAAATCAATCAGCACTGGTAAATTATCAGAACGCCTCCAAATCAAGTTATCGGGAGAAATATCACGGTGAACTACATCTAATGAGTGGATATACGATAATACGGGTAAAATCTGTTGCAAGAGAGTGATTACTTCCTCTTCACTAAAAGTCTTTCCTTGGCTCTCACGCTGTTCTAGTAATTGGTCAAAATTATCACCATCTACATAATCTTGCACCAAAAAGAAAAAATCTTTACTACCGATTTTCACTTGTAGCGAGGAGTGAAAACGCGGAATTTGCAGATGTTGGAGTTTTTTAAGAACATTAGCTTCTCGCTCAAACAACTCTTTAGCTTTTTGTAAATCCTGCTGATGTTGCACTTGGGGTGCAAATTCCTTCAGCACGCACGTTTGATTGGATTTATTTCTATCCTCCGCCAAATAAGTGCGTCCAAAGCCGCCCTGTCCTAGTTGACGTATAATTTGATAGCGATTATCCACAACCTGCCCAACAGCAAGAGGTAATGGCTCACCGCAATGGGTACAAAAGCGGTTACTACCATTATTTGTGTGTTGTTTACTGCAATAAACCTGCATGGTGCTGAAGGATGAATTAGGTTTTTATAAGTTACTACAACGGATGCAGTTTGATTTACGGAAGTCAAGGGTTAAGAGTAGAGACGCGATTAATCGCGTCTGTACAAGGGTCAAGAGTAGAGATGCGATTAATCGCGTCTGTACAAGGGTCAAAAAATCTTTTTGTTTATGGTTTTTGACTATTGTCAGATTCTTGGTTCTTTCTGAACAACTGCACTGGGGGAGGGTTTGTTTGCTTTATTTAGCAAAAGAAGTTTGGGAGGATGGGACAATAGCTAAAATACTGAGAGCAAGTAACGGTGGTGTTAGTTTTACTTCAGGATGAGCAATAAGTGTCATGAACTGCAAATCACAAAAGCAGAGAGCAATTAGAGCATTTGAAGATTTTTTATCTACCCCCTTAGAAACGTTACTACAACAGCATTTAGATACTCCTAGTGAATCAGCAGCTTTGAGTTTATTTCACGATGTAGCTGCTAATGTACCCGCTTACAAAGCTTTTTTGGCAGAAAGAAAAATTAATCCGGCTGCTATCCAAAGCTTGGAGGAGTTTCAAAAACTACCTGCGATCGCCAAAGAAAATTATATACTGCGTTATCCTCTGGCTGACTTATGTCGTCACGGACAGTTACAGGCGTGTGATATGATAGCCGCTTCCTCTGGTTCCACAGGAAAACCAACATTTTGGCCCCGTTTTTTTACAGATGAACTGCAAATCGCCACACGCTTTGAGCAGATTTTTCACGACAGTTTGTATGCAGATACCAGACGTACCCTAGCTGTGATTTGTTTCACTTTAGGCACTTGGGTAGGTGGGATGTTCACTACTAATTGCTGTCGCTATCTTGCCAGCAAAGGTTATCCTATCACTGTAATTACCCCTGGTAACAACAAAGAAGAAATCTTGCGGGTTGTGCAAGAACTTGGCTCAGCATTCGAGCAAGTTGTGCTGTTGGGATACCCACCATTTCTGAAAGATGTGATTGATACTGGTATTGCTCGTGGTGTAGAGTGGCAGCAAAATCAGATTAAGTTAGTGATGGCGGGAGAGGTATTTAGTGAAGAATGGCGTAGTTTAGTTGGGGAAAGAATTGGTTCTCAAAATCCCTGCTACGATTTTGCATCACTCTACGGTACTGCGGATGCAGGTGTATTGGGTAATGAAACGCCCTTAAGTATTTGCATTCGCCGTTTTTTAGCAGACAATCCCGATGCAGCTAGAGATTTATTCGGAGAATCTCGTTTACCTACTCTGCTACAGTATGATCCCATAAGTCGCTATTTTGAAGTTCAGGATAGGGGATTACTGTTTTCTGGTGATAATGGCATACCCTTGATCCGTTATGACATCTTAGATACTGGTGGGTTGATTAGCTACGATGCCATGATCCAGTTTTTAGCAGAATGGGGCTTTGATCCAGTTGCAGCGTTACAAAACGAAGGGTTAAAACACTTATCCACAGATCTGACTAAATCTTATACTCAGCACTCACCTAGAGGTATTCATCCCCTACCTTTCGTCTATGTATTCGGACGCTCTAACTTTACTGTTTCTTACTTTGGAGCAAATATATACCCAGAAAATATCACAGTTGGATTAGAACAACCAGTAATTCAAGAATGGGTAACGGGTAAGTTCGTGTTGCAGGTAAAGGAAGATGCTGACAAAAACAGATTTTTATCTGTGGTTGTGGAGTTAGCACCGGGGGTAGAGGGTAACGAAGATAAGCAGCAAACTATAGCATCGTCCATACTCTCGCAACTAGTGCGCCTCAACAGCGAGTTTGCTAACTACGTTCCCGCAGAATATCAAACGCCACAGGTTGCATTAGCTCCAACAGGTGATCCAGAATATTTTCCCATTGGGGTGAAGCATCGTTACACGCGTAAATAGATAAAGAATAGGGTTCGGTTTATGATTCAATACAGTTCAGAGAGAAACCAATACATAGACTTAATTTTCAATCATTTATATAAAATGACTTAACTATGTTGATATCTCAATTAGTCTTTTTCTTAATAGAGTACTAATTACATACACTGCGTTCTTAACTCTTGAATCAGCACTCTATACAATAAAGATTTTTTGCTTTTACACTAAAGTCTCTAACTTGTATTGAAGCAATTAATCGCCGATATCGTAACAGTTCTAAGTTGATGCTTGAAACCTAATTTATCAAAATTTACGTAATTAAATAAACGTTAATATTTTCTTAACTTAACTCAATCAAGATTAATAGGTGTGTATAAAATATTTTACTGCAACTTCATAATTTGTTTAAAAAATGATGTTAAATAGTGTTAGATTGTAATAGTTGTAACACTAAAATCAACACATAATTATAATACATTGTAGGAAAATTAGCAAATGTCTAGACAAAGTTCTCATGAGAGTAACTTTTTCCAAACTTTAACTGATAGTGCGGCGAAAAAATCTCATAAGTTGAGACTAACACTGGAATCCTGTCTGGTCATTCTGGTTGAATCTGTACCTTTTTTGATTGCTTGTGCTGTATTTGTAAGTGTAATCAGTCTAAAAAGTCCAATCCTGCTTTTTTGTTTACTAGTTGGTAGTTTAATTGCAATAATCGTGCAGCAAATTGGTCAGCAGGTGAATTTATCTAAGCGATCGCTGATACCATTACAAATCTTAGCAGTAGCGATCATTCTCAGTTTGTTTTGGTTAGACTATTTTGCAACCCCTGTACAGGCACAGTTCTTTGGGAAAGCTGAAGAATTTTTTAAAACTACCTTGACACAGGGTTCAACAACAAATAGTGGAACTCAAGCAGCAGTGAGTTTGATATTTAATGTGTTGCGAGCAATTTACTTGCTTTATATTGCAATTTCCCTAGTTGGTGTAATTAACGCAGTGCGCAAAGATGAAGACTGGCAAAGTATAGCCAGAACTCCCCTTTTAGTCGTTGTTGCTGTTACCATTGCTGATGTACTCACACGCTTTGTAATTGGCGATAACAGTAGATAACTCACTCTATACTCTATATAGAACGAAGGAAAATTAAGATATTTGTAATGCCTCAAGAGCGTGAAGAAGAATTTCGTCCAGTCAATCAAATTCTGGGAAGTCAACCTTCATTAGGGCCAATCCCCGCTGATCAAATTCTTCCTTGGACACTAATTTGTCTAGCCTCCTACTTTATCATCAATGGAATTTTTGGAGGGATTTTCCAAGAGGAGTTTCAAAAATGGTTGTGGACAATATTAATTGCTGGCTGGGGAATGGGAACTTGGTGGATATTAACTGGTGGTAGGAGTTGGAGTTTTTTAAGCAAATTTGTTGGTGTTCCCACTTGGACAAGAGGCTTTGCTCGTTATCAAAGCTTGCTGGAAATTAACCATGAAGCAAAAAATCGGAAAAAAAAGCGTCAGCATCGCAGGAAACGAAACTAGATTAACGCCATTTGAAGACGCTTTACACTTGGCGACAATGTTACGTGTCTCACTAAATGGACGTGATGTTGGCGCTTACGCTTTGACTAAAGGAACACAAAAAGATAGGTTTTGCTTCGTTTTCGGTTTTGAATGTCGAGGTATTCATACCACTTTAAGACCTGAACAAATCGATACAATTGTCAATAATATTGAAGCAGCTTTAAAAGATATCCCTAGCGATGAAAGAATGACGCTACATTTGGGGTCTTTTAGTTCAGATAAAAACCGCCAGCAAGAACTTGCATCACTGATTAAAAAAGCGCCGTCACGAGATATAAAATATTTGTTGATGGCAGAACGAGCCAGAGTCAAAGAGCTAACTATTTCTGGTATTAGAAAGCCAAAATTTCTACGTATTTATGTTACTTATACTGTCGAGTCTAGCAATACCAATGCAGATGATTGGATAGAGAGACTTTTAGCAAAAGCTGAATCATGGTGGTTGAAATTTAAAGGCGAACTATCAGAAGTAGAATATCAGCGCCTCGAAACTATCATCACTAATGCTTATAAACAAGGTTTTCTACGGTGGGAGCAACTTTTAGCTAACAAAATGGGATTGGATATCAAACCTTTGACTGCTGATGAACTTTGGGAAGAAACCTGGAGAAGATTTAATGATACGCAGCCAATAGATATTCCCCAATTGATTACTTTAGATGAAAATGGACTACATGAACAAGTCAATTCCGACTTAGCAAGTACTAAATTACTCATAGAAAATATCCACAGTACAACTTTGCTGCTGGAGTCTAGTGTACCTTGTGCTGACCGTCGTTGGGTTAATGTGAAAAATCGCTATATTGGCGTAATGACATTTTTAGAAAAACCCGGAGGTTGGTCAAACAAATCTACTCAGTTGCGTTATATATGGGAACTGCTAGCCAGAGAAACGGTAGTAGATACGGAAGTATTTTGTGAATTAACTACTGCAAATCCAGCATTTGTCAAAACTACCTTGCAAAGAGTGTTGAAGCAGTCAAATATGACTAATATCATGGCTCAAGAAAAAAGTAAAACCATTGATGTAAACGCTCAATTAAAGTTAAAGAAATCCGTAGCAGCACAAGAGCAATTGTATGAAGGTGCAGTACCGATTTATACAGGTATAGCGATTTTGGTACATCGTTCCAGTATAGAGAAACTAGAGGAAGCGACAAGATATATTGAAAACTGTTTTCAACGTCCAGCGCGGGTAATTAGAGAAACCGAATATGCTTGGAAAATTTGGCTGCAAACTTTACCAATAGTTTGGGAGGGTTTGTTAGCAAAACCCTTCAATCGTCGCCAACTATATTTAACAAGTGAAGTTCCAGGATTAATGCCTTTAGTACTAACTAAAAAAGGTGATAATCAAGGCTTCGAGTTGATTGCTGAAGAAGGCGGAACCCCGATACATCTAGATTTGTTTAACCAACATAAAAACTTAGCGCTGTTTGCAACAACTCGTGCTGGGAAATCAGTGTTAGTATCAGGAATTTTAACTCAGGCTTTAGCGCATGGCATTCCTGTAGTGGCGTTAGACTTCCCCAAACCTGATGGTACATCGACTTTTACCGACTACACAGAGTTTATGGAGGGAAATGGGGCGTATTTTGATATTTCTAAACAATCAAATAACTTATTTGAGCAGCCAGATTTACGATCGCTTGATCCAGAACAACAACGCGATCGCACACTCGATTATATATCTTTTTTGGAATCAGCTTTGATGACAATGGTTTTAGGATCATCTGCTGAAAATCAGATTTTATCGCAAACTGTGCGATCGCTTCTCAACTTAGCTTTAGAAGCCTTCTTTGCTGATGAGGGTATCAAAGAGCGATATCGTAAAGCAATAGCAGGGGGATTTGGTTCTCCAGCTTGGCCTAAAACCCCTACTTTAAAAGACTTTCTCTATTTCTGCTCCCCAGAACACCTACAGCTAAATTCTGTAAGTGGAAGAGTTGAGGATGCCTTAAGTCAAATTCAGCTGCGCTTGCGCTTTTGGCTTTCTAGTCGCGTCGGACAAGCAATTTCTGCACCATCTAGCTTTCCTACCGATGCACAACTTTTGGTTTTTGCTCTCAGAAATCTAGCAGATAATGAAGATGCAGCAGTACTATCTTTAAGCGCATATTCAGCAGCACTGCGACGTGCATTAAGCAGTCCGGCTTCTATATTTTTCATCGACGAAGCACCGATTTTATTTGAATTCGAGCAAATTTCTGACTTAGTGGGCAGAGTTTGTGCCAACGGTGCTAAAGCTGGAATTAGAGTTATTTTATCAGCACAAGATCCTGATACCATCGCCAAATCTAAAGCTGCATCTAAAATTTTGCAAAACTTGACAACACGATTGATTGGACGCATTCAGCCAGTTGCAGTAGATAGTTTTGCAGACATCTTAAAATATCCCCGTAACATTATTTCTCGTAATGCCTCCGAAAGCTTTTTCCCACGCAAAGAAGGCATTTATAGTCAATGGCTGCTAGATGATAACGGTATTTATACATTTTGCCGCTACTATCCAGGTTACGAACAACTAGCAGCAGTCGCCAATAACCCTTATGAACAAACTGCACGCAGTAAAATGATGCAACTTCACACCGACAAATATGAAGCAATTTCGACATTTGCACGTCAGTTAGTCGCTACGCTACGTAGTAGTTGACAACAACTCTAAAACTTATACACCACAGATTTTTTTAACTCTTTCTCCGCGCCTCTATCTTGAAAAGTTTCCTACGGAGGGAAACCCTCATTCAGAACTTTTCGCTGCGTCTCTGCGTGAGGAAAATAAATCCTATTTCACACATTAATATACAAATTCATCTACATTTTCCAGGTACAGATTTATGCAAAAAACTACCCTTTTAACTCTTACTTTAGTATCCCTAGCAATGTTACCAGCAATAGCACAAGTAGGTGAAGTTTGGACTGATTTTCAATCATATTCTGTAGATTTACAAAACTATCTCCAAAATAATCTGAGCGAAAACCTAAAGCCTGTGGAACCACAAAGTAGAAGTGCTATAACTACCGCCACAGGAGAATTGAATATACCTAATCCAATCATTGCTGGTCAGAGAATTCGTGATGATATTTTTATCAACTCCATATCAGACCGCTTTGAGAATAATTCAGTAGTCCGCTCAAATTTAATTAGTAATGAAATCAATCGTCTAATTACCCGTGGAGCCGTGTCAGGTCTTCTGGGTGAAGCTGGACAGATTCGGACAAAAACGAAGTTAATAAATACAGAAAAAGCCCTGAAAGATATTGAGTTATTTACTGAACAAGCAGAAGACGAAAGCGATAAGTTCCTCGGTCAAATTGGTAATCTCATTGAGAACGCTAATCCTGTAACTAATGCTATTTCCAATCTGTCACAATTAATCAACGTTAACCAATTGCAAAGCCTTAAAATTCAAAAAGAACAATCAAAAATTGTAGCCGAAACATTTGTTCAGACGCTACAAACGAATCAAGCGCTGCAATACTCAAACTTAAATTTAGCAAACCTTTCTCAGCAAATGGAAGAGGAAAATCGTGCTCGGAGAGTAGATACATCTACAGAAACAGCGCGACTTTTGCGAGCCACTGCTCAAATGGATTTATTTGGAACAAAAATGGATAATTAGAATTTAAATTCAAAAATCTTTATTCCCATTTAACTACGGAAAATTATCTTTTTTTAGAAAACAGCCAGTATCAAAATGCAGCTTGCTACTTTACCAATTTTTGCCCAAATAGGCATAGATGAAATTCTCGGTAATGGTGCTACAACTGCCCAAAGTATTGCCGAAAGTTGGGACAATCAATGGCTGGATTTATTGCAAAATAATACCAGTAATAACTTATACGGAGCGCTCACAAATCTAGGTGTATTCTTTGCAGTCGGAACCCTGCTGTTTTTTATGCTACAATTCCTCAAAGATTTGATATATAGCGAATATGCCCGCCCTATATCAGCTTTGATTTGGCCTTTCCTGGTGGTAATACTGTTAAGTAATTCAGGCAATGGCAGCATACTTTCTAATTTAACATTGGGAGTACGGAATTTGATAAATGCTGTAAATCAGCAAGTAGTGGTAACAACCAATACTGACCAAATTTACCAGCAAGCACTGAATATGAGTATTGCTGAAGAAGTGGCAGGTTCTTTGCTGCGTCCTTGTCAGTCACTTACTGGTGAACAACAAAATAAATGCTTTGTTAAAGCTACGGACAAAGCTAACGAACTTTGGCAAGAATACAGAAATTTATATGGTAATAAAACTTGGATAGACAGGCTACAAAATAAGGTAAATCAAATTACATATAGCACAGGTAGTGTATCTGAAAATGCATTTAATTCTTTGCTGGGTTCTACAGTTCAAACAAGCATTAAGAGTTTTTTAGTCTCTTTACAATATGCCTTTCAAAATTTAATAGAAGCTACTATGTTGCTGATAGCAACTTTAGGGCCGCTGGCTGTAGGTGGGTCTTTGCTACCTGTAGCTGGTAAACCTATTTTTGCATGGCTCACCGGGTTTTTATCTATTGGCATCGCTAAAATTTCATTTAACATTATTGCTGTGTTAACTGCCGCAGTTATTGTTAATGGGCCTGGGCAAAATGCTAATGTTGATCCAGACTTAATGTGGTTCATAATTTTTCTGGGAGTTTTGGCTCCGATTTTATCTTTGTTAGTAGCTGCGGCTGGTGGGTTTGCAGTCTTCAGTGCTATCAGCAATACGGCTTCTCTGGTGAAAGATAGGACATAAATTTTTAGATAGGGAGATTAGTAAGTAATTAAAAATCAATAAATATACTAGTGGGAAGCATTTTAATTATTCATTAAATACAAGTTAAATAGCGATAACTGTTGGGTTGGGAGATAAGTAAATGGTACGGTTACTGGAAAAAAGACAACGAACAGGAAGTATTTTAACAGCTTTTGCGATCGCCACCTTCAGTTTGCATGTACTAGTTTTACTTTTGTTCCTATTCCAAGGGATTAAAATTCGCCAACTCAGTTTAAGAAAACCTCCTAACTTTGTGCAAATAATAGACGGTAAATCAGTAGCCGTTACTGATGATTTAGAACGAGAACCAGAAGCAATTCGCCAATTCATCAGTAAAACGATGATATCGATGTTTAACTGGTCTGGAAATCTACCACCACAAAGTATCGAAGAAGTCGCAAACCCCAAATCAGATTTAGGAATCCTAATTAGAACAACACAAGGCGGTAGCCAAAAAATTAGCACCAGTAGTTGGATAGCTAGTTTTGGCTTATCAGAAGACTTTCGCAAAGGTTTCTTAAGCACAATTGCCGAAATCACACCGCCAGAAGTTTTCTCTGAAAATCCCAGCCAAGCTATGACATCACAGTTAGTTATTAAGCGGATTTATCCACCAAAAAAAATTGCCCCAGGTAAGTGGCGCGTGGGTATGGTAGCTGACTTAATTCAAAAGAAACAAGTTGATGATAGAAGAGTTATCACGCCTTTTAATAAAGATTTACTTGTGCGTGCAGTCGATTACTTCGCTAATCCCCAAGCTAACAATGCCACTACCCTCCAAAAAGCAATTTATAGTATTCGTACTGACAAACTAGAAATCTATGAAATTCGGAATTTATGTTTGTTAGACGAATATAACAATTTGAATGAAGAACAGCTAAAGCAATGCGGAAACACAATCAAATCTGAGAACTTCTTAAGATAATAAATTTTCAAAGTGAAGATATTGTAATTTATATAGATAATTATTAATGCAGTTACTTAAACCCGAAAATAAAAAAACTAGCATTTTACCACTGTTAGCAGTAGGAACATTTGGTTTACATTTGTTGACCTTACTGTTACTCGTATTTCACGGGTCTATGTTGCAGCAATTAAGTCAGCAACTCACACCTCAAAGTTTAGTGCAACTTATTGATGGTCGCGCTATCACAGTAGACCCCAAACAGAATTTAGAGCGACAACCAGAGACTATTCGGCGCTTTGTGGGTGAAAGTATAAGCTTAATGCTTACCTGGTCGCAGCAACAACCGCCAAAAACAGTCTGGGACATCAGTTCTCAATTGGTAGCTGAAGATTTTAAGCAAAAATTTCAGTTAGAACTGACTAATTTAAATCCAGAGAGTCAATTTGACTCTGTAAATAGAGGCACTGAGAATGTATTAGTAATCCAAAGAGTTTCTCAACCGACAAAGATAGGTGATGGACAATGGAGAGTGGAGATACTTGCCAATCAATTAGTTTTTAGTAGTTCTGACAGGCTAGGAAAGTCGATTTCATTTAATAAACAAATTTTAGTCAGAGCAATAGACCAACCAGCAACTTCACTACCAAATACAGCAATTCCGTTAAATTTAGCAGCTTACCGCCTAGGCGAAGCTAGACTAGAAATTTATAATGTCTGTGAAATTCAAGATAAAAATTGTTCTCTAAATTAAAAATAAGTTGTACTATGACTCGATATTCAATTCCATCAGAAACTCCTGCACAAAATCTATTTACTCTAACTACCGACGATCGCCAACGAGAAGTAGAATCTCTAGATTGGGAATCGCGGATGGCAAGATTGGTTGGCTTTGAAGAAGAATCTCCTCCTCGCATCCAAGAATTAGAAGATGTCAGCTTGCAGCCATCACCTGAACAACCGCAAGAAGTTCAGACTAAGCAACCCCTCTCATCCAACCCCTTTGCGAAGTTAGGCTTGGTGGGGATGGCTACCCTATCTATAGTTTTGTTGGCTGGCGGGTTTTTGTCCCAGCTGATGAATAGTGGCAATCAAAAACCACAAAGCGAGATTTCTCCCCAAGTGCGATCGCAACCTGTAAATGAATCTCCTTCTCAAAATCTAGCAGCAGAAGTAGAGACTCTCAAAACAAAATTAGCTCTAACTGAACAAGTTGAGTTAGTCAAAGCGGCACAACAAAGGCTGAGAACCGCAAAACCAACGCCTGCGGTAGCTTTACAGCCAGAACCAGTAGTTTCTTCTAGAAATAGACCGCGGGTAGTACCGCAAATAACACCAGCACCCGTGCGAACAGTTTATGTGCCTCGCGTAGTCACAGTACCATCTCCTCCACAAAGGCCTGTGATCTCTCAACCTGCGCCACCATTACCAGTTGTGCAACCAACTCCACCACCTCCACCCAACCCACTTGATGAGTGGTCAAGATTAGCAAAATTGGGTAGTTATGGTCAAGTAAATGTCACTGATAAACCCAATGTCATGGCGGCTACCTCTGAACCTCCACAAAACACCCAAGTCGCGCAACAGCCACCAAACCCCAATCCTAACCAAACGCCACCCCAAGAACCTTCTGTAGTTAATCAAGGACAACAACAGAGCCAGAAATCCGTAGCAGTGGGGACTAGCGTCAAAGCTGTATTAGCAACAGCTGTATTTGGAGAAACTACTAAAGCAAGGAACAACGACGAAAACGACGAAAACAAAAATGTATTTGTTGTGCGTTTAAAAGAACCACTCAAAGCTGTAGATGGTGCGATCGCTTTACCTGCAAACACCGAGTTATTAACTGAAATTCGTTCTATTTCTGAACAGGGTTTATTACAGCTAAATGTAGTCAAAGTTATCGTCCAAAATAAAGATAGCACCACAGAAAGAAGCTTACCGCAAAATGCAATGATGATTCGCGCTTCTCAAGGTAAACCTTTAATAGCACAGCAATTTCCCAATCAATCATCATCTATTGCAGGGATGGATGCAGGAATATTTGTTTTAGGTGGTCTTGGGAAAGCCGCAGAGTTGTTTAATCGTAGTGATTCCCAAGTCGTATATAACGGTAATACAGTGATTACCAGTGGGAACAACAGACGCAACATTGCCGCAGGGCTATTTGAAGGTGGTATTAATACAGTAGTTCCCCAAATTGCCCAACGTAATCAACAGGCTATCTCTCAAATGATGCAACGTACAAATGTTTGGTTTTTACCAGCAGGTAAAAATGTTGAAATATATATCAATCAAGTAATGCAGTTTTAACGAAGAGTCAGGAGTTAGGAATTATATTATTCCTAGTTATCCCTCATCTTTTTTATCTTATTCATCTCTTTGCAGCTATGAAAAACAATAACAATTTGTTAGGAAAGCCCTCAAATAATTCTTATTTCCTACATCTGGCTTCCTTGATTTTCTCGGCTGCTATGTTCTTACTGGCAGGTCGCGCTATCGCTAATAACGCCGTTCTCCGTTCCATGTTTTCCTGTCAAGCACAAGGTTTAGGAGGAGCAATACCTACCCTTAATATTTCGTATCAGCAAGGAACAAACTTAAGCTTTATTCAGGCTGGAGAAGTAATTAAAAAAGTTTGGTTAAACGATCCATCACAGGTAACTATAGATTTTGATGGCCCGGTATGTATGCAGTTTGGTCAAGACCGTAATACTAATGTAGGAGATTGTAAAAATTCCGCAGCGAATGTCATTCAACTTAGACGAATTCAAAAACTTAATATTCCTGGACTACCTACCACCAACAATACACTTTTAACAGTTGTTACCGAAAAACAAGGTAAAACCAAGCTGTATACTTTTCGAGTAATATACGAGCAAAGTAATCCTGAATATCACACTTTAGCAATTTTCCCTGATCCTCCCTCGGCTAGTGAAGCGCCTTGTGTGAGAGTTTCTCAGTGAAGTTAGCAGATCAAGCGATCGCCAAAGTAGAGACTTTGCACTGCAACGTCTCTACATGGTCTATCTGTCACATTCTTTTTTTAAATTGATATTAGATAGATTATTAGTAATGGGTAAAATCTATCACCAATTACTCACGAGGTAATTGGTGATTAATCCACCATCAAAAATGGTATTAGCTTATGCCTAAACACAAACTGCTTGGTTGCCAGACATCGCTTCCACTAATATTAACCATTATCACAACTTTATTAGTCTCACCCTCGCTAGCGCAAACTACGCCAGTACCAACACCTTCTAGTGCGCCTTTGCAACTAGATTTATTAACTAAGCCAAAAGACTATGTAATTACAGCTAACACCATTAACCTAGAAAAAATAGCCACTCCTAGTTTATGGTGGGCACAAGAGAACTCTGAGAACAAGCTATTAGATAACTGGATAGCATATCCTGCTTCCGCCAAAGAACCTGCACGAGCAGATCTGATAGTAAATCAGCAGATTTGGAGCTTACTAGACTATCTAGAGCGCTACGACTTTGTAAATCGCTTGGGTAGCGTTGCTCGCAAGGACGGTTATAACGTTAGGGTTTTCAATTATCAGCAAGAACTTTTAGCAACCTACACCTGTAACTTTAATACAAGTCCAGCGTTATGTAGTATCCAGATGAACGCTCAGAATAAGTTAGGGTTACTGCGTTCTTTATAAGGGACTGGGGATTGGGGACTGGGAAAGAGTTTTTCCAATGTCCAATTAAGCTTTGATTTTGGTGAATAAAGACTCGTACTGTTTTGCTGCTGCTGGGGATAAGGGAAGCAAAAATTCACTTTTGTCAAAAACTTCGCGTAGGCGTAGCCCGTCGTAGACATCGCTTTCTAACAGACTGCGTAATGGCTTCTGAATGTCGGAAGCGACAATATTTGTAGAAATTGGTGAATTACTTTTAGTCAGCAGAGAAATTTGCCTAGCAATGTCTGATTGCCAACAAAAATCAATCCATTGGGATGATAAACCATCCTGAACAACACCTGTGGGACGTACCCACAAGTCTGCCCAGATTGCTGTTCCTGACTGGGGAATAACTGCGGTGAATTGTGGATAACGTCCAAGAATTGGCAGCACGTCACTTGACCAACCAACTGCTAGCCAAGTGTCTCCAATGATTAAGGGTTCTAGGTAGTTATTGGAACTGTAGAACTTTACCTGTTGATTTAATGTCTGTAATTCTTTTTCCAAGTCTGGTACTTGGTCAAGATTCTCTGTATTGTAGGATTTTCCTAGTTTTTTTAAGACCAACCCAATTACTTCTCTAGGTTGATTTAGTAAGGAAATGCGATCGCGCAATCCATCCCGCCACAAATCACTCCAATCTTTCGGCGTCCATCCTAAGTCTCGAAACCGATCACGGTTATAAACAATTACTGTACTACCCCAACGGTAGGGAGCAGCCCAAACTTTTCCCTGAGCATCCAAGTTACCTTGATCGTTGCGCGTTACCAGTTTCTTCCACCTTTCATCTAAAACAGACCACTGTTTTAATTGATTTTTCTGCACTTCATCTAGTGGTTGAATGAGTTTCTGCTCAATTGCTGCTTTTAGCCAGTAATCTCCTAATGTTACTAAGTCCGCTTCATCTACTTTTTGACTTTGCCTAAATGGTATAAAGCGGTTCCATATCTCTTGATCAGTGGCTTTTGATTTCTGCTGCCGATTTTGTAATTGCTGAAACAAATCCTGTATCTGCTCAACTGGAGCAAACTTTAACTGTACCTGTTGTTGTAAACCTTTTTGAAATTGATTAACTACCTGACCAGGTATAGAACCTTTTAATAACTGTACTTTTAGTTTTGCCTGGTTGCTTCCACTACAGCTAAAAAGCAGTTGCGAAAGTGCCAGTGTACTTGTACTTAGTAAAAAAGATCGTCGATCCATCGATTTTGGATTTGAGATTTTGGATAATACTTATAGTGAACTACTCAGACTTGCCTACGGCTAAAGTCTGAGCTTCTGTAATCACAGGGGAGTACTCAAACTTAGACTTTAACAAATGAAAAATGACAAAAATGTTTACTCTTGTTGCCAGTATTTATAAGCAGCATACGCCATAGTTACAACCCCGGTGATAATTGCAGATTCATCAACTTCAAATTCGGGATGGTGTAATGGATAATTAATAATTCTATCTTTGTAGCCTACACCTAAGCGAAACATGGAACCGGGGGCGTGTTCTAAATAAATAGAAAAGTCTTCAGCACCTAGGGATGGTTCAGGTAAGACTTGGACGCGATCGCTACTCCAAGCTTCTTCAGCAGATGATTGTAAAAGTTGTGTCAGAGCATAATCATTTTGCACACTAGGCACGCCTTGGCGATAATTAACCTGATAGCTTGCCCCGTATGTATGGCAGACATTAGCCACAATGTTTTCAATCCAGTTAGGCAGATGAGCACGGGTTTCAGGATGGAGCGATCGCACAGTTCCCAATAATCGCACTTTATCAGCAATTACATTCGGTGCTCTACCACCACTAATCTGTCCGATGCTTAATACTACAGGACGCAAGGGATTCTGCGTCCGGCTGATGGCTTGTTGGAGCATGGTAATTACTTGCGAAGCAATCCAAATCGCGTCAATCGCCTCATGGGGACGTGCCCCATGCCCCGATTCTCCAATAATGATAATCTCTAAATCATCAGCCGCCGCCGTCAATGCCCCGTAACGCACGCCAATAGACCCAGCGGGTATTGAAGGGAAAACATGAATTCCCAAAACAGCTGAAACATTTTCCATCGCTCCATCTTTTACCATCCAGCTTGCTCCTTGAGCAATTTCCTCTGCTGGCTGAAATAAAAACCGTACTTTACCACCCAACTCATCTGCTACTTGGGACAGCACCATTGCTGTTCCCAAGCCTACTGTGGTGTGGACATCGTGGCCACAAGCGTGCATGATGCCTTCTGCACGAGAGGCATATTCTAAACGAGTGCGTTCTTGAATTGGTAACGCATCCATATCAGTACGAATCGCCAACAAACGGTGATCTTGGTTAGTACCTTGTAGTTCTCCAATAACGCCTGTTTTACCAATTCCCTCTTGCACATGCAGACCACTGGAAGATAAAACACCAGCCACAAAGGCTGCTGTTTGGTATTCCTGACCGCTGAGTTCTGGATGAGAGTGAATATGGCGGCGAATTTCAATTAAGCGGGGTGCTAGTTTTGCTGCTAAGTCTTGAATACGGGTAAGCATCGATCAATTAATCTACAGGCTTTTTCCCATGATAAAGAATTGTTAATAAACAAAATGCTTTTACAGTAAACAGTAAACGGTAAACAGTAAACAGTAAACAGTTATTAAGGGGTATGGTGGGGGATTTAAACCCGCCAGGTAGCACCAGTTTTCAGCTTGTTTGCGATCGCCCCCTTAGCGATTCTTCTTAAACCCAATTATTTTGACTGTTGACTGTTGATTGTTAACTGTTTACCGTTTACTGTTGACTGTTTACTGTCTGGTGTAGCAGGTTGTACCTCTAGCATTCTCGGCTTTAAATTTGTTGCATTCTGTGGGAATTGTACGCTCTAACGACCACCAATAGGGTTTGTCAGAAGTGACGACGCCATTACCTAGGGTTGTCAGGCGGAAGTTTACCCCTCGGAAATTCGTAAACTGCACTCTTGCGCCCTTGAGGTTGGCTGCTTCCAAATTGGCGCTAATGAAACCGGCAAAAGACAGATCCGCATTTTCTAGGGATGCTGATTTCAAATTTGCACCTGTCAAGGAAGCGCCACTGAGATTTGCTGAATTCAAAATCGCAGCTTCCAAATTCGCACCAGTCAGATCGGCATTCGTCAGATTAACTTGAGATAATGTTGCACCGCTCAAGTTAGCTCCACGTAAATTTGCTCCAGTTAGGTTGAGTTGAGTTAGATCAGCACCGCTCAAATCGCATCGAGGACAGGCACTCGCAGCCTTCAACTGATCTAAGTCCTGTTGGTTTAACGCCAAGGCTTGCTCTGCAAAGCTCAAACAACCTAACAGGGCGACGGTAGCCAAAATCTGAAGTTTCATAGTTTTACAGGTATTTACAAGGATGACTAGTTACACATGTTGCCTATTGTCATCCTTACATATACGAGTTTTCTAGCAAACAATAGGCATGAAGCATTCATTAAGAAGCTATGAAAATAGTATAAATTCTGATGATAAGACTACTCAAAACAAAATGTTAGGCTTTAGAATCAGAGCATAGCCAGTTATACCGAACTCTTTATAGACTACCACATATGTGATCCCCCTAGCTCGTAAAAAACGACTAGGGGGATCTTGTTTTTAGCTGAAACAGCAAGAAGCCTCACGCACCAAGCATGACAGAGACATCAACGCAAGTATTAACCTCAGAGACGAGGGACTACGGATTTTGACCCCTGGAAAGGGGGATAAAGCGATGAAGTGTGGTCTTGGGGGTTTCCCCCATGAACAACTTCATCAAGAAGCCTGTTGCCCAGATGTAAGTCGAAGTAATAGAGGACGCAAGAAATCTACTACTACGCTTTCTGCTAGACAGGAAGCCTACACTGTACCATCAGGTCAATGTAGGTAGTTCACATATTATGATTAACGCCATCCCAAAAGACGTAACCCAGGAATAATTAAGTAGTAACTTACCCCCAACCAAAAGCCCAGGAATACGCCTACAAGACCAAAAAAAGCTAGAGGTAGCCATAACTCCGACCAAGCGGGCTGAGTAGAAAAATGCCAGATAGGTGGTGTTAATCTTAAAAGAATTGAAATTGCAAAGGCGATCGCAGTGCCAAAGGAAGCGACCACAGCGTAAACTATGTGATGGCTGCGAAGACCTAAACTCAAAGTCAGTAGACAAACAGCCACTAGAATAAATGCCACCAAGCCCTCACCGCTAGCTTTTGGTGTGATTAATTGAAAAACCAACCATCCGAAGCCATAGCTAATCATAGCCATCAGCGACGCCACCAAGAAACGCCGCCGTTGCCCAAAACACCCCGACAGCGTTAATCCCCAAGCCGTTCCTATCCCCGCCGCGACGAAAACCAGAATATCAGCCCCAAAGTCCGGTTGAGTATTGGGAACTAATTGATTTAGCTGATAAACCATAAATTCCACAACTTGATTGCCTAAGTTTGTCCGATACGCCAAAATAAAACCAGCGATCGCACCTAAACAAGCGCCGAGACAAGTCAGAATCATCGCCCAAATTGTTGCTAAACAAGCTTGTAAAACTTTAAAAATCGTCTTGACTATAAAACGAGTAGTTTTACCGACAGCTCGATTAAAGTCGGCGAAAGCTTGCTCAACAGCTTGTATTAACAGTGCAAATTTTTGGGATGCTTGCGTTGAGGTTTGTTTAACAGTGTCTCGCAATTGGGAAAACAACCCTTGCTGTGGTGATGCTTTGGAAATTTTCGCTAAACGTTTTTGAATAATGGCCGCATTTGCTGGACGCGATCGCACATCATCTCGTACCATCTCATCTAGTAAATCTGCTAGTTGCGGTTTGACATTCACCCCAGCACGCCAGCGTAACTCCCCAGTTTGCGGATCTTCCAACTGCGGCGGATATTTGCCCGTTAGTAATTCAATCATCGTTCGACCAAGGGCATAAAAATCAGCACTTGGGCTCACATTTCCCCCAGTCACTTGTTCCGGTGGACTATAGCCAGAAGAAAATAGCCGGGTGGAACTAGACTCACGACGCAGCATTGCTGTGCTAAATTGTTTTGCGCCGCCAAAATCAATTAGCACTAAGCGATCGCCACCTGTTCTTTGAACTAGAGGTACATTTGTAGAAGGAGTACCTAGCATCAAATTAGAAGGTTTGATGTCGCGGTGAATAATCTGGCGTTTGTGCAATACCTGTAAAATCTTCACAGCCTGGGTGAACCAGTTTAATACCAAATCTTCAGGACACCCTTGAGGATAACTTTTTAATATATCCTCTAAAGTCTGCCCATTGATTTTTTCCATTACCAAACAAGCTAGTCGGCGCTGTTTGGGACTGAACAAATTTATTTGAAAATACCCATCAGCATCAACTTGGGGGACACCCGGATGCTGCAAACTACTTAAAACCGCTGCTTCTTGGGTAAACAATTCCTGTGCCTTCAGTGAATCTTCCACCAGCACTTTCAGTACTTTCTCTGTTTGAGTTTTTTCATCCCAAACCGTGTAAATTTGAGCAAATCCTCCTGAACCTAAAGGCTGAAATGGGATATAGCGGTCTAACAGCTGTAGCGGTGCGCCACAGCTGTTACAAAATTTGTTTCCCCAAGGCTGAGGATAAGGACGTTGACAGTCAGGATTTATGCAGTGAACCGCACTCTGAGTGATGTGGGACACAACCGCTACAATACAAAGGCTGACTTGATTTTAACGTTTCTCTGCTTTTAAATATTTTATGTTGAGCGTCAAATAATTTGACGCTCAATAATTACGACAATTCGGTATACTTCATACTGAGCTTCTGGCGGGATGCTCGAATTTCCAGAGATGTCATAGGAGTATTAGCGATCGCAGCCTCATTACAACTAGACTAACTCCTTGAATTGCTGCGGTTCTTCTATTGCCGATTCACTAAACACAGCTAAGTAGAACCATCCTGCTAAAATAGCTCCAAAAATAGGAGCTATCCAGAACAGCCATACTTGAGAAAAAAGTTCTACGCCTGCAAACAGAGCAACTCCAGTACTGCGGGCAGGATTTACCGAGGTATTAGTTACAGGAATACTAATTAGGTGAATCAAGGTTAGTCCAAAACCAATTGCAAGTGGCGCAAGTCCTTGGGGAGCACGACGATCAGTCACACCTAAAATAATTAGCAGAAACATAAAAGTCATCACAATTTCAGTGATCAGGCAAGCAAACAGCGTATAACCACCTGGAGAATGAGCACCATAGCCGTTAGTGGCAAGTGGATTAGAGCCACTAAGGACAAATCCAGTTTTACCGCTAGCAATTAGATAGATAACCCCAGCACCAACAAATGCACCGATCACTTGAGAGACAATATAAGGTAGTAGATCTGACCCTGGAAAGCGCTTTCCTGCCCACAGCCCAAAAGAAACAGCTGGGTTGAAATGACCACCAGAAATATGACCAAGTGCATAAGCCCCTGTAAGTACAGTAAGTCCAAATGCTAGGGATACGCCTACCAATCCAATACCCAATGGAAAAGAAGTACTCTCGCTGATTTTTGCGGCATCTGCCGTGTATGCAGCAGCTAAAACAGCACTGCCACAGCCACCCAAAACAAGCCAAAAAGTGCCGATAAATTCGGCTAAACAACGTTTTACAAGAGGCATATTTAGAACAGTCCTTAGATACAATTACAGATGAGATAAATACTTTAAACTTGTAGCTATGCTGAACAGTGCTTGAATTATTCCTATTTTTAGGAAGCTCTCAAAGTAATTTAGTTATGATCAATCCACAAAATAGGAAACTTAGAGTAATTTCGCACAAAAATTTCACCAAGCAATGTAAACTTAAAGTCATCTCATCAAAAGGTAGACTTGGGAAGTTCTAATTGCTTTTTGCTATGTCTCGATACTTTTAGAAGTACTTTGAATATCGTAGTGATAAAGTAAAAGATATCAAAAAAACTAAAATAATCAAAAAACACACAAATGTTTTAATAATTTTGATATTTTAACTATTTTAAATTGTTTGTTAAAGGACGTTATCACGGCGGGTATGTCGGAGAGCGAAACACCTCGTCAAGGCGATCATCTATAGCTTGCATAGCTTGTTCGCCAGTGTAGTGACCAATCTGAACATGCGAAACCAGCCCTTCCACGAGCATGAAGATTGCCCTTGTTGCCCGATCCACATCAATGCTGTCCTCAACTTCACCAGTACGCTGACCCTGACGTAGTTGTGCAGCGATGAATATGTGAGTATTCATGTGCGTCTGCTGCATAAATACCCCAAGCTCAGGCTTGACAACGGCTCTGGCGAGAAACGCAATCCAGACGCGGATAGCGACACGTCGCTCTTCGGTTAACGGGAGCATCTGCTCAAACAGACCACGCAACACAGAGCGTGCTGATTGTGGCTCAGGCGAGCTATTGAATAGCGCTTGTGTACGCGCATTTGCGCGTTCGATCATGTAGCGACACGCAAAGAGCAGCATCTCGTCCTTTGTCTTAAAGTAGTGCTGCACCAACCCCACCGATACACCTGCTTCAGCAGCAACGTCGCGCACACTGACGGCTTCTAGCCCATATTGGGCAGTGATCGCTGATCGTGCATGACACAATTCCAGCAAGCTTTAATGTGGCTGGGATGCTGGCATTGCTCATAACAGGTAGCAGCCTGTTGTGGCAGGGAGCCAAGCGATCTGATTGGAATGCGCGGCATACCTTTGCCGTGTCAGGCGGATTGCTATTGGTGTACGCATGGTTTGGCTTTGTCCAAGTCCCTTCGACCAGTGATACAAGCCCTCAGCTTGATGTGATTGGGAACGTCATATTTGCGGGTGCAGCAGTGGTATTGCTGATCATCGCACGCAAGCGGGTAGCTACAGAATTACCTTCTTCCGGTACTTTGTGGTCAAATAGAATGAAATAGCCTTGAGCGATCGCACTTTCGTCAGCAGAAATGTGAATAGTTCACCAGCCTCTTACTTTGGTGCGGGAACGGAGAACGGGGATATGGGACAGGTTTAAATACTGCCCCGCTATGCGAACCCAAGCGGCCTAGTTTTCCCTATTCCTTTTTATTCATTCATATCCATCCCAACTAACAGGAAAGGCGTAATCGGAGAACAAGGGTAAATCACTATTATTGCTGCGAGTTTCTTCATCCAAAACTTTGACGACTTTGTTATAAATTTCTTCTGCTTGTTGTGGGGAATCACCGATACTGGTTAATCCCAATTTGCCAAACTGAGAAAGACAACCCATGAGATGAAACACTGTTCCTGTTTCAGTGCCGCTGTCAAAATGCAGTCTGTGATGAGCGATGATATCCATCAAATCATTAGCTAACAATCCGCGATAGCGGTCTTTTTGTAGGTTGTCGGTGGCAATGTAATATTTAGGACGACCTTGCTGACTGTAAAATAAGCCTGTGGAGAGGTCATAGCGACCGTTAGTTAATAATTTCAGGGTCATGAAAGGATGAGTAGTACCGCCTTTACGCAAATTAATTTCGATCGCCTGAATATCCCACTCTCCATTACCTTGATCAACGGTGATAAAATCTACTCCAAACCTCTCTAAAGCGCCTTTTTCTGCAAGCTTTCTGCCAACTTTTAACCCCAATTGCTGTAATTGCAACCGATAGCGTTCATCAGCGGGGAATCGACAACCAAGATAAATCTGACCGTCTGGCCCTCCAAGAATTTGGTCGTGGGTTGAAAGGATTTCCACTTCGCCAGTGGGTGTGATTCGTCCTTGGACACTAGGCGATCGCTTAATTTCTCCTTCTACAAATGCCTCAACAATTGCGCCTAGTTCCGGGATTCGTCCCGAAAAATTTTCCCAAGTCTCTTGTTTGGCTTGAAAGCGCAGAGTTGAGAAGCGATCGCTAATTGTTGCTACCCTTTGAGCATGATCACATTGCTCTGGTGCTACACTTGCAATTGGTCTAAGGTCTAGCAGCGCATTTCCTTCTCCAGAAATGCCTTCGTTGAGCTTTACTACTATGCGTTGTAATGTCGGTTGGCGTTCCCACAAATCAGCAGTAACTTCTGCCAAATCCGCGGAATTCCACACCTTTTTACTACCATCTGGATGTGGTACTCCGCTTTCAGCAAAAATTTGCCGACTTCCACTTTTACTACCCCAAATCTGCAAGTCTGGTGCAGCTGCGTAAAGTGGTACACCCAATTTTACCGACAATTCGCCTTCCCATGAAGCTGAGTTATAGCAGATCATAAATGATTTTTCCAGCCTCAAAGCTTGACGAATTCGCTCTAGTAAACGCGGACGTTCCAAAATCTTTTGACTTAGAGGTTTAAGAGAGGAATCATAAGTAGAAAGTAGCAGCAAGCGATTGCGAGCATGAGAAAAAGGAATTCCGGGTAAAAGTTGTAAATAGTATTCAATAATACTGGGATGCAGTGGTACTGACGTGACATAAATCAGCCTAGTTCGTGGATTGCGTAAGCGCATCAAAGAAAATAGTAATCGTTCTTCATAATGTTCACAGCCTGCGATTTTTTGGAGTTCGCGCTGGTCGATACTCAAGGAGGGAACAACTAAAATATCTGCCTCGCTATTGTCAAATAACTCGATAGTTTTCCAGCGTTCGCGCAAAGTTAATTGCAAATGGCGAAACTGATCACACTGCTCTAATTCTGAAAGATTAATTGTGGTCATAACCCTTTTCTCATCCTAATTCCAACACTGCTTTACTACTTTGGTATCTTCCAAACTCCAATTTGGAAGTGCTAATGTTCAACCCTAAGAGTGTATCTTTTTGTAACAAGTCATCCCTGTTTTTAAGCAAAAGATAAAACTATAGATTTAGCGATCGCCTAAACAGTCCCAAAGGTTGAATATCAAATAACGGAAATCCCCTTAAGTCCAAAATACTAGTATGCAAATTTACCAATTAAATACACTTATGCCTAACACTGAATTTGTTAATGTAGGTATTTTAGAGAATCTTGGCGGCAATGTGCTGTAAGCTTCTCAGAATATATAGACCTAAATTAATCTTAACGAAATTAGCATAATTCAGCTATTTTTGAACCGATAACTGGGAAGGTTAAAGTAGATATTACTGCTCACCTAAAACCAGATTTACATAAAAGATAAAAAACATACTTTATATTTCAAATGACATAATTTTTCTTAATTTATTTTACATCTTAAGGTTGAGTAAATTTGAGCTTGGGTTCCCTCTAGAGAGCGATAAACTTCAGCAGTATTTACAGCTAACTTAAAAACAGATGAAAAGGATAAATCCTTCATCGTTCAGAAAGTTGTGTACTTGTTTTCGTGGTCATAGTAAAAGTGGGTGTCTGGAGTGAGGTTAAATAATCAAAGTTACGTACATTTTGCAGTAATTAGTACGTTTGGTAAGTATCTAGGGTGGAAACATCCATTGCAAATGGCAAGTGGGAGCCAAAGCAAAAAGTAAACCTTGGGTTGAATAAATCCAAGGTTTACTTTTGGGAATTTGTCAATTATTGGTTCTTTTTTACTATTGGAATAGTTTTATGGCAGAACAAACATTACAACCACCACAAAGTCAAGAATTACCAGGCGTTGAATCAGAAATGACGCCAAAACCTAAAGCCGACGATTCTCAGTATCGCGGAAGTGACAAATTAAAAGGCAAAGTAGCATTGATTACGGGTGGAGATAGTGGTATTGGTCGTGCTGTAGCGATCGCATTTGCCAAAGAAGGTGCAGATTTGGCGATTCTTTATCTTAACGAACATGATGACGCTAAAGAAACAAAAAATTTGGTAGAAAAACAAGGGCGTCGTGCAATACTCATAGCAGGCGATATTGGCGATGAAAGTTTTTGTCAGCAAGCTGTACAACAAACAGTGGATGAGTTTGGTAAACTCGATATTCTCATCAACAACGCTGCCGAACAGCATCCGCAAGAAAGTATTGAAGATATCAGCGAAAAGCAGTTAGAACGAACTTTCCGCACTAATATTTTCTCTATGTTTTTCTTAACCAAAGCTGCACTCAAGCACTTGCAAGAAGGCAGTTCTATCATCAATACAACATCAGTAACGGCTTATAAAGGCAGTCCGCAACTACTTGATTATTCTTCCACAAAAGGTGCGATCATTGCCTTTACTCGTTCCCTATCTCAGAATTTAATTGAAAAGGGTATTCGCGTCAATGCTGTGGCTCCTGGGCCGATTTGGACACCTTTAATTCCTGCAACTTTTCCTGAAGATAAAGTTGCAAACTTCGGTAAACAAGTACCAATGCAAAGAGCCGGACAACCTGAAGAAGTAGCTCCCAGCTATGTATTTTTAGCTTCTGATGACGCTTCTTATATGTCTGGTCAGGTGTTACATCCTAACGGTGGAGAAGTAGTCAACGGTTAAGCAAAAAAAATAATAATTATGAGTGAGGAACTACAAAATTTGCATTTTGATTCCTCACTTTTACTCTTAATTGTATCTCCATTTTCATCCATTGGAGAGATGAGTTTATGCTAAAAGACTGGTAAGCTGTTTAACAGCAAACACAAGAAATAACAACTACGTCTATGGCATCTCCTACACCATTGCATGGCACAGAATTAGTAGATTGTGCTAGAGCAAATGCTAAGCAGGGAATTGAAACAGCTGCCTATCAATGTGGCTATGGTGATGATCTCAACAAATTTGCAAGAGAACTCAGACAAGCTTGTGAAGAAATGAATTTGCAAGTCAAAGAACTCAGCGAACTGATTACCGACCAAGACTTGATACTACAATTGGGTACTGGCGAAATCGTTGCTCCAGATACACCATCAGAATTGTAAAAATTAGTCATTTATCCTTTGTCCTTTGAGTTTTTTCTTCACTAATGACTAATGACTCTTTTCATAATTTCAAAATTACCCGCGCTAAATTGAAGTAAATCAAAACACCTACTACATCAACTGCTGTAGTGATAAATGGTGCTGACATCAATGCAGGATCTAGGCGGAGGAAGCGGAATAAAAACGGCAGTGCCGAACCAGAAATAGAAGCTAAAAGAGAAATAGCTACTAGACTGGAGCCTACAGCGATCGCTACCTCTAACTGTCCTTGTAAAAAGTAAGCCCAGACAGTAGCGATCGTACCTAGCATAACTCCCAGCAACGCCCCGGCGATCGCTTCCCTTCCAATCACCTGTAATGCTCCAAGCGATCGGATCTCATCAGTATTCATCCCGCGAATTACTACTGTAGAGGACTGAGCACCCACGTTACCGCCAGTACCAGTCAGCAAAGGGATGAATGCAGTCAATACTACTACTTTTGCCAAAATATCTTCTTGTGACTTAATAATTGTGCCTGTAATAGTATTAGTTATTAATAAGACTAACAACCAGACAACTCGTTTGCGAGCAACTTCCAGTAAATTCATTTGAAAGTAGTTGTCACCGCCTGACTGCACACCTCCACCCAAGGCATAGATATCCTCGGTGGTTTCTTGTTGCAGAATATCAATCACATCATCCACAGTGACGATACCCACTAGACGATGTTCTCGGTCTACTACAGGCACAGCCAAAAAATCATATCTCTGAATTAATCTTGCAACTTCTTCTTGATCTGTATCAGTGTGGATAAACACCACATCACGGGTCATAATTTCACCAATAGTTTGCTCCGGTTGAGCCGTCACCAACTCACGCAGTGATAAAATCCCTGACAAATGCCTTTCCGCATCAGTAATGTAAAGGTAGTAAATCATTTCACTGGCATTAGCTAAGTTGCGAATCCGTTCTAGTGCTTGAGATGCCGTAAAATTTTCTTTTAGTGACATGACCTCTGGTGTCATGATTCGCCCAGCTGTATCAGCTTCATAACCCAATAGCTGGGCCGTAGCTTGGCGTTCTGCTGGACTTAGTTGTTCTAGCAGGCGATTAACGACTTTTGCTGGTAATTCATCAAATAACCTAGCTCGGTCATCCGGCGACATTTTATCTACAATGTCACGCACATCCTGACTTCTGAGTTCTTCAATTAGCCGTTCTTGGACGCTGTAGTCAAGATGTTCATAAACTTCAATTGCTTCATCCTTAGAAAGCAAGCGAAAAGCCAAAGCGTGCATTGCTTCTGGCAAACCCTCAATTGCCTCGGCAATATCCGCAGGTTGGACAGGTACTAGAATCGCTTTTGCTCCCTGCAAATCCTCCACTTCCAGCAGCATTTGCAGCTGAGTTCGCACTAAATCTCGCAATTCCCTGCGTGAGACATTTTGGAGGGACAAGGTTAAATTGTTTGTCTCAGTCAAAGTTTACTTTCCTCAGCCAGTTTGAACAAAGTTGCTGCCCTTAGTCTAGGGGAAAGTGGGAATGTACAACGTCAAACTTGTGATTTTTCCTACGTTATTTTCGTTAAATGGCATGATAACCAATCTCAATTAGCACTTTCAACCGCCTGAAAATCGAAGATCCTCTGTTAGAGGATGTTTTTACAGGGTTTTTGTTGTCATGCTGTAGTAAAGCGCAGGGTACACAGCGCGATCGCGCTCTTAGCGCTCTTGAAGGGTAGTGGAGTCCATTCCTAAAAAACAAGCTAGCTACAAAGCAACGTCTCATACCATTTCACGAAATTCTTGATACAAATCACTTTTCTTACTCTCCCTGCTTCCCCTGCCTCCCCTGCTCAAAAACAGCTCTTGGACTTTTAAAATATCCTCTAAGGCTAAAAATTACAAAACTATTCAATGTATAGGCGCAATTAAACGTTAATGGGAAATAAATAATTAAAAGTCAAAAGCTCCTTTTTTATAAGCTTTAAGCTTTAAAACAGTGATTTGATCATAATTATGTTTATTTGTACCCAGCTACTTAAAAGTACATAATATAGTCGTATAATATTGAACTATAAAAATTATTGAGAGTAGCTGAAATGGCATGGTGATCAACCAACCGAATAATAACAGTGTTTTTTTAATCTTTAAATATCAACAGTTTTCTTCATAAAATTTTTATATACTTATTATATTTGTAATCCAGAAGACAGGTAATTATCCCGTATTTTGGTTATTTTCATTCAATGCTGCGAAAAACTTTGATATAGCTTTAAAAACTAGATATATATATGAATATTTAAACAATGCTTCTAAAAAAAATAGACATAGTACTGTTATGTAGTGTCAAATATGTAATGAATTAGTTAAAACCGAGTAATTACTGAAATTTACATGAAGATAGCAAAATCTGAGATTTCATGCATCTAAGTATGTATTTGTTCTTGCCAAGCACTACTTTTCCTATGCCTTTATCACTCACATGTTTAGTTTGATTATGGGTTCTCAAAAATAGTGATTATATAGTAGTGTTAAGCCTATTATTTAGTTATTTTCGGTAAGTTACTGCATAGAAATAGCTTCTGTTTTTTAGACAGAAGTGTATTTTGATTATATAGTCACGTCATATTTTTGATAATTAATGTAAATAATTAGTTGATAGTTTAATTAAATTAAATTCATCAAGCTAGTTTTTGACGTGCCAAAGATTGTAAGTTCTTAATAAAAGAAAAGTAGGCACTAATGGAAAATTTTAGAGTCATTAAGATAACAAGCTAATTAAAATTTTTGTGTAGTTCTAGATGATGCGTCAAACGCTATTTTTTCTTTGTTGGTGTGCTTGTATTACCCTCCTGTAAATTGCTGCGCGTCTCCTGAAAAAACATTTTTATAACTCAAATCTAGAATTACCACACTATAGATTGGCGTTTATTTTTACAAAGAAATCAATGTAAAACTCACCCTCAAGTATTCATTTGGGTGTCAGTTTTAATGTAGCTATGAGGCATATATCTCAATGAATAATCTTGCAAGTCCTAACTCTAATACTCTATTAGACCCTAATGCAACAAGTTCAGTAGTTGCTACTCAATCACCTTTAGATACAACTGAACAAAAATCAATCGTAACTGCTAGAGCTAGTGATAGTGCGCTCTCTAGTGGAAATGGATTAAAAGGAGAATATTACGACAACAAAGACTTCACCAACCTGAAGCTAACTCGTACAGATGCAGGGGTGAACTTTGACTGGGGTAAGGGTTCGCCTGCAACATCGGTAGGTGCAGATACCTTCTCAGTACGCTGGACAGGTCAGGTGCAAGCCAAGTACAGCGAAACCTACACCTTCTACACCACTGCTGATGATGGTGTACGACTGTCGGTGAATGGTCAACAAATTATCAACAACTTTGTTAACCAACGCCCCACAGAATCGAGCGGCACAATCACACTGGTTGCAGGTCAGAAGTACGACATTAAGATGGAGTACTACGAAGATAAATATGAAGGAGTTGCTAAACTCGCTTGGTCAAGTTCTTCTCAGACCAAAGAAATTATTCCCCAGTCTCAACTTTATAGTGCAGCTCCTACAGCCCCGGTAGGTACAGGTACAGGATTAAAAGGAGAATATTACGACAACAAAGACTTCACCAACCTGAAGCTAACTCGTACAGATGCAGGGGTGAACTTTGACTGGGGTAGCGGTTCGCCTGCAACATCGGTAGGTGCAGATACCTTCTCAGTACGCTGGACAGGTCAGGTGCAAGCCAAGTACAGCGAAACCTATACCTTCTACACCACTGCTGATGATGGTGTACGACTGTCGGTGAATGGTCAACAAATTATCAACAACTTTGTTAACCAACGCCCCACAGAATCGAGCGGCACAATCACACTGGTTGCAGGTCAGAAGTACGACATTAAGATGGAGTACTACGAAGATAAATATGAAGGAGTTGCTAAACTCGCTTGGTCAAGTTCTTCTCAGACCAAAGAAATTATTCCCCAGTCTCAACTTTATTCACCAGCTTTGGAACCTACCATCACATTAGGGCCATCTCCTGGAACCGTGCGCGAATCAGATGGTAGTGTAAGCATTACTTTGCTGCGAAGTGGTGATTTAAAAGGGATATCTTCAGTTAAGTATTCCACCACCGCTGAGAGTGCTACAGCAGGGGTTGACTATACTCAAACCGCCGGGACAATCATCTTTGCAGCGGGAGAAAGCAGCAGACAGGTCAAGATTCCTATTCTGAACGATTCATTATCAGAACCAAACGAAACCTTTAGTTTCGTAATTGACCAACCAGAAGGGGCAACTCTAGGAATTCAGAGAACTGCCGTAATTACGATTCAAGATGATGATGGCACTGACCTCAATATCTCTGCGCCAGTAGTGAACGAGAAAGATGGTACTGCGACTGTGACAGTTACACGAGGTAACAGTTCAGCAACGGCTAGTGTAGATTACCAAACTGTGGATGGGACTGCGAAAGTTGGATCTGACTACAAGGCTGTATCTGGAACCTTGAACTTTGCAGCCGGACAAATCAGTAAGACGATTCCTATCTCCATTATTAATGACACCACTGGGGAACCAAATGAAACGTTCAGTTTGAAATTCAGTAACGCAATTGGCGCAAAACTAACTAGCAAAGACACGTCTGTCATTACCATCATTGATGATGATCCTGGTAGCTTTGTTAAAGAGACTGTGGTTTCCGGGTTGAGCAATCCTACAGCTTTTGATTGGACACCTGACAATAAACGCATGTTCATTGCCCAGAAAGATGGGGTAGTGAAGGTGTTTGAAAATGGCAAATTACTATCAACACCATTTATCGATATTTCTCGGCAGGTAAATAATACGCGCGATCGCGGTCTGTTAGGCATTGCTGTACATCCAGATTTCCCCAAAACCCCGTATGTCTATCTGTTATTCACCCACGATCCAGCAGAAGTCTATACAAACAAAACCAGCAGCACATTGGACGATCCAGACAAGGCTGGCAACCGTGCAGCCCAGTTAATTCGGGTGACAGCTGACGCTAAAACCAACTACACTACTGCGATCGCTAAGAGCGAAGTTATCCTGCTAGGCAAAAACAGCATTTGGAAGTACATCAGTCGTCCAGATAGTAATAGCACAAATGTTAGTACTAACAATACAGCTAACGCTGCACCATCAGGAATTCTCAACAAAGCTACTAACGAGCTATTTACCAACACTCAAGATTATCTAAACAATCTCAACAACATCACAAACGTCCAGGATTTTATAGCAACTGATAGTGAATCTCACTCAGTTGGTAGTCTACAGTTTGGTACTGATGGCTCTCTATTTGTTAGCATCGGCGATGGTACTTCCTACAACCGGGAAGACCCACGAGCAATTCGCGTCCAAGATGTCAATAATCTGTCAGGCAAAATGCTGCGGATTGACCCAATTACTGGTGAAGGCTTAGCCGATAATCCTTACTACAACGGAGATCCCAAGAGCAACCGTTCCAAGGTCTATAATTCCGGTCTGCGTAACCCCTTCCGCTTTACCATAGATGCACGGAACAATACTCCCGTCATTGGTGACGTAGGTTGGCGGAACTGGGAAGAGATCAACATTGGAAAAAAAGGAGCTAACTTTGGCTGGCCCTACTTTGAAGGTGGGCTTGATGCCAGCGGCAATGTTGTTAGTCTAAAACAATCACAATATGCTGTTAACCCAGGTACAGCGCCATCAGCAACAACCTTTTACAATAGTGGCGCAAAAGTTACAGCACCAACTTATACCTACAAACATTCTAATGCCAATAATGATCCCGGTAGTGCGGTCGTTGGAGGTGATTTTTACACAGGTAAAACTTTCCCCTCAATCTATCAAAATACCTTGTTTATCGCTGATGCGAGTAGAGGAACTATTGATAATTTGACATTGAACAGTGAGGGCAAAGTTGTTTCAGTTAGACGGTTTGCATCCGATGTAGTATCGCCTGTGCAAATTAGCAATGGAGCAGATGGAAATCTTTACTACGTAAGCTTGTACACAGGTAAAATAGAGCGCTGGCGACCTGCTTAGAGATAGCATTTTTGTTGATTTTGCCTTCTCAAGACACTGATTAGGTAGTTCTAGAAAACCGATTATTTCGTAGAGACGTTGCAATGCAACGTCTCTACAGCCAATGATAATTGGTCGTTTTACCGAAAAGAAATCGGGTTTTTGCGATTACTGAATCGATGCTCTAGGGGAGAAAGAGACAGAGGTAAATGTCTCTTTCTCCCCTAATTTCTATAAAAATTAGTTAAAACAAGTGGTGTCGGGTTTCCTGACTTGTAGTATCAAGTGAAAGCTGACTCAAGTAACTTGAATATAGATTGTGTAAATCAAATCTAAATAACTACAACAAAAATCTCAATTAATACGTGCTAAAACATAGTCGCGGGTACGGGAATCCAGAGCGTTGGTAAAGATTTTATTTGTAGTGCCAAATTCAAGCAATTGAGTAACGCGATTTTCATTGCTATAAAAGAAAGCCGTGAAATCAGAGAGGCGAGTAACTTGCGGCATACTATGAGTCACAATCACAATTGTCAATTCAGAGCGCAAACTATGGATTAGATTCTCAATTTTCATGCTGGCGATCGGATCAAGACCAGAACAAGGCTCATCCATCAAAAGAACTTTCGGTTTAACTGCTAAAGCACGAGCAATGCACAGTCGTTGCTGTTGACCTCCAGACAGATCTAAAGCAGATTTATGCAGTTTATTTTTTATTTCATCCCAAAGATCGGCAGATCTTATAGCAGATTCGATAATCTCATCTAATTCCACTTTCGGACGCCATCCCACTAATTTCACTCCATAGGCAACATTATCGTAAACGCTCATGGGAAAAAGATTTGGTCTGGGGAAAACCATACTAATTTGACGGCGTAACCTATTTAAGTTGACGCGACGCTCATAAATATTCTGTCCAAAAAATTCTACCCTGCCTTCTACTTTTACTTCTTTTTCCAATTCACTCATGCGATTTAGAACTTTTAGAAAAGTAGACTTGCCACAACCACTAGAACCAATAATTGCCGTAACTTGGTTTTGGTAAATATCCATTGACACGCTTTCAAATATTTTTTGTGTGTCGTAATAAAAGTTGAGGTTTTTGACTCTGATGGCTGGAATTAGTTTACTCATCTTTCCCAAACGTGTGTCACAACTCTTTACTAAATAAAGCAGTACAAATCAATAGCGCTGTTTCACTATGTTACTCTGAAAAGCGAACATTTACGGATATTTACAGAGACTATATAGTCATGCAGCAGATATACGGTTAATAATTACTTGTATAAAAATTGCTATAATAGTTAAGTAAATATAATTAAATAGAAAATACTTTGTAGCTTGTAATTAGGGCTAAAGTGCTAACTGCAAACTTGGATTTATTCAAACATACCTAACTTAACAATTAATTTTTTACAGACTTTTTCTAACTATTATTATTTATAATTACTTGTCACATTTAAAACACGCACTCGAAAGCACAAAGGAAATCGCAAAAAAACGACTTTTGCAATAAGTAGAATATCGAACTTACATCAAATATAAAAATCAAATCCTTCTGTACTTATAGATTCAAGAGGATTCGTGTGTGCCATTATTGTTTATTAGCAAAAAAACACACAATCTCTCTCAAACTCTTCTTTCTTGGCGTACTTGGCGTACTTGGTGAACCAGCGCTCTCCGGCGGGTTTCCCAACCTAGGCGATTGGTGTTAGCGCAGCGTAAAGCCTTCTCTACGAGACGCTGCGCGTAGCTTGCTTCCCCGTAGGGGTACGCTTAGATCGACGTTCGCAAAGCGTCACCCGGAGGGCGGTTCGTTATTCCTATTTAATACAAAATTAACGTCCCAACCTAGCAATCATCTAGCGTTGCTGCGATCGCATCTTCACACTTGCTTGCCAGCTGAATAGGCTCGTTTTCAACAATACCAAACAGCGATCGCTACATATTCTCAATTATTCATGCTCCCTACTTTCATCTTTGCACCTCCCCTTGGCGTTCACACTTGAAACCTCGATGCTCCCACGCTGACATATCTACTTGTGTAAGTCTTGTTACAGCAGTACATTGCGGCTGAATAATTTGACTGAAAACCGCCCAAAATAAGCTGCGCGTTAAATCCAGTAATGTTTTTTGCCAAAACTCACGATTACCAGGTATACCTTGCTCTGGAACAATATCGAAATTTACCCAAATACCATGAGCGCCCAGGAGAATTTGTGCCATCCATTTGGCTCTTGGTAAGTGAGTTTGGGAGGTAATCAATCTTATATTATGCACCCTCCAATGACGCAAAATCGGAATACTATAATAAAAGTTTTCAAAAGTAGAATTAGCGCACTTTTCTAACCAAACTTTTTGTAAACTGACTGCTTCCCGCTGAAAAATTAGCCATAAACATGGGTCTGGAGAACCATGAGAAATTAAAATAGGGGTTTGCGGATATTGTCTTGTTTGTTGAGCAACATAGATTTCCCGACGAATACTGCCACCAAGCACAAAAAAAGCATCTACTGGTCTAGAAGCAGCAAAAAATAAGGTTATGGTAGTAAAAATCAGCCAACAGCCTAAGATAAAGCAAAATCCACAAACTATTTGTTGTAACAATTGCCACAGTTTACCGAATTTTCCTCTACTTGGGATTGATGATTTGATGGTAAATTTGCGTTTCATGACTTAAGTGCAAAAAGCTGATTCTGTGGCTGTCTGACAGTACTGCAATTAAAAGATCAAAGTGCTATCTTATAAAAGTAATCTAGACTGCAAAGATGACGCTGATTAAAGTGTCACATGGTCAGTATAGCCTTCCGGAAAAGACTAGCAAACTCAGAAATGATTGTTAACAACTAATGCAGTATTTTCAGCATCATTTAAATATAAAAATGGTGAAGAGAGTATAGCTGACTTTGGAGTATAAAAACTTAAAAAATTCTGGAAAGCCTGATTGCTAAACTGTCAACAACACAATTATTCCAGCTGATATACATGAACCAATCTGCGAAAAGTTACTCGCCGCTCCAGGTAGCCTTGATTGGGGGAGCGATCGCTACAACTGCTGCTATCTCAGTGTTTGGCCCTGCTTGGACTCGCTGCGTTCGCGCCGCTCTGGCCTTCCAAGATAGTCCGAAAGCGATTGTTGACCAAGCCTGGCAAGTGGTGAATCGTGAATATGTTGATGGTAAATTTAATCAACAAGATTGGCAAGCAACCAGGCAAAGCCTCTTAAGTAAAGACTATACTTCTCGTGAAGAAGCTTACACTGCCATCCGTGAAGCTTTACAAAAGTTGGGAGATCCTTACACACGGTTTATGGATCCCAAGCAGTATGAAGCCCTGACTAACCAAACATCTGGGGAAGTATCTGGAATTGGTATTCGCATGGAGCTAAACGAAAAGACTAAGCGACTCACCGTTGTTGAAGCTATAGAAAATTCTCCAGCGCTGAAAGCTGGGATCAAAGCAGGCGATGAAATTTTGGCAATTGACGGTAAACCCACTCTCAAAATGAAAGTGGATGACGCCTCCAAGCTAATTCGCGGTAAAGCAGGTACTCCCATAACGTTGCGGTTGGGACGGACGGGGCAAAATATTTTTAATGTAAAGTTGACAAGAGCAACTATTGAAGTACCAACAGTACGCCATACCCTCAAGCAAGAAGGAAATCGACGCGTTGGTTATATCCGTTTGCGAGAGTTTAGTGCCCACGCCGCAGAGCAAATGCAACGAGCCATCCGTGATTTGAACACCAAAAAAGCTGATGCTTATGTGTTGGATTTGCGCGGTAATCCTGGCGGTTTGTTACAAGCGAGCATTGAAATTGCGCGGATGTGGCTGGATAACGGCGGAATTGTCAAGACAGTAGACCGTCAGGGAGGAAGTGAAGAAACGAAAGCTAATCGCACTGCTTTGACAAATCGCCCCTTAGTAGTATTAGTAGATGGTAATTCAGCTAGTGCTAGCGAGATCCTGACAGGAGCGCTCAAAGATAATAGACGGGCGGTAGTTGTTGGTGGTCAAACTTTTGGCAAAGCTTTAGTGCAATCGGTTCATGAACTCTCAGATGGTTCCGGTTTAGCAGTAACCATTGCCCATTACTACACTCCCAAAGGAACGGATATTAACCACAAGGGAATTGCACCAGATATTAAGGTAGACTTGACGGAGCCACAAGAGCGTCAGCTAGCTTCTAATCCAGATTTAATTGGAACTAGGAGTGATCCGCAATATGCCCGCGCGATCGCAGTTCTATCTGGTGGTAACTTTGCTCAACCCCCGGTAAATCGCCCTTCCTCTTCCCTACCCCTGAGCGATCGCGCCAACGACCTGAAATTTTGATACCGAAACTTGGATTGGGAATACTACATAGTAATCCCAACTCCAAAATCTCAGAATTATGAATCATCAGCCAATTAATACAACCACCGCCAACAGCTTCTTGCCATATGTGTCGGTGGTTGTACCTATTTATAATGGTGAGGCAGATTTACCCGATTTATTTTCCTGTTTGTTGTCTCAAACTTATCCCAAAGACCAGGTAGAGTATTTACTGGTAGATAATAACAGCAGCGATCGCACTCTCACCTTACTAAAAACATTTGCCGAAAACTGCCCAATTAAAATTCACCCATTGAGCGAAAACCAAATTCAAAGCTCCTACGCTGCACGCAACACTGGGATTCGCACTGCAACAGGTGAAATTGTAGTTTTTACTGATGCTGATTGCCGTCCGCAACCACAATGGCTAGATGCATTAATCCAACCTTTTGTCAAACCAGAAGTAGTAATTGTCGCAGGTGAAATTGTGGCACTACCAGGCAAAACCCTCTTAGAACAACACGCAGACCGTCAAGAAACTCTGTCACAAAAACATACTCTTAGCCATTCCTTTCGTCCTTACGGTCAAACCGCTAATTTGGCAATTCGACGCATCGCCTTAGAAAAAGTAGGTTTATTTCGTCCTTATCTAACAAGTGGCGGCGACGCAGACATGTGCTGGCGGATTCTCTTGGAAATCGGGCGTTTAGAATTTGCCCCAGAGGCGATTGTCCAGCACCGCCACCGCGCTACACTCAAGGAACTGCAAAGTCAATGGCGGCGCTATGGACGCTCAAATCGTTACTTGCACGATTTGCACGGTGTAGAGTTGATGCGAGAGATTACACTTCAAGAATGTGGTTATCGCTTGGCACGTTGGTTATTGAAGGAAGTACCGCAAGAAAGTGTAAAGGCGATCGCAGGCAAAGCCACCCTTGTAGATATATTAAATACCCCCATTGGTTTATTCACCGCTAGAGCGCGTTCGGCTGGACAACGAGATGCGAAGTTGCCAGAAAATGCCAAGATAATTGAGCGGCTGTAAAAAATACCTGCTACCAGGTGGTTATAGTAGCAGGCATTTCAGTTACACTAAATTACGTTTTTTGGCTAGAAGTTCTCAAAGTTTGCGTTCGCTTGCTTCATTTTATCCATCACCTCATCTACAGCTATAGCTCCAAGCTCCCCAGAGGCGCGGGTACGGATACTCAAGGCGTTAGTTTCGACTTCTTTAGCTCCCACAACTGCCATCACAGGTATTTTTTGCTTCTCCGCATTGCGAATCTGTTTACCTAAGCGATCGCCACTAATATCGACTTCTGCACGCATACCCAACGCTCTCATCTTCGCCACCACATCTTGAGCAAAATCTAGCTGTGCTTCACCTACTGGCAACAATCTAATTTGTACTGGCGCTAACCACAAAGGAAAGTCCCCAGCATACTCTTCAATTAAGATACCAATTAACCGTTCCAGTGAACCAAAAGGCGCACGGTGAATCATTACTGGGCGTTTGCGATCGCCATCTTCAGCGACGTACTCCAAATCAAACCGTTCTGGCAAGTTGTAATCTACTTGCACAGTCCCTAATTGCCACTCCCGCCCTAAAGCATCACTAAAAATAAAGTCGAGTTTAGGGCCATAAAAAGCTGCTTCTCCAATACCCTCAAAATGCTCCATCCCCAATTGTTGAACAGCACGACGAATAGCACCTTGGGCTTTTTCCCACGCTTCATCTGACCCGATATACTTATCACTAGCTGGATCGCGGAAACTGAGCCTAGCTTTAAAGTTCTTCAGTTGTAAACTTTTGAAAACTGACAAAATCAAATCCACAACTCTGAGGAATTCGCTGTCTAGCTGTTCTTCAGTGACGAAGAGGTGAGAATCATCCACGGTGAAACCGCGCACTCGTGTTAAACCACTCAATTCCCCTGATTGTTCGTAGCGATAAACGGTACCAAATTCCGCCAGTCGCATCGGTAGTTCCCGATAAGAACGTAACTCACTCTTATATATTTGAATGTGGAAGGGACAATTCATAGCTTTGAGAACAAAGCCTTGTTCTTGTGCCGCCGCTTCCTCACTCTCCGCCATCATTGGGAAGAGATCGTCTTTATATTTTTGCCAGTGTCCAGAGGTTTTAAATAAATCCACTCTGGCAATGTGAGGGGTGACAACCTGTTGGTATCCGCGTTTTATTTGTTCCTGCTTCAGAAAATCTTCCAAAATACTTCGCAACAGCGTACCTTTAGGCGTCCATAAGGGTAAACCTGGGCCCACTTGGTCGGAAAATATAAATAATCCTAATTCCTTACCAAGTTTTCGGTGATCTCGCCGCAGCGCTTCTTCTTTGCGTCGCTTGTACTCAGCAAGTTGTTCTGGGTTTTCCCAAGCAGTGGCGTAGATGCGTTGTAGCTGAGCCTTGGTTTCATCCCCACGCCAATAAGCGCCAGCCACGCTTTCTAATTCAATAGCTTTCGGGTGTAATTCGCTGGTGTTTTCTAAATGAGGCCCAGCACATAAATCCCACCATTCATTTCCCAGGTGGTAAATCGTGATTGGTTCCTGTTTAATATCTGCCAGGATTTCTAGCTTGTATGGTTCTTTAATTTCCTGAATTCGGCGTTCAGCTTCCTCGCGCTTGACTTCTTCCCGAATAACTGGCAGTTTGCGATTAATAATCTTTACCATCTCTTTTTGGATGGCTTTTAGATCACTTTCGCTAAATGGTTCTGGATTGTCAAAGTCATAGTAAAAACCATTTTCAATCCAAGGCCCAATTGTAACTTGCGCTTTGGGAAACAGCCTTTGTACTGCCATTGCCATCACATGAGAAGCAGTGTGGCGAATCTTTTTTAAATTCTCCGATTCGCTGGTACGAGGTAAATACATTTTTTCAGGTTGTTCCATCTCTAAGTTTTGATCAGCGAGATTTGAAGATGATTTTGGCGACATTGGTTGCTGAACTATTAGCGAAGTGATTGCAAAAGATAATTTACTAAGTTCGAGTTCTGAAAATCTACCCAAATATAACATGGGTATAGTTTCTAGGTTTGTATGCTTTTACCTATAATCGATGCATGGCATCACAACAGTATACTAAAATCAGTATTAAGCATTAATTTAGTTTACCTATAGCTGTCTTAAACATTTCTCTTTGAATACGTTTAATCACTTAATTTTTGAGCGTTGCTATTGCTTCACAATAAAATGCAGAATATTTTGATTTGTAAGCTTATTCAACTATAACTATTTTAATTTCTATAAGTTTGGCTTAATATCCAAACTGCTGAATTAATTTGTAATAAAACATGTAGAAATTTATGTTTAATTACATTAATCTGCGTATTCCTGGAAAAAAGCAAGCTACGCGTAGTATCTCCTAGAAAAGCAGTGCAAGAAATAGATGTCTATTGACATATTGATTAAAAGACTTAATCGCTTTATCATCATAGATTACAATCTTAACTTCTAATACCTCCTTTCTGATTTTTGATTGCAATTTGTTAGCAGCTATACCCGCGGGTATATAGACATATCTCTCAGGGATCTGTACAAAACCCTCTGTCTGACCGTACAATATTAATTGTATCTTTTGTTACACAACATCTTCTCTCTAAATTATGAGAGAAATGAGAAAAGTGTTAAGAATGGTAAATAACGTTAATATTAGTAATAAAGTTGGAAGTATGCTTCTCATTTATGCGAGACTCTAATTTACCGGGGACTGAGTTGCTAAAGACGGTTTTGGAACCTCTGCTGGACGATTTTCAGTATTGGTTTACGCGATCGCGCGACTTTCTGGAAACCGAACACATTTCATTTATGAGTGATCAAGAGCAATCGGATTTGCTCCTGCGAGTTAAGCAGGCGCAAGAAGAACTAAATACGGCGAAGATGCTATTTGCTGCCACTGACGGGCAAGTCGGGATTGAAATGGCAACGTTAATACCTTGGCATCAATTGGTAACAGAATGCTGGAATGTGGCAATGCGCTTCCGCCGCTCTGATGAAGTTTAAGTCCTGGTTGCATCTATTGAAAATTCGGCAAACTACTTGAAAATAGCAAGACAGTATACAAGTCGAAGAAAGAGTACAAAATCCTTAACATTGTCTTAACATCATTCGGATTAACAAAATAATGTATCCTATGTTACCGTAAATGGAATAACGGTTGACAATTTGCCTCAATAATAATCGTAAACGCACACACATAGAGTGCGTCAAATATTCGCTACCACTGTGAGCCATAGTGTCCGCGAAGCAAAGCGTTACAATATAAAGTTTTAAAAATTGCTGCTCTGGAGGAAAACCCGATGTTACACCTGCTTTACATTCTTGCTTTTACTATCCTTGCATTTATCGCTGTTGCTAATTTAATTCGCAACCTGATTATGTTCAGTTTTGATCGAGAGCGGACTTATCCGACAAATTCTTCAAGAATGGGTAATCAAGGTAACTTTGGCTATCTCGGATCAAGACAACAGTTTATACCTCATCCAGAGTTATTAGATAACGCGGGTAACTTAATCAAAGAGCCACTTTTAGTAATGCGTTCGATTAATGTTGATGATGCTCGCCAACAACTCGATGCTCTTTACGAATCATCTCCAGGACATAAAAGCGAAAATTCAGAGGAAGCATAAGAGCTAGGAATTAGGAGTTTGGGTGTAAATTATTGTTGTTTTTACATCCTTAACCTTTTTCTGACGCAGAAATTTCTTACCATTCTTAAATTTGTAGGCGATCGCGTCGATAGGCTGGTAAGTTAAAATTATGCTGTCTACTTGACATAGGTTTAAGTTGCTATGAGTGATAAAGAAGCTGTTATTGAGTTGGTGAAACATTTGCCCCAAGATGTAACTCTACGAGAAATTATTTAGAAAATAGAGTTTATTGCAGCTATAAGGGAAGGGTTTGACCAAATTGATCAAGGTTAAGGCATTCCGGTTGAGCAGGTTGAACACTTAATCGATGCGTGGACTACCAAGTAATTCTCTCGCCAAAAGCACTTGGAGATTTAGAAATTATCATCCGGTACATCGCTCACGACAATCCTGAAGCAGCCAGGAAAATTTGTCAGCGTTTATTGGAGAAAACGAAAGAACTTAGCCAATTTCCATTTAAGAGGCAAAAGGTTTCTGAATTTGATGAGCCTGATATTCGCCAGTTAATTCTGAAGCCGTATCGCATCATTTATCGGGTTGAAGAGGATAAGAAACAGGTGAGTATTGCAAGGTTCTGGCACGCATCAAGATTCAGCCCTGAATTGTAATTGTAAGGTAAAACGACCAATTATCGTTGACTGTAGAGACGCTGCAATGCAACGTCTCTACGAAAGAATCGGTTGTTATCGCCCCTATCTTGAATACTGAATTGGTGTTCTAGTGGTAGTTGATGTAAGCCGCAATGATGAGGAACGGGATGCTGTGATTGGCTTGGACAGACGATGGAATCTTCTGTACCTCGTCTACATTGAGCGTGAAAACGACATGATCCTCTGTCATGAGTCGCAGGAGTTATCTGCTTGTATTCGAGGTTACTAGCATAGAATAACCTGTGATCTATTATTTAGAAGTGCATTGACCAGATTTGAGTTCATAGTAGATGGGCCACCAGTATCACAACAGGCTCGTAAGCGCGGTAAGGGCAATCGGCTTCAAGATTGGAAAAAGACAGTGCGACAAGAGGCTGAAAAATACTGGTCTTCAGAACAAAAAACAGCTACCGGGTTGGTTATGCTCCAGATAACCTATTTTTATGATTCTGTTCAAATAGATGTAGACAATATAGTAAAGCCTATTCAAGATGCAATTATTGGATTAGCATACCTCGATGATGATCAAGTAAGCGACCTCCTAGTTAGAAAGAGAAATTTGTCAGGTAACTTTAAAGTAGAAGACATGACCTCGACATTGGCGGAAGGCTTTGCCCGTGGCAATGAGTTCTTATATATTGTTGTAATTGATGCTCCTAATCAGGAGGTAGGTACTTGATGGCAACTTCAACCGCAAACTTAGAAAGAGAACGATTACTGAAACTAGCACAGGAGTATCGTGAAAAGGGTTACGAAGTTTTTTTTCATCCAAATCTAGAAGATTTACCTGACTTCCTTAATAACTATCGCCCCGACATGATAGTACGTCGGGGAGAAGAAAATGTAGTTATTGAAGTTAAGTCACGCTCCTCACTTAACTCTTCTTCTAATCAATACTTAGGTAATTTAGCTCAAGCAGTACAAAGACACCCTGGTTGGAGATTTGAATTAGTAATGACCAATCCGGAGGATACAACGTATTCTCTGAAAGCAGAAGTTTCTCTTCAAGAACATGAAATAGAATCACAGTTGCAAGTAGCAAGGCAACTAACGACGCAACATCTCGAATCAGCTATCCTATATTCTTGGTCTTTAGTAGAAGCAACTTTGAGACTTATTGCTGAAAAGGAAGAGTTAAGTTTACAAAGATTTGATCCACTCTACTTAGTGAAGCAATTAGTAACTGAAGGTGTAATTTCAAAATCTGAGTATCAGTTACTAATGAATGCACTTTCATTACGTAATACTATTGCTCATGGCTTCAAAACTACACAACTGAGGCAAAATACTGTATCTGAATTGATCGAGCTTACAGAGCAGCTCTTGAGAAATCTACACACTGGCGATGAAGCAAGCTAACACTGAATTTCAAGTCATGCTGCGAAGCGATCGCCCCACAGCATAAAATTAAAAGTGGTAAATTATTGGCTCCCTACGCCTAACTCCCTTTTTATGCTTCAATGACTACCCGAAGATTGCCCCGTTTTTTAGCAACGCGACAAGCAGTAGTACCACCAGAACGCTCAAATTCCAAATCGAGAATTGTTGCACCTACTCGCAAATTATGGAAGGACAGGCGATTAATCGATTCTGGTAAAGCGGGGTCGATAATTCGCAAGCAGTTATTTTGGGCGTCAGGCACTAAGTTGATCATCATTTGTAGTAATTGGAAGATACTGCCAGTAGCCCAAGCTTGCGGAGTACAAGCAACGGGATACTGCACAGGGGCATTATCACCATTGCGTTCGTAGCCACAGAAGAGTTCTGGAGGACGTTGGTAGGGCTGTTGACTAGTCATCTCAAATAAGCCTTGAAAGAGTTCCAGGGCTTGATCGATTAAACCAAGCGATCGCAATCCCATTGCAATGAGAGCATTATCATGGGGCCAAACTGAACCAATGTGATAGCCCATCGGATTATAAGCAGGTGACATACTACTTAGAGTGCGAATACCCCAACCATTAAACATATCTGGTGCGCGCAACCGTTCTGCTACACTATAGGCTTTTTCGGGTGTGAATATCCCCAAATGCAAACAGTGACCGGGATTTGAGGTAATACTATCTACTAGCTTGCCATCTCCATCTAAAGCTAGAGCGCAGAAATCCTGGTCTTCTATCCAAAAGTCTTTGTTGAAACGAACCTTGAGGTTTCTAGCCTCTTCTTGCCAACGATCTGCAAGATCAAGCCGCTTCTTCATCCTAGCTATTTCTGCTAAGCGCATTTTAGCAGCGTAGACGTAAGCTTGCACTTCACAAAGGGCAACTGGGCCGTTAGCTAGTTCTCCTTTACGGTCTACAATACAGTCGCCAGAATCTTTCCAGCCTTGGTTGGCAAGACCGCGTTTAGATTTACGGTAATAGCTAAGGTAGCTATCTTGTTTGGTATTGCGATCAATCCACTCCATTGCTGCTAGAGCATGAGGCCAAAGTTGCTCTAGAATTTCTTGATCGTGAGTCCAAGCATAATATTCGGCATAGAGCATCAACCACAGAGGAGTGGCATCGATTGTACCGTAGTAGGGTGTATGGGGAATTTCTTGACAACGAGCCATTTCCCCTAAGCGTAACTCGTGTAAAATCTTACCTGGTTCCTCTTCACGCCATTCATCGTCTATTTGACCTTGGTGTGCTGCCAGTAAAATTAGAGTTTCCTTAGCTATTTGCGGGTTTAACATTAGGCTTTGGGAAGCTGTAATCAGAGAATCCCGCCCAAATAGTGTAGAAAACCAAGGCACTCCCGCAGAGACAGTTTTGTACTTGCCAAAAGACTGGCGCAACAAATACATATCTTGCTCGGCTCGTTCAATCACTCGATTGAAAATACTCTTATCAGAGCTAATCCGTGTAATTTGTTGTACCCAGTTTTGCTCCTCCATCAACTCGGCGGCTTTTGCTTGTACTAGGGTAAAAGCTGCACTCACTGTGGAACTAGACTTGTTGTTTTTCAACATATTCACTCGATAGCCCAACTTTTGGGTTTCGTGAGAAGCCAACTCTAGTTGCCAAACCGCTGTGTAACCCTTAAAACTGTCTGGTCGCCGATGCTGGAATTGGATACGCGATTCCATTATCGAACCATCCAGACCTTGATAGGCGAGTGTCAGAGATTCTTCCTTCAACGCAGAGGAATGAGTTGGCAACGAGGCGCTATCAACAACAGAAGATGCTTCTTCTTCAAGCGTCGGTTCCACTAGGCGTAAAAGCCTACCTCGTTTTTCTCTGTCATAACCCCGGACTTCAAATAAATCCACAAAATCTGCATCAAAGCTAATGCTTAGTTCAAAACTGACGTTAGTTGTACTGTAGTTAGATACCTCTATTTCTTCAAATAGCGCTCCATTGAGTACTATTTCCCGGCGAATCCCCACAGTTTCCGCTCTCAAGCATTCATCAATTCTGGGATTTGTACACAAAACTGAAAGTGAAAACCCTTTTTCAGCAGTACTACTAAGGAGTACAGGCGATCGCCCTTCAATTTGTAACTCTAGACGACTGAGAAATCGCGTATCACAGCAAAACAGTCCCATACTGGGATTGCCATCATTGAGAGAACAGCCAGAAATGTTCCCCATAGTATCTGTGACGAAAAATAAATCATCATCTTTAACCGTCAGGGTTGGTTGTGGTCTTTGACTGACAACACAAGGCCACTCTGGGATAGGTAATTGTTCGGCAGGAATAAAAGTTTTTCCGTCCAAGAAAATTTTTTCCGGGGTCATCAGCGTATCCGGTGTCATTAGCCAAAATTCCGTGTACAGGTCTGTATTTACGTGGTTATATCAGAGTCAACAAGTGATGAACCCGTAGATGCTTCTGCGTTAAGACAGCGCAAGCGGTAGCTTTAGCGAGTACTTGAACATCAGAACGGGACAAACCATAAAGCAGCGTTAACTACAGAGAAAGGTTTGCCGCAGAGTGGGTCTAAAACCGACCTTCAGAGCTTGGGAGAAAGATGTCTAAAAATCATTTAAGCCTTTCGAGTCAAAATAATAGTCACATGCTGTTGGCAGAGTAGCGATCAAACCTATATAAGCAAATATTTATTAAATGTATATTTTATACATCCGAAGTCAAGACTGGAAACTGGGGAATTTTTTAGATAAGTTCTCGGTCTTTCAACTTTAACAGACAAAAGGCGCAGAAAATACTTAGCGAAGATGCAAAATTCACTGTTGTTGATGGGTAGGCAAAGCATCTATAGACTAATATTGTATGCAATCATCTTTAATCTTTTTGGTATTGGATTAGACAAGTTTATAATAACTAATTAATTGATTACATTTGTTCAATTAATTATGGACTAAGTTATGTAAGTGTAGCAGCAATGATTTATGGATGACAAACAAAGATTAACTGAGTGGGTGTAAATCAACGTATGCGATCGCGAGTGTTAATAAAGTAGAAATTACAAGGCAAAATGATGATTTGACGATTTTGACTTCTGACTTTCACAGCTATGAGTTACAAGTGCAACTTCTTACCTTAGCACTATCTTGTCAACTTTTCTCTACTCATCGGTGATAGACTTGACACTAAAGGTTTCCAAGTAAACGTCTAGAACATGGCTTGCTGTAAGACAATAAAGAACAAGCTGACAGAGACCAACCCTGTGTTTACTTGTCCCTTTCTATAATTTGTCGGTTCTTTGCCAGCGCTACCTAATGGCAAAGCTGAGCGAGAATGTATATTGGGCTTAGTAGCCTACTATTTGAAACATCACAATGCTAGCCAATGGATAAAGAAAACTTGGGTGAAGAACAAAGCGGCCATGGCAAATGGTTATGCTACATCTATGTTTGCGACACGCTATGGTGTAAAAGACGAATGCATTGCCGCTGTAGCTATATTTGCTAATTAAGACTTTTAAATTTGTAAATAAAGCTGCACATGCTCCTTCTTTATGGTAGTAAAGTGTTCCACTTGCATTGGCAAAAAGTGCTTTTTAGCATTCTTTACATATTGCAACTGTCTAATTAACTTGAGAGTCCTTTGTAATTTGTACAATGCAGCTGTGACGTGGATAGATCTTGTCGAGATTGGGCGTTTAACGATAATTCATGAGCATTTCGACTTCCGTGCTGAGTGATCTGCTAAAGTCCCTACCCTACCTGCGGCCCCAGCTATATTTTAAGGCTTCACTAACGGCGCTCTCCCACGCAATGGAAGATCAGGTTTTGGCTGCGACTTTAGTTCAACCCCTCGTAATTGCTAGCTTTCAGCGAGAGCGATTTTACCGCCAAGAAGCTCATCGCTACCAGCGGCTTGCTTTGCGAAGTAATCAAGTGTATGTATTGTCGGCTCCAGAAACAGATTTTGCCAATAGTTCGGAATTCTACGAAAAGGTTGCTTTTGAGCCAGAAGATGGTTTAAGTCAAGAGTGGCATTTGATAGTAATTGCTGACAACTATGCTACTTGTCTGGTTTGCCGTGAAAGCCTTGGCTCTATTGCCAAAAATAGCCAATTACCAGAGCTAAGCCCGAATCTGGATATGGATACAGCGCGAAGATTTGAGGGAATTTGGACATCGGAAAGGGGAGTTAGCCTGAAAGCAGCCCAATTGCTTTTAGACAGGATTGTGGTTTACAGACCAGAACTGGCAAGCAAAATTGAAAAGGCACGCCAGAGGTTTTGCATAGGGGAGCCAAGAAGCTACTCTGGAGCAGAACAGGTCAGCGAATATGCTTGTGACATTGATACAGACCCCTTTGTACAGCGCTTAGTAACTTATTTACAAGCTAGTCAGTACAAATTGCACAAAGCTTATCGTTCAATTACTGCCCAAGCACGCAAAGAACGATTGGTCAACTCGATCAGTACTGCCATCAGGCGATCGCTTGATCCTCATGAAGTTCTTCAAGTCGCAGCCCAAGAACTAGGGCAACATCTAGAAGCTTGTCGCTGTTTAATTTACCGCGCTCAAGCTACAGATGCTCAAGCTGTAATTGAACATGAGTTTTTAACTCCTGGTACTGTATCTGTTCGCGGCCAAACCTGGGAGTTAGACAAAAATCCCCTATTTCGGGAAATAGTCCAACAGGGTGAGGGCGTCTGTGTTAACGATACGCTGACTGACAATCGTGTTATTAATTCGGCGGGACTGTCCTTAATCGCCAAAAAGTTTGCTATTCGTTCTTGGCTAATAGAACCAGTATTTTATCAAGGGCGGTTATTGGGCATTGTAGAGTTACACTATTGCCGGATGCCACCGCACGATTGGCAATCTGGGGAATTGGATCTAGTAGAAGCGATCGCCACTCAAGTGGGAGCAGCTCTGATTCAAGCGGAAGCTTACGCCAATCTAGAAGAACTTAACCAACAGCTAGAAGCCCTGGATCGCACCCGCAGCAACCTCATAGCCATCACCGGACACGAACTGCGTACCCCCCTATCTACGATTCAAGTGTGTCTAGAAAGCCTCGCCAGTGAACCAGATATGCCCTTAGAGTTGCAGCAGGTGATGCTTAACACTGCTCTTTCTGACTCCGAACGGATGCGAAAACTAGTACAAGATTTCCTCACCCTTTCCAACCTAGAAAGCGGTCGAGTCGAATGGCATCCAGAATCACTGACGTTACAAGAGTGTGTGGATCTAGCACTCAGCCGAAATCGCAGCCGCTCCTCAACAGAAAAGCCGCCTCAAATCAAAACTCAAATTGCTCAAGACTTGCCTTTAGTCAGAGCTGACGGTGATTGGCTGGTGGAGGTACTGGCAAAACTTATAGACAATGCTTGTAAATTTACGCCTCCACAAGGAGAAATCACGATTATTGCTATTCGCAACAAGAGTCAGATGGTCGAAGTCACCGTAGCTGACACCGGACGCGGCATTGAACCCAATCGTCTAGAAGTAGTTTTTGACCGCTTCTATCAAGAAGAGGGCGCACTACGACGTACCACAAGCGGTACTGGACTGGGATTAGCAATTTGCCGCCAAATTGTCAATGGCTGGGGTGGTGAAATTTGGGCAGAGTCATTTGGCAAAGACCAAGGTAGTCAGTTTCATTTCACCATTCCCATCGTCCAGAGTAGTAAGGAGGAAAAACGGTCAAAAGTCAAGAGTAAATAGTCATGGAGCATTGGGCATAGATTTTTAACAAATGACTAATGACAAATGACTCTTGACTAAAAACTGTTACAGTCTATGACGCGATCGCAATATGATCCTGATGGCGGTGTTAGGATGCCCTAAAAACGTTGAGAGACAACTCTATGGCAGAAACACTCTCTGGACAAACTCCGCTATATGGTGGCAACACTGGCGGCTTGCTAACAAAAGCAAAAGTAGAAGAAAAGTACGCTATTACTTGGACTAGCCCTAAAGACCAAGTATTTGAATTGCCTACAGGTGGTGCTGCCACTATGCGAAACGGCGAAAACCTTCTACACTTGGCTCGCAAAGAGCAATGTATCGCTTTAGGTGGTCAACTGCGGAAATTCAAAATTACAAACTACAAAATCTACCGGATTTTACCCAACGGAGAAACCACTTTCATTCACCCAGCTGATGGTGTCTTCCCCGAAAAGGTAAACGAAGGCCGCGAAAAAGTACGTTACGTAGACCGTCGCATTGGCGAAAACCCCAGTCCAGCAAAACTTAAGTTTAGCGGCGTTTATCCTTACGACGCTCCATAACTAGCTGTTAGTAGTTAATGGGTAATTGGGTAATGGGTAACGGGTAATGGGTAAAAAAACAATTACCAATTAATCTATTACCTATTGCCAATTACCATTGAAAAATTATGATTTTTCCTGATTTTTCCCAGTTTTGCAGCCTAGCCCAACAAGGCAACTTTGTCCCAGTGTATCAAGAGTGGGTAGCAGACTTAGATACGCCCGTATCTGCTTGGTATAAAGTATGTGCAGGTCAGCCCTATAGCTTTTTGTTGGAATCGGTGGAAGGCGGGGAAAAACTGGGACGCTACAGTTTATTGGGTTGCGACCCGTTGTGGATTTTAGAAGCAAGGGACAATAACACGACCCAAACACACCGCGACGGTTCGCAGGTGACGTTTGAAGGCGACCCCTTTACAGCTTTAGCCCAATGTCTAGAACCTTATCAGCCAGTCAAGTTACCGCAACTCCCGCCAGGAATTGGCGGATTGTTTGGATTTTGGGGTTATGAATTAATTCGCTGGATAGAGCCGCGTGTACCAATTCATCCACCAGACCAGAGAAATATTCCAGATGGGTTATGGATGCAGGTTGACCACCTGTTAATTTTTGATCAGGTGAAGCGAAAAATTTGGGCGATCGCCTATGCTGATTTGCGTAACTCCGATTTACACCAAGCATATCAGCAAGCGTGCGATCGCGTCACCCAAATGCTCAATAAGCTATCTCTACCCCTATCGCTACAAAATACCAAATTGACATGGACACCCCCAGGGAGTAAGAGAGCAGAGGAACACAGAAACACAGGAACACAGGAATACACCAGCAACTTTACCCGCCACGATTTCTGTGCCAATGTCCAAAAAGCAAAAGACTACATCAAAGCAGGCGATATCTTCCAAGTTGTAATTTCTCAGCGATTATCAACGGCATACACAGGCGACCCTTTTGCCCTTTACCGTTCTTTGCGTCAGATTAATCCTTCCCCTTACATGGCTTACTTTCACTTTCAAGATTGGCAAATTATCGGTTCCAGTCCAGAAGTGATGGTGAAAGCAGAACTAGACCCAGATGGTGGAGTGATAGCAACAGTACGCCCAATTGCCGGAACGCGTCCACGGGGTAAAACAACCCAAGAAGATACAGATCTAGCAGAAGATTTACTTAAAGACCCTAAAGAAATTGCTGAACACGTCATGCTCGTTGATTTAGGGCGCAATGATCTAGGACGTGTTTGCCAAAGCGGTAGCGTGAAAGTTGATGAATTAATGGTAGTTGAACGCTACTCCCATGTAATGCACATTGTCAGCAATGTTGTGGGTAAATTAACACCAAACAAAACCGCATGGGATTTACTGAAAGCTTGCTTCCCAGCAGGTACGGTAAGCGGCGCACCTAAGATTCGAGCAATGGAAATTATCCACGAGTTAGAACCTAGTCGTCGGGGCGTTTATTCTGGCGTGTATGGATATTATGATTTTGAAGGACAACTGAATAGTGCTATAGCAATTCGCACAATGGTAATGCATGATAATACGGTAAGCGTGCAAGCTGGCGCAGGTTTGGTGGCTGATTCTGAGCCTGAGAAAGAATACGAAGAGACACTGAATAAAGCCAGAGGGCTTTTAGAAGCGATTCGTTGCTTACGTTGAAATTCAACTCCTCGTTACAAACAAAGCAAAGCTTAATCAGCCCTTAATTTGCTATTTCTAAATATCCACTAGAGGTAGAGACGTCGCAGTGTAACGTCTCTACAGAGTCTATCTGTTTTGTATCAAAACTAACCATCGCTTTTGAGGAGATTTGAGCGAGTTTCAACACAGATGTTCTTCGTAACTTAAGTAAATCTTATATTTTATATAAAAATTACTTATTAACATATAGCTAAGAAATCATTGCTTATTTGTAACAAACTTGTTATGTTTCTTTACATAAAGATACAAAAACAATACAAATGCGTTAAACCACTGCTAACTAAAGCTCTTTGAATAACTATGCAGTTGAGCCTGTGATTTGCTTTGCTGAGTATCTAACTCAAGAGCAACAAAATTGTTGTGTGTAGCGCGTTTACTTTCTGTTTTTGACACATTTGATTTTTCAAATTTGACAGTACTTTAGTTTTCTTTTTGAAATTCCTGCCATGTCTTTTACCATTCAGTCGGCTCAAAGTATTTTTCCCGGCACTTTAGTTGCTGACGTTGTTCCAACTGTCGTTGAATCGTTCTCTCAGCTCAATGCTGAAGATCAACTAGCATTACTTTGGTTTGCCTATACCGAAATGGGTAGATCTATTACGGTTGCGGCTCCAGGGGCAGCTAACATGGTTCTGGCGCAAGGTTTACTTGAGCAAATCAAGCAGATGCCTTTTGATGCTCAAACACAAGTCATGTATGATTTGGCTAACCGTGCTGATACTCCCCTCTGCCGTTCTTATGCGTCCTTCACTGTAAACATCAAGTTAGGCTTCTGGTATCAGTTAGGAGAATGGATGGCGCAAGGAATCGTCGCTCCTATTCCAGAAGGCTATAAGCTTTCTACTAAGGCTGCCGATGTGCTGCAAGCAATCCGACAAGCTGATCCAGGTCAACAAATCACAATCCTACGCAATACCGTAATTAGCATGGGATTTGACCCGAATGCTCCAGGTAGTTACAAAAAAGTCTTAGAACCTGTGGCTCCCCCGACTGCACCAGCATTTCGGACTAAAGTTACTATTGAGGGCGTCACCAATCCTACAGTGTTGGGCTATATCAACAACATGAATGCCAACGACTTTGATGCGGCTGTGGCTCTATTCATGTCCGATGGTGCTCTGCAACCTCCTTTTGAAAGACCGATTGTTGGTCAGGAAGCAATCCGCGCTTATATGCGTGAAGAATGCCAAGGATTGAAAATGATACCAGAGCGTGGTGTATCTGAACCAGTGGAAGATGGGTATACCCAGGTTAAAGTCACGGGTAAAGTCCAAACTCCTTGGTTTGGTGCGAGTGTAGGTATGAATATTGCATGGCGGTTTTTACTAAATCCCCAAGGTAAAATCTTCTTTGTTGCGATTGACTTATTGGCTTCTCCTAAAGAACTGCTCAACCTTGTACGAAAATAGAGCGTTAGCTTAGTTGCTCTAGCATACTTAAGCGTGAGCGAGTTAGCGATCGCCACCTCGTCACGCTTAAGCAAAAACATCGTTAAATAGTTTTAACATCGGTGCATTTTTAAAAGTCTCTTAAAAGAACGCTATTTTCAGCAATTGTCAATTGGATACTGTAATTTCCAGGTAATCAATGGAGATTTGGAGGCAAGCTATATGGATGCTGACGAACTTCTCAAACGCTATTGTGCAGGAGAAAGAAATTTCACTTATGTAAGCCTGCACTCAGTTAACATGAGCGAGGTGTGTCTAGCTGGCATCAATCTAGATAAAGCTAATCTAGCTAACACGACTCTATCTCAGGCTAACTTACGTGGGGCAAATCTGATTGAAGCCAATTTGACTGCGGCAGCCCTCTGGAGAACCGACTTGAGTGGAGCAAATCTGATTTGGGCAAACTTAAAGGCCGCCAACCTCATTCGGGCGAAGCTTAATCAGGTAGATTTGCACAAGGCCTCTCTACTCAAGGCAGATCTACGCTTAGCAGACTTAAGTAATGCCGACCTCAGCGGTGCAAACTTGAGTGGTGCAGACTTACGCTATGCCAATCTCAGCGGCGCTTTTCTGGCAGGGGCAAATCTCAGCGGTGCAAATTTGACAGGGACAAACTTAAGCAAGGCAGACTTGAGTCATACCAATCTGACCAAAGCTATTTTGTTCAAAACTGATTTAAGTGACGTAGATTTCACGGAAGTAGACCTGACTAAAGTGGATTTATACCACTGCTTCGTGAGCGGAGCAACCTTGCTTGAACGTAGCTTAGTCGAAGTAGGTTAACAAATGAAGAATTATTTTTACTCCTCTGAGACTTCTCTATTTGTCATTAGTCATTCGGGTTTATTTACAAAGAACAAATGACTAATTACGGTCTTAACGACAAAAATACCATTGTTTAAAAGCTCATTATCAAAGGCAGTATCAAATCTAACTACTGATGAGTGTCTCGAATTCCCTGTTGCAGGATTTGTGCGAAGTACTACCACATCTACAACCTCAAATCTATTTTAAGTCTTCGCTGACGGCTCTTTCTCACGCCATAGAAGACCTAGTATTGGCAGGGACAGATCGACCCCTAGTGATTGCCAATTTTCAGCAAGAGCGTTTTTACCGCCAGGAAATTCCTCGGTATGAGAAAATTGCTCAGCATACTGACCATATTTACGTGTTAGCTGCACCGGAGACTGACTTTGGCTCTGCTTCAGCCCCTTATGCAACTATCCCCTTTGCTCCTGACGACGAATTAGCTCAAGAGTGGCATTTGATCGTAATTGGTCGGCGATATTCAGCTTGCGTGATTTGTCGAGAGCACGCTTCACCTGTAGACTCAGCATCACTAGACCAGTTAAGGCAATTTCAGGGGATTTGGACTTTTGACCCCCAAGTTAGCATTTATGCAGCCCGACTGATGTTAGAGCGGATTTTGGCTTATCAACCAAAACTAGCCTCTAAAATTAAGCGAGCACAGCGGCGCTATCATCTGTTGGATGAATCGCAAGCGCAGACATCAACTAGTCGGGTATTAGAGATTGGCTCTAAACTGTTTGTCAACCGCCTAGTTACATATCTGCAAGCCAGTCAATACAGGCTACTAAAAGCTTATCGCACGATCGCCAGCAAGGAGCGGAAAGAGCGCCTGCTCAATGCGATCGCTACTTCGATCCGTCACTCTTTGAACGCCGAAGAGATTCTGAATGTTACTGTTACAGAATTAGGTCAAGCCTTTAGCCATTGCCGGTGTCTGCTTTATCTTGATCAGCCAGGTAGCCAGCAGCCAATTGCTTATGAGTCAACACCTGCTGAATTACCTTCTTTGAAAGAGAAAGTCTGGTCATTGGCAGATCATCCACTGTTTCAAACTGCTTTGGCGCAAAGTCGAACCAATAGCGAAAACCAGTCAGAAATTCTAGCTATTGCCGATATCACCCAGGATTTAGGCTTGCAATCACATCCAGACTTAAAAACGCAACTAGCGCACTGGCAAATCCGAGCTTGCTTATTAGTGCCCATCCGCTATCAGGGAACCTGGCTGGGAATGCTGGAATTACACCAGCCAAAGCCTTATCTGTGGACAGAGGATGATATAGCTTTAGTTGAAGCGATCGCTACTCAAGCTGGAGTTGCCTTAATACAGGCACAGGCTTACACTAACCTAGAAACTCTTAATCGCCAACTCGTAGACCTAGAGCGTACCCAAAGTAACTTAACTGCCATTGTTGGACATGAATTACGTACTCCTTTATCTACCATTCGCGTTTGCTTAGAGAGTTTAGTCACAGAACTAGAAATGCCGCCAGATTTGCAGCAAATGATGCTGCAAACTGCTTTGGACGATGCAGAGCGTTTGCGTAAGCTGATCCAGGACTTTATCACCTTATCTCGTTTGGAAAGTGGGTTGGTGCGCTGGCAACCAGAGCCAATTTCCCTTAAAGAATACTTAGATTTGGCTTTAAGTGGACTGGAATCGCGTCAGAAATTACCCAAAATTATTGTAGAATTACCCCAGCATTTGCCTTTAATTCAAATAGATGGAGAAGGACTGATCGAAGTTTTGAGTAAGCTACTCGAAAACGCCTGTAAGTTTACCGACAAAAGCGGACAAGTCACCATTCGTGCTCACTTCATGAGTTCACAAGAGGTTGGAGGTAAAGCAGCCTTGGAGAATTCCAATAAGACTTCTATGTTAAAAGTCACAATTGCGGATACAGGTCGAGGTATAGAACCTAATCGGCTAGAATCTATCTTTGAGCGCTTTTATCAAGAAGAAGGATTTTTGCAACGTACTGTGGGAGGAACCGGATTGGGTTTGGCGATTTGTCGTTGCATTATCGATAATCTGGGAGGAAAAATTTGGGCTGAGTCTCTGGGGAAAGACCAGGGTAGCCAGTTTCACTTTACAATTCCAGTTGCGTTGCCCATTCTTTAATCTCATAGTTGAGATTTTGGGAGCGATCGCTTTCCATCATCGCATCAAGCGATCGCACACCCAACTCAACTAGAAAGTAAGATGTTCAGATACGCCTATGAACGCTACTACAGTCACCTTAGCTCCTGTCCTGAAATTAAAAATCGACTTGACTGATGAACAATTTTTCCAGTTGTGTCAGAAAAACCGCGATTATCGATTTGAGCGTACAGCATCAGGAGAATTATTAATTATGCTACCTACAGGTAGTGATAGTGGCAGACGTAATGTTAAAATCACCACTCAATTAGATACTTGGAACTCTAAAAGTAATTTAGGCGAAGTTTTTGACTCTTCAACTGGCTTCACCCTACCCAATGGTGCAGAACGTTCTCCAAATGCTTCTTGGGTGAAAATTGAGCGCTGGAATGCTCTTACTTTAGAACAACAAGAAAAATTTGCCCCCATTTGTCCTGATTTTGTAGTAGAGTTACGCTCTTTTAGTGATTCCCTAAAAGATTTACAGGATAAAATGCAAGAGTATATCGAAATAGCGCTCAATTAGGTTGGTTAATCGACCGGAAAAACAAGCGAGTAGAAATTTATCGTCCAGACAAAGATGTAGAAATATTAAACAATCCTATTAGTTTATCAGGAGAAAATGTGTTGCCTGGATTTGTGTTGCATTTACAGCAAATTATGTAGCTTTACTAATGTTTTATTCCCTATAGCGAAAAACCATGCCTCTGTCTTAAAAAGAGCATGGTTTTTTATTATTGGAGGCGCAAACATTAACCCTAAGCTAATGCTGTTACTTTCTCTAACAATCCTTGGAACAACCTCAACCCATCACTATTACCTAACATTACATCAGATGCCCTTTCTGGGTGCGGCATCATCCCTAAGACATTGCCTTGACGATTGCAAATCCCTGCAATGTTGTTTAGTGAGCCGTTGAGATTATCTTTTTCATAGCGAAACACCACTTGTCCGTTATCTTCAATCTCTGATAAAGTTGCTTGGTTAGCGTAGAATCGCCCCTCTCCGTGAGCAACAGGCAAAGTAATAATTTCAGCAGTGGTGTAAGCTTGCGTCCAAGAAAGATTGGTACGCTCAACTTTCATGGGAACGCGATCGCAAATAAAATGCAAATCCCGATTTCTGGTCAACGCCCCAGGTAATAAACCAGCTTCAGTCAAGACCTGAAAACCGTTGCAAATACCGAGGACAAACTTACCCTTTTGAGCATGTTCTACAACCTGCTGCATTACAGGCGAAAACCGCGCGATCGCACCGCAGCGGAGATAATCCCCATAACTAAAACCACCAGGTATGATCACAACATCCAAATCATCAATATCTGTTTCTTGATGCCAAACCATGCGAGTTGGTTGCCCCAGCAAGTCTCTGGTAACATAAGCAACATCGCGATCGCAATTAGAACCTGGAAAAACAATAACGCCGAATTTTGTCATTTGTAATTTGTCATTTGTGAAGAGTAGAGACGCGGTTAATCGCGTCTATACAGGGGTCAAGGGTAGAGACGCGGTTAATCGCGTCTATACAAGGGTCAAGGGTAGAGACGCGATTAATCGCGTCTGTACAAGGGTCAAGGGTCATTAATTATTCTCTGTCCCCAATCCCCAATCTCCAGTCCCCAGTCCCCAATCCCCAATCGCTAAAAGACTCCCGTTTGTGTTTCCACCTCAATCAACTCAAAGCGATAATTTTCAATTACGGTATTTGCTAGCATCTGATCACAGATGTTATCAAGGTCTTGACGCGCTTTTTTCTCTTCTGTCGAGGTGATGGTCAGTTCAATGTACTTACCAATCCGCACCTGTTCAACGTTGTCGTATCCTAGTTGCTTAAGACCGGATTGTACAGCCACACCAGCGGGGTCTAAGACTGAAGGACGAAGCGTCACGAAAATTTTGGCTAAATACTTCCTTTGCACGGGCTTTTGCTGAATCCTGCGATCGCTATACTATAACTTTCTGTTCCAACTGAGTGAAAATAAGATTACGAAGCGGTTAAAGTTAATCTATCAGTTAGCCAGTCCAACAGCTTCAACTACAGTGGCAAATTTAACCTATTGTCTATGAGAGCCATACGCACCCGCAGTCAAGAGCGGATTTTGAACCTGCTGAAAACTATCAAACAAGGCATTTCTGCCCAAGATATTTACGTAGAACTACGTAATAGCAGTCAGAGCATGGGTTTAGCAACAGTTTACCGCTCCTTGGAAGCCTTAAAATTGGAAGGCTTGGTACAAGTGCGGACTTTGGCTAACGGTGAAGCCTTATACAGCCTAGCGCAGCAAGACAAACACCACCTAACTTGCCTGCAATGTGGCGTCTCAATTCCGATTAATCAATGCCCCGTTCATAACTTAGAAGACCAGTTAGAATCCAGCCATAAGTTTAAAATTTTTTACCATACCTTAGAGTTTTTTGGGTTGTGCAGCCATTGCCAAAGTATGCAAGCTGCCGGCATGGCGACAGAATCATAAAAGTTACGCCTGATGTGAATTATGAAAATCAACCACATATCAAAAATTCTGCGTACAGTAGAGACGTAGCAATGCTACGTCTCTACTGTACATTGCTACATCTCTACTCAACAGATTAGTGATTTCCTGCAAAACGCTATCTTGGTTGAACGTCACCCACAACTTGCGCTCCTGATTCACCTAAAACTTTGGAATAGAACATACCTGCCAATATTGCACCTAAAATTGGAGCTACCCAAAACATCCAAAGTTGTCCAAACAACTCTACACCAGCAAAAAGAGCAGGGCCAGTACTACGAGCAGGATTAACCGATGTATTAGTTATGGGAATGCTGATCAAATGAATGAGTGTTAGTGCTAGACCAATAGCAATAGGTGCAAAACCTTTAGGAGCGCGGCCATCAGTTGCACCTAAAATTACAATTAGAAAAATGAAGGTAAGTACAACTTCTGTAATAAAACAAGCAACAAATGAATAACCACCGGGAGAATGCGCTCCAAAGCCATTTGTTGCTAGTGGATTAGAACCAGAAAGTGTAAATCCTGATTTACCAGTGGCAATTAAATAAACTAGACCTGCGGCTACTATTGCTCCCAATACTTGAGAAATGATATATGGAAGCAGGTCAGAACTAGGAAAACGGTTTCCTGACCACAGCCCAAATGATACGGCCGGGTTAAGATGACAACCGGAAATATGAGCAATTGCGTAGGCCATAGTTAGCACTGTTAGACCAAATGCCAGAGCAACACCTACAAAACCAATTCCTAGTTCATTAGCTTCTGCATCAGGAAATGTAGCTGCAAAAACAGCACTACCACATCCACCGAGTACTAGCACAAATGTTCCAATAAATTCTGCAATGCATCGCGTAGAAAGTGGCATCGTCATCATATTGAGATTCTTCCTTAAATTGATTTAAGTCAAGTAAGCGATCGCCCCCTCTTCCATAGTCGCCAACCGTTACCCTCTATCAACACTTCATTAATCGGGAAGTATTGCTGGGTAAACAACTCATCTCAACCTATTAAAGAAACCCTCAAAAATGAGTTAGAGACTAAAGGTAGTGGATTCTCTGCTTTATGTTCATTTGATGCTAGCTACGCGAAACCAGTAAAACTTCACTCGTAAGTTAGATGAAGTTTGTCTTATTGTCTGAATGGTTCACAAAAATAACTCCAAAGTCGTACTTTCCATATCCTTGGCTTATTAACCGAACTTTAGACTAGTTGCAACGAAACAATAAGGGTTTAAACCTTGCCGTAGGCATAGTACAAATCTCAGCTTTAGATAGACTTGTACTACTTTGCCCTTCATAACAAGAACTCTATATTTCCCCCCTACTTCCCACTCTCCCTTTTCGTTAAAATGTAAAAGTAGTACGAAGTACACCTACAGTTGTTGTCTCGTTTGTGCTGTTACCCTCTGGGTTAAACAGAATAAACGCACCAGGGGTAATACTGATATGATCATTCAATTTAACGCGATAATACGCTTCTAAATGGTAGGGAGTAGCTCGATTTTCGCCAAGTTGAGCAGAACCACTAGCATCACTACGGTAAAGTGGCTGACCAAAAATAAGACCTGCATTGTTCCCTGACTTGAATAAGTCTTTAAAGTGAACTCCCACCATCCAACTTGTAAAGGTAGTGGAAGCATTCACGCTATTAGAAGAATCATCAACAAACATGGCTGCACCGTAGCCAGATAAGGCTATCTTGGGAGAAAATCGCCATGTCATCGTACCCCCAACAGAGTTGAGTGCCACAGGTGTCCCAGCCGCAACACCACCTAACGCACCAATATCATCTCTAATTAATCCTGTACCTAAAATGTTGATTTCATGATAACTGTGAGCATAGTTTAGACCGATATCGAGATCAGCACTTGGCTTGAAGGTTAACTGTGCTGCCACAACACTACTACCACTAAACAAACCTGCTCCTAAAGGTGTAGTAGAAACTCCTGGTAGTGCCTCATTAGGAGATTTTTGGGGTAAGTTGGCATTTACACTGCCATACAAGGCTCTTAAATCCAAATTCGGGGAAATATTAAAGATAAATCCCGCCGCCGATGCTAAACCAGTACCCGAAGTCCCGCCAGAAACCCGTACCACAGGATTTAAGCCGCCAAAACGAGAAATTGACTCTTGTCCTTCACCATAAAAAGGTGTGATTACTGGGAAAGCATCAGATGTTTCCGCCGCAGTTCCCGCAAACAAGGTTAATTTCTCAGCGACGGGAAAGATATACAGCAATTTATAAATTTCCACACTGTTAGCGCCAACACTCGACAAATTCTTGACGTTTATCCCAGGAAACTGAGGTTCAAAACTGGTACGAGCGCTACTTGCACTTAAAATAGGCGAAGCCAATCCTAAACTTTCTTGCAGGCTACCCTGTCCATCGGCTCCACCCAAAAAGTTATAAGATTGCAATCCCGTAATTAATAAATCTTTACCTGTAAAGCTAGTGGTGAGATTTAACCGCACTCTATTTACTAGGATGATGTTAGGGTCGCCCCGATCAGGAGCGCCGCCAGTAGCACCAATACCAGCGAGAATTACCTCTCCATTGAGTTTGGTAGTAGTAGAAAACTGATTTGCTTCTAGTTCTGCCGTGCGAGCTTCTACCGCATCCACTCTACCCCGCAATGTCCCCAGTTCCGCAGTAAATTGTTCTTGTAATTTTTGCAATGTGACTAAATCTTCTTTCTTGACCAAATCAGCAGTTGCAGTAGCGATTAGTTCGTTGATTCGGTCTAAACAAGCATTTAAGCCGGCCGCAAATTCATAGCGAGTCATCGCCCGATTACCGCGATAGGTTAGATTGGGATAACCAGCGATACAACCATAGCGCTCAACCAAAGATTGTAGTGCTTGAAAGGCCCAATCAGTCGGCTGTACATCAGACAATTGAGATACGGATGTTACTTGTGCAAGTTCGTCTGATGGTTGAGATGAATTTGCAGATTGTGGTATGATTGGCTGCGAATTATTAGCAAAATCTAACTCTATATTTTCGCTTTTTTGCTGTTGATTCGCAGATGAAAAATCTTTTTGACTTTCATTAGCTATTAGCAATTCCCTAGAAATAGTATTGCCTAAATTACCTTTATGAAAATCCAGTTTTTCATAGCTGTCAACATCTTGAGAAATTACTACGTTTTTATCTGCAATCTCTAAATTAGAAAGGGCTTGCACTGGTGATAACCCAACAATTAACCATAGAAAGCCCACTCCACCAGCAGCAACTAGTAGATGTTTTGCCATGATAACTCCCAATACATATGAAATAAGGAAAAACTTAATTGCGATGTTTAAATGCGATTGATAAAGAAACTTAAAGTAGATTTAGCAAGAGCATCTTGTTAACTTTAAATATTTCATATCAAAAAAAAAATTACTTAATTTAATTGATTTATCAAGACATTCAGTTTATATCGCAAGTATTAAATTCTAGTAAATACTATTTCTGCAATTAATTAACAATTAGTACTATTGATAATTTCTATAGTTACTATAGAAAAAATCGTAATTACAAAAGTATAGTTTTATGGTAGGATTTTCATAAAAAAACAGTTAATAAGTAAATATAAAACTCCTATTTAATTTTTGTTAGCGTAGCCTGCGCTTGCGCTTAAAAACTCAAACTCGAAGAAGCTTTTTCCCGATTCCCCGTTACCTACACTAGTAAATTAAAAAATCAAAGCAAACTGCTATAGACGAAATTAACTAGCTATGCATTAAGTACCAATACAGTTCAGTTAAGGATTGTTTGTACAGATTTCATGCATGTAGAGACATTGCATTGCAACGTCTCTATACAGGTTATTGGTGTGTAAATTATCTTATCCCAAGCGTATTGCATTAAGTACTGGAGTCCAGACTGAAAAATGCAAAACGATCCAACATTTTTGAGTTAATAATAGACAGTGATAAGTCCTCAAAATGCCAAAATCATTTATGCTGTTTGCAATTGACACAGCAATAAACCAAACCACTGATTGGAGTCAGTCCAAGCTTGCAGAGGTACTAAACCCTTGGCAGTAAGTTGCTGCTTGATAGTGTCGAGGTCAAATTTACGAGATATTTCGGTGAGGATTGTCTCACCTGCGGCAAAGTTAATTTTGAGGTTGAGAGCGCGTAATTCTACAGTTTGCGATCGCAGACTTCGTAAATGCATCTCGATTTGATGCTCAGTTTCATTATAAAATGCCCAGTGTTCAAACTGTGCTGTATCAAAATCACCCTCAAATCGCTGATTTAAATGCTCCAGCATATTTAGGTTAAACGCTGCCGTTACCCCTTGATTGTCGTTATAAGCTGGTTCTAAAATATGTTTCGGTTTTTGTAAATCTACCCCCAATAAGAAATACTCACCCACTTGCAAAGCATCTATAATTTGGGAGAAAAAGACATCACATTCTTGAGGTTTGAGATTACCTAAACTGCTACCGATAAAACAAATCATCCTAGTAGGTAATTGCGTTACTAGGAGTTGTGCAAGAGCTAATTCGTAGGTTCCTGCCATAGCACAAACTCGCAGTGAGGGATAATCTACTAGTAACTGTTTAGCACTACTTTCTAAAATACCTGCACTTACATCAATAGGTACATAACGCAGAGGATAGCCTAACTGCTGGTAGGCATTTAGTAAAATACGCGTTTTGGTAGAACTACCACTACCAAGTTCTACTAATTCACAAGCACCAGTTATGATGGCAATTTCACTGGCATACTGCTGTAAAATCGCTGTTTCTGTGCGCGTCAGGTAATATTCTGGTAAATTACAAATTTGCTCAAATAGCTCAGAACCACGATCATCATAAAAGTAACTGGGGGGTAGAGATTTGGGTATTTGAGTTAATCCCTTGATTACATCACTCCCAGTATTAGGCGTAATTATTTGGGTTGCCTCTACTAAACGCTGTATCTGCAAGCGTTTTTCAATGCTATTTTGAGAAGATTGGTTGCTAACAGCTTTAGATACTGACATTAAACCTCCGTATATCTGGCGTAATTTAGGTTGCTTTTGAGGGCAAACTTTTTACCCCAGCCAGTGAAACACATAGATATATTCCATAACATCACGCTTGAGTGATATTATTCAAGCTTTAAAGCTATATTTAAGGATTTTTCCTTACTTAGCATTGATTAATAAGCTTACTTCGCTAGCAGCACAGCGAAACCCAGCAAAAATTTGGCGCACGTTGGGATGATACCAATTGCGAAAACTAGAACGTAGCACCCAAGGGCGAGTTGCCCAACTACCACCTTTTAAAACACGATGCTGTTGGTCAAAATAAACTTTTGAGTAACCTGAGTAAGGGTAACTTTGAAAACCGTCGTAGGCATCAAACCAGCAAGCTGTCCACTCCCAGACATTTCCCAGAGTGTCGTATAAACCATAAGCACTTTGTCCAGCGGGGTAAGCATCGACTGCGGTTGTCTTGCCAATGGCGCGATCGCAGTTACAATTCTGGGCTGGGGTCGTTAATTCTTCATCTCCCCAAGGATAGGTGCGGCGGCGACTAGCTCTTGCATCCCAACTTGCTGCTTTTTCCCACTCGGCTTCTGTGGGTAGCCGCTTACCAACAAACCGTGAATAAGCCTGCGCTTCGTACCAACTGACACCACAAACTGGATGATTATCCCAAGTGCGTAGCTTGCTGCCGTAGGCATCGCTACACCAGTAAAAAGGTTGTGTTACCTGCTCACTTTTTAGCCACTGCCACCCAGCTTTAGACCACCAGCGAGGATTTTGATAACCTCCAGCCTCTATAAATGACCGATACTGTCCACAAGTAACGGGATAGCGATCAATCCAGTAAGTATCTAAGTATACTTTATGTTCAGGTTGCTCATTATCTAGAGCATCAATTGAGTTGTTACCCTGCTCAAATTCACCTGCTGGAATGCAAGCCATCTCCACTCGCTTTGTAAAGTCAAAAGTCCAAAGTTCAGAGTTCAAACTAACAAACTTTACCTCTTGTACAGACGCGATTAATCGCGTCTCTACGCTTGGCTCTTGACTCTTGACTAATTCCAGCACCATAGTAATTATTTCGCAGTGCTGGCTTTCATGCTGAATTAAAAAGCGCCAAAGACGTTCTTGCTGCTCGATATCATCTACTCCTAGGTATTCCAGCACTTTTTCTCTAACTGTATCCAGGTAATAGAGAATTTCCTCTAAATTTGGTAATTGGACACGTTGTGACTTAGGTAAACCGTCAGCTGCAAAAAGTTTACGGTATTGGGGGAAAAAACATGGCAAACCTGCACCGCGCTCTAAAATCCATAAAGACTCAATATAGGCAATGTGCCCTAAGTGCCAACCAACGGGGCTAAAGTCAGGATGAGGCTGACTAGAGAATGTGGCTTGGTCTACATTTTGGAACAGCGAAAGGGTTTTAGTGCGACATTCATGAAAGGCTTGAAAAACAGTCTCTTTTACACTAGATTTGCTCAACTTGGATATCACAATCTTCTCTCACACTGATGATGCTATTTTCTGGGCAAGCAGTCCAATTACCAATAAATAGTGGTTCGGAGGCAATTATTACAGATTTGGGGAAAATTAGATCATCCCGTATCCAATACAGAGATGGAGCAGGGGAAGTAGTAGTAAAGCGGGAGGCTATCAGCCGATGTCCGTCGCTAAAAACTACATTTGCAGAAACTTCTACTTGATAGCGTTTTGCCATCTCTAAAAGTGTTAATAATGTAGTGCGTAAAGCATATTGTGGAGGCCGATGCTTGTTGATTTTTATTTGGGAAAGCAACAGCGCAAAAATGTGTTCAGAATCAGTACTACCATTGATTTTTTCATAAAGATTTTGAGTCAAAGTGCTGCGGATTTTTCTGTGTAATGTTTGGCGGAAATTCTCAATTCGTCCATTATGAATGAATAACAACTGTTGATCATTAAACGGCTGACAATTAGAAAAATCAATAGCTTGACCTGGTGTAGCACTACGAACATAAGCAAGTACACACTTTGATTCAACATAACGGCTGAGACTAGGCAGGTTGATGTCGTTCCAAATAGGCAGCGTGTTTTTATAAATAAAAGGTTCAGTATCTTTTTGATTATGATACCAACCCATGCCGAAGCCATCTGCATTTACTACTCCAGAGATCATTTCGCGGGGTTGGTAACTCTGAACTATTAAAGAATGTTCTGGTTTATACAGAAGTTTTTCTAAAGAAATAGGCGAACCGAGATAAGCAAGTAAACGGCACATTATGAATATTCCACCTTCTATTAGCACAATTATTTGGCAGCAGCCTTACCCGTTTTTATTCACGATTATCAGTGGTTCCCATTTATATGGCTTTCCGTCACCTGATTCTGATTATGACTTGCGTGGTGTGCATATTTTACCAGTGCAAGAAGTAGTAAGATTAGAAACTGGTAATGAAACTATTGAAATTTCAGAAATTGGTGAATCTTTGCAAATTGATTTAGTAACTCATGATGTTAAAAAAATTTTTGTGATGCTATTTAAAAAAAATGGTTATGTATTAGAACAACTGTATTTACCTTTAATATTAACAACTTCTCCAGAACATGAGGAATTAAAATTTATTGCCAAAAACTGCATTACTCGCCACCACAGCTACCATTATATTGGTTTTGCTGCAACACAATAGAAACTTTTTGAGAAAGAACAACTACATCGAGTCAAACCATTACTTTATGTTTATCGAGTGTTGTTGACAGGAATTTATCTGATGCAAACAGGAATTATTGAACCTAACTTAACTCAGCTAAATCAAGTCTTTAATTTACCATATATTCCTGATTTGATCGCCCAAAAGTTGACAAGTTTAGAAAAGTCTAGTTTGTCAGATACCGATGTGAATTTTCATCAAAGGGAATATGAGCGACTACGATATCAATTGCAAGAGGCATATGAATTAAGTACACTGCCAGAAGCACCTTCAGCTCAGGCAGCTTTGCATAATTTGCTAGTACGCTTGAGAGTGTGTGTATCATAAGTTATTAACGTATCACTTATCACTTTATATAGTAAAAGCTAAAATATTTATATCTGCAAGAAAGACAGTACCGCTTAATTATGCAATTACTTTCGACAGTCAAAGCATCGGTAATTTTTAATTCTGCATTTTCCGTATAATAACATTACTAGTTTATTTCTGTTTTAATCGGTAAGACGATTACAAACTCTGTCCCTTGTTCTAATTCTGAGGTTACTTCTATTTTTCCTTTGTGTTTGTCAACTATTTGATAACAAATACTTAAACCTAACCCAGTTCCTTTTCCTACTGGCTTAGTTGTGAAAAACGGATCAAATAGTTTATTTTTAATCTCTTGTGGAATTCCAAAACCATTATCTTTGATTCCTACTTGGATAAAACTATCATCTATCTTTAATGTATTTATAATAATTTGTTTGTTTTTATCCGATTGACCTTTATGATCTAGCAGAACATCTATCGCATTACTCAGAATATTCATAAATACCTGGTTAAGTTGTGCTGGATAACACTCAACTAATGGTAAATCTCCATATTTTTTAATTACTTCAATTTCTGAATGAAATCTGTGATTTAGAATTAACAGGGTGTTATCAATTCCTTCATGAATATCTACATCTTTCATATCAGCTTCATCTAATCGCGAAAAGTTCCGCAAAGATAACACAATTTCCCGGATGCGTTGAGCACCCATTTTCATAGAAGAAAGTAAGCTGGGTAAATCTTTATTAATAAAATTTAAATCAATTTCTTCTATTTTTTCTTCAATTTTCCAGACGGGTTCTGGATATTGTTGCTGATATAAATTTACCAGATTAAGTAAGTCTTGAGTATAGTCATTAGTACATTGAATGTTACCATAAATAAAGTTAACAGGATTATTAATTTCATGAGCTATACCTGCTACCATCTGCCCAAGAGAAGACATTTTTTCTGTTTGAATTAATTGCCCTTGAGTTTCTTTTAAGTCTTGCAATATTTGTTGAAGTTCTTGAGTTCGTTCTTCTACGCGTTGCTCTAAACTTTGGCGAGCTATTTCTAGTTCTTGGGTTCGTTCTTCTACTCGTTGCTCTAGACTTTGGTGAGCTAGCTTTAGTTCCTGAGTATAATCTCCCACCCATTCGACTAATTGATTTAAAGAAGTAGCTAGTATCCCTACTTCATCTTTGCTTGTAACATTGGCTCTGAGTTGGAAATTTGATTCTTGAGTAATTTTTCTAGCAACGTTAGTAACTATTTGTAAAGGACGGGCAATTAACCTACTGGTATATAGTGCTAGTAAAGCTGCGATCGCAGCTGATAATAGCATACTTACAACAATTACTTTAATTCGGAGTTTTTGAGCGTTCTTAAAATTAGTATTTGCTTGTTTTTTTTGAATTTCAGAAAATCCTATAATCCGAATTAACTCATCTGAAAGTTTCTCAAATTCAATAGAAATATTAACTTCTTTATTGAAAAAACTTAATACATAGTTTTGATTAGATGTCGCTTCTTTCGTTGACAACTTCTTTTGTTCAATTTGCTGCCAAAAAGTTTTTACTATTTGTGTATAAATTTCAGTATTTTTTTTATAATTATTCAATAAATTTAATAAATCTGTATTATTTATGAGCAAATCATGAGGATAGGTATTTATAAATATTTCTAATTCAGATAACTGCTGATTAACTTGAGTAATTTCGTCTAAAAACTTGTTTTTTTCAAATTCCAACCAAATAGAGTTTTCTAAAACAGTAACTAACCTTTGTGGATGTAACCTCACTCTAGTTATTTTATTTTCTAAATCTTTTAAGAGAGACTGTTGTTGAGAAGATAAATTCAACTGTCGTTGAGCAAGCGTTTCATAGCGATATGCAAATAAAAAACCACTTATTGTGCCTATAAAAGTAATGCTAACTGCCACAGTATAGCCATAACTAATCTTTCTAGAGATGTTCCAATCATCACTTAAGTGACTCAGAAAAAACAAAAGTTTTCTAAAATAGTGTTTTGGATTAGCTATCATTCATTTATCAATTCTACTATTATAAAAAATTTCCTTGCCCAATTTTTTGATAAACTTCACGAATTATATTATAATTGGCATCATTTGCCGGAATTAATTTGCTTCCTTTATATTTTTGGTTGGCTTTAGCAGTCAGCAAACTTTGAATTAGTTTATCTTGATGTTTAATCATGCGCGATTGCATGTCTGCTATCAAGCCAGATGCTAATTGATTACTGGCAACAAATACATCATTAGGAAGTAATGGCCCTGTAAATATTATAGAAAAATCTTTTTCAACTAAGCCCTCAGATTCTAGAATATTTTTGTATCTGTCAGATGCAGTTGCCCAAGCATCTACTTCACCTTTCTTTAAAGCTTGTACTCCTTTATCACCTAACATAACAATTTTAATGTCAGTTCTTGGATCTAATCCGGCATCCATCAGTAGTTTTGTAGGAGCAAGATGCCCAGAGGTTGAGCCAACTTTTCGCATCGCAATTGTTTTATTTTTCAATTGAGCTAATAATTTAATTGTGCTATTTGCACGAACTACAATAATAGGATGATAGTTACTACGCTCGATGGCAACTATCGGAATAGCTTTTGCTCTAGCATTCAAAATTAAGTATTCTGAAGGCCCTGCCAGTACAATATCTACTTCTCTTGATAACAGTGCTGGTGCTGCTGCTATGGGATTTTCTACAGGAAAAAACTCAATTTTTATACCTAATATTCCTTCTAATATAGTGCGAAAATTTCCATAATCTTGTTGTAAATCTTCAATTCCAGTTGCATCTGTAACCGCAAATCTTAGCTTTTTTGGTGCAGCTATCGTCATCTGCTCTGAGTTATTATTAATAGAATTTACTCCTGTTGTACAGCCAGCAGTAAAAAGTAGCGAATACCAAAGTAAGTTCCGCCGTTTCATAAGTTTGAATGATATTACAAATGTAAAATTTCTTAGCTGTTATTAGTAATACACTTGTGAAGTTTATTGCTTTTTTATATTTGTAGCTTCTGTAAAATTACGTAAATAAAGTTTATAAATTTGAAAATTCTGGCTGTTTGTAATTATTCTTGTTGCTTGACGATTGTTTTTGAGACTAATAAATGATAAAAGTATTTAGCAATGCTGAGTTAATTAAAGTTAGGAATTAGGAGTTTTTAATTGATTTACTCCTAATTCTGAACTATTCTACAACTTTAAATTCCAAGCTGCAAAAGCTAAAGCACCCCAACCGGCAAGAAAGGCTGCGCCGCCTAATGGTGCGATCGCTCCTAAAGATTTAACACCACTTAAGCTGAGAGCGTACAAGCTTCCTGAGAAAATAGCAATGCCAATGATAAATAACCATCCACTTGCTACAAGGCTGGGTGGAGGAGACTCGGTGCGACTAATTAGTAATGCTACTAGTAAGAGTGCTAGGGCATGATACATTTGGTAGCGAGCGCCAGTCTCAAAAATTTCTAGGCATCGCTCACTAATTTTTTCCCGCAAGGCATGAGAAGCAAAAGCACCAGCGGCAACAGACAAACCGCCTAAAACGGCAGCTACGCTCAAAAAAATCTGCGTCATTAGACTTAGCCGTAATTTGGTGTAAAATTTGACGGGGCTAAAGTTTAAATCCCTAATGGAATTTAGACTTCAAAATGATATGATACAGCCCCCTCTTCACTCACCTTAAAATTAGCATTGAATTCTTTAGCTTTTTTATCTAGATATTGTCTGGCGTCGGCTGCTGGTAATTGTGATTGCATAGCAAAGCCGAGTACAGTCATCCGCCCATTATTTTCTTCTAACATCTCATAAAAAACTGATTGCAGGCGATCGCTAGCTTGTTGATTAAGTGCCTTTTTTTGCTGCCGACTTTGACTGTACAATCCCAAGGCTAACCATCCCCCCAATATTAAGGTAGGGACACCAAAAACCAGACCACCGACGGCAGTATTATCATCTTGATAAGTAGGATTTTGTGCCGTAAAATCATACTCATCTTTGGGATATACGTTTATCTTGTTTGTAGCATTTTTTTCAATTACCGCTGAGACTGATAACGTTACAAACATGAATCCGAGTGTGAGTAGCCAACCTGCGGCCAATTTTTCAGCAGTCTTCATATTTCCACTTCAGATTTTAACTTTGCTAGCGATTCTAACTTTACTTTCGCAAAGGTTCCAGTATCTCAATCTAGGCTTTTTAGCTGTTACACCTTACTATTTCGCTAACTCCAACGCCTGGAAAAAGCAGAGTTATTCAGCGCGTATAAGATACCCCAGCAATCATGTAATATTTTAATATAGTTATTCACTGTAAAAATTCGGCGTTACACAATTTTAAAATGATACTCGTAAAATAAACATCCTACGCGTTCCAAAAATGCTAGGACAGGTGAAACGCCTATCTTACCAATGCATCAAGATTATCCCGCCAATATACAAGACTAAAAATTCAACATCAAAAACTTTACAAACCAAAAAATCGATGCTCAGTAGACCTAGTGCAGATATTACTATGATCCCATTACCGTCTCAGAGAAATCCTTATATCATTGGTCGTCCGATTAGCGAACCAGAACTATTTTTTGGGCGAGAGGAAGAATTATCGTTTATTGAGGAAAACCTCAAACGAGGCGAAAAAGTCATATTAGTGCATGGTCAAAGACGTATTGGTAAGTCATCCTTGCTTCATAAGATTTCTAAATGCGTCAAATTAGATAAGTTTGCTTTTGTTACCTTTGATTTAGAGCATTATAGCCAAGAAAAAATTGAGTATCTTTTAGAGAACTTAGCGGAAACCGTGATTGAACAATTGGAAATTACTCCAGACAAAGTAGTAATACCTAGAGTTCCACAAATTCAAGAACAAAAAGATATTTTTTACACCAAATTTTTGCATCAGATTTATGAATACTTGAAATCTACTAATTTAGTATTACTTTTAGATGAATTTGATGCTTTAAACGATAAAAATATCGGTGCAACATTAGAATCGCTATTTAAGCAGTTAAACCATGTTGTTTATCAAAATAAAAGATTATTTGTAATTATTTTTGCTGGTAGACAAACCACAGATATATCAAATTTAATAGAAATATTTCAGAACGTACCTATTGTAGAAGTTGGATTGCTAGACGACGAGAGCATTAAGCAGTTGATTATCAAACCTGCGGCGAATTCTCTGAAGTACGAACCACAGGCTATACAAGCAATTACTAATTTATCCGCAGGACATCCGTACTTTATTCAAGTCTTATGTTTTGCGATTTTCAATAGAGCGCGAGAATTAGAAAAATGGCAAGTCACTGAAGAAGATGTAGAAATTATTGTAGATAAAGCTATTGAACTCGCGGAAGCTGGCTTTGCATGGTACTGGGAGGCTTTATCTGTACCAGAGAAAGTAGTATTTTCTGCTGTGGCGGATGCACAAAGGATAGCTGTTAAAAAGAATGACCAACAATTAGAAGAAGACCCCTTAATGCTCCTGGAAGGTAATGATGTCTTGTCAAGATTTTTGCTAGATGAACTAGCTAGAGAATTAACATATAAAGGTTTTTTAAACGAGCAAGGCAATAAAATCAGAATAGAATTAGTCCGCCGTTGGTTACTGCAACGTCATCCGTTATGGGATGAAATGAGGAAATTAGAGAAACTAGATCAACAAAAATTTGACCATACTTATAAAACACTTAATCAAACACCTCAAATAAGCAACATCCGAAACGAACCAATAAGGCAACAGCAGAGTAGTATTATTGAAAACAGTAATTTGAATCACCATCCTCAAAGTTTTAGTGATCATGTAGCTGCTGTCAAAACTGCAAAACCTAAAAATTATTTTACTAAGCGTGAAGTCTGGTTAGTTACTGGAATCATTCTCTTAGGAGCAGCTGCGATCGCTTCTTTTATGATCATGATTTATTCTTCAAAACAGAGCGATCGTCAAGATGAAGCGCAGAACTTGATACAAATTGTAATACCTAGCAATAGTGCTGAGTGCTAAGTTATAGGCTGACACTCAGCACTCAGAACTACTGAAGCGTCGCTTCTAACAGACGGGAGAAATAGAAACGAGTCCGAGTCATTGACTGTCTTTGCACTGAAAAACCGTTACTTTCTAAGATTTTCACCACATCAGCCTCACGATGCAAATAGGCACGAGTGGCTTTACTTGCTCCAGGAAAGAAACTGCCAATTTTCTTGAGTATACTCAGAGCAAAAGTCTTGGGTGCAAAACTGAGAATTATCCGCGACTGCGCCAAAGAACAAAGGTGAGAAATCATTTCATCTGCTTTTTCTTGAGGGTAGTGGATGAGAACATCCAAGCAAATAACAGTGTGGTAACTACCATTCAATGATTCCAAATCTTGCACGGCAAAAGTGGGATTTTCCGAGTTTCCCAAGATTTCTAAGGCTCTGTCCTTGGCTTCTGTCACCATTTTTTCCGAAATATCGCTGGCATAAACCTTAGCGCCATCTACCGCCAAGGGGATGCTGAGACTACCTACACCACACCCTGCATCACAGATTGATAGCTCTGCTAAATTGTTATCAGCTTTCAACCAGCCAAGAACTGTATCTACAGTTTGCTGGTGTCCATTGCGAATGTCTAACTGGACTTTATTGACTTCGCCATCGCCGTATATCCGCCTCCAACGGTCAAACCCTGTGGAATTAAAATACTCACGAACTATTGTTTTATCGTCGGTTGCATTCATAAACTGTGATTTTTTAAGATTCCTAATGCTTAAAATTATCATTGATAGGAACCCACAAGAGCGGTATTTCAGATTTTTCCATTTGTTTGGTTAGACTCAGACTTTAATCTGGGGACATTTACGGATTTTTGCATTAAATCTAACTTCGATATCGTTATCGTTATCTCACAAATTATTATTATTTTCTATTCAAAACTTGGACTCAGCATAAATTTGATTTATTTCAAATAAAAATTTTTATTTTTCTATAATTTCACTAGACATCTTGCAAAAATCCTAGTTTTTTATTAGAACCACAGATGAACACAGCGAAAAGTTCTGTAGGCGAAGAGAAGTCTGTAGCAAGACCCCGCAGGGTGCGCCGGCGAAGGAGCGCGCAGCCCACCGTAGGCATCAGAACTTCTCCCAACGCGAATTAGCGTTTCGTAGAGAAGGGGAGCCACTGCGGTCTTGGGGTCTCCCCAAGTGGAGCAAGTGGCGTGAGACGCAATCATGCGAACGGGGTTTCCCAACCTAGGAACGCCACTTGCTACAAGCCGGGAAACCCGTCCAACGCAGTGGCTCAACTTTTCAAGACAAATGAACACTGATAAATTATCTGTCTTGAAAAGTTTTGCGCTCCTGTTACCCGGAGCTTCGCTTACTTTTCGCTGTGTTTATCGGTGTACCCTGCGGGAAGCCGCTGCGGTCTACATTTGTGGTTTAATTTTTATAAAATCGACTTTTGCAAGAAGTCTACTATTTATAACTCTTTAAATATAGATTATTTTATTAACAGACACTTACACTCTTATTTCTATCTATAGATATGAATAACGCCTTTCTTGAGGTAGAGTTATTAGTGCGATCGCAACATTTATCCTGTTAAGGATTTAACAAAGGGTAACTAAGGATACTAAATCATCTAATAAAATTAAGCAACAATTTGTGTGCTTTTTATTTATAATTAACTTTAACATTTAGGTTGATTTATTACCAATGATACCAAACTCACTAATAGACAGTCCTATAATTGCATTTACAATTCTCCTGATAGTAATTTTTACCGTACCTCCTATATTTGAACGACTCCGACTTCCTGGATTAGTGGGATTGCTTGTAGCAGGTGTAATTTTAGGACAAAACGGGCTAAAGCTATTAGATTCTGAGTCTGATACTGTCAAATTACTCTCGGATATTGGCAAAATTTATTTGATGTTCGTAGCGGGTTTAGAAATTGACTTAGAGCAATTTCGTAAAACTAGAAATCGCTCAATTGGGTTTGGTTCTCTGACATTCATAGTACCAATGATTGCTGGCATTCTTGTAGGGCGTATATTTAATTTTGGTTGGAATGCTTCAGTCCTCATTGGTTCTTTGCTTGCCTCTCATACTCTCTTAGCATACCCAATCGTGAGTCGCTTGGGAGTTGTAACAAATGAAGCTGTAACAGTGACAATTGGTGCAACAATTTTTACTGACACGGGTGCTTTACTAGTACTAGCAATTTGTGTTGGAATTCATGGAGGAGAATTTTCCGCCTTGAGTTTAGCGACTTTGTTGGGTGGATTAGCAATTTACTCTGCTGTTGTTTTATTTGGCTTTGACTGGGCAGGAAAAGAGTTTTTTCGTCGCTCTGGGGATGAACAAAGTAATCAGTTTTTGTTTATCTTACTAGCATTATTTTTAGCATCTGTCGGAGCGCAGGTAATTGGAGTTGAGAAAATTGTTGGTGCGTTTTTAGCAGGATTAGCTGTCAATGATGTTCTAGGACGTAGCCCAGTCAAAGAAAAAGTTGAATTCATTGGTAGTGTATTATTTATCCCTTGTTTCTTTGTAGACATGGGATTGTTAATTAATATTCCTGCATTTATCAAAACCCTCAGTTCAATTTGGCTGACGCTAGCAATTGTAGTGGCTTTGATTGGCAGCAAATTTATAGCGGCATTTTTAGCCAAATTGTTTTACCGCTACAATACAATGGAATTCCTGACCATGTGGTCATTATCTTTACCGCAGGTAGCGGCTACACTCGCAGCAACCTTGGTTGCCTATCAAACTGAAAATCCTGCTGGTCAAAGGCTAATCAGTGAAGGTGTCTTAAACAGCGTGATTGTCCTAATGCTGGTTACTGCAATTCTCGGCCCGGTAATCACAGCTCGATTTGCTAGCGCGTTACAGCTGACGCCCACAGATATAGGAACAGATAGTCTAACAACTTGGTGGGATTATGAGACTCAGCAGGTAGAACAACAAGATCCATTTACTGTGGTAGTGCCGGTTTATAACCCTCAAACTCAGCGCTATCTAATAGAAATGGCAGCACTTTTAGCTCGTCATGAATCTGGTCGGATTGTGCCATTAGCTATTACTAAAGCACACATCCACATGGATGATCCGCAGTTAGTCACAGCACTAGAACAAAATCAAAAAAGATTGAATTTAGCTAGAGAAATCAGTCAAGAGTTTGACGTAGAAGTATCACCTGCAATTCGGATTGATGATGATGCGGCTTTGGGAATTAGTCGTACTAGTCGAGAACAAAACTCTAGTTTAATCGTGATGGGTTGGTCGCGGACAACAGGTTTGCGTGCCCGTTTATTCGGTAGTGTAATTGATAGCGTCTTCTGGTCTTCTCACTGTCCGGTAGCAGTAACACGCTTGTTAAGTAGTCCTACAACAATTCGCAAAATTCTCGTCCCGGTCGGAGACTTAACGCGTCAAACCATAGGTGCTGTGCGGTTTGCTCAAATTTTGGCTGATGTCAATCAAGCTGAGGTGGTACTGTTACATGTATGCGATCGCAAAATACCTCAAAACTTGGTAGAAAAATTTGCATCTCAATGGACTGATATCGCTGTTAAAAGTCAGTTACAGGTGAGTACAAACATTCAAGCAATTAGGGGTGATGATGTCGCTAGAGTCATAATCCGGGAGGCTCAGGCATTTGATTTAGTCGTTTTACGTTCTGTCCGTTATCGCACAGCAGGGGGATTAGCCGTCAGCCAAGTGACAACGCAGGTAATTAAAGAATTGAAGTGTTCAATTGTATTGCTGGGAGAACCTAACTCGTAATCTGGAAGTTAACATAACTAAAAAGAGAATCTTTCTTTTACCCTTTTACTTTTGACTTCAAGATGCTAAGACTAACTACACCCAGCATAATCGATTAATAGCTCTGGTAAACTGCGATCGCTTTTCAGCCAATTGCTCATTGACAGGAACCGCAAAGAGCGATCGCTTTTACAGATTTTGAGTTAAGTGATGGTTAGCATTTATTATAAATAAGATTAAAATTAAATAAATCTAAATTATTATCACTATCTATAACATAAAGGTAGGAAACTTTATTTTTAGCCGCTACAATCTGAAATTTACCCAAAATAACCTCATTTTTAAAACTAATTTAAAGTAATTTACATACCAGGCGAGCTATGAATACCGCTCTGGAGATTTACAGCATATTTCAGGTAAATGAAGTACATAAATAAAACCCGAAACCCTGTAGAGACGTTACATGTAGAGACGTTACATGTAACGTCTCTACTTTTTATTGGAAATTTGATTTTTTAAGAGCTAGCAAATCTTGAAAATATAATTAGGAGGAACAAAGGGAAATCTGGATTCTTACCTTGCATGATATTCTGCCTAAACAAAATCAAAAGAATTAACAATCAAATCTAAGCTTTGTTCATTTTAAACGTAAATTTTATCTTATATACTTTTTATCAGTGTGGTATTCAATATTTTTTACTTTGATTTTGGTAAATTAAAGCTTTATTAAATCAAAGTATTTTAATTGATATTTAACTTAATTACAACCAAATTCTAAATGACTGTCCAGAGATAGGTATGTAGTTAGAACATATTTTTTTATTGAAAATGAAAGTATTTTTTACTTTCATTCATGTCGTTGATCTTCCTCTTATTGGAGGAATTTCACTTTGAATAATGGGAATTTCATCCTGATGGCAACTTCTGAAAATAGCAATCAAACTGCTGGATCACAAAGTACTAGCAACAATTCAAATGGTAATAATAATTTTTCTTTCAGTGATGGCAAATGGCAATCGAGTAATGGTAACACTTTAAGTAATGGCGGTGGCTTCGGTGACGCTGGTAGTGGTGAGAACTCATCCACAACCAATAAAGATGGACAGCAGGCCTACAATTATGAGCGACCACTTGATGAGCGGGCTTTAACTGATACCAATAATCCGTTTAATCAATTGATTGGAGTCGTTGGCGGTGACACCAGCGCATTAGGTGGTAGCAACCCTTTTGCAGGTGGTAGCGCATCTGGTGCTAACAATGCCAATCTCCCTGGTAACTTACCATTTGGCAACACTCCCCCCTCAAAAGAGAGTGGTAGCAACCTACCGGAAACTGGCAACGGTCTACCTATACCTTATAAAAGTGACAACTGGATATCTGATATTCAAAACTTAGATGGTGCAAATGCTACCGATAACAGTGGTCAAGGTAACGGTAACTGGTTATATGGTAGTGACAACAAAACCGACGGTAATGGTAACTGGAACTTTGGTAGTGGCAACACAACCAACGGTAACGCTAACTGGAACTATAGTGATGGCGGCAAAACCGAAGGTAATGGCAACTGGGGCTTTGGTAACGATAACAAAACCGACGGTAATGGTAACTGGAACTTAGGCAATAACAACGACATCTTTGGTAATGCCAATACACAAACGGGTAAGAATAATGACATCCTTGGTAGTGGCAATACTGCGAATGTAAGTAACAGTAATCTGCTAGGAAACCGGATTGAAGCCAGTGGTGATGGCAAAACACTCGTTGGTAATGAAGGCTGGAATTTCTCTGTCAGTGGCGAACTGACATCGCTAGGTAGTAGTACTCCCAACCAAGCGATCGCTACTGATATCATCAGTTTACTTGGCAGTCCTGACCTTGTAACATCCGCCATATCAAATCCAGGCTACAACAACCCAAACTATGATTTCTCTGCCACAGTCTAAAACTTTCTAGCAGACCAAAGTCAGTTTTTGCATTAGTCTAGCTTGTTTGTCAAGTATAAAAGTACGGTGTGTTGCCGCAAGCGCGTAACACACCATTTCTAGTTTTTGGTGCTTAAAAAAATCTCTGCGGATACTGGGCGTTTAATGTGGTGCATTTTCATTGACATAATTCACAAAGTATGTTGATAATTATAGTTTGTGGAAACTTTACCTCATAATATAAACGCTTGGCTAACGTCATTGTCATAGGTGCCCAGTGGGGCGATGAAGGAAAAGGTAAAATAACAGACTTACTCAGCCGTTCCGCAGATGTTGTGGTACGTTACCAAGGGGGTGTCAATGCTGGACACACTATTGTAGTAAAGGGTCAGACCTTTAAACTGCACTTAATTCCCTCTGGTATCTTGTATCCAGATACCGAATGTATTATCGGTTGTGGGACAGTTATTGATCCTCAGATTTTAATAGCAGAGCTTGACCAATTAAAAGAACTAAATATTTCCACTGACCACCTGCTGATATCTGAGACAGCCCACGTAACAATGCCTTATCATCGGTTGATTGACCAGGCATCGGAGGAGCGACGGGGAAGCCATAAGATCGGCACAACCGGTCGAGGCATTGGCCCGACTTACGCTGATAAATCTGAACGTACAGGCATCAGGGTTTTAGATTTGATGGATCCTGATGGGCTACGTGAGCAGTTAGAGTGGACGATCAATTATAAAAACGTCATTTTAGAAAAACTTTACAACTTGCCGCCCCTAGATGCAAAAGAAGTAATTAACCAGTATTTGGGGTATGCAGAACGTTTACGACCTTACGTCGTAGATACATCGTTGAAAATATACGATGCGATTTTGCGACGGCGCAATATCTTGTTTGAAGGCGCACAAGGCACACTTCTCGACCTAGATCACGGGACTTATCCCTATGTCACCTCCTCTAATCCTGTTGCTGGGGGGGCTTGTGTTGGCACAGGGCTAGGGCCGACAATGATTGACCGGGTAATTGGCGTGTCGAAAGCGTACACGACACGAGTGGGAGAGGGGCCATTTCCCACCGAACTAGATGGAAAGCTGGGAGAATTATTGTGCGATCGCGGAGCCGAATTTGGCACAACCACCGGACGCAAACGGCGCTGTGGCTGGTTTGATGCTGTAATTGGCCGCTATGCTGTCAGAATTAACGGCATGGATTGTATCGCGCTCACAAAACTGGATGTGCTCGATGAATTAGAAGAAATCCAAGTTTGTGTCGCCTATGAAATAGATGGCGATCGCAGCGATCATTTCCCCACCAGTGCCCGTCGGTTTGCCCAATGTCGCCCGATCTACAAAACCTTACCAGGATGGCAGGTATCAACAAGCCACTGCCGCACCCTGGAAGACTTGCCAAAACAAGCACTGGACTATATCAAATTTCTGGCAGAATTGATGGAAGTCCCGATCGCGATCGTCTCTTTAGGAGCAAGCCGCGATCAAACCATAATTGTCGAAGACCCCATCCACGGCCCCAAACGTGCTTTATTGCACGCCGACGGTACACCCGCCTCTCTACTAAGTGCCAGTCAGTGCTGAGTAGAGACGCGATTAATCGCGTCTGTACAGGTGAGTTATTAGTCAGAAGTCGATAGTCATTGGCAAAGAAGAAACAAATGACAAATGACAAATGACAAATGACAAATGACAAATGACAAATGATAACTAACAACTAACAACTCCTATGGCTCTCACAGTCGAATGTCAAAAGCGACCAGAAGGTAGCAAACCCGGAGCTTTGCGCCGTTCTGGAGAAATCCCCGCCAATTTATACGGTCATAAAGGTACAGAGTCAATTTCTTTGACTATTAATGCCAAAACCGTTGAGCGCTTGCTCAAAAAAGCTTCAGTCAACAACACCTTAATTGATTTAAACATTACTGATATACCTTGGCGGGGCAAAACCCTGCTGCGGGAACTTCAGATACATCCAGCAAAAGGTACACCTTACCACCTCAGCTTTTTTGCGGTTGCGGGTCACGGCGACACCACTGTAGAAGTACCACTGCGTTATGTGGGAAATGCTGTTGGTGTGAAACAAGAAGGTGGTGTGTTAGACACCGTGATTACCGAATTACAGGTAAGTTGTGCGCCTGAGAACATCCCAGATGTTATTGAAATTGATGTCTCTAACTTAAATGTTGGTGACAGTTTGCACATAAATGAACTGTTATTGCCTGAAGGTGTAACAGTTTTAGCTATACCAGAGCTAGTTGTTGTTAATGTTTTACCGCCGCGAGTTTCAGAAATAGAGAGTGAAACAGCGTCTACAGATAGCGAAACAGCCTCTTAAGCTACGTAAAGTATGTAATGATTTTTGTGATACCAGGGGAGGACTCCTGGTTTTTTTGTATTTGAACCGCAGAGGAAAGAGATGACAGAAGCAACACTTCCAGTTTTAATTCAGCAAATGTTGCAGCCTGGATTTTATCCCCATACAGTAACAGAACCTATTCAACTAATTCAAACCCATATTTCTTATGTGCTGCTGACTGGAGATTATGCTTATAAGCTGAAGAAAGCTGTGAATTTTGGCTTTTTGGACTTTTCCAGCTTAGAGAAGCGGCAGCATTTTTGTCACGAAGAGTTGCGTTTAAATCAGCGGGGTGCAGCCGAACTGTATTTGGAAGTTTTACCTGTAACTGTGGAGGGGGAGCAATACCATTTAGAGGGAACAGAGAAGCCAGTAGAATACGTGCTGAAGATGCGCCAGTTTCCCCAAGAGTCCCTGTTTAGTACACTTTTTGAAAAAGGTAAGCTAAACGAGACACACCTAGAAGATTTAGGACGGGTGGTGGCTCAATACCATGCCGAAGCACAGACGAATGATTACATTCGGAGTTTTGGCGAAGTGCCGCAAGTCCGGGCTGCAATTGATGAAAATTATCAGCAAACTGAGAAGTATATCGGTGGCCCCCAGACGCAGGCACAATTTACAGAAACAAAGCGATATACAGATAACTTTTTTATAGAACGTCCAGAATTATTTGCTAATAGAATTCAAAATAACTACATTCGTGAATGTCATGGAGATTTACACCTGAGAAATATTGCTCTGTGGCACGACAAAATCATGCTGTTTGATTGCATTGAGTTTAATGAGCCGTTTCGCTTTGTCGATGTGATGTATGATGTGGCGTTCACGGTGATGGATTTGGAAGCGCGACAACGCCACGACTTAGGTAATGCGTTTTTAAATTCCTATATCGAGCAAACTGGCGATTGGGAAGGCTTACAGGTACTCCCTTTGTATTTGAGTCGTCAAGCTTATGTCCGGGCAAAGGTAACTTCGTTTTTGCTAGACGATGCTAGTGTACCTGTGACAGTAAAAGAAGAGGCGACAAAAACCGCCGCTGACTATTATAAACAAGCTTGGGAGTATACTAAACCTCAAAAAGGACAACTGATTTTAATGTCTGGGTTGTCAGGTTCGGGTAAAAGTACGACAGCACGATATTTAGCTCGTCAACTAGGAGCAATTCACGTTCGTTCTGATGCTGTACGGAAACATTTAGGGGGAATTTCCCTGTGGGAAAAAGGTGGCGATGATTTGTATACACCTGAGATGACCGAGAAAACTTATGAGCGGCTGTTGACATTGGGAATTCTACTGGCTAATCAAGGTTTTCCAGTAATTTTAGATGCTAAGTATGACCGCCAGCAGTTACGACAAGCAGCGATCGCACAAGCTAATAACCACCAACTTCCTCTGCAAATCATCAACTGCACAGCACCTTTAGAAGTTTTGCAAGAACGCCTTGCTAATCGCACTGGTGATATTGCTGATGCTACCGCCGATTTATTAGCCTCACAACTTAAGCAAGCGGAACCTTTCACTGAGGAAGAACAACCATACGTGAAGATTTTGGATACAACTCAACCACAGCAGGCACAATTAAAAGAAGTAATTCGCCAATAGTCTTTATTACCTTATGGCAGACAAAAAGAATGACTTTTTAGGTATTTCTCCAGACTTCTTTTCTCAACTGTTATTTGGGGCATTTTTAACCTTTATATTGTTGATGACAAGGTCTTCACCAGCCCTAAGCATCTTTCTGGGGATTATGGGGGGGTTCACCTTGGGCTGGATCACAAGTGCCAGCAAAAATAGCCGCCAGCCTCCATCTGTAGCCTCTTCTGATGGTGTCGATACAGGGCTAAAATACTGGTTATTTTTTATGCTTGGCTTTGTGTTTTTGGGCTATCCTGCCCCCATGAGTATCTTCCTAGGTGCTCTAGGTGCTTTGGGTGGAGGCTGGATTACTGCTTGGTGGGGCAGTAAGGAAGAAACTAGAACTCAGTTGCAAGTCGAAGAGTCAGAAAATGGCGAAGTGGAACCAATTAACCAGAGAACTACCAAACAGCAAAGAAAAGCTACCCGTCGTTACCGTCGTACTCCTGGAAGTATCAATTTTAAGTTTTGGGAAAGGTAGGGATTGGGAATTGGGGATTGGGGACTGGGGACTGGGGATTGGGGATTGGGGATTGGGACGATAAGTAAGTAGGCATAGTTAACATAAAATAACATCCTAGTTCGTAGTGAGCGATTTATCGCTCAAAACAAGGATTATCAGGACTAAAGTCCCGACCCTTCGGGTTCGTTAGTCGCTCATGGGGGAAACCCCCAAGACCGCGCTAACTCACTACAAGCTTTAATTTATTTACGCCTAGCTACTTATTAGATAGGTGAACAAGAGTAATTGTTAGTTACATTCCCCACTCTGCTGCTCCCTCAATTTCTAGTATGTTTTTATATCTCTCCAAATTACTGCCACTATTCTTTTACCCGTTGGGACTAGCTTGCGTGAGTTTGGTAGTGGCATTAATAACATTGTGGAAACGACCGCGCATTGCGACGATCGCAATTACCCTATCGTTAACTTTACTCCTATGTTGCAGTAATGCTTGGCTAGCTAAATCACTGGTGCGATCGCTAGAATGGCAAAATCTCCCACCTACTCAAATGCCAAATGCCGAAGCAATTGTAGTTTTGGGTGGCGCAACTAAATCAGCTTTCCCTCCAAGACCTACGGTTGATTTAAGTGAATCGGGCGATCGCGTAATTTACGCCGCGCAGCTATATCGCCAAAAAAAAGCTCCGATAATCATTTTGAGTGGGGGCCGCATTGATTGGCGTGGTGGCGGTTCACCAGAGTCGGCAGATATGGCAAATATTCTCACATCTCTTGGGATTCCATCTGAGGCAATTATCCAAGAACCTGACTCACTCAACACTTATCAAAATGCTCTAAATGTCCAGAAAATTCTAGTATCTCGTGGAATTCGCCAAGTGTTGTTAGTAACTTCAGCAATGCACATGCCGCGATCGCTTAAAATTTTCCAACGTCAAGGTATTAATGCCATTCCTGCACCTACTGACTTTCTCGTCAGTCAAGGTGAACTACAAGAAATTGGCAGCACGCCCAAAGCCGCTATACTAAATTTATTACCTGATACTGACAACTTACACCAATTTACCACCGCTTTAAAAGAGTACATTGGTACTTTTATATATCGCTTGCGCGGTTGGCTTTAATCAAGTTAAGAGTTAAGAGTTGTGAGTTATTAATTATTAGATGCGCTAATTTACTGAATGCAAAACTTAGCTTTTCAAGTTCAAAATTCCTAATTCCTAACTTTTAACTCAATTAATATTATGTCTCAAAATTTACCTTATATTCTTCCAGTTCCTCAACCCCAAGCTGAGGAAACCTTTGCCACTCACCAAACAACCCACCAGTTTTATCAAGAAGTTAAAACGCGCTCAGAGTTTCAACGTTACTGTGAATGGTATTACACAACAGCAGAACGCAACCGCCAAGATTTAGAAAAAATGCGCGGCGAGCTGAATATTTTTCAGTGGTTTCGCCGCCGATGAATGTTCAGATAATTTCTAACTCAGTCTCACGCAAATGAGCTTTAAATTTTTTACTGAACTTGACTAAAATTGGCAGGTTAGCGCTTACAGGTCTACCTTGCCATTCTGTGGCAATACCTGCGACTTCGCCTTCTTCACCTTTGAGGTCAAAACCCTGACCTTTATGCTCAGGATGATGGTAAACTATTACCGAATCTTTAACGCGGACGCGATCGCCAACTTTCATAACAACATTCACACCTAACTTTTGTTTTTCCACAAGTATCGCTATAAAATAGACGATTAAACCGCCTAGGATTGGATGTAATCAACCATTTATTAACATTTCAAGGGGCGCGACGACGCACTGAACCTTTCAAATCCAGGCACGTTTTAGCCATCAGTGCCAACTTCGATAAGTTTTTTACTAGATTCTTTTTTTTGGTTCTCAAGAGTGTTAGGCTTCACTTCATTATTGAAAAAATTCCTTAATAAGAGTGAATTATATTTGTACAATTGACTCCATATAGCTAGTCCACAATTGTCAGTATATCTGGCAAAACTAACGTGTTTAGCCATCAACATTTCTTGGTTTGCAGTTAGTTTTATGTGAGTATTAATTGACGTATACAAGCCTGACACCTCTAGAAAATCATTAATATCATACAATAAATTAGTTGTAATTTATCAGATATAAATTATGTTAGGTTTTGTAATACTTAAGTAGAAAATTAGTTAAACTTTTGGCTATGTAGTAGATAGTCCATAGCTATCTCTGATTTGAATTGCTTTTTTGAAAAGTAGACGGTTTCACAAAGCGATCGCTTAGATCTAAGATTATACAGATGCACTGTTGAGGCATTTCTACTTAACTAGATACATAAAGTCACCTATGCAGGCTTTTGATATCGATTAGTTTAGAATCTTCATCCTCAGTTTCCGTCTTTACTCAATAAACAGGGAAACGAAAAGGAATCAGACAACACTAGATATACTTAGTACTTTAGAGTTATCACCCTTTTATCTTGACTTTAGAATGTTCCCAAGGTCAACTCTTTTGCCGATGGCGATAGCATAGTTGTTGTTTGGGATATTTTCCAGACGGTGAACTGTAGAATCCACTATTGCTTAGGGTGCTATCATGACGATAGCGATCGCTCATACCAACTCACTAAAATCTTGATACATATAGATTTCTCGTAGGGGCACGGCAATGCCGTGCCCCTACCAACGTATTTGTATTATTTTTAAAGTTAAATGGTATCAACTATATCAGCTTACAGGTAATCACTACCTCATTGACTGTTACTCTGAATGTAGAAGTTGTTTTTACTAACATCGCGACATTTCTTCTTAACATCACAACTTTCATAAGCAATACCGCGACATTCATCATCAACATCGCGACTTTCATTATCAATACCGCGACATTTATCACCAACATCGCGACTTTCATAAGCAATACCACGACATTCATCACCAACATCGCGACTTTCATTATCAATACCGCGACATTCATCATCAACATCGCGATATTTCGACATAACCTATTCCCCAGTCCCCAATCCCTAGCCCCCAGTCCCCAGCCCCCAATCCCCAGTCCCCATTGCCCCTTATCCCCAGAGGGGGCCCCGAGTTCCCCAGCCCCCTACTCCCCAGGTGAACAAAGTTGCTGCACTCCTTGAGGAAGTTGCCGACAGATTTGTTGAAATCCTTGAGGATTCAGTTGCAACCAAGCCAATAATCCCAAACTTGCACCTCCCACAAGCAACGCCAACACTCTCGCCAGCATTACCAAGCGTTTACTGCGATTAGGTTTTTTAATTAAGGTTGATGGAATTTTTGGGCTTATAAATGGTTCCTCTGAAATATCCAAATCTAGGTCTAAATCTAGTAGCGCTTGCGAACTTTCTGTCAAAGAGGTTGAGTCTTCTTGTTCTTGTTGTTCTTGTTCTTGTGGTTCTGCTTCTACAATCTCTAATGAGTGCGGCGTTGGAGTAAAAGGTACTAAATACTCTGATGAGACACGGCAATAAGTGAGAACAACCGACGTATTATCATGACCATTTTTCGTGTTTGCCAGATTAATCAAATCGCGGACAGCATCTTCAACTGTAAGTTGACGTGTCAAGATAGGTGTTGCGTAATCCTGCCAAGATTGTTCTACCCAGTTATTGTCGCTTAAACCGTCAGAACACAGTAGCAATATGCCGTCTTCTTCCAAAATGAATCGCTGAATCTTGATATGCAAAGATTCTGCATCTTTTGTGCCCAATGCTTGTGTCAGAGCAGTAGCATCTGGTCTAAGAAGCGCTTTTCGATATAAACTCCTAGCAAAGCGCACTTCTCGCGTCGCCACATCATCATCTACTGTGAGTAACTGACAATAGTTGCGAGTAATCCAATAAGCACGGCTATCGCCGACATTCACTAAGTAAAGTTCATGGGCATTTTCTGAACGCCATCCAGCAGTTGTTTGTACTCGTTGCGGCACTTGCACTGCCATCACGAGGGTTGTAGCCATGCGTTCTCTACCCTGGCGTTTTTGCTCCTGATTGCGGGCGTAAATCACGTTATTTACTACCCGTAAGCTAGCCTCTAATTGTTCTTGCAATAATTTTGGCGGTACGAGTTCAGTTTGTTCGGCTACCTCTGCTAATAAAGCCCGAACTTGCAACTTCAAAGACTGTACTGCTAACTGACTGGCAACCTCGCCGCCTTCATGTCCGCCAATGCCATCGCAAACAATTGACAGCGGCAGTATGGGGTAATCTAAGTTATTGGAACTAGTGGGGTAGTAACTATCTTCATTTTGTATCATTACTGGGCCAGTATCGCTAGCCCCAGACACTTTTAGGCTTAATGGTAATTCTGCTACAGATGATAGTAATAACTCATTAAGTTGAGTGGAAATAGCTTCTAATTCTACCCCAGTTTCACACATCTGCTGGACTATATTCTTTAACTTTTCGGCTACTGGTGTCTTTGCAGATGCTACCCAAGGCTGCCAACATTGTCCCAGATTTTGTAGAGACGTTTCATCATGTAGAGACGTTTGATCATGTAGAGACGTTTCATGAAACGTCTCTACAAGTTCCAATAATCGCACACACCAACCCTGGACTCTCAAATTATTCAGCACTAGTAAACTGCGAGCGACTCCCAATTCCGATAGAGGTGTCCAAAGCTGAAGAATTTGCCACAGCCAATAAACTTGTCGTACCGCTGTTGCTTGCTCCCAGGCATCAGTAATAGTTGGGTAAATATGTCCCGTCTCATCTATCGGCACATTTTCTAGCAAGAGAATATCATTTCCATCTTCCTCAAAAGAACGAGCAAAACCATAAGCCTGGGGTAGATGCAACCGTTGATATAATCGGAGGTAAGGAACTACTTCTTTTGGCAATTCTTCAGGCACATCGGGTGGTAGTCCGGGTTGAGTATCCAGCCAAATCTGGTACGTAATAACCTCATACCTATCTGCTACTTTTGTGCCTGGTGGGATTTTTGCAGAAAAGGAGCCAGTAGCCCAGAGATAGCGGTGGACTAGAGGAGTTTGACAACTTGCACAAAGCCTATCTCCTACAGGATTGATGGGGTTATTGCAGCTTGGATTTATACAATAAATTATCCGTTGAGTAGAAATCATAAAGGTATAAATTTAACAAACTAATAAACTCGTGAATTTCGATTAAATTTAGCAGTCATAAACTTGAAGGCTAGAATAGACTGGATTCGTGTACCCCTGGCTACACCCTGTTACTGAAATTAATCAAAATTTTTGGTAAAAAGACCAAGTTTTGCTTTCTGTAAATAGTTAGCCTCTGGGTGTATCTAATCATAGAAATGCATTTAAGTGAATGTAGTCTCTAGGATGGCGCCATGCCAAGTTTTACCTTAATCTGGCTGATAGCAGGAGCAGTTCTGTGTTTGATGGAACTGTTTTTACCATCGGCTTTTATCGCTTTCTTGATGGGAATCAGCGCTTTTGTGGTGGCGTTGCTGTCTCAAGTAGGTTTGCGAAGTTTATGGCTGCAAGTTTTGGTTTGGCTGTTGCTTTCCAGCGTGCTAGTTGTGCTTTCCCGCCGATTTTTGCAACCGCGACGACGCAAGTCGAAACTTCAAGATGCAGTTATGGCTGAGACTTTAACAGAAATTCCGGTCGGGAAAACAGGGCGGGTACTATACGAGGGAAATTCTTGGCAAGCACGATGTGACGATGACATCGGCATAGCACCCCATCAAAGGGTTTATGTGGTTAGAAGAGAAGGGACTACTTTGATTGTGATACCAGAAAACTTGTTGCATTCTTAGTTATTGGGCATAGGGTTCTCTCACTAACCCTGTCAAAGTCTAGCGTTCAACATTTAATGTTCTTTGTGTCTTTGTGCCTCTGTGGTTAATTAAATTAATTTTTTTCACCACAAAGACACTAAGGCACTAAGTAAAATTTAATACTTAAAAATCAGGAGACTCGTAATGGAACAGTTATTTTTGTTAGTCTTTTTAGCCCTTGGTGGTTCTGCTGTAGCTGGGTCTGTGAGAGTTATCAGTCAGGGCAATGAGGCGCTAGTAGAAAGATTAGGTAGTTATAACAAAAAATTGGAACCAGGGTTAAACTTTGTGATTCCTTTTCTAGATAAGACTGTTTACCATGAAACCATCCGCGAAAAAGTCTTAGACATTCCTCCGCAAAAATGTATTACCCGCGACAATGTGGGAATTGAGGTGGATGCGGTGGTTTATTGGCGGATAGTCGATATGGAAAAAGCTTGGTATAAGGTAGAAAATCTCCAGTCGGCAATGGTCAATTTGGTGCTTACCCAAATTCGCGCGGAAATGGGACAACTAGAGTTGGATCAAACTTTTACGGCTCGTGCTCAAATTAATGAACTTTTGTTGCGGGATTTGGATATTTCTACTGATCCTTGGGGCGTGAAAGTGACGCGGGTGGAACTGCGAGATATTATTCCTTCTCAAGCGGTGCGGGAGTCGATGGAATTGCAAATGTCGGCAGAACGGCGTAAACGGGCAGCGATTTTGACCTCTGAAGGCGATCGCGAATCTGCTGTAAATAGTGCTAGAGGTAAAGCTGAGGCGCAAATTCTTGATGCTGAAGCGCGTCAAAAAGCGACAATTCTCCAAGCAGAAGCGCAACAAAAGACAATTGTGCTGCAAGCGCAAGCAGAACGCCAGCAACAAGTTCTAAAAGCACAAGCAACAGCAGAGGCACTGCAAATTATCACTAACACCATGAAAACTGAACCAGGCGCAAAGGAAGCGTTACAGTTTTTACTAGCCCAAAATTATCTAGAAATGGGAACAAAGATTGGCAGCAGCGATAGCAGCAAAGTGATGTTTATGGATCCACGCAGTATCCCTGCTACCCTTGAAGGAATGCGTTCCATTGTTTCAGACAACACTAGTGGAAATTCTAACCCCTTGTTTGGTGGTGAAATGCCAACGGTAAATAATAACCGCCCCAATTAAATCAGTGAACAGTGAACAGTAAACAGTAAACAGTTATCAAGGCGTCTGGTGGGGATTTAAACTCGCTAGATAGTGTTTGCCACTAATTGGCTTTGGGTTATTAGTTTTCAGTTGTCAGTACTAGCCCCCTTAGTGGTTCCCCTTAAACCCAATTATCTTGACTGTTAACTGTTAACTGTCAAGAGTTCCTTTTAGCCAATGGGAGGATTTCCAGGATTCACCGCGTGAACATATTCGCTACCCGATCGCGGTCTTCCTCGTTTATAATAAGCTTCTTCTGGTTTGCCCCATCCTAGCTGCAAAATCATTTCCAAAAAGCTAGAGTTTTCCCACTTCCACAAACTTGCCCATTCTGTTCTTTGAGCAATCCTCTCTACATCAAGTGTGATAATTTGTTGGTATTGTTTGCTATTATTAAAACTCAAATATAAGTCCATCCCTTCAGTGACTTCATACCAAAATTTTAAAATAGAATTTTTTGCAGATTTCAATACTTCTAAGTCATTAGTTAGCGCAATTAATTCAGTGTCAACTTCTGGATACTGCAAGCTTTTACCTTTGACTTTTACCTCTTTCCAAACAATACCTGAAATTTGATGCTCTCTCTGGTATTCGTGAATGGCAGCTTTGAAATCTTGATAGGCAGTAAACTGTTGCAACCCATCAGTTCTGATAAACTGATCAATTACAGGATTCCCAGAAACCGGGACTTCTAATTTCAGCCGCTTTCCTTTAAGGCAAGCTTGGCGTTCGGCTGCCAAAATTTGGATTAGCTCCTCGGTAGTGTAAAGCTTTGACATCAGAACATACTCTATTAGTCATTAGTCATCTCTTGAAAAGTTTGATCCGAGGCTTCCTCTCTACGAGACGCTTTGCGAACGGATCAAACTTTTCGCTTAGTCATCAGTCATTAGTTATTCGCTATAGACTATAAACTAGGGATTAACTCCTAACTTGTTGTCAGATGGTAGATATTTCAAGCAGATATTTAAATATTATCTCTTGCCAGAATGGGGAATGTAGTAGCACATAGCACGAAAAATTAGGGCAGACCTATTTGGCCTACCCTAAAAGTTATTTAGCTAACTCACTACTGAACTCGTTGAAGGCACGCCGTTTTAACTGTGCTGTTTCAGTACGAGGTAATAAATCAAACACTTGGCGAAGGCGATCGTCTATTTCCTCATAAGCTACTTGACCTTTCTTATTCAAAAGTACTTGACCTGACTTATCAAACACCACGATTTGAGGAACACTCCCAGAATAGTAATATCCTGGTTCTGTAGGGTTATAAGTCTTTTTAGATGGGATGGTATCTACATTAACCGGGATAATTTCTGCCGCTCGACCGTAAAATTCTTGTATCCGCGAAATGGAGATAGCATATTTTTTGCAATCGCTGCTGTCATCCACATACAAAGCCAATACCGTGGGTTTATGTTCTGCTAAAGCCTGTGCTAGTGTCTGTCTGGGAGGGACTAATGAACCATTGCCAGCATAAACTACAAAAATGTTGCCGTCATACAAATCGTTATTGATACCAGCATACGCAGGTTGAGTACTCAGAATTAACAGGCAAGCGAGCAGCAGCAGGCATTTAGACATCAACCGTCGCCAGTCAGCAATTTTGTTATGTAAAAAAAGAAACTTTATGCTATTCATCAAAGAGAACCTTGCAAGCTACTATTTGTCGTAAGTCTGTGCTGAATTTGGCAAACTGGGCTGGATATATAATTACGCCCACGCACTATTTTTTAAGATAACGCCTACTGAGATTATCTCTTGCAAGCGGCTGATATTACCGTCCAAGATTCTTTGCAAGTGTGATGTTATAACTGGCTTTTTGAGTCAGGATTCGCTAAACTCACAGGATTAAATTTGAAACTAAAGACTATCAGTTAGTAATCGCCAGAAGATTAGGGTACGGATGTGGGAAAGAAAATACAACTCATAGATAGACTGCGACTTGGTTTAGCGGTGTCAGTGGCAAAAAGCGTGACGTTTTTAGTGCGATCGCTGCGTCTAGGTGCTGCTAGTGTATTACCAGGCTCAATTGCTCGTCGTATCGAACCCCGATTATTGCAACTATTAAGTCAGCAAGTGAAAAACGGGGTGATTTTGATTGCTGGTACTAATGGCAAAACTACCACAGCGCTGCTTTTATGCACAATCCTAGAACGCAAAGGCTACCGCATTGCTCATAACTCTACAGGTGCAAATCTAGAAAATGGCTTAATGACAGCACTTATAGAGAACACCAACTTGGTGGGTACGCTGGATGTTGATTATGCCATTTTGGAAGTGGATGAAAATATTGTACCGAAAGTATTGACACCGCTCCAACCGCAAATCATTCTCTGTTTAAACTTGTTCCGCGACCAACTTGATAGATACGGCGAAGTAGACACAATTAGCAAACGTTGGACAAAGGTAATCTCTACACTACCAGCAGAAACGGTGGTAATTCCCAATGCTGACGACCCAACTTTATCTTATCTTGGTCAGCAGTTACCCCAACGGGTGCTATTTTTTGGCTTAAATGAACCAAAACACTATCTAGAAGCAATTCCTCACGCCGTTGATTCTATATATTGTCCTAAATGTGGACATTCCTTAGATTATCAAGGTGTCTACTTGTCGCACCTGGGAGATTTTACCTGTCCTAACTGTGGCTTTAGTAAAAGTAAACCAACTCTAGAAAGCAGCGAATGGCAACAAATTCTTGTTGGTTTATACAATAAATATAATACTTTAGCTGCTGTTACTGCGGCTATTGAGCTAGGAGTTGATGAAGCGACAATCAGAGATACTATTAACAACTTCCAAGCTGCTTTTGGTCGTGCTGAAGATTTGGTAATAAACGGTAAACGGGTACGGATTCTATTATCAAAAAATCCTGTAGGCACAAATGAAACAATTCGCGTGGTTACTCAAAGTACTGATAAAACCACACTACTAGTATTGAACGATCGCACACCCGATGGCACTGATGTATCCTGGATTTGGGACGTTGATACAGAGAAATTAGTAGAACGAGGAGGGACTTTAGTAGTGAGTGGCGATCGCGTCTATGATATGGCACTACGTTTACGCTATAGTGAAAAGTCCACTCCGACTAACTTAAATCTGATTGTCGAAGAAGATTTAAAGCAGGCGATCGCTACTGCATTAGAGCATACACCAAACAATGAAACTTTACACATTCTGCCAACTTATTCAGCCATGCTAGAAGTGCGAGAAGTTCTAACTGGTCGTAAGATTCTCTAAGTTAGGAACTGGGGACTGGGCAAAAATCTCTCGTAGAATTGAGAGACTTTAGATTGGGATGATATGGGAGATAGAGGTTTTGAGTCTTTAGACTTCTATCAAGATAGCCTCAAGCTGCTAAAAGCGGCTTATCGACTAGCAGATAGTTTGCCAGATTTTGAGCGTTTCAATTTGAGCGATCAATTACGAAGAGCTGCTTGCAGTGTTTTACTGAACATAGCTGAGGGCTATGGTCGTTATCATTACCTAGATAGATTGCGTTTTATGTACATTGCTCGTGGCTCATTAACTGAAACGAAAAGCGCCTTTATTATTGCTGAGAGCTTGGGGTATTGTAATACGGAACAATTGCACTGGGTTAGTCAGCTTAAAGACCAAATTGAAAAAGGTCTTAACGGTTACTGTCGTTTCATTCGTTCCCAACAACAAGCTAAAGAAGAATATGGTACTCGATTAGGTAATTGGTAATTGAGTACTGGATATTGGTACTTAGTGTAGGGAAAATTCTTTTCTACTCTCAATCCCCAATCCCCAATCCCCAGTCCCCAGTCCCTAGTCCCCAGTCCCCAGTCCCCAGTCCCCAGTCCCCAGTCCTATTGCAACTTAACTGCTGCACGCTGTATTGGTAAAACCTCTTCTAAACTCATCTCGTGGTCAGCGGTAATATGACTATTACAACAGATAGTGCTAAAGAAAAGTTGCTGACCAACTAGTTCAGAAAAGTGTTTTTCTAGAAGTAACCGTGATGTAATATCACCTAATAAATCTGCTAGGTCTTTCGTTAATTGGTCTTTGTCATCACGGTGAACCATTCTATATTTGAAATTTGATTCACCAATTAAATCTTTTACTGCCAAGTCAAACTTGTCTTCCTTCCCCTGAACATAAGCAAAAGATTGTTCCTCTAAGAACTTCCAAGCCTCTGGAAAAATCTCACGAATTTTTTCCAGATGATTCTCAATTTGGTAGACCAAAGTAGCCGTTTTACAATCCATATGGCAATTTATTAAGTTATCAAATAAACCCTGTAACCTTGTAATATTACGGCTAAGTAGGGAGACTTAAACTGATAAAGAAATATTTATTAAAATTTGCCAACTATTCTTTTAAGAAAGGGTGAAATTCTGACTAAAAAACTGTTACATAAAATACTAAAGTAACTTGTTTTTAAAGTTAAATAAATCTGTAGAATAGACTTAAATACAGGTAAAAGGTTTGCGACAACGTTAAATCATCAAATCATTGATTTCTAGTTATTATCAAGATTTCTTGACGAAATCAATTCATTGGGTGAATAATCAGACTAAGATTTATACTTACTCATTTAAATAGTTAGTGATACACTTTTTTTACAAGTCAACACGCAACCGAGAACAGATTTATTATATGCACCGGATTCTCAAAGCATAGAAAGAAAAAGTTATGAGTTATCAGTTATGAGTGAGGAGTTATGAGTTCTCAACAGTTAGAATTAACAATCGGTTGGCTGTATCCAACACTAATGAGTACTTATGGCGATCGCGGCAATGTTATTACTATAGAACGTCGTGCCCAATGGCGCGGATACACCGTTAAAGTATTACCCCTAGATCAAAACGCCACAGCCGCAGATATTAAAACTGTAGACGTAATAGTTGGTGGTGGCGCACAAGACCGCCAGCAAGAAATTGTCATGCGTGATTTGCAGGGTGCAAAAGCCGACGCCATGCGCGAGAAGATCGAAAATGGCACACCAGGAGTGTTTACCTGTGGTTCACCTCAACTACTGGGACATTACTATGAACCAGCATTTGGACAGCGTATTGAAGGATTGGGAATACTCGATTTAGTTTCCATACATCCTGGTGAAAATACTAAGCGCTGTATTGGCAATTTGGTAATTGAAGTTACAGCTTCACGTTTAGCGCCAGATTTAGAAGAGATGATGGGTAGCACACCGTATTTAGTTGGCTTTGAAAATCATGGCGGACGCACCAAGCTAGGAAAAGTGGAGGCTTTGGGACGAGTTGTGTACGGCTTAGGCAACAATGGTGAAGATGGGACAGAAGGAGCATTTTACCAGAATGCGATCGCAACTTATTCTCACGGCCCTTTATTACCGAAAAATCCCTTTGTCGCCGATTGGTTAATTCAAACAGCACTACGGCTAAAGTATCAGCAGGCGATCGCACTACAACCGTTAAATGATACCTTAGCTATGCAAGCGCGGGAGGCAATGTTTAAGCGGTTGAAAGTTAGTTTGCCAACTTCTGCGGGGGCTAAGGTTTGAGTTTTTGTCTTTTTTGCGTTCCCTGTTAAAGTCAGGGAACACAACTTCCAGATTTCATCTAGTAAGTAAACAGTGACAAACGCCCCAAATTTATTGTTTTCGTCCACAAAATACCAACTGATTGCTATAGAACAATCTAGAACAAACTGCATCATTCAAAGTCAAAAGCGATCGCCTCAACTGCAACATCGCTAGCAATACTACGTCTATTGCTAAAACAGGATTATCCTAACAACTAAAGCTATGTTACGTAAGTGGTTTTTGCCACACTGGCAACTCATATTAGGATTACTAGTGTTCAGTGCAACAATCAGTCCAGTAGTATTGAATTTTTATGTAAATGCAGTTACTAAAAGTCGCTGTTATAATAACCTAGTACAAATTCCAGATCAGCGCATTGCAATTGTCTTTGGTGCAGGTGTTTTGGTAGATGGTACACCATCACCAATGCTAGCCGATCGCGTGATAGCTGCTGTAGAACTCTACAAATTGGGACGAGTTGAAAAGTTGTTAATGACAGGCGACAATAGCCGCCAAGACTACAACGAAGTCCAAGCAATGCAGAGTTACGCAGTAGAAAGAGGCGTAGCTGTTCAAGATATTACATTAGACTATGCTGGGTTCAGCACTTATGAAAGTTGTTATCGCGCCAGAGATATTTTTGGAGTACAACAAGCAGTTTTAATTACCCAGCAATTCCATTTACCGCGCGCTATTTATACTTGTAGCCAGCTTGGGATAAAAGTCATTGGTTTAGGAACACCAGATTGGGGAAGCTACAGTTTTGAAACTGTTATGTACTATACACTACAGGAAAAGTTGTCTATTCTCAAAGCATTGTGGGAAGTTCACATCACTCGCCCTCTGCCAACTTTTTTAGGCCCTTTTGAAGGAATTAAATAATTAAGTAGGTTTTGTCATTTGTCGTTTATTTTTATCACCGATTTTGACCCTTGACCCTTGACTTATTTACTATACTTCACTTTTTTCTTGGAGAAGCGATCGCCAATCGGTAATTGCTTGTTCTGTCCATAGCCAATTGCTACTCAATTTATCTATCTGAAAATTTATCGGATCATTCTTAAGCACTATTTGGCGTTGTTTTATTGCTTCCTTCATATACTGTGCTTGTTTATTAGCAGGTTGATTAGGCGCAGATTTATACAGCCCAATGGCTAAACCAGCATAAGAAGTTAAAGCATCGCGAGGTACTGCTTCTTTGAAAGATACTGTTGCATTAAAGGCTCTATTCTGCTGTGTGAGAGCTAAATTTAAAGCCTTGAACCAAGAGTCATTAGCTCTATTCAGATTGCCTTCAGCGTAATAAGCAAATCCCAAAGCATTGTTATACAAAAGTGATTCCGGTTTGGCTTTTGCAGCATTTTCCCAATAACGGCGGGCATCATCAACACTATATTTCTTGTCTCCAGTTTGGATAAACTGCCACGCCAATCGTCCCTTGAAAAAGTTGACAGATGGATCACCGATTTGTTGATTGGGAACTAGCTTCAGGGCAGCTTCAGCCGCAGCAAGTGCACCACGATTAAGTAGTTCTTCTACAGCTAGCAGCCCAGCTTGTAAGTCACCCTGACTCAATTTTTCAGTGGCGGTAGCGGTGACAATTCCAGTTGCAGCTGTATTTAAATCGATAATCGGTTGCTTTTGGATGGGTAGAGACTGAATTGATGGTATCTCAGGTAAGGTTGCTTGAGGTCGTTGTCCCCACAAATTTAAACCGATAACGGTGGCGATCGCACCTGCACCCATAATCCCAACAATCGGCCATAGCTTGCGGCGTTGAGTACGACGTCTCGCTGGAATTGGTTGCGATGCCTGCGGCGGGCTACGCCTACGCAAAAGCTGAGAACTCTCCCAATCTCTTTCAAAGTGGCCAGCAGCGGGAATTTCCGTAGCAGGGTTTTCTCCCCACAACTCTACTTCTTGCTCTTGAGAAGTCATTTCTTCTGAAACCTGCCTTTCATCAAGCATATCTTCTTGAATCTGTTGCACCAGTTCCGCATTCATTGAAGTTTTCTCAGGTGTAGCTTTTTGGTTATCTAGCTGGCGAAACAAATCCGAAACTATAGCAGAATCTTCTGCATAGCTTGAGTCATCATACTCAATTTCATCAACGAGATCGCCCCAAGTATCTTCACCTAGCCAGTCCATCTCAGAATCGCGTGATAAACCAGAAGGGATCATCTCCTCGATTGCTAATGGCACCTCAGTATCATCTGCCACAGCAGAATACATTGAACTGGGAGTTGCCGCCAGAGGTGAATTATTATACTGATTCAGTGACTCTGGATCAGATAAGTAAATTTCCGGGCTGAGAAAACCATCAAATTCTGGCTGGAGATACAAAATGGGTAATGCCCAGTACATCTGGTGAGAACCATAAGCCGAAATCAATCCTTGACGTACCCGACTCACGCACAAATCCACAGGATATCCCTGACTCAAGTTACGGTAAAATAACTGTGTGAGCGTCACTGCCACTTCATCGGGAATGCGTTCTGACATCGCCAAAACACTCCGCAGCCCTCGTTTCACAAGGCTTTCGGCGAGGTTGCGTTCACCTGTATCTCCAGAGGCATTGTATGTAGCTGTATATGCCCCCAAGCAGGAGTTGAACACTGCCATTTGGATATTATTGTTAACGAGCAAGCCAGCCAGGTCATCTCCGCTCAAAGTTTCTGTTAAGCCAGTTCTCTTGCTAACAAGATAAATTTCTCCACCATTAGAACCTAAATTACTATGACCAGAGTAGTGTAGAACGTGGAATCTTCCTTGTTCAAGCGCCTGCGTCAGTTCTTCGCGCCCTGGTTGATCTAACACAGCAAGTTCAATTTCTGGCAAATGATTGCCACTTTCAACAGGTCGGTGTATTTGACGGTGAAGTTCAGCTTGCAGTTTGATAGCTTCTTGTTTTAGCAAGTCAAGACGGACTTGATCTGTAGGGGAAGCAATTACCATCAAGACTTTCACGCCACCTTCTTCCAGCGGTGATGGGATATTTCTTGAGCGCAAACGAGATGCACCGAGAATTCCACTTTGAAACCGCGAAAAAGCCACATAAGGCCCAGTAGCCAGAGGGCGATCGCCTGCGTGCATCACTTCCCAGGGCAGACGAGCTAACCTAGTGTCTTTTAGCCCCAAACGCAAGCGTAATACCTGTTGATGGTTCTGGGCAATACCTTGGGCAGTAATCCAACTATCTCTGAGAGTGCCTTGAAACAGCGCGTTATAAAATTGTTGACCCAACGCCACCAAGTTTACAGAGTTTCTAGCGATCGCATCTCCCTGTAACACCAACTTCAAAGGGTCGTTCATCAAATGCCCAGCAGCAGCTAACCAATCAGCTACAGGCCAAGTCACCAACTCTTCAGCCAATGGCACCCCAGGCGCGACCTGTTCCGTCCGCACCAAGTAGTCATTTTGCCCTACTGGGGTTACGGAAATGTGAAATTCCTGGGTCACAGTTTCAGTTCGCCTCCTAAATCTGGTTTGAAACGCAAAAGTTTCAAGTCGATTTTTCACTCCCTCTGATAACTTAGATGCATCCCGCCACTGAATGTTTCTGACTCCAGTCGCTTTGCTTTTTCTGCCTTTACAACTTTATCCGGATCGGATTACTTACGCCTAGAACACTCTATTGGTAGATGCACCTTGATCTTCAACTCCCCTAGTTGGCTGACACCCACTGGGGGTTTTTTTAATTTTGGCAAACAACAGCAACTTCTGACGTAATTATTCTTGAGCAGAAAATTGTGCTTAACCCTAGAATACTTGATTGGCAGATGCACCTTGATCTTCAACTCCCCCAGTCAGTTACTATCCATTAGGATTTTTTTGACACACAACTACAATCAATCTTTTAGTAAATTTGTCCGGAGAATGGGCGTTCAACCTAGAACATTTAATTGGTAGATGCACCCTGATAACTAACTCCCCTGGTTGGCTAACACTTACTGGGGGTTTTTTTTGTTGAGTCAGCAAAAACTCTCAACATATCCATTTTTTACTGGAGCTTACTAGTTATTTAATTGGTAGACACACCCTGATAATCATTGGTGTCAACTTAAGCCTAACTCCTCAAAATTCTCGTTTCTAGGTTATACCTGAAAATGCAGTCAATGCGGCTCTGCCGCAAGCCAGGAGGCGGCAACCCTCATAATAGGCATTTTCCAATTAGAGATTAAAAACAAAACAATCTTTAGAAGCAGCTTCTAGACTGGCTTAAACTTTCAGTTGATCAAATTGCCTGATAACTAACTCCTCTGGTTGGCTAACAGCCATTAAGAGTTTTTTCTTTGGTGAGCAGAAAGCAAGAGCTTCAATTTAACTCACATCTTGCACCTGCCATAAATTAGGTTTCTTGCAATTGGCTAAACCTGAAAACCTAAATGTTTTATCCATAAAACTGATTTCTCAGGTTTAATTGAGAGTCAATCAGTATATCATATCTAACCAAATTTATTCGGTAGATAGTGATAAACTTTAGAATATTTAATTTAGTAGATGTGCCCTGATAGCTCACTCCCTTGGCTGGCTAACACCGACTGGGGATTTTTTTTTGGTTGGCATCACCATCGATTGATTGTGACACTTTTATCCGGGAGATACTGCTTGTCCCTAGAACAGATAATTGGTAGATGCACCCTGATAACTCACTTCCCTAGTAGGCTAACACCGACTGGGGATTTTTTTGGTTGGCATCACCATCGATTGATTGTGACACTTTTATCCGGGAGATACTGCTTGTCCCTAGAACAGATAATTGGTAGATGCACCCTGATAACTCACTCCCCTAGTAGGCTAACACCGACTGGGGTTTTTTTATTTTAGAAACAAACAGCCCGCGTTTCTACAAATTTATCCGGAGAATGGTGTTAAGCCTGAGAACATTTAATTGGTAGATGCACCCTGATAACTCACTCCCCTGGTTGGCTAACACCGACTGGGGGTTTTTTTATACTTGTTTTCCCTGCAACAAGTTTGTTATTACCACTCTTGTCATCATTGTTAGTACATTTTGAATGTCCTGTTGTCAGACAAGAGCGAAACCTGCTCACTCATTTCCTAAATCGCTTTCCTTACATTGTCAGCCAGAGATGCCAATCAAAAATGATTGCTGTGATATTTAATCACATTCTTAATTTTTTTTCTATATTTTGGCACTAAACTGCTTGACTCTCATTGTTTAGTCTTTCGGCAATGTACTAGTGTTCTTGGTCTATGCTAAAATATTGTGCCTAAAGCCAAGAGATTGACCAGTCCATGAATTTAGCTGTGATTAAGTTCTCTTCAGAAGAGTGCGGCATCTGCCACAAAATGTCCTTTTATGACAAAAAGGTGGCTGAGGAATTAGGTTTGCAGTTTATCGATGTAAAAATGCAGGATACGGCTGCTTACCGCAAGTATCGTAAGATATTACTAACTCAGTATCCTGATAAATCCGAAATGGGATGGCCTACCTACATTATCTGTGATTCTCCAGAATCAGAATTTCAGATTGTGGGTGAAGTAAAAGGAGGTCATCCCAAAGGAGAATTTAGAAGTCGTCTACAAGAGGTTCTGAATTCTACAGTTAGTCAGAACTAATCACCTCAAAGGATTTGACTTCTAGAACAGGGCCAATCATGGCGATTGTCATGACATCTTCACGCACCTGTCCTTTAACTTTTGCTTTTTGTCCAGCTTTAAGTAAGTTCTTGTCAGCACCTTTGAGAATTTCGTAGGTAACACCCTCGTCGGTGAGTAATGCCCATGTGCCTGGGCCAATGTCACGGCGTTCAATTGTTCCTGTAACTGTAATGCTCATATTTTTTTGAGTACTGAGTTGGGACTGGGGACTGGGGACTGGGGACTGGGGACTGGGATTCAGAATTAGGAAAGAGTTTTTTAGACCAAGTACCCAATCTCCAATACTCAGCGATGCACTGAGTTTCGACTGCGCGGCAGTTGAGCGAAGTCGAAACTCAACTACGAGAACAGAAGTGTCCCCAATCCCTTTTTATGCTGGTTCTCCGTTATTTTTCAATGCTAAACGAGCAAGTGCATAACAAAGTAGGGCGTTGACTATGAGAAAGACGCGTGCTAGATTACCACTTCCTAATCCCCAAACTGCCGGGTCGTAAACTGCACTTACTGTTAAACATGCAGCTATACCTAAGGTTGAACCAATGGCAAACCACTTCCAACTAGGATTTCCCAGCAGCAATGCCATTAACACAATGGGAATTAGCACGCTGGCAAATAGAGGATTAAAAGCATCAGTTCCCTGAAGCGTATTTCCTAATTCGGGAATTGAACTGCCCAAAACTCGGAAAGGCCACTGGGGAAGGTCAAAGATATAGATTCCCTTGAGGAAAAATAGCCCAGAACTGCCAGCAATTAAGCCACTGGATAATGGCCAACTCCAAGAGAAGGGGAAGTAAACCCGTAAAAACCAAGCTAGTAGGTAGGAACCAACTACCATTAAAATCTTGGGTATTAATGCTACTGCACCACCATCAATCCAAAAGCCGGGGTTAAGATAACCGTTATCCCGTAACCACCTAAAGAAATCTGGGAAACTGATTTGCCCCCCAAAGGCTAGTTTGACTGCTGCTTCTGCATTGAGTTGTCCAGCGCCATAATAATTCAAACCATCATCTTGGATAACTCGCGCTGACTGTTTGAGGACTTTTAAAATTTCATCTGGTTCTTTGATTCCAGCGGCTTTGATTAATGCTGTAACCCCAGCAACGTGAGGGGAAGCCATGCTTGTACCCTGGAAGCCAAGAAACACTCCTTCGCCTTCTTCGTTGATAGTTTCTTGCAGAATCTTACCAGCATCGCTACCACCAGGAGCGGAGATGTCTACCCCTCCACCAAAATTAGAATAGGGTGCTCTTTCTCCGTCTGGGCCAAATGCTGAAACGCCAATGACGTGGGGATAACGAGCTGGATAGCTTGCCCCATTAGTGTTTTCATTCCCAGCTGCGGCAACGATCGCAACACCTTTTCTATGAGCATACTCGATCGCTTGCTTCATTAACTGACTTTCACCACCACCACCCAAGCTCATATTAATCACGTCTGCGCCTTTATCCGCAGCAAACTTAATTGCTTCGGCGATATCGGCAACTGTACCACCGCCATACGAACTGAGTACCTTCAAAGGCATCAGATTGGCTTCGTAGGCTATTCCAGCGACGCCATATTTATTATTCGTGGCTTGGGCTATGGTTCCAGCAACATGAGTACCATGTCCGTTGTCGTCTTTGGCTTCTTCTTTGTCGTTAACAAAGTCATAGCCTTTGACGAATTTTGTCTCATACAAGTCCCGCACACGCGTAATTCCGGTGTCAATCACAGCAACGGTGATGCCGCTGCCTTTAGTTTGACTCCATGCGCCTTCAACGCCAATTTTGTGCAGGTTCCACTGCTTGCTGTAATACTGGTCATTAGGCCCAACTAACGAGGGATTTGCTTCGTCTGCTTGCGGGCGTAAAAATTCTCCCAGCCAAGCGGTTTTACCGGGATTGGGAATCTTGTAGATGTAATTTGGCTCGATTAGTTCTGTAGCTTGGGCAAATTGCGATTTTTTTAGTTTTTTGAGTCGCTGGCGATCGCCCTCGATAATATATACATTATCCTTCGCCGAAAATTTGTTGTCTAATTGGGGTGTAACGTTATATTGTTTAGCGATCGCTTGGAGATTCTGCTGTACTACTTCTTGTGGAATATCTTCCCGAAAATCGAGCAAAATCGTCTCAAACTCGCCTTTAGCTGTTAGTCCCTGAAAATTCAGGAAACCAAATATGGCAGCTCCCAACCCAATGACAAACAAGCACAATAATATAAGTTTTCTCATATTAACTCATCACCGCTTTTTGCCAGTTTGTTCACTACCATAACGTAATCTCTGTTTCTTTTTGATGTATTTTGCGCTTTAGTTACAATATTCACTCAGGACTCAGGACTTTTTTAAACAATGGAACGAGGTCTTTTGTGGTTGCCGCTGTTAGCAATGTTTTTCTGGTTGGCTTGGCAAGGCTCGAAAGAGTATCAAAAAGTTGAAGCCTACCGCACTTGGGCAGAGCAATTTGAACGGGCTAAGTATGATATTTATTCAGTGTTGGGTCAAAAAGGTAATAATATTACCTGGGGAAAACCCACGCCAAAAGGCCCGATTAAGCTAGAAACATTCTCTTTGCTTGACGTTAAACAAACCCGTCTTTTGGTAGATGGCAAGCCAGTAGATTTAGAAAATATACCCGAAAAAGGTCGGGTTATTGAGTTAGAATTTGTATTTACTGAACCTGCTAATTCAGTGCGTATTCCGTTTACAGAAATTCCTTTAGCGGCGGAATGGGGTAAGTATTTACAAAGAGCATTGCAATTGCGATCGGAACAAAATCAGTAGTTAAGTAGTCATTAATTATGTAGAGACGTAAAATTTCGCGTCTCTACAAAGCCCAAAATTTATTTTAAGGCTTAGGCTAGTAGTAAGTAGTAGCATATCAGTAATTTTTACCAGTTACGCCTTGAATCTCCGTGCAGCAAAAGTGCTGCCACAAAATATGTATGTGGCACTATTAAAACTATTTTATTTTTAATATTTAGAGACTTTGAGTATATCAACTATTCCAAAAAACATTAAAAATTAGAAATTTTATCAAGAGATTTTATAGTTGTTTTTGTGAATTTAAAAAAGACTAGCTCTTTTTAAAGGGTAATATTTACTATGAAACGAATTGTTCCAATATTCGGTATTATTTTAATGCTTAACGCCTGGAACACAGGCGTTAAAAGTTCTTCTCAGGCGGCTAATGATGTCAACCCTAAAGCGGCAAACTGTCCAAAAGCTACAGTCGTTTCTTTACCTGTTCCCAATAAAAATGAAAGCTTTTATGACAGCTTTAATTATCATATCCGTAATATTGTAGCCGATGCTGACAAAGTGAAATTTCAAGCTTTAAAACAAGATTTTGTTTTTTGCCGAAGTAACAACACTTGGACAGTACAAACGGGAACTTTACCCAAAGAGTTACAGCCGCAAAATAACTATGTGGCATTTACACAAGATTTAGTAAATCCTAAGTTCAAAAATCTTGATTTTCAAGGTAAAACTTATCAGTATCGAGTCGTCAGAGAGCCACAATTCTCTTTGGGAGAAAACAATAATATATCAAGAACGGTTGAACCAAAGCCAGCCGATGATAAAGTTGTTTTTGAGCTAGTTACTCCTAATAGTAAAAAGCTACAAGAAAAAACGCTATATACTCTCAAGGACTTACAGGACGTAGCAGTAAAAGCGGGATATTCGGCAACAGGAAATCAACTGGGTTTTCCCAAAATCACAGCATCCGTAATTTATCAGAATCGCATTTGGTGGTCAGTTGCTTTTGAGCAAGGTGAAGGGAACAACGGCATTGCGACTATTGTTAGTTATGATCCACAGACTAATCAATTTACACTCATTCAACCAGAAGAACTTAGGTTTACACAAATTACTGATTTAGCCATAACTGGAGATGCAAATAGTCCTACTTTTTGGATGGGTACTAATATTAGTGGAGAAGGAAATTTTTATATTCCTGCTAAAGGTTTAGTTGCTTATCGTCCCAATTCAAAAAATGTAAATTCTGGTTCTTTGACCTCCTACACTGTTCACAATAGTCCGTTGGTTGGTGCAATTCCTGACAAACTCAGGTTAGAAAACGATAGGCTTTGGGTTAGTACCGCTAACGGTGTTTGTCAAGTTAATTGGCAAGCTGCTGATAATCCTGAGAGTTGGTCTTGTTGGCGATTTACGGCAATGGCTAAACTGCCATCAGAGGGACTACCGCTTTATAGTCAATTGACTAATAAAACTCCTGCTATATCTTTATCTAACAATGGTGAAGAAACTGTAGAAGTGTTGTGGTGGAGTCCTATTGACTTCCAGACTCAAAAGGGACGCTATGAAGTGAGATATCCTCAAGGCTTCACAGTGAAACTGGATGAAGGTGCAAGTATTTACGAGTTTAAGCGTTCTTTGCCGACAGGAAAACCTGCTGTTAATTGGCCTGGTTTTGAATGGCATTGGAATGGCGATCGCTTTGTGCGAGGATTGGATGAAGTGTCTCTAAATTTAGTTGGCAATGGCCCTCAAGGCATTGGTTCTAGTCAATCACCGGAACCTCCTATCAATTGGAATGCCATACGTGGCGATTTAGAGTTACTTCAGCTTTCTCCCAAATCTACCAGCGTCAAATATTACTCTGGCTGGGTGGATGAAGCCATTCAACCCTACTTGACTGTTGTACCGCAAGAAAATCCGCAAAACTCACAACCAAATCCTTTGGAAGCTATTATCAAGCAACTACCGTCTGGCAAGTAATTTTCACTTATGAACACTCAAACAATATCCAGAGTGCCTGTTGCTTTAACCATTGCTGGCTCAGATAGCGGTGGTGGTGCGGGAATTCAAGCTGATTTACGCACCTTTGCCTTTCATTGTGTCCACGGTACTAGCGCTATAACCTGCGTCACGGCACAAAACACTTTGGGGGTAGCGCGGGTTGATGCCATGCCAATCGAGGCTGTTGTGGCGCAAATTCAGGCAGTGGTTGAGGATATTGGCGTGCAAGCTGCAAAAACGGGAATGTTGCTGAATCAAGAAATTATCTCTGCTGTTGCTGAGCAGGTGGAAGCTTTACAAATCGATAACTTAGTAGTTGACCCCGTAATGGTGTCACGCACAGGGGCACAATTAATTGATGATGACGCTGTGAAAACGCTTCGTAATGCCTTGATACCCAAGGCGGCTATTGTCACACCAAATCGTTATGAAGCCCAGATTTTGAGCGGTTTACAGATTCATTGCCTTGAGGATATGCAAGCTGCTGCTCAAATCATTCACCAAAATTTAGGTGTGAAAGCTGTTTTAGTTAAGGGTGGAGGGATGGAGGGAAATTTACGTGGTGTTGATATCTGGTTTGATGGGCAAAAGCTGGAAACTTTGACAACAAAACTGGTAGAGACAAAAAATACTCATGGTACTGGTTGTACCCTATCAGCTGCGATCGCTGCTAATCTGGCGATGGGAAAAAACTTGTGGACAGCAGTACAACAAGCAAAAGAGTATGTTACAACTGCACTCACTTACGCCCTAGACATTGGCAAAGGGCAAGGCCCCGTAGGACACTTTTTCCCGTTGTTACGAAATTAACCTATTGATTCAGTTATCAGTTATCAAACTGTTTACTGTTCACTGACTACAGACCATATCCCAAAAAAACTTTGCTCTCTGGGAATTTTTCTATTATTCTTGGGCATAGTTTCAGGGCTAACTTAATAGTCTGTTAGCATCTCTGTACGATCTAATAACCTTGATTTTTAATACCAAGCCCCCGATGCGAGCAACCACAGGTTCCGTTCACCGGAATTCATCAATACCGACAAATCAAGCCTACCGTCCCTCTGTACCACTATCTGTATACCGAGAATTGTCAACTGAGTTGCAAGCAACACAGGCAAGGTTAAATGCACTCACTGCCCAAAATCAGCAACTAGCACAAGAAAATCAACTACTGCGCCAAGAAATTACTAAAGTCGTTCAGTCTTTTTTACACTTACAAGACTTTGTAGATTCTTGTGCTACGCCCAGTTACCACCAAGCTAATCATCCTTCTGGCGACGTGAAAAGTGCAGCCAAGCCACCGACTGAAGCACGTCAACGTCAGCAGGTTTCGCGTCCACGTCCACCCGCAGCGCCGAAAGTACCTTCCAGAAAAAGCCGCCGCCAAGACTTCTCTGTACCTGGTGTGGAAATGGGTTTCCCGATGCCAGAACCAGTCTTTATAGAGGAACAACAAGTACGCTACTATCCCATTGCTGAGCCAGAAGTAAGAGAACTAAGTGGCTGGTGGTTAGTAATCACCATTGTATTAATTATGCTTACGGCTTTTGGCGCTGGGTATTTGGTGGTGCGCCCCCTGTTTGAACATCAAAATCGTTAGTTGACATTCCCACAGTCAGCAGCAGTGAGCTTTCGGACAACATGGCAATTTTTCTCTAATATCTGAGCATATCTACTTAGTAGTGGAATTTATTTATTTTTAAGTTACAAAACACACATAAAAAATGCTAATTTGACTGCAACTTCCTCATGTTAAAACCTTAAGAGCTATACCAATGAATCAATCCTTGCTGTTTTTCATGTCGGAAGTATCAGACAAAAGGTTTACATTATTTTAAAAAAAGTGGCAATTATTACATATGTTTTAGGAAAAGCGCTGCTAATTACAGCTTCAGACAGCGGATCTGGTTAGATATATAAACGAACCTAGTAGAAGTCAGGAGTTAGACATGAAAAAAGTAGAAGCTATTATCCGCCCATTTAAGCTAGATGAAGTGAAAATTGCTTTGGTCAATGCTGGTATTGTCGGCATGACTGTTTCTGAAGTCCGGGGTTTCGGACGCCAGAAAGGTCAAACTGAACGGTATCGTGGTTCTGAGTACACCGTTGAATTTCTGCAAAAACTCAAAGTAGAAATTGTAGTTGACGATAATCAGGTTGATATGGTGGTGGACAAGATTATCGCCGCTGCTCGAACTGGCGAAATCGGCGATGGTAAAATTTTCATCTCGCCTGTTGAGCAAGTGATTCGGATTCGTACCGGCGAAAAGAACACAGAAGCAGTTTAAGTGCTGAGTGCTAGATACTGAATGGCAAGATGGTAAGCGTTGCTGAATATATGGAATGAAGTATATGCAAAAGGCTAACTTTTAGATAGTTTTTCATTTCTTAAATCAGCAACGCTTCCTATTAAGTTGGATATAGTAGCGAAACAAAGTAAGAAACTCTCGTTACAGTTTCTTACTTTTTTGCACTTTATTCCCTTGTAATAGGTTAATTTTGTCTGCTAAAAATATCAAATCCAGTAGTCTGTTAAGTTAGTCTAGTACTTTTATAAAAGTCTGTATAATCAAACGCCCAGAGCGCTGTATCTGGTTTTTACACGTTATATTTAGATAGCAATTTAGTCAGTCTATAAAATAGATAGGAGATATTTCTTTCAAAGTTTCAAATTCTTGTGCAGCATTCCAGATATCATATTTTTGCTGAAGATTTAACCAAAGTTCTGGGGTCGTTTGAAAAGCTCTTGCTAAACGAAGTGCCATAGCGGGAGAAACACCTGCTTGCTCATTAACAATTTCTGAAACTGTTTTACGTGAGACCCCTAAAATATCAGCAAGCTGAGTATTTGTCATCTGTAAAGGTTCTAAATATTGACGCTTAATCAAAGCACCAGGATGTCTTGGCTTTCTTTTAGTTATCATAATCAATTTCCTAATGAATGATAATCTTCATAATTAACAACGTAAGCATCACTGTTCTCAAATTGAAAAGTTACACGCCAATTTCCAGATACTATTACTGACCATTCGCTTTTTCGATCACCTATTAACTTGTGAAGCCTAGAACCTGGGTATCTCATATCCTCAACTTCCGAAGCTGCATCAAGTCTATCAAGAATATCTAGTAATTTTTCTGCGTGTTTGGGCTGAATACTGCTTCTATCGTCATCCTCAAAAAGTTTCTTCAGTCCTTTATGCTTAAACGTTTTAATCACTTCTATTGTAACCCCAAAGGTTACATTTGCCAACTATCTATGTATTACTTAATGAGTTTCACTATTCAGTAATACTGAAAACACTAATTCTCAGATATCTTTTTTAGTTGCGGTATTAAAGCTATAAAAGCCTTACCTCGATGACTAATTGATCTCTTCAACTCTCGTGTCATCTCAGCAAATGTCAATTGCTTCTCTGGAACGTAAAAAATTGGGTCGTAGCCAAAACCACCATCACCACGGGGCGCATAGAGAATTTCGCCGCGACAAACACCTTCAGCTTGTAATACGATCGCACCATCGGGACTAGCGATCGCCACTACACAAACAAATTGAGCTTGTCGATTTTCTACGTCGCCTAATTCCCGCAATACCCTAGCAATGCGTTCTGAGTCAGTTTTGCCGTAACGTGCAGAATATACGCCTGGTGCGCCATTGAGAGCATCTACTTGCAAACCAGAATCATCGGCGATCGCCCACTGTCCTGTTACTTGTGCGACTTGGGAAGCTTTGAGACAAGCATTGGCTGTAAAAGTGTCGCCTGTTTCCTCAATTTCTAATTCTTCAGGTTTGAGAGTTAATTCCCAACCAGAATTTTCCAGGTAAGCTTGCATTTCTCGCAATTTACCTGGATTTCCTGTTGCTACTACGAGTAATTTTGTCATTGGTCAAGGGTCAAGGGAATGGTCAACGGTCAAGAGTAGAGACGCGATTAAGAGTAGAGACGCGATTAAGAGTAGAGACGCGATTAATCGCGTCTCTACAAGGGTCAAGGAGCAAAAAAACTCTGAACTTTTGACTCTAAACTCTGGACTAATTTTACTTTTACTCTGCCCAGTGTTTTGCCCAAGCGAGAGTTTTATGCACTTGTTCGAGTGTAGGGGCTTCACAGTAGAGGCGTAAGACTGGTTCAGTACCGCTAAAGCGAATCATTAACCAGCTTTTATCCACTAGACGATACTTGTAGCCGTCAATTGTTTGACAATCAATTACTGCTTTACCTGCGATTTCCGTTAAGGGTTGGGTTTGCAGTTGTTGCAAAAGACGCGATCGCACTTCCATACTTGCTAAGGGCAAATCAATGCGATCGTACGCTGAGCTAAACCCTGTTTGTTGCTGCAAGTGGCGATAATACTCACCTAAATCTAACCCAGATTCGACGATCGCTTCTAGTACGTACAATGCTGATAACAGTGCATCGCGTTCGGGAATATGACTACCATAACCAATCCCTCCCGACTCTTCGCCACCCAGTAATACCTCTGCTGCTAACATTCTGTCAGCAATGTATTTATAACCGACTGCTGTCTCAAATACTGACAGATTATGCAGTGCCGCTACAAGAGGCATCAAATCAGAACCACTGACAGTTTTAACTATTTCACCCTTGAAGCCGCGTCGTAAAGTTAAGTGGTCGATTAATATCGGGATTAACACCTGGGAACTCAAGAAGTTAGCTTCTCCGTCCACAGCGGCGATGCGATCGCAGTCCCCGTCAAATACTAACCCTACCGCTAAACCTGATTTATCCGTTTCTCGATGAGTTTTGATGACTTCAAATAGACGCGAAAGGTATTTAGGTAAGGGTTCCGGCGCACCACCACCAAATAAGGGGTCACGTTCGCTGTTGATTTCTTTGACTTTATCGCCCAGTAATCTTGGTAGTCCGCCAGCAGCAGCGCCATGCATGACATCAGCAAATAAAGTTAGTTTGCCAGAGGCGATCGCCTCCCGAATCTTGGCAATATCAACTTTACGTTCTAATGCTTCGGTATAGCTGGGCCAAGGGTCGAATTTCTCTTGCTTGCCTGGGGTCGTTGTTGGTGCAACTCCCTCTGACAACAGCGCTTCTATCTCTTTAGTAACTTCTGGCGGTACAGAGCCACCAAAAGATCCCTTGACTTTTAATCCCAGATATGTACCAGGATTATGACTTGCGGTAATTACTAATGCCCCTAAAGCATTAAGTTGCTTTGCTGCCCAGCTAAATGCTGGAGTTGGCGCAAAGGTTTCGCTGAGCAAAACATCAAATCCGATAGCGGTAACAGTATTGGCAACAGCACGAGCAAAGTCTTCCGCCATAAATCGGCGATCATAACCGACAATAATCGTCCGGCTACCGACCGTAGAGTAATATGTATTATATAATACTTGTGCTGCAACTGGCGCGACCAGGGCTAGACGTTCAAAGGTGAATTCATCACCAATAATGCCCCGCCAGCCGTCTGTACCAAACTTGATTGAGTTAGTTACAACTGGCATCTAAGTATCCTAACTGTCTACCTGAAGATTCTAGCATTTATACAGGGTGCAATGTAAAAAAAAGATATAGTAAAAACATGTACGGAGAACATTAGGCTGTTTTGAGACAAAAATCAGCAAATTTGTGCAATATTTAAGTGCGATCGCCTGGTAAATGCAAGTTTATTGTAATCTTTAGTGTACTAATGTATGCTGTGCTTTCAGTAGTATAAATAGTAATGTATGTTGGCTCATCGCTACATAGTAGTCGTCGGTATGAATTGTGCAATAGCATTGAGTAATATTGAATCTGGTGGCGCACAAGTAATCAACTACCTCAATCCCAGTTTTAATCTTCTAAAATTTCTCTCTTTACCCGAAGAAGTCAAGCTACAAGCAAATCAAGCGATTACTCTACAACAAGCTTTGTAACTAGCACAACGTGATGTTATTCCAGGTCAAACGCAAAGCAAATATTAATAATCCTTAATAGTAAACACTATTAAGGATTGTTAACATGAGCAGCAAATGCTCAAAAACCTGATTGTTCCTTAAAAATCATCAAGAAACTGGCTAAGGCGACTGATGACAGGGTCAACCTCTTGAGGAGGGGTAGCAGCAGTATAAGAAGTATTATTTGCTATTGATACATCTGATACTGATTGACTTGAGGACTGAATGATTGATCGCTCATTGACAATAAGCGCCAATTGTGCAACTTGTTGACTAAGTTGCATCATATGGCGTTCCATCGCCTCCAAACGATTGGATTCCTTGGCAAAAAAACGTTCCTCAAGTCCAGCCACTTGACGTTGCAGTTCACCGATTTGTTGTTCAACCGACGCTGTTGCTGCGGTTTTTGAACCAGGTCTTCCAGATTCCGGTACACATAAAGATTGCCATAAAGCTTCTTTACAGAGGTCACTGAAAGTCTTGTCGGGTTGTTTTTCTAAATGGCTTTCTACTTGTGCTAACAAGCTCTCATCAGCAACCCCTGGGTTGAACGTGACGGATTTAACTACCTTTTTTGACCATTGGAACATCAGTTTTATGCCCTAGCAGCGCGAACGGCGGACAATTGCGCCTCTCCATAAATATACTGCCCCAAGGCGTTAGCTTGCCTAGAAGGTGCGGCTAGATGGGCATTAATCTTTGCCTCCTTGAGCAGACGTTGAACGTCTTCCCAGAAGAATTCACCACCCCCGCCAGTGAGAATCACGTCAGTGACGCGCTCCGGCAACCAGGCTAGTACGCGGCTACAGATTTCACGAGAAAACATCTCTGTGAGGTTGGGGAGAAAGTCATCTAGATTTGCGGGCTTGCTAGCGCCTTTAGGACGATAAAAACGCTCACCCTTGGGCTTGTTAACAGCGGAAATCAACGCTAGAGATTGACTATCTGCTCCTTGGATTTCGGCAGCTACCAGTTCATAAAACTTGTTCATCCCGAAGTCTTCACTCTTGGAAGCACCTCGTGCAAAGCGGAAGTTATCCACCATCAAAAGATCGACGGTTTGATGCCCAATATCAACGATCGCCACCGATATTTTTGTAAAATCGGGAACAGTAGTGCTCTTTTTAGGTTGAGCTTCAGACCACAAAAGGCTGCCGTAGCCTTCTGGCATTACCCATACCTTATTGACGTTCAGTGACACAGATTCGCCTCGAAAGTTCAACACATGAGGGCCACCTACTTGGCTGATTAATTGTGCTTTTTCCTTTTCAAACTGTTCCAAGGAAAGGAAAGGCAGACCAAGTACAACAGAAATCTCATCTTTGAGTTTGAAGTACCCAGCACATGCTAAGACTTTTACTAGTGCAGCCTCTACCTTAGATTGTCCGACTCCTAGATTGGCTCCAAAATCGGCTGCCAGTTGACCTACAGCATATCCATTGCCTTGATATTCCAACCACAAATCCATTAGAGGGTCAGTAGCCCTGGCTTCAAATACACCCCCACGCACTTGTTCTATTGACATTTGCTTGACATTGGCAGGTATAAATACCACACTATTCGGTTCGCGACTTACACAAGTCTTTGTAGAAGTTCTGCCTAAATCAACACTGAGAATAGTTTTCCCTGAACCGATGCCGCCGCCTGGCTTGGGAGTATTAACAGCATTTATGGGAGTTGACGCTGACACTCTATTCATTGGTATAGCAGCGGCATTCATTGGGGTAGCGGCGGAAGGTTGGTCTGTCATGAAAGCTCCTAGTCTGAACTTAACTGTAAAAAGTTGTCAATGCTCATCTTACAAAAATGCGAGCAACCAGAAATTTTTGGTTGCGTCAAGTGTAGCTAGAAATACGCCAAAAATTAATTTGGTCGATACCTTCTTTGCGAGACGCTGCTTCGTAGCTTACTTCCCCATTCGAGCAGCGTTCCGTAGGGAAGGAGTACGGTGAACTTTGCCAACACACATTTAGTATTATTTGGCATAGTGTATGCGAATTTTGACCGGATGTAACCCCTGCCTTCAAAGCAAAAGCGGCTGTATTTCATCTTCTGATACGTTTTAGCTGGCGCTTGATTATCCAAGCAACAAATACTAGAACCAGACTCCCAAGCACGATTTTAGATACCGGAGCAAGGTACTTATCCACAAGTTCATACTGACTACCTAATACGTACCCTGAGTATGTTAGCAAACCTACCCAGATAGCGCTACCTAGAGTTGTATAAAATAAAAACGGCAGCAAGTGCATATTGGTGATACCTGCTGGAACAGAAATCAAGGTGCGGATTCCTGGCACAAGCCGACCAATAAGTACTGCTTTGTTACCTTGTCTATCAAACCAGCGCGTTGCCTTGGCAATATCTTTACTGGATATAGCCAGCCATCTGCCGTACCTACCAGCCCAGGCTTTCAAACGTTCTTCGCCTAAGAATTTACCCGGATAGTACCAGATTAATGCCCCCAGCACAGAACCTACTAGCCCTGCCAAAAATACGCCAATGACATTGAGTTTGTCTGGAGTTGCTCGTGCTGTAAATCCTGCCAGTGGCATAATCAATTCTGAAGGGATGGGGGGAAAGAGGTTCTCTACGAACATCAACAGGGCGATTCCCAAATAACCCATGTAGTTGATAGTATTGGTTATCCATTCAAGCATCAAGACAATTCCTGAAATTGTTGCACTAATTTTATTGCTAAATTCAGTGTTAGCTTTTGTAAAAGTTAATCATCCACGCTTGTTAGAGTCAAAGTAACTTAGCTGCAATCAAATTGGCACTGAACTCAGACATAGAGGCAGGAAGTGGAAAAGAAGTTTTGATTTCAAAACTTTAGATCCCCCTTAGCCCACTGATTAAAAGGGCTAGGAGGGATCTAAATAGAGTAAATCTAAAAATACACCCCAGAGTTACTTCTAAGATTGGAGTTATGGGGGAGGAAAGTAGATAGCGACTATGTTCCTCCATTTTTCCATTTCCCCTTTCTTTTTTTAGACTGTCGGCGTCAACGATTGTACTCTCTGTTCCGCTTGCCAGTCTAATGGATTCCAAACTCGATCTTCCAAAGCCATCTGCTCAATTAAACTTGCTAATCTAAGGGCTTTAAGAGCTTGTTCACCACCCACTGAAGGTTGATTTCCACCATGTACGCAGTTGACAAAATGCTCTAACTCTGCACTGAGAGGTTGAATATTACTGGTGTAAACTTTTTCAATCACACCATCCTGTCTGTAAAGTACTTGTCGGTGGTCGTTCAGAGAGTTAGCTGTTGTTTGTCGGTGAATCAAAATTTCATTCTTGAGAAAATCTGCCTCAGTGAATGAGTTTTTACAATGAGCGACAATACGACGGATTTTTCGGTGAGTGACTTTACTGGCAGTTAAAGTAGCGACAATGCCATTAGCAAAACCCAAGGTGGCAGTGACGTAATCTAAATAACCAGAGTCCAAAGCACGAGAACCGCTAGCGGTTAATTTTACGACTGGGGAGGCGGCTAATTCTAAAAGTAGGTCAATGTCGTGGATCATTAAATCCAGCACAACCGACACATCATTTGCTCGATCTGAGTAAGGACTCATCCGGTGAGCTTCTAGCGCCAGCAGTTCCTCAGTTTTCAGCACTTGGCTCAATTCCCTAAATGCTGGATTGAAGCGCTCAATATGACCTACTTGCAGGATACACTGAGATTCAGCTGCGGCATTTACCAGTGATTCTGCCTCAGAAATACTTGCAGCGATCGGCTTTTCAACTAAAACATGAATTCCCGCCAAAAGACAGTTAATGCCTACAGCGTAGTGCAGGCGAGTTGGAACGGCCACGCAGACTGCTTCCACAAGGGGCAGCAAATCACAGTAGTCTTCAAAAAAACGCACTTTGTACTTACTAGCGGTTTCTAACCCCCGCTCAACGTTGATATCTGCCACTCCGACCAGTTCAACATCTTTCATTGAACTCAACACGCGAGCGTGATGTTGTCCCATGTTACCCACCCCAATCACGCCTATGCGGATCGGTCGTGGCTGGTTGCGCTGTGTATATGGATTCGGTTCTGCCACTGACATGCTATCTTGCACTATTATTCTCTCCTCAACCACCAAATTTAGAGACGCTACGGTCGTTGGCGTTTATACTTAACGGCCAGTTGTGATCCGTCTAAAACCATCCAGATGGTAACATAGAGGCTCTGTTTATGAAGAATTTCAAAGTTTGCGATCAGTTCCCGCAATCTGGCTGTCTTTTGTATAAACAGGTCAAGATTGAGCAATTTTTTGTATAAAGCACAAAAACTAGATGTCTCTTTATTAACTTTTAAAAGTACGTAATACCTCAGGGAAAATTTTCTAAATTTGTGAGCATTCAAAGCCTTCGATTTAATTTTTATTTAGTTGAAAGCTAGATAGGTAATTGCTATATTCAACATTTAATTGACACTATTGAAAATAAATAACTTTTTTGTTAGTAAAATCACAACATCATCAAAATGGCACACTGAGATCGGTTTATGCAGAAAGTTTGTATTAGTAATTGCTGCGGTTAATGCCTAAAATAATTTTTGCATAATTATTTGCAGTACCCAGCGATCGCACAAGGGTCAGTGGCAAGCCGATCGCACCATATTTTGAGAGAAACTTGTATGGATTTTTACTTAATTAATACTAATTCCAGAGCGTTTTTAGCATTAGTTTTCGGCATCTATATTGAAGTGTGGCGATTTGAATTCCAAAATTGAAACTGAGATGAAAGCTGTAATTCTGTTATCGGGTGGATTAGACTCTTCTACAATTTTGTACAAAGCGAAAGCTGATGGCTGTGAGTGCCATGCCATTTCTTTTGATTACCAGCAACGACATCGACGAGAGTTACAGTCAGCCCTCTTGGTAGCTCAAAAAGTTGGGGTCTTAAAACATCAAGTGGTTAATTTTGACTTACGGCAATGGGGCGGTTCAGCACTGACAGACGACGCTATTGATTTACCTCAAGAGCGTTCCCTGGATGAAATGTCTCAAAATATTCCTGTCACCTATGTGCCTGCTCGTAATACCATATTTTTAAGCTTCGCTCTTGGCTACGCCGAAGCGATCGCTGCTGAACGTGTCTATATCGGCGTCAACGCCTTAGATTACTCTGGATACCCTGACTGTCGTCCCGACTATATCCAGGCAATGCAGGAAGTTTTTCGCCTGGGAACCAAACAAGGGCGTGAAGGACAACCAATAAGTATTGTTGCACCCCTAATAAATCTGAAAAAAACCGAAATTATCAAACTAGGCAACCAATTAGGCGTCCCCTGGGAACTTACTTGGTCTTGCTATGCCGGTGGTGATGTCGCTTGTGGTGTCTGTGATTCTTGCCGCTTACGATTAGCAGCTTTTGCCGAATTGGAATTAAAAGACCCGCTTCCCTATGCTTGAGTACTGAGTGATGTTAGCGGTAGCGGGGCGTTTAGCTCGTGATGAGTCAAGAGTCAAGAGTAGAGACGCGATTAATCGCGTCTGTACAAGGGTCAATTGTAATTTTTCTTCCCCTGCTCCCCCTGCCCCCTGCCCTCTTACTCCTCTAAACGTCGCAGTTGAATTTGGTGCAGACGTGGCCCAACAACAGATATCACAGTGAATTCGAGATTTTCATAGAGTAACGCTTCGCCTTTGGCAGGAATTTTTTGCAACTGGTAGAGCAAAAAGCCTCCCAATGTCTGGTATTCTCTCGTCAAAGGCAAATTCAGATGCAAAACTTCGTTGAGATCTTCGAGGTTAATCTGCGCTTGTACCAAAAATTTCTGCTCATCTAACATCTGGATTAGCAAGTCATCGCTGCTTTCTGGTTCACTAGCGTCGCCGATGATTTCAGCAATAACGTCTTTGATTGTCACCAGTCCTACAGTACCGCCAAATTCATTTACTACCATGACCATAGCTGATTTCTCTTGCTGCATCATTGGCAAAAGTTCACTCAAGGACGTGTGTTCTGGGACAAACTGAGCGGGACGCATCCAAGGTTGGATCTGTGTTTCTAAAGATAACTTTCCGACAGCCAGAGGTTTTGCTAGATCTTTAAAGTAGACAATGCCACAAATGTTGTCTAAAGATTCACCAATCACAGGATAACGAGAGTGACCAGTAGAAGCCATTTCTGTGAGTAATGTCTGGAAAGTAGCGTCTTTTGGCAGTGCTACAATGCTGGTGCGAGGAATCATTACAGCTTGCGCCGTTACATCGCTAAACTCAAAGACATTATTGAGCAATTCTCGCTCTGAAAGTTCTAAACCAGTGGATTCGCGTTCTGTAGAGATAATCAGTTGCAATTCTTCTGGAGTAACAGGTGGTCTCCAGCTTTGACCTGTGTATTGGATGCCAAAAATTCGTAATAGACAGCGGGTTGATTGGTTGAGAATCCAAATGAAGGGTCTGAAAAAACGTACGATCGCTTTTACTGAAGGCCCCAAAAACCGAGCTAGCTGTTCTGAGTACAGCATAGCTAGCGATTTGGGGCATAGTTCTCCTAAAACAATTTGCAAATAAGCAATTAGAAAAAAGGCGATCGGAATCGATAGAGAATGAGCGATGAAGGTATTCATCCCACTAGGTAAAGGCAAGGATTTTAGCCATGCATCCACCAACACAACAATCGTACTTTCTCCAATCCATCCCAACGCCAAACTAGAGAGGGTAATTCCTAACTGGGTTGTAGATAGCAATCTATCAATACTACGTTGCAGTGTTTCGACAGCGATCGCTGGGATATCACCAGCCTCAACTAGCTGGTGAATACGCGATCGCCGCACACTCACCATCGAAAACTCTGCCGTCACAAAAAAGGCATTTATTGCAATCAATAGTAGCACTGATAACAATCGCAGCCCCACATCTGTCCAAATCAATCTAGGAAAACCACTCACTACATAAGCTCGTGTAATACTCACGTCCTCATTGAGAGGGATTGGAGATGAGAGATTGGGTATTAAGGATTGGATATTGGGTATTGGGTATTGATTATTTATTCACCTTGTCACCCAGTCCCCAGTTCCTAGTCCCCAGACTCCTACTTTTCTACTGGAATATCCGATACTTCTAGCTTCAATTTTTGAGCAGGATAATCAGTTAGAGCAAGTGATACCTTCTTCACATCGTCTAATAAAGCTGTGGGAATACTCACTGTACCTGAAAATGTTGGCCCATTTAAAGGTAATTCTGCTGGCAAACCCTCTGTACTAGCACTCAGAGTTCGCCCTTTATCATCTGTGACATCCAAAAAACTGTATAGGAAGCGCACAGAATCAGTACCTTTGTTCTGCATTTTTACTTTCAGTAGCAAATCACCGCCAGAGTAACGAGCAGATTGTACAGAGAGGGTGACGCCTTCACTCTGGGCGATAATCGGAAAACCAGGTTGAAGTTTTTCTTCAGTCACTTCTGGAGGTTTTTCCTCTGGTTTTTGCTTGCTGCTATTAGTTTCTTCATCATCTTCCTCTAGGTTTTCTGATTTAGCAGCTTTTGTCTTACCTTCAATTCGCGCCTTGACAATTTTTAGGATATCTTGCTCTTTTAATAGCGCTAACCCTGTTTGTTGGGAGTTATTTGTCTTGCTGCTGGCAAATTTAGTTGCAGGGCGACCGTCTGGTGTGGTAATACCTTTGAGTGCTGAACTCCCTATATTAAATCCCAAAAACGCACTCACAGAACCGGCTCCCAACATCAGGGTTAATAAAATCAATGTAAGAAGTACAGTGGAATTTAGTTTCATCGCTGACAAGCTATTGCAGAAGAATGCTGGTCTACTTAAGAGTATTGAAGCTGTTACCTCAATCCTTCAAGGAACTTAATAAATATTAGTTTGCACTATTTCATTATTAAATTATGTAGTATAAAAATATAGCAAATTATTTTCGAGTATTTACAAGTTATAAAATCATGCTAAAATAACGAAATTGGGTTTATTGCGTATGTGAGGTAGCGTACTCACACTAAAGATTAGCAATTAGAGTTGACTCAAAAGTTTAAGTAGATAAACTTATGCCAATTTAAAACCTAACAAGGCAAGCGCCTTTGGCCGATTGGGGAGGCAGCGAACTCATAATTCGCCTTCAGGCTGGTTCGATTCCAGCAGGGCGCACTAACTAAATTATAAAAAGCAATCCATTATTAAACGCCTATGATGGTTGTAGAGAAACAATACTAAATTGTATTAAAAATTAACATTCTTAATCTTTAGAGAAAAACTAGATTTGGTAATTTAGTCATTAGTTGCTGACAAATGACAAGGAACTAATGACTAAACGCTAGGACGTTATCGAGGTGGTAAAGTTTCAAACCGAAATTCAGTTCCAACTTTGAGTTTGTTGGTGTTCAAGCGAGGAGACATTAACAGCGAAGTGTCGTAAGGATTTGGTAAATCGGGGGTACGAATATATGGATCATTGCCAACTTGTTGGGTAAGGACATCTTGATAGACAGTATTAACCAACTCGGCGTCTCTGGCAATTTCATTTTCTGGGAAGGAATTTCGGAAACCCGAACCAGGGCCAAGAAACGAATCTAGCTGACGCCTGAAGCTACCATTATCGTAGAAATTGCGATCATGCCGAAAAAAAGCTCGTTCAAATACATCATTCGTAGTTTCATAATTGGGTGTTTCCGTCTGAGCAGATGCTACAGAGGGAAAAGCAATACCAACAGTTAACACCAATAAACCACTCAGGGTTTTTAATTTTATACCCATCTTCACTTACTCCTCAATCTATGGGTGAATCTTAACTTATGCTTAATTTCAGAACTCTCATGAGTTCAACCTTTGGTGTAGCACAACTTTTAATGTTTTGTAATGACGTATCCTACTGAAACTCTTACCCACTCAGATATTTGGGCCGCTACCGCTGATTTAACTACCCTGCGCCACAAGTTACTAGATTTATTTTGCCAACTTGCTTATCAAGAGGGTGATTTTGTCCTTTCTTCTGGGCTGCGTAGCTCTTATTACGTCAACAAGACGCAAGTAACGCTCCATCCCCAAGGTGCTTTGGCAGTTGGACGATTGCTGTTCCCTATGCTACCTATAGATACTCAGGCTGTTGCTGGTTTAACATTGGGGGCTGACCCAATTGTGACAGCAGTGAGCATAGTTTCTGTCTATGAAAACCGACTGATACCAGCGCTGATTATTCGTAAAGAAGCAAAAGGTTATGGGACGAGGGCTTATATTGAAGGGCCTAGTTTGTCAGAAGGTGCAAAAGTGGTGGTGTTGGAAGATGTTGTCACTACTGGGCAATCTGCTCTGAAAGCAGTAGAACGGCTAAAAGCAGCAGGTTATACCGTAAATCAAGTAATTGCACTGGTAGACCGCCAGCAAGGGGGAGCAGAGTTATATCATTCAGCCGGGTTGAAATTTGAAGCGTTGTTTTCGATTGAGGAGATTCAACAACGGTATCAGCAGATTAAGTAATTTATTTAAACGCAAAGGAACACAGAGGTAAGCGCAGAGTAACGCAGAGGAACCCTCCGCGAACCTTTGCGATTTCCTCCGCGTGCCTCTGCGTTCAAAAAGCAGTTAACTTTGAGTCACCTTTTCTTTCGCCAAGAACTTCTCTAGTTCTGTTAATGCATCAGCGTCAACTTTTGTTTGCATCGGGCAGAATTTAGGCCCACACATTGAACAAAACTCAGCCGTTTTGTAGATGTCTGCTGGTAGAGTTTCGTCATGATATTCCTGAGCTCTTTGTGGGTCGAGTGATAACTCAAACTGACGGTTCCAGTCGAAATTATACCGAGCTTTGGAGAGTTCATCGTCTCTATCTCTTGCTCCTGGGCGATGTCTGGCGATGTCTGCTGCATGAGCTGCTATTTTGTAGGCAATCAACCCATTCCGTACATCTTCGGCATTGGGTAGTCCCAAATGTTCTTTCGGTGTGACATAGCACAGCATTGCTGTACCGTACCATCCAGCCATTGCTGCCCCGATCGCTGAAGTGATATGGTCATAACCGGGAGCAATATCTGTCACCAATGGCCCTAAAACGTAGAAAGGTGCTTCAGAACATTCTTCCATTTGTTTGCGGACATTAAACTCAATTTGATCCATCGGTACGTGTCCGGGCCCTTCTACCATTACTTGTACGTCATGTTCCCAGGCTTTGCGAGTTAGCTTTCCGAGGGTTTTGAGTTCAGCTAATTGTGCTTCGTCTGAGGCGTCGTGTGTACAACCAGGACGCAGGGAATCTCCTAAACTGAAGGAGACATCGTACTTTTTGAAAATCTCAATGATGTCCTGGAAGTGCGTGTAAAGGGGGTTTTGTTTGTGATGATGCAGCATCCACCGCGCTAAGATACCGCCGCCACGAGAGACAATACCAGTAATACGATTTTTTACCAACGGCAAATGCTCAATCAAAATTCCGGCGTGGATGGTTTGATAGTCTACCCCTTGCTGAGCGTGTTTTTCGATGATATGGAGAAAGTCATCAGCCGTCAGGTTTTCGATTGTGCCGTGGACGCTTTCTAAAGCTTGGTAAACTGGTACTGTGCCAATGGGAACAGATGAAGCTTTAATAATTGCAGAGCGAATTTCGTCTAAGTTACCGCCGCCTGTGGACAAGTCCATTACAGTATCAGCACCGTACTTCACTGACAGTATCAGCTTATCGACCTCTTCTTGAAGATTGGAAGAGTTGGGTGAAGCGCCGATATTAGCATTTACCTTACATTTGGAGGCGATGCCAATGCACATTGGCTCTAGATTAGTGTGATTAATATTAGCGGGAATAATCATTCGTCCCCGCGCCACTTCCTCACGAATGAGATCGGCGGGAAGATTTTCCCGTTGGGCGACATGGTGCATTTCTTCAGTGATGACACCTTGGCGAGCATAGTGCATTTGAGATACATTGCTCTGCCCACGACGCTTAGCAACCCATTCTGTCCGCATATTAAAATCCTCAATAAACAGCTTCCCTCCGCTGGTATTACCCAGACTCAGGTGTTAAGGGTGTGATCTCAGCCTGATTGTGTAGGCACCCCTAGCATGGTTGTAAATTGTACCACCTTGGATGTGGCTGCGAACAAAGGTGTTAACAATTCCTTGAGGTGAAGGTGGTGAGTACTAAGCAGTTTTTTTGGACACAGCCCGTCGTAGACATCACTGTTTCTGCTGAATAATGTCTAATATTGCTTTGTGAATTTCATCTGAGGACAGTGGTCATTTTTTGCTTCTTGCCACTGACCAATGACTAATGACCAATGACTAATGACTCTTAACCATAGATATATTATTTTTCACAAACCCTACGGTGTTCTCAGCCAGTTTACACAGGAGTCACCCAGACATCGCACTCTGAAAGACTATATTGATGTGCCTGATGTTTATCCTGTGGGACGTTTGGACTGGGACAGTGAAGGGTTACTGTTGTTGACAAACGACGGACAATTGCAACACCGCCTTGCTCATCCGCGGTTTGGACATGAACGTACTTACTGGGTGCAAGTAGAGCGCATTCCTGATGCAGATGCTATAAACAAGTTGCAAACAGGTGTGGAAATTCAAGATTACCGCACTTTACCAGCAAAAGTGAGGCTATTGTTACAAGAACCACCAGTGTGCGATCGCAATCCGCCAATTAGATTTCGCAAAAATGTACCGACAGCTTGGCTGGAAATGACTTTAACAGAGGGAAAAAACCGCCAGGTGCGCCGCATGACTGCGGCTGTGGGTTTCCCAACATTGCGATTGATTAGGGTGAGCATCGTCCACCTACAACTAGATGGATTACAGCCGGGTCAATGGCGTGACCTTACACCATCTGAACTCGAATCGCTGCATAATTCCTCTAAAGCACGTAGAAGCAATTCCAAGTAATCGAAGTTCTGATTGCTAAAAGCTAGCAGTGAGATTTTTTGCCTACACGGTCGCTTCCTCAATACGGGCTACGCCAACCATACTCAGCACTACTGAAATAAGTGTTTAGCGGATGACACAATTTAAGTCAAAAGCAGTATGATGTTATTTTTTTATTCCTACCTAGTAAAAATCAGCGCTTGTGTGCAAGTTTAAGTTTTATGAGCCGTAATCAGCAATCGATCTGGTATTACAATCGCCAACAACAAGATATCTTATCTGCAATACCTAAACGCCTAGAACTTGTGCCTGAACGAGCTACCGATTCAGAACTTTGCACAATAGAAACCTTGCGTAATACCCAAGAGGAACTTCAGTGGTATCGTAGGCTTTATGAAAATATCCCCTCTATTTACTTCAGTTTAGATACGACAGGGATAATTTTGTCTGTAAATCATTTTGGTGCAAATTGTCTTGGTTACACTTCTGAACAATTGATCAATAAACCTATTTTTAACTTTTTTGATCAATCAGATAAACAAAAGCTTTCTGATACATTTATAGATCTATTCAACGCTTTGCCTAATAGTGAAGTTGTTAATTGGGAATTTCGCTTGAATTGCCCAGCCAGCAAGATTGCCTGGGTAAGAATCGTGATGCGGATATTGCCTATTGGGGAGGGACATGACAAAAATCCAGTCATTCTTATGGTTTGTGAGGATATCACTGCTCACAAGCAGACACAAGACGCTTTAAAAGAAAGCAAACAAAGCTTTGATCCTATTACTAAGACTGCTGATATCACAGAGCATAAATTCCCGAATGCCTTGAAACAAATTCAGGAAGTGGCGCGATCGCAATTAGAGGAAATGGACAGCCTCAACCACTTAAAAGATGAATTTCTCAGTACAGTTTCCCACGAACTACGCACACCACTAACTAATATGAAAATGGCGATTCAAATGCTAGGAATCGCACTCGATCAAGAGCAAAACTTTTTGTTGGAAATGGCAAAGCCACAAACAGAACGCTCGAAAGCTTCCCGCTATTTTGAAATTTTAGACAACGAGTGTGAGCGAGAAATTAATCTAATTAATAACTTCCTAGATTTGCAACGGCTAGATGCAGGCGCTAAACCCTGGGTACTGGAAACCATTCAAGTACAGGAATGGCTTTGGCGGGTGCTAAAGATGTTTAAAGCACGAAAGCACAACTCCCATCAGCAAAATTTACACCTCCAGGTAGCTCCTAACCTTCCCCTACTTGCGTGCGATCCATTTAGTCTAGAACGTATCTTGATAGAATTACTTACCAATGCTTGCAAATTCAGCCCCCCAAATGCAGAAATTACCGTGATTGCTCAACTAAAATCTCAGAACATCCAATTCCAAGTAATTAATTCTGGTGTTGAAATTCCTGCCGTTGAATTAGTACGCATTTTCGGGAAATTTTACCGCATTCCCAGTAATGATCCTTGGAAGCAGGGTGGCACAGGATTAGGGCTAGCACTAGTACAAAAACTCATCAAACACATGGGAGGAACAATTGAGGTTGAAAGTGGGTCAAACCGTACCTGTTTTGTTATCCAACTAGCAATAAACTGAAAACTGAGGCACACAAGAGGAGGGGGAGATGGAAAGACAAGGGGAAAGGAATAATTTAAAACAGTCAACAGTAAACAGTAAACAGTAAACAGTGGTCAGAAAAAAACTGATGACTGACTGATGACTGTTAAACAACGCCTACTAGTAATTGCTGGGGGACTCCAACCCAAGGATAGACACCTCATTACTTTACTGATAACTGTTAAAAATCGCCCACTCATTTAAAATACAAAATTACTCTTGCTTCCAATACTTCTCCCTTCTCGCATTTGTGAGGAATTAAATGCCAATATCTGAAATATTTAGCTAATATGCGTCACAATTAATACTGCCACCAAAATTCACTGGTGAAACCACAATCTCTTGTAGGTCTGATGTAGGCAGGGGTAGCCAATTGTGGCACTTTGAATCTTAGTGGCTAGAAGCACTTTGGAACGGGAATTAAGGAACTTCCACTATGCTGATTTGCCCTCAGTGTAAATTTGAAAACCCCAATACCAACAAATTTTGTCAAAACTGTGGTGCGTCCCTGACTCACAAAGTTTGTCCTGAATGCAGTACTGAAGTACCCGTAGATGCACAAAGTTGTCAAAACTGCGGCGCGGAGTGCGGAACAGTGTGGTGGGCAATTATTGCCAAGAAAGCTTTGGGAGTAGGGGGAGATGAAATAGCAGGGGGAGTAAGGGAAGATGAGGGAGATAGGGAAGAAAATTCTACTTTGTCCTCCTCATCTTCTCTTCCCTCTAGCTCCTCTTCTGAACTCCTAGTTGGCTCTTATTTAGACCCTCAGCAGCGCTATCAATTGTTAGATCCGTCGTTAAGCCAAAAGGAAATCGCAACTCCTACTGAAGTGTGTGTGAGAGTTTTAGATTGTCAACCGTATCAAATATCACTCATTGAAGCAATGCTAGGAAATCAGCAACAGGGAGTGATCGCACTATCAGAGGGAGTCAGCGAAATACCTGGCCTTGCTAAACTTTATATTGACTTACAAGCTCAAAATCACCCAGAAATACCGCTAATTCACGATGCGTGGCAGCAGGGTGATACCCAGGTGGTACTAATTGAAGACCGCTCGGATTGGCAGTATTTACTTGATCTGTGGCAAGAAGAGTCAACGAGTTTATTACAGCTTTTACACTGGTGTTATCAGATGACTCAACTCTGGGTACTACTGGAACCAGTGGGTTGTCGTCAGAGTCTTTTGGATTTGTCGAATTTACGCTTGGATGAAGACCAAACACTGGCGATTAGACAGTTATATCTGGAACCATTGAATTCTCAGCCTGCTACTGAATCACCAGAAAATACTGAAGCTCAACAAGAGCCGCCGTTAACAATCCAAGCTTTGGGGCGGGTTTGGCAGGCGCTATTTAGACAGTCTCAACGCACTCAATTTGGTTCTATAGTCCAGATGTTGGGGGATTTGGAGCTGGGTAAAATTGAGACGATCGCACAGTTGCGATCGCGTTTGGAGGCAATTTCCTCAGAATTAGAAGCATCCGATGCAATACCTGCAATAGAACAGAAACATCCTACTGCGCCGACGAACATGCAATTAGACGAGTCAGAAGATATCAATGCTAGAACTGATGATTTGCCAACAATCGTGCTGGCGATGCAATTAAGCAGCTTGGAGGACGCAGGACGTACAGATGTAGGGCGACAACGTGATCATAACGAAGACAACTTTGGCATTGAAACTAAAATTCACAAGCTAGAATTTCCTAAAAGCCGCATCCTCCAAGCACAGGGCTTATATATTCTCTGCGATGGTATGGGTGGACATGCTGGTGGCGAGATAGCTAGTGAGTTAGCAGTCAACACCCTGCGGCAATATTTTCAACAACACTGGATTACTAACCAACTGCCAACGGAACATAGCATTCGTGAGGCAGTTTATTTAGCTAATGAAGCAATTTACGAACTCAATCAACAAGATGCCCGTTCTGGAGTCGGGCGCATGGGCACAACTCTAGTGATGCTGTTAATTCAAGGCAATCAAGCAGCAGTTGCTCATGTGGGAGATAGCCGCCTCTACCGCCTGACGCGCAAGCAGGGACTAGAACAAATCACTGTAGATCACGAAGTTGGTCAACGAGAAATAGCGCGAGGAGTTGAAGAGAGCATAGCTTATGCCCGCCCGGATGCCTACCAACTTACCCAAGCCTTGGGCCCCCGTGACAAACAATCGATTAATCCCGATGTGGAGTTTTTCGAGATTAATGAAGATACGATTCTGCTTTTGGTATCCGATGGTCTATCAGATAATAATTTACTAGAAACCCATTGGCAGACTCATTTAGAACCCTTGTTTAGTTCTGGCACAAACCTAGAGCGGGGCGTCACAGACTTAATTGATTTGGCAAACCAATACAATGGTCATGACAACATTACTGGTATACTAATCCGGGCAAAAGTGCGCCCAAATCTGGAAAGTTAATAATCAGGGAACTGAGGAAAGTTTTTCTCATACCTAATCCCTCATCATAATTCCCAATTCCTATCCTTTTACCTTTTAGGTCGTATTGTGGTTACTCTAACACTGTTGGAACCGCAACAAAAAACGCCGCTTAAGCAGTGGTGCTTTGAAAATTCCTCTGTGATTCGGATTGGCCGAGCAGCGGATAATCACGTTGTTTTGACTGATAATTTGGTTTCCCGGCATCATTTAGAACTTAAGCAAGTCAGCTCTATTAGCAATGGCGTTTCTTGGAAGGTAACTAGTACAGGTACAAATGGGACTTTTCTCAATGGTGTTCTTGTTACTCAAAGTCCGCTACCAGATAATTCTCTCTTGCAACTGGCACAAGGAGGCCCAATATTACAATTTCAAATCCAAAAGATCACAAAATCAAATACTTGGTCGCGATCGCCAGATATTCAAGGGACAGTGGAAAATGCTACTGCAACACTCTCCTCAAAAAATAACCTTTCAAGCACTTGCAAGCACGAGGGAAACTCTGCAAACAATTTGTTTTGTATCCACTGTGGTCAACCCCTGTCTGTACAACAGACGATTCGCTACTATCAGGTGTTGCGAACCCTGGGACAAGGGGGTATGGGTACTACCTATCTTGCTTGGGATGGAGCAGGTTTAATTGCGGGTATGCCCCAACTGCTGGTGTTGAAGCAGATGAATGCTGATATGGTTAGAATTGCCAAGGCTCAAGAATTGTTTGAACGGGAAGCACACACTCTCAAATCCCTTAACCATCCTGGAATTCCCAAGTATTATGACTTTTTTGTAGAAGACGGAAAAAAATACTTGGCGATGGAGTTAATTCACGGACAAGATTTAGAAAAACGTGTCTATACGACTGGGCCAGTGACGCCAAACCAAGCGATCGCCTGGATGATTCAAACTTGTGATATCTTAGACTATCTTCATAGCCAAGAACCTCCATTAATTCACCGCGATATCAAACCCGCAAACTTAATGGTGCGAAATTTTAATAATCGCATAGTAGTACTGGATTTTGGCGCTGTCAAAGAAATTGGTACTGCACCTGGAACTCGTATTGGCGCAGAAGGTTACTGCGCTCCCGAACAAGAACGGGGACAGCCTTTGACTCAATCTGATTTATATGCGATTGGGCCTACGTTGATTTTTCTGCTGACTGGCGAAAACCCTTTCAAGTATTATCGCCAACGGGGACGAAATTTCAGGTTTGATGTAGCAAAGGTTCCTACTATTAGTTCCCAATTAAGAGATATTATTGACAGGGTTACAGAACCACTGCCACGCGATCGCTATCAAACTGCAAAGCATTTGGCTGCTGCATTAGCTGCTTGCCAATAAAGTAGATATTAGGAAGTAGCGGGAGATGAGGAAGCAAGCGAATTATATGTTCTTCGTCATCCTCATTCCCAATTTCTACTCTTCATCCCAAGCTTCTACAGCTAGCAATTCGCTGATTGGATCTTGCATACTAAACCCAAAGTCTTGCAGTTCTTGTTTCCAGTGCTGCCACTCATTGCCGTAGAGTAAGGCAATTTTCCAGATACTATCAGTTTGCTTGATAATATTCGATTCCACGAGTGATTGCACGTTACGCTGCAATTTCACCATTGGGTGAATCACTTGCTGAGTCATAACCTCGATTGAATTCAGATTTTGTTTAGTAAATACTTAATCAAAACTGCTTTCCGTTTTGCAATTGTTGCCGGCCCGTAGAGTGCTGTATTTTGGTAAAGCTAGTCTTAACTTTTTAACTATACCATAACAAACTCTAGTAATTTGCTCTTAATTTCGGTTTTGTACGGTAATCACCACCATAAAACTCAAATTTTGCAAAGCAGTTCTGATGCAATACCTTTCGGTTAAGGGGGAAAGGGAAAAGCGCAAAGTCTGAGCGGAGCGCAAAGTCTGAGCGGAGGTTTCCTCCGATGGTCTGTTCACTGCCGAGAGGCGCAAAGCCTTGCGCCTCTCGGCAGTGAACAGAGGACACAAGGCAACCGTTCTTTTAGAACGGTTGGGCAGTAGACCCGCATAGCGATGGCTCCGCCAACGCCAAGGCGAACAGAACTTTGTAAGAGAGGCTTCCGACGCTCGTTCGCTCTCAGCGTCGCCCCTTCTCTACGAGACGCTACGCGTTCACGTAGTGTCTCGTAGAGAAGGGCGAAGACTCGCTCTTAGCATAGCCATGCCGCAGGCTTTACGCTGCGCTATCCGTTGGCGCAGCCCGCCGTAGGCATCAGAACTTTGTAAGAGAGGGAAAGGGAAAGGCTGAAATTTACCCTTTAGCCTTTTGCCAAATCACAAAGGTGATAAGAAGTGCTTATGAGTAAAAGTATTGAGTTCTTATGGACGCCAAGCCAAAAAATTAGTTATTCAGGAAGTTGCATCAGTAGTACAGGCAAAGACTCATAAACTTATATTTGTTGGAGTCACGATATGTCTGCTTATTGAAAAATCTATGCAATACGGACTATGACAACTTGTAATTATGTTATGCATGGGGATTTAGACTTCACCCATAATGCAACTTTTATTTTTATTAAAGTGTTTTTTAGATTACCGCAAACATCGGAAATTAGACAAACTTAAAGCAAAACTTTATATATTTTTAATACTCTGCCTAGAAAATAAATCTTGTAGAAAGTACGTAGGAAGGGCTTTGATCAAAGAAAAACTTTTGGTAGGATGAGGGTGATCGCATGACAAAGATATTGGTGCATCATTGCATTACCATAAAGCTTTCTTATATTCAGAATCAGTTTTTTGAATTTTGTGTAAAAAATTTGCAGCCAAGATGATAGTTTCTGTTGAGCGGGTGGGTATCTTCAGAACGGGAGGCTAGCTGTTACCTAAGTATTTACCACAGCAGCTATTGAGACATGCCTAATCCGGGGGAAGAATACCTGATTTCCCGTAAAAAGCAGATTGAGCGGCGAAAAAAGTTTTTAACAATAGTGTCGATAATATCATTCGTTGGTTCTACGGTGTTTGCAGTAATTCCTGCAATCCAACAAGCTAGTCAAAATCCCAAGTCCGTAACTGCGTCTGCTGAGTCAGCATTACAGCAACAGGCGCGCGGTTACGAGCTAGTTTTACAGCGAGAACCAGAAAACCGAACAGCATTGGAGAAACTATCTTTGCTACGGCTGCAATTGAAAGATCCTAAAGGTGCGATGGAGCTTTTAGAGAAGTTGGTGAAATTGCACCCGAATCGACAAGATTACAAAGTTGTATTAGAGCAGATTAAGAAGCAAGAAGGTAAGAGCGATCAGTAAACCGAAATTGTTGATAATAATCTAAATTTTATGTTATGGCATTATTTCTATCGAGCTTAAAAAAAAGTGGTCATTTAGAGCAAATTCATATAACGGTAGCTGTGGTCGGCTCTCGAAAGATAGCAATACAGGATGACTATGGCAGTCAAGGATGGCAAATATTTGCACCGAATCTTACCATCTATGGCTTTGATGCCGATACAGAGGCTTGTGAAAAGGCTAATGTTGAACTCAAAACTAGACAAATTAATTGGAATGAAAAGCATATACCTCTGGCTCTTTGGAAGTGTGAGGGGAAATCTACACTTTATCTAACCCAATACCCTGCCTGTAGTTCATTATATCCACCCAGTGAATACTATATACAACACTTTATAGGCAACTCAAAATTAATAGAATTAGCTGATATTCAGGAGATTGAAACAACAACTTTAGATATTTTCTGCCAGTCAGAAAGCATTACTGAAATAGATTTTATTCAACTTGATATTCAAGGTGCAGAGCTTCCAGCATTAGAAGGAGCAGATTGGATTTTAAAAAGCGGAACTTTAGGAATTGTTAGCGAAGTTGAATTTACAGAACTGTACACGGGACAGCCTTTATTTAGTGATTTAGATCTTTATCTTAGAATGCGAGGTTTTACTTTATTTGATATAAATAATATGAATCGTGATATTCGCAAAATGCCCATAATATCATCTAAACACCCAGGAGCATTAATTTGGGCAGATGCTTTTTACTTTCGGGATTTGATTCGAGAAGATTTAAGTACGAATTTTAAGACACCCGATAAAATTTTTAAACTAGCTTGTATTGCTGATGTTTTGGATTTTTCCGACTACGCTTTAGAACTTTTAACACATCTGACGTTGCAATATGGCAAAGACGAGAAATATAATTTTGCTGATAACATTATCGAGAGTTTAGCTTACGTTCCTGGATTGGTAAAGCAAGGTGAATTACTGGCTTCTTTACCTATAATTGAGAAAATTCGAGTGTACAGTACTAGTTATAAGTATAAAAGTTTTTCGAGACAAGAAGACTTGCAAAAGCAAGCATATCAATACTTATTACTGGGAGAATACGATCAAGCACAAAGCATTTATGAAAAAGCAATAGAGTTTGAACCTAACCTCAAGGCTAATTATTGGCACTTAGGATTATTACTATTGCTTCAAGATCAGCAAGTAGAAGCACATACAGCTTGGTTTCTTGGAATTGCACAGAGTACACCTGAAGAAATTGATATGTGGACAGCAGAACTTGTGGAAGTTCTACAAGCAGAAGCAGAGAGGAGAGAAATTATAGGGGATAAGGCATTAGCATTGATAATTCATGACAATATAAACATTATCTCTTCTCAATAGCCAAAATTATCTTCACTAGATTAAATTGTTAACACTTATAGGAGCAAGGTTAATAAAAATGACATTTATTTCATATGCACAGAACTTTGAAGATGTTTTACTTAATAGAGTATTTAAACATAAAACAAAAGGGTTTTATATTGATGTAGGAGCTTTAGATCCATTTTTTGATTCAGTAACCAAAGCTTTTTATGATATTGGATGGTCAGGAATAAATATAGAACCAATAAAAGAATGCCATAGCTTATTTGAGCAAGAGCGTCAGAGAGATATTAATCTGAATGTTGCATTAAGTAGTTCAGAAGGAAACCTAGAGTTTTTTCAAGTATTAGGACAACCTGGCAACTCTACTTTAAATAAAGAATTAGCTTATAAAATTGCTAAAGAGAAAGGTTTAGATGTTTATAAATATCCCGTTCCTATTATAACTTTAGCGGAGGTATGTAAAAAATATGTCAATCAAAAAATTGATTTTCTAAAGATTGATGTTGAAGGAGTAGAAGAACAAGTTATTTTAGGCGGTAATTGGGAGATATTTAGACCAACAATACTAGTAATAGAAGCTACTTTACCAGATACGAACATTCGCTGTGAAAATAATATTCCTATTTTTTTAATGGGAAAAGGTTATCAAAAAGTTTTTTTTGATGGAATTAATGATTATTATATATCTGAAGAGTCAGGCGATTTAGTAAAATATTTCGATTTTCCTGTTAACACTTTAGATGATTACATTGATAATAGATTGATTAAAAGACAAAGAGTAGAGCGGAGAATACAAGTAGGTAATCAAGATAATGTAGATATACAATTAAGAAGATTAATTACGTCTAATACTAAAAAAATAACAACAATATATGATTCCTTAGACAAACAAGATTCTTTATCAGTTATAAATAACAAAGTGCAAACAAAAATAGCGTTAGATATCGCTGTACTAGGTTTATCAACTCTATTTGAAACTGCAAAAACAGGAGTTTTTAGAGTAACAGAACATCTTTTAAAAGGACTAATAAAATATCCTCAGTATCAGATTTATTTATGTACAAGTATTCCTGGTTTATTTAATGCTTGTCAAGTTTATATAAATCAAAATTTTAAAGATGTAAATCTTACTTTATTTCATTTATCAGAATTAAAATATCAAAACATTGATATTTATCAATCTACACACTATCCACTGCCAAATAATATTTACTGGACTACAAGAATTGCTATAGTTTGTGATTTAATCCCTATTCTTTTTCCAAAGTATTTTATTGATAATTCTCAGCATCAGGTTATAGAAGCTATAAATAAAATAGATAAGAATGATTTTATATGCTGTATTTCCGAATCAACAAAACAAGATATTTGCAAATATAAACCAAATCTTGATGAAAAGCAGGTATTTGTTACATATTTAGCTGCCGATCAAGAAAAATTTTATCCTTGCGATGAGCGGGGATTAATTATCAAAACAAAACAAAAATATAAAATCCCAGACCAACCTTATCTATTAAGTTTATCAACTCTAGAGCCAAGAAAAAATATAGCTCATGTTATCCGTTGTTTTTTGACATTAATTAAAAAACAGCATATTGATGATCTTAATCTAGTCTTGATAGGTACAAAAGGATGGCAATATGAAGAGATTTTTGCTGAAATATATAGATATAAAGAATTAGAAAACAGAATTATTATTACTGGTTATCTTCCCGATGAAGATTTAGCTCCTCTGTATTCAGGGGCATTAGCATTCATATATGTATCTTTATATGAAGGTTTTGGTTTACCACCATTAGAAGCCATGCAATGTGGAATTCCAGTAATAACCTCTAACACTTCTTCCTTGCCTGAAGTGGTTGAAGATTCTGGAATTATGCTTGACCCTCATGATACTATAGGGCTTTGTGATGCCATATTTAAGCTGTATTGTGAACCAGAGTATCGAGAAAATTTAGCTAAAAAATCTGTCCAACAGGCTCAAAAATTTAGTTGGGATAAATATGTTCAAGACACTATCAAAATTTACGAGTTAGCTAAAGAAAAAGCGAAAACTTTACCCTCTCGTAATATTTTAATTGATGAGGTGTTTTTTCAACTCAACCAAACTGGGATTGCTCGTATCTGGACATCCTTACTAGAAGAATGGGTAAATAGTGGCTTTGCTAATCATATTATTGTGCTTGATCGCGCTGGAACTGCTCCTCAAATTCCTGGTATTAGGTATCGCACTGTACCGTATTATGACTACAACAACACTAATGCTGACCGGGAAATGCTACAGCAAGTGTGCGATGAAGAGGGTGCAGAGGTATTTATCTCCTCTTACTACACAACACCGACTACAACACCTTCTATTTTCATAGCTTATGACATGATTCCAGAAGTCATGGGATGGGATCTTAAAAGTCCTATGTGGCGAGAAAAACATCAGGCTATCCAAAACGCATCTCAATACATAACAATTTCAGAACATACGGCGCATGACTTGGTAAACTGTTTTCCTGAAATAAGCAGAGAGTCTATAACTGTAGCTCATTGTGGAGTTGCAAGCGCTTTTTCACCAGCAAACCTTGAAGAAATTAGCAGTTTTAAAACTAAGTATGGTATTACAAAACCCTACTTTATTTTAGTAGGTATTGACAATAATTATAAAAATAGTATTTTGTTCTTTCAGGCTTTTTCTAAACTTGCTAGTAGCTCTGGTTTTGATATTGTTTGTACAGGAAATAGAGCCACATTAGCGCCTGAATTTAGAGCCTATACATTAGGCAGCATTGTTCATGTTCTTCAACTTAACGATGATGAGTTAGTCACTGCTTATTCTGGTGCGATAGCACTGGCTTATCCTTCCAAATATGAAGGTTTTGGTTTGCCTATAGTAGAGGCAATGGCTTGTGGTTGTCCTGTAATCACTTGTCCTAATGCTTCAATACCAGAAGTAGCGGGAGAAGCAGCAATTTATGTGAATGATGATGATGTCGATGCACTAGCAAATGCACTTTTTGAGGTGCAAAAGCCTGGCGTTCGCAACTCACTAATTACCGCCGGTTTGGCACAAGCTAAAAAGTTTTCTTGGTCAACAATGGCCAGTACTGTAAGTGCTGCTCTAATTAATGCTACTATTTCACATTTAAATCTTAAGGATATTAATTTAATTATTTTTCCCGATTGGTCACAACCAGAAGAATTAATCAGTTTTGATTTAGAAAGAGTAATTAAAACATTAGCAGATTATTCAGACAGTCAAAAAACTACACTACTTATCGATACAAGTGGTATTGCTAACGAGGAAGCTGCAATCTTCTTATCTGGTGTGGCTATGAATTTGCTATTGCAAGAAGATATAGATATTAATGAAGGATTAGAAATTTCTTTGGTAGGCAATTTAGCTGATATTCAATGGACAGCTTTGCTATCTCGTATCACTGCAAGAATTATTTTGGAATACGAAAATAAACAGGCAGTGATAAATTGGCAACAAATGCTTGAACAAGCAAATAACTTAAATTTGTTAATAGAACAATATGAAATTAATACATTAACAAAAAAATATAGCTTAATTAATAATTTACATAGTTTATTAGCAAAATATCAGCAGAAAAATTCAGATATATCTGTATTAAAAGAATTACGTTTATTGAGAAAACAGATTGCTGAATCGTGGCTAGATAAAGAAGAAAATCTACTTGATAAACTATACTTTTCAAAATTTGGTGAGGTTCATAAAGCATTACTAAATAGTGATATTCAAAATGAATCAATAATAGAGGCAGAACAGAGTTTTATCACTGACATATTAGCAAGAGTTTCTAAGGGACTTAATAAACAAAACGCCATTCAGTATCTCCTGGTAGGAATGCTATACTGCCATCCTCACCAGTTCCCCTTAGTGCATGACCTGACTCAAATCCCTAGTTGGTTACTCAATGACTATCTCAAATTTACTTTCAAACCTCCCCTTTATTTTAAGGAGATAGGAGAAGTGGATAATTATTATCAATATATTGAGAATTTTATTAATTATCTTCATATAAATATTGTCAGTCATTCTGAGTCTAAATTTTGGCAAGATATTGCTGCCTATTTTACACACACAGCAAATTTTATTCCTTTATATTTTAATAAAGCAAATCTAAAAAATATCTACACAAAACGTGCAGATATCATAAAAGCATACTTACAAGAACTTAATAACAGTATTGAATACGAGTTCCCAACCCGCTTGGATGAACGAACAAAAATTAGAGTAGGTATTCTTGCTAGCCATTTTGAACCACAGACAGAAACCTTTGCTGCTTTGTCTGTATATAAACATTTAAATAGAGATATATTTGAGGTAATTCTCTTTACATTAAATGTAAGTAATCATCGTTTAGAAAGATATTGTACGGGTCATGCAGATGCTCTTATTAAACTTCCAACAAACTTAGAAAATCAAGTACAAGCTATTCGGGAAGCCGATTTAGATATCCTGTTTATTTCAACCAATGTTACCGCAGTTACCCATCAAATTACCTTGCTTGCCTTGTATCGGCTAGCCCGAATACAGATGGTTGATGCTAATTCTCCTGTAACAACTGGTATGCCTCATGTAGATTACTATATTTCAAGTAAACTTTCTGAAACTGAAGAGAATGCTCAACAACATTATACGGAAAAGCTAATTACGTTAGACAATCCTCCCCAGTGTTTTGATTTTGCAACCGAAGAGAAAATACTAGCGACAACTGCTATTAGCCGAAAAAGTCTTGGGATTGAAAAATCTGCTATAGTTTACGTTTCAGGAGCTAATTATTACAAAATAATTCCAGAACAAGAAGTAACTTGGGCAAAGATAATTGCTAGCGTACCTAATTCTGTACTATTACTTTATCCGTTTAATCCAAATTGGTCATCTTCCTATCCTTGTATTGCTTTTCGTAAGCGCATAATCACTACTTTTGCTAAATATGGTCTTAGCGAGGATAGATTGATAATTCTTGACCCAGCACCAAACCGTGCTGATGTTAAAGAACGTTTGAAAGTTTGTGATATTTACTTAGATTCTTATCCTTACTCTGGTATGACTTCGCTCATAGACCCGTTGGAAGTAGGTTTACCAACGGTGGTCATGGAAACAGAATCCTCTCGTTCTCGAAAGGGAGCATCACTTTTACGAGAACTCCAAATATTTGATTTAATTACAAACAGTGAAGAAGCTTATATTCAGTTAGCTGTTGCTCTCGGAATTAACTTTGAATTGCGTCAGCAAAAAGCAGAGCAACTCAAGCAAAAAATGCACCAAAATCCAATTTTTCTTGATAGTCGTTCTCACTCTGCTCAAATGGGAGAACTCTTCCAAGAATTATTCTATAAACATCAGGCGATCGCTCTCAAAGAGCAACTCAATTTAAAAGATATTAACCTAATTATTTTTCCAGACTGGTTACAGCCAGAAGACCTACTATATCAAGATTTAGCAAACGTTATTTCTACTCTCACTAACCACTCAGATAAAAGTCGCTTAACTCTCCTAATAGATACTCACAACGTTTCTGAGGAAGAAGCTGATATGCTTCTATCATCTTTAACCATGAATTTGCTCATGGAGGGTGATGTAGATATAACCGAGGGGCCAGAAATTTCTCTGCTAGGTAAGATGGGTGATATGCAATGGAAAACCCTTTTATCTCAAATTCATACTCGAATTGCTTTAAGAATAGACAATCAACAGGCGATCGCACAAGTAAAAGCAGAAACTCTTCCATCTTTTGATGTAGATAGCTTCATCGCATCAAAATAAGCCTTTATCAATAAATTCTAAAGATGCTTTTCAAGAAATACCCTAACCCACTGCATATTCTGTAAACTTTCTCATGAAAGGAGACTGAAATCCTAATACAATATCCTCTTTAGGAACTCCCATCGTAACCAAATTAGCTGCAATATCATCTTCTGTACCATTCCACTGAAGCCAAATTTTTCCACCCTTAATATCAATGTGGAGGATGCAACTATGTACCCAATCTTGACCCTCCCAGCCGACATGGACTACTTGGTAATGATCACGTTCTATATCAAAAATATTCTCAACGTCTATATTACCGTCAGCGGGTTTTTGCTCACTATACTCCTGTAATATCTGTTGTACAATCTGGCGATACTGGGCTAGTTTGTCCATTTGAAAATCACCTCTTGCTCTACATCATAAATAATCATTTTTACTTGATTCTCTTCAATCATGGCTTGGGGAAAATCAAGTTGAAAAAATGTTTTGTAAGTTGTTAAAGGTACTGCTAAATACAAAACACGCTCTGGCTGTCGTCGTCTTAATGCGCCTCTATAGTTGATAAACTGTCCCAATGCTGTATGAAATTCTGAGATTGCAGAAGATTTTTCCAAAAAACTTTTGACTTCAACAGCAATTTTTTCTCCTTCCCGTTCTGCCGCAATGAGTTTTTCAGCAGCTAAATCAATAGAGACATTCACACCACCTACGCTAATTGAGAGTGGGTCATGAGTAATCTGCCAACCATCCTTCTGCAAAGCTTTTTTGACAACTTCATGAAAGACATCTTTAGCAGACATAGCTATTTACAATTGTATTTCTTATTTTTATATTATCTCTTTAGCCCGCTATGTACGTGTCAACTTAACGTGAAATCTACATCCCGTAAGGAACTGAAGTTTCTTGCTCATAGCAAAAGTCATCTTTAGATGACTAAAATATTCCCAAAAATCTTTAGTCTACTTCAGTAGACTTTCGCTATTAGCCAGAGAATTCATTCTCTGGCGGGTGAGGAGGCCAACAGTAAAGCTATTTTTATCTGACAGTTGATACCAATGGGCAATGCCATGCCCCTACCAACATATTTGTATCATTTTTAAAGTGAAATGGTATAAGAATTGAGGCTTTTAAACCCACGTTCACCCTTGGCGTTCCCGTTCGCCTCCGGTCTCCGATAGGAGAAGGGTAGGTAGGTTTTGTTTGTGTAGACGCGGTTTCTAACCACCCTTTTAACTGGAATTAGCTCTGTATTTTATGTAATTAAGAACCGCTATAGTTCTGCCACATCTGCTCGTAAGCCTTCTCCATTTCACGGGTAAACTGCTTACCATTCCACAGTGGTGCTGTTTGTCGAGATGCCTTCAATTTCAGAGCCACCTGCTGGCGTAAAGTCTCATCTTTCCCCAAGCGGACACCCCACTCAATATACTCTTTATCAGTCCAGGCGATACCTTCTGTGATACCCGCATTTATCATCATAGTGTAGCTATTACGCGCTGCAAATTGTTCACCAACTCGCGTCACTAAGGGGATGCCCATCCACAATGTTTCTAGCGTTGTTGTAGCGCCGTTGTAAGGAAACGTATCTAATACAACATCTGCAATGCCCAAATTAGCGCGATGAACTGACTCTGAATAAACTTGTGGTAAAAATCGTAACCGAGAACAATCTACACCCTCTTCATCGGCAATTTGGTAAAAGAAGCGTTTAATTGCTTCTTCCTGAGAAAGCCCTTTAATCAAAAAGTAGCTGTTAGGTACTTGTTTAATGATTTGCATTTGCCACTTTGTTGTTTCTGGATGGCGCTTATATCCTCTTTGGGCGCTCAGATACACAACAGCATCCATAGGAATATTTAAGTCATCACGACGGAGAGTTGGTACACCAACTTCAAAACCATCTACCGCTATATAAGTTTGGGGTAATCGCCAGATTTTTTCTGTATAGTAATCTTGTGCATTATCTGGCAACACATAAGGATCTGCGATAAAGTAATCAATTGCAGGTATGCCTGATGCATCCCAACCTAGCCAAGTAACTTGTATAGGGGCTGGTTTGAGTGCCATCACTTCACTAGTAATATCTAGAGTGATGCTGTCAAGGTCAACTAAAATATCAATTTCATCCTGATAGATTTGTTCGGCTATTTCTAAGCCGTTCATACCCAATAAGTGACATGTTCCTGCATGGTTTACATACCATTCTTGGAGAAAATCGTTTACTAATTTGTAATTAATAAAATAAGTATGGATATCAAAGTTGTCTTGGTCATGATGCTGAAATAACCAACGAGCTAACCAGCCAACAGAGTGATTTCTTAAAGCATAAGATGTATAGCCAATTTTTAATTTATTATTTGGGATAGATAAAGCTTTTTTGTTAGTCTTTTCAAAATTAAAAACTTTATTTTCCGATTGGGCTAGGTCTTTAACGTTATTATGAAATATTTCAGCTACTTTATTATGAATTACTCGAAAATTTATAGGAGAATCTTTAATGTGAGGTATAGCAAAAGATGGTGTCAGTAATCGTAGTGTTCTGCCTTCTTCTAAAATAATTGGTTGAGATTCAATAAACTGTTGTTCAATAGTTTCCAACTCTTGACAAGCTGTACATATCTCCGTCCAATATCCTCCTGCTGACATCAGACCCCTTAACAGCAAATGGAGTGCAAAAATTTTATCAGCTAAGCCTTCTGATAGGGAATAACATAACTTAGCTGTCTCTATACCCTGAGAATAATTATGAGCATCTTGATAAAAAGTCGCTAAATGTCGTAAAATTTCTACATTATCTGGTTCCAATTGTAAATGCAAGCTAAGCAGAGATGCTGCTAGCTTAGGCTGCTGTAAAGTATGTCCAATTTTCATGGCAGCAGGAAGCAGTATACGGAAGCTTTGATCGGCATCAGGGAAGTAAGGTAAACAAGCCTCTACTAAATCAAGATTTATTGGATGTAAAGGAACGGTATTTAAAATCTCCTGCAAAACTTGCATCAACAATTTTGCGTCAATCTCTAAATTTTCTTTTAGTTTTAAACTCTCAATTAATCCCCACTTACTCAACTCCTCAATTTCTTCAAACTTTTCTCGCTTGAGAGAAAGTAGCAGAATTTGAAGTAAATTATTCATTTCATCAGGATTAATCTCTTTCATATGCTGGCGAATTAACCAAGCTAGAGAATATTCTGCTAGATTTTCACGCCGTTCTGCTTCTATTTGCAAAAGTTGAAATAGCTCATTTGTCCAAATTAACAAATGTTCTGTATCTGCTTCTGCCATCGGCAGCATCCAAGTCATTTGAGCTTCTGCTTCTTGTCCTTGTAATAGTAACAGCAATCCCAAATGCCAATAATATGAAGTAACATAAGGTTCTTGTTCTATTGCTTGTTCGTATAAATTAGCAGCTTGTGCATAGTTCTCTTTAATAAAGTGTTGTTCAGCTAACTGCTGCCAGGTGTTTATATCAGTAATCATGCTTTATTCTCACAGTTAAATAAAGTAAATAAAGTGGGCAGAATACTCTACCCACTTGGGAAAATACGTAATTTAGCTTAATAAAAGCCGTCATGACAAATTAACTTTTTTTGTCAAATGTTGCAGGTAAGTAATATTTCGCCTAATCACTTCTCTACTTAGCTAAGCTGATGAAGTTGGCGGAGCAAGAGGGTGAATTGGTGGTGCTGTCGAAATTGCCGCTAGTGGTATAGACAGGTGGATTTATACCACCATTAACTTTAGATTTTTCAGATTCACATAAAACAGCTATGGTGGTAGCTTCACTGGTAGAAGCTTGCGTTGTTACACCCACATTACCCATATAAGTTTTGAGAGGTGCAGCCGCAATTACTGTTGCTGCTTGGTTACTTACTTGACTCGAACCAGTGCCAGTACCACCACCAGAAATTGAGTACGAGTAATTTGAGGTTAGTGTTGCAATACCAAGACCTAAACTACCAAATTTACTATTATCTGCAAATGCGTTCTGTTCTAAGTAAAAAGCTTGCTGAGCGCGGTTCATTGAACCTACGTAGGTTTTTGCTTCTGACTGCTTGGCTTTGTTAGCTTGGTTAAGGAAAGAAGGCAGTGCGATCGCAGACAAAATACCGATGATAATAATTACTACTAGTAGTTCAATGAGTGTAAAACCCTCATCTCCCTTCTTCTTGTCGAGGATGTGTTGAAGAAACTTGGCTTTTAATTCGGTTTTCATAAGTGTTTTCCCGCAGATGGTAGTTGTTTGGGTGTTCTAGATGTAACTTACCCACTCGCGATCGCTTTCCTATCACCTTGAGAAAAAAAGTTTGGGAAGATCCGGTTACACAATCCAAAATCCTTGCATCAAAAAGCCCCTGGTGTAGACCAAGGGCTAGATTCTCAATTTCGTTTGTGAGAGTGCCTTATTCAAACTCAGGTGGCCACAGTTCTGATATCGCCAGTTCCCAACCTGGTAGCAAGTCCGGTAATGTAAGTGTGTCTCCATTTTGCAATACCACCGAAGCTTGGTTTAATCGGTAAAGCGTTACTATCAATTTGTCAGGGTCAATCAGTATGCCGACTACAGATCCAAGTTGCAAAAATAACTGAATTTTCTCTTCAAGTGGTTTAATTCTGTCGCTTTTAGATTTAATCTCAACCATCAAGTCTGGAACTAACTCTACAAAGTCGCGCTTGGTCTTTTTCAATCGGTCAGCCTTCACAAAAGACACGTCAGGGGCACGCAAATTTCTTTTTTCCGAGTCGTCCTCTTCTATACTCGGCAGGATAAACCCAGCGCTAGAACCAGTTATACGTCCTAGCTTGCGCGACATTACCCAAATATTCAAGAAGGTAATGAGACGAGAGCCAATTTCCTCTGACTCGTAATCTGATGGCCCCATAACTATAATTTTCCCCTCTACCAGCTCCATCTGCCATTCTGGATGCTCGGTTTGTAGCTGCTCTAAGTCTGTAATGCTGAAAGACATAATATTACACAAACTACTTTTATATATATCATAAGTACTGCACTTTAAGAAAGCTACAATGTCTTTTATTCAAAGAAAAACGGCTGTATAGTTTGCCATTAGTAGCATTAATGAAAACAGATGTAATTTTTTATAAGCTGATTAAGGAACTACCATAGATATTTTTTGAACCTATTGAAAAACCTGATACTAATCACAATATCTACACATTCATTGCACCAGAAATAAAACAACAATCATTTCGTTTAGACTGAAGCCATGCTTGATTTAGATGAATTCGTAAATACTAGATTGTATAAGAGCATCTTGGAAAAAAGTAGATTGAAATTAGCCCCAAAACTTAGTGATAAAGGTATGAGTATTCAAGAAATAGCAGAATTGCTAGAAATAGATGTTGAAACTATCAGGAAATATCTGCAAGAACAGTCTTAGCGGTTAAAGGCATTTATTTTGCGATCGCTTACCATCTGACGTAGCCAATCATAATTTGTTATGCTATATTAAGCGTAGTCGTTATGAGTTCATAATATAGCCATGACTAACCCCACAGTAGAAAACTTAGTAATTATCGGTTCTGGGCCAGCAGGGTATACAGCTGCCATCTATGCAGGACGAGCTAACCTAAAACCCGTTGTATTTGAAGGTTTCCAAGCCGGGGGTTTGCCTGGTGGGCAATTAATGACAACGACGGAAGTCGAGAACTTTCCTGGGTTTCCCCAAGGCATTACCGGGCCAGAACTGATGGATCAGATGAAGGCGCAAGCAGAGCGCTGGGGGGCAGAGTTATATACTGAGGATGTGATCTCAGTTGATTTAAGTCAGCGTCCTTTTACTGTGCGATCGCAAGAAAGGGAAGTGAAAACCAACAGTCTGGTGATTGCTACTGGTGCAACAGCAAAGCGTTTAGGTTTACCCAACGAACATGAATTTTGGAGTCGTGGAATCTCGGCTTGTGCAATCTGCGATGGTGCTACCCCAATTTTCCACGGTGCAGAACTGGCTGTGATTGGTGCTGGCGACTCGGCGGCGGAAGAGTCAATTTACCTCACCAAATACGGCTCTAAGGTAAATATGCTGGTGCGTTCCGACAAAATGCGGGCTTCTAAAGCCATGCAAGACAGGGTTTTGAGTAATCCGAAGATCCAAGTGCATTGGAACACAGAAGCAGTGGATATCTTCGGTAACAGTCACATGGAAGGGGTGAAAGTCCGCAATATCAAAACTGGTGAAGAGAGCAAACTGCACGCTAAGGGTTTATTCTACGCCATTGGTCACACTCCTAACACCTCTTTATTCAAGGGGCAATTAGAACTGGATGAGGTGGGTTACGTTGTCACCAAGCACGGTACTGTAGAAACAAGTGTAGAAGGCGTTTTTGCTGCTGGCGATGTGCAAGATCATGAGTTTCGTCAAGCAATTACGGCTGCGGGTACTGGTTGTATGGCGGCGATGTTGGCAGAACGTTGGTTGTCTTCTAGTGGTTTGATTCAAGAATTTCATCAACAACCAGAAACAGCAAATAATGAATTAGAGCATCAGCCAGTTGCGAAGAAAACTGAAGCTGAAGAAGAAGCGGAATTTAATTTGAATGCGACGCGCCATGAAGGTGGTTACGCTTTACGGAAATTATTCCATGAAAGCGATCGCTTACTCTTTGTGAAATACGTCGCTCCTGGTTGCGGCCCTTGCCATACCCTCAAGCCAATTCTAAATAAAGTAGTGGATGAATTTGACGGTAAAATTCACTTTGTGGAAATTGACATCGACAAAGACCGAGATATTGCCGAAAATGCTAATGTGACAGGAACGCCGACAATTCAATTGTTCAAAAATAAGGAATTGGTGAAGGAAGTTAAAGGCGTGAAGCAAAAGAGCGAATATCGACAGTTGATTGAAAGTAATCTGTAAGAGAGTGGGGAGTGGAGAATGGGGAATAGTAAAAAATCATTGATAATTACCAATGCCCAATACTCACCCCCCTACATTGCAAACTAACTTGTTAAATAAAGAGACAGAAATAATCGTTGTATTTACCAAAGTTTCGGCTTGATTAAAATCAGAATCACCCGTAATTAAAAAATCTGCTTCTGCGACCATAGCACAAGCTAGAAATTTTGCATCTTTTCTATCTCTGGGAAAATCAACTTCCAAATGGACATCAATTAGCGTTATAAATGTATCGATAATTTCAAACCATTCACATATTAATTCATCCGTCAACTTAAACTTCCTGCGACTTAATACCTCTTTATATTCCACAACAATTTCTTCAGAAGCTATCCATTGCCAATCAGGATTATCAAAAATAAACTGAATAACGACCCTTGGTACTCTACCCTTCAGGACAGCAGAAACTAAAACATTTGTGTCAATAACAGCTTTCATTCACCGCGTTGGTAAGCTTCAATTTCTGCTGATATTTCTGCTTCTGTAATATCTTGTATTTCTGGTAGCGACTGCGTTTTATCAAATAAATCTCTCAGCTTTTTACTGATTTTCGCTCTTGGATTCTCCTCGGCTAATATAATTACTTCTACTCTCTGTCCCACCTGAAAAGGTAAATCAGATAATATTACTTGACTTGGATCTGTAATGGTGATGTATTTTTTATAAGCGTTCATAATTCCTCCGTTAACTTGGTATTTCTCTACTTGAAATGATTACTTCTGTAGTCAAACTGGCTGGTAATTTATCTCGAACAAAAATAAGGCATAATCTCACCTCTTCCTTAGTCTAGCTCTGTAACCATTGCTCAACAATCAGATTTTATTCAGGATGTTTACGCAATCCCCTATCTGATATGTAAAATGGTCAGCGTATCTTGCTTGATCCAGGCGATCGCTCATGGCCATTACAAAACCGCAGCTGCCAAAATTTTTACGTTCAGCCAACAGTCCTAACCTTTCTCAACAACTAATGCTCGTAGGGTTAGCCATTACCCTGTTTTTCATCTTCTTGGCATTTTTCGCTCCCGTATTCCAGACTTGGGGATGGCTGCAAAACCCCAAGGATTTTCTGTCTAATCCAATTCACGAGCCACCCTCAGCTAAACATTGGTTTGGAACCAGTCGCCTGGGCTATGATGTCTTTTCTAGGACAGTATTTGGCGCTCAAGCCGCTTTGCAAGTAGTAATTTTGGCAACAGCGCTGAGTATGATTATCGGTGTGCCTTTGGGTATGCTGAGTGGCTATCTCGGCGGTAATTTGGATAGGGTGTTGCTGTTTATTATGGATAGCATATATACCTTACCAGGTCTACTCTTGTCTGTAACGCTGGCTTTTGTAGTGGGGCGTGGAATAATTAACGCGGCGATCGCAATCAGCATTGCTTACATCCCTCAATACTACCGTGTTGTCCGTAATCACACCGTTAGTGTGAAAACTGAAGTATTCATTGAAGCTGCTCAAGCAATGGGCGCTTCCACTTGGATTGTGCTATCTCGATATCTATTTTTCAACGTCATTCAAAGCGTACCCGTACTATTCACGCTCAACGCCGCCGATGCAATTTTGGTGTTGGGCGGTTTGGGCTTTTTGGGACTAGGACTTCCAGAAGAAGTGCCAGAATGGGGACATGATTTAAAACAAGCGCTAGAAGCCCTACCTACTGGCATTTGGTGGACTACTCTTTTTCCTGGTTTAGCGATGACATGCATGGTAGTAGGGTTATCACTACTAGGTGAGGGGTTAAACGAATTTGTCAATCCTCGCTTACGGCGAGAAAATAGAATCCGAAAGTAGTCAAGAATTCAGTTGTCAGTGGTTAATAGCAAAAAAACATTGGCAAATGACAAATGACAAATGACAAGTAACAATAGAGAGATTTGTGTGAAAGATAACCTAACGTTAATTGCCGCTGCTACTGGCGGGTTCATACTCTCCATTACCCTAGCTGGTATCTTAAGAGGTGCTCCAATTACAGCTTGGCATGAGCAATCGAGTCTTCGTTCATCCTCAATGGCGAATGTGCGAATTATTAATAACCACAGATGAACACAGTTTTGGAAAGTGACGCTCCTGCGTCGCTAAATCGCCGCATCCTAGGAGATCTTTTTACATACTTTTCAAAACATACACACAGATATTTTTATCTGTGTTTATTTGCCTTGAAAAGTTTCCTACGGCGGGAAACCCGCCTACAAAACTTTTCGCTGTGTTCATCTGTGGTTCTATACAAATAAAGATTTTGGATTGTCCATTGTGGATCAAATAGTTGGCATTGATGTGGGGGGAACAGCGATTAAGTTGGGGCGTTTTACACCTGATGGTACTTGCTTACAATCTTTGATTGTGGCGGCTCCCCAACCAACAACGCCAGCAGCCGTGGTGGCGGTGATACTGGATGCGATCGCCCAAATTGATCCAGATAATCAAACTGTTGCCATTGGTGTTGGTACTCCTGGGCCTGCCGATGCCACAGGACGCATTGCCAAAATCGCTATTAATTTGGCAGGATGGCGCGATGTGCCTTTAGCAGAGTGGTTAGAAACTAAAACTGGCAAACCTACCGTTGTCGCTAACGATGCTAACTGCGCGGGATTAGGAGAAGCTTGGCTGGGTGCTGGTCGCCACTTTCAAAATCTGATTCTGCTGACTTTAGGAACTGGAGTTGGTGGTGCAATTATCCTGGATGGCAAACTGTTTGTTGGGCATCAAGGAGCCGCTGGAGAATTGGGTTTAATTACATTCAACCCCAATGGGCCAGTATGTAATAGCGGTAATCAAGGCTCTCTGGAACAGTATGCTTCAGTCAATGCGATTCGTCGCCGCACGCTCAGGGAAGCCGCAGAATTGGGCGCTTTGGCCCAAGTAGGAGATGCTGAAGCCTTGACTTTTTGGAAAGAATATGGTAGTGATTTGGCTATTGGTTTGACGAGTTTGATTTATGTGCTGACACCAGAAGCGATCGTAATTGGTGGTGGTGTTTGTGCCAGCTTTGAGTTTTTCTTACCAGCTATGAAGGCGGAAATTGAGAAGCGAGTAATGCCAACCTCACGCGCGGGTTTACAAATTTTGCCAGCGGAGTTGGGCAACTTTGCTGGGATAGTGGGTGCAGCAAAGTTAGCATGGCAACACTATTCGGGATTTTAGATTATGGTTCAAATAATCTCAGCCAGAGACATTAGTCTTTACGAATTAGAAGAAAAATTTGGTTTGCAACTTACCACAGACACCAACTTTTTTACAGAATGGATAGAGAATTTATCAATTCTGACTGATAGTGAGAAGCAAGCGCTTGAGCGAGTGAAAAGCAATTATTTAAACTTAAATAAGCACCGTCTGATGTCAGAAGAGGCGGTAAAAATGGTAGTGCTGTCTCCTTTACTCGATTTAGCTGGGTTTTATCAACCTCCTTTTGAAATTGAAACCGAGACTTCCGTCGAGATTTCTGCTGAAGATGAGGGCTTTATCGTTAAAGGAAACATTGATGTCCTTGTCATTCAAAAACGTTTTTGGATAGTTGTTATTGAATCTAAAAGCAGTAAGTTTGATGTGATGGTAGCCTTACCCCAAGCACTCGCGTATATGCTTGATAATCCAAACTCTGCACAACCGACTTTTGGTTTACTAATCAACGGTAGGGAATTTGTTTTTATCAAATTGATTCACCAAAAACAACCTCGGTATGCACGATCTTACGCGCTATCAGTTGAACGCGATTCAGAACTACATCAAGTACTCAGTGTATTGAAGCGCCTTGGAGAATTAATCATCAGTTAGAATTCTCTATTTTTTAGGATAAAGAATATCCGGTTGCCTTCTTAACGAATTGTAAAACTTTTTGATAAGATTCGGGATTACTCACAGGATTGATGATGATGGGGATAGTGCCATCTGGCAACCAAAAGGTGATCCTGCCATTCGCCTCCTGACAAAAGGAACTGATGCAGTTGAGGTTAATTACGTATTCATTTTTCTCATAAATGATTTTCACCCAGTGGGCATGATCTATTTCTAAGTCCGTAACGCATTCTAGATAATCCAGAACTTTTTGGTAGTCTTCCAGATTACTTTGCGGGTTCATTACTATAGGAATAGCACTATCGGGTAGCCAAAAAGTTACCCTGCCGTTGCGTTCATAACAGAAAGCATGGACACGCTCAAAATTTACTACATATTCTTTCCTCTCGTAAAGGATTTTCACCCAGTACGCCACACAATCTCCTCAAGGCTGAAGTTTATGAATGATTTTCACTCAGTAAGTCATAACATTTCCTCATTAATGTCGCCTTCATGATGACAATATTAATTTTTTAAAATTTTCAATTTTGCATTACTTTAAAACGCTGACAATGGTTTTGGTGAATTGAGAGTTTAGAGAGAAAGAGCGATCGCAGCTTGAATAAACCCTTTAAATAGAGGATGAGGGGTACTTGGGCGCGATTGAAATTCTGGATGAAATTGGCAAGCAATAAAGAATGGATGATTGGATAATTCGACAATTTCGACTAAGCGTCCATCGGGAGAAGTGCCACTAATAATATAGCCAGACTTTAACAACAGATCGCGGTAAGCATTGTTAAACTCATACCGATGCCGATGTCGTTCATAAATCACATCATCTTGATAGAGCTTAAAAGCTAAAGTATCAGGGAGCACACGGCAAGGATAGAGTCCTAAACGCATTGTACCGCCTAAATCAACGACATCCTGCTGTTCTGGCAATAGATTAATTACCGGGTCTGTAGTATAGGCGTCAAATTCCGCACTATTGGCATCAGTTAATCCTACTACGTGTCTGGCCCATTCAATTACGGAACATTGCATTCCCAAGCATAAACCTAAGAAGGGAATTTGGCGATCGCGAGCATATTGAATCGCGGCAATTTTACCGTCCACTCCCCGAATCCCGAAACCTCCTGGCACGATTACGCCATTGACACCTTTGAGATGGCTTTCGGCTGGTTCAGTTTCTAGATCCTCTGAGTTCACCCAACGCAGTTTCAATTTGCCACAAGTGGAGATTGCAGCATGGTGCAAGGCTTCTACTACAGATAAATAAGCATCACCTAACTGCACATATTTACCGACGATGGCAATTTCTACCTCGTACTTGGGACTATGTAGACGTTGTACCAGGGTTTGCCACTGCGTTAAATCTGGTTGTCGTTGTTCCATTTGCAGCAAGTTCAGCACTTGCTCTGCCATTCCTTCCTTTTCCAGATTCAGCGGTACTTCATAGATACTCTTGGCATCTTGGGAGGTGATGACGCATTCTTCGGGTACATCGCAAAATCCCGACAATTTCTGCTTTAATCCTTTGGGTAGAGGGCGATCGCTCCGACAAACTAAAATATCCGGTTGAATACCAATGGATCTCAGCTCCTTCACCGAATGCTGTGTCGGTTTAGTTTTCATCTCACCCGCAGAAGCAATCCACGGTACTAGCGTTACGTGCATATACAACACATTTTGCCGTCCCACTTCCTTGCGGAACTGGCGAATCGCCTCCAAAAACGGTAGTGATTCAATATCTCCCACCGTACCGCCTATCTCAGTAATTACTACTGATGGATTCGTGCTTTTAGCAACTCTCAGAATCCGTTCTTTAATTTCGTTGGTAATGTGAGGAATCACCTGCACAGTGCCACCATTATAGTCTCCGCGCCGCTCTCTATTGATTACTGCCTGGTAAATCGCCCCAGTAGTAACGCAGTTCAACCGCGACATGGAGGTATCAGTAAAGCGTTCGTAATGCCCCAAGTCCAAATCTGTCTCCGCGCCATCCTGGGTAACAAATACTTCCCCATGCTGGAAAGGACTCATCGTCCCTGGATCGATATTGATATAAGGGTCTAGTTTGAGAATCGACACCGAATAATCGCGCGATTTGAGCAAACGTCCCAGACTTGCTGCTACAATGCCTTTGCCTATACTGGAAACTACACCTCCAGTTACAAAGATAAACTTAGTCATAATAGTTTTAATTTCTAGCAACTTCTAAAAATACATCTCGTCATTGTGCCACAGTCATTGTGGTGAAATCTTCTGTGATTTGGCCTGTGAAAAACCTTTTAGGATTAGTAGTATTAGGCTGTGTTGTCACTTCCTCCGTAGCATTGGCAGAGCCATCTCTTTTAGTCGTTTATCCCCAGAATAACCACCAGACAAGTGCTGAACAAATCTTCTTTCTTGGTACAGCACCACCTGATGGACAAGTTTTGTTTAATGGTAAGCCAATTACCCGCAGCAAGACTGGTCATTTTTCTCCAAGTTTCCCCTTGCAGTTGGGAGAGAATTTGTTTACTGTGCGTCACCGTAACCAAGAACTTCAGATTAAGGTGACAAGGCTTACCAGTCAGCCAGAGTTACCACAGGGGTTAGCCTTTGCCAAAGATTCCCTGACTCCAGCGGTTGATATTGCCAGACTACCAGGGGAACTAATTTGTTTTAGCGCGATCGCACCCCCCAATGCCAGTGTATCTGTCAAGCTGGCTAATCAAACTGTAGTCCTTTCGCCGCAACCCCAACAGGCGCAACTGCCAAGTAATTTGGCGGCACTCACGGGAAAGAATCAGCCTACTGCCCAGTCTACCGTAGGAAAGTACGAAGGTTGCACTACAGCACAACAGCTTGGTTCCCTAATTTACGGTAACAATACCATCTCCGGTGCTGTTGTTCAGGATTCCGGCAAAAATGTAGATTTGGGTAAACCGGAATTTCAACTAACCCTCAATGGCAAGACTATAACTCAATCAGGGCTTGGCACAATTCAAATCCTTTCACCCGCGCAGTTGCCAGTTTTTGAGGTGATAGCAGAGTCAGGCGTGGCTCGCACTGGCCCTAGTACCGATTATTCTCGACTCACACCACTGCCGAAAGGGACAAGGGCAACAGTTACAGGAAAGGAAGGTGAATGGTTACGCCTAGATTATGGTGCTTGGATTAATAGCAAGGAAACCCGTTATTTACCTGGTGCAATTGCGCCACGGACAGTAATCCGCAGTGTTGGATATCGTCAACTTCCTGGTGTGACAGAGATGGTTTTCCCGTTACAAGTTCCCGTACCCGTGAGCGTGCAACAAGATGACCGTACTTTCACCCTGACTCTCTACAATACCACTGCCCAAACAGACATTATTCGCCTGGATGACAACCCCCTAATTTCTCGCCTCGACTGGCAACAGGTGGCTCCAGGACAAGCAAAATACACCTTTAACCTCAAAAAAGCTCAACAGTGGGGATATAAGCTAAGATACAACAGTACAACCCTGGTTTTAGCTTTGCGTCATCCGCCTGCAATTGGGCATAGTAGACGCAAGCCTTTGGTTGGCATCAAGATTGTACTTGATCCAGGACATGGAGGTAAAGAACCTGGTGCCACTGGCCCGACTGGATATTTAGAAAAAGATGTCAATTTAGTGGTGTCTAAGTTGCTGCGCGACGAGTTGGTGAAGCGAGGGGCAACTGTGGTGATGACGCGAGAAGATGATAAAGATCTTTCGCTATTAGAACGTCAAGAAATTATTAGTAAAGAAGAACCTGCGATCGCCATTTCTATACATTACAACTCTCTGCCAGATAATGGCGATGCTGAAAAAACTAAGGGATTTGGAGCTTTTTGGTATCATCCCCAAGCCCACAGCCTAGCAATATTTTTACACAATCATGTAGTCAAAGCACTAAATAAACCTTCCTATGGTGTGTTTTGGAATAACTTAGCGCTAACACGTCCAGCGGCGGCGCCATCGGTATTGTTGGAATTGGGTTTTATGAGCAATCCCGATGAATTTGAGCAGGTGGTAAACCCAGAAGAACAGAAGAAAATGGCAAAAGCTTTAGCCGAGGGAATTACTCAGTGGTTTAGTGGTGTGAAATAAAATACATTAGGGCAGTCTTTACAAGTAGAGTTGCCTAATTTTTCGGCGGGTCTAATTGGCACAACATCAATCGGAAGTTTGCTCAATTACTACTTGCTGCACCTGTTTAACCGACAAATTCAACGCCTCTGCTACCTGCTTCACGGTCAGTCCCAAAGCCAATAATCGGGGTACTGCTTCTAATAGAACTTCTTCTTTAACTTCTTCTTTAACTTCTTCTTTGATTTCTTGATATGCTCTCGTCTGCTTTAATTCACTTAGTCCAAACATTGCTGCTATCTCCTGACGAGTCATTTGCGGTAATTTGTACCAAACTATTGTTTCTATCAATTCTATAATTTGCTTTTTGACAGCTTCATCAACAATTTCTTGTCTAGCTTTATAAAAAATAGAGCCAGTTTTCATGGGATGAAGATGTTAACGTTACCCACTATCACTTATGCAAGATGGGCATGGTAAACAATCCCCACGCTAAACCTGTAATTAATCCAAAAGGTGTAACTACGTAATTATTAAAACTCCATAAACCTAAAACCTGCGCTGCCAATTCCAGAGGATAAGCCATCATCAGCACACTGGAGAGCGCTGCACCATTCCAGCCATACTGATTCAACCAGTAAAAACCTTTACCACCAGTCACAGCGTATAGCAAACGAGTAATTAGCAAACCCGTGACAGTACCGTAGCAGCGCATACACACAGCCATAATAAACGGCGGTGCTAAATCTAACCCCAAATCCGGTTGCGGACAGACATGATTCCCCATGAAATAAATGATGTCCGCAATTCCCGGAAGCAAAAACACCCCAGACGCAGCTAGAAAGGGAGCCACTGGCGGGCCAAAAACCATCCCCACCAGTATAAAATCAGCGATCGCACTGACCCAATTAATCTGCAACTCTCTACTGAAAGCTACTCTTGCCATTCCCTTCCTCTGCGTGAGATTTAACCTACTCTAGCAACATACGGACTTGTCAACTTATCCAACTGCTGCACTAAGAGACTGAGAAATAATCCCACATCTGTCACCACACCCACCGATTCCACAGAACCGCGATCGCTCAACTTAGTAACCACAGCTGGGTTAATATCCACACATACCATTTTCACACCCGCAGGGGTCATATTCCCCACCCCAATCGAGTGCAGCATTGATGACAGCATCAAAATCATCTCCGCACCTTCTAGTTGTTTGGCATATTCTTCCTGTGCCTTAATCAAATCCATTTGGGTATCGGGTAAAGGCCCATCATCCCGAATGGAACCAGCAAGCACAAAAGGTACATGATTGTGGACGCACTCATACATCACGCCACTTTTAATCGCCCCGGCTTCTACTGCTTTGGCAATGCTGCCAAAACGGCGGATACTATTAATTACCTTCAGGTGATGGCGGTGTCCACCACGCACAGCGACACCCCGCTTCATGTCCACACCGAGGGAAGTCCCCATAATATTTTGCTCGATGTCGTGGACTGCGATCGCATTTCCACCTAGCAAAGCTTGCACGTAGCCTTCACGAATCAGTTGCGCTAGGTGTTCGCCGCCACCAGTGTGAATGACCACAGGCCCAGCAGTGACAACGACTTTACCACCGGCATCACGGATTTTACGTAATTCCCAAGCCACTTGCTCGACGACTAATTCCACACGCCGCTCGCTGGAAACACCCGCCGACATAAAGCTGAATTCTTGGGTGTTGCGTAGTTCCCGTGATTCAGTTTTGCGAATGGTGCGGATACCTAACACGTCTACAATCACCTCGTCGCCTACTTCGACATCACGTAAAATTTTACACCGTGCAACTATACCATTAGGAGTTTGGGTAATAGCGATCGCGCCATCCATGCGCTGATTTTCTACCTTCACCCACTGACCACGAATCCGGACTTCGGTGGGATAAATTGTACTGACGTAGAAATCATCGGGAGCTACACCAGCTTGGATCACAGGCTCAAGTTTGGCATCTCGTTCATCTTCGGGTAAATTGACTGCACCTAAATCAATCAACCGAGAGATGATTTCTTCCATCACTTCGTGCGATGGTGCTGAGACCTTCACCTCGGCGGCTGAGGTACTTTGCCGTTGTTCTCCTAAGTTGAAATTCAGAACTTGGAAACTTCCCCCAGCGTCCACAATTAGATCCAAAGCGCGGTTGATCAAACCAGCATCCAGCAAGTGTCCTTCCATGCGAATGACGCGGCTTTCTACCGAGACATTGGCATGAACTTCGTCTCTAACTGGTTCCGTCACTCGCAAGGTGAGACATTTAGCCGCACCACCAGCTTTAAGAAATTCGGTCAGCGGCGTTTCCACCACTTGGAAACCTACATCTGCAAGGCGTGCTTTCAAAGCATCACTCGCCTTGTTCATGATGATAATGCCGTCCACATTCACTGCATTACAAGCGAAGTTGACTGCATCAGCTTCTTCAATGGCGATCAGCTTTTCTGGTGCAACTCGCATTTCGATTAAGCGGTTGGAGTAAGAATCAAAAGCGCCTGGATAGTAAAGCAAATAGCCGTTTGCTAGCGGACAAAAGCAGGTATCTAGGTGATAGAAACGTTCATCTATTAGTCGTAGAGACAGCACCTCAATATCCAGCCATTTAGCTAGGTAAGGGTGAGAATCTAATTCTGAGCGGAAACCGTATCCCGCCCATAACCAGCGTCCTTCTCGATCCAGCAGTGCGTCCCCTGCGCCCTCAAAAGGCAAATCTTTGGGAAGTTCATGTACTGTATAACCATTTGCCTCAAACCATTGTTTGAAGTAAGGTTCTTCTCCCTGACGTTCTTTGTGTAAAAAGCGACTGAGGACGACGTTATTCCCTAGTACTAAGCCAGCATTGGCGGTAAAAACTAAATCAGGCCAACCTTTCTGGGCTGTTACTAAATCTACAATGGCGTGTTGTTTGAGGATGTAGTGTAGTCCTTGCCACTGTTCGACGGCGCGATCGCGCGATGACTTGTGAATGTTCCCTTCCATCCAGGGATTAATCACATAGTCCACATCGTAGTGGTCAGGAGGACACATTAAAAAGCGAATCAGGGAAGTCATAAAAATCTTACAAGCGTTTAGATGCTACAAGTCTATTTGAATACAGATTTTTGTTTTGACAATTTGTAAAATCTGCTACTAAACCTCTACCTCTTGATAGTTGAAGGCTTTACAAAGGCTTCGTTCTTAATTCTATTACTGTTAAGAGACAAACTGAAGGGAACCAATAAACCAGCTGGCGAAATGGCAAGAGGGGTAACAAGCATAGGTCTAAAAGTACAATTTCGTGTTATATTTATATGTTTTAGTTTTCATAACTCTGATGGCAAAGCTAACAATAACGATTGAGGATAATCCTGACCCAGAGGAAATTCGTACTGTTATCAGCCAGCTTGTGCAATACAACAATAGTCAAGCAGAGAAAGATATATATCAGCCACTAGCTATCTTAATTCGAGATACTAACAGCACAATTGTTGCTGGTTTAGTTGGCAAAACACAATGGGGATGGTTATTCATTTCTCACCTTTGGGTTACGGAAGGGCTACGAGGTCAAGGATACGGAAGCCAAATGATGTTAAAAGCCGAAGAAGCAGCTAAACAACGTGGCTGCTGTCAAGCCTACCTGGATACTTTCAGTTTCCAAGCCTTGGGTTTTTACGAACGTTTAGATTATCAAATATTTGGTGTTTTGGAAGACTTTCCTCTAGGACATAAAAGATATTTTTTACAGAAATCAATTTAGCGACTTGAGCACAAGGCGCGATCGCTTTTTGTTACCTTTGGATTAGTCTGCAAATATTCCTTTAGTAAATTACAGCCTCGTGCTAATAAATTTTCTAGCTTAATATCTGCCAAATTCTGGAAAATCACTGTGCCTTTGCCACTACCCACAGCCAGAGTTTTGCCATCAGGGCTAAAACTGACACTAGTTAACTCACCTTTATCACCTTTCAAAGCAATCAATAACGTCCCTTCCCGGTTCCAAAGCTTCACTTTGTCATCACTGCTAGCGACTAAAGTCTTACCATCGGGGCTAAAACTGACACTAATAAAACTATCACCATCTCCTGCGAGATTGGTTAGCAACTGACCGTCCCGACGCCAGAGTTTCACTAGGCTATCAGTACTAACCGAGGCAATAGTTTGGCTATCAGGCGACCATGCTACCCCGTTAACCCGACGGCTATGACCAGTTAAGGTATATAGAAGTTTACCCTCTCGATTCCAAAGCTTGACTGTTTTATCATCGCTAGCTGATGCTAGCAACTTACCATCCGGGCTGAAGCTTACCCAATTCACTGCATCTTTATGACCTTGCAAAGTATTGAGCAGTTTACCGTTTTGGCTCCACAGCTTGACTGTTTTATCTTTACTCGCTGAGGCAATGGTCTGACCATCGGCTGACCATGCTACACCTAAGACCGCATCATTATGACTTTGCAAGGTGTTGAGTAGTTTACCGTCTTGGCTCCAAAGCTTGATTGTTTTATCTTTACTCGCTGAAGCAACGATCGCTTGACCTTTGGGGTTGAAACTAACGCCCCAAACTTCACCCTGATGACCTTTTAAGGTGTTGAGCAGTTTACCGTCTTGGCTCCAAAGCTTTACCGTTTTATCTCGACTTGCTGCGGCTAAGATGCGATCGTCAGGACTAAAACTGATACTAGTCACCCAATCATCATTCTTAACCCTTGGTCGCAGCAACACATCATCCCAACGCCAGAGTTTAATAGTTTTGTCTCGACTGGCAGAAGCCAGAGTGTAACCATCAGGGCTGAAACTGACGCTATTAACCCAATTATTATGTCCCCGCAGGGTTCCTAGTAGTACACCCTCAGAACTCCAGAGTTTAAGTGTTTCGTCGGTACTTGCTGAAGCAATGGTGTTACCATCGCGGCTGAAAGCTACACTGGTGACGCCAGCACTATGACCTGATAAGGTTCTCAGTAGCTTACCCTCTAGACTCCAGAGTTTGGTAGTTTGATCCAAACTAGCGGAAGCAATCGTTTTACCATCAGGCGACCACGCTACACCTTTAACTGCATCATCGTGTCCTTGTAAGGTTTTAAGCAATTTACCATCGCGACTCCACAGTTTTATGGTTTTGTCGGTACTCCCGGAAGCAATAATTTGACCATCGGGCGACCAAGCTAAAGTCAAAACTGCATAACCATGATCCTGTAAGCTTTTGAGCAATTTACCGTCTTGAGTCCACAGTTTTACCGTTTTGTCGGTACTCGCCGAAGCAACAATTTGACCATCAGGGCTGAAACTGACACTATTCACTACAGCTTCATGCCCTGGTAAGGTTTTGAGTAATTGACCTTCTCGATTCCAAAGTTTCACCGTCTTGTCTTGACTAGCAGAAGCAATGATTTGACCATCAGGGCTAAAACTGACGCTGTTAACCACATCTTCATGACCCGTCAACGTTTTGACCAAACTACCATCAAGACGCCAGAGTTTTATTGTAGTATCAGCACTGGCCGAAGCTATCAAAGAGCGATCGGGGCTGAATGTGGCGCTATTCACTCCAGACACATGTCCCTCTAAGCGGTTATACTCTCTCACTGCGTAAACTGACTGGTATAAAGCCGTTTGTACCTGCTCTCTCGTATAAGAATCTACCCAGACTGTATGTTGCAGTTTTCTCCCTGCTTTTAAAGCTTCCTTTAAGCTATCAACACCTTTTTGTGACGCAAAAAGGGCTTCGCTAGATGCGCTGAGGGTTTTAATCTCGCTATCTACTGCTGTCACAATGGAAACACTTAACCCCAATATGGCTAGGACGGAAGCAGTTAGAGCGATTTTTAAAGAACGATTTAATTGAACTTCACTGAGCCTTTGTTTTTTTTGACTTTCGGCTAGTTGACTTGTTAAATCTTTTTCTTTGATTTCAGCTCGCAATTGCTCAATTTCCAACTGACTCAATTCTTCTCGCTTGCGTAGCTCCCGTAATTCTGTTAATAAATCTAATCCCTGTTGGGGATGAGTCTCTACTAGTTTACCTTGCTGCTTTTTTTGTCTGAGTTCACTTTTTAGTCGCTCAATCTCAGATTGACTTTGTTCTACTTTGTAGCGTAGCTGATTAAGTTGTACTTGTAAGCTCGATTCTTGTTGTTGCAAGTAACGAATCAAGTCTACTAAATAATCATGAATTAGTTGATAGCGTTCGGGAACATCGGGAAATAGAACTACTAAGCCGGAGCGCACTAAAATATCTAATACTAACTCTAATTTGCCAGAATCTTCTAATTCTGACAGTTGTGCTGCTAGCTCAGCACGAGTTTTAAAAGGTCGTTGGTTGCTTTCATCTGTTAATAAGTACAAGACGAGTAAAGCGGCTCGTTCATTTTCTGGGCCGCAGTCTCTAATAAGTTCTTTAATATATCGCTCGATGAGTTTGTTGGGTCTATATGGCTGATATTCTTCTAACTTGGTAATTCGCTCATCTTGGATTTGCGCTCCAACTACCTGCAATTCAATGGGACGGACTTCGCCAAATTCTGTGGATAAATCCTCAACTAAAGCATCAATTAAAGCAGGTTCTAAATTAAACTGAGAACGTTCTGTTAATTTACGAATAATAGCTTTGGCATATTCTGGGGAAAAATTATTTAGCTGATAACGGATATGTTTGTCAAGAATATTATTGTTAATCGCTTCTAATGCCGAAAGATGTTTAAACTCTAATAAACGATGCAAATAATCTTCTCGTAAGGAGAGGATAACTTTAACAAAAGGTATTTTGAGGCAGTAGCTAATAAATCTATCAAATTCTTGCTTTTGATTGCGATCGCTATAACCAAAGAAAAATTCTTCAAACTGGTCAAAAATCAAAACTGTGATCAGATGCTCGTCAGCGTTTTCGCGTAATTGTTGCAAAATCCGGGCGATCACAACATCCATAGAGTACGATAAAGCTTCCGATACAATGACTGCTTCTCCTCTGATGTGAGTCATCGCCTCACTTAAAGATTTTCCTAATTCCTGTACCCAATTGGTATAAACTTGCAGTACAACAGGCACGGCTATTTGATCGCCAATCGCGCGATTTTGCAATGCTGGAACTAAGCCCGCAGTTACAGTAGAACTTTTACCTACTCCTGACTGACCATGAATCACCGTCAGCTTTTGATCGGCGCGGCTAATTCTGCCAATTAAGTTATTAATATCTCGTTCACGACCAGAAGCGGCAATTTCTAAAGCAAGGCTGCTATTCCCAGAAGATGACATCAATGCTGGATTTGTCGCCTGTCTTTGAGGTTGTAAACGACCTGCACCAATGAAAGCCCGAAAACCATACTGCTGCTCAACAGAACGTCGTTTTTGGCGAATGTAATAGGCTTCTAAATACCGACCTTCTTCAAAATAAAGCGATCGCAACCTCCGCAATAGTCGAATATAACGATGGGCATCGTATTGAGGTGCGCTACTTTCTAAAGCTTCTGGAAGTTCTTTTGTCGCCTTTTCCAGATATTCACCAGCGACTTCTAGCTCACCCAAATTTCGCTGTGCTTTCGCTAAAACTAGATAATAAATTTGCCCCAAAAGCAATGGGAATAAGCAGTTATAAGGGTCACTATGCTTTTTTGCCTCAGCTAATTTTAATAGTGAGACATGTGCCAATATACTCGCCTGTCCCCACCGTGACTGCTGCACAGCCACTTGAGCCAGAAAACCGTAGTCACAAGCAAGTTGGATTTGACCACCATAAGTTTGATGTAACTCCAAAGACTTTTGAGCAATAATCTGCAATTCTTCCCACTCTTGCAAATGTTGCAAAACTTCAGCGAGTTGACCAATAAACTCAGCGACTATATCTGGACGTCCAGCCACCTGCAAAACATCTAAGCATTGCTGAAAATAAGATTTAGCAGCAGACCAATGGCGGCGATTTTCTGTCGGATTTTGCTCTGCTAAGCGGCAATAACATAGTCCGATATAAAACAGTAACACTCCCTGCCGCAGAAGATCAGAAGATGGTGGAATAGGAGGATAGGAGGATTGAAAAAAGTTCTCCCCTTCCTCCCCTCTCTCCCGGTTGTTGAGCGGCTTGTGCCGAGCGAAGTCGAGGTAAGTCGAAACACTTCCCCTCTCCTCCTCTCCCCTTCCTCCCTGCTGCTGCCATTGCAAGCTTTGCTGAAAATGGGTTAAAGCTGTATCGATTTTGTTACTAACATAATCATCTAAACCAAAAACAAATTCCAAACTGGCGTGTAATTCTGGTTCTAAGCTGATACCACGATTTTGCAACTCTCTAATGGCAAAGTGGAGTTCATAGCTATGTTCCCAGGCTTGCTCCAAAGTGGCATAATGGTCTGCAACTTGAGATTCTTGATTTGCAGTATCACTGTGCAAAACTGTGGCGAACAAAGAATTAGTTTCCTGTTGCAGAAATTGCATCAACTCCGAAGTAGTCATTTCAAACCGAATCGGCGTAGCCGCCCAACTAGCAAAATCTGGTGCTAAACGTACTACCTTTTGCAATACCTCGTCATTTACCCACAAAATCATCGGAAATGGGTGACGTTTGCGAAATTCATCACGAATATGATTGATTGACCTGAGTAAGTCATCAATTCCATCCACTGAATCTAAACCATAAACCATCAATGCCGATGGTTGCTGCTCTGTAAGCTGTAAATGGATAGCTGTATAAAGACTTCTGACATTGTGAGGCAAAACTACCTTTTGAATCTGGTACGCCCCTAAAAAGAGTTCATCGAGTCGTTGCAACACCCGCTCTTGCAAGGCTTTATAGTTACAGCACACCAAAACTACGGAGAATTGACCGCTAGAAAGAGCAACTGCTCGTCCCAAACTCCGCAAAGCACGCTCGTTGGTTGCTTTTACATCTGCTTGTGGGTGTCGTTCAACCATGATTTAAATTTTTGCGTCTCTGCTAAAACTGGGTTGACGGCAAACCAAGCTCCTCGATGATCGCGGTATTCAAATACAAATAGACTTCGCAATAGGGTGTGATATGCTATGTCACCACCGACTCTTTGCTGTTGCACCACCTGAAAGATTAATTCCCATTCATGGGGATCAAGGGCATTAGCTCGGTAATCTCGCTGTCTTTGAATCACCAGCTCAACACAGTCCCGCTCAAAGGGTGGATCTTGTTCTCGCAGACAGTCAAACAGCAACCCTAGCAAGTCGCGTACATGACCACCGCTAATCAAACACAACCGATCTAAGGTTTCTAAATTATCAAACACTTGTGTTATTAAGCCTAACCGATCGCTAGGTAGAATATCTGGGAAGGCTCTAGCTAGCACCATTTGTCGCATCATTGCCAGCCCTTGAGGGAAAATCTCTCCAGAACGTAAACGTACTGGGATCATTGGCAATACTTTCGGCGCTACGCCACCACCTAAGCGATGTTGAAGTTCAGCGCTGTCGTTGGAGAAAATCAGGGCTAGGGGAATAGTGTAGACTACATGACAATGCAATTTACGTAGCTGCTCACCTCGCTCTATAAATAAATATTCTGGCAGCGATCGCCCAGATGGTAAAGGCCGAATTGCTACCCGATCTAAATTATCAACAATTACCACTAAACCTTGTTTGCCTAGAGCTTTTAATTCTTTGTTGGCATGTTCTAACAATTCTTTATTAATTGAGTGCAAAATATTTGCCGTTCGCGGTTCTAGGTAGTCTCTTAACCGCCGTCTTAACTGCGGACTTTCTTTTGTTTTAGCTGTAATTTTGGCAATTCCAACAGACAACTCTGCTTCTACCCCAAGTTCAATTGGCGTTTGGAGAAAATCTCTAATTTCAGCAAACAATTTAGTAAAATATTTCGGCTTTAACCCGATTTTCATCGCTTCTAGGCTTTCACTTACCTGTCCCGCGATCGCTAATAAAATATCAGTCACATCTACATCTGCCATTTCAAGGACATGAGTAGACTCAAAGTAAACTACATGAAATTTTTGCTCCTCTAACTCGGCTTTGAGTCGCAATAATTCTGTTGATTTTCCACAGCCAAGATGCCCTGTAAATAGCTGACAAGTAGGTGCATCTGGCGATATTTTGGTAATCGTGCGCTGCAAAGCTTCAATTATTTTGCCACCCCGCACCGCAGCAAAATCGATATAGTATCGGCGATCATGCAGATTTCCCATCATTAGTGGTCTGCTCGGATTGCAAGCCTGATAAAATCTTTCTAAATCTAGGAGCATAACTAATCGACTCCAGTTAAGGAACAGTGGAGATTACAAAATCTGCTAAATATATTTACTTTTAGGAATTTATGCTTTACTGTAATACATCTCACTCCAATTACAAACTAAAATAACAGCATTTCGGATGGTTTCGCATATCTCTGTGCCATCCGGTGATGCTTTCATTTCTTAACCAATAAGTACAAATACTCCTAAAATTACGAGTTAAAAAATCGCTCACAGAGAAAAATGTATTTCTATAAATTGTAAAAATATTAAGCTAATAAAAAGGTACTGTTGAGTACAATTCTGATGTGTTCCTGAACATTAAATTATTTTCAGTACTCATCATCAAAATCTAAACTTACCATCAGTTTTAGTCATAAATATAGGCATGTAAATAAACGCGATCGCATTTCTTGATACACTAAATTATAAACATTTGTAGCTGATGTTAAGTAACTAATTACTGTTGTGGTATTTCAGTTAACAAATAAATGTAAACGCTCTCTTTTTGGTAGGCGATCGCGTGGTTGTAATAGTTAATAAAATTTGTCCTTCATTCTCTTGAATAGCTTTTTCACAAATGAGTTCCTTCGTATAAGTGTGGTGATAACTCAATACTAGATAGCATAGAGGCATCACGGTACGGAGGTGATTAACAACTGATGAGCATTGTAGACAGTATTTTTATGCGTATGTTCGGTCGCCCCCAAGGTATGCTAGGCAAGTTTGGTGGCATGATCATGGCACGCATGAATAAAGCGTTCACTTACTCAGTCATCGACCTGCTCGACATTCAGCCGAACGACAAAGTACTGGAAGTTGGATTTGGCTCTGGAGTAGGCATTCAACGTCTGTCCCAGCTGGCATCAGCAGGATATATCGCAGGCATCGATTACTCTCAAGAAATGGTCGCGCAAGCTACAGCTCGGAACATGGCAGAGATTGAGGCAGTAAGGGTCGATTTGCGGCAAGGTTCGGTGGAAAGTTTGCCGTTTGAAGACAACACATTTGATAAAGCGCTGGCGGTTAACTCCATGCAAGTCTGGCCAGATGCCGTAGTTGGGCTGCGGGAAATGCGACGAGTTATGAAGGTTGGTGGCAGAATAGCGCTTGGTTTTACTTCTTATTCAGGGCAGTCGAATACCGGATTAACTCAAATACTCACGACTGCTGGCTTCACTCAAGCACGCTTAGTGGAGACAGATCGCGGTTTTTGTGCATTAGCGATGGCATAACCACCTGCCGGAGGCGATGCCTACGGCGGTAAACTACGCACCATAAGCAACGATGAAAGACGAATGCCATCTAAAAGCTATTCATGACCATGTTTTCAATGACTTGGTACTTCATATCACCTTCTCTATCCTTAGCCCAAGTTAAGGTTGAGCAATCATGTAAAATTATGAGTAGAAATATTAAGAATTTTAAAATTAAGTATCAATGTCCAATCTCTCTCTTGACAAAAGTAAATCCCGCGTCATTGTTATCGGTGCGGGAATTGGTGGGTTGACTGCTGGGGCATTGTTAGCTCATAAAGGTTACAGCGTCTTAATTTTGGATCAAGCTCTTGTGCCTGGAGGCTGTGCTTCTACATTTAAACGTTCAGGATTTACCTTTGATGTGGGAGCGACTCAAGTAGCGGGGTTAGAACCAGGAGGGATTCACCACCGCATTTTCTCAGAATTGGCAATAGATTTACCTGAAGCGACACCTTGTGATCCTGCTTGTGCAGTATATTTGCCTGGTGAGGTGACACCAATTAACGTCTGGCGCGACCCAGAGAAATGGCAAGCAGAAAGACAAAGGCAGTTTCCAGGTAGCGAACCTTTTTGGCAGTTGATGGCAACTTTGTTTGCAGCTAGTTGGGAATTTCAAGGACGCGATCCAGTGCTACCACCGCGTAACTTGTGGGACTTATGGCAGCTGGCTCAAGCAGTACGTCCCAGTACATTAATTACCGTACCATTCACCTTATTTACAGTAGGAGATGCTTTACGGTTGTATGGACTGGGAAGCGACCAACGACTGAGAACATTCTTAGATTTGCAACTCAAGCTGTATTCTCAGGTCAATGCCGATGAAACAGCCTTACTTTATGCCGCCACAGCGTTGAGTGTATCCCAACTACCCCAAGGATTGTTTCATCTCCAGGGTAGTATGCAGGTATTAAGCGATCGCTTAGTAGAAGCTCTAGAAAGAGACGGTGGCAAACTATTAATGCGCCACACAGTAGAACATATCAAAGTAGAAAGTGGCAAAGCTACCGCTGTCGTCATCAGAAATCAGAAAACTGGCGAAGTGTGGACAGAAGCCACCGACCATGTAGTTGCCAATGTCGCCGTGCAAAACCTGGTGCAGTTGTTAGGACAGGCTCCACCTGGCTATAAACACCGAGTGGAAAAACTACCCCAAGCATCGGGAGCGTTTGTAGTGTATTTAGGCGTAGATGCCAGTGCCATTCCGCCTGAGTGTCCTCCCCACTTACAATTTATGTACGATGCCAATGGCCCGATTGGCGAAAATAATTCCTTGTTTGTTTCCGTCAGCCATCCTGGAGATGGTCGCGCACCAGATGGAAAAGCGACAATTATCGCTTCTTCATTTGTAGATCCTGCACCTTGGTGGAGTACTGACAATTATTCATTGCTCAAACAAAAGTATACAGACGAAGCGATCGCCCGCCTCGCCCAATACTTCTATTTAAAACCGGAAACTATTATCCATCAAGAAGCTGCAACACCCCGTACCTTTGCTCATTACACAGCACGCGATCGCGGTATAGTCGGTGGCATTGGTCAAAGAATACCCACATTTGGCCCTTTTGGTTTTGCTAATCGCACACCTATTAATCATTTGTGGTTAGTCGGTGACTCCACCCATCCCGGCGAAGGTACTGCTGGGGTGAGTTACTCAGCGCTAACAGTGGTCAGGCAGATTGAAGCACTAAAGTAGAATCGGACAGCACTGAACAAACCCAGAACAAGAAAGCAGGGTATACCGATGCAGCAATCTGTTGAGCAACGCATTGAGCATGTCATCAATAATCTTCTGCCAGCAACAGCACTGGAAGGAAAATTCGGTTTACCGAAAACTCTGCACGAGCAATTGGCACATTACCACACCCCAGGCATCAGTATTGCCGTCATTAATAATTTTGAAATCGAGTGGGCGCGTGGATTTGGGGTATGTGAGGCTGGTACAACTCGTGAAGTCACACTAGACACATTGTTTCAAGCAGCCTCAATTAGCAAACCTGTTTTCGCTTTAGCGGTTATGCGTCTTGTACAAGAAGGTCATCTCAACCTTAATCAGGATGTCAATAACTATCTCACCTCATGGTGTGTACCTGCGATCGGAGATTGGCAACCTCGCATCACGCTACGGCAGTTGTTGAGTCATACTGCTGGCTTGACTGTGCATGGCTTTCCTGGCTATCTAAACTCAGAGCTATTACCAACTACGGTTCAAGTTCTCAATGGTGAACCTCCAGCTAATACCGAGAAAGTAGAGGTAAATATCATCCCTGGGTTGCATTATCGCTATTCGGGTGGCGGTATCACAGTTGCTCAACAGATATTGGTTGATTTGCTTGGCAAACCTTTTCCAGAAATTATGCACGAATTGGTTTTAGATCCGTTGGGCATGACAAACAGCACCTACCAACAGCCGCTTCCAAACGATTGGTTAGCAAAAGTAGCAACGGCTCACTCGTTCTCTGGTGTTTCACTTGAAGGCAAACACCACATTTATCCTGAGATGGCAGCAGCCGGTTTGTGGACAACGGCATCAGATTTAGCTAAGGTCGGAGTCGAACTTATGCGAGTATTGCGTGGGTTTCCTCCTGTCGTGTGGAGTAAACAGACGGTAGAAGAAATGTTGCATCCCCAACAGCCAGAGCAAACACAAGGAGCGAATGAATCATTTGTCGGCTTAGGGAATGGATTATTTGTAGGATTGGGATTTTTTGCAGGTGGTGGAGTTGGCGATGGTTTCTACTTTTTTCATAGTGGTAGGAATGAAGGATTTGTAGCATTGATGCGTGTTTACGCACATATTGGAAAAGGTGCTGTTATCATGCTCAACTCGCATGAAATCGAGCTTATGCAGGAAGTAATGCGATCGCTTGCCCTTGAGTATGACTGGCCTGATGTGTTCCCGCCAGAAAAAACAGTTACCACTCTGCCGCAAGCTGACCTCTACTCAGGGTTATACTTAACAAAATCTGGATTGCAGTTCAAAGTAATGAACCAGCATGGGAGTTTGTTCCTACAATGTGGACAGCAACCACCGTTACAGTTCTTCCCTACATCAGAATCAGAGTTCTTTGCTGAAGCTGTGAATACGAGTATTTCCTTTGAAAAGGACGACACAGGGAACATTACTGCGATGACATTATATCAAGCAGGTGTCATGAGTTTAAGACAACAAGCAGATAAGCAGATTAGAGCAGAGAGACAAGCGTGAAAAATACAGGTATGGTTAACATTTGTAGAGACGTTGCAATACAACGTCTCTACCCATGCATTCAAGCAGATGGCAAATTACTGCCCATTAGGAGTTGTTGGCGTTGATGGCTGAAATTGCTCAGACTCAGGCTGAGGCTCAGGATTGAGAAATTGCCGCCAAGTCTTAATTTGCTCTTGGGCGGTTGCATAAGCAGCACTACCTCGTGGAACCAACTTAGCAATCTCAATACCTCTAGCAATATCAGACTGACCAAGAGAGCGTGCTATTTCCAGTAATTGCTGACTCCATTGGTCAATCGCAAAATTCACATCCAGGCGTAAGATGCTACTATTTGAAACCCGATCCGCCAGCCGTATTGCTTCAACCAAAGCTTCTGGTGTGCCGGCAACTGCAACTTCCTGCGCTTTCTGCCAATTTTCTTTGGCGCGAATTTGCCCTTGCCAATCATCTATAGCCGCTTGTGCTTCACTAGAAAGTGCCCTTCCCGACGATGCAATTTGTTGAGCTGTGCTAATTGCAGCAGGTAGATTACCACCCTGAGCTAGTTCACGCGCTTGATCTAAGTAGGGCTGGTCTTGAATTTGCTGAATCTTCGCTGTCCAGTTACGAATTTTTCTTCGTGCTTCTGGATATAATGCACGACCTCTGCGGACTTGGCTGACCTCAGCGATCGCTGCTTGCAAGGAGTTAATATCCTCGAACACTGCTATTTGTTCAGCACGTTCTAAGTAGGGCTGGTCTTCGATTGTCTCCACTTGAGCACGCCAACGACCCATCTCTTGCCTAGCTTCTGAGGCACGGGGGTTATTTGCAGGGATCAGCTGGACTTCTGCGATCGCTGCTGTTAAATCGTTGACTGTTCCTTGGTTAGCCAGTATTCGGGCTTTTTCCAATCGGGCAACATCTTCAATTTCCAACTGCCAACGAGCGACAAGCTCCTGTGCTTTGTTATACACTGGTCTGGAAGGATCGATTTGTTGTGCTTGAGCGATCGCCGCCTCTAGACCAGAAACATTACCTATCCACGCACTCCTTTGTGCCTCTCCCAAGGCGATAAAGTCATCTATTTCAGCTTGCAGCCCTGTATTTTCAGGAATTTGTCTAACAATATCCAGAGCGTCATCTGCATTCCGCTTATCTAGCTTTGACTGTGCCAACTCCAGCATCTTACGTCCAAATGCTGGAATTGACTCTTGAGCTTTTTGATAAAAGTAGCTATTTTGCCCAATCGACTCGGCTAGCTTGATAGCTCCTAGTATATTATCTACGATTTTGGTATTTGCTAGACCCTCGGCTTTTGCCAACTTATCGCCATCTTCTCGCGCCGTGGTAATTATACGATTCAATTGATCGTACTTAGTACTCGCCCAGTATTTATTATCCACACGCAATAATTTAGCCGCCAGCATAAATGCCGATTGCCAGCGCCTTTCTTGCAGTTCCTTTTCTGAATCTTGATAAATGCTTTCTGCTTTCGACCAGACTGACTGCCATTTAGAAACTTGGTCGTCTACTAATTTGGAAGTTGGCAGATCTTCGGGTATTTTGCGGGCAGTAGCGATCGCTTCTTCTAAATTCCCTGCTTGAAAACTCTGGTCGGCTAGTTGCAAAATATCCCGTGACCATTCTTCTAAAAAACGATCAATTTCTCCATGCAATGGGTGACTTTCTGGTAGTTGCTTGACTAGGGCGATCGCTTGCAACAAGTCATTTACCGTCTGCTTAGAAGCCGCTAACTGAGCGCAATGTAACCGTACCGACGCACTAGCCAACGGCCAAAAAATGGATGGACAGTTTGGAGCAGATGGTAACTTTAACAGTATTGCCATCGCCAGGAAACCTATACTGCCAGGAATCAATAAAGTTAGCAGTACAGACCATAAAACCCAGCTTTTCAGCCAGCGGGGCAATTTTTTAGAACCACCACTGAGTGTAACAGTGTCTTCTGAATGATTATTTATAGGTAATCCTTCTTTACGAGACGCTATGCTAACGGAATTTTTTTCTTTTGGTCGCTTCACTGACTTGGAGGTTGAACCAGTAGCAGGGACACCAAATGCTTGAGTTTCAGCTAATTGATGTGTTTGCGATAATATTGTGTTTTTATCTAGCTCTCTTTTGGATGGAGGCATATCTGGAATATCCCGCTCTGTCATTTCTCACACCAAAATAATTGAATAGCGATCTGTTTTAAGTTGATAATTCCATTGCTGCCATAGTAACTTTCTCATGCTTAAAAAGCTACTTTTTTAATTATCTTTCTCCACAGATACCATTAACAATTTTAGCCTTTAGTGTCCTTTTATACTTTTCCTTGAAGAGTAGATTCTGCTTGTAAATCAACAATTAACTCAGCTAATTGATCACTACTTGCCTGGTAAACTTTGCCACAAAAGTCACAAGTTGCCTCAGCACCATCATCCTTAATAATCATGTCTTGCAATTCTGCTTCGCCCAGAATCTTGAGTGCTCCTAGCACGCGATCAAAAGAGCAACCACAGTGGAAGCGCAGCATTTGGCTTTCGGGAAAAATTGCTAGACCCATATCTCCTAGTAAGTCACCAAAGATTTCAGTCAATGTCTTCCCGGCTTGTAACAACGGCGTAAATCCTGCTAGAGCAGCTACCCGTGATTCCAGCGTTGCAACTAGAGCTTCGTCTCTAGCAGCTTTTGGCAACACTTGCACCAGTAACCCTCCAGCAGCAGTGACTCCACCTGCTCCCACAAATACACCTAAAACTATGGCTGAAGGTGTTTGCTCGGAATTTACCAGATAATGAGCTACATCATCGCCGATTTCACCAGAAACTAGTTCAACTGTACTAGAGTAAGGATAACCGTAACCGATATCCCTAACAACGTACAGGTAGCCGCTACCCACTGCACCACCAACGTCTAGCTTACCTTTAGGATTGGGAGGCAATTCTACAGAAGGGTTTGCTACATAACCACGTACTGTGCCATCTAATCCTGCATCTACTAAAATACCACCCAAAGGCCCATCACCCTTGACTCGGACATTGACTCTCGACCCAGTTCGCTTCATGTTAGAAGCCATCAACAAGCCTGCTGCCATAGTCCGACCTAATGCTGCCGTTGCCACATAAGAAAGCTTGTGACGCACTCGTGCTTCTTCTGTTAAACGTGTAGTAATCACACCTACTACACGAATCCCACCTTCGGCTGCCGTGGCACGAATTAACTGATCCGCCATGAAAAACCTTACCAATAGTGTCTTACTGAAAATCCCTTGCTTTTACGCATGGGAATGAAATTATTACTTATTATAACAAAACTTAACTTAAATTTATATTGAAGCAGTGGTTTATAATATTAGCATGAAGCAAGTAAACCTAACAACTAATTTAGTGAATACATATCCCAAAATGAATTTGAGCTAAACTTAAGAACCCTCCTCATTTTATGTCTTGTAATTACCCACATCTTTGTAACAGTGAAATTGTCGTCAAACCCATAGTCTGCATACGATTTACATGGCAAATTCATAGCCCAAGTTACTTTTAACTTAAAATTTTTCACTATTATCAATGAGCCAACTATTCTGCTTAGAAATAAATTTCCGTGCTAATAGTCCAACTTCACATTTAGTAAACTTGAGCTATGATTCAGTCTTCTAAAGAAGACTTTTGTTATTAGCTTTGTAATTTATTCCTGAGTGGTTGTCAGTTAAAATAGACTTTAGATATTAGCTTTGTAATTTATTTTCAAGCGGGATACCAGTGAAGCAAAAGATTTAAAAAATTTGGGTAATTAAGAATCATTTAGCGTATGAGGAAGTGTCAAATGTATTAACAAGATTAACTTATTGATTCTCATTTGCTCAGAGAGAAAACAAAATATTGAAGAGTTATTTTCTGCTGAGCTTTGCAATACTAAAACAACAATTCACTCTAACTGAGTATAATCTTAAAAAATGCTGGGTAATTTTCAACAAAGCCAACTACGGATCGAAATTGAAGCGTCAGCAAATGCAATTCACGACAGCCTGGTGCATTCAAAACAACTAGAAAAATGGCTTGTAGTGCAACGCTTTGCTCCCGGAATGCCAGAAGAATTGCTTCCAGGATTACAATTTACAACCTGGACTGGCCCAGTTGCGATTTGCCATCAAGTGGACGTTTTAAAACCTAATTGCTTGCGCTTACTCCTAAGTGGAGGAATTGACGGGTTTCACGAATGGTACTGGGGAGAAGGTTGGGTACAGTCTCGCTTAGAGGGAGTGTCAATCCTACCCCTGAACTTGGGTCAAACTCTAAGTTTGTTGAGTTTGCGTCAATTTCTGGTAACTCCAGGACTTTGATTGGCTGGACGTAGGGACAAGGGGGAGTTCCTTATCTCTATGTGTATTCTCAATCAGCCTATAAATCCGTTAGTAGCCTTGCTCTCAAGATAAATGTCAGAACAGTCTCTTCTGGAAAAAGTCTAAAGAAGTTAGCCACTAACCAGGTGAGCATTTAGACTCTTTATATTTGCTCAGCTGTTAATTCTAACTCAGGAAAAGTTTGAGATTGAATGCGTAGACGTGTATCGGCTTGTCGCAAGACATCGCTACCAACAAACTCTGCTGATTCGTATAATTCTTCAATCAATGTAAAGATAGTCACTTTGTTCGTTAATGGATCGACAATCCAATGTTGTTGTCATGGCATTGCTTGATTCTGATTCGGCTTTACCACCAACACAGAACAATTAGCCTCTTCCACCACTTGACTACTAACAGAACCTAGGACAATTCGTTTCATACCAATTAATCCACGACTGCCAATTATAATTAAGTCAGCCTTATAAATATTGGCAAGACGAATAATTTCGTCAGCAGGATCGCCAGTTACTAACTCTAATTCGCTATTAACTGATATTTGCTCTTGATAGGATTGCAATTGTTTTTCAATATGAAAATAAGAAAGTGTTGGCGACTCTGGATGAGGACGATCAGCAGGTAGTTCCGTCTCCGAATCTGGGTTATGGAATACATGACAGAAAATAACTCTAGTGTCTTTTGACAACACCAAACTATCTAAAGTCTGAATTACTCGTTCTGCAATTTCCGAACCGTCCAGAGCTACCAAAATAGTCTTTAGCACTGCTCTCGTCTCCTAAATAGTAGACTCCTTATATTAAGTACCTAGTAAGATTAATTGGCAGATGCTAAATCGACCAATTTATATGCTAGGAACTTAGTTTGTATGGTCGAGCCAGTATGTTGCTATGGTTTCTCTCGGTAGGATCTGGCGTAAAGAACCTTTTCTCTAATTGCCTGGCTTAGAATTAACCTTCCTGAAAGTTTGCCCAGAAGCAAACCCTTAGATGCTTATAACGACCCCTATGGTGAAGCAAGCTACAAAGCCAACGTTCCGCAGGCAAGACCCGCTGACGCGACTTTTGCACTACCACAACTTTTTTCGGAGGCAACCTCCGCGAATTGCTGGCTACCACGCAGTGGCTCCTCCTGTGAGGTAGCTGGTATCTAAACTTTCAGTGTGAAGCCAACGAGTGACTTTTGCCAACAGTATAAGAAAAAATTAAGCATTTCAAATCACTCTTCCTGCTGAGTTCGGCGTCGTACTGAATCGGCATGAGAAGGTAAGCCTTCGGTTGTTGCTAGGATGTCAATTGCACCAGCAACTTTTTGCAGTGCGGTTTGTGAGTATTGAATAATACTGGAGTGTTTAAGGAAAGTTTCTACCCCTAATGCCGAAGCATAGCGAGCAGCACCAGAAGTGGGCAACGTATGATTAGGGCCTGCTAAATAGTCTCCTACAGCTTCGGGTGTAGAGTAACCCAAGAAGATAGCTCCAGCGTGGCGAATGTGCGGAATTAGTGCCCAAGGGTCTTTGACTTCTAATTCAAGGTGTTCTGGGGCAAATTCATTTGAGAATTCTGCGGCTGCTTCTAGGGATTCTACAACGACAATCAGACCGTAGTGAGCGATCGCTTTTTCTGTATCTATTCGCCGTGGGTGATCCACTAACTGTCTTTCCACAGCGACTTGTACATTTTTGGCCAAACTAGCATCTGTCGTCAGCAAAATCGCTGCCGCCATCGGATCGTGTTCGGCTTGAGCTAACAAATCAGCGGCAACATACACCGGATTTGCGGTTTCATCGGCAATAATCAGCACTTCACTTGGCCCAGCCAAAGAATCAATGCCTACTGTGCCGTAGACAAGTTTTTTGGCTAAGGTGACATAAATGTTACCTGGGCCAGTGATCACATTCACTTTCGGAATCGTTTCTGTGCCATAGGCTAAAGCCGCGATTGCTTGTGCACCACCAACGCGGTAGATTTCTTGCACCCCTGCTTCTTGGGCAGCCACCAAGACTGCTGGGTTAATTGCTTTCCCCGCTCCAGGTGGTGTTACCATGACTACCTGGGGTACACAAGCTACCTTTGCCGGAATTGCGTTCATCAGTACCGTACTGGGATAGGCGGCGCGACCACCAGGCACATATAACCCCGCTCGGTCTACGGGGGTATAGCGTTTACCCAGCACTACTTCATCATCGCCAAAGTGTACCCAGCTTTTTGGTACTCGCTGACGATGAAACGCTTCAATTTGGCGGCAAGCCAGCCGAATTGCCTCCATCAACTCCTTCGACACTTGTTGATAAGCTGCATCTAACTCCGAGCCTGTAACACGTAGTTCTTCAGGCTTGAGAGTTTGGTTGTCAAATTCGGCTGTGTAATGCAATACAGCTTTATCGCCTTGGCGCTTCACTGCCTGCAACACTTCCCGCACCGTTGCTTCCTTGTGAAGCACCTGTTCGTCATGAGTGCGATCGCAGATACGTTGTAGTTCTGCTCTGACGTCTGCCTGCTGAGTAATGATTCGCAGCATGGAGTAAGGACAATGCCAAAATTATAATATTCCTGCCTGAGAATCAGTCTTGCTCTTTACCCACCTGGGATATGGAACTCACTTTCTTCTCTTCTTTAGCTTAACCCGGATTTTTTTGATACTCCCAAGGCTACCAGCATATGGTTTGCTTGAGAAGGCAACTTAATTGCTCAGTCTGACAAACCTAGTTGGTTTCTCGGCAGAGAGTGGGCGTGCCATTCCCACTACCCTTATCCCCTACCTCTCACTCCCTGCGGGGGTACAGGTAGTGTGTTTGCACATCCAATTCCCAGTTGATGAGAGGTCAGGTCTGAGTATAATTTTTGCTGATTTTTCTACTTTAGTAACTATCATGTGTACAGACACGATATATCGAGTCTTTACATTTAAACCTCTGATTGTAGAAGTTTACAGTTCCTTACCATTAACAGTACATCCTCTTGAAGAACGCACTGCCTAATCAAGTAGTGGTCAGTTAGGTTCATTATTTATTTAAGTACTCAATTTTAACGCATTTCCAGGATTGGCGACATATCCCAGATTTGATATCAAATCTTTTTTTTCTGTCACTCATCTGAGAAGCTGACTTTGACACTCCCTATAGCTACAGATATGAGATTGTTGAAAAACATAGACTTCATCTATGGAAAATTCCTGCTTCAACCGCCCTTTCTGAGATAATTGCTCATCGCCAGTTTGAATATGTTCATAGCCTTAAACTGACTGCCAGACCGCGTTTCAACAAATATTTTATTTCCTTTCTCGGACTTTGTTGCACTTAGCTGAGCAATTTGGTTAATTTAAGTTTAATGTATTCATTTTATCAGAGCCCTGTGGTTAAAACTGCAAATCACTCATATCCTGTGCTTGAATTCAGGGTTTTGGTTAGCTTTTTGGTAAGACTCAACAGGGGGATTTTTTTTAGGAAATTCTAACATTGGCAATATGAATGCTATATTAGTAAGTCTAGTAGTGTGTGTACATATTTAATAGTCTTTTTGGAATTGACTGTGGCGAATACAAAGTCTGCTCTCAAGCGCGCCGAAATCGCAGAACGCAATCGGCTACGTAACAAAGCTTACAAATCAGCAGTAAAGACGCTGATGAAGAAATATATTAGTGCTGTTGATGTTCATGCAGCTAATCCTACCCCAGAATCAAAACAAGAAGTAGAGTCTCGTTTGTCCGAGGCTTACAGCAAAATAGATAAAGCCGTAAAACGGGGTGTCCTTCATCCCAACAATGGGGCAAGGAAAAAATCAAAATTGGCTAATCGATTAAAACCCCTCACACAAGCTGAGTAGTCATTAGTCATTTGTCCTTAGTCATCATAGGGACAAATGACTAATGGCTAGCGATAAAGCGCGAAGTCTGAGCGCCGGCTTCTGGAGATGGCTCCGCCAACGCCAAGGGCGAACAGAACTTTGTAAAAGAGGATAAATGATGCAGTTGATAGACACCCACGTCCATCTCAACTTTGATATTTTTGAGCGAGATTTAGCAACAGTGCGATCGCGATGGCAACAATCAGGTGTAGTACGTTTAGTACATTCTTGTGTTCACCCTGATGAGTTTTCTAGCATTCAAGCCATAGCACAGAAGTTTCCTGAAGTCAGTTTTGCCGTGGGATTGCATCCTTTAGATGCTGACAAATGGAATAGCGAAACAGCCGAAAAAATAAAATTTTTGGCTAGTTCTGATTCTCAAGTAGTGGCAATCGGAGAAATGGGGTTGGATTTTTACAAAGCAGATAACTATGAGCAACAGCACATGGTATTTGAAGGGCAGTTGGCGATCGCATCAGAACTCGACTTACCAGTAATTATCCACTGCCGGGATGCTGCTGTTGAAGTTAGAGAAGTGTTGCAAAAATGGCATATGCAAGGAAAAAGAATACGAGGCGTGATGCATTGCTGGGGTGGAACGCCGGAAGAAACTCAATGGTTTCTCGATTTAGGGTTCTACATCAGCTTTAGCGGTACAGTAACATTCAAAAACGCCAAAGCTATCCAATCATCAGCTGCTATGGTGAGTAGCGATCGCTTACTAATTGAAACAGACTGCCCTTTTTTAGCTCCGGTTCCCAAACGAGGTGAACGGCGCAATGAACCGGCTTATGTGCGTTATGTAGCGGAGCAAGTAGCCAAACTGCGTGAAGAAACGGTAGAGGCGATCGCAGCCCAAACCACCCAAAATGCTCGTGAATTGTTCGGTCTGTCGCTATAAAGTGTAGCTGAGTTCCTGCTATCAGTCGTCGTCAAAAAAAATAAAACTTTAGAAGGACAAAAATATGCTAAGATTATTCCCTCCAAAACACTTTGCTTACGGCATAATGATAAAGGAAGGCACTAAGAATTTTTCAGCCTGAATTTCGTGTTGTTACCGACTGTAACATCCTCCTATTCTCTACAAGCGGATGCGCTTCATACAAAACTAACTGTGCTTAACCAGCTTAAGCTAGGCTTTTGCAAAAAATATGTACATCGGCTTCTGTATGTTTAACCTATAGAAAATCTTTAAACAAAATAGCTTTGTGACTACAACTCAACAAGATGAAGCCATGATTATTCAGAGCCGACAAAGTGTAGATCGCTGCTTCTGCATGAGGATATCACTGAGAATAAAACCAGCAAGTTGTCGTTAGAGATACACGCAAAGGTGTAAATGTGCGTAGGCTGAATAATGCGCTTTTTGGAGGGGAAGTGAAGAAAGCAAATCCAACTCAGGGATATCGGGAGTATTTATTGTTATTGAATCAATCTTCTAGCTGGATTTTAGCGATTCTGTACCCTCATTAGGGGCAATAAACCCCTTGTCAAAATCGCTTATTCCGGCTTTAATTGCTGCGTTTGCCCACACTTGTAAATGGCAGGTGATGTTGTAAGGAGAAGTTCCCAAACAGCTGCGGACACTGACTAAAATCGGGAACTGTTAAACAGCAGTGTCCAAAGGAAAGTATAACCAGGTTGACAAAGGTAGAGGCATGACTAACGAAAAATATATGGAACCCGCCTTTTTGTTACCCGACTTGATTGAAATCCAGCGTTCAAGCTTCCGCTGGTTTTTGGAAGAAGGGTTGATAGAAGAACTTAACTCCTTTAGTCCTATTACAGATTACACAGGCAAACTAGAACTGCACTTTTTGGGTCATAACTACAAACTCAAGGAACCAAAGTACAGTGTCGAAGAAGCCAAACGGCGGGATAGCACTTATGCTGTACAGATGTATGTCCCTACACGCCTGATTAATAAAGAAACTGGGGAAATCAAAGAGCAAGAGGTATTTATCGGGGATCTGCCTTTGATGACCGATCGCGGTACGTTTATTATTAACGGAGCCGAGCGGGTGATTGTCAACCAGATAGTGCGATCGCCAGGGGTCTATTACAAATCGGAAATTGACAAAAATGGGCGGCGTACTTATTCAGCTAGCTTAATTCCCAACCGAGGAGCATGGCTGAAATTTGAAACAGACCGTAACGATTTAGTGTGGGTACGCATCGACAAAACCCGCAAACTCTCAGCTCAAGTGCTATTGAAAGCATTAGGACTATCAGACAACGAAATCTTTGACGCCTTACGCCACCCAGAATATTTCCAAAAAACTATCGAAAAAGAAGGGCAATTCTCGGAAGAAGAAGCCTTAATGGAGTTGTATCGCAAACTGCGTCCTGGTGAACCTCCTACAGTATTAGGTGGACAACAACTTCTAGACTCCCGTTTCTTTGACCCCAAACGTTATGACCTTGGTCGCGTCGGACGTTACAAGCTCAATAAGAAATTACGGCTATCTGTTCCTGATACCATGCGCGTGCTGACTTCCAGCGATATCTTGGCAGCCGTAGATTACCTGATCAACCTAGAATACGATATTGGTAACATCGACGACATTGACCACTTGGGCAACCGCCGAGTCAGAAGTGTGGGCGAGTTGCTGCAAAACCAAGTCCGGGTAGGCTTAAACCGCTTAGAGAGAATCATTCGTGAACGGATGACCGTATCGGATGCGGAAGTATTGACTCCCGCTTCTTTAGTGAACCCCAAACCATTGGTAGCAGCAATTAAAGAATTCTTTGGTTCGAGCCAGTTAAGTCAGTTCATGGATCAAACCAATCCCTTAGCAGAACTGACTCATAAACGCCGACTAAGTGCCCTAGGCCCTGGTGGTTTAACCCGTGAACGCGCTGGATTTGCCGTCCGAGACATCCATCCTAGTCACTACGGACGTATTTGCCCGATTGAGACCCCAGAAGGTCCCAATGCTGGTTTGATTGGTTCTTTGGCAACCCATGCACGAGTTAACCAGTACGGCTTCCTAGAAACGCCATTTAGACCTGTGGAAAATGGGCGGGTGCGATTTGACGTCCAGCCTGTGTACATGACAGCCGACGAAGAAGACGATTTGCGTACGGCAACAGGCGATATTCCCTTAGATGAAAATGGCTACATCAAAGGGCCACAAGTGCCAGTGCGCTATCGCCAAGATTGGGCTACCACAACACCAGAGCAAGTTGACTATGTAGCCGTATCTCCTGTACAGATTGTGTCTGTGGCTACCAGCATGATTCCCTTCTTGGAGCATGATGACGCCAACCGAGCACTGATGGGGTCAAACATGCAACGGCAGGCAGTACCCTTGCTAAAACCAGAGCGTCCTTTGGTGGGTACAGGCTTGGAAGCTCAAGGAGCCAGAGACTCTGGGATGGTGATTGTATCCCGTACCGATGGCGATGTCACCTATGTGGATGCCACGGAAATTCGGGTGCGTCCTAAACCTTCAACCCCAGAAATTAAGTACTATCTTTCCAAATACCAACGCTCAAACCAAGATACCTGTCTCAACCAGAAACCCCTCGTCCGGATTGGTGAGCGCGTTGTAGCAGGTCAGGTGCTAGCTGATGGCTCCTCAACAGAAGGTGGTGAATTGGCACTGGGACAAAACATCGTCGTTGCTTATATGCCTTGGGAAGGCTACAACTACGAAGATGCAATTTTGATTTCTGAGCGGCTGGTACAAGATGATGTTTATACCTCAATTCACATTGAAAAATATGAAATTGAGGCCAGACAAACAAAATTGGGGCCAGAAGAAATCACCAGAGAAATTCCCAACGTTGGGGAAGATGCTTTGCGCCAACTGGATGAACAGGGGATCATTCGCATTGGGGCATGGGTAGAAGCTGGGGACATATTGGTCGGAAAAGTTACACCAAAAGGTGAATCAGACCAACCACCAGAAGAAAAATTATTGCGTGCCATTTTCGGTGAAAAAGCGCGGGATGTGCGAGACAATTCCCTGCGAGTGCCTAACGGTGAAAAAGGGCGTGTGGTTGACGTACGTTTGTTTACCCGTGAGCAAGGTGATGAATTGCCACCGGGAGCCAATATGGTAGTCCGGGTGTATGTCGCTCAAAAGCGCAAAATCCAAGTGGGCGACAAAATGGCAGGACGCCACGGTAACAAGGGAATTATTTCTCGGATATTGCCAGTGGAAGATATGCCTTATTTACCTGATGGTTCAACAGTAGACATCGTACTTAACCCCTTGGGCGTACCCAGTCGGATGAACGTCGGACAGGTATTTGAGTGTTTGTTGGGTTGGGCTGGGCATAATTTGGGAGTGCGATTTAAGATTACTCCCTTTGATGAAATGTACGGTGAAGAGTCATCTCGCAGAATTGTGCATGGCAAGTTGCAAGAAGCACGGGACGAAACAGGTAAAACTTGGGTATATAACCCAGATGATTCAGGCAAAATTATGGTATTTGATGGTCGAACCGGCGAACCATTTGACCGACCTGTAACCGTGGGTGTGGCTTATATGCTGAAGCTAGTGCATTTGGTGGATGATAAGATCCACGCTCGTTCTACAGGCCCATACTCACTCGTGACCCAGCAACCCTTGGGTGGTAAAGCACAGCAAGGTGGTCAGCGATTTGGAGAAATGGAAGTCTGGGCATTGGAAGCCTTCGGTGCAGCTTACACCTTGCAAGAATTGCTGACAGTCAAATCTGACGATATGCAAGGGCGGAATGAAGCGCTAAATGCGATCGTTAAAGGCAAGGCAATTCCACGACCAGGAACACCAGAATCCTTTAAGGTGTTGATGCGAGAACTACAATCACTGGGTTTAGACATTGCCGTACACAAGGTAGAGACACAGGCAGACGGTAGTTCTTTAGATGTGGAAGTCGATTTGATGGCAGATCAATCAGCTCGACGCACTCCTCCACGTCCTACCTATGAATCTCTTTCCCGCGAATCGTTGGAAGAAGACGAGTAGAGTACTTAGTGCTGAGTGCCGAGTGCTGAGTATATAAAACCTCAGTAATTGGCACTTAGAACTTGGATATTTCTCTATTCACACCTTTTAATTGAATATATTTACTCAAAACTCATAACTCAGAACTCAGCATTTAAGTATGAGACCAGCCCAAACTAATCAGTTTGATTACGTAAAAATCGGTTTGGCATCACCAGAACGAATTCGGCAGTGGGGCGAGCGAACATTGCCTAATGGTCAGCTAGTAGGTGAAGTTACCAAGCCAGAAACAATTAATTACCGAACTCTCAAGCCGGAAATGGACGGCTTATTCTGCGAACGCATCTTTGGGCCTGCCAAAGATTGGGAATGTCATTGTGGCAAGTATAAAAGAGTCCGTCACAGAGGTATTGTCTGTGAGCGTTGTGGGGTAGAAGTTACCGAGTCGCGGGTGCGTCGTCACCGCATGGGCTATATTAAACTCGCTGCACCAGTAGCTCACGTTTGGTATCTCAAAGGTATTCCTAGCTATATATCCATCCTACTAGATATGCCTTTGCGGGATGTTGAGCAGATTGTCTATTTCAACTCTTATGTTGTCCTGAGTCCAGGGAATGCCGAAACCTTAACTTATAAACAGCTATTGAGTGAAGACCAGTGGTTGGAAATTGAAGACCAAATTTATAGCGAAGATTCTCAGCTACAAGGGGTAGAGGTAGGTATTGGTGCTGAAGCGCTGCTGCGTTTACTTGCTGATATCAATTTAGAGCAAGAAGCTGAAAGCCTACGCGAAGAAATTGGCAACGCCAAGGGACAAAAACGGGCCAAGCTAATTAAGCGACTACGGGTAATTGATAACTTCATTGCTACTGGTTCTAAGCCAGAGTGGATGGTAATGGCAGTTATTCCCGTGATTCCTCCTGATTTGCGCCCAATGGTGCAGCTAGATGGTGGACGGTTTGCCACCAGTGATTTGAATGATTTGTATCGGCGCGTGATTAATCGCAATAATCGTCTGGCACGCTTACAAGAGATTTTGGCACCAGAAATTATTGTGCGGAACGAAAAGCGGATGCTGCAAGAAGCAGTGGATGCTTTGATTGACAATGGTCGCCGAGGACGCACGGTAGTAGGAGCAAATAACCGCCCGCTGAAATCTTTGTCTGACATTATTGAGGGTAAGCAAGGACGTTTCCGACAAAACTTGTTGGGTAAACGCGTTGACTACTCTGGGCGTTCTGTAATTGTCGTCGGGCCAAAGCTGAAGATTCACCAGTGCGGTTTGCCGAGGGAAATGGCAATTGAGCTATTTCAACCGTTTGTGATCAATCGCTTGATTCGCAGCGGCATGGTGAATAATATCAAAGCGGCAAAAAAACTCATATCTCGCAATGACCCTAGTGTTTGGGATGTGCTGGAAGAAGTGATTGAAGGACACCCAGTGTTACTCAACCGGGCGCCGACGCTGCACCGCTTGGGTATTCAATCTTTTGAGCCGATTTTGGTGGAAGGCAGAGCCATTCAACTGCATCCTCTAGTGTGTCCGGCGTTTAACGCCGACTTTGACGGCGACCAAATGGCGGTACACGTCCCTCTGTCGTTAGAAAGTCAGGCTGAGGCGCGGTTGTTAATGCTGGCTTCTAACAATATTTTGTCACCAGCTACGGGTAAACCTATTATTACGCCCAGCCAAGACATGGTGTTGGGAGCGTATTACTTAACGGCAGAAAACCCTAATGCCACAAAAGGTGCAGGAAAATATTTTGCTTCGCTAGATGACGTAATTATGGCTTTCCAGCAAGAGGAAATTGATTTGCACGCATATATATATGTGCGATTTGACGGCGAACTAGAATCAGACCAACCAGATACAGAACCTCTTGAAGTTACAGAAAACGGCGATGGTAGCCGGACGTTGCTGTACAAGTTCCGCCGAGTCAGAGAAGACGGTGAGGGAAATCTGCTTTCTCAATATATACGTACAACACCTGGTCGTGTTATTTACAACAAAGCGATTCAGGAAGCACTAGCAAGTTAATTCGTAATTTCTAATTCGTAATTCGTAGTTCTTCAATTACGAATTACGAATTATGTTAATGACTTAGGACTCAGAATTAATGACTAACGAAAAAATGATTTTTCGCAATCGTGTGGTTGACAAAGGTCAGCTGAGAAATTTAATTTCTTGGGCGTTTACGCATTATGGGACGGCGCGAACCGCAGTGATGGCGGACAAATTAAAAGATTTGGGATTTCGCTATGCTACTAAAGCAGGGGTTTCTATCAGTGTAGATGACTTGATGGTGCCACCAAGTAAGCGATCGCTCCTAGAAGCAGCAGAAGAAGAAATTCGTGCCACCGAAACTCGTTACCAACGGGGAGAAATCACCGAAGTTGAACGCTTCCAAAAAGTAATTGATACTTGGAACGGTACTAGTGAAGCCCTGAAAGATGAAGTAGTCATCCATTTCAAAAAGACCAATCCCCTCAACTCCGTATACATGATGGCATTTTCCGGGGCGCGGGGTAACATTTCCCAAGTTCGGCAATTGGTGGGGATGCGGGGACTGATGGCAGATCCTCAAGGGGAAATTATCGACTTACCCATCAAAACCAACTTCCGCGAAGGACTCACTGTGACGGAATACATTATTTCGTCTTACGGTGCTAGAAAAGGATTGGTGGATACAGCTTTGCGGACGGCTGACTCCGGTTATCTTACCCGCCGTCTAGTTGACGTGTCTCAGGATGTAATTATCCGGGAATTTGACTGCGGCACTACCAGAGGAATTCCGATTCGACCAATGACAGAAGGGGCCAAAACCTTGATCCCCCTAGCAACACGCTTGATGGGACGGGTAATTGGCGAGGATGTAGTTCATCCAACTACAAAAGAAGTGATTGCACCACGCAATACCCCAGTTTCCGATGATTTAGCAAAGAAAATTGAAAAAGCTGGAGTTGCTGAAGTCTTTTTGCGATCGCCCTTGACTTGTGATGCGGCCCGTTCCGTCTGTCAGCACTGCTATGGCTGGAGTCTCGCCCACGCCAAGATGGTAGACTTAGGCGAAGCTGTCGGGATTATTGCCGCCCAAAGTATCGGCGAACCTGGAACCCAACTCACCATGCGGACATTCCACACAGGTGGTGTGTTTACTGGAGAAGTGGCGCAACAAGTGCGTTCTAAAATTGATGGGACTGTCAAGCTTCCTCGCAAATTAAAGACCAGAGCATATCGTACCCGCCACGGTGAAGATGCTCTGTATGTTGAAGCCAATGGCATCTTGATTTTAGAGCCAAAAAAAGAAGGTTCTGAAACCCCAGCTAGCCAAGAAGTTCATCTGACTCAAGGTTCAACACTATATGTATTTGATGGAAATCAAGTAAAACAAGGTCAGCTATTGGCAGAGGTCGCCCTTGGTGGACGTACAACTCGGACTAATACAGAAAAAGCGGTTAAAGATGTAGCTTCTGACTTAGCAGGAGAAGTGCAATTTGCGGAAGTAGTCCCAGAACAAAAAACAGACCGTCAAGGTAACACCACAACCACAGCTGCACGGGGCGGCTTGATTTGGATTTTGTCTGGTGAAGTTTATAACTTACCACCAGGTGCAGAATTAGTGGTGAAAAATGGTGATGCGATCGCCTCCAATGGAGTTCTAGCAGAAACCAAGTTAACTACTGTACACGGCGGTGTAGTGCGCTTGCCCGAAGCTACCCCTGGTAAAAGTACTAGGGAAATTGAGATTATCACCGCTTCTGTGGTCTTAGATCAGGCAACGGTGACTGTCCAAAGCTCACAAGGTCGCAATAACTACTTAGTATCCACTGGCAACAACCAGGTATTTAACCTCAGAGCTACACCAGGCACAAAAGTGCAAAATGGTCAAGTAGTAGCTGAGTTAATTGATGACCGCTATCGTACAACCACTGGTGGATTCCTGAAATTCGCGGGCGTAGAAGTTCAGAAGAAAGGTAAAGCCAAGCTAGGTTATGAAGTGGTGGAAGGCGGTACTCTCCTGTGGATTCCCGAAGAAACCCACGAAGTAAACAAAGATATTTCTTTGCTGTTAGTAGAAGATGGTCAGTTTGTCGAAGCTGGCTCCGAAGTAGTCAAGGATATCTTCTGCCAAACCAGTGGTGTGGTAGAAGTGACCCAGAAAAATGACATTCTGCGGGAAGTGGTGATTAAGCCAGGGGAACTGCTAATGGTTGACGATCCAGAAGCAGTGATTGGCCGCGATAACACCTTTGTCCAACCAGGTGAAGAATTCCAAGGAGCAGTTGCTACAGAATTGCGCTATATCCAGTATGTGGAGACACCAGAAGGCCCAGCCCTGTTGAGTCGTCCAGTAGTGGAGTTCGCCGTACCGAGTAACCCAGATGTGCCTTCAACTACATCTGTAAGCCAACAAACCGGGCGTTCTATTCAGTTGCGGGCTGTGCAGCGACTTCCTTACAAAGATTCAGAACGCGTGAAATCTGTTGAAGGAGTCGAATTACTGCGAACCCAGCTAGTGTTAGAAATTGACTCCGAAGGTGAAGCAGACCACAACGCTTCTCCTTTAGCAGCAGATATTGAATTAGTACTGGATACTGAAGATCCAGAAGTTCAACGCTTGCAGCTAGTGATTTTGGAGTCTTTGGTAATTCGTCGAGACATTACTGCCGATGCCACTCAAGGCAGTACTCAGACCACCCTTGAGGTACAAGATGCGATCACCATCGCCCCTGGCTCTGTGGTGGCACGTACTCAAATCTTGTGTAAAGAAGGGGGTATTGTACGGGGCGTACAAAAAGGCACTGAAAACGTACGTCGCTGCTTAGTATTGCGCCGTGACACAGACATGATCACGATGAATACCAGTACTCAGCCCAAAATTAAGGTGGGTGACTTGCTGGTAGAAGGTGCAGAAGTTGCCCCTGGAGCCTTTGCTGTCGAATCTGGTCAAGTAGTAGATGTTAAAAATGCCCCTGCTACATCTGCTACTGGTGAATCGGCTCTTAGTTCTAAAGAATATGCCATCACTATCCGCGTCGGTCGTCCCTACCGAGTCAGTCCTGGTGCTGTATTGCAAATAGAAGATGGCGATTTAGTACAACGGGGCGATAACTTGGTGTTGTTGGTGTTTGAACGCGCCAAAACCGGAGACATTATTCAAGGTTTGCCCCGGATTGAGGAACTGCTCGAAGCTCGTAAACCTAAAGAAGCGTGTATTTTATGTCGGCGAGCTGGAGAAGTCAAGGTAGTTTATGGTGATGGTGATGAAGCGATCGCCATTAAGGTCGTGGAACAGAATGGTGTAGTCACAGATTATCCTCTAGGCCCAGGACAAAATCTGATTGTGCCAGATGGATCTCATGTATCAGCGGGGCAACCTTTGAGCGACGGCCCATCTAATCCCCACGAAATTTTGGAAATCTTTTTTAGCCTGGGTTCCGAAGATGGAGTCTATGCTTGTGCTAGCTATGCCTTGCAAAAGGTGCAAACATTTTTGGTGAATGAAGTGCAAATGGTGTATCAGTCTCAAGGGATTGATATTTCTGATAAGCACATTGAAGTAATTGTTCGCCAGATGACTAATAAAGTACGGATCGATGATGGTGGTGACACCACCATGCTTCCCGGCGAGTTGGTAGAGTTGCGCCAAGTTGAGCAGGTAAACGAAGCGATGGCAATTACTGGCGGTGCGCGAGCACAATACACCCCTGTATTATTGGGGATTACCAAAGCATCTTTGAACACTGACAGCTTTATTTCTGCTGCATCCTTCCAAGAGACAACACGGGTACTGACCGAAGCAGCCATTGAAGGCAAATCTGACTGGCTGCGCGGGTTAAAGGAAAACGTGATTATTGGACGATTGATCCCGGCTGGTACTGGTTACAATGCCTATGAAGAACCAGGTGCGATCGAAGACTATGCTGCTCTTGACAGTAGTAGTGTCTTGGATGAAGTCGATGACCCTCTAGACATGGTTCTAGATGACCGCACAGCTCGCACCTATAATTTAGATTCTCCTTCACTCAGTGAATCTGGATTTGGTAGTAGACGTGCAGAAAGGTCAATTCTAGATGACGAGGATGAGTTGATTGCTGATGAAATCACCGACCTTGTAGAAGAAGACGAAGAGGACGATTACGAAGAAGACGACGAAGACGATTACGACGAATAAAGCCGAAAGGTAAACGCTAAAAAGTAAAAAGGCAAAAGAAAATCTTCTTTTGCCTTTTTACTTTGCTCTTAATAAACTAATACAGACAAATCCTGTTGGTACAGACGTTGCGATACAACTACGTTGGTCTATTCACCACATTCTTTGTTCCAATTGGTATCAGTTAAAACTAAAAATTATAACTGGTATAGGTTGGTGCAGCCATACCGTCAATATTTATCTTTCTGAGTGTAATATCTGATGCCAGCACAGCAGTGACGATAAATGACCTATCCCAGAAAATCTCTTCAACTTCAAGATTCTTAATTATGCCAACTTCCTTTTGTGGCTGACAGAAGTCCCACAATCCAATAGGCTGATCTAAAGTGGTTATTTTTCACAAAGCTTAGCTGCTCAAAAAGTTGAACTATGTTGGCAGCACTTTTTGATTACCATGTGCAAAATATTACCTACCCTCTATTATCACTCAGTTGTTAATAACTACCTGTACAGCAAATGTCCCTTAAAATCGTCCAGAACTTTGATAGCAGTTTCACTCTTGAAGCACAAGCTCAAGAAAATCTATTCAAATTATTGACAAGTGAAGCTTTTTTAAACCAAGTTTGTCAACAGTTGCAGTGTAAAAAAGTTGAATTCACAGAATTAATTTTCCAGCCAGTTCCTTACAGCTTAACTACTACTAAAGGAATGCCAGCAGAATTTGAAAAGTATCATGAATCTGATAAATATACCATCATCAACGTACCGCCAAATTTTATGTTCAGTGCAAAGATTTTTAAACCTAGTCGTCTTTGTGCAATTTACCAAAAAATTGAGTGATGTGTAATTTTGAATATGGTTTTCTCTAATTAACAATTTTCCCTTACGAAAGCAAATAGCAAGTTTTATATTTGATATATGACAACTGAAACCAATATTCCTTGTTTAGCAAGCTTAGAATACTTACCTTATATTGACGATCGCGGTCAAATACCTGAACAATTTCAAGGCAAAATCGGTGTATATGCTATTTTTAACCAAGAAAAAGTGCTGCAATTTATCGGATATTCCCGTGATGTTTATCTTAGCCTCAAGCAGCATTTAGTGCGTCAGCCACAACAATGCTTTTGGGTGAAAGCTCAAACAATTGAACGTCCTAGTCGCACAGTTTTAGAAAATATTGAGAATGCCTGGATTGCCGAAAACGGCAATGTGCCATTGGGGAATGGTGAGGATAAAGAAAAATGGACACAACCGATTGATGTCAAAGTGGTAATGACGCCTGAAGAACAAGCAAATTATCAAAGTCCAGTTAATGATGAATTAGCACAAATTAAAATTATTAAAAAAGTGGCACGGAGAGTAGAAGCAGAAATTTTAACAGAGCTAGAAGCGCGTGGTTTACAAATACAAGTTCGCTTTAATCCCAAGTTAAAAGAAGATGGATTACTTGATTTGAAATAAAAGTATTTCTGAATAAAAGTACTTAATAGCTAAAGTAATCGGCGTACAATTAAAAACTCTTATTAAGTTGGTGTGCGTAGTAAAGTTTACTTGATATTAACAGAATATCACTTTAAAAAGTTAGTATAAGATATTACTTTGGGTAATATCTAAGCTAACTATTGCTTTTAACTTTCTATGACAATACAGCTGTTGAACGATCGCTATCAAGTTATCCGTACACTAGGTGCTGGTGGGTTTGGTGAAACCTATTTAGCAGAAGATACGTATATGCCTTCAAAGCGCCGCTGTGTGGTTAAACAACTAAGACCGATTCAAAACAATCCCCAAATTTACCAGTTGGTGCAAGAAAGGTTTCAACGGGAAGCAGCAATTTTAGAAGAACTCGGTGGCGCAACTGACCAGATTCCCGTATTGTATGCTTACTTCTCTACAAATGGGCAATTTTACTTAGTTCAAGAGTGGATTGAAGGCGATACTCTAACGGCAAAAGTCCAAAAGCAGGGGTTATTTAGTGAAAGCACTGTCCAGGAGTTATTGGTCAATTTGTTACCCGTCCTGGATTACGTCCATTCTCGACAAATCGTTCACCGTGATATTAAGCCAGATAACATCATGATGCGTCATCACGATGGTAAAACAGTGCTGATTGATTTCGGTGCTGTGCGGGAATCAATGGGAACGGTATTCAATTCTCAAGGTAATCCTACCAGTTCGATTGTGATTGGTACGCCTGGGTATATGCCGAGTGAGCAAGCAGCTGGTAGACCAGTTTATTCCAGTGATTTATATAGTTTAGGAATGACGGTAATTTATTTGCTGACAGGCAGACAGCCACAACAATTAGAACTAGATTCTCATACGGGTGAGATTGTGTGGCGGCAGTATGCAAATCATGTTAGCCCAATAATAGCAGGAGTCATCGATAAAGCGATCGCCTATCATCCACGCGATCGCTATCCCACCGCCAGAGCAATGCTGGATGCTTTGCAGAGCATCACAAATCCCATACCACCGACACAACCAATTGTTATATCTGCACCACTTCCTCAAACAGTGCATGTCACCCCACAACCTAACCCTCAAAGTAATCGACACAATAGTATCCTCATCGGCGGTTTGATTGCAGGTGGATTAATTGGTGCATCTGTGATTGTTAGTCAGGTTTTCACAAAAACTTCTCAACCTGTAGCAGACAAAACGGTATCACCTTCAGAAACGCCGTCAACTGTGACATCTCAAGTTAGAGAAACTCCAGATATTACTCCGCAAAAAACGCCATCAATTACACCACTTATAAAAACACTAAATATCCCACCTATTTCTCCTCCATCTACACCTTTCTCAACTACATCAATACCACCAGTTATTAATACAACTGTTAACAATTATTCCTGGCTTTCCCAAAGATTTGTAACTGATGCAGATTTAAACGGTAAAGACGGTTTTGAATTAGATATTATGCGAAATTCAATTTTTGCAAGTCACGGTCGCCGTTTTGTTACTCCTGGCTTACAAAATTACTTTAATAACCAACCTTGGTATCGTCCTATATATTCACCAAAGCAGTTCCCTGCTAACTTATTATCAAAATTAGAACAACGAAATGTTGAGTATATTGGCAAATATCAAGACCGTTACAACATAAGATATTTTAAGAAATAGAGTTTTTCATAATTATGAAACTTACAGAATAACTTTTAAAGCTCACTCGGATTTTTAGTCTTCTTTTGTAGCCAATGTGCTTAGCTTATTTTCCTATATGGGTACATATTTTGCTTTGTAGTACGTGTCATTTTTAGTTAAAAAGTTCTGAACGTAAAGTGTTTTCCTCTTCTTATTCGTTACGGATCACATATATCCCAATACTACTCGGAGTTTTTCATTTTCAAATCAGAATTTGGTTTGGCGAAAAGCTTAAAGGGTAAGGGTTAAAGATTTTTTCTTTCCCTTTTTGCTTCCCCTTTTCCTATTAACCGACAAATATTGACATATATCCCATCGCTATATTGTCTGAAATATTTGGTATACATTTGGAAAGGGCTGTCGCTTGTAACCTTTCATGACAACAACGCTGCTGAACAATCGCTATCAAGTTATCCAGGTAATCGGTGCTGGTGGGTTTGGTGAAACCTTACTGGCAGAAGATACCCATATGCCTTCTCGTCGTCGCTGTGTTATCAAGCAACTCAAGCCGATAACCAATAATGATCCGCAAACCTACCAGATAATTCAACAGCGGTTTGAACGGGAAGCAGCAACTTTAGAGTATCTGGGTGAAAGTAGTGACCAAATTCCCAAACTATACGCCTACTTTTCTGAAAATGAACAGTTTTATCTTGTCCAGGAATGGATTCACGGTCAAACCCTGAAAAAAATCATCGAAACCAAAGGATGCGAAAGCGAAACTACTGTCCGGCAAATTCTCTGGAATCTACTGCCTGTATTGGATTATGTCCACAGTAAAGGGATTATTCATCGAGATATTAAGCCTGATAATATTATTCTGCGTTCACTGGATAGCAAACCGGTTTTGATTGATTTTGGTGCAGTTAAGGAGACGATACGCTCAATTGTGAGTTTCCCAGGACACGCTACGCGATCGCTAGTGATTGGTACACCTGGTTATATGCCTAGCGAACAAGCTGTTGGACGCCCAGTTTACGCTACTGACATTTACAGCTTAGGCTTGACGGCTATTTATCTGCTGACTGGCAAACACCCGCAACAAATACTAACTGATTTGCAAACTGGAGAAATACTTTGGCAGCAGCACGCCCCGAATGTCTCTCCTCAACTGGCAATGGTTCTCAATCAAGCAATTAAGCCTCATGCAGGCGATCGCTACAGTACTGCGAGTAAAATGCTACATGCTTTGCAGTCTACTAATTATATTCCTCTAGAGCCATCTGCAACTATTGCATCAACCCAACAAACCCAGCCATTATCTTTACCTCAACAAAGTACAATTATCAACTCTAGTACTCCCGGTTGGCAAAAACCTGCTGTGATTGTTGGCAGTTTAGTAGTGGGTGGTTTGATTAGTGCGATCGCAATTTCTGATATCACTCGACGACAACAACAGCCGGAAGTAAACATCGCCACAAGTCCTATTCCATCAGCAGAATCTTCGCCTCCCACCACTGTATCTACCGATCCGCCCATTTCTTCCCAACCTTCTCCAACCGCAGTTGTACCTACTTCACCACCGCAACAACTAAATCCTGCTCCTTTGGCAACACCCAACCCGAAAGTAACCCCCATCCCAGTTGCACCCATACCATCACCAGCGAACGAGCCTGTAACTTCAGATACTCCAGCACCACTACAACCGGAACCAGAGAATCAGACAACTGCGGTTCCCACGCCACAAAACAACCAGCCCAGAAATAAATTAGCTACTACTACCAGCAGGCAAAACGTTCCAGCATTTCCCACGGGTACACCAAGAAGTTTAGTAGAAGCTACCCTTGGTAAGCCAAATAAAGATTTAAGAGGTGTTTGGCGCAATACCCGTGCTGTTGTTTACAAACTTGTACCAAACCAAATTGACCTTGGTTACTTATTTGATCGTAATTCTAAAGTGCTGCGTCAAACCGAAGTAGCTTTTGCCCAATCGGTAGACCCACAAGTAATGCAGGCAACCTTAAATGGTATGTTAAATGGACAAGCCACTGACGAAATTCAGCAAGGACTCCAAAAAGTACAACAGCGTCAGTCTGATAATTTTCGTTTTTCAAAAGGTCAATTGAAAGGTCAGATTATCCGACAGAACTGTGATTTTATTTACATTAGTGTTTGGGATGCAGACCTACATGATTTTGTGAATCCGTCTAGTGCTAAACGGTGTTAATCAGATGATCTGATGCTGAATCTGAGGCAGTTCTTTTAGCAAAGGTGGCGATCGCAATTAAAATACCTTTTATCTCCACACCTGCAATCCAAACGTCTTCTTTGTTCTTTGTTAAGTTGTATTTGAATGCAATCATAATGTGTACGGCAAATTAAGAATTTTAGCATTTGTAATATTTTCATACACAATCTGTATTACATTTGCCAATATTGCCCGGCACTGGCTCCCCCATGACGCCACTTGCCACAACGGGGAGGCAGCCGTGTGGGCGGGTTTCCCGACTTGAACGGACTGCCGTGAGAACCCCCGTTCACATGATTGCGTCTTTGCTTCTCTACGAGACGCTACTTCGCGTTGGGAGAAGTTCTGATGCCTGTCTTGAAAAGTTGAGCCACTGCGTTGGACGGGTTTCCCGGCTTGTAGCAAGTGGCGTTCCCAACCTAGGAAACTTTCAAGGGGCGACAAACGAGCTAAAGTGCTTGCTGTATAAGTTTCCTAGCCCTTAAACCTCGCTGATAATATGCCTGCTTATTGCGAATGGAACTGACCATTTCCTCAACCCATACTTGGCACTC
>JAHHHK010000079.1 GCA_019359395.1 Komarekiella atlantica HA4396-MV6
CGAAAAACTTTATGTTATTCCAAGTCAGAACAAATGCTGAGATACTCAATTAAATTGTTACTCCATTATTTGAAGTATCAAACTGTACCTGCATAAGTTAATTCATCCCTTTATTCAGCAACGCCCAGTGAGGATAGCTTCAGCTTGCAGATCTAGAGTAAAATAGGTACGATTCTCTAATAGATTGTTTCCTGGTGTACTCAATACTGACCAAAGTTGCCAACGGTTTTTAAGTTGTCTGTTAAATTCAGTTATCCTACTTTCAACATCTGTAAAAACATCGCTAATTGTGGCTGTGATTTCAACCTTACCCAGACCCCGCGAAGTTGCACTACCTAAACGAAATATCTGGAAATTTTGATTTATAAAATCTGTAAGAGATTTGGCTAAATCTGCATCGTTAACTATAATATCGCTGCGGTAAACCACAGGATGCCAATTTTGTTCTTGGGGATTTTCTACAAATGACTCATTTAAAACTTCAATACTGTAAAGTATATCATCCTGAGACGTAGCTCGTTGGCGATTAATTCCTACGCGTGTAAGAAAGCGTGTGCTAACAGAATGACTGCGATACTGATATTTAGTTTCGCTATCGTTAGTTTTACTATAAAATCCGCTACCGTAGGGTTCAACCCGCGCATCAGTCTTTTCTTCTAGAGATTTTGGATCGCTAGGATTGTAAGGATAATTATATGCGTCTGCACAGAAGCGATCAATTAAAGTGTCAAAAACTCCGTTAGCTTTCGGCTTAAAGCCTGAGTCTGTTTTGGAACTTACGGCTGTCACTGGTAAGACCAAAATTTCATCATTTATAACTCTATAAATGATGTCATACTTTTCTTTTTCAGTCTTTTCTTTATCAATTAAAAATGATTTATTTACAATTTTGGCTACTGCTGGATAAGCATTATGAAAAATCGCAGGTTCATCACTTAAAAATAAGGCTGCAAAGTCGCCACCATCTGCTACTAAATTTTGCTCTGCTATACCTGGTGTTTGCTGGTTGGATAGTTGTAAGATTTGAGATGCGATCGCACCCCGAATTATTGAACCTGGAATATGGTCTTCGGCTTGACTTACAGAACCAGATTTGTTAGCTGCGATCGCTAATGGCGATAAAGCTGTAATCTTTAATTTAATCCGCTTCATGATTTCGCCTGCGGTATTAGCATTGTCCAGACTGGATCATCTTTTGGTAATGTTTCTAGTTCTTTCCAACTCAGCCAACCCAACCCCGCAGATTTACTTCCACCGAGGGCGTGGATGTGGCGCAAGCCTGCTAAAATTAGAGCCTTAGCGTATGCTGGACAGTCTGCTAGTAAATGAATTTCCCCTGTAAATTCCAATTGATTATTAGCTGGGGAAGTCTCTAAAAAGTATAATTTTTTCTCTTCTGCGGTGCTACGACGGCGATTTATCGTCACACCTGGACGTATTACTTCTGATAAATCCTCTCTTAGTATCTTACAAATCAAATCATCCACTACAACTCGTGATGGCAATATGGGATTACCAAATATCTGAGAAATTAAGCAGTGATAACCTCTGTAACCATTTAATTGATAAAAATTCAAAGATTCGCTATTTACTCGTTCTTTTAGTTGTTCTTCAGTTGGACAAAGTGTTTCAGCTTTTGGCGATTCAAAGATTTCCCATCCTAACCCCCTAGCTAGTTTTTCGCATTCATGGCGCAGTTTACCTTTGAGTTGGGAAGCGGGGATAATCAATTGTCCTTGTGCGTTGCGAACGATGGGTTTATCGGAAAGGGAACCATCAGAACCACCAGCACCAACACACAAAGCAGTATCAATTATTGCTGTAAGATTAATCTTTGTTACTTGATTTGTGGGTAAGTTATGTAAAGAAATCATGGTTACAATGTTTGTTGCTTTGATTCTGTCAGAGAAAGATTTTCCTGTGACTTGGCAATAAAAGGGTATAAATCTACTAAATCTCGCCAGATAGTTTCGTAAGTAACTTTTCCCTCATTTTGATCTTTCGTCTCTTTCAAAGACATCCAAGGCGCAAGGTTGCCATTATTGTTATCTTCTTTTGGTTTGCACCATGCATCTTCAAAGTGTATTTTCAACAATTCCTGAGCTTTTTTAGCACTCAGCCGCAATCGAAAATAACGATAATTGAGTATAGCCGTCTGTTTACTCCGTTCTAGTAAACTGCGGATTTGGTAAAGTTGCGATCGCGGAAATTCAGCATCTTTCAAAGCTTTCGCCGTTTCTAAAAGTCCACCAAGTTCGTACAGGGTATAGGGTGCAGCATACAACTTGAGTTTTTGCTGTCTAGTTCCAGATTTGATTAATCCTTGAGTGCGAAACTCATTAATATTGGAAGAAATCATTGTTACAGATTTCATCACCAAAAAGTCTACTGTCCCACCATTATAACCATGCTTTTTCAAGTCTTTTGCCAGCTTTTTAGCCGATTTGAGTAGCTGATTAGTAAGTTTTTCTGCATAGTAAATTGGTGTATCTTCAGCCGTAATTAACACTCCAGTTGACATACTTAATCGACATTGGGTTTTTCCATAATTTTGCTGTTCTTTTTTATATCGATGTACTAATATAGATTGATAATTTTCATCTAATTTATAGCAGTCTGCTTGAGTTAAAAGATAATTTTCAAATTCTTCAACGATGGTTTTGGTAATAAGTAATGCTTTGTCTGCTGGTACAATCAGCATCACATCATCCCCGCCAATAGTCAAAATTTCAAAGGGATGGATCCAGTGACCATTGCGGTGTACCTTATCTTGATCCTTGATGTTCTTAAGTAGATGGGGATGTAGATGTTTAGCTAGTGCCTTATAAACTGACTGCTCAGTGGCTTTGAAGATATCATTACTAAATTGTTGATATTCTTGTGGAGTTTGAATCTTCTGAATATAGCCACCCATATTATTGCCATCAGCATAGATATAGGCAACAAAAGTATTCGGTGTAGTGGCATTACCAATTTCTATTAAAGAACGTGCTTCTTCAGGATACTTAATTCCGTTATAATATTGATCAGCTAATTCATTATCAACTAAAAAATCTTCAAATTTTTGAACCCAACTGGGGATAGAAATTTGGTTAGGTTGCCAATTAAAACCAGCTTGATAGTACCAATCTATAGAGCTATCATTTCGTTTAGATATTTGTCCAACAATACGCTTACGAGCTAAAGTCTCTGAAAACCAAGGTTCATTAGGAAGACCTTCGGCTTTCATCACAGATGATCTACGATCGCCCTCATCTCTCTTTAAATAAGGGTGTGTTTCAAACATTGGCGGATAACGGTGACTAGGGCGATTTTCACAATCATTACCGTTACGTCGCTGGTTGAATAGGGAAGCCAATTTTCCAGTCAATTCATTAAAACTTTTGCGTTCTTTAAAAGCTTGATCTGAATCATTGACATCAGATTGAGAAAAATAGGCTTCTATCAATTCATGTTTGAGATTGTTATTATATTCTTGCAACCAGAGTGTTTTATCAATCTGATTTTGTAATAAGCCAAAACGAATTTCTAAGGCCTTAAATTTAGCACTTACTGCACAAGAATTAGCAGTTAAAGTTTCTTCAGTGTAGCGCCTTTCAATTGCATTCGCTAAATCATCTGCAAAATATGCTGGACAAAAAGCTAAAATATTACCACCAGTAGAATAGGTAATTAATTCAGGAATCAAAGCTGCTTCTAAATCCGGGAAGTGCTTTTTTAGCCATTGAGATATTGAGATTGATTTAGATACATTTCCATATTTACCAAAAAAAGCAGGCAAATCAATTAGATTAATTCTATCAAGTAGTGCCGAAGCACCACGAATATCTGGAAGTTTAGCTGCTTCAAACACATACTGTTTAATTTTAGTCGCACCACCATAAACTAAGCCAATTCGAGAATCCCATAGATGAGGATATTTCTCTGTATACTGTTTTAGTTCTTCTACTGTATTTGGGAATTGCAAATTCTGTAATTCTTGAACTTGTTTAACTAACGCCTGTACTTCTTGAGGTACTTCTGTTCCCTGCTTCAAAGCTTGGCGCATTTGCTGTAATATTTCTAAATTATATTTAGGCGATCGCTGCTCACCCCAAGCCAAACACCAAGCGATCGCAGTCGTAATAGAATTTGTATTTTCCATATTACTTGTTTTCATTTGTAGATACTTCTGCAATTACCCCTACCCGCTACTCAACCCCGCCAACGTCTGCACCATCGGACGCTGAGATACATCTTTGCCTTGTTGTAAACGATGAACGCTACCTGTGAGAATAGGTGATAACTCAATGCGTAGACGCGCAGCGGCTTGTCCTTGGACATCGCTCACGCCATAATAATCACTATGAATAATCGCAATAATTTTCAGCCCTGCCATATTGGAAATTTGGATATATCCTCTGTCAGTATAACTGCATAATCTGTATGTTGCATTATTAACGTAATATTATGCGTAATTTTACAATCAGCCTCAACCAAAACCAGCGGTTCAGAGTAATTTTTCTCGTGAGTTTCTTTTTCAGTACTTTAATCGATTAAGTCTCCCAGTTTATACGATGGATTATGTGTGATAGAAATCACATACTTACTTAACTTAGGATCAAAGCAAGCAATTGCACCGTAAATATGAGCAAGTTTATGCGATAGTACAAACGCCACTGGCACTGAAACCGGCCCATTAATCTTCAGTAATTGCCCTCCTGTAAGTTCTCCAGATTCAAGCATCTCTTCTAGCCGCGCCGCTGCATCACGAACAATCTGATCATTTTGGGCAGGTTCGCCAAAACTAATCCGCAAAATGCCGTCTTTTAAATCGATTTTGTAGGTAGTCATTACTTTAGTCTTTCAATTAATGGCTACATCATACATGCTACTGGAAGAGGCTAATTCCAGGTTTTTTTATATTGGTGTTATACCTAACTGATCCCTCCAAAAGGACTGCAATGACTAAATCAGAGTCGCCTTTCAACTATCAACATCCGCCGATAAGATAACCATCCACCTAAAACCATCACCGCAGCAAAAACTAAGAGAAACACAAAGTGTGATGTAATACTACTAATTTCTTCACCCTTAGCTGAAACTCCCACCAGAGCCTCATTCATGTGATAAATTGGGTCATATTTGGCAATATTAATTAGCGTTTTGGGAAACAATGAACTTGGTAAAAATGCTCCGCCTAATATTAATAAGGGCACTCCAAAAGCTGCTACTAGCGCGTTAATATCTTCGGTACGACGCGCCAATTGTGTACCCAAAATAAAGCCTAAACCAACGTAAGCAACTATACTTAATAAAATAATTACAAGTCCCAATAAAAGCGAACCTTTGAAAGTAGCACCCCAAAAGGCGGCGACAGTATAAACCAAGATTGTCTGTCCAATTCCAATGCAGGTATGAGCTAGAAAAATTCCTAAAAAATAGGATGTACCGCTTAAGGGAGAAAGAAACAGGCGTTTGAGGGTTTGCTGTTCTCTTTCTGCAACTACGGTTGCGACGCTTCCACCCAAGCAGCTAAAAAATAGTGCCGCACCTACCAAAGTTGAGGGTGCAGCATATTCAAAAGCAACAGCTAATGATAGTTTTGCCCGTTCTGACAAAATAAATCCGCTGAGGATTAACAATGAAATGGGGAAAATACTCCAAAAGATTAGGCTGCGTCTGCGGCGCAAGAGTTCAATTAAGATGCGCTGAGTTACAGCTAGAGTTTCACGCCAGTATTTCATTTTGTAAGGGGGTGGAAGAGAAGATTTAAACGCAGAGGTACGCTGAGGTTAGCGCGGAGGGGCGCAAAGTAAAAACTAATTATTAAAATCGCTGACCTGTGGTGACTTCAAATCTAATTTCTCCTTGGTCGCTAATTCCTAAGTCGCCCCGAATTAGTCCGAAGGGTGACTTGACTCGCAATCCTAAGCCGTAACCGAAGCCACTCCCAGGTTTATTTCGTAGTACGCCGGGTTCTCCTAGCACTGTTTTACCAGACCCAAAATCTGAGCCGAAGTCAGTAAAGATAACGCCTCCTATGGACTGGAAAATTGGGAACCGATATTCTACAGAAGCTAAGCCATAACTCCGACCACTGGCAACTTTACCATAACCGTAACCCCTTACAGAATCTAGTCCGCCGATATCAAAGGCGTTGGCTGGTGGAAAATCTCCGATAATTGTCCCAATTTGCAGATTAATCGCCAGCATTTCTGGATTGTCAGATGATTGATTGTTACTTATCCAGCTGACTGGGAAGTATTGAATATAGTCTCCCCGGAGTCGGTTGCTGGAAATATTACCGAGTCCTATGGGAATTGCTTGTTCAGTGCTGAGGGTGAGGATTGATCCTTGAGTTGGATTTTCACGGCGATCGCGTTGATCTCTGGATACGGCAAATGATACTGTAAACAGGTCATCAATACCAGTACCGCTTAAAGATAGGGGACTTCCTAATCTATCGACTTGTGTAACGTTGTAATCGCGATCGCGCAGGCTAATTCTGGTGTAGTTAAGAGCTACAGATGTATCCCAATCATCAAAAGATTTTAAAAGTGCTACGGAACCACCAAATCTTCCCTCGCGCACTTTGTCACCGTTAGACAGTCTGATATCTTCGTTGAAGGTTGAAGATAAATCTCGCGTGCGAAAACCTCTGATGCTATAGCCTAAACGGTTTGGTTCTCCAGGACGATAAGGGCTTGTGAACTGACCATAAAACTGGACATCTTTACTACTTATCTGAAGAGTTGTATCTAGTTCATCGTTAAGACCGCTGATGTTTGCATCTTCATAACCCACCTGACCAAAAAGCCCAATATCATCGCTTTCGCCGCCTCCGAATTTTAGAGCAGGATAACGGCGCTCTTTGATGTTATAGATAATGTTAACGCTAGAAGCATCTTCTTGTTGGAAAACATCTACTTGAGCAAATGACTCTAATCTCCTCAGTCGTTGTAAGTCTGCTTGAAGTACATCCTCGCGGAATACCTGACCGGGTTTGAGTCTCAAAATACCAATAATAAAATCTCTCTGGGTACGCCCCTGAATAGGCTGACCCTTGTCATCGACCAACTGGTCTTTGTCATTAACAAAACGTATCTGGATATCTTTGACAACTTTCTGGGAAAACTCAATATTTTGGGCACTTTCCACTTTTGAGTTTTCTACTGAAGTCGAGCTTACATAATCACCGTATTTAGCATATCCCTGTTGAGGTTCCGTCAGAATGCCACCAACCCCATCCTGAGTAGAAGATTGGGAGTCTGCAAGCGCCTCTGGATTTTCCCCAACCACTAACATCGCCACTATCAAAACTGCAACTACTTGAACACGCATATCGGTAATCCGTTAGTGTTACCAAGTTTACGCTATAGATATATGTAAGCACCAACTTATACTAATTCGTAATTCGCTCTAAGGCTACGCCCCGCTAGGTCGCTTCGGCGCAGCAAGTCAGGGAAGAATGACGCTCCAGGACTCTTTACTGGGGACTGGGGAGTTTTCTTCTGGAGCGAGACGCTGCGCGAATAAAATTTGGTTGGGGTCTGAATCCCCAACTAAATTTTCCCAGTCCCTAATCCCCATTGCCCCTTATCCCCAAAGGGGGCCCTGAGTTCCCCAGTCCCTTTTTCAACCCATCCAACAATACGCCAATCATTTCATTGACCATTACTTCTTTGGGTGCAGCACCCGGAAAGGTTGTGGCATAAGGTATACTTTCCATCACGGATAAAAAGAATCCAGCGAGCAAATTGGGACGAATATCTCGAATCTCACCTCGTTCTTGGGCTTGGATAAATGTTTGTCGAAGCGGCTCAAAGATAGATTGGTAGGAACAAGCCGAAAGCTTTTTGATATTCTCTTCAGCCAACAAGGGCATATCTGTGTGTACCATGCTCAAAAAATGGACGGGAGGTTGAGAGAGAAACCATACCGATGCTGCGTGAAGTTGCGATCGCAAATCATGACTATTTTCTCCTATTGCCTGTTGTAATCCAATGCGGTGACGCTCAAACATCCGCTCGGTGACAGCGACAAAAAGTTGCTCTTTGCTGGCAAAGTGATAGTACAATGATGCCTGACGAATTCCCACTTCACAAGCTATATCCCTCATCGTCACTACGTTGTAGCCTCGCATACGGAAAAGTCGTTCAGCCTCATCAAGAACGCGATTGTGTCCACTAGAGGACTCTTGTTTAGGAGAGGAGCGATCGCTTGACATCCCTAAACCTACCTAACGCTTAGTAGTCAATTATTAGATATTATATTACACTGTCAAATTGTTAACCTAAATTTTTGACACTTTCTCCCATAATAAATCCGTTTAGGATTAAGACATAAATGGGTAAAATCCTGCAAAAAGCCTGCTAACTCACAGCTATTATTTCACGTCAATAATTCATCGTGAAGAGTTAATTTTGTCACCAATGAGCCAACTATTTAATTCACTGGAATCATCTATCTCTCGTCGGACATTACTCAAATTATTCGGCATTAGTGCGATTGCCGGATTAACAGGATACTCCCGCTTTACTAAGCCAAAGCCAACAGTTTTTCAAAAAGATATTCTCAGCTTACCACGGATGTTAAATCAAGGTAAAAGCGTTGTAGTGATTGGGGGTGGTTTAGCAGGTTTAGCTTGTGCCTATGAATTGAGTCAAAGAGGATTTTTAGTAACACTTTTAGAAAAGTCACCGCAACTCGGTGGCAAAATTGCTAGTTGGCAAATAGAAGCTGCTGGTGAAACTTTTAAAATGGAACATGGCTTTCATGGCTTTTTTCCACAGTACTATAACCTAAATAGTATAGTGAGCGAATTGGGGATTGTTGATAATTTTCAATCATTAAACTTTTATTCTGTTGTTTACCGTGATTTAAAATATAAACCAGAGGTATTTCGCCCCAGTAGTTCTGCCTTTCCTTGGAATATTATAGATTTAGCGATCGCCTCTCCCAACCGCTTCCGATGGGGGATTAATCTGACCAAATTCAAACATTTACAAGTCTTCCAGGCAATTACTGGTTTTCAGAGAGAAAAGAACTATCAACGGTTCGATAACATATCTGTTGCTGATTGGGTAAAAACAGAATTTCCTCAAGGTTTATACGATTTGTATTTTCTACCTTTTGCCAAATCTAGCTTGAATGCACCAGATGTAATGAGTGTAGGTGAACTCATGCAGTTCTTCCACTTTTATTTTTTTGGCAACCCGGAAGGACTAGCTTTTAATGGTACTAAAGATGATATGGGGACAAGTTTAGTACAACCTATCGCTAGAGAAATTCAACGTCATGGGGGCAAAATTATCACAGGTGCAACTGTGAGTGAAATTCCTGCCGTACAAGGTAAGATTGATGCACTCAAATATTACCTGGGTAGTAATCAAAATAATGTACCTTTTTGGGTAAAACGGAATTCAGTTGTTGCTGACAAAAATATAGAATATTTTGGTGCGGCTGATGAAGTATTTGCTGTGAAATCTGGGGGTAAAGAAGCGATTTCCCTTACTTGTACTCATCAAGGTTGTACTGTGCAAACAGCAGCAGATGGCAAGTTTCATTGTCCTTGTCATGGAGCAGTTTTTACTGCTGATGGTAAAGTTGTAAAAGGCCCTGCACAACGAGATTTAGCTAAGTTTAAAGTAGTACAACAGCAGGATGATAACTTGCAACTGGTAGCGGTGAATCATGAATCGCCATCACCAGAGACAATTCAAGCAGATTATTATGTCTTAGCTACCGATGTCCCTGGAGTGCAACAATTATGGAAGCGAGTGAGTGGAAATGTAGATCAAAAAGTGCGATCGCAAGTAGAAAAGTTGAGTATCGCTGATCCTTTTGCTGTTTGTCGTTTCTGGTTTGACCGCGATTTTGAGTGGGAACAGAGTAATTTTACATCTTTATCTGGTTATCAACTCACAGACAGTATCACCCTTTATCACCGCATTCAAGAACAATTTATCGATTGGGCAAAACGTACTGGCGGTAGCGTGGTTGAATTACACGCTTACTGTTACAAAGCAAAAGAATTCCCCACCCAAGAAGCTTTGTTAACGAAATTTGAGCAGGAACTCTATGAAATTGTTCCAGAGTTACAGCAAGCAAATATACTGCATCGGGAATTAGTGAATCAAAATAACTTTTCAGGTTATCCGCCAAATAGTTATGCAGAACGTCCAGAAACTAGTACTAGTGTTTCTAACTTATTGTTTGCAGGAGATTGGGTAAAAATGCCTTTCCCTTGCGGCTTAATGGAACGGGCGGTTAGCAGTGGCTTATTAGCAGCCAATGAAATTTTATCCCGTGAAGGTTTGCAGAGGCGATCGCTTTTATCAGTGAATCCAGAAGGGTTGTTACAAATTTAGAGCGCGAAATGGGGAAGAAAAAAGCAGAGGAACAGAGGGGTAATACCAATTAAAAAAAAGGGCGTTGCTGAATAAAGGGATGAATTAACTTATGCAGGTACAGTTTGATACTTCAAATAATGGAGTAACAATTTAATTGAGTATCTCAGCATTTGTTCTGACTTGGAATAACATAAAGTTTTTCGG
>JAHHHK010000080.1 GCA_019359395.1 Komarekiella atlantica HA4396-MV6
TGGGTTTCCTTTTCGCGCGGGACGTTTTGGACTCATGATGTATCACTAATCACATCAATCAAGATGTGATTAGATTACATCCTATGGTTCCTTTTTGCTTAAGTTGACACCAATGGGCATTGCCGTGACCCTACACCTGACGATGTAATGTTGTACTGCATTGGTTTGAATGGGAACCGCTATAAATGTTTTTTCTCCTTTTCTCTTGTTTAGTTGCTAGTTTTGGTTTTTAACATATATTTAGTTCGCCAGATAAGTTTTAGCGTAAATTCTTTTGCTAATCAGAAAAACAGTCTTTAGGTATAAAAAACTATGCCAACAAGGGGTATGGCATAGAGTAAATAAATGGTCTATAGCACCGCTAACATGCCACTTAGGGGATGATGTTTCCTGTAGCTTTCAATAAAATAAATCAATATTTTTCAACCAGTATTTTTCAATCAGTAAAATTAGAAAAACACAGTAGAAGGCTGTGAAAATTTCCCTTCTTTATGGAGAATGAATCATGTCTGCAACAGTACTCTGTAAAAAATTTCCATATCACATCTTTCCTGGTGGTATATCTGTTTGCAAAGAAAGTCATGATGAAGAAGGTGACTGGTATCCGCCGGAAATCCTACCCTACTTTTGGAAAGACAACGCACTTTGGGTTAGCCGTTCCTTACCACAATTGGGCTATGAAAAAGCGATTCCTGTCAATACCAATTTTAGATTTCCTGACCACACTGATTTTTTCATGATTTTGGGAGTGGTGTTGTGTGGTTATGCCAAAGTTGACGGCTACATACCCGTTTTTCTCGAACAACTCAAAGGAGATGAGGCTATACTTTGGCAATTATGGGATGACTAATTTTTAACCTACATTCTGCATGAGTAAATATACTCAAAGTTTTGCTCTCCGCAGGTAGTTTTGCCAAAATCTGAATTTTTATAAAATAGCTAAAACTCAATTCTGACAAAAGCTTCACGCTTTTTATCAATATATAGGGGGTGATAGAAGTATTTAAGCTTGAACAAGCTAAAATTATTGATAATAAGGTCAATAAGATTCATTTTAGTACTAAGCAGACGTGCGATGGCGTTCCGCCCCCGTAGGCGATCGCAGAGTACAAAATATAGTTTTAATACCTGAAAGCCTTGCTCTAGTTGAATTGCGGAAAATACCAAGGATTTTCAACTCACAGCCGAGGTCATTGTAATGTAGTAGGTGTTTCATCTGTAGGCAAATTATTCGGGTCGATACCTTGAGATTGTAAATAGGCAATTAGCCGTTCTTTTTGCTGGCGTTCTTGTTCGGCGCGTTGGCGTTCTTGTTCGGCGCGTTGGCGTTCCTGTTCAATCTGTTCCACTGCCCACAGTAACAAATTACCTGCTTCATCCCACCAGCGCAACCAGTAACCTGTTCGGGCTTCTTTTGTTCCTTGCCAAGTTCCCAAAAATAAACCCATCGAAGCAATCCAATGACGACCATTTTCATCAGGTTGCTTTAACTCGTAGCGTCCGTTTTCGAGTTGATAAAATTCTAGTAAGCCACCATCCGGCTCAAAAATCACGTAAATTGGAACTTGCAAAATTTGCTCGTAGAAAAACCATTTTCCCGGTGGATAAGTCCGCTTTACCGAATATTCTCCGCCATCGGTGTCGGATAAAAATTCCATCACAACAGTAGGAATATTTCCTTCTAAGTTGGGTGTGTAGCTTTTGCGTTCAGCTAAAATCTGATTTACAGAAGGAATATAAACCCAGTCAGGAGCTTTAGCAATAAACTGTCCGTTGAGTGTTGCACAAAGACCAAAATTTGAGGCTATCAACATCTGGGGTTGGATGAAACCACTGATTTCTAAGCTTTCACGCAAAGCACCAGCCAAGATTGGCTGACCTGTATTTTCCACTGGCTCATCTTCTAACTGAAAATCATCGGGCAATGGTTCCCAAGAGATTACCAGTTCGGTTGAGGATTTGGCCTCACTAACCTGGGTTGCCATAAATACTGCCTTTTATTAATTTGCTTTTATTTTATCGCTCTAGATACGGCGTTTGGCTCACGCAAATACGCAAAGTAGTACCTTATATTAACAACTAGTAATGGTTTCATCTGGTGAGGACAACTTAAATTGTACGTGATTATATTAGTTAGTCCAATAATAGAAAAACCATTAATTACATCTATCAGACATTAAACTTTGCGCTCCAGACTTTGAACTAAACTGATAAAAGTGAAGTCAAAGTGGTTATATGACAGATCCAATAACAGCAAGCGCTTTGTTCAAAACCGCTTACGAAAGTCGTTACACTTGGGACGAAAACTTTCCTGGTTACTGTGCAGATGTGCAACTAGTGCAGGGTTCAGAAGTTTATACAGGTAAAATTTGTATTAACCGCGACCTGAGCGTAGAAGTTATCGGTATTGCAGATGAACAAGTGCAAGAAGGTATCTATACCCAATTACGGGATATAGTCACTCATCGCAAACGCTCCAGTTTTGAGCAGTCTCATGGTCAGCATGAGTTTACCTTGGGTGATACAGATGAAACTGGTGCGGTGCAAGTTCTGGTCAAGGGTGACTCGATGGGTTCTAATTATAAAATTCGCGGCAAGGAAATTTGCCAAGTCAGTCGGGTTATGGGTCGCATGGCTTTTGTAATTGATACGCACGAAAGCTTCGATACTGGTTCTGGCTACATTGCGAGTCGCTACGATGCGGTTTTCCGTAACTCGAAAACTAATCAAGTCAGCAGTGTCCTGAAATTTGAAGACACCTATGAAAAATTTGGCGATTATTATTTAATGACCAAACAGGTCGTGCAAGAGTGTGAAGATAGCGTTAGCGTTGACAAAGCCTCTGGTAGAGAAGCAGCAACGTCAGAAACGTCAGAGCCAGTTGCTCGTATGACAACTGAGTTCAGCTACTCCAATATCAAGCTGCTAAAACCAGCAATTGTTTAATCATTAGTCATCAATAGATGACTCTTTTGTCTGAGAATACTAGGCAAACCGCAATCTAGGGGCAATTAGATCTAGGATCGACTTAACAAAGCTGGAAAACAAAATTTTGGATAATGGGTTTGTAGTAGATTTCAGCACTACTACAAATTAACTCTTGATCGCCATCGTTTACTTAGCAGGTCTAAAACTATGGAACTAACAATTGACAACGTTGAAACAGTCTTAGATGAAATGCGCCCTTATCTCATGTCTGATGGTGGCAATGTGGAACTCGTAGAACTTGACGGCCCTGTGGTCAAACTACGGTTGCAAGGTGCTTGTGGTTCTTGCCCTAGCTCCGCAATGACTCTAAGAATGGGCATTGAGCGCCGCCTGAAGGAATTGATTCCCGAAATTGCAGAAATCGAGCAAGTAATGTAGGGACTGGGGATTGGGGAGAAACTGGGGGCAGAGGAGCAGAGGAGCAGAGGAGCAGAGGGGCACAGAGGCAAGAGAATAATTCTTTCCTTTCCCCCTTTTCCCCTTTCCCCCTTTTCCCCTTTCCCCTTTTCCCCTTTTCCCCTTTTCCCCATGCCCAATCCTCAATAACTATCTATGTCCCATCCCTTACACGTCGCTTTTATCTGGCATCAACATCAGCCGTTGTACAAATCTCCTGGCAGTGGCGTTTCAGTGTCTCCTAGTCAGCAGTACCGCTTGCCTTGGGTACGGTTGCATGGTACTAAGGATTATCTGGATTTAGTATTACTCTTAGAACGGTATCCGAAGTTACACCAAACGGTAAATTTAGTACCCTCGCTGATATTGCAACTTGAAGATTACATTGCTGGCACTGCTTTTGATCCTTACCTCACAGCCAGCCTGACACCGACTGAGCAACTAACTCAGCAACAGCGGGAATTCATTATCGAACACTTTTTTGATGCCAATCACCACACCCTGATTGACCCTCATCCCCGCTATGCCCAGTTGTACGAGCAAAGACAGGAAAAGGGGCCAGCTTGGTGTTTGGCAAATTGGGAATTGCCAGATTACAGCGATTTGCTAGCTTGGCACAATTTGGCATGGATCGATCCGCTATTTTGGGATGACCCAGAAATTGCGGCTTGGTTAAAGCAGGGTCAAAATTTTACTTTAAGCGATCGCCAGCGGATTTATTCTAAACAGCGCCAAATTCTCAGCCGGATCATTCCCCAACACCGGAAAATGCAGGAAGCGGGGCAATTAGAAGTTACCACTACGCCCTACACTCACCCGATTTTGCCCTTGCTCGCTGATACAAACTCTGGTCGGGTAGCAGTGCCCAATATGACGCTACCTCGTCATCGGTTTCAGTGGGCAGAAGATATCCCCCGCCACTTAGAGAAAGCTTGGAACCTATATAAAGACCGTTTTGGACAAATACCCCGTGGCTTGTGGCCTTCAGAACAGTCAGTAAGCCCGGAGATACTTCCGTATATTATTAATCAAGGATTTAAGTGGATTTGCTCAGATGAAGCCGTTTTAGGATGGACACTGAAACACTTTTTCCACCGGGATGGGGCAGGGAACGTGCAGCAACCAGAATTACTGTACCAACCATACCGCCTGCAAACTCCAGCAGGTGATTTAGCGATTGTCTTTCGTGACCACAGACTATCAGATTTGATTGGCTTTACTTACAGCGCCATGCCAGCAAAACAGGCAGCAGCGGACTTAGTAGGACATTTACAAGCGATCGCTAAAATGCAAAGAGACAGCCAAAGCGAACAACCTTGGCTAGTTACCATCGCTTTGGATGGAGAAAATTGCTGGGAATTTTATCCCCAAGATGGTAAACCTTTCTTAGAAGCTTTATATCAAACATTAAGCAACGAACCTCACCTCAAACTCGTCACTGTCTCCGAATTTCTCGAACAATTTCCTGCCACAGCAACCATCCCCGGAGAACAACTGCATAGCGGTTCTTGGGTAGATGGCAGCTTTACCACTTGGATAGGCGACCCTGCCAAAAATCGAGCTTGGGACTATCTAACACAAGCCAGGAATCTGTTGGCGAATCATCCTGAAGCAACAGAAGCCAACAACCCCGAAGCCTGGGAAGCTTTATATGCCGCAGAGGGTTCCGACTGGTTCTGGTGGTTTGGTGAAGGACATTCATCAAATCAGGATGCCATCTTTGACCAGTTGTTTCGGGAACACTTATTTGGCATTTACAAGGCGTTAAATGAACCCATACCTTCATATATTCGACAACCAGTTGAGGTTCACCAAGCACGCGCAGACCACCGCCCAGAAGGGTTTATTCACCCCGTCATTGATGGCAAAGGTGATGAACAAGACTGGAACAAAGCTGGACGCATAGAAATAGGCGGGGCGCGGGGGACGATGCACAACAGTAGTGTCGTCCAGCGACTTTGGTATGGGGTGGATCACCTGAATTTCTATTTGCGGTTGGACTTTAAAAGCGGTGTTGCACCAGGGGGAGATTTACCAGCAGAGTTAAATTTGCTGTGGTTCTATCCCGACAAGACAATGGTCAATAGCCCAGTTCCTTTGGCAGACGTGCCAGATGCAGCCCCACTTAATTACCTTTTCCACCATCTTTTAGAAATTAATTTGCTGACGCAATCAATTCAGTTTCGGGAAGCTGGAGAAAATCATCAATGGTATCCCCGTGCTAGTCGCGCTCAGGTAGCTTTAAATAATTGCTTAGAGTTAGCAGTACCGTGGGCAGATTTGCAAGTTCCGCCAGATTATCCCTTACGTTTGATTTTGGTGCTTGCGGATGAGGGGCGTTTTTGCAATTATTTGCCAGAAAATGCTTTGATTCCGATTGAAGTGCCTTAGAAAGGAGATAGGAGAATTTCACTGAATAAAGGATAAGGCAGTTTGTAGGGTGGGCATTGTAATCATTAAACCTCTTGCATAAATCGAGATTTGTTAAATCGAACCACCGATGTAGACGCGCAGCGGCTTCCCGCAGGGTACACTGATGAACACCGATATTTATCTGTCTTGAAAAGTTGAGCCACTGCGTTGGACGGGTTTTCCGGCTTGTAGCAAGTGGCGTTCCTAGGTTGGGAAACCCCGAAGTTCTGATGCCTGCGGCGGGCTGCGCCAACGGAGGAAACCTCCGCTCAGACTTCTCTCCGCCTACAGAACTTTTCGCTGTCTTGAAAAGTTTTGCACTCCTGTTACCCGGAGCTTCGCTTACTGTTCGCTGTCTTGAAAAGTTTTGCGCTCCTGTTACCCGGAGCTTCGCTTACTTTTCGCTGTCTTGAAAAGTTTTGCGCTCCTGTTACCCGGAGCTTCGCTTACTTTTCGCTGTGGTTTATTTTAGTCTGATTCCGATTTTTGCAAGAAGTCTATTGGTGTCAACTTCAGCTAAAAATAGCTTGACTGTTGGCCTCCTCACCCGCGAGAGAATGAATTCTCTGGCGGATGAGCGAAAGTCTACTTTAGTAGACTCAGGATTTTGGAAATATTTTAGTCATCTTCAGATGACTTTTGCTATTAGCAAGTAAGTTCAGTTCCTTGCGGAATATGGATTTCACGTTAAGTTGACACGTATGCATTGTAATGCCCACCTTCTTTACGTTTTATGATTCATACTTCACAGGTGATTTACCAACAAGTTTTATCCGGATTAATTTGCTATCAAATTTTGAATTTTATATTTTAAATTTTCAATTGCAGGGTGAAAAAGGTCATAATTTAGCGAAGATACAGTAATGCTACTGACAGCCAAGAATATTTTTCATAAAATTAAAGACATTGTTGAGTAGCTTTTCTATAGCTAATGAATCGCTTTTCTTCCAAAATAACGAATCATGAATATACTTCACAGCAGACTCAACTTAGTCAAATGTGTGGCTCAAAACAGTTATTTCGCGATCGCTACGAAATACTCCAAATTTTGGGTAGAGGTGGTTTTGGTATCACGTATTTAGCCAAGAATGCTGTACTACCAGGGAATCCCTTGTGTGTAATTAAGCAGCTTTGTGTGAAGGTGACTAGCCCTCAAAGCTGGCAAAGAGCGTGCGATCGCTTTGAAAAAGAAGCCAAAACTTTAGGTCAACTCGGTAGCCATTCTCAAATCCCTCTACTTTTAGACTACTTTGAAGACAATGGAGAGTTTTATTTAGTTCAAGAATATGTGCAAGGCTTTACTTTGGCGCAAGAAGTCCGGCGAACTGGCCCAAAGAATGAAGCCACCGTTAAACAATTTTTGCAGGAATTATTACCAGTATTGCAGTATCTTCATAAACACCGTGTAATTCATCGGGATATTAAGCCTCAAAACTTACTGCGCTGTGAGTACGACGCAAGGGTAGTACTGATCGATTTTGGTGCAGTGAAAGAGGAATTAACTGACGCATGTGAAAACTCAATCAATAAAACTGCTTTTATTGGAACTATGGGATTTGCACCACCAGAACAGTTTTCTCTGCGTCCAGTTTATGCCAGTGATATTTATGCGCTGGGTATGACTTGTCTTTATTTGTTGACGGGCAAAAGCCCTTTAGAATTTGACTATGATGCAGATATCGGTGAGATATGTTGGCAAAAAGAAGTAAATATCAGTAACGATTTTGGCCAGGTTTTGGGCAAAATGCTGAAGATTCCTTTAGATGAACGCTTTCGGACTGCTGATGATGCGATCGCAGCCTTAAACTCGGAAAGCTATTTGCCGGCTTTAAATAACTGTTTAACTACCCAACACTTCAAAAATCAAACTCCAAAAGTAGAAAATCCTCAAGTATATATACCTCCTGTAGCAAGAACTGCTAACGCCATTCGCAAATGGAGAGCAAGACTCAAAGAAACAAGTAATTAATATCTATAGCGATTTTTAGTTGAATGAGGTACTGAGGTACACAAAGAGGTAATTAATTGAAAAGTTAGATACCCGACTTATTAAGGAATTTGGGGATCTGGAAACCGCTAACACTATAAAGTATCAAATTAACAATTAATTAAGATAAATTCTAAACATCAAAAGCAATTTTAGTAATATTTGTGACTATATTTAATAGTGAAATATGTTTAAATAATCTAGTTTTACTTAATACTTAGTAGCTTGTTGCTTGCCAAAAGATAAGCAAAATTACTTGAATAAATAATTTAAAAATATTTTCAATTCAGATTATTATATAATCGAGAAAATAAATAATCTTATGGCTCTCGTAGTTTTCCGAAGCTGAGGAAGACTCGCTACTATCTACAAACGCTAACTATTAAGTAGCTCCCCAATCCCCACAGGGTTTTCTACCTACCAATACGCGAGAGTCAATTATTTTAAAGGAAAAGCGCAAAGTCGAGCTAGCGCTGCGGGAGGGGCAAAATTAGCATAAATATTCATGCAGTCGCGCTTGTCAGATCATGATCTGCTGCTTAAATCCCGATTGCCCAAATCCCCTGAATCCCAATGGAAAAAAAATTTGCCAAACTTGTAGCACCCCGCTGGTGTCACTTTTGAGAAATCGCTTCCGTGTCATCCGAGTGCTTTCAGATGAGGGGGGATTTGGCAGAACCTATCTATCAGAAGATACAGATAAACTAAATGAACACTGCGTCATCAAGCAATTAGCACCTAAATTTCAAGGAACTTGGTCACAAAAAAAGGCAATGGAGTTGTTTGCCGAAGAAGCAAAGCGACTACAAGAACTTGGAGTAAATCCCCAAATTCCCACACTGTTGGCTTACTTTGAGCAAGACGGCTGTCTGTATTTAGTGCAACAGTTTATCAATGGGCAGAATTTGTTAAAGGAGTTGCAGCAACGTAAAGGGTATACTGCTAAGGAAGTTCAGGCAATTTTATTAGATTTATTGCCTATACTCAAATTTATTCACGATCGCGGCGTCATTCATCGAGATATCAAGCCAGAAAATATTATCCGGCGTAAAAATGATGGAAGATTGAACCTGATTGATTTTGGCTCCTCAAAGCAATTTACAACCATTCAGAATAGAGTTGGCACATCAATCGGCTCACATGGATATTCTCCAATTGAACAAATTAGAGATGGCAAAGCTTATCCAGCCAGTGATTTATTTGGTTTAGGAGCTACCTGCTTTCATCTGCTCACAGGAATTTCTCCCTTTCAATTGTGGATGGAAAACGGCTATGCCTGGGTAGCAAATTGGCGGCAATATTTGCGAACTCCATTAACTACGGAGTTAGAAATTGTTCTAGAAAAGCTTTTGAAAAAAGACATCCAAGAACGCTATCAATCAGCCGACGAAGTAATTAAAGACTTGACTTACAAACAACCACTTGCACTACCACCAGCTGGTCAATTGACAAGAAGAATACCACCCACACAAGCACCAGATTTACCAATAAAATATACCTTAGTCAAAAGTTTAGTTTTAGTTAGTGCTTTCATTTTATTGTTTGGATTTAGCGAAACTTGGTATCAGCAATCTCGCCGGATTTACGCCAGTTTGTCTGCTAAGTTGAATCAACACAATCATAGACCAAAAGATGAGGGGGCTTTGGGTCAACCGCCAAAAACTGCTTTGGGAAATATTGTATTATCTCACAATATTAAAGGTCATGAAAACTCGGTTTCATCTATCGCCATTGATCCAGATGGCCAGATAATTGCTAGCAGTGGCGATCGCACAATCAAACTGTGGAATTTAGCAACCGCAAAGCAAATCTCTTCACTCAACGGGCATTCCCAGCAGGTGAATATTGTAGTGATCAGTCCAAATGGCAAAACCTTGGTTAGTGGTAGTGATGATAACACCATCAAAATCTGGAATCTAGCAACCGGACAACAAATCCGTACTTTGATCGGGCATTCCGATTCTGTTCATGCTCTAGCAATCAGCCCAAACGGCAGAACCCTGGTTAGTGGTAGTGATGATAACACCATCAAAATCTGGAATCTAGCAACCGGACGCCAAATCCGCACACTTGTAGGGCATACATTCTGGGTGCGGTCTGTCGCCATTAGCCAAGATGGTGTAACCCTTGCTAGTGGCAGTTTTGACAAGACCATCAAGCTGTGGAATATGGGCAATGGAAATCTAATTCGCACACTGATGGGAAATACTCAAACAGTGACAGCTGTAGCCATCAGCCCAGATAGTAATACCCTTGCCAGTGCTAGTCGCGATCGCACAATCAAACTTTGGAATCTAGCTACTGGAGAAGAAATCTTAACATTAGTCGGACATAGCAACACAGTCACATCTGTAGCCTTTAGCCCAGATGGCAAAATTCTTGCTAGTGGTAGTCGCGATCGTACAATCAAACTTTGGAACCTTACAACAGGCGAGGAAATTATCAAATTGTCAGGGCGTAGCAATACCATAACATCTGTAACCTTCAGCCCTGATGGTAAGATCCTTGTCAGCAGTAGTGAGGATAATACTATCAAAATTTGGCGATTGTTTTAGTGAGGGGGCAAAGCGAGCAGGGGGAGCAAGGGGAGTAAGGGAGTATCAACAGGGCAAACGCATCTAAATATAGTACATATATACTAAATATAGGATAAAGGTAGTGATCGCCGGGTGACATGTAGGTAAGGATTCAAGCTTTGATGATAAAGTCATTGTAAAAGTAGCAATATT
>JAHHHK010000013.1 GCA_019359395.1 Komarekiella atlantica HA4396-MV6
GGGAAGAACTTCGGAGGATATCACAGTAGTAAGTAGGGTGAGTAAACTTACTAGCCGTGCGGATGGTATCCGTCTGAGCCACTGTGTTGGGTGTAGAGCAAACTGAACTAACATTTTAAATTTCCTTCGGATGTGGTAGTAATATTACGTAACTACATAAGTTCTGAAATGAGTTTTTGACAACTTTTATCAGACCTCACGCATAGTGTTGGTAAGGCGTTAAGTTTATTTACCAATAATCCTGGTCGGAAAGGATGATTGCAGTTAATCCTCGCTCGAAAATGTCGAGGAGTGCAGATTTGGGCAATTAGTGTTGTAAGTCGCTAGTTCTAACGAGTGATCTATGTTTGGTTACATCCTATTGAGGCGAAAGCTTGATGTAACTCGTATATTCACTAGTATTTAAATTTTATGTAAAAGTTTTTTTGGGAAATATACGTAAATTTAAATTTAGGATAATAGACCTGCCTTGAAAATAAGGACTGGGGACTGGGGACTGGGGAAGAAATATTTTCATTCCTTCGTTGTGAACCGTGTTCATAGAGTCTCTTGCAAAAGTCAGAAAACTATTAGTGTCATTCTGACCAGAACGTAGTGGAGGGAAGAATCTCCGAGATGTTTCGCTCCGCTCAACATGACAATTTAAGCATTTATGCAAGAGGTCTAATGTTTTCCTAAAAAGTGGCGAAAAGTTAAATTTTTCACCACTCAGACACAAAAAAATATATCTTTTCTATTTAGACCTTGAAAGGGCTACGTCTTGCCAGTTATAGATTTGAGTGCTAACGCATATCCTAGCTTGCCGCTGTTGCTTTCTTTCCATTCGTGTTACTATCCACGCTGGCAATGAATGACGGTTGCTCAGCACTAGGAGTTGGCGACTCGCCTCGCAGTCCCTTGCGTCGCTGGTTTTTAGGAACTCCTCCCGCCATGCCGTACTCTACGCTGCTTTTGCCATATCGAGTTGCAACTCCCAACAGTATGTGCTCTGCCATGTCTGCCAACTCTCGTTCTATTTCCAGCATTTCACGATACAACTTATCCAAGCTGGAAAGTGCACTGTTGTATGCATTTTCTCTAGTTCGCATCTTCTCAATCAGGGTTGAGAAGGCAAGTAGGGTGAGTTCATTGCCTAAATCTAAATTTGGATCAATTGAATTAACGCTAGAAGCACGACGCACTGCTCTTTCTAACACCTTAGAGGTTCTTTTTTGACGAGCCATAATATAAACCTTGTAATCAATTACGGTTAATATTCTTTACCTTAAAAAACTTCCGTATTGATCAGCCTGAGAAAATTTTGGCAAATCTCCGATGGCTTTTGCTACACAGCGATGGTTTTCACAAGTGCGCGATTTACCGAAATGAGAAGGCAATCAAGCATATTGAGTAAGCAATCAGCCTTTTTGCTTGCGGAAAACACCAAAATGAGTGCGTGATCTACTGAAATGAGAAGGCAATCAAGCATATTGAGTAAGCAATCAGCCTTTTTGCTTGCGGAAAACACCAAAATGAGTGCGTGATCTACTGAAATGAGAAGGCAATCAAGCATATTGAGAAGGCAATAAGCCTGATTGCTTACTAAATTCGACTTTATCTATATTTTTGTGCTGTAATAGACCTCTTGCACGAATATCAGAAAATAAGAATTTTAAGATTCACGCAGAGGCGTAGCGAAAAGTTCTGTAGGCGGGTTTCCCGCCGTAGGAAACTTTTCAAGACAGCGAAAAGTTCTGTTTGCATAGCGTCTCCGTCAGGAGAAGGAGGGTTTCCCTCTCTTACGAGACGCTAACGCGAACCGCAGGAAACTTTTCAAGACAGAGGCGCAGAGAGTAACGAGAAATTTATCTATTTGGAGTTCATAATCTGATTTATGCAAGAGACTCCATGAGTGGAACTCACAACGAACAATAAAAATATCTCTTCCCTAGTCCCCAGTCCCTAGTCCCTATTTTTAAGGCAGGTTTAATGACCAGTTATGATTATTGTGAAGGCAGGCGATGTCTGTCTTGAAAAGTTCAGATCGGCGGAAGCCGCCGCTACGACGGGCTATGCTTACGCAATGAAGATGAGTTTGTCTCGGTGCTGGAATTGTATGAGTATGCTGCCAGCATGAATGTATATTTCGTGCTTTATGGTGTCACTTCGTTTGGAACGAACGCAAGGCAAGGAGAAAATCATGCTAGATGAAGCAACTCTCGAACGTCGTTTAGCAACTCTTGAACAAGAGGTCAGCGACCTGAAACGTAAAACTGATAGCAACTTGACTTCTAGCAACTGGCTTGACAAACTTATTGGCTCTATTTCCGACGAATCTGCTTTTCTTGAGGCTTTGGAATATGGGCGCTCTTTTCGCCAAGCTGACAAGCCTATTGATGAGAGTGACGAATAAGCGTGAAATACTTGCTCGACACTGACCATATTAGTTTCCTACAAAGGCGTACAGGTTCAGAATTTGCTAATTTAACTGCTCGAATTGCTCAATACTCACCCGCAGATTTTGCTTTATCCGTTGTCAGTTTCCATGAGCAAGTTCTCGGTGCTCATACTTTTATTAATCGCGCTCAGGGAAAGGCTGACGTAATTCGTGGATATACGCTACTGCTGGAAACACTTCAGGGCTTTTCAACGGCTCCAGTACTGCCCTTCGATGCTGGAGCAATTGCAATTTTTGATGAATTACGAGTACAAAAAATTCGCGTATCGACAATGGATTTACGAATAGCCGCGATCGTGCTTTCACGAAACTTAGTGTTGCTAACCCGGAATGTTAGTGATTTTAGTAAAGTACCAGAATTAGTAACAGAGGATTGGACAGTTTGATGTCGTTGGTAAATTGCATCTAAAGGCAGTAACGTCAACTTTCAGATTGATTTAGGTGCAGAAAGACTGGTTGCAGCCGAGAGAGCGGGTGAGAAAATAGCAGTTGAGATTAAGAGCTTTCTGAATCCTTCTGCAATTACAGTTCTACGCTGCTTTAGGTCAATTCCTCAGTTATCGCTTGGCGCTGAAAGCAACTGAGCCAGAGCGAGTATTATATTTAGCAGTTCCAGTAAATGCCTATCGAACTTTCTTTCAACTTGAGTTCACGCAGACAGCAGTACAAATATATCAAGTTTTATTAGTTGTCTACGATCCAGTGAATGATGTGATTGTGCAATGGATAAAATAGCTAAGTATCGAGAGTATATTCAGACCTTACTTACTCATTATGCCAGTGACGATGTTTCAGATGATGAGGTAGAAACCCAACTCATCTTCGATACAGAGCGAGATCATTATCAGTGGATGAATGTAGGTTGGCAAAAATTTGATCGCATTTATCGATGTATCATACATTTTGATATTAAAAACGGAAAAATATGGCTTCAGCAGAATTTAACAGATCAGAATCCTGCCGAAGAGTTAGTTAAGATGGGTGTTCCCCAAGACGATATTGTTTTGGGATTGCAGGCTCCGTATAAAAGGCAGTACACAGATTACGGCGTTGCTTAGGAAGTTAGCGATATGTGCACAGATGTGGTGCTTTGCGCTACGCGACAACGTACCTACCAATTGATAGCATTAACGAAGTGAGCGTCACCGAACAGCCTGTCGTAGACATTGCCTACGCTCCAAACTAGGCGATGTCTGTCTTGAAAAGTTCAGATCGGCGGAAACCGCCGCTCCGACTTTTCGCTACGACGGGCTACGCCTACGCAATAGCAATCAACATTGATTTAAGCAACCCTAGTTGAGAGCAAACAAGTATGGTTGTTAGCATATCCCAATAACTAACTCGATAGGCGTATGAAAATCAAAGCAATCATTCATCCCGCAGAAGAAGGGGGCTATTGGGCAGAAGTTCCCGCGCTTCCCGGTTGTATTACTGAAGGAGACACGATGGAGGAGGTTATAGCTAATTTAAAGGATGCTATTGAAGGTTGGCTTGATGTTGCTAACAGCCGTCATGTAATTGAGCCAACAGACGAGGTTGTTGAAATTGCTGTATGAAATCTATTTCTGGCAAGCGACTGTGTAAGATTGTGGAACAAAAAGGTTGGGTTTTGCGAAGAATTGCTGGCAGTCATCATATTTACGAAAATCCTGAATTAGAACAAGTTTTGTCAATTCCTGTTCATCGAAATCAAGATTTGAAAGTCGGAACATTGAAAGCTTTGATGAAAATAGCCCAGCTAACTGAAGAAGATTTACTCTAATTTTGTTTGTTGTGATGATTGAAATCTTGCACTCTTCCCCAATAATCGCCTAGGAATTCATTCCTAGGCTAATAGCAAAAGTCTTCTAAAGAAGACTGAGTTAAAGCTTGAGTCCATGTATACGTGGAGTTGTACTATGAACTGCTGCAATTGATTGCAGAACAGGCAAGGGTACTAAGTGCAAGTGATCAATAGACCTCTTGCATAAATGCTTAAATTGTCATGTTGAGCGGAGCGAAACATCTCGGAGATTCTTTCCTACGGAACGCTACGCGAACCCTCCACTACGTTCTGGTCAGAATGACATTAATAGCTTTCTGACTTTTGCAAGAGGTCTAATGATAACCCAATAAAAATTATGGGCACTTTAGAGATGTGCAGTGTTACAATCCACTCCATCTCTAAGTCAATGTCATCTAACTCAAAGCAATATGCTATACCAGCGATTAAATCTTTTTTTTCCCAGCCTCGTCAATTAATTGTTATCACCCTAGTCTTGGCGATCGCTCACTATGGGCTGGCAACCCTTTCTCAAGCTGTATCGTTTGAAAATTCGGCATCTGCAATTTGGCCTTCGTCAGGTTTTTTCCTGGCAATGGTTTTGTTGTGGGGTTATCGCACAGGATTACCTATTTTTTTGAGTGCATTGCTGATAAATTTGCTGCTATTTTACAAAGATTTTCCCACGATCATTAGTATCTCTTTAGTAAATTGCATTGAGCCACTTGTAGCAGCATGGTTAATCAACCAGTTTATTCAAACACATGATTTACTTGGGCGATCGCTAAATGTCTTTAAATTTTTGATCGTGATTCTCACTAGTGCAGCAATAACTACTTGCTTTGCTGTAGCAATCTTGTGTTTGACTGGTAGCTTACCTTGGCAACTTTATGGTGCAGTTTGGCAAACCTGGTCAATGAGCGTCATTACGGGCAGATTGCTGATCACACCGATGATCCTGGCATGGGCAATGCAATCTTGGCGATCTGTGCGATTCAATGCACAGTTGGTTATCGAGTTTGCTGTCATCGTAGTTTTGCTGGCAATCATTAGCAAGGCTTCATTTTGGGGTAACAATCCTGTGGAGTATATGATGATGCCACTCTTGCTCTGGTCTACGTTTCGATTTAGAGCAACGGAGTCCACGCTATTGGTTGTGATTGTTTCGGCGATCGCTGTTATGGGAACGGCTCATAATTTGGGGTCTTTTGCTAGATCTTCGGTGAGCGAATCTTTGATGTTACTGCAATCTTTCATGTGCGTCATTGCCTTGACAACCTATTTGCTGGTGTCAGTTCTCAGTGAAAACCGCAAAGCAGCGTTAAAACTCAGAACAGTAAATGAAGAACTAGAGCAACGAGTGGAAGAACGCACCACTGAACTGAAGATTGCTAAAGAAATTGCTGACAATGCAAATCAGGCAAAAAGTGAATTCCTGGCAAACATGAGCCATGAACTACGAACGCCCCTCAATGGTATTTTGGGATACGCGCAAATTCTCAGCCGTTCTAAAGCTTTACCTGAAAAAGAACTTCATGGAGTTGGCATTATTCACCAATGCGGTTCGCATTTGCTGACTTTGATTAACGACGTGCTGGACTTGTCTAAAATTGAAGCACGAAAACTAGAACTCGCTCCCACTGGATTACACTTGCCGGCATTTCTGCAAGGAGTGGTGGAAATCTGCCGGATTCGAGCGGAACAAAAAGGTATTGACTTTGTTTATCAACCCGATCCACTGTTACTTGAAGGTGTGTTGGCAGATGAAAAGCGGTTGCGTCAGGTTTTGATTAACTTATTGGGGAATGGGATTAAATTTACAGATAAAGGAACTGTCACCCTAAAAGTTGCAGTTCTTGAAACTGCATTGAATACTAACCATCGCCGGATCAATTTTCAAGTTCAAGACACCGGAGTTGGCATTGAACCGGAGCAAATAGATAAAATTTTTCAGGCATTTGAACAGGTGGGCGATCGCAAACGTCAAGCGGAAGGCACAGGTTTAGGACTGGCTATCAGTCAAAAAATTGTGCAGTTGATGGGCGGACAAATCCAGGTCAAGAGTCAATTAGGTATCGGCAGCAATTTTTACTTTGAAGTTGATTTAGCGATCGCCACTGATTGGGCAAAGCAAACCAACAGCACAGGTAAGCAAATCATCGGTTATGAAGGACAATCACGCCACATCATGGTAGTGGATGATCGCTGGGAGAACCGCGCCGTTTTGGTCAACTTGCTAGAACCTCTCGGTTTCACGTTTACCGAAGCAGAAAACGGACAGGATGCCTTAGATAAAATGCGGCAGGTTCAACCTGACATCGTGATTACTGACCTAGCCATGCCTGTGATGAATGGCTTTGAAATGCTCAAACAAGTTCGTTCGGCGGAGGATTTGCAACACTTAAAAATTCTGGTTTCTTCGGCATCGGTAGCACAAATTGATCAACAAATGGCCCTAAATGCGGGTGGTAATGACTTTCTTGCAAAGCCAGTAGAAGTCGGCGAATTGTTCCGCCTATTAGAACGTTATTTAGAACTAAAGTGGAAATACGATACTGCTATTGAAGACATACCACAAACTGCCAATGAGCTAGTTTTTCCATCTCAAACTGAACTTGGAAAGTTAATGGTACTGGCACAACAAGCTAACTTGAAGCGGTTGCGCGAACAAATAGAAAATCTGGTGCAGGCTGACCCTCGTTTGACTGCTTTTGCTGCACCAATTCTTCAACTTGCTAAACAATTTAAGGCTGAGGAAATTGAAGATTTATTAAAACAACATCTGACCGACATTTCTTGATGTTACAGAGCAAGCAGATTTATCTGTGGGAGCAATCCAAAATCTAAAATCTAAAATCTAAAATTGAATGACACAGGAGAAGGGCAATGTCTAGTTCTCTTAAGATCCTAGTGGTTGATGATACTCCTGCAAACCTGGAAGTTATCTGTGAAACTCTTGGTGATGCAGGCTATGAAGTGATAACGGCCATTGATGGCGATCGCGCTCTGAGGCGGATACAAACTAATCTACCAGATTTGATTTTGCTTGATGTGCAAATGCCCGGAATCGACGGTTTTGAAACCTGTCAACGGCTGAAGGCAGATCCCGCAACAGCCAATATTCCGGTAATTTTTATGACAGCGCTGTCTGATACCGACAGCAAAGTCAAGGGATTTGCTTTAGGTGCAGTGGACTATGTGACTAAACCCTTTCAAGAGCAGGAAATGCTAGCACGGGTGAAAACGCAACTGCAACTATGGCAATTGACTAAGAATCTAGAACAACATATCACAGAACGAACCGCTGAATTAAAAACTGCCCTCGACCAACTGCATCACTCGCAACTCCAACTTGTGCAAAGTGAAAAGATGTCGGCTTTAGGAAATCTAGTTGCAGGGGTAGCCCACGAAATTAATAATCCAGTTGGTTTCATTGCCGGAAATCTGCAACCTGCACAAGACTACGTGCAAAACCTGTTGCAACTCATTGCACTTTACCAGCAAGAATTACCTCATCCAAGTGCAACCCTACAAGCAGCGATTGACAAAATAGACTTGGACTATCTGCAAGAAGACTTACCCAAATTGCTCATCTCAATGCGAGAAGGTGTAAATCGCATTCGCAATATTAGCACTAGCTTAAGAACCTTTTCGCGTGCCGATTGCGATCGCCCGATTCCGTTCAATATTCACGAGGGCATCGACAGCACGTTAATGATTCTCCAGCATCGTCTCAAAGCCAACGAGTTTCGACCTGCTATTGAAGTGATCAAGCACTACGGTGAGATTCCTCAGATTGAATGCTATGTCGGTCAACTCAATCAAGTATTTATGAATATTCTGGCAAATGCCATCGATGCGTTAGAAGAAGTAACTCAAAAACGCAGTATTGAAAACATCAAAACTAATCAAATTACTATTTGTACCCAGTTAACAGATGATCCTCAACTAGTACAGTTGCGGATTCAAGATAATGGTATTGGCATGTCACAAGAAGTAAAGCAAAGAATCTTTGACAATTTATTTACGACTAAAGATATTGGTAAAGGAACAGGATTAGGATTAGCGATCGCCTATCAAATTGTCACCGAAAAACACAACGGCTTGCTGGATGTCAACTCTACACCCGGTCAAGGTACTGAGTTTCTTGTTACACTTCCCGTCAAAACTCAAGTTATCTATTAGACCTCTTGCATAAATGCTTAAATTGTCATGTTGAGCGGAGCGAAACATCTCGGAGATTCTTTCCTGCGGAACCAAGGCGTAGCTTGCTTCGACCTAGGAGTACCCTCCACTACGTTCTGGTCAGAATGACACTGATAATTTTCGGATTCTTGCAAGAAGTCTATTAAATAGGACTTACGCAAAAACTCTCTCAAACCCTCTTTGCTTTGTGTCCTTCTCTACGTTCGCCTTGGTGTCGCAGACAGACGCTCCGCGTAGCTTGCTTCTGTGCGCTAGCCTGTCTTGAAAAGTTCACAGACGCAGAGAGTAATAGTTGAGAAGAGTTAATTTTTAAATTTCATGTTTAAATTCAGCAAAGCTAGAAATTTGATAGGATTAATCAAGTGAGCGTAAACTGTCTTTAACAGATTTGCAAAAACACTATGGCAAAGCGTAAGAAAAGCAATCTCCAGTGGATTAAAGAAACGCTTGAACTAAAACCTGACCATCACTGGGAATCTCCTTCAGGCTACAAGATTTTTGTCGCAGATCGGGGAGCTGTTCGCTTCAATGTTCCCCAGAATTGGATTTTTGAGCCACAAGAAAAATCGTTCAAGTTTCTCGATAAAAAACCCCCTAACGATGATTGCTGCTTGGAAGTGTCTTTCAATCGTCTCCCACCCAATGACTGGAGCCAGTTTCCGCTAAAATCTACCTTGAAGAAAGCAATGGAAGACGACAGTCGCAACGTAATTGCTAAAGGAGAAATCGTTACCATCAAGCGCCAAACAGCCAGGATTGTGTGGACAGAGATCAAGTTTATCGACACTCAAGAAGAACCACGAGAAGCTTTTTCTCGGACTTGCATTGGTTTAGGGTCAAATGTTCAATGCTTAATTACATTTGATTATTGGGCAGATCAAGCAGAACAGCTAACACCTATTTGGGATGAAGCGATCCGTAGTCTCACATTAGGGCTGTATATCCGTGATCCAATGACTGGTGTAGCGTTCCCAGACTAAACCTCAAGAGTTAATTGTACTATTAGTTGAACCAATAAAGCAATATTCCAACCACGATTAAACCAGGAAAAACCAAAGTAATTAAGAGAATTGCTTTGCGTACGTTCATAGAACTCATCAATAGACTTCTTGCAAAAATCGGAATAAGACGAAAATAAACCACAGCGAAAAGTAAGCGAAGCTCCGGGTAACAGGAGCGCAAAACTTTTCAAGACAGACGAACGCGGATAAACGCCGATATTTATCTGTGTTTATCCGTGTTCACACCGAAGTTCAGATGCCTGTCTTGAAAAGTTTCCTACGGCGGGAAACCCGCCTACAGAACTTTTCGCTGCGGCAAGCCGCTTTTCTACGAGACGCTCCGTGAACGCGTCTACGATTTTCCGTAACCCATGCGTAAGTTCTGCTAATATACCTGCTCAATGCTGACATAGCTGGAATTTTTGTGTTACAACTTGGCAGACTAATTTAATACATAGCACGTTGGAGCAAGTGGGATTTTGGGAATAATCCTCATAGTGTTTGAAAGCATCGTTTTGGTCAGGCTCACACTATGAGAGCGCCATTTTTAGGAAAAAATAAAATTTTATCCCATTTATATATTGCATTTTGCTGTATTTTGTGGACTAGTTTGGTTTTATTCTTGCCAGTACATGCAACACCCACAGGATCAATTGACACCTTACGCCAACAGCAGCAGCAAATGAACCAGCAGCGTCAGAGTGTAGTTAAAGAACGCGATCGCTTAACCAATCTGCAACACGACGCCCAAAATCATCTCACTGGTTTAAAGCAAAATGTACAAACTACAAACAGCTACATTCAAAACAGTGAATTGCAATTACGACTTGCTAACCAACGCCTCCAGCAATTAGAAACTGATTTAGTTGCGGCGCAGAGTTCTTATGAGGAACGTCAGATAGCTACAGTAGCACGATTGCGATATCTCCAGCGATCGCCGGCATCTATGGGATGGGCAGTTTTGCTCCAAAGTCAAACTGTCAGTGACTTTATCAGCCGCCGTCATCAGTTGAAATTAGTTTATCAGGCAGACCAGCAAATTTTGGCAAAACTCAACGAGCAAGCAAACCTGATCAATAAACAAAAAACGGACGTAGAACACCAAAAAAACGAAATTGCCTTGATTCGGGAGCAATTACTAGCACAAAAAGCCGACTATCAAATGCAAGCGCAGTCACAGTCAGAATTGATTCAACGACTAAATAGCGATCGCCTTGCCTTAGAAGCAGCACAGAACCAGCTAGATAAAGATTCCCAAAATTTGGAAGTCTTAATTCAACAAAAGGTAGCAGCAGCACAAGCAAAGACAAACAGCCGTACAAGCGTGATCATTCGGGGAACTGGTGTAATGGCATATCCCAGCAACGCATCAACTAGTAGTCCCTTCGGTTGGCGGATACACCCGGTTCTTGGCTATCGCCGCTTTCATTCAGGGCTAGATTTTGCCGCTAGCTATGGTAGTACAATTCGGGCAGCCGATTCAGGAACAGTGATTTTTGCCGGGTGGTATGGTGGCTATGGCAGAGCGATAATTATCAACCACGGCAAAGGCATTACTACACTGTATGGGCACTCCAGCGAGTTGTATGTTTCCGAAGGGCAAACAGTGGAAAGAGGACAAGCGATCGCTGCTGTCGGTTCTACAGGTTTATCGACTGGCCCCCACCTCCACTTTGAAGTTCGCCGTGATGGCACACCCGTAAACCCTGCCGATTATCTGTAGCGCAAAAAAGTGTGTTATAATCAAGCGGGATAAGGGCGCGTAGCTCAGTGGATAGAGCAACAGATTCCGGTTCTGTGGGTCGGGGGTTCAAATCCCTCCGCGCTCGTTTTTTATAAAATCACCAGATTAGCTTATTCAGGGTTCACAACCGATGTGTGAAAGCTCGCAAATTTAAGCGATCGTTCCGGTTACAGGCTAGACTTCATACATAATTTGTATTGGGCCTTAAAAGAATTAATAAAAAATGTGCAAATAGTTATATCTATTTGCACATCTCTATAAAAGCCAGTTAGTAATTGGCAAATAATTAGACCATCCAAAGAATCAAATTGATAGTCAATCTGGAAAAGTCAAGAGTGAACATATTGTTGTCATATATACCAAAAGGGCCATTAGATGTAGATGAAGTGTTGTTTATTCCATCATGAATAGTAGTTAATTCAAGTTCTGAATTACCACCCCACAGATACGGAAAACAACTATCCAATGTGGCATCTATTGGTGCTGAAATTAGGTAATGCAAAAACGGCTTTGCATCAACAGGATGTAAGTCGGAAATTGCTATTTTAGCCATTGTCTTAACTTTTAGGTCAGGTTATGAGCAGCGCTGCTACTTTAGTGGAGTGAAATTGCCGACAAATAAGCTGAAAAAATTAAGTGATTCGCCCTGAATCATTAAAATGATGTCTGATGAAAATCTGCTTCCAAAGTTCTGAGTACTAGAAGCACGACACTCAAACTTTTCTCGTATTAACTAATTTAGATTTAGAATTGACCCTTACACTAAAAAATTTAGTTAATTTGTACTTGTTAAGCTTGAGGCATTTCATCCTTCATCATTTCTTCAAACCCCAATAAGGATAAGCCCAAATGTATACTTGGTCAGAATTGTCTATCGATTTATAGTTATTATCGTGGGTGCTGTATGAACCAAAAGTTTGCTTTTCTACACGATTTATGCCGTCATGAATAGTCATGATTTCAGCATAAAGATAACCACCCAATATGGTTTCTACTTGTGCTAAAGCTAAATCATGCAGAAATGTTTTTGTAGCACCAGAATTGAAGTCAGAAATTAGTATTTTAGCCATGATTATGCCCAAATGTAAACTTGATCGGAATTGTCTGTCGAACTGTAGTTGTTATCGTGGTCACTACCTATACCAAAAATTTGATATTCTGTCCGATTTATGCCGTCATGAATACTCAATATACGAGCATAAGGATAACCACCTGAAACAGTCTTTACTTGCGCTGGAGCCAAATCATTTAAAAATGTTTCTAGCTCACTAAAATGAAAATCAGAAATCAGTATTTTAGCCATGATTATGCCCGAATATAAACTTGATCGGAATTGTCTATAGAGTCATAATTATTATCATGATTGCTGAATGAACCGAACAATTGAGATTCTGTACGGTTTATGCCGTCATGAATGGTCAATATACGAGCATAAGGGAAACCACCTAATACATTATCTGTTTGTGCTGGAGCTAGATTATGCAGAAATGTCTCTGCATCACTAAACTTAAAATCAAAAACTAGTATTTTAGCCATTACCTTACTTGCGGAGTCATTAGCCAATTTAACTCTTAAATTCTACTTTATTAGTCTAAACCCTAGGAGCTTATATATTAAGTTTTTGTATAATAATCCATATTTTATAGACATAATTAAATGATTTGTGTCTTTGACAAAAGATATTTTTTCTAGTAATTATTGCCTGAGTTTTTGTCTAAAAAGTACACTTGAATAAATCTCTTGCAGAAGTACCCAATGGTTTATCAGAGAGTAGCTACTGACTGAGCGCAATAATCAGGAATCTTTTGGATGAGGGTTAATCGACAGAAAGTAGTATACTTTTCTCGGCTCTCATATTGCCTATCTAAAGATTTCGTCTACAAACCAAGAATTTTAGGATTGCTCTAATGTTAAGTCCTGTAGTAACAGTCAGTATCTTTCAAAAACAACCCAACCCTCAAGTATTTTCAGCAGGTCAAATCATCTTTGAAGAGGGACAGCCTGGTAATTTCATGTACGGCATCCTGGAAGGAGAAGTCGATATATTAGTCAACAGTAAAGTTGTAGAGACAATTGAGACAGGCGAAGTTTTTGGTGTTGGGGTACTTGTAGGGGTAAAAAATAGAACTTATACAGCTATTGCCAAGACAGAATGTAAACTTGCCTTTTTAGATGAGCAAGGGTTTCTGTTTGCCGTTCAAGAAACCCCCGTGTTTTCCATAAAGGTGATGAAAAGCTATTCAGAACGCTTGAGTCGCGTGGAGCACATGCTTTAGAGCACTCAAGTCAGCAGAACCAAGATTAATCAGAACAATGAAGCTCAGCATAACGCTGGTCTTCATTGTTTTGTAGCTCATACTTTTTCAAGCTAGACATAGCCCGCTTTATCTATTCCTAGAACCTGCCTGTACAATTAAATATGAAAACTCAAGGCTTTCGGGCGCTGTGAAATTTTTTATTGGTTGTGCTGTTTGGGCATATAAAGGTTGGGTGGGTGAACTCTATCCCCAAGGAACTCGTACTACTGACTTTCTGCATCTTTACAGCCGTCGCTTCACTACTGTAGAGGGTAATACTACCTTCTATGCTGTGCCTAATCAAGATACTGTCACCCGTTGGGCTGCTGAAACACCACCAGGCTTTGAATTTTGCTTGAAATTACCACGAGATATTACCCATCAAGGGTTACTGCAACCGTATATCCCTGCTGCTTTAAAATTTTTAGAGAGGATGCGTCCTTTAGGAAAGCATCTTGGGCCGATATTTGCCCAGTTACCACCCAGTTATGCACCTGGATTGCTGGATGATTTAACTACCTTTTTAGAAGCTTGGCCGCGCACAAACACACCTCTAGCGCTAGAAGTTCGACATCCTGACTGGTTCAGGGAACCCCATGCTAGTAGTTTGAATGCCGTATTAGAAAAGCTAGGCGTAGGGCGAGTGCTGTTAGACTCGCGCCCTATCTACACCGGAGATGATGACCCCCAGTTACAATCAGAAAGACGCAAACCCAAACTACCATTACAATTCAGTGTAACAGCACCTTTCAGCCTAATTCGGTTTATTTCTCATCCGAATTTGCCAGTGAATCAACCTTTTATGGAAGAGTGGGTGACGCAGATTCGGCAGTGGTTGCAAGCGGGAGTGCGAATTTACTTCTTTGTTCATTGTCCCATAGAGGAGCGATCGCCCAGCACAGCGCGTTACTTCCAACAGCTGTTAGAACAGAGTGATGTAGCAGTTCCGCTTCTGCCTTGGAATCACCTTGAGCATCCTCCCAATCAGCTAAGTTTATGGTGAAAATACTTAGTAGCTTAGCAATCAAAATCACCGCAGCTCACTAGAGTTGATAAAAAAAAGCTCTTGCTTTGACACAAGAGCCTCTAAACTATTTAATTGTTTGTGACAAAACAAAGTTTACAACCTAGTCGAGGTCGTTCATAAACATTACTGGCTCAGTTTCACGGTTAATACCTTTCTCGAAACCACCAGCCGCGGCTCTAGCCCGACCAGCGTGCCACAAGTGACCAACTAAGAAGAAGAATCCTAGTACGAAGTGTGAACACGCCAACCAAGCGCGAGGAGACACGTAGTTGAAAGAGTTAATTTCGGTAGCCACGCCACCTACAGAGTTCAAGGAACCCAGAGGAGCATGGGTCATGTATTCAGCGGCGCGACGAGCTTGCCAAGGCTGAATATCGTTCTTGATTTTTTCTAGGTCAAGGCCGTTAGGGCCACGCAGAGGCTCCAACCAAGGGCCACGGAAGTCCCAGAAGCGCATAGTTTCACCACCGAAGATAATTTCACCAGTGGGGGAGCGCATCAGATATTTACCCAAACCTGTGGGGCCTTGTGCAGAACCAACGTTAGCACCTAAGCGTTGGTCACGAATCAAGAAGGTGAGAGCTTGAGCTTGAGAAGCTTCAGGGCCGGTAGGGCCAAAGAATTCGCTGGGGTAAACGGTGTTGTTGTACCAAACCATGATGGAAGCAATAAAGCCCATCAAGGAAAGAGCGCCTAAGCTATATGACAAGTAAGCCTCACCAGACCAGATGAACGCACGACGTGCCCAAGCAAAAGGCTTAGTAAGAATGTGGTAAATACCGCCAGCAATACAGATAAAAGCAACCCAGATGTGACCGCCGATGACATCTTCTAAGTTATCGACGCTAACAATCCAGCCTTCGCCACCGAAAGGAGACTTGATTAGATAACCAAAGATGACTGCTGGGTTCAGTGTAGGATTGGTAATGATGCGAACATCACCACCGCCTGGCGCCCAGGTGTCATAAATCCCACCAAAGAACATCGCTTTCAGCACCAACAGCAGCGCACCGCATCCCAAGATGATTAGGTGGAACCCGATGATGTTGGTCATCTTGTTCTTGTCTTTCCAGTCATAACCAAAGAAGGAAGAATATTCTTCTAAGGTTTCTGGGCCACGGACGGCATGATAGATACCGCCAAAACCCAGCACAGCTGAGGAAATCAAGTGAAGTACACCGACAACAAAGTAGGGGAAGGTGTCTATAACTTCACCACCAGGGCCAACACCCCAGCCTAATGTGGCTAGGTGAGGTAGCAAAATCAAGCCCTGCTCATACATGGGCTTTTCAGGGATGAAGTGAGCGACTTCAAACAAAGTCATTGCTCCAGCCCAGAACACAATCAAACCAGCATGAGCAACGTGAGCACCTAGCAATTTGCCAGATAGGTTGATCAAACGCGCGTTACCAGACCACCAGGCAAACCCGGTTGATTCTTGGTCGCGTCCAGCACCGCCTAAGACATTTGGTCTATTAGAGAGCGTTACCACGTGGTAATACCTCCTCAGGGAATACAAATTGTTCGTGAGGTTGATCTTGAGGAGCCATCCAAGCGCGGATGCCCTCATTCAGCAAAATGTTTTTGGTATAGAAAGTTTCAAACTCTGGGTCTTCTGCTGCCCGTAATTCTTGGGAAACGAAGTCATAAGCCCGCAGGTTGAGTGCCAAACCGACGATGCCAACGGCGCTCATCCACAAGCCTGTAACTGGCACAAACAGCATGAAGAAGTGCAACCAGCGCTTGTTGGAGAAGGCAATCCCGAATATCTGTGACCAGAAACGGTTTGCTGTCACCATTGAGTAGGTTTCTTCTGATTGGGTGGGATTGAAGGCGCGGAAGGTGTTGGCTCCTTCGCCATCTTCAAATAAGGTGTTCTCTACTGTCGCTCCGTGAATGGCGCACAATAGCGCACCACCTAATACTCCGGCTACACCCATCATGTGGAAGGGGTTGAGTGTCCAGTTGTGGAACCCTTGCAGGAATAGTAAAAACCGGAAGATTGCCGCTACCCCAAAGCTGGGTGCGAAGAACCATGATGATTGTCCCAAGGGGTACATCAGAAATACGCTGACGAATACCGCGATTGGGGCTGAGAATGCTAACGCGTTGTATGGACGGATTCCGACTAGCCGTGCAATCTCAAATTGCCGCAACATGAAGCCAATCAGTCCAAAGGCTCCGTGTAGCGCTACGAATGGCCATAATCCTCCCAATTGGAACCAACGGGTCAGGTTGCCTTGAGCTTCTGGACCCCATAACAGCAATAGCGAATGTCCCATGCTGTCTGCTGGGGTTGATACTGCTACTGTTAGGAAGTTACACCCTTCTAAGTATGATGAGGCTAATCCGTGGGTGTACCAAGAGGTGACGAAGGTTGTCCCGGTTAGCCAACCGCCTAGTGCTAGGAAGGCACAAGGAAATAGTAATATCCCTGACCATCCTACGAATACGAAGCGATCGCGCTTTAACCAGTCGTCTAGAACGTCAAACCACCCTCTACTGGGCGCGCGTCCAACTGCGATGGTCATCGAACTAAAATCCTCTTTTTACTAAAATTGCAACGTTTCTAAAGCAGAGCTTTCTTGAGGAGCCAGTCCCGTTGAAGGAAGTGGCGTGATTCCTCTATTAGCAACTGCCGTGAGGAATTAACGTTTTTTTGACACTCTCAGTTGCCTTAAAGCATCTAAGATTCTGAGAACTTGCCGCTTAGTTAAATTAGCATTTCTCAGGGTTATGCCTTTACCCGTACCATTCGCTAATAATCTAGCTTTTGGTAACTTAATGATTCTTAACTTATCATATTAGTCCGGGTTTTCGCCCAACACACGGAAGTGAATCGGGTATTTTACGCGAACCTATATAAATAATATGAATATCAGAAATTTAACAATTTGACACAAGTTTTCTCAGAAATCTAAAAAATTTAGTGCCGAGGGATGAAAGTAGCCAACCTATTCTCAAGAGGTCAAAAGGTAGAATACACAAGGGTTATTCAATTTTAAATATTCTATTTTGGATTTTGAATTCTACATTCACGTAGCGTCTTGTAGAAAAAGAGTACTAGCCCCTCAGCTTGCAAGATATCCAGTTCCAATGGCAGACTTTTAGAGGGAGTATCTCACGGGCCAAGGTAGTTCAATGACGGCATCAACAACGATTAACAAAGGCGATCGCCTCCTGCATCAAAATGTTCTCGGTTCTCGTCGGCTCAGCAACTACTGGTGGGCAACTATCGTGACTCTAGGAGCCACAGGCTTTTTGCTGGCTGGGATATCCAGTTACCTAAAAGTTAATTTACTCATAGTTACCGATCCAACACAACTGATATTCGTGCCTCAAGGATTGGTAATGGGGTTATACGGCACTGCTGGCTTGCTTCTAGCCTTGTACCTATGGCTAGTAATTTTATGGGATGTAGGCGGCGGTTACAACGAGTTCAATCAAGAAACTGGGACAATCAAAATTTTTCGTTGGGGATTTCCTGGCAAAAACCGCCGTATTGAGATTGATAGCAGCATAAAAGAGGTTCAATCTGTGCGAATAGCCATCAAAGAAGGACTTAATCCCACTCGCGCACTTTACCTGCGTCTTAAGGGCCGGCGCGACATACCTTTAACACGAGTAGGTCAACCCTTATCCCTAACAGAGTTAGAAATCCAAGGTGCAGAGTTAGCCCGCTTTTTGGAAGTACCCTTAGAAGGACTTTAAATTTGGGATTAGAGATAGCAGGAAGCAACTGGAGGGAGATAAAGAGAATAACTAACTCCTGTAAAGACGCGATTAATCGCGTCTCTGACCACTTCTTGGATAAATCTAAAATCTAGAACCGCTTGAAACGATAAGATACTCTGGTTGAATCAGTAACTCGCAATGCGGTTAAAAATTTCACAATTTTTGCTTGCTTTTTTGATCATCAGTGTTTTGACATTGGGAGGATGTTCAACTCAGCAAGTCGCTTCTACTTCTTCTCCCACTTCGGTAGCTACCTCTCCAGCAACCGAGGCAACCACCAACACAACTACTGAAGCAACATCTGTATCTGAAACTACTAGTGAGAGTGTACCAGGAATGACAGATTTACCACGCCTAGAAGGCAACGCTACTGTAGTAATCACGGTTAAAGGCTCGCCAATTACGATCGCAGTAGACGGCACTAATGCACCAATTACAGCGGGCAATTTCGTAGATTTAGTACAAAAAGGTGTATACGATGGCTTAGCTTTCCATCGAGTTGTACGCGATCCCCAACCGTTTGTAGTTCAAGGGGGCGATCCCCAAAGTAAAGACCCAAAAGTCCCAGCCAATAGACTAGGAACGGGCAGTTACATTGACCCAAAAACAGGAAACGCTCGCTACATACCTTTAGAAATTACGCCCAAAGGTGCAAATACACCAACTTACAATAAGCCGTTCGATGCCACCGCTCAACCTGTCTTGTTGCCCCACAAACTGGGTGCAGTAGCGATGGCGCGATCGCAACAACCCGACTCCGCTTCGTCGCAGTTTTACTTTGCTCTAGCAGACCTCGCCTTCCTGGATGGTAGCTACGCCGTGTTTGGTTATGTCACTCAAGGTCAGGATGTAGTTAACAAAATTCAGCAAGGCGATCGCATTGACTCTGCTAAAGTCACCCAAGGCGCAGAAAATCTGAAAACACCCGGTTAGCAAGAGGAAGGCAGAGGAAGCATGGGGAGCAGGGGGGACAAGGAGGAGAATACTGCCTCCTGTCTCCTGACTCCTACTCCTAATTTTCAAAATTAGTGAAAGTTGTTATTACTGGCATTGGTTTAGTTTCTGCTTTAGGCGAAAGCTTGAATGATAGCTGGCAAAAATTGCTAGCAGGTAAATCTGGAATTCGATTACACCAACCATTTCCAGAACTGGAACCGCTTCCTTTAGGGTTGATTGGTCAACAACCAGCTGAATTGAAAATACTGACTCAAATGGTTGTTGCATCTGCTTTGCAGGATGCTGGGTTGGTTCCACCTTTACCTGATTGTGCTGTGGTCATCGGATCGAGTCGCTCTTATCAGGCATCTTGGGAGTTGCTGGCACGACAGATTAAGAAGGGGAGAACAACAATACCCCCCTCCTCTTTTGAGCAGGGAATGTGTTTAGAAAATTGGTTAGACACCTTACCTCACATGAATGCGATCGCATCTGCGCGACAAATTGGTGCATCTGGGATAGTTTTGGCACCAATGGCAGCCTGTGCTACTGGTATTTGGGCGATCGCTCAAGCAGCTTTACTTGTGCAAACTGGGCAATGTCAACAGGCACTTGCTGGGGCAGTGGAAGCACCGATTACACCCCTATCTTTAGCAGGGTTTCAGCAAATGGGTGCTTTAGCGAAAACTGGAGCCTATCCTTTTGATTTGCACCGAGAAGGCTTAGTTTTAGGTGAAGGTGGAGCCGTGTTTGTCGTGGAATCAGCAGAGTTGGCAAAACAGCGTCAGGCAAAAGTATATGGTGAAATTGTCGGTTTCGGCTTTACAAACGATGCATATCATCCAAATTCGCCAGAACCAGAAGGTAAAAGTGCGATCGCAGCTGTCAGGCAATGTCTAAAATGTAGTTGCTTGACACCAGCCGACATTGATTACATTCATGCTCATGGTACAGCTACGCAGCTAAATGATCACATAGAGAACAAAGTAATCCAGCATTTGTTTCCTCAAAGAGTGGCAGTTAGTTCCACAAAGGGAAGCTCAGGTCATACCCTAGGCGCATCAGGAGCTTTGGGAGTAGCTTTTTCGCTCATGGCGTTGAAGCATCAAATTTTACCGCCTTGTGTAGGATTACGGCAGCCCGAATTTGATTTGGATCTGGTGATGGCGGCACGTCAAAGTAAAATTCAGCGAGTATTATGTTTCAGTTTTGGCTTTGGTGGACAGAATACGGTAATGGCGTTACATAACTCAGATTTGGATGCTGACTGGAAAATCTAAGCTAGCTTTTGGGAAAATTTTGTTTAATTAGGTTAAATCATCTATCTTCACAGGGATATATTCGCTCTGCTAGCAACCCACGCCCTGAGAAATCGATATGATATAAAAGTGGATAAAACTTCAAGAATATTCATCAAATGCTGATTCACTCCTCTGGCTTGTCCAAGGTCAAAGACTCAGTAACAGAAAAAATTTTCTTGGGTCATGAACCCAATGCCGAGTTAATTGCAATTCTTACTGTCTACTTTGTCCAAGGAATTTTAGGACTAGCGCGTCTAGCCGTAAGCTTTTTCCTCAAAGATGAACTACTGCTGAGTCCGGCTCAGATGTCAGTACTATTGGGAATTGTTGCTCTACCTTGGATGATCAAGCCTGTGTTTGGTTTTGTCTCCGATGGCTTTCCTATATTTGGCTATCGCAGGCGTCCTTACTTGGTTTTATCCGGGATACTGGGGGCTGCTGCTTGGATGAGCCTCGCGACAATAGTTCATACTAGCTGGGCGGCTACAGCAGCAATTTTCCTGAGTTCTCTCTCTGTTGCTGTCAGTGACGTGATAGTTGACTCGCTGGTTGTCGAACGAGCAAGAGCCGAATCTCAAGCTAATGCAGGTTCTCTACAATCCCTGTGTTGGGGTGCTTCCGCAGTTGGAGGTTTAATCACAGCTTATTTTAGCGGTATGCTCCTAGAGCATTTCACCACCCAAACTGTTTTTTGGATTACCGCTTTATTCCCCCTTCTGCTCTCAGTTGTAGCTTGGTTAATTGCCGAGACTCCCGTCAGCAAAGATTCTAAAGAGAATAATCACACCAACTTCTTAGCAGTAAAGCATCAAGTCAGGCAACTACGCGAAGCCTTTACTCAAAAAGCAATTTGGCTACCAACAGCGTTCATCTTCATTTGGCAAGCTACCCCAAGCGCTGACTCAGCCTTTTTCTTCTTCTCCACCAACGAACTGCACTTTGAACCAGAATTTTTGGGGCGAGTGCATCTATTGACAAGTGTTGCGTCTTTAGTTGGAGTTTGGATTTTTCAACGTTTTCTTAAAAGCATTCCTTTTCGGGTGATTTTTGGTTGGAGTACCTTTCTGTCAGCCACTTTGGGAATGACGACGCTGATCTTAGTGACTCACACAAATCGTCTTGTGGGTATAGATGACCACTGGTTTAGTTTAGGTGATAGTCTTATTCTTTCCGTGATGGGAAGAATCGCCTTTATGCCAGTGATGGTTTTAGCCGCAAGACTTTGTCCCCTTGGCGTAGAAGCGACATTATTTGCTTTGTTAATGTCGATATTTAATTCTGCAGGAATGGTTTCCCATGCATCTGGGGCATTAATCATGAATTGGCTGGGGATTACTTCAACTAACTTTGATTCGCTTTGGTTATTGGTGATAATTACTAACTTCAGCACACTGTTACCCTTGCCATTCCTCAACTGGCTACCTGCTGCTGAGGAGCAAACCGAGACACTAACTTTGCAACCTGCTTCGGCTGAGAATGGGTAATACCAATTCTGTATGAAGATGCGCCAAACTATATGAGGAGCGAACCGCAAAGAACGCAGCGAGAAATCTGAGCGGAGGTTTTCTCCGCTCAGAACTTCTCAAGACAAAGGACACAAACAAAGAAGAAGCCAATAAAATTTGGTCTAACCTTACAAAGAAATAGTATAAAAACCGTTTTGGTCTAAGTTAATGCTGTCTGTGAAAACCAGATTGACAAGCGATTGAGTAGTTTAAAAAATAATCTAGCCAAAAGCTGCAAACAGATTCTTCTGAATGCCTTGATATTTTGGTGCAGAGTAACAAGAAAAAATCTTATTACATAAATAAATAAGCGATGAAATTTATGTATTAAAATCTAAAACTCCTCATTCTCTCTGCGCCTCTGTGTGTTAGCACGGGGCGTAGTCCGATAAATAATTCTACAAATAAGCAACGCCGAAAAAACAAGTATATGCAGAATTTAAAAACTCAAGAAAGCTCAATTACAGAAAAATCCTACACTCGTAGCGACTGGCAAGAAGGATACCAATCTCTAAATCAAGAGTTTGATTATTGGATTGATGATATTGAAGGACAAATTCCTCCAGAATTGCAAGGTACATTATTTAGAAATGGCCCCGGTTTGCTAGATATCAACGGACAACGCATTCATCACCCTTTTGATGGCGATGGCATGATTAGCCGGATTACCTTTATCAATGGTCGTGCTCATTTCCGCAACCGTTTTGTCCACACTGAAGGCTATTTAGCAGAAAAAGAAGCCGGAAAAATTCTTTATCGCGGTGTCTTTGGTACGCAAAAACCGGGTGGTTGGCTAGCTAATATCTTCGACTTCAAAATCAAAAATATTGCTAACACCAACGTTATTTACTGGGGTGGAAAACTTTTGGCACTGTGGGAAGCTGCTGAACCTCATCATCTCGACCCCTACACTCTGGAAACTTTGGGAAGAGAATATTTCAATGGTGTTTTGTCAAAAGGTGAAGCTTTTAGTGCTCATCCCCGCTTAGACCCTAGTTGCGACCAAGATGGAGGCGCACCTTGCTTAGTAAATTTTTCTATTAAGCCGGGAATATCCACAACAATTACTATTTTCGAGCTAAACCCAGCGGGTGAAATTGTCAGGAAGCACGCTCATAGTGTTCCAGGTTTTTGTTTTATCCACGATTTTGTCATTACTCCCAATTACTGCATCTTTTTTCAAAATCCCGTCACCTTTAACCCTATACCTCTGGCTTTAGGAATACGTGCAGCAGGGGAATGTATCAAGTTTCAGCCTAATCAACCGACTCGTATTATAGTCGTTCCTCGCACTCCTAAAAAAGGGCAAAGTGATGTAAAAATTCTAGAAACTCAGTCTGGTTTCGTCTTCCATCACGTCAATGCTTTTGAGATGGGGGATGAAGTTTTAATTGACTCTATTTGCTACGAATCTTTACCAGAAGTCGAACCCGAAACCGACTTTCGGAAAGTCGATTTTGAGGCACAGTCTCCTGGAAAACTTTGGCGGTTTTGTCTCAACCTCAAAGATGGGACTGTGCAACAGAAGTTGATTGAAAGTCGCTGTTGTGAGTTTCCTAGTATCAATCCGGCTAATGTGGGTCTTCCTTATCAATATTTATACATAGGCGCAACTCATGGAGAGACTGGTAATGCTCCGTTGCAGGCATTGCTGAAAATTGATTTAGAGTCTGGAGAAAGACAACTTTGGAGTGCTGCGCCTCGTGGCTTTATGGGTGAACCAATTTTTGTCCCACGTCCAGGTTCCAACAAAGAAGATGATGGTTGGTTACTGGCTTTGGTTTATGATGCTGCTCATCACCGCTCAGATGTGGTGATTTTGGATGCTAGTGATTTCCATAAAAGCCCAGTAGCACGGCTACATCTTAAACATCATGTTCCCTATGGTTTACATGGGAACTTTACTTCTGAAGTGTTTTTACCTAACTAGATTCTTTGCTTAGCGATCGCCAATGAACACAGATGAGTCTTTTCTGTGTTCATTACTATTATCATAAAATCAGAATTAAACTGTAACAAAAACTACAAAAAATCTTATTGTCCCACAAAAAGGGTAAGCTAGGCATATAGTCATATATATCCGGTTCGCGCAAAACCGCGATTAGGAGAAAATTTTATGAGTTTAAAGTCTTTGTTACCGCTGGAAGCTGCTTCGCCAGCATACATTTGTCCATTTGATCAAGCTTGTAGCTATTTAGAGGCAGCAGCCAAAGAATTAAGGTTAGATCAAGGGTTGGTGGAAATTCTCAGCCACCCACGCAAAGTCGTCACAGTTTCCGTTCCTATAAAATTGGATAATGGTGAAGTGCGGATTTTCGCTGGGCATCGAGTGCAGCACGCCGATGTTTTAGGCCCCTACAAAGGAGGAATTCGTTATCACCCCGCTGTAACCCTGCGGGAAGTGTCAGCCCTAGCAATGCTGATGACTTGGAAATGTTCGCTGTTAGGTATTCCTTACGGTGGCGCTAAGGGAGGCATTTCCATAGATCCGAAAAGCTACAGCGTTGGCGAATTAGAACGGATCAGTCGTCGTTATATCAGCGAATTAATTAAAGATATTGGCCCTTCAGTAGACATCCCAGCACCAGACATGGGTACTTCTGCCCGTGAAATGGCTTGGATGATGGATACTTACTCAGTAAATGTTGGTCATGCCGTGCCGGGGGTTGTGACTGGGAAGCCACTTTCTATCGGTGGTTCGCGGGGACGAGAAATGGCAACCGGACGCGGTGTGATGATTATTATACGTGAGGCACTGGCAGATCGAGGTAGATCCTTGGTAGGAGCGCGAGTAGTTATTCAGGGTTTTGGTAACGTCGGCAGTGCCGCAGCAGAATTGCTACATCAAGCCGGAGCAAAAATTATCGCCGTCTCAACGGGTGCAGGTGGTGTTTTTTCCCAAGATGGTCTTGATATTCCAGCATTGAAAGCTTACGCTGCTGAAAACCGCAAAAGTGTTGTAGGCTTTCCCCAAGCGGTATCAATTAGTAATGCAGATTTGCTAACTTTATCTTGTGATGTCTTAATACCAGCAGCTTTGGAGAACCAGATTACAGGGGAAAATGTGAATCAGGTACAAGCGCAGCTCATCGCCGAAGCAGCGAATGGCCCAGTTACTTTAGAAGCCAACCAGTTGCTAGCAGCGCGGGGTGTGACTGTGCTACCTGATATCTTGGCTAATGCTGGTGGTGTGGTAGTGAGTTATTTGGAGTGGGTGCAGGGTCTTTCTTACCTATTTTGGGATGAAGAACGCGTTAACCGCGAAATGGAAAATTTAATGGTAAGAGCTTACCACCAAGTAGTTCAACAATCGAAGCTGCGGCAAGTTCCTCTGCGATTGGCAGCTTATACCTTGGGTGTGGGTAGAGTTGCTCAGGCACTTACTGATAGAGGGCTTTATCCTTAAGATTTAGGGACATAACAGCGGTTTTCTGTTTTATTGAATAGACAAAACGAGTGGGAGCACAATATATTGATTGTGCTCCTAAAATGATTTCTATGCCTCGTTTTGCTTGGCGATCGCTCTAACATGACTAGGGTAAGCAACGTTCAACTTAGTTAACAAGCACCACAAGTTAAATCAAAACAATAATAATTTTTTTTGAAGTGCTGTCATACATAAGGCGATGCGGGAATTGATGTCTTTTTGTTCAACTTCATCAATACCCAATTTTACTTTGAGGTGTTGGATATGAATTTGAACAGCCCTGAGCGATATGTGAAGACGATGAGCGATCGCTTGGTCTGTTAAAGATTCATGACACAAAAGCCTCAGAACTTCCAACTCTTTCTCATTCAAGTTTAATTCTTGACGTAACTCTCTAGGTAGTTTCAATTCTCCATTCAGCGCACTTTGAACCCCCTCTAAAAAAGCCTTGCGTCGTTCCATTTTGTTTACCACCACAAACCCACCAGGTGATGATTAATAGATGTCACAAGTTTTATCAGCCAACTGGGTTCACTACTATAAACGAGGATATTCAGAAAGATATAATCATCAAAAATTAACTCTAATAGTTTGAAAGCAGATTTAGCTGACTGAGAGCCAAAAGGTGTAATAAATTGTAAATCGAGGACAATTAAATCTGGTGTTTCTATTTGTAGATGTTGTAGTGCTTCTTGGGGAGTGTTGGCGATGATACAAACAGCAGAAGGGTCGAATTTTATCAGAAAATCACAGTTATTTTGGGCTACTTCCGGGTGATCTTCTACAACGAGAAACATCTGTGGCTTGGCTTTCATGTCTTGGACGATAATTATTTTAGCGATCGCCTCCCCTAGATCCCCAACTTCTTGAAGAAGTCGGGGATCTGCATGGCGTATTCGTTAAAATCATATGTGCGATCGTTCTTTAAAGTAGTCACTTTCCTAAATAAACTAAAGTCACAGAATTGCACTGACTATTATCGTCGCAATTCTTCACATTTATTGAATCTTTAGAAAACTGCTGAATGTAAAAATTATCAGCATTGTATCTGCCACGCACATACTGTGTTAAAACTTCTCCATCAAGAATATATCCACCTTGAGGGTTTAGTTTAAGGATCATTTTTTGTTCTACAGCTGCTCCACGATTGCTAACTAATATCATTCTTCCAGAGTTACCTTGCATCCGCAAAATACCATTCCACTCACCATTTTGTACAGCCCAAGCGCCGTAAAAACCAGAATTACGGTTGTTAGAATTAGAGTTATTTGGATAGCCTTCAGAAGTATTAGAATTAACTTTACATAATTTAAAAGCCCGTTCAACTGATTCGGAGTTATAAAAAGTACCTATAATCTCAATAAAACATTTTCCTGGTGCTGTAGATGTAGCTCCTTTACATACCATAGCTGCTCGTTTGGCAACTTGATCATTATAAAAAGTAGGAAATGCTGCTTTGAAACATTGGGCTGGTATGGTAGATGTAGCTCCTTGACACATCCACGCTACTAAATCAACCGTATACGAATTAGCAAAGGTAGGTAGTGCTTGTTGATAACATTGCTGAGGATTTGCTTGAGCGGATTTAATATTTATTGTAAATAATCCTAAAAGATTAAGTAGGATTATTACCCTTAGAGATTGCCAAAAGTTCATTTAGTTTTTAAGACTTATTGAATTAAGAAAAATGTAGTGTTTGCCTAAAATCATTGTGTATGGATAGTGCGTAGTTTACCGCCGTAGGCATCGCTCTGTGGTCGATTACATCAAAAGTGCATAATTATACCGTCGTAGGCATCGCTTCCCCTAGATTCCCGACTTCTTGAAGAAGTCGGGGATCTGAAGTAACTGATGTGTTAAAAGGGAATACTAAAGGCAACATCTAAGATTATTGCCTATGCCTCGACGACAAATTACCTTGCAAATTGGCAACTTTTATCATGTCTATAATCGGCGTAACAATCGCCAAAAAATTTTCTTTGAGCGGGAAAATTATATTTATTTTCTCCGCTTGATAAAAGAACATCTGATCGCTAATGCAGTAGATATTGTCGCTTACTGTTTAATGCCTAATCATTATCATTTTTTGGTTTATTTGAGAGATGAAACTCTGTCTGATGCCATGAAATCTCTCTCTTTATCCTACACAAAGGCAATTAATAAGCGTTTTAATCGCTCTGGCGTATTATTTCAGGGAAGGTTTCAAAGTATTGAAGTTTTACAAACTGATTATCTTGTCAATCTATTACGTTACATTCATCTAAATCCAGTGAAAGCAGGACTGGTACAGCAACCCGAAGAATGGGAGTTTTCCAGTTATTTGGAGTATGCAGGTTTACGAGCAGGAACACTACCCAAAACAGAGTATATTAAGACGCAGATTGAGCAAGAGTCAGCTTATCAGCAATTTTTGGCGGATCATAACCTACCTGATAGCACTGGCTTCAAAAGATTGTTGCTAGATGATTAGCCTGGGATATAGATCCCCAACTTTTCTAAGAAGTCTGGGATCTGAATGACGTGTGGTGGAAAATGCGATCGCATGAAATTATCGTGTTATGGGAAAGTATCATGTTGGGTTTCGCTTTACTCCACCCAACCTACCCAAATCGACTTTATCTTAGTTGAGGAAACGTAAAAGCCATTATAAAGTCTGACTGACCATTAATTCCTGCATTAATAGGCCCTATGTTTTGTTCTAAAGCTTGTCTTACCAACTCTTCGTTAATTCCAAGCTTAGAAGCTATTAAAGGAGTACCGTTAACAATTGCAAACTGTCGTATATCTAATCCATTAAATTTTCTCAGTTCATCAGTTACACGAGGTGTAATTTTAGGGCCAACATATTTGCCTGCTAAGTTTACTAGTTCGGCATACCATCTTGCTTCTAATTCTTCTAATTTAGGATCTCCTATATTACGGACTATTGTTTTGTTATCCCTAACTTGGATGCCAAATAGCTGTGTCACCCTTCCACTAGCAGATACCCAAGGAGAATAATGCTTTTTACCAGTAATAGGGTTTTTAGCAATCAGTTCTCTATGTTCTACTTGAATTACGCCACTAACTTCTAACTTGTCTCCCACTATCTTAGAGTCTGTACGCTTTAAGGTGAATCGATTAAAATCTGTATCCTTTAATCGCTGCTCATTAATTTTCAGGGCTTGTCTTAAAGCTCCTTCGATTACATCCTTTGGAACTACTAGTGTCGCTACATTCCCATCTATACGTATACTAGGAACGAATTGAGGAGCAACAGCTTTAAAATTAACCGCTAATGCATTTTACTCACTATAGTTAAAGGGTGCTGTAACCATTCCAAAACTTAATGCAGAAATAGCTCCAGTAGAGAGAAGAGTTTTTAACAATTTCATTTGCTTGTTACTCCGAAAATACTGTGAATACTAAGTTGCTAGTTTGAGAAAGCGATCGCCGAAAGTGGGAGGCTAGATTCCCGACTTCTCAAAGAAGTCGGGAATCTGAATAACGTGTAGTAGAAAGCGCGATCGCCATTCAGGTTTAACCTGTTGCTTTTACTGAGATTAGTTTTATCCACTCAGAAAATCTACGAGTATCACCGCAGAAAACCTTGCGAACTCCCGCAAAATAATTTGCAGACTTACGAACCCATCTAAAAACCCAATTCTGGTAAGAGTGAGAGCATAATTTATCCAGCAGCTATCAGGGTTCAGGCTCCAATTATGAAATTTCCTATACAAAGTCTGCATATTATGCTCACCACAGTATCTTTACTGTGCGAACTCAGTTCACCCGCATTTGCTCAACAAATTTGGTCAGGAACAGGCAAAATTGTCAGTGGTGCTGGTGAGGGTGGCTTAGTTGAGTTAAAATTGGAGATTACAGACAAAAATGTGCAATTCCTCTCTGGCCCTTCAAAAAATGAACCACCATTCCAGCTAAATAACTCCACTGGTCTTAATGGAACTGTAAATATGAATGCTGGAACTTGGCAGTTTGTCCAAACAGGGAATGAGTTAGGAGTCAGCTTGTCTCAAAATAATCCCGATCAGATTATTCGCTATCGTCTCTTTCCCAAACCGTAACCAGATGTGGCGCAGAGGTTGGCAAATTAAATTTCTCAGTTTAGGAATTGGTTGCGGCGTATTTTACAATTTCATTTTCTGCCAAATTCCTTTAGTTCAGAAATTGGAGTTACAGCTTCAGGATACTTTGCTGAGATTGCATCACCCCAAATCTCCGCCTAAAGAAATTATTCTGGTGAAAATTCAAAGAAAGGATTTAGCAAATCAAAAGCTATCTTTAGGGCGAGTTTTCTATGCAGATTTAGTCAAGCATCTTTTAGAAGCAGGTGCATCTGTCGTCGTTTTGAACCTCCGCAATGACTGGCGAGAACCACCAGAGTTTGAGTACCCAATCAAAATTACTGAACCAATAAATAGACCTCTAAAAAATCTGGTGCAAAAATATGGCAATAAGCTTGTTTTAGTGACGCGCACCAATCCAATCTCTAATTCTAAAAACCCAAATTTTTTAATTTATAATCATCTTATTCCTTTTGATGACGAACAACTTCAACCTTTAATTCCACCTCATACTATTCAGGGATTTTTTGAATACGAACCGGAAGCAGAATTTTCGAGAAATTTAAGTAGCACCGCTCAACGCTCTCACTTAGTTGGTCAGTTCTTTATCTCGCAAGAAAATAATCAAGTTCAAACTTTTAAGTCTGCTGCTCTTTTAGCTTTAGAAAAGTTTGAAAAACAAGAGCAAAAAATTCATCTCTCTTCACGACTTACTAAAATTCCAACTGAGGTAAAGATTAACTTTTGGGGTAGGGCAGGAACTTTTCCTTCTCTAGAATTGACATCTATTTGTCACCCCAACAAAGAAAAAAGATGTTTGGTTGTTTCTCCTAGCCAACTGTCTCAAAAAGTACGCCATAAGGTTGTTTTCATTGGTTTTGCAGAAGGGAACAACATACACACAATGGCCATGCTGTCACCGAAAGGTGACAGCATGGCCGGCGTAGAAATTCAGGCCAACCTCATGGCCAGCTTAATGACAGATTCATTTTTACAAATTTCGCCGCAATGGGTGGAGTTGATAATCGTTATTTTAGGAGCGGTTTTTATCAGTGCTGGTGTTTTTAGTTATCAAAAGTGGTGTTTATTATGGCTAGTTTTGGCAATATTTGGCGGTTACTTAGGAGTATGTTTAATTCTCTGGAAATATAAGTGGATATTATCAATTATTCTGCCTCTATTTGTATGGACAGTAACAGGGATATCTGTTTTTATATATTTCATTTTTAGACGACAAAAAGAGCTTATTACTCTGCAAAACTATCAAATTACCCATCTCAAGGCGGCTGAACAAGAAGCTATTCTTTCGCGCACCCGCAAAATTCTCCATCGCACTGCTTCTGATATCCATGATGGGGCTTTGCAAGATTTGAAGCTGGTGATGGACAAAATTGAATTGGAATCTCATTTAGATGTCGATTCAATTTTAGACAAGTTGGCAGCTTTAGGGCAGGAAATTAGGGATAAATTGCATAACATTCGTCGTTTAGCTGAGAAAATGGAGGTGACTCCAGCATTACGACAAGGGTTAGATGTAGGAATTAGCGCCACGCTGCAAGATTTAGTCAAGTCTGGAAAGTTAACTTTAACAGTGATTACAGAAATTCAACCTCTCCAAGAGCCAGAATTAAACAGTGTTTGGATTGAACACCGAGAGGAAATTTACCGCTTTTTCCGCGAAGCACTGAATAATGTGATCCAACACACCCAACCACCTCACGGTACTGCTACCCAAGTGTGTATTAGTTTAGAGCAACAGGGAGTCAGATGTACTTTAGCGATCGCCAACGATGCCTCAGTTATAAACTCTACTACTTATGGACGCAGAAAAGGGGGCTATGGCACTAAGATAATGGATGCGATCGCTTGTGAACTTCCAGATGGCGCATGGGAGATGTTAGTTTTGCCTGATGGAGAAGTGCGAGTCACACTCATTTGGCGTTTACCCTAGTAATCTGGCTAAAGAAATTCATCCACGCCAAACCCGATTAAAATAAATACGCAACTTGGGCTTCCATAGGAGTATGCAGCCGTGCAGCCGGACTTAATAAGCTTGGAAATTAGCAAGGGGGAACTGAGACGCTTGACTGGATTCGATCCAGAAGACGTTTTTCGACCTTCTGTTCTGCGAGATAGTAAGAAGCGATTAGGGTTTTTGATTAGTGAAGCGCTGGTGACACTGGCGCTAACCCCAATAATTGTTGGCTTTATTTATGCGTTCATTATTTTGCCAACAATTGGTTCTTCAATTCGACTAGGAATCCTCTTACTAATTCTAGTACCAATCCCGATATTAGTTGGGCGATCGCTTTGGCGACAATTGACCTGTCCTGAAGGATTAACAATACTTTTAGATGAAGTCGATAAATATCATACTCTGATTGAAGCCATAGATGTTAATGACCAATTAGCAGCATCAGGTCATTCTCAAAGCAGCATAAATGACCGAGGTAAAGTGACCGCCGCCTTGCAACTTATTAGAGAAGATTTAGTACGAGCGCTGAAAACAGAACGAATTTTGCGAGATAATAAAAAATTGCTTGCTAATAACCAAGAGTTATTTGTCAATAATTTAGCTAGTTTACAAGCCTTACAAGTTAGTAGTCAGGCAGGCGAATACGCTCAACTGCTAAATCAATCGTTGCAGATTGCCCTCGATGTGCAAGCAGAAATTAGAAAATTGCAGAAAGTCTAGGCGGAGGTTTCTCTAATTAGAATTTTCACAAAAAACAATCGCCCCGTTGACTTAAATGAGCAACAATGAGCAATAAACCAAAAATAATTGTTCTGGATGATGACCCTACAGGTTCTCAAACAGTCCACAGCTGCTTGCTGCTGATGCACTGGGATGTAGATACTTTACGCACTGGGTTACGAGATGATTCGCCAATTTTCTTTGTGCTGACCAATACCAGATCCTTACCTCCAGAGTCAGCCGCATCTGTTACCAAAGAAGTTTGCCAGAACCTAAAAATCGCCTTAAAGGCTGAAGCAATCGACGATTTTTTGATTGTCAGCCGTTCTGATTCTACTTTGCGGGGACATTACCCGATTGAAACAGATGCGATCGCCCAAGAACTCGGGCCATTTGACGCTCATTTTCTCGTCCCAGCATTTTTTGAGGGTGGACGTATCACCCGCGACAGCATACATTATTTGATTATTGATGGTGTACCAAAACCAGTGCATGAAACTGAGTTTGCTCGTGATTCAGTCTTCGGCTACCATCACAGTTATTTGCCTAAGTATGTTGAAGAAAAAACTCAAGGGCGGATTAGTGCGGAAGCTGTGGAAAGATTTTTACTAGCCGACATTCGCGCAGGTAGCCTAGAACGTCTACTAAAACTCACTAAAAATCAGTGTGCTGTTGTAGATGGTGAAACTCAAAGTGATCTCAATCGTTTTGCGGTGGACGTACTAGCTGCGGCGAGTCAAGGAAAACGCTTTTTATTTCGCAGCGCTGCCAGTATCTTAACGGCTTTAGCAGCGTTACCTCCTCAACCTATTGCCGCTGAAAACATGGCGCAGTATGTACGACAAGGTAAACCAGGTGCGATTATAGTTGGTTCCCACGTGAAAAAAACGACTCAGCAGTTAGAAGCACTATTGCAAGTTGAGGGAATTGTGGGAATCGAAGTGAATGTAGCACGATTACTTGATGATCAGGCAAATCAATCTGCTACACTGCTAACCGAGATCCTGGAAAGTGCAAAGGCGGTACACAATGCTGGCAAAACACCAGTAGTTTATACTAGCCGCCAAGAACTGTCTTTCAAGGATGTCAAGACACGGTTAGATTTTGGGGCAAAGGTTTCAGGTTTATTGATGGATATTGTGCGCGGCTTACCATCTGATATAGGATTCTTAATCAGCAAAGGTGGCATTACTTCAAATGATGTCTTAAGTACTGGTCTTGCCTTAAATTCAGCACGCTTACTCGGTCAAATATTAGCTGGTTGTTCGATGGTGCTAACGCCATCTGATCATTCCCAGTTTCCTAATTTGCCCGTGGTGCTGTTTCCTGGTAATGTCGGTGATGCTGATGCTTTGGGCACAATTTATCAAAGGTTAACTAAAACAGTCCTGAGTCACGAGTCACCGAAGTTTGGAGCGGAGGAAGCCTTTTTTACAAAGTTCTGAGTGAAGGAAACCTCCGATCAGACTTTGCACTCCGCTCCAACTTCTCGCTGAGTTAAAAGTGAAGATGATCATTCTGAACTACTTATCACTTCCTAGTAGCGTGTCAAGACTAAAGTAGTGCATTAGCTTTTCTCTCTTGTGGGATGGGCGTCTCGCCTGTCCGTTGCGGGCTAGAAACCCACACTACAAGAAAATTTCTTGCATACATTTTAGCCTTGACACGCCACTAGGGTGAGGATGTGGTTGCAGAATGCAACTAATCTAAATGTTGGTAATTGCTCGGTGTATTTGCGTCTTTTGGCTGGTGCTGCATGACTTCTGATTCTGCTATACCCAATTTAGAGTCAAATTCTGCACATTCTAATGCAGAATCAATCTCTACTCTTGCTGATATAGAGTTAAATTCTACTTCTGATGTAGATTCTGATTCTGCCGTTGCTGATGCAGAATCAGACTCTATCCTTCCCGATGCTGAGCTAAAATCTGTTCTCCTGTATTTAAAATCAAACGCTGCACCTCCAGATGTAGAGTCAAATCCCACTAACCCGGATTTAGATTCAAATCCTGCTTTTTCTGATGCAGTATCAAACTTTATCCTGACTGATTCAAATCCTACGGAGTCACCACTACTCAAGCATCAGGTACACAATCTTCAAGTTCAGTTGAAAAGTGAGGAGGGACGACTTTTATTAATTTTGCCAACAGAATCTCAAGTACCTGCCTCAGAACTTACTTGGTCTAATATTTGGCAACAGATGAAGCACCGCTTGAATGCTGGGGATCGCTTGCGATCGCCTAACACCATAGTGCATCTAATGGCATATGATCGCTTGGTGGATGCCAGACAACTACAAGAACTCGCCGAGACCTTAAGCGAAGTCCAACTTCAACTAACATCTGTTTCGACTAGTCGTCGGCAAACTGCGATCGCTGCCGTTACATCCGGTTATTCTGTAGAACAACTACAGCCAGCAACTTCCCTGACTGAATCTAAAACTGCTGCTATACCCCTAGCAGATGCTCTATACCTGGAAATGACGGTGCGTTCTGGAGTAGAAATTCGTCATCCTGGTACAATAATTCTCTTAGGAGATTTAAACCCAGGTGGTATTGTAATTGCAGATGGAGATATTTTAGTCTGGGGTCGCTTACGTGGCATAGCTCATGCTGGTGCCGCAGGCAATCGCGAGTGTCTGATTATGGCCCTGCAAATGGAACCAACCCAATTGCGGATCGCAGATGCCGTAGCCAGAGCACCAGAGAAATTACCGATGCAGTTTTCTGCGGAAGTGGCACATATTACGCCCCAAGGAATTCGCATCGCTAGGGCTACTGATTTTTACAGAAACCAATTAACTAAGATTAATCAGGAGCCATAAGTACTTACTTAAAAGATGGCAGGATAAAGGATGAAGTAAAGAAAATATTCATGCCTCACCCTCATCAGGGAGTTCAGATATTTCTTCATACTTGATACGATACTTCATACTTTATACTTCATTTACTGTTTTATATTTCCTGAACCCTAATCGAGCGCATTTCTATCATGACTCGCATTATTGTAATTACCTCCGGCAAAGGAGGCGTGGGTAAAACCACAGTTTCGGCAAATCTGGGCATGGCTTTAGCCAAAATAGGGCGTCAAGTTGCCTTAGTTGATGCGGATTTTGGTCTGAGAAATTTGGATTTGCTGCTAGGGCTGGAAAATCGCATCGTCTATACAGCGGTGGAAGTTCTGGCCAGAGAGTGCCGCTTAGAACAAGCTTTGGTGAAAGACAAGCGACAACCTAACCTTGTACTCCTACCAGCAGCCCAAAACCGCTCTAAAGATGCAGTCACTCCCGAACAGATGAAGTTATTAGTGAATGCACTGGCACAAAAGTATCAGTACGTAATCATTGATAGCCCTGCTGGGATTGAAAATGGGTTTAAAAATGCGATCGCCCCAGCCAAAGAAGCCCTAGTTATAACCACGCCAGAGATTTCTGCCGTTCGTGATGCTGACCGGGTAGTCGGGTTACTAGAAGCACAAGGCATCAAGCGTGTTCATTTAATAATTAACCGTATCAGACCCTCAATGGTACAGGCGAATGATATGATGTCAGTGCAAGATGTTCAGGAACTTCTTGCAATACCCCTAATTGGGGTGATTCCTGACGATGAGCGCGTTATTGTCTCTACCAATCGCGGCGAACCTTTAGTATTAGCCGATACTCCCTCTTTAGCTGCCACAGCCTTTGAAAACATTGCTCGTAGATTGGAAGGGGAATCGATCCAATTTCTTGAGATCGACTCGTCCCAGGACAACATCTTCGCCCGTCTGCGAAGGTTGTTGTGGACAAAGATTGTTTAACTCACTTTCCAGTCTCTTGCCCCAGACCTATTTGCAATGATTGAACTTCTAGAACGACTTTTTTCTCGCGGTACTGACAGCAGTCGCACTCAAGTTAAACGTCGCCTGCAATTAGTGATTGCCCACGATCGCGCTGACTTAGACCCTCAAACGTTGGAAAAAATGCGGCAAGAAATCCTAGATGTAGTCTGTCGCTATGTAGAAATTGACACCGAAGGCTTAGAGTTCTCCCTAGAAAGCAACCAACGAACGACAGCTTTAATTGCTAATTTGCCCATCCGTCGGGTGAAAGGAGTTGTACCTGAATAAGAAAGCAACGATAAATAACAGTAGCTTTGTTGAGAAATTAGTATTTTTTATAAACAGTGATCCACTCAGGTGAAGCATTTATTAATGAACAGTTATTTAAAAGTTCATGATCAATGTAACGCCGCTTTATTGCTGAAAAAAATAAAATCAGTTGAAGTAAATATTGTTAGATTACACCCTTAACACCGTAATAAATACACGCCAAACTGCCGACTAAATAGACAAACCAGGTCAGAAAAAAGCCGATCGCTCTTGCTGGAGAAGGGCCATATATTTTTATCAGACCCCATGCATGGGCAATTCTCGCCACAGTGAGAACACTTCCAAGTAGCCACAATAACCATACTTGTGCTTGCATTAACTCCAGCGCCAACACAAACAGCAATCCATGAGGCACATACTCAGCAAAATTCCCGTGAGCGCGAACCTTTCGTTGTAGCAAGCCATCATTATTTCTTTGATCGGGAAATAGCTTTTGAGTCATATTTTCCACCATAGCTGCCCAAGCACTAGGGTTTGCTAGTGGATCAGGCTGTTTTACGACATCTTCCTTAGACTCACCATGCCAAACTCTGGTATTTACCCGTTCAGATGCCGCAATATACGAAAGAAAAAATGCTGTGATCCCGTTAAGCCCAATAAAGAGAGTTGATATGGGAATGATATTTTCAATCATTTTGATTCCTCGCGCTATCTCATAACTCAGAACCTCTTTTGGATCATACGGCTGTTAGCTGTCCTCTTTAAAAAAAATTTCCCGTTGTTGCTAGTTGTAACAACGGGAGCAGTATATAAGATTTTTTATAAACTATCGGTAAGCGACTTGTGGCCCTGCCCAAACTTCTGTAACTTTTTTACCAAAAGTAATAGGCTGATCTGCATCTGTTGTTGTCGGTACAGTCTTGCCATCATTAGCTACTTTCACCAAAGGCCAGTTTTCCTCGCCCATTTCACCAGCACGAAACAGCACATGATCGGGTTGGCTTTTACTCCAACCTAACAATATGGCAATCTTCTCATGCTCATTTTCCTCTTGAGCGGGAGCAATAGTGTTGGCATGGTTTTTTTGCCGATCCCAAATTACTGCATGATCTGTAGCATCGCCTGTATTGAACACCCCTTTAAACTTACGTGCTAAAAAGCGATCGCCTTTTTCCGACCAACTAACGGGAACCAACACCCCAATCGACCCATTGGTATCACTCTGTTCCGGTAATACCGCTTTCACAGCTAACAAGGGATCACTAACAGGAGCAGTTGAAGCCATCACCCACAACTTCTTAGTTTGCATATCCTGTACAAACAGAACGCTAGTGACGCGACTGTTATACATTTCCGGTTTTACCTCTAGTTGCACCCGACTATAAACAGCATATTTACCATCTGGAGAAACTACAGGTACACTGCGGTAGTAGCGCACTCCAGAACCACCCTTGGAACCAATAGTCTCTTGAGTAGCTGTGATCCATTTCCAAGGAATGGGATGAGGACTTCCTATTGGATCTGTTTGTTCTGCTTGAGCTTCTTCAGCAGGTATTTCCGTTGTTGTAGTTGGTTGTGATTCTCCTGCAATTGGAGCAAGTTCAACTGCTGCTAATGATTGAGAAATAGGCTTTTGTCTTACTTGAGAATTTTCTTTTCTCAAAGACTTAACCTTAGCAGCTTTTAATTTTTGCACTAAATTAAGTTTACTAGCAGACACCTCTGGTAATGGTGCAAGTTCAACTGCTGATAATGGATTAGCAGTAGCCACATCGCTGCTTGACAGAGAATTATCTTTCTCTACCAAAGACTCAATTTTATTCGTTACTAATACTTGCCTCTCAACAGCAGCCTCCTTAATTGGCACATCAAATTCCTCTCTCAACGAGTTTGTTTGATCTGCTTTGATAATTTCAGCTATATCAGGTTCTTTAATGGCAACTACTTCATTTGACACAGAGTCAGATTCTCCAGTCATTGAAGTTACCTTTGTTACTTTTGATTTGGCTGCGGTAGAGTGACCGGATGCTGCAAGTAAAGGTGCGAGCAGTATCACAACGGCCACGTAATTAAGAAATGGGTGCGTGCGGAACCATCCTGACAGCAAAAGGGGTTTAAGCATGTGTAGACTCTTTAGAAGGGTGGTTGCTGTGTGAGGAGCAATGCCTATACGGCAATGAGCAAGGTCTGAATTATATGTATAACAACAAACTAAAGTCTTTTACGAGATCTTAACTTCCAATTTCGCATATTTTTACGAAACTAAAGTGTTATTGGTTACTTGTTTTCTTGATGAAGCTACAGAATATTTTTTTACGAAAATATGCCAGTATAGTAATTGTGCAGATAACTCAGTAATTACTGCACGAGATATACCATTTGTATTCCTACACTCAACACCGCCAGAATTAAGTGTTAGTGGGGGAAAGTTAAGGGCGTTTATACTGGCAGCCCAAAATCAGATAGAGAGACTCTCAAAAGTTGGACTATAGTAACTAAGCCGCAGTTAGCAAGCTGGTTTATACCTGCTATAACAACACAAACTCCGATAACAGGAAATGTGAGGCGTTACTTGAAAAACTTGGGAACTAGACACACAATACATATTACTCAAAAACCATTAGTGTCATCCACTAAAAGACAGAAATTGCAATATTAGCTCCGCGAATAGTAGGAAAGCATCCCGTTTTAGAAGCAAAACCGCGCTTAACGCTAATTTGAGACAAAATTATGAACGAAATTTAGCTGGTAGATGCTCTGGCTATTTGTCATAAGATATCGTCAAAATATTCAATTCACCAGAAGCAAGACACAGTTGGTATTTGCTGATCTAACTGCCAGCTTAGTTACAAGTATATCAAGCAACTTTTGGTTTCACCAATTACAGAATATCTGATCACCAAACAATTAATGTTCTTTACAAAAGTCAACGGTGCTTTACACTACGCCATTGAAGTTGTAATTGAATCAGTTGTCAGTTATTAGGGTCACACTTACTATTAACTAATGAATAATGATTAATGACTAATGAAAATCGTATTTTTTGGTACTCCCCAATTTGCTGTCCCTACTTTAGAAAAATTACTAAATCACTCAGAATTTGAAGTATTGGCAGTTGTAACCCAACCAGATAAACGCCGGGAACGCGGAAATCAACTTATCCCTTCACCAGTAAAAACCATTGCTACCACTCACACCTTGCCAGTATGGCAGCCCCAATCGGTGAAAAAAAATACTGAAACTTTAACCCAACTCAGACAATTAGACGCAGATGTATTTGTCGTTGTCGCATATGGACAGATTTTGTCGCAAAAAATTTTGGATATACCAAAGTTGGGTTGCATTAATCTGCATGGCTCAATTTTACCAAAATATCGGGGTGCAGCTCCGATTCAGTGGTGTCTGCATAACGGCGAGAGGGAAACGGGGATCACGACTATGTTAATGGATGCGGGGATGGATACTGGGGCAATGCTCTTAAAAGCGACTACACCTGTTGGATTACTGGAAAATGCCCAAGATCTAGCCGACAGACTTGCGGTAATCGGTGCAGATTTATTAGTAGAAACTTTATTGAAGCTAGAACGTAAGGAAATTGAACCAATTCCCCAAGATAATTCAGAAGCTACTTATGCACCTTTGATTCAAAAACAAGATTATGTGTTGGATTGGTCAAAGAGCGCTATCCAGTTACACAATCAAATTAGAGGCTTTTACCCTAACTGCACCGCTACCTTTCGCAACAAACTGTTAAAAATCACTGGTTCCGCTCCCCTTGGTTCTGCTTGCGATCGCGAGCTCCCATCAGAACTACAAGAAATTTCTACTAAATTGTCAAATCTGTCAACTGTATCAGATAATCCTGGAGAAGTAGTAAGTATTACTAAGGGAATTGGAGCGATCGCCCAAACTGGAGAAGGTTTTCTGCTGTTACGAGAGGTTCAGCTAGCTGGTAAACGTCCCCAGTCGGGATGGGATTTTGTGAATGGTACTCGTTTAACTGTAGGAGAAGTATTGAGCTTTGGTAGTTAGATGAGAGATAGACAAATGGAGAGATGAGGATTAATAACTCCTAACTCGTAACTTCTAAGTTTTCATAGAAGCGACAAGACTTGCAAGGGCCATCTGGGTTGACAGCACAGCGAATAATTTCTGAACGAGCATTATACCTGCAAGTAGCATCACCAATTACCCAACGTCCCTGTACTAAACTTTTTTCAGATGGTCGTTTAGCAGATTGCACGTAAATGGCAATATTATGCAAGCGGTATCGCCCCGCCTTAAATTGATATCTGTGGCGACGCTCTAAAACCGCGTAAGTCTTACCTTGGAAATCGAGATAGTTTCCGGGTTGGGGTGTCCAATCAAGTTGCACTCTGCCGAGGGACTCACGCGGATATGTCAGAATCACCTCGGTTTGTAAAGAGTCTGGCTCCATAAGCTTATGTGATTTGATTTACATTATAAGGATGGTATCGCAATAGCTTACTTTAGCTTACCGGATTTAAATTATAATTAATGACTCACTAGGTTTGCTAGAAATCTATACATAGCAGTTATTACTTTAAATTAAGTAAACATTTATACTATTTTTTGAACTTGAAAATAAAGGCTAACAATAATCATTTATTAAGTGGAAAATATAGGACAAGGCAGAAGCTTGTCCTATAATCAATGACTAATTTTAACTAGCCTATTTGACTGTCCTGTTTACAGCATCAGATGCATCTTCGGCTGTCCGCTGAATATTTTTCCCAGCATCCTCGCCTGCACGTTGGACATTTTTTGTCAAGCTTTTAGCAGCGTTTTGAGTGTTTTCCTTGATATTTTCAATCCCGCGCTTAGTTCCCTTAGCAACTCCTTCTCCTACTTCTCCAGCAGAACTACCAACATCTTCACCCAAGTTCTTCGCTCTTTCACCAAGGGGTGTCCCTTGCTGAAAATTCTGGATATATTCTCCTGGACTTTTAACCCCTTTCTCGTCAACATTCTTTTGAGCATTTTTCGACAGTGCTTCAGATTTATCGTTCGCTGCCTTTTCAGTTCCTCTTGCTCTGGGGTCTACATCACTAAAGTTATTTATCCCGCCAGCAGGAGAAGATAGAGGATAATCTTTTGTGGGATCGTATCGTTTGGTATAAGGTGTTTGAGCATCAGGCTGTGGTGGTTGTTTTGCTATTCCTGGATCACCACAAGCTTGAGTCAAAAAGATGAAGATTCCTGCTAGAAAGACAGTTAAAATCTTCACGGGACGAACATTTTTCAGCCAATTGATTACTTTTTTCATAGTCCTAGTCCTTGCATTTTTGTGTCTGAGTTAAACATTCACCAACAGAGCCTTTAGAGTTAATTTCAAATCTCAGGCATTGAGAGGAAATCAAAATTCTATCTGCGTGCTGCTGGATTTGGTTGTACTTCAGGTCTGGCACCTGCCTCATCTGCTTTTTCTTTCAAAAAGCCGGAAGCTTCTTCAAATTCTTCTTTCACAGTCTCAAGTCGCTCTTGAACTCGAGTTCCTAAATCTGGTTCACGTTGAATTAAACCACCTGGTTCAGGCTGGCGAAAGTCTTTATCCGTAATGATTGGCAGTTCTGCTTCTTTGTTTAATCTACCTGCTGGTGTCTCAGCACCAGGATAAAGTAGCTCGGATTCTTTATTTGTAGCAACGAGCAATTGTGAGTTTAGCTGTAAGCTAGCTTGGTCTTGTCCTTTATTGGCTTTTGTATTCGTTACTTTCGGATCTGTAGACATCCTATATTTGGTATATTTGTCTCCACCACCTTTGTAAGGATTATTTGCACCGCCAGCTTGCACAGCAGGATTTTGTGGATTTGCACCTTGAGCATTTACTCCACTACAAGCAGTGCTAACTATCAACAATAGTCCAGCTAAAAAGATAGTTAGCATCTGGCGTAGTCGTAGTTTTTTCAAGAAACCTATCAAAATGTTCACTTAGTCCTCCTTTCAACTAAAAAATGAGCTATTGATTTTGCTGAATAATCGGGTTTATCGGCAAATTATTATGCTTTTCTTAGTTGTCTAATCTTTGAATAACCCTAGTCAAGGATAAGAGAACTAAAACGACCTTTACATCTAGCGTAGGTAACATTCTACTTAGTACTAAACCATTATTTTTATCTAACTCTAGAGAGATATAATTTAATGTAATAATCTGTTGATTATGTATGATAAAATTAAGGCTATTTTGAGTAATGTGTAAATTAAATTGTAAGTTGGGGATCAATTTATGTTAAGTTATATCAGTATTAATTCAGCATTAATAAAGATATTAAAATGTATATATATGATGAAAATTTTAGTACAAATAAACGTCAAGAGTCAACAGTATATAACCAATACAATATCTGTCTTAGACAACATACTGTAAAGTCTAGAGTGTCTAAAAAGCCCAATATCAATATAGTTTTTGTGTAACAGTAAATGATATTAATTTAGTAAAAACTTTGTAAAAAAATTACATTATTTTTTTTTACAAGTCAAGAATCTTTTCTCCAAAGCTTTGGATATGTAGCCGATATATCATAATATTTGAGGTATTCAGCCTTAGTTGCTCTAATCGTTAAATTACCAAAATCATGAAGCAAATTTTACGCTGGATAATTTTGGGTGGGACGCTGTTTTTTTTAGCGAAAGCTTTGAAAGATAATTGGCTTGAGGTGACTGCTATCCACATTGATAGTATAGGATGGGCAATTCTTGCGATCGCCACAGGCGTAACCTTACTAGCACATACTTGGGCAGGCTGGATTTGGACTTGGGTTCTGCAAGATTTAAATCAACCTATATCAACTTCCCAGTTCATTCAAGTTTACTTAAAAACAAACATTGCCAAGTATTTGCCAGGTAACGTCTGGCATTACTATGGACGAATTATAGCAACGAAAAATGCTAATATTTCTAGCGGTGCAGCCACCTTAAGCGTTTTGCTAGAACCGCTACTCATGGTAGCGGCTGCTTTAATCATCATTGTTCTATTCGGTAGTCAATTTGCAGCAGCGAATACCACTTTGGTTGTGCAAATCTTACAATTGCTGAGTTTAGCTGTGGTGCTTTGTGCAGTTCATCCCCGGTTTTTGAACCCAGCTATTCGCTTTTTGTACAAACTGAAAGCAAAAAAATCTGCTAATACGACTCAGCCTACTGTTCCCTTCAATATTGAACGCTATCCTTTACGACCTTTGTTAGGAGAATTGGGCTTTTTAGGATTGCGTGGTGCTGGCTTTATATTAACTATTTCTGCTCTAAGTTCTTTGAATTGGAGTCAAATTCCTTTGTTACTAGGGGCTTTTAGTTTTGCCTGGTTGCTAGGGTTAGTTATTCCGGGTGCGCCTGGTGGATTGGGTGTGTTTGAAGCAACTGCTTATGAACTTTTACAGCACCACTTTCCAGGGGCCCTAGTATTTGGTGCGATCGCATTATATCGTCTGATTAGTATTCTAGCTGAAACTCTTGGTGCTGCTTTAGCTTGGTTCGACGAACGTCTTGCTCAATCTTAAGTTTTGATTTCTGATTTCTATCCATTTCCGCAAACAAATAAATTTAAGGCTGCATTCATTTTTGTGGATTCGTCTTCAACTGCGAAAACACACGATAAGTATCCAGATTCAACTGCGGATTAGATTGATCTTCTTCCATCTTAATTAAATTGTATTCTACATTGTCTGCATAAATAGCAAAGGTAATATTAAAAATCTCGATAAAATTAATTACCCACTTACATTCATCTGCGGAATACTTCTCGTAGTAATAAATTAGATGAGCAATACGAGCTTCCAAATGTATGCGAGAGTTTCTACAAATCAAAATAATCTTCAGCAGTATAATCACTAATGTGAGAGGATTTCCTTGCGAAACCAATAAAATGAACAATGATGAAGGTTCTTTTCCATTTTCTGTAGTCAGAAAATCGATCACACGGTTACAGGTTCGTAGAAAGAATTCTTTAGTGATAACTTCTTCATTATGTTCTGTCTTCCATAACGATAATTTCTCTACAAACTGCTGCTTCAAACTTTTTGCTAATTCTTGATGCTCTACTGAAAAAAACAGATATTTTATAATGCTTTCTTTAAATTCTTCAAGGCTTTGATTTTTAGTTTGTTGGACAAATATATTAGCAATATTCTTATGGCTAAATACACCCTTTTTTAAAACAATTACCTTGATTAAATGTAAAACATTATCTCTCAAAATACTAGGATTATTGTAACGTGTTGTACTTGAAGCAGCAGACTGGCAACGAGCAATATACATTGCTAGTTCAAACTTAAATTTGTCTTTTATCTGTTTAGACAGCTTCTTGGCAGCCTCTTGTTGCTCTTTGGAATTATTTTCATTCAAAGATTGAGCAACTAATAAATAAGAAGTGTAGCGATGAGTCCAACAATTTTTGTTTGGTTCATTATATCTAGCAGCAAATAATTTAAGTTCTTGATAATCATTACTTTTTATAAAATTATCTAGCCAGCTTTTACAGATATTAATTATTGAAGAATTACTTGTCTCAATTCTCAGATTGCTAATAGTAAATAAGTTAACTAATTCTTGGATATATTTGTATTTTCTATTTGTTTCCCAGTTATTAATTATTATGTAGCAACATCGTTTAAGTGTGTTACGAAACTCTTGTTCTTTATCGTCAAAGAAGATTCCGTATATTCCTGGAACATAATCCGAACTTGGTGAATCTAGACCATCTATAAATAAATTTTTAAATTCTCGCAAAACATCCTCTGGTGGAGATTGTTTGACAATATCCGCCAAGAAACTGTAAACCCTCTCTTGTGCAATTTCCACATTAAGCTGTCTAGAGTTGGACGTAACAAAATGCTGATATCCCTGACTACTTGGTAAACTATTAGCGGTCATTCCAGTTATCAAGACAAAAGAGCTTCCTGTTCATATTGTTATCAGCTTAACCTTGCCGAACAGTAGTATCAATCTATTCATCAAAGATTCAGCAGTTTTTTTACAGAAAGTTGGATAAATAAAATATTAAATTTAAATTATTTCAATAATTAAGAGAAACTACTTAAACATTTAAGTGATAATAAAAACATAAATCAACAGGTCAGCTTACTTAATAAATTATGAAACCCACCAAGTGCAGGTGGGTTAATTTTTTTGGTTTTTGAACTTTTTAATGGGGGTGGAGGGACTTGAACCCACACGACCTTTTACGGTCAACGGATTTTCATCCTCCTGTAGCTTTCACTACTGCCTGATAGCTTTAGCAATCAAAGGCTTTGAGAATTGGACTCTCCCTTTACCCTCGACTTAACGTTAGGGTAGCTCCCGTCGGGTCTCTGCACCTTCCCTCAATTTTGGATTTTGGCTTTTGGATTGCAGAACAATCACAAATTTCAAATTTCAAATCGATGGGCTTGGCTCAGGATTGCCGTGTCTGTTAACAGATTTAGGTTTCCCTGAGTTTGAGAGCTTCCACTTGAGGGATTTCTCCTTCAAGGCTCAGTTTACTAAGTCCGTAGCGTCTACCATTCCGCCACACCCCCTTAGGTGTTGACAAATACTTACTGTGTGAAGCCAGCAAATACTTCCCTATCTATTCCACCATCAATTGTGTCTTTTGTGCAACTAAATTTCAAAAATTTTATCGAGAATCAGTATTTTGTTTCTCTTTTTACTTGACTTTGTTGACGAATTCCACAGCCATCAATTTACAGTAGTTATGGTTTGAATGCAATACGGAGTGTGGGCAAAACGTATTGTGCTAGGATAAAGATATGCGTGAATACGCTGCCACGTCCGCGGAAAGGGCTGCGCCCATAATTACAACTTTATAAAATACGGTTTCCTTTGCCTGGGTGGCGGACACAGGCGGTAATAGAGGAGGTCGTATGTCTAATCCGCGCCAGCCGCTCAAAGAAGAGCGCTTAAGTCTTGAACAACAGAAGAAACGTGCAAAAGATTTGCTTTTTGAGTACAGGGCTGATCAGGAGTTAGCGCTTAAACGTTTTCAGCAATATCATCCCAAGGCTTTTCAAATTAGAGATTTTGCGGCATTTCAACCTCAGCTTAGTGATGCTCAACTGGTTATAGCCAGGGAAAATGGATTACCAAGTTGGGTGAAGCTCAAGGAGCATATCCAACGCATTACTCAAGCCAGTGAGGATATATCCCGTGGTGTTATGACAGCTTTCGATGCCGATTTAAAAACCCTGCATCTACGGTGTGGATCAGATATTCAGAATAAATTGGCGATCGCGGGCTTCTGTGGCGATTTTTTAGAATTTGCCGATCCTTATTGCCAGGGGCCTATTCCTCCAAACTCTAACCTGTCCCAATTTTTGAACACACGAGCAGCGTTCATTTCAGAAGCATACGGTGTTACTTTAAAGGATGCTCAAAACCGCCTTGAACGGGAATATAGTCAATTATGTATCAGCCACCAATATGAGCGGGTAATGCTGTGGTTTGAACATGATCCCTACGATCAGCTAGTTTTAGCTCATGTGCTTCACCACTTTTGGAAGATCCAATCATTTCCCAAACATTTAGAGTTAATTTGTATCGATTCTTTTCCAGGTGTTGAGCGCTTTGTAGGGTTAGGACAACTTTCATCGGAGGCACTTTGCACTCTTTGGGAGCGGCGACATCCCATTACTCGCCAACAGCTTCAATTAGGGGATCGGGTTTGGAAAGCTTTGAGCGCTGAATCACCCCAAGTGCTGATTCAGATTGTGAATACCGGAACTCCTGAAATTCCTCCAATGGCGAAGGCGCTACGGCGACATCTCCAAGAACTTCCTTGGGTTAAAAATGGACTCAGTTTGACACAGCAGCTAACGCTCTCAATTTTGGCAGACAAAGAAACTATGAGAGTCGATAAACTTTTTGGAACTCTGGTTGCGGAAAAAGAACCGCTTCCTTATCTGGGAGACACCATGTATTGGTATGTGCTGACTCAAATGCTGCAAAGTAAACGTCCACCATTGGAGATTACAACTGAATCTCTAGAGGAACCCTGGTATAAACGAGTACTCCAGTTAACTAAAACGGGACACGCTTTGGTGCAGGGAGAGGTGAATTGGTTGGAGATTAATAGTAGCGATCGCTGGGTGGGTGGTATTCGTCTAACTAGCGGTCAGCCCGTCTGGATGTGGGATGATTTACGAAATCAGCCTATTTTGCAATAGGCAATACTTCCCTCAGATCAGGCATTCAGCCTATGATAAGAAAATAGACGCTTAGACAAAAAAGTATGATTGTCGCCCTGCTTTATCTGACTTTGGCTGGAGCTTATCTTTTAGTAATGCCAATTGCTATCTTGCTGTACCTGAAACAGCGTTGGTATGTGGCTACGGCCATCGAGCGCACCTTTATGTACTTTTTGGTGTTTTTCTTCTTTCCAGGTCTGTTGGTTCTATCGCCGTTTGTAAATTTTCGACCCCAGCGGCGACAAATTGAAGTTTAACAAGATTGGTAGGTCATAAATCTCATGCGACGCGTTGACGCTATTAGTATTGGCTTGGGCGTTTTCCTGGCTGGTGGCTTGGCATATATACTATTGCAGCTAGTCGGGTTAGATAATCAAGAAGCTGGCATCTGGAGCCAAGTTTTATTAGTCAGTGGATTGGTTGGCTGGTTAGTCACCTATTTTTTCCGCGCAGTGGGACAAAAAATGACCTACCACCAACAGCGGGAAAAGTATGAACAAGACTTTCTCCAAAAGCGGCTAGAAGAACTTACTCCCGAAGAACTAGCAAGAATTCAAGCTGAAATAGAACAAGAAGAACAAACTCAGGTGTAAAGTTATCTATTAGTCAAGAGCCTAAAGTTTAGATTTTAACTCTTGACTTTGGACTCTTGACTCTTAAAATTAATGACTGCGATTTCTGATTGCTTTGAAACTCTTGTACGGAATCGAGAGTGTGCTCTGATTCCATTTATCACCGCTGGCGATCCAGATTTAGAAACAACAGCAGCAGCGTTGCAAATTCTGGATCGTAGTGGGGCAGATATTATTGAACTAGGTGTACCCTACTCCGATCCTTTAGCGGATGGGCCAGTGATTCAAGCAGCTGCTACCCGTGCTCTGCAAAAGGGAACTAAGTTGGAGCATGTGCTGGAAATGTTGCAAGCAACTACTCCCAATTTGCGATCGCCTATTAGCCTGTTTACCTACTACAATCCAATTTTGCACCGTGGAATTGAAAAATTCCTCTCTTCAATTGCTGCTGCTGGGGTAGCAGGATTGGTAGTACCAGATTTACCCTTAGAAGAAGCCGCAGGCTTGCTTCAACCAGCTGGTGAAATGGGAATTGACGTAACTTTGTTGGTAGCTCCCACCAGTTCAGCCGAACGCATAGAAGCGATCGCTCGCTCCTCCCAAGGATTTATCTATTTAGTTAGCGTCACAGGAGTTACAGGCATACGCTCCCAGATGGAAACGCGAGTGTCAGATTTACTTAAACAAATTCGTGGTGTTACTGATAAACCCATCGGTGTAGGCTTTGGTATTTCTCAAGTAGCACAAGCCCGTCAAGTCAGGGAATGGGGCGCAGATGCCGCAATTGTGGGCAGTGCTTTTGTGAAAAGGTTGGCAGAAGGTACACCAGAGCAAGGACTGAGTGCGATCGCGGATTTTTGTCAAAGTCTCAAGTCGGCCATCAAGACCGACAACAACGGCACAAATACTCATCTTGCTCAGACTGAGAAAGTAGATTAAAAAGTATAACAGCGTAGTTTTTTTGTCCTTAGTTGGTGGACAATTTGACGGTTATGGTCTTGAATATTAACATCAGATATCAGGATGTAAAAAAACTAGCTGATACAGTTGCTTATAGTTTGAGTATTATCTGAAGTTAAGTAGGTAAAAAATTATGAGTGTGAGAGTGAGTCAGTCACAGATGGTTATAATTACGTCGCAATTGAGGGGCAAAGGCGATGAGTGAGAGTATGGCATTTATCGGCGGGGTCGCCGTAGCTGGACTGGCGGCTCTCGTATTACTCAAAGGGACAAATGTTCCTCTACAATCTAATTTTGCTGTTGCTCCACAAATGCCAGCCACCGTAATGCCACCCCAAGTTATGCAGCCACAAGCGCAGTATCCTTATGGGCCTTATGGACAATCAGCATATCCTAATCCCCAGCCTGTAGCTCCCAATTCTGAACAGCGCGTCGAATGGGAAAAGCTGAAAGTAGAATTTGATCGTTTAAAAAGCGACAACGAACAGCTAAAAACTCAAAACCAACGACTTCTCGATAATTACAACACCCAGCAGCTACAATTAGCCCAGAACAATCAACCAAAAGCAGCATTAGCACCATCCCAACCAGAAAATCCCTGGTGGTCTTCACCCATAGTGTGGGCGGTAGGAGGCATGAGTCTGACTATTGGCGGTGGTGTTGTAGTCGCTGGGGTATTAGCTTTGTTCTCACCTCGGCAACGTCCAGCCCGTACTGTACAAGTTATTCATCCCTATCAAGGAACTACACCGCCTTTGGTTCCTGTGCGTCGCGCTGAGTTCCTTCCACCTTCTCGGCTAGAAGCAAGACGAGTTGAAGCCCCAGAATACGACGAAATGCATTGATAGTTAAGTGGAATATTTGTTATTAGGGCTAGCAAATACTATTTATATCTAATCACAGCAAGATGACACATTTGTATTGAATTTTGTATTGGCGTTGCGATCGCCTATGGCGGGGCGTAGCCCATCGCACATGTTACACCGAGGTATCAATATCTAGTAGAAACCTAAGAAATTTATCTGGGTTTCAGGAATTCTCTCGGGTAATTATAGCGGTTCCCATTCAGATGCGGTACAACATTACATCGTCAGGTGTAGGGGCACTGCCCATACGTGTCAACTTAACGTGAAATCCATATCCCGCAAGGAACTGAACTTCCTTGCTCATAGCAAAAGTCATCTGAAGATGACTAAAAATATTCTCAAAATCCTCAGTCTACTAAAGTAGACTTTCGCTCATCCGCCAGAGAATAAATTCTCTGGCGGATGAGAAGGCCAACAGTAAAGCTATTTTTAGCTAAAGTTGACACCAATGGGCAGTACCGTGCCCCTACGGGTATGCTCACGTAAACGAGAACCGCTGTATCAGCGATTTCTCGCCAATTCAGTTCTATATAGAACAAATTTATAGAGACATAAAACACTCTACTGGACGCCTAGTAAAAAAGTGCCAAAAGAATTGGCGAGTCTTTAAGTTGACTTCACTGCCAATTTTTTTGTGTTTACCCCTTGTGGACAAACGCTATTTTAATCTGTTGAATGTTAGTTAGTACCTGGCACGTAGGTGCAGCCCATCGCTTGATAATTGAACAAAACTCCATATCTAACAATTAAGAATTAAAACTTAGTATTAATACTTATAATTTTATGGTGATTTCTGTGATGATAACCTTCTAGGTGGTTCAAGTTAAATAAAATCTAAAAAACGTATTCTAAAATTTATAAATTTTGTAAGAAACTCAAATACTATGAACTCATTTTTAACCTTTGCCAGATTACTGATCATATCGTTTTAGGCATTGAAAAGGAGAGTCCTTAGCAGATATCAGTCTCGCAGATTTTAATACAACAAAATTATATATAGATTAAGTGTTAAGACTGAAGTGGCCTTCGTCACAGATTCGGTATACTTAATTCCAATATAGTCTTGAAGTGAAGATAAAGAGCGATCGCCTTTACAAACCGGTTGTGTTGCAAGAGCCTGTTGAGGGTAAAAGATCCGCTTGAGTTAGATTCAGTTTATTACAACCACACAGATAGGGTTCATGAACTGTGGTTTTCATGCTACTGATATGCCTCCAGCTTTTTTACCAGACTAACGTCTGTTTTTGCAAAACAACCGGGAATTTTCTGCTAGTTACCACCCTAATCGGGCAACTTGCGAATGAGCTCTCTAATTACATCTGTTTTTGCTCTCCCCGTCTGATTACAATATGTTTCAAGTCTTTTGACTTCATCTAATGCCAGATTGAGGCTAATTTGCTTGACGGTCAATTTTTTACTCATAATCTCACCCACTAAGTGTAATATTTGCCCTTGTACTTTAGAAATCTTTAACAGTTTGCTATCTTGCTTTACCTACGTATCAACTTTTCAAACATAGTGCTTGCCTACCTTAACTAGTCTTTTATCAGCATACCGCTATAGTGGTATTATTAAACCCATATCTATAGTATTATGTTGTTTATAACTTAATCTAGTTTAGTTAGCGTAAAAAACATCAAATTACGTAGGTTGGGTTAAAGAACAAAACCCAACACCTATTAAAGTGTTTGTTGGGTTGCGTCCGCTTAAACGCTCTTGTATTCAAGCCAAGAAACCCACCTATACGAGTGGCTTCCTAAACTACAATTCTTCGTTGACTGAACTGTATTGATTTATAATTCCGGGTTAAGAACCAGACGTAGAAATTTAGTTGATTTAAAAATACAGATTATTCTGAAGCTGTAGATCTTTTACCCTCAACAAGCTTTTGCAATACAAGTAGTACAAGTACACCTAATAAGTGGATAGATGTAATTAAATGTAAGATAAAACTTTTGTTCGTAGTGAGCGATAAATCGCTCAATATAAAATTCTCAAGGGCTAGAGCCGTTTACCCTTGTCCCAACAAAAACTCTATGCGTAGAGAAGCTATACTGTAAAGCCTGCGGCATGGCTATGCTTAGGGTGCGGCTTCTATCTACAACACGCTACGCGAACGTAGAGAAGAACGCGCTAACTCACTACAAGCTTTGATTTAATTAAGCCCTTTTATTTATGGTTCGGATAAGAATTTCTCTAACGCGTATTCTGTCACTGAGTGGTATGAGAGATAGTTGATTTAGTTAACTGAATTGCAGCCAAACGAGCCTTCAAAACTGACATATTAGTTTCATCAACACTGAAATTAAAAACCATAACTTCCGATGGTTGAAGACTATACTGTCGTACCCAGTTTTCAACAAGCCTTGAAGCACAAACTGCATCAGCCTGCTCCAAAATTTTATGGTTTTTTTGAAGGTACTCTAAATCTAAAGTTTGAAAGTTTATATGAGAAATTCCAGCTTGTTGTAGCATCTGTTTCATCACTTTACAAGTAACTTCTTCTTGACAAATAAGTAGCATTAAAGCATTACGAGGTAAAGATGAAATTTGTGCCAATAGTTGCAAGTCAGGCTTGAGGTTAACAGTAATAACCTCTTGCTCTGGAGCAGTTAATCTAATTACTTCCCACTGATGTTGTGCAGTTGTAATTACAAGGTCAGCATTTAACAGTTCTTTTAATACTTTTGATTTATTAATCTTGAAATCTTCCAAACAGAGAAACAATAAAGGAAGTTTTATTTCTGATTGAATAGTTTCGTATACACCTGTACTGTGTTGCGAGTATTCTATAAATACTAATTTTAAAGGAGCAACGGCATGCCGATTCAATATTGCGGCTTGCGCGTAGGCTGCTGCACCAAATTCAGATGGAGATAACCCAGTCATTACAGCAGCATTGAAAGCTTGCCCTAGGAGATTATAAAACTCTTTATGGATAATAATATTTTGTACAACTTGAGTGTGAGCAACAAACGTCCCTTTACCTCTTTGGGCTACCAAATAGCCTGATTCAATTAAATAGTTATAAACTGCTGCAATAGTGTTATGATTTACTTTTAAATGTTTAGCTAATTGAGTAACAGTAGGCAGAGTATCACCTGGTTGCAGATCCCCTGTAGCAATTAGTAATTTAATTTGTTCAGCAATTTGAGCGTTAATTGTTATTGGCGCTTGGCTATCAACAAAAAGAGGAAACAAAATTGTATTAGGCATTACCATAACGGATTGGCAACAGTAACTACGAAGATTTCCCTAAAATCGCATTACTTACTCCTCAATCATTACTTCGATGTAATCTATAATAAAACTTGGTGGTATACAAGTAAAGAGAATAAATAATGAAAAAATAAGAGTCTCTCTACAACTTATTATGCGAGATATTATGATTAGCAGGAAAAAGTAAAATTTTATTTCCAATATCTATCAATGTTTTCGACTGATAGCGCTCTGTTATTTCTCGAAATTTCCAAATTCTTCCTACACATTCATCTTCTAAGTATTGAGGTAGTGAAGAACGCTCAAACATTCGACCATCCTTTAATTTAAAAGTATCATAAGCCTCTAAGTCTGTATGCATGTAAATCTCTTGAATTCTGTGAAGAAACAGGTCGGAGTTCTCAACTAGACTAGAAGCTAATTCTAGTGCTTGACCCTCATTTTGTGAGACTATAATGTGTTGAGGAAAACTCCACATTTCTATAAACCTTCGATTCAGGCTCACCATCCTTCTGCTACTATCAACAACAACTATGCCAGCGTTAGCTCGAATCCTACCCTGACTCAAGAGGCGTATCATGCATTTTGTCCTTGATTTGGTTGTTAATTTGTTTTTATACTATGGTATATATGATATAACGAATATAACGCAATGTACGATTTAGAACAAGACTATTAAAATTCCTCATCAAGATTAGAAAACTGATTGATCTGGCGATGAGATTTTGCTCCTTCAACAATACGATGTGAACATTAAGAGGGTGTAAAGCCGTATACATGATTCGCAAGGGACAAGTTGAAGGTGATGAGATTAGGAGATACTTAAACTACTGTTAAATTTGTTGCTCCAATTTCCAGCAAGGCTGCGTAAATTAAATCTCAACACAAGTAGATATTTTGTACTCAACAAGTTTTTACTATACAACTATATGGGGATCTGAAAATGGAAGAAGTCCTTGCATTGCTTGAAATAAAGAAGCAAGAATTTGCCCAAACGCCATTTATGAAATTTCTTCAGGACAAAAGTATAGACCCAAGGCAAAGGTTAGCCTGGGCTCCTGCCTTTGCTCCTTTTGCAATGAGTTTTAAGGATTTCAATAGAGTCATACTCCGCAAAGAGCCAGCAACTAGCAGGCTCCAAGAAATGATTAACCAACATACTTCCGAAGATGGTCGTCACTGGATATGGTTTATACAAGATCTCAAGTTGATGGGATATGATTACTCCATAAACTATACCGATACGTTGAAATTCCTCTGGGGTGAGGAAACACACAAAGTACGCTCTTTGATTAATAACTTATTTGCTATGTGTACTTTTGAAGAGGATATATTAATTAAGTTAGCTATCATTGAGGCAATAGAAGCAACGGGAACTGTGGCTTTATTTGAGATTGCACAAGTAGGAAAGGAACTTCAAAAAATTACTGAGCAGCATCACCCGTATTTTGGTGAGTCTCATTATGCTAAGGAAACAGGTCATATCCAAGCAGAAATGGATAATGTAGAAGATTTTGTTAAAAGCATAAAATTGACAGAAGCACAGAGAGAAAAAGCTTTTACTTGCGTAGAGAAAGTATTTGCAGATTTCACAGATGCACTAAATGAAATGTTAGAGTTTGCTAACAATCATCCTTATGATAAACCATTCACGGCAATGTATGATCTGAAGAAAATCAAAGTTTCTGTATAAATAAGAGTATCAGATTTTAAGTATACAGACTTTTCATGCTCATCAAAGCAATACAGTATTATCTCTCCTTTGATATATAGACATTTTGGAAAATAGGTGATGATTACTGTAGTTTAATGATCAATAGTTAGTGTTTCTCTGTGAGAGACACTAACTTTGTTATTTTGTAACGCGATTGCTGTTCAAAAATTGTATAGAGCTATATAACCAAAGTATGAAAGTTAGCGGCACAGCAAAGCGATAACTTCGTTAAGCTCCGCTAACGCACACCAGCAGTAAATATTCCTTGCTAACGCTGAAATAACTATTGGAAAAGGATCAGCCTTATTTAATATTGTGGCGAGATAATCTTGACGGCGATGCTTCAATTAAGTTGTACGATGGGAACAAACTTATCCAAAACATTTCTTCCTGTACCGCTAGTGATGAGTTTCATGGGTTGACGCTACCTACTCTCTTAAAAAAAGTTATTTTGTTCGTATTTATAGCAGGAGAAATTCAAATATTTTTGGGCAGTTGCAATTGTAATGAAGATAGGTGTTGTTGGTGGTACAGAATGAAAAAATGAAATGGATAACTAGCTAAGCACAAACCTCTCAACAAGGTTGATGGTGTTGCAGTGATCGGAATTGTTATTGTTTCTCACAGTAAACAACTAGCTCTGGGAGTGCGGGAACTGTCCGCACAAATGGTTCAGGGCAAAGTTTCTCTTGCGGTTGCAGCAGGTATTGAAGATCCCGACAATCCACTGGGTACAGATCCTATCCAGGTTTATGAGGCGATCGCTTCTGTTTTCAGTGATGATGGTGTTCTAGTTTTAATGGATTTGGGCAGTGCTTTGATGAGTGCAGAAATGGCGCTAGAATTTCTGCCAGAAGCACAGCAACAGAAAGTGTATCTGTGTGAAGCACCCTTGGTAGAAGGTGCGATCGCTGCTGTCGTTGCGGTTGCTGCTGGTAGAGACATTCAGCAAGTTATTGCCGAAGCACGGGGCGCATTGGTAGCAAAAGCAACTCAATTGGGTATAGCCAGTATCTCGCCATCAGTTGTCAGTAGTGATAGCCCAACAACGAATGCAGAGTTGCCAACAAAAGAAATCCAGCTGATTGTTAGCAATAGATTAGGATTACATGCCCGTCCCGCATCTCAGTTTGTGGCAACCGCAGCCCGGTTTCAATCCCAAATTCAAGTACGAAACTTAACTAGAAATACTGAACTAATTCGAGGCGACAGTATTAATCAAGTCACAACTTTAGGGGTGCGTCAAGGACACGAATTGTTGATTACCGCTGCTGGCCCTGATGCAGATGAGGCACTGGCAGCATTGCAAGCATTATTTGCCGCCAACTTTGGTGAAGATAATACTATTCTGAATTCTGCACCAGTACAGCACGAAATTACCCCACCAACTCACGGCGAACTTTCGGGGATCGCAGCTTCTCCAGGAGTGGCGATCGCTCCGGTTGTTCATTATCAACCTACTCCAATTACTATTACGCAATACCACGTAGAAGATGCAGAGGCGGAGTGGCAACGGTTACAAACAGCAATTCACACTGCCCAACATGAAATTCAAGCAGTGTTCTCACAAGCATCCATTCAAATTGGTGACACTGAAGCCGCTATCTTTGATGCCCATCTATTGTTTTTAGAAGATCCAATATTGCTAGAAGCGGCTCATCAGCGCATCTTAGAACACCACCTAAATGCTGAAGCAGCTTGGCAAGCCGTAGTTGATGAAGTGGCGACTACCTATCACACACTTGAAGATTCTTACCTGCAAGAGCGAGTTGATGATCTTGTAGATGTAGGGCAAAGGGTGCTGCGGTTACTAATTGGGAATGCTCATACAGGACTGCATCTCTTTGAACCAGCGATTTTGGTGGCAACTGATTTGACTCCTTCAGACACCGCTGGGCTAGATCCGGCAAAGGTGCTGGGCATTTGTACTACTTCTGGAAGTGCGACTTCCCATAGCGCAATCATCGCCCGTACATTGGGTATTCCCGCAGTTTTAGGGATAGGTGCGGAAGTGTTGCACCTGGAAGATGGTACACTCATGGCACTCGATGGTGAGAGTGGCAAAGCGTGGGTAGAGCCAGAAGCAGATACTCTAGGCGTGCTGGAGGCAAAGCGAGAAGCGTGGCAAACTTCCCAACAGCAAGCATTAGCCACGGCACAGCAGCCAGCAATTACCCGTGATGGGCGGCAAATTCGTATTTTAGCCAACATTGGTAGTGTCGCTGATGCTCAAGTGGCCGTAACTGGGGGTGCAGAAGGTGTGGGGCTGCTTCGCACCGAATTTCTGTATCTTGACAGGACAAGCGCTCCCACCGAAGATGAGCAACTTGCAGTTTATCAGGCGATCGCTCAAATTCTTGATACCCGTCCGTTGATTATTCGCACCTTAGATGTAGGTGGTGACAAGCCACTTTCTTACTTCAAGGTAGCACCGGAAGCCAATCCTTTCTTGGGTTGGCGCGGAATTCGCTATTGTCTAGATCATCCAGATTTGTTCAAAACTCAGTTACGGGCAATTTTGCGAGCCAGCTTTGGACACCAAATTAAAATCATGTTGCCGATGATTGCTAGTGTGACAGAAGTACATGCAGCTAAGACAATTCTGGGTGAAGTGCAGACTGAACTTTCCCAACTTGGTATCCCCTTCGATGCAGCGATGGAAGTCGGTATTATGGTGGAGGTTCCGTCAGCAGTAGTACTCGCTGATCAATTAGCAACAGAAGTGGACTTTTTTAGTATTGGTACTAATGACCTCAGCCAGTATATTATGGCTGGCGATCGCACTAACCCACGAGTCGCAAATTTGGTTGATGCACTGCATCCGGCTGTGTTGCGGATGGTGCAGCAAACTGTCCAAGCGGCTCATGCAGCTGGGATTTGGGTAGGATTATGTGGCGAATTGGCAGCAGATCCTTTAGCAGCGCCAATTTTATTAGGGTTAGGGCTGGATGAGTTGAGTGTGAATCCCCAAGCTCTACCTATAATCAAGCAGGCGATCGCTCAGTTAACTGTAGTTGAAGCTCAGGCGATCGCATCATCAGCATTGCAACAAGATTCCGCAGATCAGGTAAGAGAGCTAATTTTAAATCAGTAAACAGTAAACAGTAAATAGTAAACAGTAAACAGTTATCAAGGCGTATGATGGGGGATTAAACCCGCCAGATAAAGAGTTTTAAGCCTAACTGAACCGTATTGGTTTATTAATAAGCTATTTTTAAAGAACTCGAATTTTGTCCTTGTATTCGCAATGCAGGTCGATGCATTCTCAATTTTTGCCTGAGTATTACAAAAAAATCTGCCAAATTTTGATGGTTTTATCAGCGCTACCGCTGGCGAGGAACTTACCATCTGGACTTAGAGCAACAGAATTCACTGTTCCTGAATGTCCAGTCAAAGTTTGCAGTAGTTCACCTGTGGAAAGACGCCAAATTTTGATGGTTTTATCAGCGCTTCCGCTCAACAGGAGTTGTCCATCAGAACTCATGGCTAGAGATTTAACTGCATCTGAGTGTCCAGTCAATGTATGCAGAACTTTACCTGTAATTAGATGCCAAATTTTGATGGTTTTGTCAGCACTACCGCTCAAAAGGAGTTGTCCATCGGGACTCATGGCTAAAGATTTTACTTCACCGTCATGACTATTGAGCGTACGTAGGGGATCGCCTGTACTTGGATTCCACAACCTAATTTTATTGTCAGAACTACCACTGGCAAGGATTGTACCATCGGGGCTAATAGCGATCGCCTGAACGGCGGATGAATGCCAAAGGGTACAAATGCGATCGCCTTTGTGTAAATTCCAAATCTTAATTTTATTACTGCCACTGGCGAGAATCTGCCCATCTGGGCTGATTACTACAATGTTTACTGGCTTTTGATGTCCCAAAAGTGTGTGGAGTAATTTGCCTGTTTTCAGATGCCACACTTTTACATTACTTTTAGGATGTTCGCAGCTGCCAACAGCAAGGAAATTTCCATCGGGACTAATTGCGACGGATGAAACTTCTCCTAAATTCTCTGTGATGGTGCGGAGTAATTTGCCAGTTTTCAGATTGCATACATTGATGATTTTATCTACACACCCACTTACTAAAATGTTTCCATCAGGACTAATGGCAACAGACGTAACTTTGCTTGAATGTTTGATTAGGGTATAGCTAGGATCGGTAGATTCCAGAGGGTGTTTGTGTTTAAGATTGGCGATCGCATCCAAAAGTTTTTCAACATCAAGAATACTTTGGCGATCGCCCACTGTCATAAAGTATTCTCTTAGCTTTTGCACATATTCTTCATCTTCTATCCTGATGACTGAGTGCATCGCCTCTAAGAGGTTACTGAATCCTTGCGGTGATTGACGTAGTTCCAACCATGTGTTTATAGAGTAATCAACCTGCTCCTGTGCCCAAGTGCGATCGGGTAAATGAGATAAACTTTGAGCTAATTGCAAAGCCAACTCTGGAACCCAGTAACGTCGCTCTTTTTCTAAAGCTTGGTAGACTTGCTTATAACCTATGATAATTGCTTGCACTGATTGTAAATCAATCGCGTCTTCAAGCAAACTCGGCAGCAATTCTGGCAATAAAGGAGGTACATCATAGTGAACTAGGTGATAAACGTCTGCTACCCAAGCAGCAACCAGAAAGTGACAGGTAGTTAACACATGGCAAAGTTTTTCAAAATCTTGGTGATTAACTTGATATTGCAAAGATAACTTACTAATATCAATCCCTTGAGCTTTCCATTTTTCTGCCTTTTCCAAAAGTGCCAAATTAAATACATTATCTCTACCAAACTGCTCAATTTCTTCTAAATTTGCTCCCTGTGCTAGCAGTTCATCTCTAATTTTTTTCCACTCTAAAGCGCGATTTTTGGCAGACTCCTGAACAATTTCTCTATGAGATAACCGAGCAATTGTTTTGTAATAGTAGTTTCCTTGTCCCAATCCCCAATAAGCAATACGGAAATTTAGATAATCTCCATCATTTTCCGATTCTAAAATTAGAATCGGCTCTGTTTTTAATATGCCAAACAGAGCCTTAATGCTAGATTCACTATGAAAACGTTTGCTATCCCAGGCTCCTGCTAACAATTCTGTCGGTCTAATTGGATTATGAAGAGAGTAATGCTTGCTGATAAATGTTCGTAAACCTTCAGCCAACATTAGCTCTATTTCTGATGTTTCATCATTCCTATGATCAAATTGATCAAACTTCACTTGCAGAGGAGCAAGAAAGATTTTGAGTGGGATACGTTCATTGCTAGTGTGATCTAGAATTTGTGAAGGATATAATCTCAACGGCCAGCTATCAAGAATCTTATTAACTTCTGGTAGCTTTAGAGTTGTATCTTTCTCTTGCTCTGCTATTTGTATTTGTGTCTCACGCTGGTAAATGGCTAATTGCTGTTGCAGAAGTTTTTGTTGTTCAACTCTTGCCACAGAACTATTTGGCTGATTTGAAATATTTATTAACTTAAGTAATTCTTGAGTTGTATTCGGAAGTTGGTAATTAGTTATAGCCATTTCTTCCGTTCTCTTTTGTATTAGAGTTACAATTACAGGTGCGAACTCTAGTACTAGTTGAATAAGTAATCTTAACCCTTGCTCCATAAGGAGATGCCTGTTAAACAAATAAAATTAATAGAATGTGGCAAAAGTATGCATTATGTTATGAGAAATTTGTGCCTTGCTCACTCCTGCCATGCTCCTATTAAAAGACTAACAGAACAATTAGAATCTTATTCCCAGTTGTCCGTTGAGTCCTCGCACAGAATTGTAACCAGCACCTATAAAAAAGTTATCAGTAGCGCCGACTTGAACTCCACCGGAAACTGCAACACCTTTATCTTCTGAATAGTATCCAACTCCTACATAAGGCGAAATCACTGGTAAACTTAGAAATTTCAGAACATCTACGCCAGTAGCGCCATCAGGCCCACTTCCTAACTCAACTCCTAAATTTAATGCTCTGGCTCCCACAGCAAAGGTTGCATCACCATCCTTTCCACCGACTGAAATCCAAGGCTGTGGTATGAGTTGAGCAGATGCTTGACTGGGGGCAAATAAAGTTAAAAAACCTAGTGATGTAATGAGTGTTTTGGTAATAACTGCTTTGTTCATACTTTTTTCCCACATTAACTGCCACATTTGAATCATCCTGTCAGAACTATCCCTTCAGCCATGCTGTTAACTAGGGTTTGGTCATAATGACTAATAGTGACGTATTGAATTTCCTTTGAGTGCTCTGTGAGTAGATACTTAAGGCTATTGTGCTCGCTATATAGTGTTTAATTCAGCCAAAACCTATTTAAAATGAGTGAGAATCTGGGAATTTGTTAAAATCCGAGGATTTGGCATAGTTAGACTATGGTAAAACGCGCAGATGTCAGTAGCAAAAAGTTAATTAGTCTCGCACCGGATAACTGGGTAAAATGGGTAACACAAATACCCGACATCAAAGCCGGAGAAATTCTCAACTCAGAATTTCAATGGATTAGTAGAGAAAGTGATGTTTTAATCCGGGCGGAAAGTCAACAATATGGTAAATTCCTAATTCTCAACGAATTACAACTGCGTCCCTCATCAGCAATGCCGCGTCGGATGCGTGCCTATACAGCCTTGGCAGAAGAAAAATATCAGCTACCGACGTACCCAGTATTAATTAACATTTTGAAAATTAGTGATGACGAAATACCGACTAGATTTGCCTCAAATATTGCCGGGTTAGAAGCAAGGCAAGATTATCGTGTAATTAATTTGTGGGAAGTTGATGTTAACATAGTTTTCCAGCAACCATTACCATGTTTACTACCCTTTGTGCCAATACTTCAAGGAGGAGAGAACGAGTTTACAATTAGAGAAGCATTGCAGATTTTGCGTGCAGACGAACAGTTAAATCAACTAGAGACAGTATTGGCTTTTTTTGCGACCTTTGTGCTGGAAAGTACACTAGTTCAAGAGATCATGAGGTGGGATATGGCTGTGCTACGTGAGTCGCCTTGGTATCAAGAAATTGAGCAGCGTGGTATACGTATTGGTGAGGAACGCGGACTGCGGATGGGTGAGGAACGCGGACTGCGGATGGGCGAAGAACGTGGACGACGAGAAAACTTTTTATCAAACATCGCAACTGTTTTAGAGGTAAAATTTGGTAGTGAGGGCTTGGAATTAATGCCCAAAATCGCCCAGATTTCTGATTTAGAGCGTTTACAGGAAATTTTACGTTGCATTGTTGTGGCAAATGCGATCGCTGAATTACAGGCTATCTTGTAATCAATTTCAGATAAAACTGATTTTAGGGGTGTTTGACTAGATACTTAAATAAATCATCAAGAACTGCATTCATAGCCAAAACATCAAAAGCGTACCAGTGGTCAGAATCTACCAGATAAACCCGATTTTGTTGAACCACCTTCAACTTTCGCCACAGTGGATCTTTTTGTAGTTTTTCTAATGTTTCTCTACTAGCTTTTCCTCCTCTAGTGGAAAGGAATAAAACATCACCATCAATATCAAATAAATTTTCCTGAGAAATATTATCTTTTGTGAAAAAATCACCCCTTTGTGAGGGTGGGCGTTGTAATCCAATATCATTTAAAACTGCACTAGTGGGATGTTTTTTTCCATAAGTGTAAATGCCATAAGTTTGGTCTACAGTAGCAACTGATACTTGCATTTGCAGACGGCGATTCTCCTTTGGAGAGGCTACGCCAACGCCCAGTTCTTGTTGCAATTTTTCAATTCGTTGCCAATATTTGTTTATTAACTGTTTACTTTCCTGTTCTTTATTTAGCAATTTAGCAGTATCTTCTAAGTTGTTTTGCCAAGGAAGAGGAGGCGCAGGAAGATTCAAGACAACAGTAGGCGCAATGTTAGATAATTGTTGATAAATATTTTTTAACCGCGTGTTCCCTAAAATTAAATCGGGTTTTAGTAGCAAAATCTTTTCTAAATTTGGTTCAGCAAGAGTACCAATATATTCAGCTTCATTTGCTTTGTCTCCCAAATGTTCTGGGAAAGGTTCACCCGGAATCCATATAGTTGCAATTGGCTTAATACCTAATGCCAAGGTACTACAAAAAGTGCCCATCCACATTGTCACTACTCGCTGAGGATTGCGAGGAATGCAAGTTTTTCCCATCAAGTGTTGCACAACTCGGCAATCTTCTTTGAGTTGTTTTGGGCTTGTAACACTATAGTTAATGTTTCTGCTACAAGCCGAAGTCAGTGTAAATGTCAAAACTCCTAATAATAATAAGTTGATCAAACGATGCAAAGAAGCTCTCATGAACTCACCCCTAAAACTCCCAGGAAATTGTTCCTTGTACAGTCAGTGGATCTCCTGGTAGAACACGATTTCGGTTTTGAGCCGAGACAAAATAATCAACATCAAACAAATTTTGGATATTGAGTGAAGCCCGGAAGTTGTTTCGTTTGTAAAATATAGCAGCATCCGTGCGTGTATAACCTGGCAACACAAATGTATTTCCTAACTCACCTTGGCGATCGCCATAGTAAAATACTCCTAGACCGAATCCCAATCCTTTCAAGTCGCCAGATTGAAGTTCATAAGTTGTCCATAGATTGAGCGCGTGTTTAGGTACATTATTCAATTGATTACCAACTGAAAAGTCATTGTCTTCTGTAATTTCTGCATCGGTGAAAGCATAACCTGCAATAACATTCCATCCTGGGAAGATTTCACCAGAAATATCAAACTCAATCCCACGGCTTCGCTGCTCCCCAACTAGAATGCTTCGGAAGGGATTATCAGAATCGGATGTTGGCAGGTTAGAACGAGTTAAGTCATAAAAGGCTAGTGTTGCAGCCAACCGCTCCGTAATATCAGCTTTGACACCAATTTCGTACTGTGTACCTCGCTCTGGTTCAGCCTCCGCAGGAGCGAATCCACTAGATGTTGAATAATTAAACGAACGACTATGGCTAGCATAGAGCGAGATTGGTTGAATGGGCTGGTAAACAATCCCAACACGGGGGCTAAAAGCCTCTGTTTGTTTAAAGTCATCTATTTGTTCAAGTGGTTCCTGATATTTTTGATTGGCAATATCAAAACGTCCACCCAAAAGTAGCTTGAAGTTTTCTGCTAAGGTGATTTGATCTTGGAAGTAAAAACCTAATTGCTGCACTCTATCTTTGTTAATGAAGCGCTCAAAACTTTGATCTATTGGAGTACGCCCATACACAGGGTTAAAAATATCAAGGGGAGTGTAATTGAAATCACCAGCACCTTGATTATCAGTATCCGTTCTCCTTAGATTAAATCCTGCTACTACCTGATGTTTGATACTACCCGTAGCAAAGTTACCAACAACGTAATTGTCTAAATTATAGGTATTTGCATCATACTTAGTGCCAACCTCTTGTCCTCTGTTTAAGGTACGCCCGTCACTTTGCAATGCTAAAGGAAATACAGTATCGCGTCTTAGGCGAAACAAAGAAGCCCGGAAAACGCTTCTTGCTTGCCAGTTGTCACTAAAGCGATGTTCTAAATCATAGCCAATACGAAAGACTTCATTTGAAACCTGATTAAAATCAGGCTCACTCACAAAACGGTTACGAGGAATCCTACCATTAGGGTTAGGCAAAACACTGCCCCTGGGGGGTACTCCAAAGTCATAGGTTCCCTCTGATAGAGCATATTCTGCTGCTAATGTCAACTTAGTTCTATCACCTAGTTGAAATGCCAAACTTGGTGCAACTAAATAATCTCGATGACCATAGAAATCAATAAAGCTTTCTCTAGTTTGAGCAGAAGCATTCAGACGATACAGTACTGTTTTGCTGTCATTCAATGGCCCAGATAAATCAATCGCACCACGATAAAGATTGTAGCTGCCAACTGACGCATCTACTGCGTAGAAAGGATCGGGCAATGGCTGCTTCGTAACCATGTTAACTTTGCCACTAAGTCCACCTTGACCAAACAGAACTGAAGCAGGGCCTTTGAGAACTTCAACACGCTCAATATTTGAGCCAAACCCTACCTCTGAAGTTGTAGGATCTGGTAAACCATTGATTAGAATATCATTAGATGCATTGAATCCTCGAATGTTGATGACATTGAGAGGATCGCGAGGTGAGCGACCACCTAGCACAACACCAGGGGCATTTTTTAACACTTCTACTAGGCGAGTGGCTTGCTGGTCTTGGATAACCTGTTGGGGAATGACTTGAATTGATTGGGGAATATCTCGCAATGGTGTATCTGTTCGCGTCGCTGTGGTTGCATTTGGTACGCGATAGCCGTCTTGCTCACCCGTCACCACCAATTCAATCGGCTCATCACTTTCTGCTGAAGGTGTCTCTGGTTGAGTTTCACTTGTTGGCTGTTGTGGCTGCTGCGCGGAAGTTACAGCACCAGCAAAAGAGAAGATTAGACCCTCATCACCGTCAAATAGCTCAACTGTTGGCAATCCTGCTTCACCCGTTACTGTCACCCGGATAGTATTGGCATCTAGATTTGTAACTGTTATTTCAGTAATACCCTCAACAGGCTTTTGAGAACGGAATGTGAAAGCATCACCAGTTGGCAGACGTAATTGGGCTTTAGGAATATCAGCGATAAAGTTATTTCCCTGACTGCGATTTGTGATTTGCAGCTGTTCTCCTTGAGTGGTTTGTAGAATCACCTCCACACCTTTATCGGTGGGATTAGCCTGCACTCTCGTCACTTGCGTAACATCCTCTTGAGAAGGGTTCGTTGGTAGTGACGACTGGGAAAGCAAACCTTTTATATTAGTGGCTGGAAATTTAACCTCACTTAATTGAGGAATATGTGTGGTTAATTTTTTGTTATCTGATTCAACTTGAGCTACAACAGGCTGACTAACCGCATTGAGAATATATCCTATCAAACTGGGTAGCAGCCATAAATTTTGTTTGTGCAGAAATATCCAACCTTTCATCTTGCTCATCACACCACGCTTACTGAAATTTAAATAAAAATCTGACTTATTGCATATAGTTATTAATTGCAATAAGGCATAGTGTAGAGAAACACTAGGGTTGGAGTCTATTCCAAAACGGCATTACAGTCGCAAAACGGCATTATGAAGCTAAAATATTTATCTTTCCTGACAAACATTCTCTGGGCGTAATGCCAAATTTTCTTTTAAAGGCAGCAGCAAAGTGTCCTTGCTGAGAATAACCGCTCAAATTGGCAACTTCCGCAACACTCAGCTTACCCTCTCGCAAAAGTTGCTCTGCTTGCTCCATGCGTATATTGGAGAGATAGCCAAACACCGTTGTGCCAAACATTTCCTTAAATCCGCGCCGGAGAGTGCGATCGCTCACCCCGACAATCTGCGACAATTCCAGCAATGACGGCGGATTCTCCAAATGGGAGAGCAAAATTTCCCTAGCGCGATGAATCCGGGCGATGGTTTCTGTTTTCAATCGTGGTGATGGTTCTAATCCATCCTGGGCAGATAAGATGGGAGCTAACTGCAACGCCATTAGTTCCAGCACCTTCGCTTGTAAATACATCCGCCTCGTCATTCCTTTGTAGGGACAGTTGAGAATTTGTTGCGTTATTCCCACAATAGCAGTTGTAGTTTCTGGGTAAAGCAAAGTCTGCCAATCATCATCTTTCGCTAATAGACGCAACTGTTGGGAAATTTCTCCTTTTTCGTCAGGAAAAAAAGTTGCTAATAAGTCCGCAGGCATACTAATATCGATACCCACATATCGAGTTTTGATTGCCTTCGTCGTCATTTGGCGTTGAACACCACTACCCGAAATACACGTGTATCCTTCTCCCAACTGCCCCCCGTATTCATCTGTGACTTTGCCTAAAAGGTAGACGCAGAATTGCAGTGGGTGATCCCATTCAGGTATTTTACATAGAACATCATCGTGATATTCATAGTCCAAAATCATCACCCAGAGTTCTGGATACACCTCAATATCCCGCACATAACCTTTACCCAATCGCTTGGGCATTTCACGGACAATTTCAAATGGCTCTTGTTCCAGTTGTTGTGAGCTGTTGCAATTAGCTTCTGTCCACAGTTCCCAATCCTCTTGCATCGTCAAGGTAATCGTCATAACTGATGTTGATTAATGAGATTTATTTCTAATAATCTCATAAATGACGATCGCGCCTGCAATACTTCAATTCAAGACTTCTGATTACATCCTCTCCAGTACTTGAATTCCCAGCAAAGAGAGTCCTAGCTTTAGGGTTCTAGCTGTCAAATCACACAAAACTAAGCGGGATGTCCGTAGTGGTTCTTCCGCATCTAGCACGCGAACCCCCTGATTGCGGTCATAAAACTGATTAAACTTTTTACTCAGTTCGTACAAATACTCACATAGTCGATTGGGTAGCAAATCTTGCTCTACAATACTAATAACTTCATCTAGCTGAAGTAGATACTTTGCTAAGGCTAATTCTGTTTCATGCTGCAATATGACTTTGGCATTTTCTTGCAACTCTTTAAAGTTAATACCACCTTTGCGGCTAATACCTTGAATTCGCGCGTAAGCATACAGCATATAAGGTGCAGTATTGCCTTTAAGATCTAGCATTTTGTCGTAGCTGAAAATGTAGTTACTGGTGCGATTTTGGCTTAAGTCTGCATATTTAACCGCACTGATCCCAACTACCTCAGCAACTTTATGAATGAATTCTTCAGTTTCTTCGCGTTCTTCTTGTTTTAATCTGATTTCTAAGTCTGCATGAGCACGAGCGATCGCTTCATCTAACAAATCTCGTAACCGCACCGTATCCCCGGAACGAGTCTTGAATTTTTTGCCATCTTCTCCTAAGACTAAACCAAAAGAAACATGAACTAGTTCCACATCATTAGGAATCCATCCGGCTTTGCGCGCTACTTGGAAGAACTGGGTAAAGTGATTAGCTTGTCCAGCATCAGTTACATAAATTATGCGCTTTGCTTCATCTTGTTGAATTCGGTATCGTAAAGATGCCAAATCAGTTGTGGCGTAGTTGTAGCCACCATCAGATTTTTGCACAATCAAAGGCAGAGGCTCACCTTCTCTATTCGTAAAACCTTCCAAGAAAACACACTTTGCTCCTTGGTTTTCTACTAATAACCCGGATTTTTCTAAATCTTCTACAATTCCTGGTAATAAACGGTTATAAAAAGATTCCCCGCGTTCAATTACTTGGATATTCAGCAAGTCATAAATTACTTGAAACTCCCGCCGCGACTGTTCGCACAGTAATTTCCAAGCATGAAGTGTATCTTCTGCACCTGCTTGTAATCTTACGACCTCTTGCCGTGCCGTCTCTTGAAAAGCTGGATCTGTATCAAACCGCTGTTTGGCTTGGCGATAAAAGCTGACTAAATCCCCAATATCTAAAGCGTCAGCGGTGGTAAGAGCCTCTGGGTAAACTTCCCGCAGGTAGGCAATTAACATCCCGAACTGAGTACCCCAATCACCCACGTGATTTAATCGTAGGACATCGTGTCCTTGAAATTCTAGAATGCGGGCGATGGAATCACCAATAATCGTGGAACGCAAGTGTCCGACGTGCATTTCTTTAGCAATATTCGGACTAGAAAAATCTACAATTTCCCGCTTTGGCGTTTTCGCCGCCGGAACTCCTAGCCTAGAGTCTGCTTGAATAGTTTTCAGTTGTGCTTCTAGGTATGTTGTTTTGAGTTTCAGATTGATAAATCCTGGCCCAGCGATTTCTGGCGGTTCGCAGATTTCTGATAGATCTAGTTTCTCAACGATCGCCCCTGCGATCGCCCTTGGTTGCTTTCCTAACTTTTTACTCAGGGATAAAGCCACATTCGCTTGATAATCACCAAATTGAGGATTGCTAGCAGGAACCAAAATCGGATCTACTCCAGCGAAGTCAGCGCCAAAAGCAGCCGCCAAAGCCTGTTTAAATTTAAGTTTTAGTTGTTCTTGTGTAGCGTTCATATATAAATTTTATCTGCCAGAGGGATAATGTAGTCCTTGATAGTTGGGTGTTCTGAAAAGCCTGATTATTTCACTCTAGAGTATCAAGGGATTTTAACAACTGCTTTGACAAGGGGGATTATCATTAATAGCAGTTTATTTGCTCCTTAGTAGAGACATTGAGCGCCGCCAACACCTCACCAGGAATTCCATGTAAATACGAAAAGTTAAAAAAACAGCTTTCGCTATAAAAAGCAAACTACCCTGGATTTTAGGGCTGTCAAGAGGTGTTGTTATGACTACCCATGTACCCGCAAATCCTTCTCAAGAATCAAGCGTTAACCCTGCCCATGACATTGTAGACGTAGAAACTACAGATTGTTGCGTCGTTGGTGGGGGGCCAGCAGGAGCAGTTTTATCCTTGCTATTAGCGCGTCAAGGTATTTCGGTGATGCTGCTAGAAACTCACAAAGACTTTGATCGTGACTTTCGGGGTGACACAATTCACTCATCGGTGATGGAAATTATGGAGGAAATGGGCTTAAGCGATCGCTTGCTACAACTACCCCATGCCAAGATGCACCGCATTCGGGTTCAGACTCCTCAAGATACTGTTACATTAGCAGATTTTAGTCACCTGAAAACGCGCTATCCATACATTACGATGCTTCCCCAGGTAAAATTCCTGGAATTTATTACTCAAGAAGCACAAAAATATCCAAATTTTCGGTTAGTGATGGGTGCGAATGTGCAGGAACTAGTTACAGAAAATGGTGTGGCTCAAGGTGTCCGCTATCGGGGAGGGGGAGGTTGGCACGAAGTACGTGCGCTACTGACAGTTGGTGCAGATGGACGCCACTCCCGTTTAAAGCAACTGGGTGGTTTTGAGTCAATTGAAACTTCACCACCGATGGATGTTCTGTGGTTCCGCCTACCCCGAAAGCCAGAAGACCCAGAGGGGGGAGTGGGGCGCTTTGCTCAAGGTCACATTGTGGCAATGCTTAATCGTGGCGACGAGTGGCAACTTGCCTATGTTATCCCCAAAGGTGGTTATCAAAAATTGCGTGCTGCTGGTTTGGAGGAATTAAAAAAATCTGTTGTCGAAGTTGTACCAGAATTCAATGAACGCATCCAAAATTTACAAGATTGGTCACAGGTAGCTTTTCTTTCTGTGGAGTCCAGTCGCGTCAAGCGTTGGTATCTTTCAGGACTACTACTTATCGGTGATGCTGCTCATGTAATGTCTCCCGTAGGTGGAGTGGGCATTAACTACGCGATTCAAGATGCTGTAGTCGCAGCAAATGTACTCAGCAAACCACTCAAGAACCGACAAGTAGAACTCAGTGATTTAGCAAAAGTGCAACGTCAACGCGAATTGCCCACACGGATCATTCAAGCATTTCAAACCTTTGTCCAGAAGCAGATATTCGCCCCGATTCTCAACTCAAATCGCAGCTTCCAGCCACCGATTTTGTTGCGCTTGCCCATCTTGCGTGACCTACCCGCGCGGTTGATTGCCTTGGGTATTTTTCCAGTTCATGTCCAAACTTAACTTAATATCGAGTATTTTTTCTGTCTAACAGTGGTACAATTATACTAGTTCGTGCAGAATTCAATGCTCATCTTAGTCAAGCGAAGGTAGAGAGCAGTATCTTAAATGCTGTTCAAAGCGATCGCTTGGCTTTTATGCTAGAACTAACTCTAATAAAGAGTTCATATAGAAAATTGATTGCGGAAATATTAAAACCCCCTCTTTATCACATTTTTTTTACTCAGCACTTTTGACAGTCAGGAGGAATTTTAATGAACAGTTGTGTTTTGATGGCGGAAATTATTCAAGAACCGCAACTTCGCTATACAGCGGATAACTTGGGAGTCACGGAGATGCTGGTGCAGTTTCCGAATTCTCAGCGCACAGAAGACCAACTAGCCACTCTAAAAGTTGTCGGCTGGGGAAATTTAGCAATAGAAATACAGCAAAATTACCACCAAGGCGATCGCGTTATCCTAGTAGGACGTTTAAGTATGAATACTATTGATCGTCCAGAAGGTTTTAAAGAAAAACGCGCTGAATTGACAGTGCAACAAATTCAATCTGTAGGTGGTAGTTTCAGTACTGATCCATCGTCCTCAGCAAGCATAACTCCATCCTTTACAGATTCCCCACGGCAAACATCCTCAGAAGTGTCCTCTCCAGCCGCAGTTCCCAGTTATGAGTCACCACGTCCTATTGCTACTCCAGCTACAAGTACTGTTGGCGTCGCCCAAGTAACAAAGTCAGAACCCATATCCCAGCCCACAAATTACGAGCGAACCACCTATCAACCAGAGAAGGAGGAAGACCCTAATCAGGACGATATTCCGTTTTAAAGTTTGTAGTCTAGCATGTATTCAATTTGTTAACCATACTTAGCTGAAAGCATTACAATTAGACAATTTTCACAAATAGCTATCCTTTGGGATATGCTATTTTTTTTCATTGAAACTGTCCTAACTTTTGCACTTTGATTTCAGTATTATTTCCTCACCAATTCTCTATCTTCTCATTTCAGCTACAATCAAAACTACTCATCAATTAATTTTCTGGCACCACCATGACCATTTCTCTGCCAGCGAAACTCAATAGCCTTCCACCAACACTACCCATTGAGGGCGCAGTTCGGATTGATTTAGAGGAAGGTATTCCAGTTTTTCGAGCATCCAGCGCTGTTCAAAATCGCATTGAAGAACTATTAGCGAAACAGCAAAATACTCCATTAAGTCCAGAAGAAGAAGAAGAACTTGATTGTTATGAAGAAATTGATGATTACCTGAGCTTTGTAAATCGCACAATTCGTAATGTGTCTCTTGCTCCAACTCAGCAAACACTATAAATTGTGTCCTCTCGTGGCAAAATTCCTGAATCTATACAAGAGCAGGTACGCCGACGTGCCAACTACCTGTGTGAGTACTGTCATGCATCTGAACAATGGCAATATGTGCAATTCACAGTAGACCATACTATGCCATTGTCATTGGGTGGAACAAATAATTTGGAAAATCTGGCGTTGGCTTGCTTTCACTGCAATCGCAGGAAGACAAATCGACTGACAGCAACCGACCCTCAATCTGGAGAAGAAGTTGCACTGTTTAATCCGCGACAGCACATTTGGAGTGAGCATTTTATTTGGTCTGCTGATGGACTATTAATTGTTGGTTTGACACCTATTGGGCGAGCGACCGTCACTGTATTAACCTTGAATCGAGAACGGGTTATCAATATTCGTGCAGCTGATAAACAAATCGGTCGGCATCCATCAATGGACGATCCGATTCAATCAAAAATTGATGAAGCTGAGTAGGAGATAGTGCGATCGCTCCCAAATCTTTCTTCTTATTTAGTAGGCGATAACTAGTACTACTTTTCTGTCGTTAATGGTGTTGTGTAAACACTGAAACCTTAATCGCAGAGAATACCACAACACGATTATGATTGTGGTTAAGGTGTAAGCAGCGAAAAAACTGCCAAGGAGTACAAAAGCCAAATTTATCAGCATAGCGTTAAAACTATTGTTAAAATCCAAATAATTTTTCAGACAAAATTCATACCCAACTCCTATGAGAGAAACTGTCCTAGAGGTTCGCAATCTACAAGTTGACTTTTCCAGTGATGGCAACATCGCTAAAGCCGTAGATGATATTTCATTTCAGCTACATCGAGGTGAAACTCTAGGAATAGTAGGAGAATCGGGGAGTGGCAAATCAGTGACAGCCTTAGCTGTGATGGGATTGTTGCAGAGTCCTGGTAGAATTACTGGCGGTGAAATCTGGTTTCGTGCTCAGGAGAATGCCAACCCAATAGATTTGGTGAAATTGTCTCCTGAGCAAATGCAGTTACACCGAGGCGGCGACATCGCCATGATTTTTCAAGAACCGATGAGTTCGCTCAATCCAGTTTATGATATTGGGTTTCAGCTAACAGAAGCGATTATGCGGCATCAGAATGTCTCAGCCGCTCAAGCCAGACAAATTGCGATCGCGGGTCTGCAAGAAGTAAAATTACTGCCTAGCGATGAGCAGATACAGCAGCAGTATATCGAAACCTGGAATCAAACCAACCCAGGTTCATCTAAACCAGACGCGCCAAAATTGGCCCAGCTGGTGAAAGAACACAAAGAAGCAATGCTGAAACGCTACCCTCATGAACTTTCTGGGGGACAGTTGCAACGGGTAATGATTGCAATGGCGATTTCCTGCAATCCATTACTATTAATTGCCGATGAGCCAACCACAGCCTTAGATGTAACTGTGCAAGCGACAATTCTAGAGTTGATGCGAGAATTGCAGCAAAGCCGTGAAATGGCAATGATTTTCATCACTCATGACTTGGGACTAATTTCAGAAATCGCTGATGAAGTGGCAGTGATGTACAGAGGCAAGGTCGTAGAATACGATACTGCACAGCAAATTTTTAGTAATCCCCAGCATCCATATACTAAAGGTCTAGTAGCTTGCCGTCCCACACTCAACCGCCGTCCCCAAAAACTACTCACCGTTTCTGACTACATGAGTGCAGAGGAGACTGCAACAGGACAGCTAGTAATTCAAGCAAAAGAACCCCCACAACCCCCGGAAGTTTCCAACGAAGAAATTGCTATAAGATTAGCGAATCTCAGCGAACAGCAACCCCTATTACAAATCCGCAACCTCAAGGTTGGCTTTCCAGTGCGCGGGGTATTTGGTGGTACAAAACGCTACACTATGGCAGTTAATGGCGTTTCCTTTGATGTCAAACCAGGGGAAACACTAGGATTGGTGGGAGAATCTGGTTGTGGCAAAACCACCCTCGGCAGAACCTTGCTGCGATTAATTGAACCGATGAGTGGTCAGATTATCTTTGAAAAGCAAGATATTACTACCCTCAAAGGAGAAACGTTGCAGAAACTACGGCGGGAAATGCAAATAGTTTTTCAAAATCCCTTTAGTTCGCTTGACCCACGCATGAAAGTTGGGGATGCGGTAATGGAACCGTTATTAATTCATGCCGTTGGTAAAACAAAGCGACAACGACGTGAACGCGTAGTTGAACTTTTAGAACGGGTGGGGTTAAGTGCAGATGCGATTAACCGCTATCCTCATCAATTTTCTGGTGGTCAACGCCAGCGGATTTGTATTGCTCGTTCCTTGGCTTTAAATCCCAAATTTATCATCTGTGATGAATCAGTTTCAGCATTAGATGTTTCAGTACAGGCGCAAGTATTGAATCTTTTAAAAGAATTGCAGAAAGATTTTCAACTCACTTATATCTTTATTTCCCATGATTTAAGTGTGGTGAAATTTATGAGCGATCGCATTTTAGTAATGAATCGCGGTCAAATTGTCGAACAAGGGACAGCCGAAAGTATTTACCTAGAACCCAAAGAAGAATACACACGAAAATTAATTGCTGCGATTCCTACTGGTAGTGCCGAACGTGTGCGAAATCATCATCAACGAGTGTTATAGAAAGCGATGGGATTTTTGTGGGAGTAGATGCAGTAAATTCACTCCGTTATGCGTTAGGCAAACAGATTTTACTTGAAGATGTAAACCTTGAGTCATGGCTTACTTCCTCAAAGTAGTATTTATTAATCTCTCTACTCCTATTTCATCTCTTCTCTCTTGAGCTTAGTAGAGCGTGGAGCGCCGCATATTATTGGCAATTTATTTTTGTTATTAACTTTAACAAATGTTAAGGAGTTCAGATCATTCCTACACAAGAACAAAAAACACAGTGCTACATATTGTGCTGCTGATTTACTAAGCTTTACTTGCCTATTAATATCGTTCGTATTGATGAACGGACAGGAAATATATTCTTCTTGGCAGGTGAGGAAAATATTATAGAGATATACCCTAACGGTAAATGGAGATACATAGGATGAGCAAGCCTAATTTTCATGCAATGAGTCAGAAAGAATTACATGATTACGTTCTTGCTCATCGGGAAGATCAGGAAGCCTTTTACGCTTATGTGGATAAGCTGCATATCGAAGGTAATTGGATTGAAATGCCATCATTACAGTCAGAACAGGATTTAGAAAATTATCCTGAGTTCATTGAGCGTATTCGCAGCACTGAGCCACGAGATGGAGCAGTTTAAGGCGGCATTGCAGTTACAGCAATCTCTCCGCTATCCTCAGCTTGGCCGACCGCGATCGCGGATTTTTCTGAATCTCCTCTTCTAATGCAGCAATAGGCTTTTTTGTCAAGACTTTTAACAAAGGTGAATTTCTTAAACCATGTTTCACCGGGCGGTCTTCCAGACTATGAAAACTGATAATCGCAATTTTGCCACCAGGGACAAGCGCGTTTGGTGCTTTATCCAGAAAAGTTTCTAAAGATTTTAACTCGTCGTTGACGACAATTCGCAGAGCTTGAAAAACACGGGTAGCAGGATGAATTCTACCATAACGGTATTTAGGTGGGACAGAAGAAGCGATCGCTTCAGCCAACTCAACAGTCGTTTGAAAGGGTCGTCGTTCGACAATGCGTCTAGCAATCCGCCGCGATAGTCGTTCCTCACCGTATTTAAAGAAAATATCTGCTAATTGGGCCTCATCCCAATTATTAATCACATCAGCTGCGGTGAGCGATCGCCTCTGATCCATTCGCATATCTAGATTCGCGGTCTGGCGAAAGCTAAAACCCCGTTCCGGCTGATCTAAATGGTAAGAACTTACCCCCAAATCAGCGAGGATGCCGTCAAAAGTGTTAGAAGGAAAATGGTAGTCAGCAAAGTTAGTGAGAATAAATTGTACACGTTCTCCATACTCAGCCAAGTAATTCTGCGCCGCCACTAAAGCATCCTCATCTCGGTCAAGTGCTGTTATTTGCACATCCGCAGCAGCTTCCAAGATCAAGCGGCTATGACCACCACCGCCAACCGTCGCATCTAAATAATGCCCGCCTGGACGCACCGCCAAACCTGCAACTACCTCCCGACTCAACACAGGCACATGAAAAAATTCCTGCGCCTCAAGTCCCTGAAATCGAGCTTCCATATAATAATTGAAGAAGTGCAACAAAATGAAATATCAAGTAAAATCCCTCCTCTGTCCTCCTCTCTCCAACATACCCCTGTATGGGCAATACATGTAGACGCCACCGACACTTGCTTTAACTCTCAAAGAGCAACGCAATAATGTCCTTCCAAGGAGAGTTTACTCTAAGAGTATTGCACCTACAGTCTTTACTTTAGATTGGCAGACACGATAAATCGGGTCTGGTTGGCATCTTAGCGGTTCAATTCAAAATTTTCACGAACGGAGAACACTAAATCTATGGCCAGACTAGAAACCCGCACTGAACCCATGGTGTTGAATATGGGGCCACACCATCCCTCAATGCATGGGGTTCTGCGGCTAATTGTCACCCTGGATGGCGAGGATGTCGTTGATTGTGAACCAGTCATCGGCTACCTGCACCGGGGAATGGAAAAAATCGCTGAGAACCGCACCACAATTATGTACGTCCCCTACGTCAGTCGGTGGGACTACGCTGCGGGAATGTTTAATGAAGCCGTAACCGTCAACGCTCCAGAACAACTGGCAGGTGTCGCTGTTCCCAAACGTGCTAGCTACATCCGCGTCATCATGCTGGAGTTGAACCGTATTGCTAACCACTTACTGTGGTTTGGCCCGTTCCTGGCTGACGTGGGTGCTCAAACTCCCTTTTTCTACCAGTTCCGGGAACGGGAGATGATTTATGATTTGTGGGAAGCCGCCACAGGTTATCGGATGGTGAATAACAACTACTTCCGCGTTGGCGGTGTAGCAGCTGATTTGCCCTATGGTTGGGTAGATAAATGTTTAGAATTCTGCGACTACTTAATACCCAAAGTTGATGAGTACGAACGCTTAGTGACCGATAATCCCATCTTCCGCCGACGTGTTGAGGGTATTGGTACTATCACCCGCGAAGAAGCGATTAACTGGGGGCTTTCTGGCCCAATGTTACGTGCTTCTGGAGTAAAGTGGGATCTGCGGAAAGTTGACCACTACGAGTGCTACGACGACTTCGACTGGGATGTGCAGTGGGAAACTGCTGGTGATTGCTTTGCTCGTTACGTAGTGCGGATGCGGGAAATGCGCGAATCTGTAAAGATTATTCGCCAAGCCATCAAAGGATTACCTGGTGGCCCCTACGAAAACCTGGAAGCCAAGCGTTTAGCAGCAGGAAAAAAATCAGAGTGGGATGCATTTGATTACCAATTCATCGGTAAAAAAGTTTCCCCCTCCTTTAAGATTCCCAAAGGTGAAATCTACTCCCGTGTAGAAAGCGGTAAAGGTGAACTGGGAATTTATCTAGTTGGTGATGATAACGTCTTCCCTTTACGCTGGAAGATTCGCCCTGCTGATTTCAACAACCTCCAGATTCTCCCTCATTTATTGCGAGGGATGAAGGTTGCAGATATCGTAGTTATTCTCGGCAGTGTTGATGTGATCATGGGGTCTGTAGACAGATAGCCGTCATTTGGTGGGCATCGCTCATCCAACAATTCTTGGTTAAGCTTTAACAGTAAACAGTAAACGGTAAACAGTTATCAGTTAAGATAATTGAGTTTAAGGGGAACCACTAAGGGAGCGCTCACTCCAACCGAAAACTAATAACCCAAAGCCGATTAGTGCGAGGCACTATCTGGCGGGTTTAAATCCCCCAACTGTTTACTGTTTACTGTTTACTGGTAAAATTCTAGGCAAAGATAAGGCTTGATTTTCACCCAAATCACCAGCGGTAATCTTGTCTGCTCCTATTTCTTGTAATGTCTTCCACAACGCTGCACTTTGATTTAATAGCTCATCGACATCAACGCCGCTGTAAATGGAAGGGTAACGCCGCAGGCGATTGCTACCTTCTCCTAGCAGAATTACTGCTCCTCGCCAGTTACGATTACCCAGATGATACAGCGCCACAGCAATTTGCAGAATACCTTGATAAAAAGTTTTTTCTGGTTCGCCCGCTTCGATCCATAGAGCCTCTAAAGTGTCATGACAGGCGTAGAACTGCCCAGAATTGAACAGTTCTACAGCTTGCCAAAATTCTTGAGGGATGGTTTCGCTCATCCCATACTATCTCGGACTTCTTTAATTGTTTCGAGAGAGATTTCTTGGTTTTCTCCAGCAAACTCGTTTTCAGGGGTGAGGAACAGCATACAGTGGCACTCTTTGCGTTCTCTCATTGGCACACACGGACAATTCCAATATGTGGCGTGGACTTCAGCTTCTTTATCTTCGTAGTGGCGACAGGGGCACAAAGGCGCACCCAGTTCATCTTTATGTTTGGCTAGTCCTTCAATTACAACTGCTGTAACAGAAGGTTCAGCACAGAAGTACGTTCCAGTTCGCTTGGCGTATTGTTCGGAAAAATGCCGCATTGCCTCTAGGCTTTTATCGCTGGATTTTGTGTTAACTCCTGATGTGATCATTTTGATTTGCCGCTCATAATTTAAATATTTCTTTGCATTGTACCTCAGCCTCACTGGCGGATTACTGGGGGTATTTCCCCAACCTTAACTGTTTAAGTCATCCTCTTTTTGCTTAAAGGCTTGTATGTCTGGTCTGCGGGGATCAAACAAAATCTAGGAAATCACAGAAACTTAACTTGAATCCGACAGAAAATTTAAATTGATGATCAACGTAATGTTTTTTGTAGTTGGGGTTGCACAGCTTGATCACTCTGTAGGATGATGCCAGGGTAGTCCCAGTTGATTACTAGTTGTTCTGGTGGGGAAGAAATATTTGGCCACAAAACCCAACGGCTGCCTTGAGGAAGAGAAGCAAGGCTTAGGGGGTTTTGAGTTAGCCAAATCAAGGGGTAAGTTTCAGGAACTTTTGTGTTGGCATCTTCTAGGGTGGTGGCTGCTGCTAAGGTTTCTAAAATAAAGCGATCGCCTTTGATTAAACCTGTCAATGCTGTCCACAGTTGTACCTGCATTTGCTGGCGTTGTGCATAAAAGTACAATGACGCTGCGGTAATTACTGCTTGCTCAAAGTTCTCTTCTTCCCAATTAACAGCACTATCAAGGGCAATAATTATCTCTTGTCCACCTGTAACTATCTCTAATTCCCGTACCCTTAATTCTCCATAGCGGGCGCTAGTACGCCAATGGATTAGGCGGGTGGGATCTCCTAAACGATAAGGACGTAGCGATCGCACTAACCCTGCTGTTGCTGTCTGCAAGGGTCTACCACGAGGATCGCCTTTCTTGCTTTCTTCTTGCCCCATTTCATCCACTAGAGGGCAGGTAGCCAAGGGTAACACTGTGGGATAGACAATTGCGATCGCGGCACAATCACGCTGACGACGACACCAAAACAATCCTAAAGGCGCACCAGTCGCGAGTTCGACTGTGTGCCAGCGATAAACACCCCGACGCTGGGTAGGTTGGTAGTATATCCAGCGATAACTTCCTTGGCTGGGAATTGTCTCTATTGCTTGTTGTATCGGTTTTCCCAAGACGAAAGGTAATATATCTTCTACTTGCAATAAGCTCACAGGCTGTTGTAGCTGATTGCAGATTTCTAATTCTACAGTCAATTCGTCGCCTGCTGACACTGGCTGGATGGGAAGACGCTTGATGGATAGACCTCTGAGCGATCGCGGTGGTAAAAAGGCTGCTACACCCAAAAGAGCAAAACTCACGCCACTGATAACGTACAACCAGCCAGCCATCGTATTGATGGCTGCTCCAAAAAAACAAATAGCGGTTCCTGCTAATACCCAACCGCTGTATGCAGGAGTACAAGCGCGGGTTTCTAACCAGTTAGTGATGGGTTTGATGATTTTCATAGTTTCCTTTTTAGCCCAACACCAACTGAAATTCACAGTGTCTCAAGGGTTCGCTAAAAAAGCTTTTAATTGGATTCCTCAAAAAAAGACGGAAAGTTACGACGACCACTCACAACCCGCAGAATTTCAATACCATCATCTAGCAGTTTGTAGAAAACAATGTAGCCTTCCAAGGGAAATCCTCGGAGGTCTGGACGAATTTCCGCGTAACTTTTACCGCTGTTTGGAAAGGCAACAAGTTGTTGGCACTTGCGGTTGAATTCACTGAAAAATCGCTCTCCTGCTTCAAGATTAGTTTCGGCAAATTAGTCGGTAATTTCATTGATATCTTGGCTGGCAAGAATAGACCTCTTGCATAAATGCTTAAATTGTCATGTTGAGCGAAGCGAAACATCTCGGAGATTCTTTCCTGCGGAACCAAGGCGTAGCTTGCTTCCCCGTAGGGGTACCCTCCACTACGTTCTGGTCAGAATGACTTTAATAGCTTTCTGACTTTTGCAAGAGGTCTAATGCTGATAACGTAGCGACTCATGCTTGCGCTTGATATCCTTGTCGAAATCGCTCTAAAATTTGGTTTACGAACGTTTCCCCATCAATAGGTGACGTATGGTCTGAAGCTAAAATCGCTGCATCAGTTTTTTCTCGCACATCCTCGACCCATTCAGCATCAGCGCGATCATAGTCATCCAGCAACCGTAGGGCCATTTCAAGGGCTTCCTGTGCGGAGCGATATTTCCCAGCCTGGAGCTTGGTTTGAATAAAGCGTTCTTGATCGGGCGTGAGACTGATGCTCATAGAAAACCTCTATTCAGATTATTCACCATTTTAAGTTAAAAAACTCACCTGCCTTTTCTTATTAAGCCGAAGGAATAATATCAATTTTTACGCTGTAACCAAGCAAAAATTTCATCAACAGAGAGTGCCAAATTCAAATCTTCTAACACTGGTAATGTATCTTGTCCTGCTAACAAATCTGGCAAAGAATTAGGCTGATAAACTAAAATAGAGCGTTCACTTTGATCAATCAACCAGCCTAGCTGACTGCCATTTCTCAAACAGTGTAAAATGTTGCCAGTTACTTTAGTTTGACTTTGAGCCGGGGAAAGAATTTCTATTACCCAAGCGGGTGCAAAATCAATACCACTGCTGATGATATCACCGCTTTCATCAAGTGGTAATTGATTAGTAGAAATAACAACCACATCAGGAACTACAGAACGATTACCGCAGGTACAGCGCAATTCAGGAAAAGCTTCGTAGTTGCTTCCCAACTCATCAATCACTGCAACTAAACGTTTTTGCAATAAGCTGTGTTTACCCCCTCCCACTGGTTTTTGAATTGCCTCTCCGTTAATATATTCCCAAGCTGGTGACTCTTCAATGTATGGAAGTTTTAAAAACTTCTCTAGAGTCGTGCTTTCTGAAACTGTAATTTTGCCTGGTGTCAACCCAATATTTTTCATAATTAGGTTTTTAATTTACATTCAGTTATAAGCGAAATCGGCTCATCTGTTAGAATCGGTGGATTTTGAGATCAAGATTGTTCTAGTCTTCTCCTTTTAGTATAGGCTGAAGCCTTAACTAGTTTTGAGCGATCGCTTACGACTGATAACCTTTTAACTATGTCTTTACCGATAACTTAAGGAGCTAACGTTACGCCGTATTGATTATGCTGATTTTAGATGAGTGACCGGAATTTGTTCGGTTCTTTCAGGGGGTTTCGCTCCAGTTGCAACAGCATGAACCGCATGAAGAATATCGGCACAGTAGTACCGATTGCCACAGGTATCACAAATAACAATCGTCACATCTTCGAGGATAACAAATCCATCTCTATGTTTAAATGCCTCACGCTTGACAGTTCGGGGTTTAACGGTTCCTTCGCAATACTCGCATCTATAATCCATACATACGGCTAGCCCTCAAGCTTAGTGACTTCATAAACAGTGATAATTCAGATAACGTCCGTTGCTTGCGAAACGCCCAACAACCCTAACAGGCGTTTGTTGATCTAATGCAGTTCCTACTACTATATATTTTGTTCTTCTCGGATCATCTTTTTCAACCCGGATAACTTGACCTCTCAGAACCGCCTCTTCCACATCTAAAATCGTCAGCATATCCTCAGCCATTTCTTCCATTGCATGGGCTGACATATCGTATTGTCAAAGTTTAATCTTTTCTCTGATACGGTCAATATCACTGCGAGGCACTTGTTTGTTCAGTTAACATTCTGCTAATCATACCAAGTCTTAAGACTACACCTTGTAAGGTAATTACTTCTCATAAAAAACTCATGGCCCGTGAACGTGCTGAGTCATTTTCTCAGTTGTGCAATAAATTAGCAAATCATAACAGGCAAAAAACATAACCTAACAGGGCTTGGCTTTAGCGATCACACCTCACCCACAAACTCCTAATTACACCTCAATCAAGGGTTTAGAGCTACTTGATCATCAGGTTCCATAGATAGTAAACCAAAAAGCCCGCGTCAGCGGGCTTTCTAAATCAATCAAGTAACTTTACTTAGCGTTTCGCCAACTTTTTCGCCATCTTCCGCAGACGAATTGATTTAGGTGTGACTTCCACCAATTCATCGGGGCCAATGTATTCCAAAGCACGCTCTAAGCTCATGTCTATTGGTGCTTGCAGTTGTACTAGTTCATCACCACCAGCGGCGCGGTGGTTGGTTAACTGCTTGGTCTTGCAGATATTTAGTTCTAAGTCTTGGGGACGATTGTGTTCGCCGACAATCATGCCTCTATAAACTTTAGTGCCTGGGATAATAAAGAATGAGCCTCTATCTTCGGCGTTCTTCATGGCGTAGAAGGTAGAAACGCCCTCTTCAAAGGAGATTAAAACGCCTTTATTACGGGCTTCAATATCGCCACTAAGTTGACGGTAGTCTAAGAAGCTGTGATTCATGATGCCTTCGCCACGAGTCATCCGCATGAATTCACCCCGGAAGCCAATTAAGCCACGGGCGGGAATGACAAACTCTAGCTGGGTGCGATCGCTACCACCTGGTTGCATGTCTTGCATTTCGCCTTTGCGTTGTCCCAGACGTTCGATACAGCTACCAACAGCATCAGCGGGAACGTCCAGTACTAGAAGTTCAAAGGGTTCACAAGGTTGCCCGTTGACTTCCCGGTAAATTACTTGTGGCTGAGAAACTTGAAACTCGAAGCCTTCCCGGCGCATGGTTTCGATTAAGATACCTAAGTGTAGTTCCCCACGACCGGAAACCAGGAATTTATCAGGTGAATCGGTTTCTTCGACGCGTAGAGCAACGTTGGTTTCTAGTTCGCGGAATAGGCGATCGCGTACTTGTCTTGATGTCACCAACTTACCCTCTTGACCAGCAAAAGGTGAATCATTCACCCAGAAGGTCATTTGTAACGTTGGCTCGTCCACTTTTATTAGTGGTAAAGCTTGGGGTTCATTGGGGTCAGTTATTGTTTCCCCAATATAAGCGTCAGCGAAACCAGCCACCGCAACAATATAACCTGCGGTTGCTTCTTCCATTTCTACCCGCTTTAGCCCCTCAAAACCCATTAACTTACTAATTTTACCTTTAACAACGCTGCCATTTTCTGTTATTAAAGCAGCTTGCTGTCCCGTACGAATAGTACCGTTATGGATTCTGCCGATGATAATCCGTCCCAGATATTCCGAATAATCGAGGGTTGTGACTTGCAATTGCAGGGGCTTATTACTGTCGCCCACAGGTGGTGGAACATGTTTCAGAATCGCGTTAAACAGGGGTTGCATGTCTACTGATTCTGCTTCCAGGCTTTCCTTCGCATAACCTCCCATACCGGAGGCAAACAGATAAGTAAAATCACACTGGTCTTCATCTGCCCCTAGTTCTAAGAACAGATCCAAAACTTTATCAACAGCAACGTGGGGATCAGCTTGGGCGCGGTCGATTTTGTTGATTACAACAATCGGGCGCAGACCTTTTTCCAAAGCTTTTTTCAGTACGAAGCGCGTTTGAGGCATAGGGCCTTCGTTGGCATCGACAATCAGAAGACACCCATCAACCATGCCGAGTACGCGTTCAACTTCACCACCGAAATCAGCGTGTCCAGGAGTATCGACAATATTGATCAGTGTCTCTCTATAGCGAACCGCTGTATTTTTGGACAAAATGGTAATCCCCCGCTCCCGTTCTAGAGCGTTGGAGTCCATGACACAATCCGGAACGTCTTCGCCTTCGCGGAAAATACCGGATTGTTTGAGAAGTGCATCAACCAGGGTGGTTTTGCCGTGGTCAACGTGGGCAATAATGGCGACGTTACGAATTGGGAGCGTCATAGAAGCTTTTGGTGAACTCTAGAAGGGGTTTTGAGATTTACATTGTGAATGCTAGGCTTTTCTAACAGAATTGGGGATGATCAGCAAATTCTGTAAAGAACCTTTAACAATTCTAGCGTAATCGTCACAATTCCAGGGAGTTTTTGCAAACTCTATTCGATTCAGGAAATTAGAGAGGCTGAATTGTCTGCTTGGCTTGGAAATATTGACCCTGTAAAGACTCCAGCTTTTTGGGATTAGTCAAGTTTAATCATGCTTACAGGAATCGAAGCAGAAAGCCCATGAGAACAGCAACACGTTGCGAATTTCGTCCTTTTCTATACAAGGCTTTGAACAATCTAGAATGGTATTTGGATTTATGTGACTATGTATTAGCTTGATTCTTAAACCATAGTCTTTTTAGCATTTTTAAATCTTAACTGACGAATTTTTTCGATTGGCTCGGAGACATATTTGATTAATAGAAATGCAGCGAAAAATGATAATACTGTCGCCAATTCACCTCTATAATCATCAATTCTCAAGCGATCAGTAAGTGGCGTGAGTGCCTGAATAACAATCCTATGAACAATATAAATAGGATACGAATATTCTCCTAAACGCATATCAAATTTTGAATCTTTTGTAACTTTAAAAATAAATGGTATTGACAAGCATGAGAATATGTAAAAACTCCACATTTTATAAAAATCTGGAATAAATTGGTAGAAAATAGTTGCTAAAAGAAATATTACTGTAATTGATAATTCTATCTTTCCAATTTTTTTGTTTGCTATTTTTGAGTAAATTCTATAAGAAATAGTTCCTAAAAGAAATAAAGCTAGTTCTGTAGGAAAGAATCTATGAATCCACGGATCATTAGTCAATCCCAGATAGAAGTATATGTATACTCTGAGCAATAAGCTAAGAAATATCAATGTTAATATTGTCGAGGTCTTTCTGCGAACAATAAATGGAGCAATTAAGTAAAATGTTAGTTCAATACCTAAAGTCCATGCCTGGGGAATAAATAAAAACCTCCAAAGTTCTGGGTCAGTCTTGAAATAATCACTTGTAAAAAACATTTTTCCTGTTTCAGTATCTAATCCTAAGAACATAACAACATCTTGTCCAAGCAGAATGATATTCGTGATCACTGAAAACAAGAATGTACCAAAGCTCATCTCAGAGAAATAATTAATATAATAAGAAAGAGTCACAGGTTTATCTATGACAAAAACTGCAACTAAATTGACGAGTATTGTGATAATAAGTACTACCCAGTAAATAGGATAAAGTCGAAGCATTCTATTGGAAATAAATAACTTATAGCTACCTTTACCAATATACTTTTTCTCTAAAATCATCGTCATGTAAAATCCAGATATAATAAAGAAGGTCTGAACAGCGACGACTCCTTGTGTAAAAATCAATCCAAAAATAGCGTTTGAGTGAGCTACTACAACTGTCAATGCTAAAAGAACTCTTAATAATCCCATGTATTTTCCAAATTAAATACTTAGCTGTGGAAATATCCACAATGGTCTAGCACATCTAAATTGATGGCTCAAAATTAGTTTAGATTAGAGTCAAAAGACAATTTTATATATTGTACGTATAAAAGTTTAAAATTTCCTAATTTCCTGATTTAAAAAATTTTATATCTGTTCAATTACAAATGAAATATGGCTATTTGAGAGCAAACTTTTACTACCATTAGTTTGAATTAAATAGTTTGGGAAATTGTAAAATTTGGCGCTAATCAAAATCTCGCCTCTGTGGTTTGCCTTCAAAATTATACTAAAAGCAGTGCGATCGCATAATTTTCAGTATAAAGTGCGATATCTGACGACAACTATGCATACAATGCTTTCAGAACGCTTTACCACAGCCCTTGTCTACGCTACACAACTCCACGCCAACCAAGTTCGTAAAAGTTCAGGTGTCCCCTATGTCGCCCATTTGTTAGGCGTTGCCAGTATTGCTTTAGAATACGGAGCAAATGAAGATGAAGCCATCGCGGCTCTTTTGCACGATGCTGTAGAAGATCAAGGCGGTGCTGCAACACGCGAAGAAATTCGCCGCCGTTTTGGGGACAAGGTGACAGAAATTGTCGATGCTTGTACTGACGCCGACGCAATACCCAAACCCCCTTGGCGAAAGCGTAAGGAAGCATACATTGCTCATATACCTACTGCTTCTCCATCAGTACTACTTGTATCAGTAGCCGATAAACTTTACAATGCTCGCTCAATTCTCAAAGATTATCGCGTTTTAGGCGAATCACTTTGGGAACGCTTTCAGGGGGGTAGAGAAGGTACTCTTTGGTACTATAGAACGCTTGTGGATGCCTTCAAAAAGACTGGAAATGCTGCGATCGTTGCAGAATTAGAACGGGTGGTTTCTGAGGTAGAAACGTTAGCAGCTCATAAAAAATGAAGCATGAAGGCTGAAAAATTTCATACTCCACACTTCATACTTGTTCATGCAAAACTGTAACAATAATTACAGTCTTTTGCTTACTAGCGGAACATACTACTGACTGAGGTATCTTCGTGAATCCGCCAAATGGTTTCTCCAAGCAAATTAGCCACAGAAAGCACCACTAGTTGTGGAAAGCGATTGTTTTCTGCGATCGGGATTGTATTGGTGACAACGACTTCTTCAAACAAGCCACTAGACAATCTCTCAATTGCAGGTGGTGAGAACACTGCATGAGTTGCACATGCATATACTTGACTTGCTCCCTCCTCACGTAGCAATCGCGCCCCTTCGGCAATTGTCCCCCCAGTGTCGATCATGTCGTCCACTAACACTGCCGTTTTGCCTTTAACATCGCCGATGACATTTAAAACCTCAGCAACGTTGTGTGCTTGGCGACGTTTGTCGATAATTGCCAATGGCGCATCACCCAGTTTTTTCGCAAATGCCCTAGCCCGTGCAACACCGCCAACATCAGGAGAAACAACCACAATGTCAGATAGTTCTTTGCTTGCTAGATAATCCAGCAATACTGGCGAACCGTAAACATGGTCAAAAGGTATATCGAAATAGCCTTGAATTTGAGCCGAGTGCAAATCCATTGCCAGAACTCGGTTAGCACCTGCTTCTGTGATCAGGTTAGCAACCAGCTTAGCAGTTATTGACTCTCGTCCTGCCGTTTTCCGGTCAGCGCGGGCATAACCATAATAGGGAATTACTGCCGTCACCTGTCGGGCGGAAGCTCGACGACAGGCGTCAACCATAATTAATAATTCCATTAAGTGATCGTTCACAGGTTGACAGCATGGCTGGATTAAATAAACATCACAACCACGGATCGATTCCTGGATTTGAACATAGAGTTCTCCATCCGCAAATCTTTTGCGGATCATTGGCCCCAAGTCCATACCCAGATAACGAGAGACTTCTTGAGACAGTTGTATATTCGCAGAGCCAGAAAATAGCCGCAGGCGATGATTATCAGTCAGTCCTGTTGCTGCTGGTTGCACTTTGAAAGTTGCAGAGCTGAGCACAGCAGATCCTCGATGTGCATTCATGGCAATATTACCATCAGAGATTTAGTAGATTTAACCGAAAAATAGCCTGAAAAATCATTTGTGAGATTTATTGAAGCTTTGATACAAACTTTAAACATTTCTCCATAAAATTATCATTCACTAGCTCTCTAGCCCTTATGGCAAACAAACCATTGATAGCTTAACTGACATTAAGTACGTCCACTAGATGTATATTTCAAATTTTTTTCTGCTTGAGGTAAATAATCTCAATCTTTCAAAGATGGGTATGGAAAATTGCTGCTTCTAACTACTTCATTTATAACCGAGAGGATACTATTCCCAGCTTAAGTAATCTTTAAGTTGGTTCTCAGACAGTAAAACACGCAATACGGTTCGGTGAAAGGGAAAAGAGAAAAGGGAAAAGGGGAAATGTTTGAATTCACCCTTCCCCTTTCGCCCTTACCCTTTACCCAAACCACAATAAAGTGGAAGAGTGTTTAAGCGAACCGTTATTGACAAAATACAGAGGTAGCTGATTATTCTATGATACTAGCGGCAAATAAATAAGCTGACAGACTTGTTTAGAAGTTCTAATTCATACAACAAATTTTCAGAGCAACCGCATTTGTCAAACTCTCCCGTGTGTTGGTTAGGGCTAAGGGCGGACGGCAGACTACCACGTGGGAGGGCATACCGCTGTTGCTGGGACTTCTTTGTCCTCACAGTAAACTAAATAAAATCAACAAAGCAAGTTTATACCCACTATTGTTGACTTTCTCACTTTTCTCACACATTCTTACTGAGGGCAGAGTATGAAAATCAAGTTAAGTATGTCTTTGTATGTAAGTCCAACTTCTATGGAAGACTGCTGACGCCAGTTATTTCTAATCAGTGTATTTTATTCTAAGTAATTCGGCTTTGAAAGTTTATACCTCATACTTTAAGTAAGTTACTCCTCAGTTGCTATTACACTTAACCAATTGATCATGCAACCACCCATTACAATTGGCACTGTCCTGCAAAATCGTTATCGAATAGTTCAAATCCTTGGACAGGGAGGATTTGGTAGAACTTATCTCGCAGAAGATCAGAGGCGCTTTAACGAACTTTGCGCCATCAAAGAGTTGCTCTCAACGGTAACGGAAGCTTCTACTTGGGAAAAGGCGCAAGAGCTTTTTCACAGAGAAGCTGCTATTTTGTATCAGATAGAACACCCCCAAGTGCCGAAATTTAGGGAAAGATTTGAGCAAGACCAGCGCTTGTGTTTAGTGCAGGACTACGTTGCAGGGAAGACGTATCGAGATTTGCTGACTGAGCGCCAAGCTGTTAATCAAACTTTCACAGAAACAGAAGTATTGCAGTTGATGCGCTCTCTGTTGCCAGTTTTAGAGCATATTCATAGTAGAGGAATTATTCACCGAGATATCTCGCCAGAGAATATTATTTTGCGAGATAGCGATGCTAAACCAGTGTTAATTGACTTTGGGGTGGTAAAAGAACTAGCAACACGATTGCAATCTCCAGATAGCATATTGCCAGTTACTACTGTAGGAAAATTAGGCTATGCTCCAAGCGAGCAAATGCAAACAGGGCAAGCTTATCCTAGTAGTGACTTGTATGCACTAGCAGTCACAGCGATAGTTTTGCTGACTGGTAAAGAACCAAACGCTTTGTTTGATGAAAATCAACTAACTTGGACTTGGCAACGCTGGGTAAATGTGAATCCGAGATTTGCTACGGTATTAAATCGCATGTTGAATCATTTACCGAGCGATCGCTTCCAAAGTGCCACTAGTGTAATCCAAGCATTGCAAGCAGATCAATCCAGTGTCTCTACTCCCGGTGTATCCAGTTTGCAAACAATGGCTGTTGGTCGCGCCCCCAACCCAGTATCACCACCAGCTGCGTCAAATAAACCCGATCCTGTGATTCCATCCAGCCGTGCTAGCTCAGTCTTGGATAATCCACTGGCGATCGGGGCTATTGGCAGTGCTGTGGTAATATTAGCGGGATTTGGTTCTTGGGCGCTGGTCAGTTCTATCCGCAGTCAGTCAAATACTTCCTCAGAAACAGCACCACCACAAACTTTCCCTTCACCAGTGATTTCAGGTGGTACGACATTCACCTCTACACCTACACCTACTAGTGATGAACCTGTTATATCTAATAAGCGTCTCAGGCTGGGAGCATCTAACATAACCACGGTTGAAGATACCCTAAAAGCAAATCAAATCATCCAATACACATTTTTTGGGCAAGAGGGAGCTAAGTTAACAACATTTATTGAGCAAGGAAGCGGTATTTTACTAACAGTATTAGATCCCAATCAGCAACCAATTGATAATAGCTCCCAGCAAGTAACATCCTATGACGGAACATTACCAGTTAGTGGTAGATACACTATTCAGTTAACTCTAGTTACGGGAGTTGCCGAAAGCAACTATAACCTCAATGTGGCATTAGAAAAACCAGTTCAACCAACACCCACAGAGACATCAACGCCCATAGAGATACCCACGCCAATTTTTACTGAAACACCCACACCAACGCCCATAGAAACACCAACACCCATAGAAACCCCCGCGCCAATTTTTACTGAGATACCTACACCAACTCCTACAACTGGTGCAGAACAAACTTTCCCGCCTGCGAATGTAACTCCCCAACCGTTTCCTGATCAAAGAAATTAATGTTGAACACACTACTGATTACTGCAACTGATACGGAGGCTGGCAAAACTGTTTTAACTACAGCTTTAGCAGCCTATTTGGAAAAATATTACTCGCAGCGTCGCTGGGGAATTATGAAACCGATTCAATCAGGAGTAGGCGATCGCGAATTGTATCAAAAGCTATTTTCGCTGGAGCAATCTGCCCAAGAAATTACACCTTTGTACTTTCAAGCACCGCTAGCGCCTCCCATCGCCGCAGCAAAAGAAAACCGTCAAGTTGATTTAGCAGTGGTGTGGCAAACTTTATCAGGACTGCAAAAACGTCACGATTTCCTCCTCGTAGAAGCTTTGGGAGGGTTAGGCTCACCAGTAACCGAGGAACTAACAATAGCTGATTTAGCGGGACAATGGCGTCTACCAACAGTGTTAGTAGTGCCAGTCAGATTAGGAGCGATCGCCCAAGCAGTAGCGAATGTGGCATTAGCTAGACAATCACACGTGAATCTCAAAGGCATTGTGCTTAACTGCGTACAACCCCGTTCCGATGCCGAAATAGCCGACTGGACACCACTAAACTTGATTCAATCACTAACTAACACGCCTGTTTTAGGCTGCTTACCCTATCTAGATCACCCAACTGATTTGGATAAACTCGCCCAAATAGCATCAGATTTAGATTTAGAAATACTTGACACTTTCTGAAAGATTAAACTAGGAAAATAACCTAAGTTAGCAGTGTTCACCTAGCTTGTCTTTATAATGGTTTCTACTTTTCCCAACCCCGCTGTTGATCTGTCTCGAATCCGACTCTCGATTCGCTCATTGCAACCACAATTGATAGAGTGGCGGCGGCGATTGCATCAACAACCAGAGTTGGGTTTTCAAGAAAAACTCACTGCTGAATTTGTCTCGCACAAGTTGCAAGAATGGGGAATTGAGCACCAAACAGGTATAGCCCAAACTGGAATTGTTGCCACCATTAAAGGTAACAAACTCAGCACTACAAAAGTTTTGGCGATTCGGGCAGATATGGATGCTTTGCCAATTCAAGAACTCAACGAAGTACCCTACCGATCGCAGCATGATGGAGTAATGCACGCTTGTGGACATGACGGACATACAGCGATCGCACTTGGCACAGCTTATTATCTTAATCAGCATCGTGAAGACTTTGCTGGTGCAGTGAAAATGATCTTCCAGCCAGCGGAAGAAGGGCCAGGAGGTGCAAAACCGATGATTGAAACTGGGGTACTAAAAAACCCTGATGTGGATGCCATTATCGGTTTGCACTTGTGGAATAATTTGCCCCTGGGGACAGTGGGTGTCCGCAGTGGGGCGTTGATGGCAGCTGTAGAGTCCTTTGAATGCAAGATTTTAGGCAAAGGTGGACATGGTGCTATGCCCCATCAAACTATTGATTCTGTTGTCGTTGCTGCCCAAATCGTCAATGCCCTGCAAACCATTGTCGCTCGTAATGTCAATCCCATTGATTCAGCTGTGGTGACAGTGGGCGAACTTCATGCTGGAACCAGACGGAATGTGATTGCTGATACAGCGAGAATGAGTGGGACTGTCAGATATTTTAATCCGGCTTTTGAAGGCTTTTTCAAACAGCGAATCGAGCAGATTGTTAGAGGAATTTGCCAGAGTTATGGTGCAAGTTATGATTTAGAATATTCGTCACTTTATCCACCAGTAATTAATGATGCTGGCATGGCGGAACTAGTGCGATCGGTGGCGGAAGATGTGATCGAAACTCCTGTGGGTATTGTGCCAGAATGCCAAACTATGGGTGGCGAAGATATGTCCTTCTTTTTACAAGAAGTTCCTGGTTGTTATTTCTTTTTAGGTTCTGCTAACCCGGATAAAGACTTAGCTTATCCTCATCATCATCCCCGGTTTGATTTTGATGAAACCGCGTTGGCAATGGGTGTGGAAATATTTGTTAGATGCGTGGAGAAATTTTTTAATTATTAGTAGGTGGTTAACAGTTAACTGTCTTTCGTGTTATCCCATCACCTTTTAGGGGTGGGATGAGTTTAACTCTTTATATTCTTACCAAGTACAAGGTTCTCCTTGGAGGGTACGCAGACGAATCTTGTTTCCATCTACACTCAGTTCTTCAATAGGCTTCTCAATATCAGCTATCTCGAAGTTTTACAATTCAAAAGTAATATACTCAAACACATTGGCGATCGCACGAGCTACGACTCGCCATTACAACTCTTGTTCTTCTTCATAAAACCAAACTTCTGCCAAAAGGCTTAAACCAATTAGCCAAAGAAAGCAGAAAACTAAAAACAAAATTATTCCTGTCATTGCTTCAAATCCTTGATTTCAGCAAATAACCATCTTCAATTTATCAAGATGTTAATGTGTATGAAACCACATCGAAACAAAGCGTAAAGTAATAACTTATCAATGAGTTTATTAAAAAACTTGACTCAACTATTATTTATGTATTATAGTATAATACAAAAGAGGCTGGGTAAGCTTAAATACTTACCTATTCTTTAACTCTCTAGTTGCAAGTAAGGCAAAGAGTTGATCTGGAGCGCTTACCACCTGTTGGGCTGGCTTGATTCTTAATAATTCAAATCCTAATAGCGACTAGATATGTAAAGTTATGTAAGATACTAAAATCTAAGTTAGGTATGGTGTTTTATTTATTTGCAAACCATAAAAGAATATTAAATTATTAATCGCTTATCCTACCGTATTTACATAGTAGAAAATATTACTATTTAACCGTTTGCGTGTCATAACGGTTCAGATTTTAATTGATAGACGCTTTTATTATGGCGACTTGGACGCAAGTAGTTTATATTACAATAAAACTTTTCAGAATTCCCTACGTCAGACAAACTAACTCGGTTAACGCTGCATCACTAAAAATATGAGTTTTGATTATTTTAGAAGCAATGAAGGCACTTCTGCAAACAACAACCGTCAGAGCTTACTTGCTAGCGGTTGGCGACCGTTTCATCGAGAATTAGACTGGGGATTTTTGTGGCAACTATTGTATAGTGATACGCGCGAATTAAGTCAAAAAGGTTTAAATTTAGCAAGTACCGTTGCTGATACTTTGGGGCGGACTAATTACGCTTGGTGGGCTAATTTATTAAATATTGTATCTGATAACACGCGCTACGAAGTTGAAAAATTTTGGAGTTACATTACACCTGATCCTCTGTCACCAGATCATCGATACAAAGATGTTTTAAGTACAGAAACGCCTATTGTACAATTTGTCAGCCGGAGTAGCATTCCTATTGATTACGTTCTTAACCGACTGCAAGAAATTACTGTTTTACGAGTTTTAAAACTATTGGGACGTCCAGACATTATTACTCAGTATTACTCAGAAAGGGATTTTTATTTTCCTGTAGAGAGATTTGTTAACTGGGAACGTCTAGATGTTATCAACACTGTTTATGCCTACTGGTCTAAATATGACATTTGGCTACAAATTGACCCCTACGATCGCGGACGGCGACAGTATACTTTAATGGCGACAAATATCACGCCATTAATTAACAAGGCAACTTACGACTTAGCAATAATGCTGAGTGGATATCAAAGTCGTGTAGGCAAAGTTCACAGCCAATTTCCTATTCGCACATTCCCGAAAGATATTCAGGATTTTACTGACTTAGTGCAGCAAGCAGTTCTTAATCAAAACCAGTTAGCGGTTGTTGTAAATGGTGAACCAGGTACGGGTAAAACTGCATGGACACAGGCAGTAGCAAAAGAAATTCTTGTACCTTTAGGATATGTAATTTTTATTCTAGATCATGATGCGATCGCAAACTTTGTACCACCAATATATTTAGAGCGTATTTGTATTGTAATTAATGAAGCTGATAATTTAGCACAAAATCGTGCTTCTGAAGTGGCTCAATACAATAACAAAACAGAACATATTCTGAGTTTACTGGACGGTACTTTGTACCAAAGTGTAATTGATGATTCTGGAATTCAGATAAAGCAGCGTTTGGTTATTTTGATGACTTGTAACACTACTGAAAGGTTAGATCCAGCGATGTTACGTAAAGGCAGGGTAGATTTAATGTATGAATTTGTGCAGCGATTTGTATAAAATTAACCTGTAGTGTAAAGTCTATGTTTGGAAATAAAACTGTAGATGTAGATAAATAGAGGCTTTTCGCAGAGTACACGATCATTAATAGGTCTATCGTACGAGTATTTGAAAATAAGAATTTTAAGGTTCACGCAGAGAGAAGTTTGAGCGGCGGTTTCCGCCGTTGGCGCAGCCCGCCGTAGGCATCAAAACTTCTCCCAAGGGGAGACGCCAAAGGCGAACGGTGGGCGCAGAGGCGCAGAGAGTAACGAGAAATTTCTCTGTTTGGCAGTTGATAATCTGATTCATGTAAGAGGTCTAATGTGAATATGAGCGTAGAGGTTACTGCTTAGGACTTGGGTAATTTTTAATTGATTATCTGGAATTTGTTCGAGATGTATTGTAGCTAATTACTAATATCAGGATTCCTGCATTACTACCACCAAAGAGAATAAATCACTGTGAAAATTCAACAATTGATTACAGAAGCGCTGAGCTTACCTAATAGCGCGATCGCCTACCACGTTAGTCAAGAATTAGCAGCAATTTATCCGAAAAAAGCACTGCTAGAAGGTAGTGATGCTTCGTTTAATTTAGAGAACTATGCTGAGGCAAACCTTTGTAGTATTCAATATGACGCTTATATCCATAACCAGATTATCACTGGTTGGAATGGAATGGACAACAAGGTTTATGAATATACAGAAAATGCCAGCTTTGAAGTCACATGGCAAAAAGAGAAATTGGATGTACTCTTAATGAGTTGGCAGGAGGGTTATTGTAAAACTCGTTATTACTGGGTTTTGGCTGATAGCAAAGAGTTAGCTGAACATTTTTTTGCTGCTGTTTGTGAATGGAACTCGGAAATCCGTGATGAAGTTTTGGTTTTTGAAGATGGTTACTGGAATAAAAATCCAGACCTTTTTCAATCAATTAAAGGTGCAAATTTTGAGAATCTGATTTTGCATGGTACTCTCAAACAGGATATTCAAGATGACCTGATAAACTTCTTTGCCTGCCGAGAAACTTACGCAGATTATGGTGTGCCTTGGAAGCGCGGTATTTTGCTAATTGGCTCACCGGGAAATGGCAAAACTCACACGATAAAAGCATTGATTAATCAAATGCAGCAGCCTTGTTTGTATGTAAAAAGTTTCAAGTCTGAGTATGCTACTGATAGTGAAAATATGCGGAGAGTATTTAAACAAGCACGGCAGTCTGCGCCTTGTATTTTGATATTAGAAGATATCGATTCTCTGTTGACTGACGAAAATCGTTCTTTCTTTTTGAATGAACTTGATGGCTTTGCCTTGAACCAGGGGATTGTCACCATTGCTAGTACTAATCATCCAGAACGTTTAGATGCGGCAATTTGCGATCGCCCCAGCCGTTTTGACCGCAAGTATCACTTTGAATTACCAGAGATGCTCGAAAGAGAAGCTTATATCGCTTTGTGGAACAATAAACTGAAAACTACAATGCGCTTATCTGACGAGGCCTTGAGCCAGATGGTTGCACTGACAGATGGCTTCTCCTTCGCGTACCTCAAAGAACTATTTATCTCGTCGATGATTCGCTGGATGGGAGTAATGGAACCTGGTGCGATGGAGAAAATTATGCTTTCTCAAGTTGCAGTTTTACGAGAACAAATGAGTAGCACAACTGTTAGCGGCGAAGGTTTAGAAAAGTAAAATGAAAGTTCATCAATTTCAAGATGCAAGTCAATTTTACGCACGGGTGAAAGACTACTTGCTGAGTCAGGAAGCATTGCATAACCTGCTGCTGGCACTAAGCAACGCTTTGATTCAAAATCCTGAACGCTTCAAAGAACAGCCTTATTTGGCAACCGTGGATGCAGATGATGATATCGTAGCCGTAGCTTTGAGAACACCACCTAGAAATTTAGTGCTGTCCCAGATTAAAGATTTGCAGGCGGTGGAGCTACTTGCTCAAGATTTATATCTCTCCTGCAATTCTCTACCAGGAGTAATGGCTCCCATAGATGAGGCTCAAGTATTTGCTTTGGTGTGGCGATCGCTAACTAGTCAATCTTACGAAATGAAGATGGACTTACGTACCTTTAAACTGGAAAAGGTACAGATGATTGTCTCAATCACAGGTTATTTAAGACAGGCTACAGAAGGAGACAAAGAACTTCTCAAAAACTGGAATGAAGCTTTTGCACTCGAAGCATTGGGCAAAATTGAGACAGATCCAGAACACTGGGCTGAACGGGTGTTGCAGCAAGGTTATGCTTACCTTTGGCAAGATGAAGTTCCGGTTTCAATAGCTTGTCGTGGCAGCTTCACACCCAACGGTGTGGGGGTGAATATGGTGTACACGCCTCCAGAGTACCGCCGGAAAGGCTACGCCAGTGCTTGCGTGGCAGCGTTAAGTCAGACTTTACTGAATCAGGGAAATCAATTCTGCTTTTTATTCACGGACTTGGCAAACCCAACTTCCAATCACATTTATCAAAAGATTGGCTACCAACCAGTAGGTGATTGGCAGCAATACTCTTTCGTTTAAGAATAAAAAGCAAACATCTTTAACATTGCCATCGATGTCTCAGCCTAACTCCGTCACCATAACCGATGTGCAAGCAGCGCATGAGCGGCTTTTGGGTATTGCTCATCGCACACCTGTGTTAACTTCCAGAATCGTCAATGATCGCACCCATAGTCAAGTGTTTTTTAAGTGCGAAAATTTTCAACGCACAGGAGCCTTCAAATTTAGAGGTGCGTACAATGCACTTTTGCAACTATCCGCAGCACAAAAACAAAAAGGCGTGATTACTTATTCATCGGGGAATCATGCTCAAGCGATCGCCTTAGCTGGAAAGCTGCTAAATATTCCCGCTACAATTGTCATGCCTGACGATGCTCCCACAGTCAAGCAAATTGCTACTCGCGGTTATGGTGCTGAGGTGATTCTCTACAATCGCCAATCAACAAACCGGGAAGAATTAGCTCAAAGTTTAGCACGCGAGCGCGCTCTCACACTTATTCCTCCTTACGATCATCTGCATGTAGTCGCGGGACAGGGGACAACTGCTTTAGAACTGATTGCAGAAGTTGGTCAACTCGACTTACTATTAGTTTGCTGTGGCGGTGGCGGATTACTTTCCGGTTGTGCGATCGCAACCAAAGCACTTTTACCCAATTGTAAAGTAATTGGCGTAGAACCAGAACTAGCCGACGATGCTACCCGTTCCTTTTACAGCAAAACCCTACAAACCGTCAAAAATCCTGATACCATTGCCGATGGCGCTCGTACTCCCAACCTTGGTAAGATTACTTTTCCCTTAGTACTGCATTACGTCGATGATATGGTGACAGTTTCGGAAGAAGCGATTATTCGCACTATGTTTTTTTTGTGGGAACGCCTCAAAATTGTAGTTGAACCCACTGGCGCATTAGCAGCAGCAGCTTTATTAGAAGGTGTAGTTAAAGCACCGCACGCAAACATTGGTGTAATCATCAGCGGTGGAAATGTAGATTTGGCACAAATTGGTAAATTATTTTCCTGACTGGGAGTAAGCATTTAAACCTTTTTCCATTCATGCATTCTCATAAATATAAGTAATGACACGGACATAGAAAAAAGCTTCAGGTATTAGTTATGATATCTAAAGTTTGCTGATCGCATGTAAAAAAAATCCTCCACCACAGTAACATTAGCCCTATGACCGTGAAACCTAAATACTGGGTGTTATCGCTATTTGTCTTACTGGGAGGAATTGACCCCAGCAACGCAACTTCTACACCTGTTGACCCAAAAGTAATACACATAGTTAATCGCCTTAGCTTCGGGCCTCGCCCTGGAGATATGCAAAGAGTGGAGTCTATGGGTGTAGAGCGTTACATCCAAGAACAGCTCTCACCCAACTCCATTTCTGAGCCGCCAAGCCTCACTAGCCAAATCTCTCAGCTAGAAACTTTACGCCTAAATCCGGTGGAACTCTTGGCATATGGAAAAGCTCCTTCCCCAGAACAAAAACCCAGCCCCGAACAAATTAAAGTCGCAGACAGACATGCTAGACAGGTGCTAAATGAGGCTATTCAGGCACGGTTATTACGAGCAACGAGCAGTTCCCGGCAACTCCAGGAAGTGATGGCGGACTTTTGGTTTAACCACTTCAATGTGGATGCAGGTAAAGGACACAATGGTCTTTGGGTAGGAGCCTACGAACAAGAGGCTATTAGACCTTATGTCTTGGGTCGCTTTCGTGACCTGCTGGGGGCAACAGCTCATCATCCGGCGATGCTGTATTATCTGGACAACTTCCGAAATAGCGCTGCTAGTCGCCCCGATGCCCGTGGTAAAATCCAAGGTTTGAACGAGAACTATGCCCGTGAATTAATGGAGCTACACACTCTTGGTGTGGATGCAGGCTATACCCAGCAAGATGTGATTGCTCTAGCGCGGATTTTGAGTGGCTGGGGATTAAGTCGTCCTGAGCAGGAGACAAAGAATGGTTCGGGATTTTACTTTAACCCAAAACACCATGATTTTAGTGACAAAGTTTTTTTAGGACATACTATCAAAGGCAGTGGTGAAGCCGAGGGAGAGCAAGCTCTAGATATTTTGGCTCGTAGTCCTGCCACAGCACGTCATATTAGCTACAAGTTAGCTGAATATTTTGTTAGCGATCGCCCCCCCAGTGCTTTGATAAACCAGTTAGCACAACGCTACCTCGCCACTGATGGAAATATTCGCGAGGTTCTCAACACTCTTTTTCACAGCCGAGAGTTTTGGGACACGAAAAACTTTAACGCCAAGTTCAAAACACCATATCAATACGCTATCTCAGTGGTACGGGCGACAAATATCAACGTCAAGCACGTCAGACCAATCTCAATAATCGACTTTCTCAAACAGTTGGCAATGCCTCTCTACCGTTGTCAGACACCAAATGGTTATAAAAACACCGAAGATGCATGGTTAAATCCTGACGCCATCACCCGCCGGCTTAGCTTTGCGATTGCGATCGCCACTGCAAATTTACCACCATCTGGCTCACCCACAAAGGTGGATGCAAAGAAAATGACACCAACACAGCAAAGACCTCCCATTGTGACTGTAGATGCTAGACAACTGAGTAATACACTTGGTAATTCTTTTTCTGCAACAACTCAAAATGCGATCGCTTCTAGTTCTCCTCAAATCCGCACTGCTCTAATCTTGGGCAGTCCAGAATTTATGCGCCGCTAACAATTATGAAAAGACGCGACTTTCTCATCCAAACTGGAATTTTTTCAGCTTCCGCAATCACAACCGTAGGAAGCCATGCTTGGGTAGCTAAATCTGCTACTCGCAACAGTAAACAGAAGCGCTTGATTGTCATCTTCCTACGCGGTGCTGTGGATGGCTTAAATGTAGTGGTTCCCTACTCAGAGACAGCTTATTATCAAGCCCGACCGCAAATTGCCATTCCCCAACCAGGCAAAAACGGGGGAGTCCTAGATTTAGATGGTCGCTTTGGATTGCATCCAGCGTTATCTCCTTTGATGCCCCTTTGGCAGCAGGGTAGTCTGGCATTTGTTCATGCTTGCGGTTCTCCAGACCCGACTCGCTCTCACTTTGATGCTCAACAATATATAGAAAGCGCTACGCCTGGTGACAAACGTACTCAAGATGGTTGGATGAACCGTTTGCTGGGGGTGATTTCCAACAAGACACCCATACAGGCAGTGAGTGTGGGGCAGACAACACCATTAATCTTTTCTGGTCGGATGGCTGTAGCTAATTTAGCAAGGGGTAAAAATGCTAATAAGCCTCTGTCAATAGATCATCCTCAAGTCGGAGCGGCTTTTGACCAACTTTATAGCGGTAATGATGCCCTGAGTCAAACTTATCGGCAAGGAAGGATGGCGCGACAGGCTTTAATGAATAGCCTGGATAGCGAAATGGAAATGGCTAATAATGGTGCGCCCTTACCTAACGGGTTTACCAGCGATGCCCAACGATTAGCACAACTGATGGTCAAAGATCCCAGAATCGAGTTAGGGTTTGTAGCTTTAGGTGGTTGGGATACTCATGTCAATCAAGGTGGCACTCAAGGACAATTAGCCCAGAACTTGGGAAGATTGGGAGAGGGTTTAGCGGCGCTAGTCCAAGGTTTGGGGTCTGTTTACCAAAATACAGCAATTGTAGTGATGTCCGAGTTTGGTCGCACAGTGCAGCAAAATAACAGCGGTGGCACTGACCACGGACATGGCAATGTAATGTGGGTTTTAGGTGGTCAAGTTCGTGGCGGTAAAGTTTACGGAGAATGGCCTGGTCTATCAACAACCCAACTTTACCAAAGCAGAGACTTAGCGATCGCTACTGATTTCCGAGATGTAATCTCTGCTGTGCTAGAACGTCATCTGCATCTCAACGAAGCAAAGCTGAATTTAGTGTTACCAAATTACGCCCCCACTCAGAAAGTTGTATTAATTGTGAAGTGAGCAATCACTCTATAAACCCTAAAAATTAGCTGAAAGAGCAGTAAGTCAAGGGTTTTTGCTCCAATCTTTACATATGTTAACATTGTATACTTGGCTTGAGCATGTATGTTTTAGTATTACCCTTATGAAGACTGTTCTCAAATCGAATCAAGAGCAAGTCACTCGGTTGTTTTCTCACCTCGAATTTGATGGAAATAAGCTAAATCATCAACCGGGTAGTGTATTAGGGAGTACTGCGCTGATTGCTGGAACCACGGTTGGGGCTGGTATTCTCGCCCTACCTGCGGTTACTCTGCCATCTGGAATTTTGCCATCCACAGCCCTGCTGATTGCTGTTTGGCTCTACGCTTTAGTCTCAGGTTTGTTAATTGCAGAAGTGACCTTGAATGCAATGCATTTAGAGGGGCGGCAGAGTGTAGGTTTGTTAGCAATTGTTCAGAAGACCCTTGGTAAGCTGGGAGCGCGAATTGCTGGCGGCGCTTATCTATTTATGCACTATGCTCTACTGGTAGCATATATCACCCAAGGTGGAGAAATTTTAGTATCTGCGGTTGCAAAAGTCTGGGGTGTGCAGAACGTTTTGCCTATGTGGGTGGGGACAACGACTTTCACTCTCCTATTTGGCGGCATTATGTATCTTGGGCGAGAAAAGTTTATTGAGAAATTAAACAGCGCCTTTGTGGGGATTGTGATTGTTTCATTCTTGGGACTATTACTGCTGGGAGGAGGGCAAGTTAAAAGTGCCCAATTTTTATTTCAGAACTGGAGTGCCCTTGGTAGCGCTGTTTCAGTCATGTGTGTCGCCCTGTTTTACCATAACGTTGTGCCTGTCGTTGTTACCCAATTAGAAGGAGATGTCCACAAGATTCGTAATTCCATCGTCATTGGTTCTGCAATTCCTTTAATCATGTTCTTAGCGTGGAATGCTGTGATTTTGGGAAGTGTCAGTTCCGATGTACTACAAGGTATTTCTGATGGCAGAACCGTTTTTGATCCACTGCAAATTTTGCGAGCTGGTGGTGCAGGGGAATGGTTAGGAGTGCTAGTATCGATTTTCTCAGAGTTTGCGATCGTTACATCATTTATTGGATTTGTGTACGGGTTGCTAGATTTCTTCAAAGATATTTCTCTAATTACCCAAGGTGAATCTTCTAGTCGCTTACCTCTGTATTCGTTGGTTCTTTTCCCTCCTATGAGTCTTGGGACGCTTAATCCTAGCATCTTCTTTGCTGCCCTAGACTACACTGGAACATTCAGTGTTTCAGTTTTAGGCGGGATTATTCCGGCGTTGATGAGTTGGAAGCAACGTCAAGAGCAGGAAAACTTAAATAGTGTGAATCAACCACTTGTTCCTGGTGGTAAGGTAACACTCACCGTGATGATTGGAGTTGCATTAGCCTTAATAGTGAAACAAATTTTCTTAATCTACTATGGAATGTAAAACTATCAAACAACTTGGTAATGATACCTGACGACGAGTAAACTTCAAAAGACTGGCATCATAAATAGTTCTCGCTAATTCAAAATTAGCAAACATCTGCGCCTTCAACCAGATCGTATTGGTATTCAACTAACTGAATATCTAGACATGATTTAAGTCTCTAGAGGTTTTTAAGTAGATATTTTTGTTGATTTTTTATACAGGCTTCAATATAGTATGTAATCGAGCAAACTCAATGTTTGTACAGGGTTTACTATTATATGTAATAACATAGATATTTTAAGTAACGATGCTCAAAGCCCTCAAAACCGAAGCAATAAACTCTAAATACTAAATAGTAAAAGTGTCTATAAGGTTGGATCTCAGAGTTCGAGAAAGGAGACTGAGTTTTCTTGATATTTAACAGCTATATCTTTCGATAGAAGGAAAATAATATTGTAATTAATAGGCTAGATATAAAGTCTTTGTAGAATAAATTTATGAACATTATTGCTTGGATAATTCTGGGTTTGATTGCTGGAGCCATAGCTAAAGCTATTTACCCTGGTCGTCAGGGAGGCGGAATTCTTACAACCATGATTTTAGGTATTATCGGTGCGTTAATAGGAGGTACTATAGTTACTCTCTTAGAAACAGGAAGATTGCAACTCACCGCAGCGGCTCTCAGTATCCCTGGTGTAATTGTTGCAATTATTGGTGCAATAATTGCTATTTTTCTATGGAATTTGTTGGCTGGGCGTGCTAGTTATTAGTTGAATCGTAAGATAGATCATGGTTAAAGCCGAGTTATTATTCACTACACCTTTTCAAAGTTCAATCCAATAAAAAAACTCCACTTAATAAAAATATAGTGGAGTAACTAATTTTAGCTTATCATTCCTTAATTATCAGTACAATTGTTATTTTAATTGCAAACTAGTCTAGAGCTTTAGCTAATTTATATATATTTTTAGCAGTAGCCTTGATTCTTTTTTCAGTGCTCATATTTGGTATTTACATCTTGTAGTTTGTCAAACTATTACTTAATTATACATATAGTACTTTATTGTATTGTTTTTGACTTTTGTAAGTAGATAAATTAAATTTTATAACTTAGAGTAACTTAAGTATAAATGTGGAATATGAAAGTATTCTCATACCAAGTTACTGTTGCTTATCATTCTGAGCTACACAAACCCTACACTACATTTTGCTAAGGATGACATAAATAGTTTAGGATTAGCTCTTAGATAAAAGTATATAGATGCGATATCTCATCTCTGTACAGTTGATTTATCTTAACTATATTTATCTAAATCTCAGCGAATTCTAAATATAAGGAAAGTATAGGAGTGGTAAAAAAACGTAATAAAAATGTGTGGAAGAGTGAGATAAATGACATCATTCGCGGTGCTTGTGGAGGCTTTCTATTTGGTATCCCGCTGCTGTATACAATGGAAGTCTGGTGGATTGGGACACAGGCAAAACCACAATTAATGATGATGGCGATCGCATTGACCTTTAGTGTAGTTTTATTACTCAACCAGACAGAAGGCTTTCGTAAACGCAGACATAACTGGCGACCTTATCAAGCAGTAATAGACACTGTAGAAGCAATGGCGATCGGACTAGCTTGCTCTGCCTTTGTACTGCTGCTGTTGCGAGAATTGACATTTGAAACTTCTGTCAGGGGAATCGTAGGCAAAATTATCTTTGAAAGTGTACCTTTCACTCTCGGTGTGGCATTAGCAAACCAATTTTTGGGAAATATTGGTAGCAGAAATGGAGAAGAACAAACAACCCGTAAGGGAAACAGTTCTACAAAAGATGAGTTACACGCCACCTTCGCTGATGTGGGTGCAACCCTAATTGGTGCAACCGTAATTGCATCTAGCATTGCTCCAACAGATGAAGTTCCCATGCTAGCAGCCGCAGCATCGCCACCTTGGCAATTGGTAATGATCGCCACATCTCTGCTAATTTCTTATGGCATTGTATTTCAGGCAGGCTTTTCAGACCAGCAAAAGCGGATGCAGCAACAAGGAGTTTTCCAACGACCATCAAGTGAAACCATCATGTCCTACTTAGTTTCTTTGCTAGTAGCCGCTTTTATGCTGTGGTTCTTTCAAAAGTTGACTTTTAGCGACCCCTGGACAATGTGGTTAGATCACACCTTAGTGTTGGGATTACCTGCAACTATTGGCGGTGCAGCAGGAAGGTTAGCGATATGACTAAAACCGAACAGCAAAAACCAGAGCGTTCAGTTGCCGAATGGATGACATTCAGTGCTGCCTCATTCATCCTCGCAGTAATTGTTAGCTTGGTAGGCTACACTTGGTTGAACGACAAGAATCAACCACCGATACTTTCTGTTACTAACAAAAAAACTATTCGGGAAATTGACGGGCAATTTTATGTTCCTTTTGAGGTCGTTAATACTGGAGGAGACACAGCTGAATCAGTTCAGATTATGGCTGAGTTACAGATTAACGGTAAAGTTGCAGAATCAGGAGAGCAACAGATTGATTTTTTATCTAGTGGGGAAATGGAGGAAGGCGCATTTGTATTTAGTCAGAATCCTCGCCAAGGTCAATTAACTATACGTGTTGCTAGCTACAAATTGCCTTAATTAGAATTTGGAATCGCAGATCAAATAGACAATGGGTAATGAATTTTACTCCATTACCCATTAAGAATTACCAATTACCAACAACACCCAAAAATATATAATTGCTAACGTTCAATAGTTTAGACGTTGGCCTTAGCTTTTGACCAAACACCGTTCTCATCTTCATCAAATTGCTGGTGAACTGCCTCCCAAGCAGCGTTTTCAGCTGTAAACTCATCATTTTTCTCATTGAAGACAGCGTTATAGCGCTCAATGAATGTGCGCTGAGCTTCATCAGAAAGATGAGAACGAACTTCAGGAGACAAATCTTCTGGACTGTTGCATGTACCAGCACAGGGACGAGCCAAAGTTTTCTCAATTGTGTGAATTTCTTCACCACCAGCACTTTCCAACAGTAATTGAAATTCTCCGGCGCGATCGCTCGGAACTTCTGCCATCAACAAGAATTCACCAGCTTGTAAACGGGTTTGGTAAATTGCGGCTTTATCTTCTGGCATACCCAAAGTAGTCAGAACTGATACTAAACCTGCACCAGCGCTACCTGCGATCGCTCCACTTGCAGCTCCTAGCAGCACCGCACTAATAGGGCCTGCTGCCACTATTGAACCAACAAATGGAATAAATAGTACACCCACCCCTGTAAGTAAGCTGAGGAAAGAGCCAAATAAGGAACCAAATATAGCTCCTGTTCTCAAACCTCCCAGAATTACATCTTTTTTAGTAATAAAACCAGAGATACGAGTTTCAGACTGGAAGTTTCTGCCCATAACCGAAATATGATCTCTCGGCACACCCCTGTCTAATAAACGTCGAATCACATCATCGATTTGCTTTTGTTCTTTAAAAGCAGCAGAAATAGTACGTTCTGCTTTATACGTATCTGGCACTTGAAAACTCCTTGTATTATGTGATTTTTGCAAAGACAAACTAGATGGACAGATGCGCGTAAATTCTTCCCTTAACACCAGTGTTGAGGAAAGAAACAATCTTCCCTCAACTGGCTACACAGCACCCTTTACTTAGACATTATATTTTTGCCTGTATCTATTAATAGCTACACACCTACAGGGGTTTTAGTCTGTGTTGCAGGCTGTGTACCATCTCCTTCCAATGCCTGTCCTTCAATAAATGAACGCAGCATCCAAGCCATCTCCTCATGTTCTTCCATCAGTCCAGTCAGAAAGTCAGCAGTTCCCTGATCGTGGAACTGTTCACCAGACTGATCCACATGCTCTCTTAAGTTGCGAATAACCTGCTCGTGATCCTCTACTAGATTAGATACCATCCCCGTTGCTGTGGGCACATTACCAGCATGTTCCTTGAGGGTAGTAATCTTGAGAAATCCCTCCATTGAGCCAACTGGATAACCGCCCAAAGCCCGAGTCCGCTCTGCTAGAGCATCAATATTGAGGGTCAGCTTTTCGTAGTGTTCTTCCCAAAGCTGGTGCAAAGAGCGGAACTGAGGCCCAACGACATCCCAATGGTACTTTTTGGTTTTCACCAACAATAGATAGGCATCTGCCAAATCTTGATTCAACAGATTAATTACACCTTGACGCTGTTCTTCTGTTAAACCAATGTTTATCGCACGCATTATTTTCCATCCCTAAGCGAACTTATTTACTAAGTTCTCAAATTCGAGACAGAATACACATCAACCCAAGGAAAGATTGTTAATTTAAATTAAGTCACAAAATTATAATTATGCCTATGCCTTAAGAAGGTGCAAGCTTAGCATTACTAATTAATAATGGGTAACTGCTTCTACGCAATTACCCATTATCACTGACATATTATCAATGTATTTGTTTTGTTACTTACCTGTAACTTTTTCCAAAAAATTCTTTACGTTTTCTTCCACTGAGGTTGAACTCTGCGAATTACTGGGACGCTTCATCTTTTCAATATCAGCAGCTCCTTGAACCTCATTGAGTCCTTCGTTTGACTTCTTTTGAACTTCTTTCAGTCCAGGTGGTGGTGATTTTGCTACTTCGTCGGTTTCGCGCTGAGTTCCAAGTAGTTGTGTAGTAGCTTCGGTAGGGTCACTTTGATAGCTATCAATCGCAAAAGCAGGAAAAGCACTAGATAAAAGTAGTAAGGCGCAGGTAAAAGCCACAACTAGAAAGCGTACTGGATGTAAGATAGATAGAACAGAAGCAATAATCTTCATTTGGAATCCTCGATAACAGCTTTAACAACGCAGAACTTTTACTTGGAGAAGGAAACTCACGCCTTCACTTAGTCGATTTGACCAGTCGAATTCACAGATGTGCTTCCATCTTAAAGTTCTTGTTCACCGAACTTTACGAAAGAAATTGTCTTTGTATTCTGCATCCATTCATGAATGGGTATTGAGTAAATACTCTACCCACTATTTGATGAATACATTGCGTTGACCAGATTCTTCATTTATGGTTCGCCTATATATTTCTACTTTGAAGGCATTAATGCTTGAATCGGTCTGTGGAATGAAGTTGCTGCTATTTATATTTACAACAAAATCATTCCCTAGGTAGATCAACTTAACATAATTTTAGCAAGCCAAGGGCTCCAGATTTATATCTAGTTCTATAGCTGACTGATTTATTGCAATAAATTAATTGGTAGGCAGAGTAACTTAACACAGGCTACAATACCTGGGGTCAGTACATCTAGATAAAATTAATGACATATACTACAACATATACTTACGACAGAAATGGAAACGTCATATCCGAAAAGATTGACAATAACAGTGATGGACTAACGGACTCGGTTATCACCTACAGATATAATCTAATATCCCAAAGCTATAAGTTTGGTAACGACGGTACAGTTAAACCTGTTGAAACTTATACCTACGATGCCAACGGTAAGGTAACTACTTACAAAAGCTATGTATACAATGATGACGGTAGTCTTTTCTCTGTCGAGGCTGGTACTTACGATGGCAATGGCAATGTAAGTACCAAAAGCTCAGAATACTATCGCGACAGCACGATTGAATATACCGAAACATACATCTACGATGTCAATGGCAAAGAAACATTCTATAGAATGTACCCAGGAAGCGCAGACTATGCGACAGTCGGTCGCACTCAAACTTATGATGCCAACGGCAACTTGATTTTTGAAGAATTTTTTAATCAGTATACCTCTGGCGCTAGCCATTATGTGTATGATGCCAACGGCAGGTTGATTTCCAGAAGAATCGTTTCCGAAGAACCTAGCGATACGACTATTTCTACCTTTACTTACGATGCTAACGGCAACCGCACGTCCCAAAGCATTGATGTCTATGGCGACGGCACAGTTGACAAGGTTATTACATCTGCTTACGATGCCAATGACAACAAGATATCCGAAAGCTCTGTCTTTAGCGATCGCACAATTGAATATGTCTACACTGCTACCTACGATGCCAACAGCAACAAGACATCCGAGAGTTATGACAACAATGGCGATCGCATTGCAGAGAGTGTCTACACTTATACATACGATACCAACGGCAACAAGATAACCGAGAGCCGTGACGACAATGATGACGGCATTGCAGAGAGTGTCTACACTTATGCCTACGATGCCAACGACAACAAAACGTTGGAGAAATATGACAACAATGGCGATGGTATCGCTGATAGTGTATATGCTTTTACTTATGATAGTAACGGCAACAAGACATCCGAAAGCCGTGACGAAAATGGCGATCGCATTGCGGAGAGTGTCTACACTTTTGCCTACGATACCGACGACAGATTAACATTCGAGAGTCGTGACAAAAATGGCGACAGCATCCTTGAGTACGTTTACACTGCTACCTATAATGCCAACGGCAACAAAACATCTGAGAAATATGACAACAATGGCGACGGCATCTTTGAATATGCCTACACCGCTACCTATGATGCTAACGACAGATTAACATTCGAGAGCCGTGACGAAAATGGTGACGGCATCTTTGAATATATCTACACTGCTACCTACAATGCTAGCGGCAACAAGATATCTCAAAGCTATGACAACAATAGCGACGGCATCCTTGAATATGTTTACACTGCTATCTATGATGCCAAAGGTAACAAGATATCCGAGATCCGTGATGATCATAGCGACGGCATTGCTGACAGTATCTACATCGCTGCCTACGATGCCAACAGCAACAAGACATTCGAGAGTCGTGATGATCATGGCGACGGCATTGCTGACAGTATCTACACTGCTACCTACAATGCCAACGGCAACAAGACATCCGAGAGTTATGACAACGATGGCGACGGCATTTTTGAGTTTGTATACAACTATACTTACGAGCGCACATCTGCAAGCTACGACAATAATAATGATGGTGTCACTGACGCAGTTGTTATTTATAGCTACAACATCAACGACAAGCTGATATCTGAGCAAATTGACAACAACAATGATGGCGTTACTGATGCGTTAGTCAGCTACACCTATGATGATAACGGTCAACTCATATCAAAGACCATTAACGATGAGCTAGTGCAAGGTTTGGTTCTCAACGGTGACAACGGTAATAATGAACTGATTGGTGATGCTGGTAATGACAAACTCTATGGTAGTAATGGTAACGATGAACTGTCGGGATTTGCTGCCAATGACCAACTTATAGGTGGCAAGGGTAAAGATACCCTCATTGGTGGTGCTGGTGCTGATATTCTAACTGGTGGTAGTGGTCGTGACCAGTTTATATTTGAGTACTTAAGCGATTCATTACTATCCAAATTTGATGTAATTACTGACTTAAAGATTGGTGTAGATGTCATTGATGCACCGCGTGCCGTGAATGCTGCCGATGTTGCCCAGCTTAGTAATATTAGTACCCTAGTAGAGCTGGACATCCAAAGCTTATTGAACCCAACTACTTTTGTTGCCAATCAAGCGGCGACATTTAGCCTAGGTACGGGTGCTAACCAACGGACGTTCTTGGCTATTAATGATGCGACTGATGGATTCTCTGCCACAAGCGACGCTATCATTGAAATTACTGGTTTTAATGGTAATTTAGCTGCGCTGTCTATTGTTTAATCTGAGTTGTTATGGTATAAATCGGCGGTGATTCTTCCCATCCACAGCAGAAAATGGGCTTCTTCATCGCCGATTTGCAGTTAAAAATTATACTCATCCTCCTATTTCGTTTACTCACTCATGACAGAAGCGCTGCTTTCTTGAGATTCTTGCCAAAGTTTGTGTAAAAAGAACTCAGCGCGATCGCTGATAGTAGTGACAAACACACCCACAGCATCCTCAGAACCATCTGATAGCCAAGAACCCCGCAGAGTCACCTCCATATACTCAGTATCGCAGGCACATAGAGTCATGATTTCTCTGTCATCGTGCTTCACTTCAGCCTTTAGTACTTCTACTCCTGGCAAATCAATAGGAAGCAAAAAGGAAGCTGTACTAGGTTCAACGCATAGACATTGACCGACTCGCATTGCCAAAATCACTCGCTGCGCTACCCATTCTTCCAGTAATAGAGTAAGACACTCTAAATAAAAGCTCCTATCGGTGTAAGTTAATTTCAGCATTCCTTATGCTCTCCTGTTATTCCAGGTCTGCTTGCACATCTATCCAGAACTGTGTAGCGCGATCGCGCCAAGCTTCGCTAACGGTAAAATAGTTTTGCTGCAAAACTTTCCACATTCGCTCACTAGAAGCGATTGGTAAGCGAATGTGTTTCGGCACTTCAATAACCAAGCTGAGAGAGTGAAGCCATCCACCTTGGCTCACATTTGTGACTAACAGCGCGATCGCCTGCTTGATATTGACCTGGCATAGTGGTAAGTAATTTTGATAAACCACCATCACAGATTGCTCTAATACTTGCGTTGCGATCGCCATCAGATGGTTGCTTTGCATCATTGCACAGCCTCTTGTAGAGAAGATATCGTCACAGCCTCACTCCTTATAAAAAAACCCCCGCTTCTTGTCTGGGTGAAGCAGGGGTTAGAAATTGACCGGAAAATTTTCTGGTCTTATATCGGTACAGTATTTCTATGCCTGTACCTCCCGCTTCCTTCATCTAGTTGTAGTTTTGCATTCAGTGCACTAATACTGAGATATCTAAAATCATTATTACCCTCTGTGATTTGCCCATGATTTCGGCTACCATCGCCCATAAATAAATACTCCACTCGCGCAACGGCTGATTCCCAACCGGCTCGGCAGTTGGTAGCACGCAAGGTAGTAGAGATGGGGTAAATGGATTTCACAGAAAATTTCACCTATTGAACATTCCTTTAAACATACTACACTTGTATTACTATCCTGTCTATACCTTTAAGGAGAAAAAGTCATGCATACGATCGCGCGCACCCCAACCACCGACATGGAAGTTACCAGCATTCGCCTAGAGCGAGAACTCAAAGATAAACTCAAAGAAATAGCAGGCAATCAGGGATATCAAGCTCTGATCCGAGATATCCTTTGGAATTATGTACAGCAAAAATCAGGTGAGTGGAAGCCTAGATTTTCGCGAGCCGATATTCGAGCTAGCATAGCTGCCACAGCTCAGCAAGAAGAACGCTGCGTACTTACAGGTCAATTAATTCAACCCCAACAACCAATGTTGCTAGGACTGACGAGGAATGGCGACATGGTTCCTCTCAGTGTCGAAAGCTTGGCTGGATAGTCTTACCTTCAAGTGAATGCAGCCCAGTTATCCTCAGTAGTAACTGGGCTGCATTCAGAATTTTGTCAGTAAAATTCCTTCAAAAACTCATATATATAGTGATCAAATTGTAAAGCAACTAGAAATCAGACAATTCCTGGCTCTTTTGACTAAATACTTAACAATATTTAACAAAGAGGAAAATGATTAAAAAGAATAGAAGCTAGGCCAATACGCTTGGGTTAAGCATTTTTTCTCTCCCCTGCTTCCCTTGCTCCAACAGATAATTTTCCTTAACTGAACTGTATTGGAAGTTAGGCAAGAATACCCCATAAATTCTTGGCTATCATCCTCGAAAAACTGTCAAAATTTTTTCTGAAGCTTTGCCTTCAAGTTAGACGAATATAAAAGTAGCTTCAGCGTATACATTAGAAAAAATATTACAAAATTTTGATAAACGCTTCAGTGTTAACGCGGTGAGTTTTTCTAGAGATATTGCCTCAATTCCAGAGAAATTACGGTTTATGTATACTTACAGACAGGATATTCTAAGCCCAAGTGAGTAAATTACCTCAACATAAGCAAGCCAAGTATAATCTGGCTGAGGCATTTTAGGATATTCTAAGTATCTTATTACCTATGTAGAGATTTGTTTAATACACCACAAACTTGGTCATCTGACATAGAAAGAGGCTATAACAGGTGAGAGAAAGTATTCATACAAAATTTGCAAATCATCAGGGTGTACTAACACCACTATTAGTAAAGAATATGCCAAGAGGTTGGGTGCAAAAACAATGGGGTTATCCAGGGGCGTGCCAGTAATGAAAAAGCCCTTATCGCCGATACAATCCCCAGATGACGTAGATCAACTACAACCATACCAAATCAAGCTGATGCAGCATCAGGAAGAACCAACTCACCAGTTGGTACAAAAGATTAACCAAATCATCGCCAATAACTCAGCGACTACATTGATGCTGCAAGAGATAGCCCAATTGCTAGGAGTTGTCTTTCAAGTCGATTGCTGTTGCTTGGTTCCAGTAACGAGTGAGGAATCTACTAGCGAAGCGACTACTGCTAATTGGTGTGCTGATGAGTATCTAGGGTTGCCACACCCAAACAAGATATTCTCGATGGAACAGTTGCTTATGGACTCGCCAGTAGTGCAATGTGCTGCTGAACCATTGACTATCGAAGATATTTCAATTATTCAAAATAGCTTGGTAATCGGGTGTCAATATTTACCACTACCAATAAAGGCGGTTTTGGCAATTCCTACCCGGCTTGATGGCAATAATAATGGGGTGATTAGTCTGATTAAATTTCAACCCTATGATTGGAGTGAATCAGAAAAGCAATTACTCAAAACACTAGAGTCATCTTGCGCGATTGCTTTTTCTCAAGTGGCACAAGCTCAGTTGATTGCTCATCAACAGCAGTATTTGCAAAAAAGTGACCAGCATCAAAGCTTAATCAAGCAATTAACTTTATTGAGTCGGAGTAACTTGGAGTTAAATCAAATGCTCCAGTTAGTAATCGCCTCTACCGCTGAATCTCTACAAGCAGATCGCGGTTTGCTTATACTACTAAAATATACAGATCCACTGTTTAGGACTCGACCCAAAAAACAAGTTCCTAGAGCGAAAGCTACCGTACATGCTGAATGGAACAGGGCAACACAAATTTCTGGTATTACTAAACCAGATACCTTGGATGAATCCTTCTTACTCTCAGAGTGTGGTTTATGCCAGCGTGTGTTCATAGACTCTGGAAAACCAGTCATCATTGATGACTATACAGAGCAAAACGATACCTATCCAGCCGCCTCATTATTTGCAATAGAAAAATTACCTGCGGCATTGTTAATGCCACTAGAAAGTCAGGCCAAAGTTCTCGGATTCTTAGTGCTACAGCAAACGGTTGCTCGCAATTGGCAACCAGCAGAATTAAATCTTGTGGAAATGGTTTGCGCTCAAGTCAGCAATGCCATAATTCAGTCACAGACATTGCGGCAAGTTCAGACTTTGGTAGATGAACGGACAGCAAAACTACAAAGTAGTCTCGAACTTCAAGCAAAATTGCATGAAAGAACGCGGCAATATGTTGAGCAGCTGCGGAAACTCAATGAACTCAAAGATGAATTCTTGAGCAACATGAGCGATCGCTTACGCTATCCTCTGACAAACATGCTAATGTCAATTCGTAACTTACGTCTGCCAGGAATAGCACCAGATCGTCAGGTGAGATACTTGGACATCTTAGAGCAAGAATGTACAAAGGAAATCAACTTAATTAATGACTTGCTGACACTCCAAAAACTAGAGTCTCATCAAGAAGCTCCACAATTAGAAACTATTGATTTAAATAATAGAGTCAAGGATATAGCAGTATCTTTTGAGCGAAAACTTGCAGAGAAGGGATTAAGAATTTCTGTAGAATTGCCACAAGAGCCGTTAACACTGCAAACCGAACTAGAAAGTTTTGACCGTATCCTCCAAGAGTTGTTAACTAATGTCTGTAAATACTCTGAGCATGACACTCTCGTCCACTTGCAAACCTCTCACCAAGTTGATCAACTGATTGATCAAGTTATTATTAAAGTGACGAATATAGGACGTGCCATTTCCGAAGAAGAAGCGACATATATATTTGATAAGTTCCGTCGCGGTAAAGGGCGCTGGACTCCGGGGACTGGCTTGGGACTTGCTTTAGTTAAGTCTTTAGTGCAGCATTTAAATGGAGCGATCGCTGTTGAGAGTGTTTCAATCTCGGATTCTCAACTGAGCGAAATTTGCTTTACCCTGACTTTGCCCCAATTTTCTGAAAGCACATATTCTGAAAGTGACTAAAGAACATAACACAACAGAAGACTTTGATTTCCAATCCTCTAGTGATGACACTAATCTAGAAGGGGATTTACTTGCTGATACAGTTGTGCCAGCTAAAGTAGAAGTCCAAGTCGAGAGGATAGCAGAACGACAAAGGCGAATCAGTGCTAAAATCCAAATTCCCCAACCAGTAGAACGAATCTGGAAGGTTTTGACAGATTATGAAGCCTTGGCCGACTTTATCCCCAACCTCGCCAAGAGCCGTCTAATTGAGCATCCCAACGGTGGTATTAGACTAGAGCAAATCGGCTCTGGGCGCTTACTAAATTTCAACTTTTGTGCGCGTGTAGTCTTGGATCTGGAAGAATACTTCCCTCAAGAAATTAATTTTCGCATGGTAGAGGGAGATTTCAAAGGTTTTTCTGGTAGCTGGTGTTTAGAGCCTTATTCCCTCGGTGAGTATATAGGAACAAATCTTTGCTACACAATTCAAGTTTGGCCTAAACTCACCATGCCAGTAGCAATCATTGAAAATCGCTTAAGTAATGATTTGCGGTTAAACATGCTAGCGATTCACCAACGTGTAGGAGAGCTAGCCAGCAAAGAACTTTAACACCCTTGTTTACTCACCATAAAGCTAAGTTATCAGCTCATTAGCATAGAAAAGGGCATTCTTGCTTTTTACTTTAAGTACCCCCAGGGGAATTCGAATCCCCGTTACCTCCGTGAAAGGGAGGTGTCCTAGGCCTCTAGACGATGGGGGCATTGGACTCAGACCTTTTATAAGGTAACGAATTTCCCTGCTGATGTCAACAGGTTTTGCTAAAAAAGTTTGATAGTAGCTATGAATGCAAGCAAAAACGTCTACATACTTTTACTCAAAACTGGTTTTTGTCTGTAGGCGGAACATAAATCAGACAACCGACATCCTTCCCTGCATAAAGCACGGAGAATTCTCAAACAACCGAAGTTGGTTCTTAATTCAAACAACACCTTGTACCACTAATCAGTTACAAATGCTGTCTTATGGAGAACTAAATATGAAAAAATCTCTGAATTCGGCAAGGAATAAAAGGTATGATGTTGTACCCTTAAGAGTTAATATGTGTGATTCTTTACAAAAGATTTTGAAATATATCGCTCAAAATCTACAACATGGAAGCATCTTTTGAAATCACCCTACAAATGGTGATCACTGTCCTTGCAGGCATTAGCGCCCAGGTGGTGGCTGCATACCTCCGCTTACCAAGTATCGTCTTGTTATTGCTGTTGGGCATTTTACTTGGCTCTGATGGCATGGGGCTGCTGCACCCGCATTTGCTAGGCACTGGACTAGAAGTTATTGTCTCCCTGGCGACGGCAATAATTTTGTTTGAGGGCGGACTCAATTTGGATCTACGAGAGTTGGGTAGAGTCTCAGTCAGCCTGCAATTGCTCGTGACTCTGGGAACGCTGATTACACTACTTGGCGGGAGCATGGCAGCTCACTGGCTAGGTGAATTTCCTTGGAATATAGCTTTTCTCTACGCTTCCATAGTCGTAGTTACAGGCCCAACCGTCATTAGCCCCCTGCTTAAACAAATCAGCGTAGACCGTCAAGTAGCAACTCTTTTGGAAGGGGAAGGGGTTTTAATTGACCCGGTAGGAGCTATCCTTGCCTTCGTTGTTTTAGATACAATTTTGAACGGCGATGCTGACCCAATCAATGCCATCATCGGTTTACTGTTGCGTCTTGGTATTGGTGGAGCAATTGGTGGTGCTGGCGGTTATTTGATGAGCTTGATTTTTAAACGCGCCAATTTTCTGTCAATTGAACTCAAAAATCTGGTAGTGCTGGCTGTACTTTGGAGTCTGTTTGCTTTAGCCCAGACAATCCGCAGTGAAGCAGGAGTAATGACAACAGTAGTCGCAGGAGCGGTGTTTGCTAATTCTTCGGTGCCAGAAGAACGCTTATTGAAGAACTTCAAAGGTCAGTTGACAATTCTCAGTGTTTCAGTGCTATTCATCCTCCTAGCAGCTGACTTGTCTATTGCCAGTGTGTTTGCCTTGGGTTGGGGTAGTTTATTCACCGTTCTGGTACTAATATTCGTCGTTCGTCCAATTAACATCCTTTTATGTACTTGGAACAGTGATCTTAACTGGCGACAAAAACTGTTTTTAAGTTGGGTTGCTCCCAGAGGAATTGTTGCTGCTTCTGTTGCTTCTTTATTTGCAATTTTGCTGACACAGCATGGCTTCAACGGCGGTGATTCCATCAAAGCTCTAGTTTTTCTCACAATTATCATGACAGTTGTCTGTCAAGGGCTAACAGCTGGATGGATTGCTCAGTGCTTAAAAATCACCTCCAAAGATGCAACTGGAGCGGTGATTGTTGGTTGTAATCCCCTGAGTCTTTTGATTGCTCGGTTCTTTCAAGAGCGGGGAGAAAACGTGGTGATGATTGATACTGATCCAGATTGTTTTGAGCAAGCTAAAGCACAAAATCTCCGGGTTATTGCTAGCAGTGCCTTGGATGCTGATGTTTTGGAAGAGGCGGGACTTGCTTCTCTGGGAACTTTTCTCGCTATGACTAAGAATGGCGAAGTGAATTTTGTTTTGGCTCAACGTGCAGCAGAGGAGTTTAATCCGCCGCGTGTATTAGCAGTTTTTCCTCGTGATCGGCAAGCTACTAGTTCAAATGAGAATAAAGTTAACCAAGCCTTCATCCCAGATTTAGCAATCAAGACTTGGAATGAGTATCTGAGTGATGGGCGAGTTAAGCTGGGGACAACTACACTAGTTGAGTCAGAATTTGCCAATCAAAGCGATCGCATCCAGGAAATGATTCGGACTAAGGTGTTGATACCGTTATTGCTAGAGCGAGAAGAACGCCTACAAGTAATGCCTGCAAATCAAGAATGGGAAGTAGGCGATCGCATTATCTACCTATTGTATGACCCCAGACCGAAGCTTTTAAAACGCCTATCTGGTGCTACCCAGTCTACTCGCCTGTCTCTAGAAAAGTTACCAGAGGTTGAGGAAGTCACCTTAGCTCAATTATCTCAACTTTCAACCAGTGAGGTTCCTGGGGGATGAGAAGAGGGCAGGGGGAGCAGGGGACGACAAGGGAGAAATAAATACATACATCCTGTCATCCTATCTCCTGTTTCCCGTCTCTTAACTCAGCACGGGCTAAACCATAGCTATCTGCGCTTCAGCACTCACTATTAGCTTTGGGAAGGGATAAACTCGCCTTCTTGTGGTTGCGAATTAGCAAATTTAAATTTCTCTTGATACATTTGCTTTTCTTGCCACAGTAAAGCAGATAAATGTACCACAGCAAGAATTAGGGTAGCCACTGAGATCAGATAACTGTGTATGGTGTAGAGGTGTTGGATGGTAACGGTGCTAATAGCTCCACCGCCAATCAGGATATCGCGCAGTTGTCCACCGATAAAAGGAATTGCTTCGATGGTTCCTAGCTCAATGCTAAAACGCCAGTATCCTTCTTGAGTCCAGTCTAAGAGCATTGCACTCCAATCTAGGGCGATCGCACTTAGGGCAAACAATATTCCACTAATCCAAGCAACCAGCCAACTCTTGCAAAATTGCCGACCTAAAAACATCACCACAATTTGAATTAAGGCAACGACAATTACTGCATTACCTGAAATCTCATGTGTTCGATGAAATAGCCAGCCGTATGGCACTTCTGTATTAATTCTTCTCAAAGAATTATAAGCACCGCCTGCTGTCGGTTCGTAATCAAAAGAAAGTAAAACTCCTGTAGAGAGATAAATTAAACACAGAGTAAGAATTACGACTGCTAATGTCGTTGCCAGTCGCCGCAAAATCCTATCGAACTGAGTGCTTTGCATGGCTAAGCTCTCCTGACTTAAGTGAGTATTTATTCTTATTACAATTTTAGCTAAGAAAAATTAAGATATTTTACTTTTTTAAGACTCTGATAAATTTTTTTAAACTAAATACTGCACCCAAGCTTTTAACGGTTGTGGTGAGCCATACCAAATGCCAGGGTTTCTGGGAGAATGCCTTACACCTTCGATAACCAGATTTTCTGCCCCCTCTAGATGAGCAGCTTCAATGGGCGTGATCCCATCGCCCCAAGTATTACCCTTGCCACAGGTTAATTGGTAACTACTGTAAGCTAACCAGCTACCGCGCCGCCTTTGCCCAAAGATAGTTTTGCCAGCTACGCAAATGTAACGAACGTCTTTGTAAAAAGCTCCAGGGTAATTATTGGTGACAAAATCCAGATTCCAGCGTGTCCAGCGTTCTTGGCTAATATGGGGTGTACCCAAGGTAACGAGGGTCGCAACTAGGGAATGTGCTTCCCAGAGAGATGGGTTAAGCTCACCGCGTGCCGAATAAGGCTTTTCTCCCATGTAGATGCGAGATATCCATCCCCCGGCTGAGTGACCAATCAAGTTAATTTGAGTAGCGTTATGTTGTTGCAATATCTGCTTGACAGTGCGATCAAGTTGCCACAGAATCGGTGTTACTGGTCTACCGCCGAGAGTGGGTAGCCAATCACGTCGTCGCAGTGGTACTGTAAACGTGGGAAAACCCAACTGTTGTAGTGATTGTTCTAGTTGGCGGTAGGCGATCGCACTTTCTAAATATCCAGGTAAAATAACTGTCGGTAATGGCATTTTGGATTTTGAATGCAAGCATGTAGCGAAAATTTCGAGTCAGGCGCGTGCAAATAAAGATCTGATTTGAGATTTTTTTAACAAATATCTAAATACCCATAATGGTCTTTATTGCTGGAATACTCAATAAATCAAATTGGGAAAGCTGGAAACAGCTTTAGAGTCTGCGGATGTGGTAATATTATCAGAAGTAGTTAGGTCTACGATTCAATTGTGACAACTGTTACAGAAGCGTCGAGTTATAAAAAAGTAAAGTAAAACAACATAACTTGAGTAAATTGTAGTTATACATACAGGAATTGTGCGATAGCTTAAACAGTTAACTGCTCGATATCTCAGTTTCTCGGACAATTCACAAAAATCAAAAGTACTAATTTTTAAAATGTCTCGCTAGCAAGTGCAACTTCAAATTATAATATTGCATCATTATAAATGCTTCAAATAATGATAATGCCAATCTTGCTGTTTTGAGTGCCAAGCATAAGAAGTTATTATTTGTGAAGGGAAGCATCTACAGCAATATAGTCTGAAAGATAAGATCGCTATTAAACTGCAACTGAGCCGAGTGAACGATAACAGCTATGTCTAACGTCTCCCTGCTAAAAAATATACCAGATATCTTAAGCCAGCCAATTGGAATAGCAGCTATAGCCTCTATTGGCATCCACGGTGCTATTGCATTGATTGTGCCATTAATGCCTGTGGACTCTAGCAAACCCAGAGAAGCAGCAAAAACAGTCGGACTCCTGGAATTAAGCCCAACCGACCAAGCACGTCTGCCACAAAATCCAAATACACCTCAAGTAGCCCTACAACAGCAACTTCCCCCAACAGGGCAAGTTTCGCCTCCAAACTTTAGTGCCCAGACTGTACTGCCTCCACTGCCACCCGCCACCTCTAGCCAGTTCACACTGCCATCACTACCTCAATCACTTAACAACTATCGCGTTTCCTCATTGCCTACAAAGCAGTCGGTGCGGATGGTTCCCAGAGTAAACTTAGGATTTAATGCCGCTGGTTTCAATGCCAGTGGGAAGTTTTCCTCATCAGCGGTTCCTCGTTTAAGTGACAGTGACATCAAATACGAAGCATCTAAGCCGCTGCCTGTAAACAAATTACCGGAATTGCAGTCGCAGAAAATACCTGATGATATTCTGCGGAATGCCCAATATCCTAACCTTTCTGAGACTACCTCTACTACAGCAGTGCCAGGAAATACCACCCCGCAAACCACGCCAGGTAGTGTATCCCAAATTGCTCAAAACCAGCAACAAGTAGCTCCCATTGGACAACCTCTACAAGGTGCAGACAACTTAGCTCTAGCAGGGCAAAGCTTGCCAAAATTGCAGCCGGGAACTATGCCCAATACACCTGAGTTACCCTCAAAAGCGATCGAACAGGCGATCGCCCAGGTAAACTCTTATGAAGACTTAAGAAAAATAGTCCGGCAAGAATACCCCAATGCAGAAGAAAAAGCAGTCATCCGTGACACAATCCCTACAGATAAACCGAATCTGCAAGGCACTGTATTGGGTGTATTAGTAGTAGATCCTGATGGCAAGGTCTTAGATATCAAGTTCCAAAATAAGTCAATCTCTCCTGAACTGCAATTAAAAGCAAGAGAATATTTCAACACGCAACCCCCCAAGGGAGAAAAGCAAACTAGTTCTTACCCATTTAGCTTGAGTTTCCAAAATAACAGCAACCCTATTGGAACTACTCAAGTTACTCCCAAACCTCTATCAGAACTGCAAAATAGAAATAACCAACTAGCGCCCTTACCAGCAGTTAATCCCACACCATTACCTGAACTGCGAATCAGGAACAACCAGCCTACACCATCATCGGTAACTACTCCTAAACCATTGTCGGAATTACGAAACAGAAATAACCAGCTAAAACCCTTACCGACAGCTAATCCCAAACCATTATTGGAACTACGAAACAGAAATAATCAACCAGCAGTTACACCCAAACCATTATTGGAACTGCGAAATAGAACCAATCAACCAGCGCCATCATCAGCAGCTAGGCTCAAACCATTATCTGTGCCAACAGTAAATAACGATCAATCTACACTCTCTGCTGAATCTGATCAAAAGCTATTAGAACAGTTGCGTCAGCTCAAGCAAAACAGAGAGAAATCTGTTCAAGAAAAATAAAAATCTGTTGGTAGTTTTGGGTTAAGTATAAGCGCAAAATGATGAATGATAAATCTTGAATTTTTATCATTCATTCTAAAAAATCATGATTATTTGATACCGAATTCAGATTTATGTAGAAGATATTCCTGTTTTTAAGGGGAATTTTGAAGTTTCCACTTTAGGACTTACGCAAAAAACCTTTTAAACTCTCATTCCCCCGTGACCCCTGTCTTGAAAAGTTCAGAGACGCTCCTGCGCCGCTCGTAGAGAAGGCTTTACGCGTCGGAAACCTCTCTTACAAAGTTCTGAGCGGAGGTTTCCTCCGCTCAGACTTCTCTTTGCCTACAGAACTTTTCGCTGCGGCAAGCTGCTCCGCGTCTACGTTTTTCCGTCACCTGTGCGTAAGTCCTACACTTTTTCAAGCTTGCTTTAATGGGATGCGCGGAGTATATATTTAAGATTGTCAGTCCGTAAGTTCTAACAGAAAAACCCTCTGGAAAACCAAAGGGATTTTGTTCTATCGGACAAATAAACCTTTTAGCTACTTTACCAGCCTTGCTTTGCTTGTTGGGAAACGTAAGTAGCTACCTCTAAAATTTCCTGAGAGCTTAACTTGCTTTTGAAGGCAGGCATAGCATTTTTACCATTCTGCACTTGGTAAATAATTGCCTGAATTGAGTCGCTATCATAATTTGCGAGGTACTTTGATAATGCTTCTTTCTTCAAGGTTTTGTGGTTAACAAGGATGTTACCACCACCTATGTGGCAGGAAGCGCAGTTAGCATCAAAAATTTTGGCACCGATGAATATTTCAGCAGCTAATGCTGGATGAATGAATGTTAATTTAGACAAAGCGATCGCTAATAGCAAGATTAATAAAAATATTCTCAAGAAATTCTCCTCGTAACAAGCCTCAGCAACTACAGTTGCCAACCGCTATGTGTACTTTACCCCATGATGCTCTAGTCTCCATAGAGTATAAACGTGATTAATTCATGATTTAGGCAAATTTGCTCAAAATTGACGGTAACGAGTAATCTCTTCTATCACCATGCGGCGTTTAGCATTTTAGCCAGGGAGAGGACTCATTACCGCCCTTTATTAGGCATTGGAGACTGGGAAGATTTGGCTAAAAATTCGCCTCTTGTGAGCGTAATTCTTCAATCTTAAAGAAGGTTAAAATCTCGTCCCTCATGGGTGGATTTTTTCTTCAGTACCCAATTCCTATTACCCAGCCTCCTTTATCCATTTTGTCTGCCACCTTAAGACTATGGCGTTTTGCTTTTCGCTAATGCTAACAAGCAAGGAAAATCATCTGATGCCAAAAGTACTATGTCTAGCCTTCAACAGTGATTTTGCCAACCATGCCAGCACCACGGTGAGGTTCACAGTAGAAGGTGTATTCACCAGCTGGTGCGTCTGCGGGGATGGTGGTCTTTTCAGTTTGACCAGGACTCATCATCAACTGTTTGTGAGACAGACCTTTGGCTAAATCAGCGCTCTTATTTGGGTTTTTAGCAGCATCAAATACAACGTTGTGGGGAGGAACTTTGTTGTTCACCCATTCAATTGTGTCGCCTGGCTTAACGGTCAACTTGGCAGGTTCAAATGCCAGCATTCCTTTATCACTACCCAATTTTACCTTATATGTTTCAGCCGCAGCGCTGGGAGTAAAAACAGCGAAGCTGCTAACAACTAAAAGGATTGTCAACACAGCTAAACCAAAGCGTCGCCAGCTTGCCGCAATCAATTTCATGGCTCTCTCCTAACAAATAGTTTTATTTTTCCTTTTTTATTTTAAATAAAATCAACACCAAATATGACAATCTGTCGTAGATACAATTTTTTTTTCAACAATGAGGAGTAATCAATAGCAAAAAATTGTAAATTGATAGATAATACTAGACTGCCATACACCAAAAAGGCGCAAAAAAGAGTTAAATAATAAAAATAAAATACTTTTTTTATTATTGTTTAGAAATACTCCTTGGCTTTTCAAAAATTTTCTGTGCCCCAACCAGGAGCCTTTTGTGCTGCTGTGAGCACGAAAGCCGCTAAATTTTCCACCTGCTGTTGTGATAACAAACTAGGAGGCATCTGACGGCACCAATATGTTTGTTCACTACCATCGTAGGTCATAGGTTGGCGCATAAAGCTAAAAAGGGCGTTAATACGATCGCGCTTAGGATTTGCACCCTTAAGTGATTTCAGAGAAAGAGACACCAAGGGATCTGGCAAAGTTGCGCCGCCAACATGGCAATTAAGGCAGTTGGTTTCAAACAGTTTTTTGCCCGCAGATAATTCTTGTGGTGAAAACAAACGGGTATTGCCCTGCTCATCTACATTGAGCTGAATTGGCTCAGTAACATGCAAATATCGGACTATATAGGGGTCAATATTGGCAGCTTGAGCAGGTAAGCCATAGCTGAAATAGACTGCAAAAGCAAAGATTAAAACCAGGAAACGAGCCAAAAATAGACACAGCATCAAAAGCTAGTAAGTATGTTGTGGAGCGATCGCCTAAATGTAGGAAATTTTATCCCATTGAGGATGTCAAAATTCTGAGTTCTCAGTCCTGATTCCAGAGAAAAAAATCAAGAATCAACACCGAGACATAGCGAAGTCTGAAAGTCTTTCTTGAATACGCTCAAGTCTCAGGACTTAGAACTCAGGACTTCCCTGACAGTAAGGGCAGAATTGCCCCGCCCCTACATCACACAGTATGGAGATTTATTATTGAAAATTTAGTAATATATTTTACCTCCTCCCCACTTGGTTCCAACAATTTTTGGTTGCAAGAGAATATGACCGGCGATCGCCTCCAAGTCATCATCCGTCAGATTTCGCATTTCTGTGAAAATATCTGCACTCTTCATACTGGGGTGTATTTCCGAAATTTCTTCTTCCCCGTCGTAAGTAGTGGGATTTTTCAGGTAATCCACCAAGCCTTCAATATTATTACGGTTTGGTGTTGCCAGTGCCAGGTCGTCTGGAGTGAGTCCCACGTTTTGGTTTGTTTTGGTAACTCCCCCAGCATGACATTGGGCGCAAGCGTAATTAAATAAGCGTTTGCCTTCTTTGACTTGTTTGAGGCTGAGTACGACGGTATCTCCTTGATCATTTAATGGCACTGTTCGGGTAGCTTCGTCCAGTTCCACCGCTGTCGCGCTACCGACAATCAACTGAAATGTGAGTAAAACAGTAGCCACAACAACGCCAATTAGTCTTCTAAACATGTTTCCCCTTAAAGATTTTGACGCTCAACACAGCTAATAAAGCGATTCTCAATCTCCATGCTGCTAATTACTAATGGCTCATTGTCTTTTGTCATTAGCGATTAGCCAAAGTCTAAAATAGCCCTTTAGGTGACTCTGGTATCGCCCACCGAGTCGCTAGTACCTTTTGGGTGTATCTCAGACAATATTTGCGAAATAATTGCCTTTGCATCTTCTAACGCCAAACGGGTCTTTTGATGTTTATAGGCAATTCCTAGTTGGTCGCACAGAGAAAACACCTTTTCCACAGTAATACTGTAGTCTGCTGCTATCTCTGCGATCGATAGGTCTGCAAAACCCATAATGTTTGTTAACTGACAGATAGAGATTGAGTCGCTGTAATACCAATATCACGTTAAGAGTGCAATTTGTTGCTCAAAATACGGTTTGGGGATCGGGGGAGGGAGGACAAGGGGTAGGGGGAGCAGGGGAAGCAGGCGAACAATTATTATTTCCATTCCCCATTCCCTATTGCCCATGCCTATTAACCTTTCCCCCCAGTAAACGTGACGCTTTGAATAAAGTAGCGGTTGAAAAAGGCGTAAATACCTAAAGCTGGTAGGGTGAACACCATAGAGGCTGCCATAATGTAATTCCAATAACTGATGTATTGACCTTTGAAGGTATTCAGCCCCAAAGGTAGGGTAAACATTTCTGGATCAAACAGGATAACTATCGGCAGCAAGAAATTATTCCAACTCCCCATGAACACAAAAACAGCTTGTGCTGCTAATGCTGGTTTTGCTAAAGGTAAGACAATATGTCGGAAAATCCCAAAGGTGTTTAAGCCATCTAGTTGAGCGGCTTCTTCTAGTTCTTTAGAAAAATTGACAAAAAACTGCCGCATCATGAAGATAAAAGTAGCATTAACCATGCTAGGCACAATCATGCCTTGATAAGAATTCAGCCAGCCGATCGCTTTTAAAATCAAAAATGTCGGAATCAGCGTGATTTGTGCTGGTACTGCCAGTACTGCCAAAATTAAGAAAAACCAAAAGCGTTTGCCCACAAAGCGTAGTCTTGCCAAGGCATAACCTGCCATTGAATTTAATAACAAATTTAAAATAGTGACGCTGACGGCAATTACCACACTGTTAAATAACCAGCGCCAAAACAGCGGTTCTTGCAGGAAGATTTGCCTGTAGTTGTCGAGAGTAAAATTCTTAGGGAAAAAATTAGGTTCACCGCTGACAATTTCTGTAAGCGACTTAAATGATGCCGAAAGCGCCCAGAGAAAGGGAATTAGAGTAATCAGCGCATAGAGTGTTAGCAAGACATATAACAACACTTTGAGCCAGGACGAGCCAGAGATTTTAGTCAAATCCTTTCGCCTCCAAAAAGTTGCCGCTGAATCAGAGTAATCGTAATAATAACTGCTGCTAATAAAAAGGCGATCGCAGCAGCATATCCCATTTGTAAATTGCGAAATACAGCTTGGTAAATTAGCAGCACCACAGTCAAGGTAGCGTTGTTTGGCCCACCAGTACCACCAGAGAAGATATAAGATTGGTCAAATAGTTGAAAAGTGCCAATCACCCCTATTGCTACTACAAAGAACGTTACAGGCTTGAGCAAAGGAATCGTGATGTGGATAAACTTTTGCCACCCATTTGCTCCATCAAGTTCTGCCGCCTCGTAAAGTGTTTGCGGTATATCCTGCAACGCTGCCAAATAAATCACCATGTAAAACGGCGCAGTTGACCATATATTCATCAGCATAATGCCTTTGAGTACAACTGCTGGATCACCTAACCAGTTATAGGTGGGCAGTCCTATAGAAGCAAGAAAATCGTTTAGTAGCCCATCGGTGTTATAAATCCACATGAAGATGAGTGTCAGCACCGCTGAAGAAGTAACCGTCGGCAAAAAGTAAAGGATGCGCCACCAATTTTTGCCGCGAATCCCAGAGTTGAGAGTTACTGCCAGAATTAAAGCCAGGACAGTTTGGGTTGGCACAACAATGACTACATATTCTGCTGTGTTTCTCAAAGCAATCCAAACGCGTTCATCTTCAACTAAGCGTGTGAAATTCCGCAAGCCAATGAACTCGTACTCAACACCGCCAAGAAGTTGGACTTTTTGCAGGGAAAGAAAAACGGCGTAGAGAATAGGTAAAACTACAAAAGTCCCCAAAACTAAAATGGTGGGAAGCATGAACATATACCCAGCCAAGTCTTCTATGATGTTCCAATTGGGGTTTCTGTGCCGTCTGCTGATTTCAAACACTACTAAACCTCTGCCTAATCCAGCACTAATCCGACTCTAAAAATGGGTTATGCATGATTATTATTTATCCTCGTGCTTAGAACTTAAAACTCCATCAGGACTTACGCAAAGGTTCTGTATGATTTTGTTGAGCAATGCCTAGTTTGCTGCTGATGCGGAGCGTTGCTAATTGATTACCGTTAAAATTGCTACCTTCGCAAACTCTTGATCGGCAGTCACCAAGCTTGCTGAATTTTGGATTGTCATTGCTGCAATTACTGCATCTGGTAGTTTCAATCGGTATTGCTTGCGAATTTCAATAATTTTCTCAATTAAAACAGCATCACTCGCCACTAAATTGACAACCTCAACTCGTTGCAAAAACTGCTCAAAAAGTTGATGATCCTGTTGACTCAGCCCAGAAAACGCCAGAAATTCAATTTGGCTAATAACTGAAACTCCAATCCAATCAGCATCTTGAAGTAATAGAATAAGTCGAGAACTCCCTTGAAGCAGAGCCACAATCGCATTCGTATCCAAGACGTAGCGATTACCACTCATCGCGTAGAGTCCTCTGCGCTGCTACCGCATCTCCCTGCCAAGTTAATCGTCCCACTAAATCAGAGAAATCATAACTAGTTTGCTGCTCTTTCTCTGACGAAACTGGATTCAAAACAACTACAATGTCTACTTTGACTGCCGCTAACTGCGTTGGAATATTAAGATTCAAATATCCTGATTCATCAATTTTAGTCGTAAGTTTTAAAACTTCCATTGCCAAATAGTTAGTAAACTTCATCTTATTCTAGATTTTGTAGAGCGAACATTACGAATATTTATTTTACTCACTGCTTGAGAAGCTTTGTGGTAATACCATGAAGATAATAGACCTCTTGCATAAATGCTTAAATGTCATGTTGAACGGAGCGAAACATCTCGGAGATTCTTTCCTGCGGAACCAAGGCGTAGCTTGCTTCCCCGTAGGGGTACCCTCCACTACGTTCTGGTCAGAATGACACTCAGAATTTTTGGACTTTTGCAAAAGGTCTAATCATTGATAGGACGGACATCTAACGCCCTAGAGTTATATCTGTTTCAATCAGGTTAAAAATGCGTTTTGATTCTCGCAAATTCCTGCTAACAGGCATAGGATTACTAGCGATCGCCTACGTTGTAACTTGTCTATTACTCTTTTTTCGGCAGCGTTATTTTATCTTTCGCCCCACTTCGCAATTTTTAACACTACCGAGTTCCCCTGACTTCAAACTTCCCTACAAGGATGAACGTTTACCCATTGCTAACTCTAGTGAATATATACATGGCTGGTGGATTCAGGCACCATCAGCTTAAGAGAAACTCTCCGCTCTCCCAAATGAACCTGTGAGAATTCTTAAATCCCCAAAGGTTATTTTATATTTTTGTGGTGCTGCTGGTAATAAAGGTTACTACAACCATGTAGCAAGACTTCAGGGAATGCGGCAGTTGGGGTTTTTGGTATTGGTGATTGACTACCGAGGTTTTGGCAGCAGTCAGGGGCATTTTCCTAGTGAGTCTCAGCTTTATCAAGATAGTCAAATAGCCTGGAATTATTTAGTAAAAGTACGAAGCATCCCTCCAGAGCAAATTGTCATTTACGGAGAATCACTTGGGGGAGCGATCGCTTTAGATTTGGCAGTAAAACAACCAGAAGCCAGCGCCTTGATTGTGCAAAGCTCGTTTACATCAATGGCAGAGGAAGTCAAGCACAGAGATTGGTTATGGATGTTTCCCGTCGATCTACTACTGACACAAAAGTTTGATTCCATTTCAAAAATTCGTTCTCTACGTATTCCTGTTTTGTTTATTCATGGAACCGCTGATAGTGTTGTTCCATCCTACATGAGTCAACAGTTATATGATGCTGCCTTTGAACCCAAACAAATTTTATTAATTCCAAAAGCAGAACATTTCCGAATTTATCAGCCTGGAAGCAACTCGTATTTACAAGCAATGCAGAAGTTTATCGAAAAGGTCGAGTCTCGCCGGAAAATGGAGAGTAGAAAATAGGACAATTTTTAATTGCTTAATCCATCGCCCTAATTTGCTTATTAGCTTCATTCTGCGCCCTTAGCATTGCCTGCTTTAATGGTTGTTGTCCTAACAAGGCGCTGACAAACTGGTTATCAAAGTTGTTGACGATCGCAGCTGGATACTTGCCTACTTGCCAGGGTGTAGCGTAATTAACTCCCGCGACTAATGGCGATCGCAAAGGGTCTTGATCATAACCTAATTTCTCAGCTACGGATTTACGTGTTGGCAAAGCAAATCCTGTTCCTGTCCACTTCTGCATCCCTTCTTTACTAGTGAGATAGGAAATCAATTCCCAGGCTTCGGCTTTGTGCTGTGCTTGTTTGTTCATTACATAGGCAACGGTAAATACCATTGTGCCTTTTTTGTTATTTATAGTTGGTATTTCTGCGGTAGCAAACTCTATTTGGGGAAAGGTTTCGGTTAAATAAGGAATTGCCCAGTTACCTTCAATTACCATTGCAACTTTGCCTTGACCAAACATTTCACTACCTGAGTTTGTGCCTACATCAGATTTTTGGGCCGAGGAGCGGTCTTTTTGATACTGGTCTACTACTAATTGCAATCCCTGCAAACCTGCCTCACTAGCAAAGGTAGCGTAATCATTTTGGTCAATTATTTGTCCACCAAAGGCTTTGATTTTGTAAGCTTGACGCGCCAACTCTGGAATTTCGCCAAAGCCGTATTTGTTAAGTTTGCCTGTCAACCTTTGGGAGTAAGTACGTAATTCATCCCAAGTAGTTGGTGGATTATTCAAACCAGCAGCAGCGAAGGCTTTTTTGTTATAAAACAGCGCAAGGGTAGAATAGTCTTTAGGAAGACCATAAATCTGGTTCTGGTATTTGAAACTGTCGAGTAGAGTTTTCTCAAAGTCCGCTAAATCAAATTCTGGGGTGATATAAGCATCTAGCGGTTCCAAAATATTCTGGCTCATCAAGAAAGGAGCCTCAAGAGCATCCAGATAAAAAACATCAGGCGCGGCTTCCCCAACCAAGCGCGTTTTGATTACATCCATGTACTGGTCGGAAATCACCTCATATTTAACTTTGATAGTGGGGTGCTGCGCCTCAAAATCTTGTAGTACTTGTCTGAGGAGTTTTTGCTCAACAGGAGAGCCTCCCCAACCACTAAGTTTGATGTTGACTGCGGTAGGTGCTGACGGTTTGCTGAGTAGTTGGAGATTGTGATAACCAATAATAGTGATAGCGATCGCTATTATTAATCCCAAAAAGTTAAATAAACTTCTTCTGTTCACGGACTAATGAAAGTTTCTCTCACCTAACTTAATATTTTTTGTAGCTAAGAAATAATATTTGACTGCTCTAAAAGTTTATTGAAAAACACAAGCTAAAATGACTAAGAATTATCAACAATGCTGATAAAAAGATTTAACCTTAGCAACTGGACTCTTGCTAGAATGCTTTACCCGTAGACGATAGTGTATGAATTCTGTTCCAGATGAAACTGCTACGCCTTTGACTTTAGAAATTTCCCAGATTGCCTCACCACCCACAGCACCCTATCCCACCTCACAACCCAGCTTTAAAATTCCCAAGGATGCGATTCGCACCAGCCTAAGAGCCTCTACTGGGGATGCTGTCTTGTCAGCAATTTTTTCCTTGACTACTGGCGGGATTTTGCTTTCTAATTTTCTGGTAGAGTTGGACGCCAGCCCAGTGGTATTTGGGATGCTGTCCTCTATCCCGATGATTGCGAATCTTATTCAGCCGTTGGGTGCTTACTTCTCTGAGAGCACTACTAGCCGCTTTCAATATTCTCTTTTGACTCATGGAATCTCTCGACCACTGTGGCTAATTTTAGTAATTGGCATTTTAGCCACAAGCTGGGGTGGAGTTAATAGTCAGCAATTGGTGATATTGACACTTTTGATTGTCTTAGTCACTCATCTTTTGGGGGCACTAGGAAGCGCAGCTTGGCTAAGTTGGGTGGCAATGATAGTCCCTCGGCGATTGCGAGGTCGGTATTTCGGCTTACGTAACAGTGCCGCCAGTTTAACTAATTTAGTCTGCTTACCTTTGGCTGGTCTAGCTGTATCACACTGGTACGGAGGAACCCTACAGGGTTATGGAGTAGTTTTACTGGTAGGTATCGTGTTCGGGATTGTAGGGATAGGCTGTCAGTATTTCCAGGTTGATATAAATCCGCGATCGCAAAACACTTATGTTGCTAAGTTATCTCAAAGTGAGATTCAGTCAGACGTTGCAAAGAATGAATCTTGTGAGATATCTGAATCAATCTGTTTGCCACAGTCGCCTACTTCCCAAAACCAGTTAATTAGCAGCATCAGGCAAAATACTAACTTTTTGATATTCCTGCTTTATTTCGGCTTGTGGATGCTTGCTATTAATCTCAGCGCTCCTTTTTTTAATCTTTACATGCTGGACACGCTGGATATTGATGTGAGTTGGGTGACTATTTATAGTAGCCTTCAGGCAGGGGCGAATCTGCTAATGCTCATCCTATGGGGCAAATTAGCGGATAAAGTAGGTAATCGACCCATCCTCATCTTTGTTGGTATTTTGGTTGCAGTTACACCATTGCTGTGGCTGGGGATTGGTGCTAATCGCCTTGATATCTGGGTATGGTTGCCACTATTACACATCTTCTGTGGCGGTACTGGGGCAGCAATTGATTTGTGCAATAACAATATGCAGCTAGGGATTGCATCAATTAAAAATCAGTCTATCTATTTTGCGATCGCAGCCGCCGTTGCTGGAGTAAGTGGTGCTTTGGGCGCAACCATAGGTAGCTTTATCGTGCAATTTGCAGAATTTGGAGGCTTACTAGGGTTGTTCATCCTCTCTAGTCTATTTCGACTAGCAGCGCTTATCCCCCTTATGTTTGTCCAAGAACCGACAAGATGAGGGAAAGAGGGAAAAAGGGAAAGAGGGGAAGAGTGAAAGAACTTGTGTAAATACTTCCTTGCTGCCCCTACTGCCCCTACCCCTGCCCTATTCTGCGGCGCTAGAACTCAAAGACATTGTTTCCCACAACACCATATGCGGTGCGGTTGGTGCAGGCTGGTGCAAGGAAATCAGCTGCGCTAACGTATTCTTTAACTGGGTACGGGGTACGATATCATCGACAAAACCGTGCTTAAGTAAATCTTCTGCTGTCTGAAAATCATCGGGTAGTTTTTCCCGCAAGGTTTGCTCAATCACTCGCCGACCGGCAAAACCAATAGTTGCTTTGGGTTCTGCGATGATGAGATCGCCCAACATTGCAAAACTAGCGGTAACGCCCCCTGTGGTGGGGTTTGTCAAAACAGGTATGTATAATAGTCGAGCATCTTGATGGCGTTGTAAGGCTGCGGAGATTTTCGCCATCTGCATTAAAGAAAGCATTCCTTCTTGCATTCTGGCACCACCGGAGGTGCAAATAATTACAACAGGATAACGTCGTTGAGTGGCTTGCTCAATTAAGCGGGTGAGTTTTTCCCCTACAACTGAACCCATGCTACCACCCATAAAGCGGAAGTCCATCACTCCAAGAGCAATGGGCAAACCATTGATTTGACCCAAACCTGTTTTAACAGCGTCTAACAAGCCAATTTTATCTTGGGTTTCCCGTAGGCGATCGCTGTATGGTTTGCGATCGCGAAATTGCAGCGGATCGCTTGGACGTAAATGCTCATCCATCGCTCTCCAGGTATTGTGGTCAATCAATTGGCGGATGCGTTCATCGCTGTCCACTCGATTATGATGACCACATTCAACGCAAACCATCTGATTTGCTCTCAGGTCTTTTGTATATGTTAATACACCGCATTTAGAACATTTATGCCATAGCCCATCAGCAATTTCACGTTCTTGACGTTCAAGGCTGGTAGATCCTGATTTACGTCGATTTGCAAACCAATCAAATAGAGACTTTAAACCGCGTGATTCTTCGTTGTTCGCCATTTTTATTTTATTCAAGGGATATGTGGTAGAAAATAGGTCAAGCCGCTATGAGGAGTCTAAGGTAAAAAGCCTAAAGTCCAATTAAATTGGACTCTTGACTCTTGTAAAGACGCGCTTTTTGAGTGCGTCTCACTCACTTGTCTTGACTACATCGTCAAATTACGTTTGTAAGCAATTCAGACCTTATTTTGCATCTTTGGTTGCCAGCTTAACGAAAATACTCATGCCAATACAAGTCTCTTGCTCGTCTTTTAGAGGACTTATTCTGTGAACGTACTGACACCATGAGAATACCAACCTCCAAATAGGATGCTGTACCCTTTGCACCCAAATTAATCATTCGTGTTGTTGGATCATGAGCAATGAGCATCTGTTGCATTAGCTGTGCTTGCCAACGGGTAATCGTCGTTAAGAGGGTAATACAAGTCACAGCCTGATATTACCAAAATATAAAGGGCAGATGGGGTAATGCAAGTTACAATCATGAGCGGATAATAAGTGCTGAGGAATGAGGATTCGGTTTTTCACCGAATTTCAACCCATTTCAACTTTTTCAGGACTTACGCATGGGTTACGGAAAATCGAACCACAAAGGCGCAGCGAAAAGTTTGCGCGTCCGGGTAACAGGAGCGCAAAACTTTTCAAGACAGAGGTCACGGAGAAATAAGAGTTTGAGAGATTTTTTGCGTAAGTCCTATTTTTAATAAATTCCCCCAATACTCACGATGCTGGAAAAAATAATCTCAGATAGCTAGACAAAATAGCTTCGCCGCCAAATAGAGTAATTACAGATCCTAAAGCCAGAAAAGGCCCAAAAGGCATTTTTTGTCCCAACTGTCGCGATCGCATCATTGCACCACTACCTGCTAACGCTCCCAGCGCACAGGCAATAAAACTAGCCAGCAGCAAATACTTCCATCCTAACCAAGCTCCCATCATTGCTGCTAATTTGGCGTCACCTGCACCCATCGCCGCTTTACCAAAGGCAATTGAACCAATTATTGCGATCGCATCAAACAGCCATAAGCCCAATACCGCACCAACTATTGCCTTCATCAAGTGATTTACCAATGGCTCCGAGCTAGCCTCTGGTAAAAAACCAACAATTATTTGAAATATAATCCCTACTACCAAACCAGACTGAGTAAGTGCATTGGGTAAGGTCATCGTATCTAAGTCTATGAGCGATAGTGCCAATAACCAACTGCAAAAAGCCCAATAGCTTATAGTTAAAATTGAAACCTTAAATATTACAAATATAAGTAAAAACACTATGCCAGTTATCGCCTCTACCACTGGATAACGGACAGAAATCTTGCTTTTGCAGTATCGACATCGCCCTTTTAACCATACCCATCCCAGCACTGGAACATTATCATAGGCTTTTAGCTGGTTTAAACAATGGGGACAGCGAGAAGGAGGCCAAAGAATCGACAACCCAGCAGGTAGCCGATAAACAACAACATTGATAAAGCTGCCAATAGATGCACCTAATGTAAAAACAATGACACTCGCCGAGACGACCATCAAAATGTTCATGTAGTCATTTGTCCTTTGTCATTTGTCACTTGTCATTTGTCCTTGATTTTTTGCCCTTTGTCGAGAGCTAATAAATTTTGACTGATGACTGATGACTGATGACTGTTAACTGTTAACTGTTGACTGATGACTAATACATGTGTGACTCAATTTGATTCAATGGCACAAAGCATTCTTGAGGTAAGAGAACTGGTTGGTTAGTGAAAATTACCTTACCTCGATGAGTTACACGATTAATTGCTACACCTGAAGGCTGCCCAGCTATTTCGGGATGAACCTCGCAGTGGGTATAGTAAATTTGCCCAGCGGCTCTGATTACAGCGGGATCAATCAAAGGAGGCTGATTCTTAGGGGCAGTAAAATTTGTTTGTCCTTGTCGTAATGCGTACACTATCGACTGCTATATAATTGCTAGATTTCCCTTTAGTCTACCCGAAACTTTTAGCCAAGGTTGCCAAATCGCCCGGTTTAAACTGCAAAATTATTTTTCTCCAAGAGCTTGAATTAGTGCATGGCCCATATCGCGGCAACCTAAAAGATTTTTTCCTGGAGAGATTATATCGCCTGTGCGATCGCCTTGTTCTAAAACTTGGAATACGGCTTGTTCAATGTGGTCTGCCGCTTCTGGCTGGTCTAAACCGTAGCGTAACATCATTGCTGCACTCAAAACCTGTGCTAGAGGATTTGCTTTATCCTGTCCTGCAATATCTGGGGCGGAACCGTGGACAGGTTCAAACACGCCAGGCCCAGAAGCGCCCAAACTAGCAGAGGGTAACATCCCGATACTACCTGTGAGCATGGCAGCAGCATCAGAGAGAATATCGCCAAACAAATTTCCTGTAACGATGGTATCGAACTGCTTGGGAGCGCGTACTAGTTGCATAGCAGCATTATCGACGTATAAATGAGAAAGTTCGATATCTGGATATTCTTGAGAAAGTTGGGTGATGCGATCGCGCCACAACTGAGATACTTCTAATACATTCGCCTTATCCACCGAACAGAGTTTCCCACCACGTTTTCGCGCTGCTTCAAACGCCACCCGTCCAATGCGTTCAATTTCTGATTCTGTGTAAACCATTGTGTTCACACCACGCTTCTCACCAGTTTCCGTAGCAAAAATTCCCTTGGGTTTCCCAAAGTAAATTCCACCAGTGAGTTCGCGCACTACCATAATATCCACACCTTCCACAACTTCGCGTTTCAAAGTTGAGGCGTCAATTAGCTGAGGCAAAATTTTTGCTGGGCGCAAATTGGCAAATAGTCCCAATCCTGCGCGTAGTCCCAATAAACCTGCTTCTGGGCGTAAGTGAGATGGTAGAGAATCCCACTTATAACCACCAATAGCGGCGAGTAATACAGCATTACTATTGCGGCAGGTATCTAGGGTAACAGCTGGCAGAGGTTCGCCTGTAGCGTCTATCGCTGCACCGCCGATTAGGGCTTCTTGGAATTCAAACTGAATATCAAACTGCTTCCCTACAACTTTCAGCACATCTACTGCTACTGCCATAATTTCAGGGCCAATTCCATCGCCAGGGAGTAGAGTAATGCGGTAGTTCTGAGTCATAGCTAGTTTTTACTCGGTAAATGCTTGCAGATTAAATATCATACCGAGCAAAATGTACCTGTGGAGTTTTTAATTTATTGAAAGTTGGGGAATTTTTATCCCACAAGCAATATTGTGCATGGGGCATGGGAAAGGGTTAATGGGAAAAGGGAAAAACCATCTCTTTACCCTCTCTTACAAAGTTTTGAGCGGAGGTTTCCTCCGCTCAGACTTTGCGCTCCGCTTAGACTTTGCGCTTTACCCTTTAACCTTTACCCTCTCTTAAGAGTCACCAGCCACAAGTCAAAGCTAGCTCTGTCTAGTTGCTGAAAGCATCCTTGATGCTATCAACAGTGCGTTCAACAGCATTCTTTGTGTTGTCTACTGCTTTCTGTGTGCGAGCTGCATCTTCTTCTGCTCTTTTCTCAATTCGAGCTGCATCTCGCTTGGCTTTGCGCTCAACAAAACTACCACTGTCTGTTGCTTGATCAACTTTAGCGGCATTTTTCTTTGCAGTGCTCTCAACTTTATCTGCTGTATCTCGGATAAAGTTCTTGGCTCGTCCAGCATCTTCACTGGCTTTTCCTTTAACCTGATCGCCTGCGTCTGCTGATGCGATCAAGGTTGCAGCAGGCTCAGCCATTGCTGAGGTGTTTGAGAAAAACGCACCTTGCCAAACGAAAGCGATCGCTGATACACAAAATAGTGTTGTGGCTATCCAGCGTCCTACAGTCGAAAGCCGTTTCGTAAAATAATTTAGTTTCATAGAATACAATCTGTACGAGATTTAGCTTACTATTTTTACTTCATCTGGCTTATCAGCCAAATCTTTCCTTAGACAGAGGTTTTCTCATCGTAAGTTGTTAGATGAATTCACTCTTTCAATGGTTGTGTTGTAAACAATCTTGGTTGTGTTACAAAAACTAGTTAGATTTCAAGAAAATGTATAAATTATACTTAAGTACACAAACATCTAATTGTTATTGCATTTCAGAACTCTTATCTTGTTATCAACTTTTGCAAATAGTGCAATGTTACTTTCGTAATCATCAAATATTAATATTCAGCAAGGAGCAAAGTTATTTACCATTAGCTTATGCTTAAAATTTCTCACGTCAAAAGTATTACCATCTAATAATTATGCTAAATTCCTCTACTCAAGACTTACGCTATACTGCCATCGAGTTTTTAAAACAAAGCCCCTTCCAACGTCTACAAATGCTCAAGCAATTAGGTATAGCTCGTTATGATTTCTTAACTAAAATACGCCTAAATGAAGCAAATATAATTTGTACAATCCGGTTTTTACAATATCCAAATAAACTAAAATTTCCTAATTTGATCGGAGCAGATTTATCTGGTTTAATTTTAGATGGGGTAAATTTCATCAAGGGAAATCTATCAGAAGTTAATTTGCAAGGCAGCAGTTTAGTTAATGCAGACCTTTTATTTGTCAATTTTACAAGAGCTAACTTAAGAAATGCAGATTTAAGGTGTGCAACTCTGAACGAGACTATTTGGTTAGATACGCTAGTAGATGAGTGCGAATTTGGAGCAGGAATCGGATTAACAAAAATGCAACGTCAAGATTTACAACGACGAGGAGCTAAGTTTAATCATTAGCCTTTTCACCTTAGTGCCTTAGTGCCTTAGTGGTTGAAAAGTCAGTTTTTTTAACCACCCTCCGGGTTCATCAGTCGCCTACGGCGGGAAACCCGCCTACAGCGCTGATTCACTAAGACACTGCGAAAAGTATGTAGCAAGCAAGATCCAGTAAGGTGCGCTGGCTTCCTCCAAATCCAAACTTGAGGCGAACATAACTTTTCAAATATTGTCTTAAAGCATTTTACCTCGTAGCACTGTTGGGGGAATCAACTGTAGCGACTGGATTGGGCTGATTCAGGTAGTTGTAGACTAGCTGGGAAACTTGACGAATAAAGTCTCTTCCCCTAGTGTCCTTATATGGACGTCTGACAAAGATAGCCGCTAAGTAGCGCTTGCCATTGGGCATAGTAATAAATCCAGCGTCGCCAATGAGAAAGCCGATATCTCCGGTTTTGTTGGCGATGACTGCACCTTTACCCAAACCTGCGGGAAGCAGTGTATTAGTGACGGTGCGATGCAGAATATCTAAGACCTGTTCTTGGCTGTGTGCAGAAACTAGCTTGTTATTGACTAACAAAGCCAGCGTCCGCGCCATGTCTTGAGAACTTGTAGTGTTGGTTCCCCGCAAATCAGCTAAAAGACGCCGAATTACTGTATTTTTCAGCCCCCAACTACGGAAACGCTGGTTGAGTCGTGCCGCTCCACCCAAACGATCAATAATCATGTTGGTGGCGGTATTATCACTAATAGTAACCATCTTGGTAACGGTTTCCAAAGCCGTGTACTTCTTGCCGACTCGCTCATACTGCATAGTTCCAGAGCCATTGGTTACTAAGTCACGCCGCATAGTTAGTTTTTCATTCAGGGTGACTTTACCAGCGTCTAAATCTTGAAAAAAGGCAATGAGAATTGGTAGCTTGATTGTACTAGCAGCAGGGAAAACGCGATCGCCTCCAACATCGAGATAATTCCCAGTATCCAAATCCAGGAAAAACATGCCTGTTTTCAGAAAACTGTAGCGAGTCATTAAGCCTTTAATCTGAGGCTCCAGCACTTTCATTGGTGCATGTAAGGGAACTACATCAGCAAATAAACTTTTATCATCAACTGTTGAGGCAGTACTAGGTTGAACCGAGCTAATTTCTTGAAACTTCGCAGCAGCTTGGACATTAGACCCAAGTAGGAACACACTTAAAAAGCTGGGTAGAAGCCAGCTTACTTTCACAATATTTGCTTTGGGTGTAAGTCGCATCAGTGATAACTTGCTGTGTGAGGAGGATTCATAAAAAAACAAAAGGCGCTCACCATTAAAGCACAATCCTAAAATTTTTCAGAATCATGGACTGAGACGAAAAAGCGATCGCTTGCAAGTTATTGTGAGAACTATTATAAATATTCAACTAATTTGAGTAAATATCACAATCCCAAATCCACGGCAATGCGATGAGCACAGGCAAACCCAGAAAAAGCTACCGCATTCAATCCCTGACCTGGGAAGGTACTATCCCCCACACAATAAAGTCCTGGAACAGTGGTGCGATTAAACGGCATCCCCAACAACCCCCGCAACTTGCGCCGGGGGATTGGGCCATAAGTGCCATCCTCACGACCCAAAAAGCGGCGATGGGTGCGAGGTGTTCCCACCTCTAGATAATCTAATCCGCTATCTAAACCGGGAAAAATCTTTTCTAGTCTGTCAATAATTCGCCAAGCTGCTTCTTCTTTCTTCGCCTCGTACTTATCCTGAGAAAGTCCTTGCCAATCATCAATCCAGTGAGGCGTAAAGGCATGAATTATGTGATATCCGGCTGGTGCTAAATCTGAGTCAAGCAATGTGGGAATCGAAACAAAAATTGTACCTTCCACTGCCGCCATCTTTTCCCAATCTTCCAGCAAAATATGATGGCACTCCGTTTCCCTAGGCAAAACTTCCGCCTTCACCCCCAGATGCAAACTCAAAAAGCTCGGTGACTTTTGATAATTTTGTTGCCACTTTTTCTCATTATGTGGTATTTCCTTTGCTGATAGTAATTGTTCAAAAGTATCCCACCGTGTAGCATTAGAAACTATGCGTTTACCCCGGTATACTTTACCATTAGCCAGTTGCACACCTACGGCTTTTTCTTGTTCTGTCAGAATTTTGGTGACTCTGGCTTGGTACTGAATCTTACCTCCAGCCTTTTCTAAACCCTCTACTAGTTTTTGGGCAATTTGTCCCACCCCGCCTTTAGGGTAGTTAACTCCGCCGTAATGCCTGTCAGAGAAGACCATTCCAGCATTAATCATTGGTGTCATGTTAGCTGGAACTACCGACCAGCAATAACATTCCATATCGATAAATTTCAATAATTGGGGGTCTTTGATGTAGCGCCGTGCCACATCGCCAACGTTTTGGGGTAGATACTTGGCTAAACCGAGACACGCCAAAGGATGCTGGAAAAATACCCGCATTAAATACCGAGGTTCTTCCAGCGACAGCAAATCCATGCTGTTGAGGCAATTAAAAACCTTCCAGCATTCGTCATAAAAGCGACGAATCCCTTGTTCTTCATGACGAAAATAAGCAGCAAGATTTTGCAAAAACTTTTCATAAACCCGGTCAACTTTCAAGTCTAGACCTTGGGGTAGATGATAGTGAATCTGCACAGGATCGACGATTGTTTGCTGGCTAACATTCACAGCGTCCAAGGCGCGGGTGAGTAAGTTGGTGGTGCCGTTGTGTCCTAGCCCAAAAATCATCGATGCCCCAACATCGAATCGATAACCTTGGCGTTCAAAATAACCAGCGCTGCCACCGGGGATCAGATAACGTTCAAGTACCAGCACTTTAGCACCCTTGGCTGCTAGCTGGGTTGCTGTCACTAATCCGCCAATGCCAGACCCAATTACAATTACGTCAATATCTTGCATGTCACTTTGCAGAGTTCAAGTCAAGAGTCCACAGTCAAGAGTAACCTATTTTGACCCTTGACCCTTGTACAGACGCGGTTAATCGCATCTCTACTCTTGACTCTTGACAAAAAAAGAGGGACAAGCCTGCTACCGCTGGCCAATCCCGTCTGCCGATCCTTAAAGAGAGGAGAACACTGTATAACAATATAGCCTTGATTGAGAATAGATGTCAACTGCTAATGCAAGTATTTATCAATAATTTTTAGGGTGTTGATTTTAGCTGTCAGTCGGAGGCAGGAAAGAGTATTATGATGTTTCAGTTCTTGTACAATAAAAAGTCGCCTAGTTCTGGCTATGACGCTACAACTGCGTGTTTATGTTCCACCCCATCCGCTGATCAAGCATTGGCTGGCAGTCGCCCGTGATGCTGCCACACCTCCAGTATTATTCCGCAGTGCGATGACTGAGTTGGGAAGATGGCTGACTTATGAAGCTGCGCGAGACTGGCTACCTACCCAAGAGACAATGGTGCAGAGTCCCTTGGATTCCTGTCCGGCAACTTTGATTGATCCACAGATGCCTGTAGCAGTAGTGCCGATTCTGCGGGCTGGGCTAGGATTATTAGAGGGGGCGCAGACTTTATTGCCTTTAGCATCAATTTACCATCTTGGCTTGGTGCGAGACGAAGAGACGCTGGAACCCTCGTGTTACCTGAATAAATTGCCAGAAAAATTTGATCCTCAAACAAGGGTGTTAATTACCGATCCGATGTTAGCGACGGGAGGGTCGATAATGACTGCAATGACAGAATTGACACAACGAGGTATTGACCCAGCCTTGACGCGGATTGTTTGCGTGGTGGCGGCTCCGCCAGCTTTGCAAAAACTCAGTGCTGCTTATCCAGGTTTAATTATTTATACGGCTGCTATCGACGAAAAACTTAACAGCAAAGGATATATTGTACCGGGATTGGGAGATGCAGGCGATCGCATCTTTGGGACTTAAGCTAGTATGCAGCTAAGGCAGAAAAATAGCTTAACTATATGTAACAGTTGCAAAGTTTGTTGAAGGCGGTAAAGATATGAGTCAGCGAGATGGTTTTACCAGTGGTTTTGTCGCAGGGGCATTTGTTGGTGGTGTATTTGGTGGCGTCATTGGGGCACTGATTGCTTCTCGACGCGATCTGGAATTGACAGGTGAGGAGGATACAGAACTTACAGATAGCCAAGTCGAAGCTAAGAAAATATCAGCGAAACGGCGTCAGATGAAAGCCGCAGAAAGTGAGGGTATGGCAATGGAAACGGCGCGGCGCTCGCTAGAAGATAAAATTGCTCAGCTTAATTCCACAATTGATGAAGTGCGAAAGCAACTGGGGAATGTCAATGGTGGCTCACCACAGGTAATTAGCGATCGCTCCGTCACTAAAGACTCTTAAAGTTTGTTTAGGCATGGTGAAAGTGTCAAGTGTGGTAAATGCGTAATCTGCATACACTATGACATGGGCTAAATTAAAATCAATAACAAGACCGCTTTTTACACTTAGCAGGAAACCAAGCTATCTATGGAATTGCAATTACTGGTCAACACTCTGGCTACTTTCATCCAGATTTATACTGTTTTGCTAATTATTCGGGTTTTATTGACCTGGTTCCCCACTATCAACTGGTACAACCAACCATTTACCACTTTGAGCCAGATAACCGATCCCTATCTAAATCTGTTCCGCTCAATTATTCCTCCATTAGGTGGTATGGATTTTTCACCGATGTTAGCTATTATACTGCTTCAAATAGTAGGTGGCGGTTTGCAAGCTGTGTAAATAACACAGAATTTGCAGTTTGCTGCAATTCAAGTAAAACATTCTTAAGTCTGGGCTAGTTAAGTCCAGACTCATTTATATTGTCTATTAACGCCGCACTTGTCCACTAAACCCAGCTGCCTTAAACTGCTTCAGCTTTAAAGGTAACGGTTGATTCGCAGGTACAGAAATTCTCAATTCAAAATCACTAGTACCTGGTGGCACTTCGGCAATAGAACCTAGACGAGTGCGGTTTTGCATCACCGAGTCATTATTGGCATCATAGATGCGTCCAAAAATGTCTGCGTCGTAGACTGTTTTATTAGTACCATTTTCCGCTTTGCCAATGACAATAAAGCAATTAGCAGATGCAGAACCACTACTAATAACTGCTCCTTGTGCCAGTTCTGGTGGGCATTCTTTATAAGAAACATCAGATAGTTTAATCTGTGTCAGCGCTTCGGCTGGGAGAGTAATCACCCACGATAAAAAGGTGATGAAGCAGGAAATAAAGACGACCTTTATTAGTCCTGAGTACTGTTTCCTGAGTTGTGAGTAGTTCGATCTAGGCAAAGCTAGGGAATTCAATAAGAATACTATGCTGTTTTTCTTTTCCATATCTCAAAATGGTGGCAATTAAAAGTAACTAAACCAACTCAGCACGAGCGTGAGAAGTCTAAGGGTAAGCTTTTGACGCTCTGGTGCGGACGCGGAAACGGCAAATCGGCGCTATCCGATGGTCTGTATCACCAGCGCATCGCGAACAGGAGTGTTTTTAACCCCAGCTTACCTGAATTTCACTACCAGAAGATTGGAGACTTTAATTTAACCTTTGTAATAATTAGGGAAACAAACCCTCACTTGTTATTAACTTATGACTCCAGATGAGGTTGAAACAGTCTTGCAAGCAGCCTTTAATAGTTGCGATGCAGTAGGCTGTCCTCTCACTGATACGCAGAAACAGATATTACTGCAAGTAGTCGAGCAAATTCAGGGAAATTCTAACTCTGGGGCGTTAGATATTGCTAATCCCTTAGACGAACTTAACCCAGAGGAGTTAGAAGCATTTTTACAGTTTGTTAAGGACGAAGAACTACGCAACCGCACCTGGAAAGTGCAATTACTTAATGACTGGTTACTAGAAAAGGACTCTGGAACAGTACAATTTATCCGCCAACGCTATGGTTTGCAGTGGTTGAATCGTGTTGAGTCATATCATTTTGATAAGTATTCTTATTTTGAGGATGCATTGAAATTAAGACTAGGCGATCGCATTGAAGTTTCAAATGCGTTATGGGAATGGGTACAAGAGGATGGGCCCTGTAAGCGTGAATGGTTTCCCTGTATGGTGATTCAAGTTCAGGAAATTAGCAATGGTAGTGATTCCTCTACTAATTGCATCGTCCGCCTCTACAACGGTGCTGAGTACGAAATTCAAGGCATCTACGAATGGAATCGCTACAATTGGCGCTGGCCTCAAAAGTAAATACCGTGTACACACAAGTCGATGCTCTATGTCCACCCTGTTACGTTAAAGTTGCAAATGAGCGTGCATCTACCAGGAGGAAAGAGTCGTGAAAGCAGTCTTAATGACGGCAGCTGGCAGTCCTGAAGTTTTGGAAGTACAGGAAGTGCCACCTGCTGTTACTGTAGGGAATACTGAACTTTTAATACGCTTGGTGGCGGCTGGAATTAACCCCATTGATACTAAACTTCGTAGCCGAGGCACTTTCTACCCTGATCAAATGCCTGCAATTTTAGGATGTGATGGTGCGGGTGTTGTTGAAGCAGTAGGAACTGGTGTCCAGCGTTTTCGCCCAGGAGACGAAGTATATTTTTGCCAAGGTGGCTTAGGCGCACACCAAGGTAATTATGCCGAATATACCGTTGTCGATGAGCGGTTTGTAGCGCGTAAACCTGCTTCCATCTCCTTTGCAGAAGCCGCAGCAGCGCCTTTGGTTTTAATCACTGCTTGGGAAGCTTTGTATGAACGGGGACGATTGGAACCTGGGGAACGAGTTTTGATTCATGCGGGTGCTGGTGGTGTCGGTCATGTAGCAATTCAATTGGCAAAACTCAAAGGTGCTAGTGTATCTACTACCGTAAGTTCTCAAGAAAAGGCTAATTTCGTCAAACAACTCGGTGCTGATCATGTAATTTTTTATAAACAAACGGACTTTGTGCAAGCAGCTTTAGATTGGACTAACGGCGAAGGCGTAGATTTGGCTTTTGACACTGTAGGCGGCGAAATCTTTCACAAAACTTTTCCAGCGGTACGAGTGTATGGCGATATCGTGACGATTCTCGAACCAAATGCCAATACTGTTTGGAAAAATGCCCGAATGCGTAATCTCCGCATTGGTTTAGAATTAATGCTGACACCAGCGTTGCTGGGATTAGAAGAGAGCCTTCAGCACCACGCAGAAATTCTCGAACAGTCTGCTAACTGGATTGATCAGGGCAAGTTAAAAATCCACGTTAGTCACAAGTTTCCTTTAAAAGAAGCGGCGAAAGCGCACCAATTACTTGAAACTGGCTCTATCACAGGTAAAATTGTTTTGCTGATTAGTGATGAATGATCGAGCAATTTGCATAAGTTATTTTTTAAACGCAGAGGAACGCGGAGTTTAAACGCAAAGGTACACAGAGAGTTTTCTTTGCGTTACTCTGCGCTTTCCTTTGCGTGCCTCTGCGTTTTATTAATTCTCCTCTTTCTACCTCTACCAGCTTGGGCAGCACAGGTACAACTAGAACGCACACCCTTAACTCTGGAATTATTGCAAGAGCGGCTGCGTACACCGATGCTTCGTGAAGGCAGTTTGACGGTGGATTTGCGGCAAATGGTGATCGATTTGCGTCCAGAAAATGGCAGCTTTCGTGATGCTTTTTACCAAACGCTGCGAAAAGAATTGGGTGCAAAACCTTTGGGTTTAGACCTCAGCTATTCTTTGATTCAAGGGGATTTTGTGGGTAGCGATTTGGGTTTAAGAACACCCCTCTACGCTCAAGCGATTGCCCCTATTTTCACTGCAACTGAACAAGAAGAACTGGAACGCTTGCGCTTTGTATGTTTGCAGTCATTTACAATCGCTTTACCCAATTCTAAAGATTGTCGATCGCTTTTGGGAACTCAGTTAACTCCAGCCAGTGAAATCACTGTCTTTCGTGGTGCTCTAACGTTGGTGCAAACTCGCTTCAATGGAGAAGTGAAGTTTCTCAATACATTCTTTCTTCAGTCTGTGGATGCTCAAAATGCTAGCTTTCTTCAACCCGCTAACTGGACTGAAACTAGATTCAGCCGTCCTGTTAGCTTTATCAGTGCTAACTTTCGGCAAGCAAGCAATTTTCAAAGTAGTGTTTTTTTTGATAAAGCTAATTTTAAACAAACACAATTTCAGGAAACCGCTGATTTTCAAGGCAGTATATTTGTAAATACTGCTAACTTTAATCAAGCAAGTTTTAAGGAATTGGCTAAATTTAGTAATGTGCAGTGGCAAGATAGTGTAGATTTTTCTGATGTGCGTTTTTCTAATCAAGCGCAGTTTACTAAAGCTAGTTTCAATCAGTTACTACTAACAGAAGCAACTTTTGAGCAAGCTGTAAGCTTTCGGGAAGCGGAGTTTAATCAACCTGTAAATCTGCGTGGTGCTAGCATTCTCAACCAAGCAGATTTTAGCGATGCGAGGTTTGCTAAGGCAGCTTTTTTAAGTGTACCTGGTTTAACTTTTAACTCTAACCAAGCGAAAATTTTAGGTAATCCCGGTCAGATTGGTAAAATGTTTTCTATACCTACTTTGCAAGGTAATCAAAACGTTTTGCGTAATTTGGGGCAAAATTTCCGTCAGCAGCAGCAAGTTACTGATGCAAATCAACTGGAGTACACAAAACAACAGCTGCGACTAACAGAGTTAAGCCGCAGTTTGACGGCTACAAATATTAATAGTGCAACTCTTGCAAGTTTGATTAATTTGGGTTTTTCTAAAACTCAAGCAGAAGCGATCGCCTACCGCCGTCGGATAAAATCGTTTCGCAACCGCAGCGAGTTACTGACTTTAGCAGATATTGATTTAGAAAAATACATGCAACTGAGCGATCGCTTAGTTGTTGGTGAACCCCTTTCCCCAGGTGCGTGGTTACTACAAGCTTGGAGTTGGTTGGCATTAAGTGTATTGTTGCTATTGAGCGGCTATGGTACAGATTTTTGGTTAGTTTTTGGTGTGGGGGGATTAGCGATCGCCTATTTTGGCTTGCTATTTTGGCTAGTGGATCGCTACCGCCGTTTGTATCCTATACCAATTATTCCCACATACTACGAAACCACTTCAATGTTGATTAGTTTTAGCTTGTTAGCACTCTTTAGTTTATTAGCTATCTTTCGTAATGCTGAACAACCTTGGCTCACATTAAGTTGTTTTTTAATTATCGTCATTCCTATACCAATAGCTTTATTATTCAAACTTTATCAACAAGGTCGTTATCACGATTTAATGAACATTTCCTACTTTACAGAAGATGGGACATTTCGGCAGTTACGATTGTTAATTGGACGCTTACCAGTTATTCCTAGAAATGAGACTTTCCGCGAACGATATATGTCTTTATTATGGAATCGCCGTTGGAATTGGCTCAACTACTATGACTTTAGCCTCAACAACTTATTGAGATTAGGATTTAACGACATTCGCCTACGAGACGAACATCTACCTGGTATGATCTCTGCACTTGCTTGGTATCAGTGGAGTTTGGGTGTGATTTACATTACTTTAGTTTTGTGGACTCTTTCCCGCACAATTCCGGGATTAAATCTGCTGATTTATCTGAAGTAAGTTTGATTAGATTTACTTTGGTGCTTGGGGGTTTGGTGTCGGACAAGTTTTATTAACGTAATCACACTGATAAATATGAGATTCTTGCCAACCTAGGGGAATTTCTAGTAAATCTCGTGTACCTGTCATACCTTGCCCGATAAATAATAATAAGGCAATGCAATTTAAAATTGTATGGATAGTGCGCCAGCGCTGAGATTTATCCTGATAAATATCTTGAACAATTGCTAATGAAAAAATCATCAGCAGTGCTGCGCTAAGTCCAATATAATAATGTGACCAATACCACTCATTTGTGCGACGAAATACTCCATCCTGACAGCCTAAAACTACTAAGCCTGCACCTGTTAAAGTTGCAAAAACTGCTCGCCATACTTTTTGCTTTGCTCGATACAGTAATACCAAACAAGTAATAATTGCAGCAAACATCAATAAGATGAAAATAACTTGAAAAGGTACTTTATTCCACAGTTGATTATTCAGAATATTTTTGCCAATTGGATAAGCTAAACCTAGTAAAGTTAATCCTACAACTGCACTTGTTAGCCATTTTCCCAAATCTCTATGTTCTGAACCAACTATTGGAGGAATTTTACTTTTATTTCCAGCTAAGTTTTGCAAGCGGCGTTGGCGTGTTTGCCATGCGAAATTAACCACCATACCAATGAGTGGAAACACAAAAATAACTGCGATCGCCGGATGTATAAGTCCCAAAAAATCTGTTAATTGCATACAACCCAAATTGAGAAATTTCTTACTTGTTAATTAGCTATTACCCGTTAATCAAACTATTTAGGCAATGAAGCATAACCAAAATTAGCATTAAATTGACGACACCATACCGCTACTGAGCGAAAATCTGTCAGCTTGACATTTTCAGGCAAAGCATAGCGTTGAGAACCACTTGTCTTTTGTAAGCGGCTAATGCTTGCATAATCTTTCTCTTTAATACCATATACTGGCGGTGCATCAGAACGATGCAGAATTACAAATAAGTCTGGGCCTTTATTAGTTTTGAAACTTTGATCAAACTCAAGATAGCGTTTTCCTCGTTCGGTGACAATGCTAACTTTTCCTGTAGTTGGGTGTTCCCCGGCTTTAAAGGTTCCAGTCTCTACCACTGTACTAGCTAAGGTTGTTGTAGATTGCGCTTGAATACTGGGCAGATTTGAAGTTTCTTTGCTTGTACAGCTGATATTTATAACGGCAACGATCCCAATAATGGCTAAATGCTGAAATCTCATAGCTTTGGTATCCTTAAATTCATCTTTAAGGATAATTTAAAGCCTCATGCCATCACCAAAATTAATTTAACCTGAGAATTGGTTAAGAATAAACCGCGAAATGAATAATTGATTTTTAGAATATTGGAAAGTCACTTCCTAACACCATGAAAAATGTAATGGTTTAGATATGACATTTAAATATGAGCAGCTACTCTTATTTGTTTAAATTTTTAGTAAGTTAATTCAGCTATTAGCTCAATTTTTTTGTGTATTACTCTTATTTTGACTAATTTATCAAAAGTAAATAGTCTATTATTCTACAAAAGATTATGACTGGTGCAAACGGCAAGCTTATGTATTAAAAGGCACAAAACTTGCAATTTGATAATGTAAAATATTATAGTTAATTTTTTGTAACATTTTTTCAAAAATTACGTCACAATAATCAGACAAAATTCTTGGTTTTTCAGGAGAGTTTTAGGTGCAGAAGCGCGAAATAACAGTATCAAAGCTTAGCTATAAATCCTCTCAAACTCTTGTTTCCAAGAGAATTATTCAATTTAGAACAGCAACGCTGATTTTATTGGGTATCGTTTTTTTATCTGGTATCTTCGTCACAGCATGGTTTACTGGTGAAGGCAGAATTACGGAAATTTTTTCTCAAATTAATACTTTACAACAGCAGCCACCAATGTGGTTAGAAGTGCCAAGGGTGGAGGTCGAATATTTACTTGCACCGACTGTGGTACTTTTATTAACAGTATTTTTAGTGATGAAAATTTCGCCTCAGCCTCGTGTTTGGTCGCGACGACTGGTAGTAGGAATTTTAATTGTTCTCACTTTGCGTTATGTTATTTGGCGATCGCTTTCTACTCTAAATGTTGAAGATCCACTAAATGGGGTGTTTAGTCTAGGGTTATTCTTCATGGAAATGACATTACTCGTGAGTAATATTATCCAACTATTTTTCATGTTGAATGTCAAAGACCGACACCGTGAGGCAGACCAAAAATCATTAGCTGTGATTCATGGTAGCTTTGTTCCATCTGTAGATATTTTAATACCGACTTACAACGAACCAGTATTTATTTTGCGGCGCACGATTATTGGTTGTCAAGCCCTGGAGTATGCAAATAAAAAAATTTATCTTTTGGATGATACTAAACGTCCAGAAGTCAAAAGTTTGGCTGAAGAATTAGGATGTAAATATGTAATACGACCCGATAATAGTTATGCTAAAGCTGGGAACTTGAATCATGCGATCGCCAACACTCAAGGTGAGTTAATTGTAGTTTTTGATGCCGATTTTGTCCCCACAAAAAACTTTCTTACCCGTACGGTTGGCTTCTTTCAAAATGAGAAAATCGCTCTTGTCCAAACGCCTCAAAGCTTCTACAACGCTGACCCCGTAGCCCATAATCTCGGATTAGAAAATGTTATTACCTCAGATGAAGAAGTATTTTATCGGCTGATTCAACCAATACGTGATGTCACCGGTAGCGTAATTTGTGCTGGTACTTCTTTCGTTGTTCGTCGCAGTGCTTTAGAAGAAACTGGGGGTTTTGTAACTGAGTCATTAAGCGAAGACTATTTCACAGGAATTCGGATAACTGCTCAAGGCTACCAATTGATTTATTTAAATGAAAAATTAAGCGCTGGTTTAGCAGCAGAAAATATTGCTGCTTATGCGGTTCAACGATTAAGGTGGGGACAGGGTACACTGCAAGCCTTTTTTATTAAATCTAATCCTTTAACTATTCCTGGATTAAACATCTTTCAAAGATTAGCTCATTTAGAGGGATTATTAAGTTGGTTTAGCCCGATATCTCGCGTTTATTTCCTTCTCATGCCGTTAGCTTATTCGTTTTTAGGTGTGATTCCGCTTCGAGCAAATTTAGCAGAAATAGTGTATTTTATCTTACCTTGTTATTTGGTAAGTTTTACAGTATTTAGTTGGTTAAATCACCGATCGCGTTCAGCTTTATTATCAGATGTTTACTCTCTATTACTATGTTGTCCTTTAGCTGTGACTGTAATCAAAGTTATGCTAAATCCTTTTTCAAAAGGGTTTAAAGTTACACCTAAAGGTATAGCAAGCGATCGCTATATTTTCAACTGGAATTTAGCTTTACCTTTAATTATTATATTTATCGCTACTGCTGTTAGCTTGTGGCGTAATTTAGGTCTGAGTATGGTTCAAGGAATGTCGGCTACCTCAGTACCGCCGGAAGTCGCCCAAGGAGTTAAAGGTGTAGGCTTAGGTTGGCTGTGGAGTACTTACAATCTATTCATGATTGGCATTGCTTTATTGATTTTGCTAGATGCTCCAAGAAGAGATATTTATGAATGGTTTGATTTGCGGCGAGTGGTGCGGTTAAAAATTGGTAAGCAAAATTTATGGGGTGTGACTACAATGATTTCAGAAGTAGGTGCTGAAGTTGCTCTGACTCAGTTACCCTGCGGAAATTTATTTACAAATCAGTTAGTAAACATCGAAATTGTTGAGGAGAATCTCCATTTGATTGGTGAGATTGTACGTACAGGATTTAATGATGAATTTCCCACAGTGCGCGTCCGGTTTGAATCAGTGAATTTGAAGCAACATCGACACTTGATAGAAATGTTATTTTGTCGTCCAGGACAGTGGAAATGCCAGAACACACCAAGAGAGTTTGGTTCGTTTTTGTTACTGTTGAAAATATTGCTGAAACCGCGAATTTTGTTTGATCGAAAAGTCGATATAAGTGCGATCGCAGTTTCTAAAGTCTAACTACAAATAGGTTAAAAAGTAAGCGATCGCACGCGTAAAAAGTGCTTCTGTGTCGGTAACTCAGGATGGCAGGTTTCTGATATTTGTTAGGATATTCGATTAAATAGTTTCTAGTGAGAGATAGCTGACAAATGCCAGCATTTTTAACCACCCATCTTTAACCATCCATAAACTTGATTAACAGTTAGTGTCAGTTCAACTTCTTCTAAAACTGGTAAATAATCTTCACCTTGAAGTAACTCTGGTTGTTGTTCTGGCAAAAATACCAAAATACTCAGGTCATCAGGGTCAAGAAACCACCCCAGGCGGCTACCGTACTTCAAACACTGGAGAATATTACCAATCACTTTGTTCGGCTTTTGTTCTGGCGAGATCTCAATTGTCCAATCTGGTGGCAGTTCAAAGTTATCCGGTACTTGCTCATCGACAGTAAATGGTATGCGTCCCCAGTTGAATATAGCCACATCTGGTACGATTGAGCGTTCTCCAAAGCTACACCGTAGTTCTGGAAATGCGTATGCAATCTTTGGCAATTCTACAACTTGATTTACTACCGCACACAATTTTCCTTGCAAACGGCTGTGTCTCCCTTTTGGCATTGGCTTGGGAATAATTTCTCCATTAATATATTCACTAGCTGGTTTAGTTTCTGGGAGCTTCAGAAACTCTTCTAGGGTTAGAGGTTGAGTTGTCGTAGCACTCATAGCTCCGTCAATCCTGATTTTATTTGCACTCAGTTTAGCAAAATAAACTATAGCTATAGGTGCAGACCATAGCACTTAAGGAAAAATACACTCTGTTTTCCTGCCATGTCCTTGAGGTGTCGAATCGTAGCTTCCATTTGATCAGTAACCTTTACTGAGTGTATTAGAACTCATAGCCTTTTTAGTTGCCAAAGTCCCCCAGCTGGAACTACCTGCACTAGTTGACCATATTTCGACTCAATAGCCTGGACGAGTTGGGGCGAGGGACGAAACAAGAATGTTTCAGAATTTCTTGAGAGTAGAGGCTCTACATTTGATATCTCTAGTTTGGGAGGCTGACCAAACAGTACTAATAGCACATCATCATCTAGTAAATAGCTCAAAGACAGTAAGTCTCCTAAATTAGTCCCGTCATAGCCACCATCGCTAAGTAAAACCGGGGAAGAAACAGCATTAACTCGCCGTGCCATTTCCGCATTAAAATGGCTAGGGATATTGCTCCACCAAGTATCAGAAAAAGCGCTAACTGTAGAGGATATGACACTACATGTAACTAGCACTACCATGACACCCCGCCAGAGGCGTTGTCTATTCAGTATTTTAGTTGCCAGAAAATAACCTACCGTTAGCTGCACTCCAGGAAAACAAGAAATCAAATAACGGCTAACCGCAGACCGCTGCGTTTCTAAAATAAAATCTGACACAGCTAACATCAGAAAAGGTACAAAAATCACAGTTAGGATAAATAACCAGGTTTTCCGACTGGTGTAACGACATTGGTAGATAGCCGCAGCAATCAGCAGCAGAATTAGCAACCTGGGTATATAAGTCCAGATATTGTTAAAACCAAAATCTAAATCTAAAAATAGGGCAGTAAAACTTAGAATCCATAGCTTTACGCGGTAAAGAATGTCACCGCCTTTAACCCAGCTTGTAGTGTCCAAAACCCGCTGGTAATTGCTTTTCAGCACAAATAACCACGGACTGTAGAGAATCACTGAGGTGGCGATCGCTAGCCCGAAAAATATTAAATTAGAAATTGAAAATTTATCCTGATTTCTAGACAAATTCTGGGAATCCTCTGCCCTCACTTTGGAATTTTTAATCAAAAGATTTGTTAACAGCACATAAACTATATGACCACTCAGAGTCAACCCAAAAAAAGGTTGACTATACAAGCCGAGTGTAACCATCAGTGCATAAAGTCCCCAGTTGTACCAAGTTGGCAAGCGTAACGCCCTAAGCAAGAAAAAACTACTAGCAATTACGCATACTGTCAGAAAACTATACTGCCTTGCAATCTGAGCAAATAAGATGTCAAACGGAGATAGAGCTAAAAGCACTGTCGCTAGCAAAGCCGCTATTCGGGAGGTAAAAAGCTCTCGTCCAAGAGCATACATCGACACTAAAGATAGCAGACTTAATAAAGCTGGCAAACTACGCGATGCTGTACTAGAACTGCCGAATGCCTGCATCCAGAAACGGGCCATCAAAAAGTATAGCGGTGGATGTTGCGGGTCTTCTACTGCTAGAGATTTGATTGTATCTACTGGAGTAGTTCCTGCTTTTAGACGCTGATACTTCTGTAATTCCTGTGGTGAAATAATCTGGTTTTGAAAAATTTCTTCACCAATTTCTTGACCTGTGAATCCAGCTGCTCGGAAGGAAGTATAAACTTCATCATGCCAATAAATTTTATGATCCAGATTAAAAAACCGGAAAAAAACGCCAAGTACTAATAGTAATACGATAAAAAATCGTAACCAACTCGGAGAAAGTTTGGGATGCCGCATAACCAGTCACAAATAAGTCTCCAGAGTTTAAGTTTCTCTCACATCGTGTACCACACTGTCAAGCTGTAGATAATTTATTCTTGCGAGGAATATCGCGTCGGCGCAAGCTTCGAGGTTTAGTTAATTTCCAGACTGAATAATAATTATCACTATAAACAATCTCCGCCTTCAAGTCGTATCTTTTTTCGATTATTTGACGCCAGTCATACGAAGGATTGAGTAAAAATACATCACTAAACTTATCAGGAATCTTGGGAACTCTTTGGTCTTGTACCAACAGAAATCGTACTTTAGGTTCCAAAAGATAACTTAAAGAAAAGACATTCCCATAATTAATGCCAGAAGCATCACTAATCAACAGTGGGCTAGTAGCCTGATTAATAATTTGGGCAACTTGTGGATTTCCGTAGCTCATACTTTTATTCCACCAAGTTTCTGCCTGGGAACTTACCCTAGAAGAAACTATACCACAAATAATCAACAGACCTATGATTATTTGCCAGTTTTTCTGGTGTGACCCGCTCCCATTATATAGTTGCGTAGCTATCAAGTAAGCAACAGCTATTTGAATACCTAAATAAGCTGGTATTAAATATGGTTCAGAAGCGGCTCGGATGCTTCCAGAAAATAAATCGGGTAGCATTAGTGGTAGTGCTGGGACTACTATCAACGTCACAATAAACAACCAAACTTTGTAATTAGTTGTCTGACAAAGAAAATAAATGGCATATCCAACCAAAACTACAAAAATTGATGCAATTAAATAGCTGAAAGGATTTTCCCAGACTAGGTTTAAATCATAAAAAATCCGGCTTAACTGCATTAGTAAAAATGGAAATACAGGCACTAAAGAGAAATCTTTAGTTGTCACCTCTGCTGAAATCAAAAATTGGAAGAAGTCAGCTATTACAACTGTCATCCAAGGCATGAAGGCTAAAAAACCCACCAGTGATGCTAGCAAATAAGCTCTGACAGTTTCAGTTAACTGGAATTTGTTAGTAATAATTACATAAGTGCCATGAGCAACTGCTACAAATCCACTCCACAAAAATGTGTAAAAACTCAGCGCTAAGGTTATTGAATAAATGCTCCAGGTAGCGAAGCGATCTGATCGTTGCTGTTCTTTTGTTAATTCGCCTTTATCTTTTGATTCCAGATTGATTGCTCGCAGCAGTGCAGCACTAGATAGTAATATGGTGACTAACCAGAGAATATATTCTTGTGCTTCCTGGGCATAGACTAGGTGAATTGGAGAGATTGCCATAAGTGCGATCGCTATACCAGGTATTGTTAACGGTACGCTAAATAATTCTTGGCATAACCAATAAACGCAAGGAAAAACCAAAAAGCTGATAAAGACAGACAAGCTTCTAATAGCTGTCACCGAGTTGCCAAAGATTCCCATCCACAATCGAGCTATTAGATAATAAAGTGGTGGATGCTGAGAATCTGCCGTTACCAAGGTCATAATTGTGTCATTTAAGTTTTTTTCCCGATTGACACCTTGAAACTTAGCAAAGCTTTCTCTAGCAATGATCAGACCATTAAAAATTCGCTGTTTTACTTGAGTAGTTGTATAACCAGAAATTCGTAATGAGCTATAAGTTTCATCATGCGAATAAACTTTGCTGTCAAGATTAACAAAGCGAAACAATATACTCATCACCAACAAAAATACAACTAAAAAACGCAACCAACTCGGGCCAAGTTTGAGATGGCGCATAACTAGGTTTCCCAAAAAGTTGTCCAAAATAATCCAGTTAAGCGGACTGGATGAAGTGCGATGATTGCCAAAATGTCAAGTGGAGCTTATTCGTTAAACATCGCCAACCTCATAGTTTGCAGCATTTTTTATTAGCATCATCACCAGCCCATAACTTGAAGGATATTGTGGGCGGATAGATTGGGGAGTATAACCCATCAGTCACAATCTGTCTTGATTTCAGTGCTTTTTAACACACTTGTGCTGTTACAGATGAACAGTCTAAAATCAAGTTTTTTGGGGTGAGGGGTTAAACCCTGCGGTTAATTATGCCACAGCACCATGAATTTACAGACGGATGTTGTGACAGGTGTAAGACATCAGCTAACTGTAAATTGAGGGTCATTTGATTTGGAAGATTGGCGATGAACACCTCTTCTCTATTAACTCTGAAAAGAATTGGCTAAGGTTGTATCAAATCCCGCAAAACTGATTCAAATTGCAAGTTTTGTCAGCAGCCACACACAATACCTTTAACTTTGCTCCTACTTTCCTTGCTGATTATGACTTTTCCTATTCCCCATTTCCACCCCGAAGAAACCGATAAACCTGGAAGACCGAAAAAGGTAGCTTCCCCAGTTGTGACAGCCAAGTACAAGCTTGGAAAGCCGAAGAAGACGGCATAATCCACGCCCTGAGCATCTTCGTAAACTGCTCAAACTAAGGCTATAACTAAGGAAAACCATGAGAGACGATGACATATTGACTGCTTGCGCCTTGCGCTTTGATGGATGGAAATATCAGCAAGAAACCAAATTTGATGTAAGAATTGCGATAGATAGTTTTTTTGCTAGCCAAAAATGGGAATTACAGCCGTTAAAAAAGCTAGCAACTTTTTTCTTATTGCAGCGATCGCTCTATAAATACGACTTGCAGTATGAGCCAAATGATCGCAAGTTTTATAAAGCATTTCGCACACTATTTTTTGAATGTGTTGATTTGGATATTCCAGTTGAGTATCAGATTCAAGAGTATTACAAAAATTGGGAAAGCCAGTACAAGCCTGATTTAGAAAAGCTTAAAAATACTATGAAAGGAAATAGGAAATAGGGAACTCTTAGTAGAGAGTACTAAACCGTTTATTATCTTGCTAGGTTTTAAAGAGTTCCTCTGCGGTATGCCTCCGGTACGCTATGCGAACGTTAAAAAAATTGGCTTTGACAAATAGTTTTAACCTTAGCTGAACCGTGTTGGATCAAATTTACTTTAAACATCTCACTTTTATCAAGTCCACATAGGTGGGCTTTCTTTGTTTATCTACAAATTCTATTCATTCTTAAAAAAGAAAGCTTTTATACAACTGGATAACGCCATCTAGCAAAGTCTGCAATATTAGATATAGTTAAAAAATCAATAGTCTTAAACTGCCGATCAATAGCTGGAAGGCTGCATATCTTAGCTCCAATATTTAAATATGCTTGCAAAATATTAGGAAGCTCAACATTACATGCATCTTGGCATTTTTGAGTAAGTTCTAGACAAAATTGTGAATTTGGATAAACTAAAATACTTGGATGCATCAAAGCATTCTGCTGAAAATAATCAAAAGCACAAGCAGCTTGCAAAGGGCATTGTGTGAGTAATGATGCACAGCCAAAAAAGTACTGATTTCTACTTTGAATAAGATAATTTGCTAGCCCTTGCCAGAGTAATAAAAGTGCTTGAATATTGCGGTATTCTTTAGCTATACATGCATAGCCAACTTCCACAGACGCTTGAAGCACAGGATCAGGAATTGTATCGAGATTAAATATATCAGCAGCATCAAATCCCAGCCCTTGAGAAGCCATTGCATAGGTTTGCATCCGATAAGTTCCTATCGTTTTACCAGTGTGTTTGGAAATTAGTATTAAATGATGGCAAACCGCATCAAAATTGTCTTGCTCTATTTGGGTAAGGTTAGAAGTAGAGAATCCCAGACCTAGTTCCTGATTAAAAACTTCAAAGCGCAACCGGAAAATGGATTCTAATTCTTCATCAGTTGAGGCAAGCCGTAAGATATAGTTTTCTGTTTGAAGAACGGGAAAATCTGTAAAGAGGGGAGGAGGACTTAGTGGGTAATTGATGTTGCGTCCAGATTCCATCTGTCTTCCTATTTAAATTGTGAGAATTTTCTATTAGGATTTAGCAGATCACATTATGTATTAATGTGCCGAAGCGTAATTGAGACAGTTTTCGATCAAAGATTCTCCAGAAAGCTTTTTTTGCCAAATCCTCCCTCGATATCATGTCTGATTTATTACCCACAATTCCCGCTTGCTTTCTTTGATGAGGTCTAGGGTGTTTTTATTATGAGCTTGACTGCCGGAAAGATCTGGCAATAAGATACAAAATTTTCCTTTTATACCAATTTAAAAAAAGAATATGACAGATAGACCATGTAGAGACGTTGCATTGCAACGTCTCTACCAAAGGATTTGTTGGAATCATAATTGAATCGGTATTACATACGCTATCAATGTAAGTCAGCAAAGAAAGTCACGATAGGGGGTAAGAAAGCCCCCGGATAATCCGAGGGCTGGAATAATTTTGCGACTCTTTAGGAGCATTACAGACAAGCTGCGGCACTCTTAAGCTACTCAATCAATTTCGATGATTATTACTGTAGCGAACCCTTGTACCTGCCCAGAGCAACTTCTCCCGCAACGTCTGATAATATGAATTGTTCTCCCGCAAAATAATAAATTTAGCCCGACACTCTGCCATCCGCACATCAACGCGGTGTCCTGGCCAAATTGAAGTTCCTAACACCCCATCCGTCCACAACTTAGTGCTCAAATCGTAATCCCCCAAAGGCCAAATACTGACCACGGAACCAGGGGGCAAAACCAGAGGGCGACTAGAAAGACTCATTGCACAAATGGGAGTGATGGTAATTGCCTCCATACCATCGTGCATAATTGGGCCATTCGCAGAAACGGTGTAACCAGTAGAACCAGTAGGAGTGGAAATAATTAACCCGTCCCCTACATATTGATCGACTACCTCACCATCAATTTCCATTTCAAGAATTGAGGTAATCATTCGGTCAGCGGAAGCGGGTTTGACACAAAATTCATTCAAAGCGAGGTAACGCTCACTCACTGGTTCTAAATTTGAACCATGACCTTCATATACCGCCGCTTGTAACATCATCCGCCGCTGGATAGCATAGCGATCCTCCAACAGCCGATCCCAAACTTGCTCTGTATCCTGGAATTCTTCAACGGATTCAGTTAAAAAGCCCAGATGACCCCCCACATTCACTCCCAGAATGGGGATGCCAGCTGGGGCTAAATGTCTGGCACTAGTTAAGACAGTACCATCACCACCGAGTACCAAAGCTAGATCGATTGGTTGACCAGCCGAAGCCAAAAACACTGGATACGGATTGTCTTTTGGCCCGCTAGGCCCCATCAAAACTTGGCACTCGCGATTTTCTAGTTGTTTAGCACAGATTTCTGCCCAGCGTTTACTCTGGGCATCTCGCGCTTTATAAGCAATGATTACCTGCTTTAGTTGCACGCACTATTACCACTTCAGGAGATTAAACTGCTCCATATCGACGGTATCGCGGTTGCGATAAATGGCAAGCACGATCGCTAAACCCACCGCCGCCTCGGCCGCTGCCACGGTGATCACAAACACGGTGAAAACCTGACCTTTAATTAATGTTGAGTCAAGGAAGTTGGAAAATGCCATTAAATTCAGATTAACAGCATTGAGCAGTAACTCAATTGACATCAATACCCGTACGGCGTTACGGCTGGTAATTAAGCCATAGATACCAATACAGAACAGAGCGGCTGCTAGTAATAAAAAGTACTGGAGTTGCATGAATCTTTTGTCAGTTGTTATTTGTCAAGAGTAGAGACGCGATTAATCGCCTCTGTACAAGAGTCAAGAGTAGAGACGCGATTAATCGCCTCTGTACAAGGGTCAAGGGTCAAGCTGTGTTCCTCCGCTCCTTTATCTTCCCAGTTCCCAATCCCCATTCCCCGGTCGTTTATTCACGACGAGAACCACCACGAAAGGTATCAGTATCGCTTCCAGTACTGGTGCTTGTCGATATCAGTTCTCTAGGGCGTTCTGGCAAAGTCAAAACAGTTTGCCGCAGTTCAGATGGCGTAACTTGGTCTGGCAAATACTCACGACGCGCCAAGATTATTGCTCCTACCATCGCTACCAGCAGCAAAATTGAAGCCAGTTCAAAAGGTAGTAAAAAGTCAGTGAAGAAATGTTCACCAATCAAAACTATAGAACTTTCACCAGCCACAGAAGTAGTTGAGTAAGCCCAAGGGGTCGCCAGTACCATCGTACTTAAAAGAGCAAACAATCCTAAACTGACTACAGCTGTTAGGACTTTCCGCACCCAAGAGTTAGGAAACGGCACAAAATTCTGCCGCTTGTTCACCAACATAATGGCGAACAAAATCAGCACGTTAACCGCCCCAACATAAATTAGTATTTGTGCAGTTGCAACAAAGTCAGCATTTAGCAATAGGTAGATTCCCGCTATGCTGATGAACACGCCTCCCAGCATGAAGGCAGAGTAGACGATGTTGGCAAACAGCACTACGCCAATAGCTGCCCCAATCATCATCGCACCTAGCACGCCAAACGATACAGTCTGTACTCCTTCCGCTAAATTCACTGTTTTTTGTCCTCAATAGTCATTGGTCATTAGTCATTGGTCATTGGTCATTAGTCATTAAGAAAGGACAAATAACAAAGGACAACTGACATTTATTTTTCCGTTTGTTCTACAAGGTCTTCTGGACGCGCACCGGCACGAGGCGCATCCACAGGCAGTCCATGAGGTTCGAGGACGCCCTTAGGCAGGTAAACTAGTTCACGCAGTGGCGTTACCATTGGGTCATCTGTTACTTTGTAGGGCAGACGACCTAGTGCTACGTTGTCATAGTTCAATTCATGGCGATCATAAGTGGAAAGCTCATATTCTTCTGTCATGGAAAGACAGTTAGTGGGGCAATATTCCACACAGTTGCCGCAAAAAATACAAACTCCAAAGTCAATGCTGTAGTGGTTGAGCTTTTTCTTTTTACTGGCTTTGTCAAATTCCCAATCTACTACAGGTAGGTTAATCGGACAAACTCGAACACAGACTTCGCAGGAGATGCACTTATCAAACTCAAAGTGAATCCTACCGCGAAACCGTTCGCCAGGAATCAGTTTTTCGTAAGGGTACTGTACGGTAATTGGACGCCGCCGCATATGGTCGAAGGTGACAGACAGCCCTTGACCAATGTAACGCGCAGCTTGCACAGTTTCTTTGGCGTAATCACCAACTTGCTTCAGGAACTTTAGCATTTTTCGTGTTTCTCTCTCTTTTGTCATTTATCCTTTGTCATTAGTCATTAGTCATTAGTAAGCTGACAAATGACTAATGACTAATGACTATCCGCCGAAGGCGAAAGGAAAGGCTAGTTTTAGGGCTGCGGTTAATAGGAGATTAGCTAAACCAACAGGCAACAAAAACTTCCATCCTAAATCTAACAATTGATCAATCCGCACCCGTGGTACTGTCCAGCGCAGCAGGATGGCGACAAATACCAATAAATAAGCTTTGAGTACGGTCATGGTAATACCCAAAGAAGCAGTTACTATCTGCAATACGGGATTTGCTTCACTGACTCCCAGCCAGCTAGCTATGAGGTTGAGGGGAATAGGAAAGTCCCAACCGCCTAGATATAAAACTGCTACCAATAGGGAAGAAAGTATCAAGTTAACGTAGGAACCTAGATAGAAGAGACCGAATTTCATCCCAGCGTATTCAGTCTGATAGCCTGCTACCAGTTCTTCTTCTGCTTCCGGTAGGTCAAAGGGCAATCGTTCGCATTCAGCTAAGACTGATATCCAAAAAATTACGAACCCGGCTGGTTGACGCCAAATGTTCCAGCCCAAGATACCGTAGCCTGATTGTTGATTAACAATGTCAACGGTACTGAGGCTATTAGACATCATAGCGATCGCAAGTACCGCCAGCGCCAAAGGAATTTCATAACTAATCGACTGTGCTGCTGCCCGCAAGCCTCCCAAAAGAGAGTATTTGTTATTAGATGCATAGCCAGCCATCAACAAGCCAATGGGTTGAATACTAGACAAGGCAATCCACAAAAACACACCCATGCCCACGTTGCCAATTACGATATTCTGTCCAAAGGGTATAATCAAAAACGACAGAAACACCGGAATTACAACAATAATTGGGCCGAGAGTGAATAGCCAGGGGTCGGACTTGGCTGGAACTATATCTTCTTTAAAGACCAACTTTAGACCATCCGCTACAGGCACTAACAACCCAAAAGGCCCTTGATATTCTGGGCCAATTCGTTGCTGCGCGGCGGCAGAAATTTTTCGCTCTAGCCAAGTGGCGACCAAAACCCCTACTGTTGCTCCAATTAGCATCAGTATCATTGGCAGTGGCATCCAAATCGCTTTGGCTGTTCCTGCTGGTATTCCTAAGTCCTTGACGGATTCAATAAAAGTTCCTTGGAGGTCAATTCCTGAGTTCATGTTTCCGCTCTTTAAGTCATCGAGTCATGGTGAGTTACAACTATTAGTTCAATTAATACCTGTAAATTCACCGTTTTATAATCTCTACTAAGACGATACTTGATTGAAGATTTGTTGCTAATTCCCATGCCTAGTATATCCTTGGATGGTTTGACCACCCTGAAGCGATATGAGAAGTTCTACTTATGGTTGGCATTGAGATTAGCTAATAAAGCCTATTACTTTGAGGAGGAGTAGGGGGAGTAAGTAAACAATTACTCTTGTCTCCCCCTTCTTTCATCCTTCATCCCCTTAGTATGTCAACACAAAACCTCCCTACCATTTCAGCAACGGTTATCTGCTTTTGATTTTTGTGCTTCCTGTAAACTGAGGTTGGTTATGAATGACAATCAAACTGCTAGTTAACGTTGCTCAATTGGGGTGTAAGGAATTTCGTGCCGACCGTTGTAAATCTGGGTAGGACGGAAAATCCGGTTTTCTGCTAGTTGTTCTTTCCAGTGAGCTAGCCAACCTGCAACACGGGCGATCGCAAATATTGGTGTAAACAAGTCTGTGGGAATACCCATTTTTCTATACACCAAACCAGAGTAAAAGTCAACATTGGGATAAATCCCTTTGGAGGCGAGTTTTTCCTCTACCACTCGTTCCATCTCCTGGGCAATGTCATAGAATTTATCGTGCCCAAACTTCTCAAACAACTGTTCTGCCAATTTTTGCAAAATCGTAGCTCGTGGGTCTTTTACTTTGTAGACACGATGCCCAAAACCCATAATCTTAGCTTTGCGTTCCAGACAATCTTGGATGTAGGGACGCACATTGTCCACAGAGCCAATGTCTTCCAACATCTGAATTACTTCTTCATTGGCTCCACCATGCAGAGGGCCTCCCAAGGTTCCTACTGCACTAGCAACGACGGCATAGGGGTCAGTCAGGGTAGAAGCTGTTACCCTGGCACTAAAGGTGGAAGCGTTCATCGTGTGTTCGACATGAAGTATCAAGCAGATGTCAAAAATTCGTGCCGCCAACGGGTCGGGTTCTTGCTCATTGAGCATGTATAGGAAGTTGGCGGAGTAGTCTAAGTCATCACGGGGACGTACGGGGTCATTGCCTTTTCGCATCAACTGGAAGGCCGCTACCATTGTGGGAATGGTTGCTATCAAGCGAACCACCGAATCTCGAATGTAGGCAGGATTATGTAAATCCCGGAGCGAATAAAATAAGCCTAAAGCAGCAGCAGAAGCTTGCAAGGCATCCATTGGATGACCGCTTTCTGGAAAGCATTTCATCATGTCCCGAATGCGGTATTTTATCCGCCTGTGGTAACGAACTTCATGCTCAAATACTTCCAATTCTTCCTTGCTTGGCAGTTCGCCCCAGATTAAGAGATAAGCAGTTTCCAGGAATGTACTTTTTTCTGCTAGTTCCTCAATCCGAATGCCACGATATTCTAGTATTCCCTTTTGCCCATCAACATAGCTAATACTCGATTGAGCGGCGGGAATGCCTTCTAGACCAGGCTTGTATTCGCACACCATCATGGCAACACCATTTACTTTTTGAAATATCTGATCACGCTAACTTACCAGAAATTGTTGTTGCCATAACAGTTGCCGTTCTAACAACAATTCTGACAGAAAAGTTGAAAAACTGTTACAGCAAGTACTTGGGTGGTGTCAACCAAAACATTTGACTACGACCCAGGGGAGAGCCGGCTTCTGGTAGTTTTATCCCAATCATACCTGCTTTTTTCAAGACTAAACCTGCTTTGACCTCAGACAACTCTCTGGAGCGGCTTTCACTGCTCATAATTTCGGTTCCCCAAAGGAGGGTTTCTGCCCAAATACTCAAATTAGGTTCATGTCCAACTAGCGCAAGTTGGGTATTTTGTGAATAATTCTTTGGCTCTAACCAGTTTATAAGCCAGCTGGATATATTACCATCAGGGGCGAGGTAGCTAGATTCTTCCAACTGGGAACTTAGTCCACCTGCTATAAGAATTTCAGCAGTTTGGCGAGCACGTACTAAGGGACTGGTGACAATCAAATCAAACCGCAAACCTAACTTTTTAAGTCGTTGAGCAACTTTCTCTGTTTTTTGCCGCCCTTCTTTGGTGAGGCTTCGCTCCTCATCCTTTATACCAGGTGCTTGGTCTTCGGCTATACCATGACGAATTAAATACAATTCCATACTTTGAGTTCTGTTAGCGTCGCGAGGCGTAGCCTGTGCTGAGTTAGGAGTTACGAAGGAATTTGAATTAACAAATTCTAACTTTAATTATTACGTATTTGTTGCTCTGCCATTCGTCTGGCTGGTAGTTACCCAAATCGAATGGTAATTCATCTGTTTTTGGTTCAGTGATAACACGAGATTCTTGACTTTCGTACTTCTCCACCAGAGATTTTATCTTTTCGTCATATAGAGTTTTAATATTGTTAATCATAAGTATTTTACCAATGGTTGAGATTCACTAACTTTTACATAAACACACTCTTTACCTGTGATGACAGCACGCTGTAATAAGGAAGGTAGACTTCTAATATCAATCGGGTCAGACATAAATCGACGATGACTATCAACATTTGATATTAAACTATCATCTTCAAAAACTAAGTTTACAAGTGCATCCTGAATTGGCTTGATAATATTATCGATGTCAGCAGGAAACTCATCACAAAGATAAACTAATGTCAACTGTAGATCGCCTTTTGTAATGGAACTGTTATGTTTCCAAACCTTTTAGGCTTCAACGCGTACAAAATTCTTCCATATCTGAAGATTTTCTCTTTTCTTTGTCTGTAACGAAACAGGTCGTCTGGAAATGAGAAATTCAAAAGGCATTAATCGTATTCCAATTGCATATCTTGATAATTAGTTAACAAAATTACAGCAATTTTTACAGAGGACTCCTTAGATGTTGGGCATATCTACACTTATACAGTAGGTACGCACGAGTTAATTTTATTTATGTCTACCTACTTAACATTAGGCACGAACGACATTCTCAATCAGTTGAGCCTCTGTGAGAAGACGAAAATTCCCGACTTTTCTAAAAAGTTGGGAATTATGTTGATCACGAATGACTTAAGGATGCTATCTAACCAAACACTTTGACTACTGCATTTCTTAGCAGTTCTCCCCATCTCCTTAATTTCCCTTTACTCCGACTGAATCGGGTTGTCTTTGGGGTTAACTAACCTCAGCAGCTTTTGCTTAATTTGAGCGTCGAACACTTCCCATTTCATTTTCGCATAAGTAGAATTTTCGTTACTGCCAGACAAAAAGCCCATTGGGATTTCAAAACCACCTGCGCTTGTCCGTCCACCGCCAAAAAACCGCCCACTGCTATCTTGTCCAAAGGCTTCTTTGATGAATTCATCGGGGTCTAGGGTGAGTTTAGTGGTTCTTAAGGAGCCAATGACTATTTCCAATTCTTCATCTTCATCGTGGACAATGCCGTAAACTACGGCGGTGTGGACGTTTTCTTCTGTGACGAGAAAATCAGCTGCTTGGGGAATGGCGTCCCGGTCGTCGTAGCGTAAGTAACCCACACCAGCAATAGAAAAGTTATTTTGGACGATGCGATTTTTGAGCGATCGCTCGATCACATCCATTACCCGCTTGGAACGATTCGCCTGTAAAATCGCGTTTAGCAGTTGGGCGTCATAAAATCGACTCAGATATGCAGCTGCCATAAAATCCTCTTCTTGCGCTTGCATGAGCCGATTTGTATCCGATCGCAAGCCGTGCATCAAGGCAGTAGCACATTTAACATGTTGATTGATGCTGCTATCTAGAGCCAGTAATCCCGATTGTAAGTATTGAGTGAAAATGGTCGCCGTAGCTCGTACATAAGGACGAACATCCTCAAACTCTGAGTTGAGTTCTCCCTGTAAGCTGTGATGATCGATCAGCGCCACTAAGGGAATTCCAGCCTGCTGTACCGCTGATAATAGCTGAGAAGTGGTTCCCTGGTTATCAATTAGTACGAAACCTTGATAAGATGACAAATCTTTACTTTTCAAGGTTTGCAGTGTCCAGCGTTGAACAGGCAAATTAGTCAATCTCACCAAGGCAATATTCTCTTGGTGGCTCAAAGCACCAGCATAAATGATTTCACATTTGATATCGTATTGCTGAGCAATTAACTGATAAGTCCAAGCAGAGGATAGAGCATCCGGATCAGGGAAATCTTGCAGGATTACCAATTGGCGATCATGTCGGTGCGCCAAGAGGGTTTTTTGCAGTTCTTCTGATTTCTGATTTGCCAGAGAATTACCACGCTGCGCTGGATAAGTGCCACTTTCACCTGTCGATAGTGGTAAAGACGGGCGGGTAAGTGGAAGTTCCACTGGTTTCTCTATTTCAGGTTCATCTGAGTTTGGCTCTGTGGTTAATGACAAACTATCAAACTGAGTAACAGGAGAATTCAAGTACATAGGAAACGTTGTTTGAAGTGTAAGGCTCCGTTGATTCTTTAAAAAATACTAAAATTAACAATTTACTGATTTAGTCATATATTATAATTTTCGCAAAAATCTAAAATCATCGCACTATATATCTGAGTATATTTTTCGTCAGTAGTAGTGCCGCTACCCTGATCAATCAACTAAATCCATCCAGAATACATGTAAGGTTTACAAATAATCACTTCTTTTCTCTTTCATGGTTTGGATAAACAGGATTTTTGTTCAAAGTTGCTCGCTAACTTCAAAATTTATCTGACTTAAGGTATACCAGCCGCTTCGTACTTTATACTCAATTCTTGATTTGACAGCTTTTTATTATGTCAATATTCTCATCCTTGTGACTAATGAGCAATTAACAATTGTTTTTAGTAAAATACGCTTTTTTCGTATCTGCTTTTGAATAATTTCAAGCGCATTTCAGTTATTTTGTCATGTTTATGAGGTAAAATAGTAAGCCGTTATTTTGCTTGCCAAAATTGGTGCAGATTACTTTATCTCCTGATGTCTGAAAACACCCCTCACAAGCCTCAGACAATTCTTATACAGGGAACAGCGATTAAAGTAAAATGTGTCAAGTAAAAGTTTAGCTGCCCTCCGAAAGGATAGACAGCTATGCCAATAAAGCAGCAAAAAGATCAATAGATGACCAAATAATTACTAATTCGTAATTCGTAATTAAAGAGGGTACAGAGCAAGCACTAAATCTTTGATTTAGTGGTCTTCAATCAGTGGTGGGTTCAAGCCCCTACTGATTGTAACTACGAATTACGTAGCTTGCTTCCCGCTTTGCGGGTATTATCAATTACGAATTATGTTGACTATTCTTCTGCGCTTCTGGGGCTAGATTGCTTCATGTCAAAGACCAATAACATACTTTTGCCATTCTTGGTGCAGTCCACTCTTGAGATGTTTACTAACCTCGAAATAGAGGCTGCTGTAAGGTTGACGGGGGGGATGACGCAAAGGCATATGGGCTTCGTGGGGCGTGCGGTTGCCTTTTTTAACATTGCAACGGACACAAGCTGTAACAATGTTTTCCCAAGTATCACCCCCGCCGCGCGATCGCGGTATCACATGGTCTAGGGTCAACTCATCCCCTGTATAACCGCAATATTGACAAGTGTGACCGTCACGGTGCAGTATATTTCGGCGAGTCAGAGGAATTTCCTTATAGGGAACGCGCACATAGTGACGCAACCGGATCACAGTTGGCAGCGGGAAATCCGAGTACAGGAATTTGCCGTTATGTTCCACGCGTTCTGCTTTGCCCTTGATTAACAGAACCGTAGCGCGACGCCAGCTCGTTATATTGAGCGGTTCGTAAGAAGCGTTTAAGACTAAAACCTTCCCCATTGATCTGCGCTCAGGGTATTAGTTTTACATATATTAACACAAATATACTCTGCTGGAGAGAGAAGAATAAATTATACTTCCGAGATAATTCAAAATTAAATTTGGAAGATAGAAGAATTTACTCAGGCAAAAATGAGGTTTGAATGTCGCAATGGAGTAAATTTTACGAAATTACGCATATTAAAGGAAGTTTGTAGCAGTCAGAAGCTATTTGTAGAGTAACAATTCTGGACGACAGTTATTATCCTGTGGGAATGGTAAGAGCCAACTGACTTCTAACTGTCTAGGGGAAAGTACATTGCAAGTAACTGAAAACCGCTATAAGTATCTTGTATCAATTCCCGGATGAACGGTAAACTTCCTGTTTAATCTGATATCGCTTCTAGGAGCGTGAATAGATAGTCTGGATGTTTAGCAGTGGTGTGATAGGAGTCAGTGAAAATGTTAAGCCGCAAGCAAACCCCTAGTGTATCCAATCAGCAATGCGATACTTACGCGTGGTTCTCACAACGAGCTTGGGTAGAAATTGATTTGGGGGCGTTGTCGTACAATGTGCAGCAGCTAGTACAGTTTTTGTCGCCGCGTACCCAATTGATGGCAGTGGTGAAAGCTGATGCCTATGGACATGGAGCCGTAACAGTTGCCCAGACAGTACTACAATCTGGAGCAAGTTGGTTAGGAGTGGCTACAGTTCCAGAGGCTATTCAATTGCGAGAAGGCGGGATTAAAGCTCCAATCGTGATTTTAGGGGCAACCCATACACCAGAGCAAATTCATGCGATCGCTCACTGGAAACTTCAGCCAACATTGTGCAGTCCCAAACAAGCTTTGGTATTTTCCAATATCCTAGAAGAGATGAATTATGATTCACCCGTACCTGTACATATTAAATTAGACACGGGAATGTCTAGATTGGGAACTAACTGGCAACAAGCAAGTGAGTTTGTGCAGTTAGTGCAGCGATTACCACATCTTTCTATTGCCAGCATTTATTCCCATTTGGCAACAGCGGATAGTCTTGACACCACAGTCATGAAAGAACAGCATAGACGATTTGAGGAAGCGATCGCTCACATCAAAGCAATAGGAATACAACCACCCTGTTTGCACTTGGCAAACTCAGCGGCAGCCCTCACAGATCCCGCATTGCACTACGATATTATCAGAGCAGGTTTAGCAATTTACGGACTCTATCCAGCACCTCATTTACAAAATGTGATCAACCTGAAGCCTGTTTTACAACTTAATGCACGAATCACTCAAGTAAAAACAATTTCCCCAGGAACCGGTGTCAGCTATAACCATCAATTTATTGCCCCGCATGAACTTCGCCTCGCCGTCGTCGGAATTGGTTATGCTGATGGTGTCCCTCGAAGCCTCTCCAACAAAATGCAAGTGTTAATTCGTGGTCAACGGGTGTCGCAGATCGGTACAATTACAATGGATCAGTTGATGCTGGATGTGAGTGCCATACCCAATGTCCAAGAAGGAGAAGTTGTCACTTTACTGGGAGAACAGGGAAACGAACGAATCTCAGCGGATGATTGGGCCGAACAATTAAACACTATTTCTTGGGAAATTCTCTGTGGTTTCAAGCATCGTCTGCCTCGTGTTGCAGTGATGTAAGCATTGGACATTGAAAACAGACAAGGTAAACAGGAAGAGACTTCTTCAATAATTCCTCCTTGTTTTCGCATTCCCCATTTCCCATTCCCTAATACCTATTCCCAGAAGTAATTTGTTATGGTATTATAGTAAACTGATGCGGATGTGGCGGAATTGGCAGACGCGCTAGATTTAGGTTCTAGTTCCGAAAGGAGTGAAGGTTCAAGTCCTTTCATCCGCACTTTTGAGAGATTGCCATCTCCTAAAATGTGCCTAAAAAATTTAAAATTTACGCACTCAGATTAGTGTTCCAAATTGGCCTAATTTAGACTGATCTAGTGTCTTGTGCAACCTAGTATCGCAAGACATAGAGATGAAGTAATGCCCAATGCTTTTAAACCTCAGTACTCAAGTGAATAAAATCTACAAAGATCCTGAGAACGCAAAATGTAAATATCAGTGATACTAGCTCTTTGGTAAAGGTATAAATAGTATTAATTTACCTACGGTAATATACTAATAAAATTGCCACTATAAACGGCAAAAGCAATGCTAGTTTTAAATTATAGTTGTAAATCTCTTGATTTAAATAGGCAAAAATTATACTTTGTATAAAATAATACTATTCAATAACTACTAACTCTATTAAAATAGTAGAGATTATAACCTTGACAAGACTAAAATAGACAGTAGTAACAGTCAAAGCTGAAGAAGTTTATTATCAAAATTCATATATTCTAAATAATTTTACTTAGATTGTCTCAGAGTTTATCTGAGTTAAGTCCTAGTATTCGCTTACGAGTAAATACTGGGGCTTAACTATATTAATGTCAATAAAATCAGTATTATTCCTGTAGTCAGATTGGGGTCACTCAATGGAAAGTGGCTTCATCTGGTCTTGACATTTTTGTGCATTATTCTCTAAATATGTCCATTAATCTCAATACTGGTAAGTAAAATAACAGCAGATTATGAGTTTATTGAGATTTAAAAATCTGAAAATAATTCTGCTGTGGACTTGTACCACAAAACTAGATATGAACTTATGTATGTTATGATACGAAAATTTAACTTCATATTTAATTTTAATTGTGGAAGAAAGCTACTGCACAAATTAAGCTTACACATATCGAATTTAGCTGAAGGAAAATGAGCACAACTCCTATAGGTAGCTACAGGTTGTTCCAGAAACTACATCCGCTATCTCTGTTGGCACAACTAACCAGCCGACATGCTACAGGTTGTTTACGGGTATTTACCGAGACAGTTTCTTGGTCAATCTATCTAGAGGACGGTAAACTTACTTATGCCTCCTATTCAGATAAACTGTTTGAGCGGCTTGATAGTCACTTGCGACGTTTGAGTCAGCAAATTCCCACTCTCAACAGCGCTACTCGCGTGCAGATGCGGCTGAGGTTTGAAAATCAAAATGAAAACCAATTAATAGTAAATGCGGATTATCAAGCTATTTCTTGGTTAGTTAATCAGAATTACATTACCTCTGTGCAAGCAGGAAACCTGATAGACGAATTGGCAAAAGAAGTGCTAGAGTCATTTCTTTGCTTAAAAGAAGGAAGCTATGAATTTAACCCTGAAGACTCGTTGAATGAACTACCAAAGTTCTGTCGCTTAGATTTGCGGCTACTAGTTGAACATTGTCAAAAGCAGCTACGAAATCGGCAAAATATCCAGTCATCAATTCCTGCTGCTGGAGGTTCTCCAATTTCATCTACAACACAACTGCCTCAAGTTCAGCCACCATTGCAAATAAAACTTGGGCAACAATTGTCTAAAAAAATTAATTTTGATCTTCCTGAGAATAAAAATAATCAAACTACTCAATCATCTATTGGCAAGACTCTCTATACAATTGCTTGCATTGATGATAGCCAAACAGTTTTAAATTCTATCAAACATTTCTTGGATGAAAACACATTTTCGGTTGTGATGATCAATGATCCAGTGAAAGCTTTAATGCAAATTCTTCGGAGTAAACCAGACCTGATTTTGCTGGACGTTGAAATGCCAAGCTTAGATGGATATGAGCTATGTTCATTATTACGAAAACATTCAGCTTTTAAAAATACGCCAATTATTATGGTAACTGGCAGAACAGGATTTATCGACAGGGCAAAAGCCAAAATGGTCAGATCATCAGGCTATTTGACTAAACCTTTTACACAATCAGATTTACTAAAAATGGTTTTTAAACACATTGGTTAATTTAGTAGTAATAGTAAATAAAAGTAATCAAATTTAATAGTTTTGAGTTAGTTTTTAGGAGATTTAGTAGTGAGCCTGATTTTACTTGGCACAATTCTAATTGTAGAAGATTCTCCCAGCGAATTGGAACTAATGAGCCATTATCTAAAAGAAAGTGGTTACAACGTAATTAAAGCTACTGGTGCAAAAGAAGCTTTAGAAAAAGCTGCGTCACAAAAACCCGATGTGATTGTTACCGATGTGGTTATGCCTGAAATGAGTGGATTTGAATTGTGTCGCTCTTTGAGAAGAAACCCAATTACTGAAAAAGTGCCGATTGTGATTTGCAGTTCTAAAAATCAGGAGATTGACCGATTTTGGGCGATGAAACAAGGTGCTGATGCTTATATAACAAAACCTTACACCCGTGACCATCTCCTGCATACTATTAAATCAGTGGTAATTTGAATCAATGACTAGTTCAAAAATTACACTTTCCTCGAAACAAACCTACAATAATTCGGGAGATGGCTATCTTAAGTTTCAGCTAAATCAACAGACGGCTGCTGTTTTATCAATGAAATATACGCAAGAAGCGGTTATTGTGCCTGTTGAATCTGTAACTTCAATGCCAAATATGCCCGCCTGTATATTAGGATTAATGAATTGGCGAAGTCGGATAATTTGGGTAATTGATCTGCCAAGAATGCTCAATTTACAATCCCTAGACAATAGACTACGGCAGTACAATGCAATTGTTATCAGAGTGGAATCACTGCTGTTGGGTTTAGTTGTGCAAGAAATCAAAGGTACAACTAAGTTCTTGTCTGATGATGTTCATTCTCCTGTGGGACAAGTTGCATCTAGTTTAGTTCCTTATTTACGTGGCTGTGTTGTGCAACAGAAAGAAATATTATTGGTATTAGATGCACAGGCGATTGTGCAGTCTTCCATTCTCCGCAGTGATTAGGGTCTACTACTAAAAAATAACGATTTTTAGTGTTCTTATTCACATACTTAGGGGAAATCCTTTATGTTTAATAAAACTGACACGGCTAAGAGTGGTGATGCTAAAAATCAGGCATCAATGATTTCATCTCAAAAAATTACTCATGGTAGAGTGCAACTAACGAATAAACCAACTACGGAAATTTCTCATAATTCTCCACGCAACCAAGCAGATGTCTATTTCAAAAGACTCAGCTTGGATACGAAAACGACAATTTTGGCGATCGCAATCGGTATACTACCAGTATTGGGCATAGGCGCGATCGCCTACAGTTTTGTCAACAAATCGATTAATAAGCAAATTACTCAATCTCAAGAAGCAGAAGCCACTGGCTTAAGCGATAAAGTCAACCGTTTCATGTTGGAACGTTATGGAGATATTCAAGTACTCTCGAATTCGCCATTTTTGACAAATCCTCAAGCTAGCGTCAGCACAACTACTCAAGAAAAGCAAGCAGTTCTCGATGGGATTGTCGAAGCGTACAAAGCTTATGACAGTGTTGCCTTTTTTGATCTTCAAGGTAACTCGATTGTCCAATCCACAGGCGAACCTTTGGATAATCACAAAGACCGTAACTATTTTCAAGATGCTCTGCAAAAAGACGCTCCTGTCATCAGTAAAGCTGAAGCTTCAAAAAGTACAGGCGTCATCAGCATTTACATAGCTGCACCTGTTAAAGATAAAGTTACAGGTCAAAGCATTGGCGTGGTAAGAGCGCGTATGCCCTTAAAATCTTTAAACGAGGTAATTGAAAACTATGCAACCAAACATCAATACTCTCTAGTTGATGCTTCGGGAAAAGTTTTTGTAAGTTCACAAAAGCAATTCTTGGGTAAAGAAGCCAAGGCTGAGTATCCTAGCTTAGCTAAGCTGTTAGCAGATAAAAAGGTTGATAGTTTCACAGCAGTTCCTAAAACTTATAACAAGCAAGAACTAGTAAGCTATGTGCCATTTAGAAAGCTTAATGGCTTACCAGATTTAAATTGGCAAGTGCTTTTATCTACAGACACAACAATTGCATTTGAGCCTCAAAGACAATTATTGTGGATTATTGCGATCGGGACAGCATTAACAGCCTTGATTGTAGGAGCGATCGCATCTTGGTTAGCCAAGCGTACCACACAGCCAATTCTAAATGCGACTGCGGCATTGACAGAGCTAGGTAAAGGTAAATTCAATACCCGTCTGGTGATAGAAAGAGAAGACGAATTAGGAGTATTGAATGCAAAAATTAACCAGATGGCCGAGCAATTGCAGGTTTTGGTCAAAGAACAAGAACTAGATATTGAAGGGGCCAAATTACTTGCAGATATTACCTTACGAATTCGGAGAATTCTTAGAACCGAAGACATTTATCAAGCAGCAGTCAAAGAAGTGCAGCAAGCGCTGAATACAGACCGGGTAATTATCTATAACTTGAATCCAGATACTTGGGATGGCATAGTTGTTGCAGAATCGGTAACTGGTAATTGGCCAAAAATGCTCGGAGTGCAAATCGACGACCCCTATTTTCCAGAACGCTACTTAGAGCATCAAGATAGTCGAGTGCAGGCTATTACTAACATTCATCAAGACCAAAGCTTGAAAAATGCCGATAGTTACATCCAACTATTGGATAAATTTGCCGTCAAAGGTATTTTGAGCATACCGATTTTTGCTCAAGAGCAACTCCTAGGCTTACTAATTGCTCATCATTGCGAAACTCCTAGGATTTGGCAACAGCCGGAAATTGACTTGTTTCAACAGATAGCAACTCAAGTCGGTTATGCCTTAGAACAAGCCAAACTACTTGAAAAGATAGAAAAAGCAAAGACAACAGCAGAACAAGGCTCAGACCAAGAACGCCAACAAAAAGAAGCACTGCAACAGCAACTTTTAGAACTGCTCAACGATGTAGAAGGTGCAGCTAGGGGCGACCTAACAGTGCGTGCAGACGTAACCGCTGGAGAAATAGGTACTGTTGCCGACTTTTTCAACTCCATTGTAGAAAGTCTGCGAGATATTGTAACCCAAGTTAAACAAGCTGCTACCCAGGTGAATGGTGCAGTTGGTTCTAACGAAGTAGCCATCCGCCAACTAGCAGAGGAAGCGCTCACACAAGCTGCCGAAATCAACCACACACTGGATGCTGTTGACCAAATGACGCAGTCCATGCAAGTCGTAGCCGAAAACGCTCAGCAAGCTGCTACCATTGCTAACCATGCAACTCAAACTGCCACCAAGAGTGGACATGCAATGGATTTGACAGTACAAAATATCCTGTCTCTGCGGGAAACCGTTGGTGAAACTGCTAAAAAAGTCAAACGGCTGGGAGAATCTTCTCAACAAATTTCCCGCGTGGTGTCTTTGATTAACCAAATCGCCATCCAAACTAACTTGCTCGCCATCAACGCAGGTATTGAAGCAGCGCGTGCGGGTGAAGAAGGTCAAGGTTTTGCCGTAGTTGCGGAAGAAGTTGGTGAACTAGCAGTCAGAAGTGCAGCCGCAACCCAAGAAATTGAACAAATTGTTGGTAATATCCAACGAGAAACCAGTGAAGTGGTGCAAGCAATGGAGCTAGGTACTACTCAAGTGGTGGAAGGCACACGGATTGTAGAGGAGGCTAAGCAAAGTCTAGGTCAGATTTTGGATGTATCACGTCAAATAGACTCTTTAGTACAATCCATTTCTACTGCGACAACATCCCAGGTACAAACATCCCAAACTGTCAGACAATTAATGAAAGACCTCTCTGCTGTATCACAACGCACCAGCGATTCTTCGCGCCAGGTTTCGGAATCTCTGCAACAAACTGTCGAGATTTCTCAAGAGTTGCAGGAGACAGTTGGTACATTTAAAGTCAGTTAAGTAATCGTCAGAAGTCAAGAATCCAAAGTCAAGAGTCCAAATATTTGTAACCCTTGACCTTTGAACGCCAGTCGCCTCAAGTCGGGAAACCCTTTCGGCAATCGCTCATGGGGGAAACCACGCCAGTTCCTACAACGGGGGGAACCCCCTCAATGGACTGGCTCCCCAAGACCGCGTTGCCTCACCACGGCGCTGGCTCCCCTTGACCCTTGAACGCCAGTTGCCTCAAGTCGGGAAACCCTTTTGGCAATCGCTCATGGGGAAACCACACCAGTTTCTACAACGGGGGGAACCCCCCCCCCAATGGACTGGCTCCCCAAGACCGCGTTGCCTCACCACGGCGCTGGCTCCCCTTGACCCTTGACTATTAACAAAAACCATGTCACAGGACAAAGAATTAGAAATCCAGATGCAATTTCTGGAAGAAGCAACTGATTACTTGAATACGCTAGAAGGAGTATTACTGGAAATCGACACCAGTAACCGCATCGATTTGGATAAAATCAATGCTGCACTCCGAGCCGCTCACTCCATTAAGGGTGGCGCGGCTATGATGGGATTTCGGGCATTGAGTGATTTAGCTCATCGTTTAGAAGATTCTTTTAAAGTTTTAAAAACCCGAAAAAACTCCCTAGAAATTGACACCCAGTTGCAAAGTTTATTGTTATCTGGAGTTGACTGGCTACGTCAAATAGTGGAATTGCTCTCAGAAAGGAATACTGTTGAAGAACAGTGGTTGGCAACCTTTTGTTACCCGATTTTTGATGAGCTGCACGATCGCCTGGGCGACCCCACTCCTGAAGACGCCACAACCATGCTCTCACCAGAAGATGGGCAAGATATCATCCCCTTGCTATTTGAAACAGAAGTCGAAGGCTGTTTACAGCGTTTAGAATCTATATTGGCCGATAGCGAACAGCCTGGTTTGCACGAAGAAGTTGTGATCATGGCAGCTGAATTAGGCGGTTTGGGGGAAATGCTCCAGTTACCCGCTTTTACCCAGTTGTGTGAGTCAGTAACGCAGCATTTAGAAGCTGTAACCTCCGATCGCATTCCCGAAATTGCCCAATTAGCATTAGAAGCATGGCGGCGATCGCAAGCTCTAGTACTGACAAATCAACTAGATAATCTACCTACAGAAATTGAATTCGGTGGAGTGGCGAATACATATACTCAATCTGAATCATTCTCAACAGCTGAGACAATAGCGCAGTTCCTCGCTACAGATGTGACTGACACCAATCTCCACGAAATAGAAATAGTATCAACTGATAATTTACAACCAGAGCAAACTGAAGAGAACTGGCTAGTAAATGAACCAATTGCTGCCAATTTTACTTTTTTGGATACAGATATTGCTAATGACGTCGCTGCTGTCAACATCCCACCAAGCACAATAGTTACTGGAGAAATTGCTACAGATTCGGAATTTGTTGAACGCAAAAATGAGCCAGTTGGTGTTGGCAAAGAGCGTGACCTTCAAGAAAATAACGTCAGAGTTCCCAGCAAACAACTTGAGCAAATTAACGATTTATTTGGGGAACTGATTGTCCAACGCAATGGATTAAACTCGCATTTAGAAAGATTACGCAAGCTTGTGCGTCACTTGAATCAACGAGTACAAGTTCTCGAACGAGAAAATCAAGAACTTCGTACAGCATACGACAAAATGGCTACTCAAACCGTGATACCAGCTGGTGTGTCATCTAATATAGAACATAACTTAGTATCTGAAGATAGCTATCAAACCCAAGGCATAAAAAGAGGATTTGATACCTTAGAAATGGATCGCTACAACGACTTAAACCTGTTATCACAGGAAGTCATGGAAACCATTGTTCAGGTACAAGAAGTCACAACTGATATTCAACTTAGCGTTGACGATACAGATCAGATTGCTCGCAAACTAAATAAAACATCGAAACAGTTACAGACAAAACTCAATCACATTCGGATGCGTCCCCTGTCCGATTTAGTCGAGCGTTTTCCTAGAGCTTTGCGCGATTTAAATGTGGAGTATGGGAAAAACGTACAGCTAAAACTTGAAGGTGGTAATACCCTAATTGAACGCAGCATTTTGGAGGCTTTGAATGAGCCTTTAATGCACTTGTTAAGAAATGCCTTTGATCATGGTATCGAAGAACCTGCGACACGCCGCACCTTGGGTAAACCAGAACAAGGATTGATTGAAATTAAAGCTACTCACCACAGTAATCGCACCCTGATTACTATGCGTGATGATGGTCGGGGCATTTCTTTAGAGAAAATTCGCGATCGCGCCCTTACAATGGGATTAGATGCTTCTCTACTCGCTAGTGCTAGTGATGAAGAACTGTTATCACTAATTTTTGAACCAGGTTTTAGCACCTCCGACCAAGTTACAGCATTATCTGGTCGCGGTGTCGGGATGGATATAGTTCGCAACAACCTCAAACTGATTCGTGGAGATGTCAAAGTTGATACAGAGTGGGGTGTCGGCACGACCTTTACTCTATCAGTACCGTTTACACTTTCCGTAGCACGAGTTTTGTTGGTAGAAATCAACAGGATACTCTTAGCATTTCCCACAGATGTCATTTCAGAAATATTCTTATTCCAAAACGACCGAGTTTTCCCAATGGCGGGTAGTGAAGTTTTGAATTGGCAAGGAACCATGTTGCCACTAATTCGCCTTGGTCGTTACTTAGAATTTAATTGCCCACGTTACGATAGCCCAGAACTGGAAACTCCGCCAGCGATTAACGCTAGCAGCGTCTTAGTAGTCAAAAGCAACAATCAGCCAGTAGCCATACAAGTAGACCGTTGCTGGGGTGAGCAGGAAGTTGCCATCCGCCAAGTCGAAGGAAATATACCTTTACCTGAAGGCTTTAGCAACTGTACGATTCTCGGTGATGGTCGAGTAGTAGCCCTAGTTAATACCAACGAATTGCTCTACTGGATTGCCACTAATCAGCGGACTCCCAGAAGCAATCAGTTACCGTCAGCCAGATTAAAAACAGCATTCCTCATGTTTGAGGATGAAAAAGTACCAGCAACCCCTGCTAACCAAAAAGGCACGATTTTGATCGTAGATGACTCGATTAACGTTCGGCGCTTCTTAGCCCTGACTCTGGAAAAAGGGGGGTATCAAGTAGAACAAGCTAAAGACGGTCAAGATGCTTTAGAAAAACTTCAGAGTGGTTTACAAGTCCAGGCAGTAATTTGTGATATTGAAATGCCTCGCCTTGATGGTTATGGCTTCTTAGATCGTGTAAATACAGACGTTGATATGAAAAATATTCCCGTTGCCATGCTGACCTCTCGTAGTAGTAATAAACATCGGCAACTAGCAATGCAACTCGGTGCGCGAGCCTACTTCTCCAAACCTTACAACGAACAAGAATTACTCCGAACAATCGATGAAATAATTTGTACTGTAACTGGAAGCGCAACATCTAATTGAGTTCAACCAGAAGGCGGCTTTGCATAAGGTAGCAAGTCGCATTTTCTCGACCCAGGCGACTGCATTTCCTAAATAGGACTTACGTAAAATACCTCTCTAAATCTCATTCCTCTCGAAGTTCTGATGCCTGTCTTGAAAAGTTTCCTACGGCGGGAAACCCCGAAGTTCTGATCGCCGGACGCCGGCGCTCAGACTTCTCTCCGCCTACAGAACTTTTCGCTGCGGCGGGCTGCGCCAACGGATAGCGCAGCGTAAAGCCTGCGGCATGGCTACGCTTAGAGCGAGTCTTCGCCCAAGGGGCGACGCTAAGAGCGAACGAGCGTCGGAAGCCTCCGCTCAGACTTCTCTCCGTGTCCTCCGTGCCTCTGTGGTTCGATTCTTCCGTAACTTGCGCGTAAGTCCTACTAAAAAGAAGAGTATCCAAAAGGCTTGTCACCATACATAGCCTCAGATAGATTCTGCTTTGGAGGATTGACACTTGGTAAAATCATACCAAGCTCAGAAATACATACCAATTCAATTGGTAAAAATATGCCAAGAAAAGAACAAGGATGGGTTACATTTCAAACATCAGAAGAAGAGCGGAAAATTCTAGAAGAATTCTGCCAGCAGTCTCAGCGTACAAAAACTGAGATCCTCCGAGAACTAGTACGCGGTCTTAATGATCACTCTTCAGCCCCAGCACCAATACCAACCAAACAGAAGATCAAGGAGGATGTTGAGGCTCCTGATATAAAAATTAATAGTCAAAAGAAGCTATTAAAAGTTAGCTCCCGCAATGTGCTTAAGGGAGTTGTTAAACGAGTGATTACAGGAGCGGTTAATACTGAGGTAACACTAGAGATTGTTCACAAAGTTGAGTTAACCTCGATGATCACTAGAGTGTCAGCAGAAGAATTAGAACTGTCTGAAGGAACAGAAGCCTATGCAGTCATCAAGTCTAACGATATAGTCATTGCTAGAGAATAGCAGGTATTTTATTGATACCAATTTTGAGTTTAATTATTGCTGAAAATTTTGAGTTACAGCAGGTTAGTAGGGTAGGCATTGCAATGCATTGGTGTCAACTTCAGCTAAAAATAGCTTTACTGTTGGCCTCCTCACCCACCAGAGAATGAATTCTCTGGCGGATGAGCGAAAGTCTACTTTAGTAGACTCAGGATTTTGGGCAATTTTATAGTCATAAAGATGACTTTTGCTATGAGCAAGGAACTTCAATTAAAGGCGGGATATGGATTTCACGTTAAGTTCCACGTATAATTGCAATGCCCACCCTACATATTTGCTGTAGTCTACTCAATTGAAAACTACTGCAATTCCCTGGAAATAAAATACTTCTGAGAACTTCTATTAAGACTCAACTTTTACACCTTTCCAGAAGGCAACATAGCCCTCAATATTTTTAGCCTTTTCTTTGGCACTGGGATAATACCAAGCAGCATCTTTGTTGATTTGACCATCAACATCGATACTGTAGTAGCTGGCGACACCTTTCCAAGGACAAGTGGTATGGGTGTTACTTTCTTGGAAGTACTGCTTGTTAATGGCATCAGCAGGAAAATAATGGTTGCCTTCCACAACTACGGTGTTATCGCTTTCGGCTAAAACAGTTCCATTCCAAATAGCTTTCGGCATAAGTGATTTTGTGAATAAAGTTTACATATAACATTTTGACACTTCCACGGGTTCAATCCCTAGGATTCTATTAGTGCCAAACTTTTGCGAAAGGGTATGTGTGAAAATTAAAGTAATTTTTACATATACTGAATCTGTAGTGAATATGGATGTAATAATCAAATTGCGATCGCTGCCTTAGTACAACTGCTGCAATCAACTACTGTGGATGACTTCACCTTTAACCAGCCAGCATCTAGCTTAGGGGAAATTATACAGAATAATCAGCATCGCATTGCGGTAGTCAAAGCTTTAAGTGGTTATTGGCGATTGGATTATCAATACTACAATTTAGCCTGGAAATGCGCCCAGAATATGCCTTACCCCGATTTCTATCAAGCTTGGCATCAGCATAATGTTGCTACTCGTGCGATGCAAAGCTCAAAGAAAATCCTCTTCACAAGAAGAATTTAAGTACTTTTGCCGCAGCAACGTTACAAATGAAGTTTCTGTGGTAACAACAGCTTGTCAGTTCGTTACCAACACAAGTTGTTTCGTTCAGAATTCTTATCCGTTGATTCACAACACAAGTTGTTTCGTTTAGAACGCTTATCCGTTGTTAACAAAAATTTGTCTGTTCGTTCATAACACAACTTATTTTGTTCAGAACGCTTGTCCGTTGGTCATTAAAACTTGTCTGTTCGTTCAGAATGCCGAACTATTTTTGACAAAACTTATGCGATCGTTACAACAGCTTAAGCAAAACTTATAAATAATCTGTTTGGCACTCTATAACTATAGTATTGATGCTTAATCAGCGTCGAGTAATTTACATTAGATTACACAACTGCAAAAGTTCTAAAGGTTTTTTTATGAACAAGATGGTAACAGTTGTATTTGATGGAGGTGTTTTGCGCCCAGATGTTCCTTTGGATTTAGCACCTAACACACGTTACGTAATTACAATTCAAGAGTTGCCAGAACCATCGGGTGATGTTTGGGATGTTCTGGAGGCGATGACGGGAACTGTTGATGCACCCCAGGATTGGTCTAGCGCTCCCTAAAATCCAAAGTTAGGAAATGCTAGGATTTCAATCAAATATGGCATTTGCACAGCTATGGCAACCACGCTGCACAAATCAATCTCCTTAGCAGAGTTCCTCAAACTGCCGGAAACAAATCCTGCTAGTGAATTTATAGACGGTCGTATCTACCAGAAACCAATGCCGCAAGGCAAACATTCCCGGCTACAATTAAAACTTTGTAACGCAGTTAACAAAATTGCTGAAGAACAAGAAATTGCTTTGGCTTTTCCAGAATTACGTTGTACTTTTGGTGGACGTTCGATTGTACCAGACGTGAGTGTATTTGCTTGGAAACGGATTCCCTTTGATGCTAATGGGGAAATTGAAAATACCTTTGGAATTTATCCTGATTGGACAATTGAAATTTTTTCACCAGAACAAAATACAACCAAGGTAATTATAAATATTCTCCACTGTTTAAAACACGGCACTCGATTAGGGTGGTTAATCGATCCAGATGAACGCTTGGTGTTAGTATTTTTGCCAGGACAGCAACCTATAGAGATGACTGGAGATGAAGTATTGCCTGTACCTGAATTTTTGCAACTGAATTTAACAGTTACACAGATTTTTGCATGGCTAAAACCAACGAAAATTAGTCTATAAAGATGATTAATATTCAGTTAAAAGATGCAAGACTAAATATCTCCAACTTTTTGCAGAAGTTGGGGATTTGATTTTTCAGCTATAACTTAAGACTGACCTTGTTCAAATTGGTCAATGGCTTGAATCTCGTCTGAAATCTGAACACATTGCTCTAATAAAGCAATATTTAATTCTGGCAATAATTCACTTGACGTAATCTGTTCATAGCCGTAAGTATCTAAAAACTCAGATGGTGTTTCTTCCCGTAAATAGTAAAGTTTGAGTCGATTGAATTGCCAAATCCAAACTTCAGCAACTCCCAAACGGCGATAAATTTCTAATTTATCAATACTTCCACTGGTAATATTCACCTCCATAGCTAAGTCTGGGATATTTTTCTGCTCACCAATGCTGTAACATTCATCTGGTTCAACCCCAGCTTGCTTAAGTTCTTTTTTAATAGTAGAACTCCCCATTGGACTGAATCGAATTCGCTTTGAGTAGAGATAGCGTTCTATCAAAATAGCCAAACGTTTTTTGATATTTTCATGTCTGCTAGAGGGTGACACAATTTCTAATATTCCATCTAAGTAGATGACACGATAATGAGAGTTATCTTCTAATTTGTTTAGTAGGGCTTCATACATTTGCCAACTAACGCCACTAGTAACAAATTTTTCTTCTGGGTCATCAATATGAGCTAGTTCTGGGTCATCCAAGAGTTCTTTCAAACTGCTGACCATTATTTTCTGTATCCTACTAAAGTTTTGCTGGGTTATTTAGATTATGCCTTTTGCTTGTTAGCTTTAATTATAAAGTGGTTACAATAGACCTCTTGCACGAATATCTGAAAATAAGAATTTTAAGGTTCACGCAGAGACTAACGAGAAATTTCTCTATTTGGAGTTCATAATCTGATTTATGCAAGAGGTCTAATATTTTCTCTTTCTGCCTTTGTGCCTTTGTGGTGAAAAAATAATTTATGAAACTACAACTTAGACAAGATTTCTGGTAATAACTGACTAGGAACTTTAGATAAAGCCAGATTTTGTCCCTGTATCCCTAACTCACTATGGAAAGCACGAATAGTTTTTACCACATAAGTAAAAGTTGTTTGATAAAGTTCTGGTTGTTTGTTTAATCCATTTAAGGCTTGCAAATGATTATCTAATGCTGCTTCTAGGTGTTGAGAACGCGTCGTCTTATCTCCATTGAAAGAATTATCTACTACTAGCTGATAATGGGCTAGACCCAGGTTATTATGAGTAGCCAGCAAATCAAAACTTAAAGAAGTATCGTTAAGTGAGTGAGCTAGAGCAATAGCTTCTTCGTAAGCGCTGATACATAGTTGCAGATACTTTTGCCGTACTTCTTTAGTTGTTTGAGATAGGTTTGCTAAATGCCAGTAAGCAGTGCCCAGATTATTTTGTGTTGCGGCGCAGGCACTAGGAACATGTGCTGGAGTACGATACTTGAGAGCTTCACGATAAACATCAATTGCTAGCTGGAGATTTTCCGCTGGTTGTTCGTATTGTGCCAGATTCCAGCAAGCAGTACCGATGTTATTTTGAATCATGCCATACTTGAGTGGTTCTTGTTCAGGGCTGTAGTGTATAAGTGCCTGATTGTAAGCTGCGATCGCTTTCTTTAAATGCACAATCGGTTGATTATATTGCCCTAAATGCCAGTAGGCAGTACCCAAATTATTCTGACAAGCCGCATACTTTAAAGAGTCCATGTCAGATGTCCGATAGCGGAGTGCTTCGCTGTAAGCTGAAACCGCTTGCTGCCAATTCTCAGATTGATTAGAAAAACGAGCTAAATCACCATAAGCTGTCCCCAGATTATTTTGCACACGAGCGTAAGTTTCAGGATGTGTCTCTGGCGAGATCAGCTTTAATGCCAACTGATAAAATTCTATTGCTTGCTCTATATAAGTTTGTCCCTCTTCCAAATTTGGTGGTGTACGGTATAGCATCCAGTAGAGTGTACCCAAGTCATTCAAGATATCTGGTAGTTGACTTGAGGTTTCGTCGTAGCTAATTGCCTCCTGATAGGCAATAATTGCCACCATTAAATTTTCTAAAGTTGACTGTCCTTGCTCAATGCGAAGGCGATATAAGCTACCCAAACGATGATAAGCTTCTGCCAGTGACTCTCCCGAAGCTTGCTGTGAGTGCAATGCTTCAATCTCTAACAAAATTTGCTGCGGTTGCCAATAATCCTCTGAGTCTTGAGCAATTTTTGTGTTAATTGTTGCTATTACTAGCTCTGTTAACTCGCTGCTAATGTGAGATAAAGACGACAGCGATTCATTATTACTCCCACTGGCAGATCTAGTAGTAAATTCCTGTGGCTGTGGCACAGTATTTAATAAATCCACTATTGGCGATGATGGTTCTTGAGTTTTGTGTGAGTGATTCGGTTGTGTCTGAAAATCATAATCCTCAGACTTCATCTCAGTATTTACTGTTCTAAGTTCTGCTGGGGTGACTGATTCATCTGGAATCGGTTGCTCAAGATTTCCCAAATCCAAACTTCTCGAACTAGAAAAACGTTCTGGATAACCTGAATTGTGCGTCGTTGGTGTCGGTTCTCCAGCAAACGTAAATACACCAGTACGGCAACGCCAAAACTGTGGTGCTGATTGCTGAATAGCTGACAACCAAGGACGCGGTATCCACAACAGGAGATTAGAATCTAGAAATCGGCTGGACTCTTGGGTAGAGAAATATTGTTCGCTTAAGCGCAGATAGTGCAAAAATAAACGCTGTATTGCCACTGGTTGCTTGGTTAGCTGCTCCACCCCTACAATCTGAAATCCTGGTATTGGCAAGGACTTCCCTGGAGTATCTTTTGATGCCCCAACAATTGGTGGTGGATAATTAGCCAACCATTGATTTATCTGAACTATAGGATTGGGATCGTTTAGATTTAACCGCAATGTGACTAATCGCGGATAAGCTGGAGTGCTATTTTCTTGTGTATCTGATGGCTGATATAGCACTTGTCCCACAGGATAAGCCAATGTAGAGTGCAAACGAGCCGCAACTTGATTTCTCAAGTGTAAATCATCACACACTGCTAGAAAGAGTTGTCGCCGCAAGCCAAGACTTAGGGCAAGTTTTAGGCGGTGGTATACTTGCCGATTCCAAGCAAAATTATCGTTATGTGCAGTATCATTCACGCTCATGGCGGCTAAAGAGCCAAGATACAATATATATCACTCTTCTGGACGCATCCAAGCAGACTAAAAATCTCATGATGACAATGATTTTTAAGTGGATGTAGGTTCTGCTCAGGATAAATCAAGCCTTTGAGATTTGGTAGAGTTAAAAAGTATATAATTATACTTAACGACTAATTCAATTTTAACAAAAAATAAAAAAGCAGGCTCCTACTAAAATCGGAACCTGAAAAACCAAAACGATGAAGTTTTATTAAAATGGTTGATGCTTAAGTCTTGGAAACAAAGAAGGCTACCACAATCAAGCTACCAACCAAAACTGTAGCAGCGATACCAAGGAAAATATAGGTTCGCTTTTGTCCATCAGTTGGAGGTTCTGCTTGATAAATCTTCGGTTCTCGCGCAAAATTATTCAGAAGACCGCCTTCTTCATTTGTATAGGGCATGAATTAAGTCCTTTATCTTAATCTTATTCTTCACTTAATGTTACATAAACTTTATATTTTGACTTACACATAGGAGATAAATCGTTACATTGAGCATTGGGCATGGGGCATTGGGCGTTAAAAAAAGACAAGGGAGTGACTTCTTCAATAATTCCTCCCAGTCCCCATACTTCGACTTCGCTCAGTACAAGTTCCCCATTCCCCATTCCCTAGCTAGTAATTGTCCCAGTCAGAGGTGAACTAGGGCTAGCGTAGTCTTTGATAGGCATCCTGCCGGCAAGATATGCTAAACGACCGGCGACTGTTGCCAAATTCATGGCGCGGGCCATTGCTGCTGGGTTTTGGGCAAGGGCGATCGCACTATTAATCAACAAAGCATCTGCCCCTAATTCCATCGCCTCTGCGGCTTGAGAGGGTGAGGCAATACCGGCATCTACCACCACTGGTACAGTTGCATTTTCGATAATTATTTGGATATTGGCAGTTGTTTTTAGCCCTTGTCCAGAACCAATTGGCGAAGCTAAAGGCATTACCGTGGCACAGCCTACATCTTCTAAACGCTTGGCTAACATCGGGTCAGCATTGATATAAGGTAATACTGCAAAGCCTTCTTTTACTAATTGTTCTGCTGCTTCTAATGTCCCAATCGGATCTGGGAGTAAATACTTAAGATCAGGTATTACTTCTAACTTTACGAAGTTATTATCTTCTTGCCCCAATAATTTCGCCATTTCTCGCCCTAAACGCGCAACCCTAATCGCTTCTTCGGCTGTTTGACAACCTGCGGTATTAGGTAACATCCAGATTTTTGTCCAATCTAGGGCTTCAGCTAAACCTTCATGTCCTGGTGCTTTGGTTTGTACCCGTCGTACAGCTACAGTGACAATTTGACAGTCGCTAGCGACAACACTTTGTTGCATTTCCTCAATGCTGCGATATTTGCCAGTTCCCGTTAGTAAGCGAGATTGGAAGGTTTTGCCAGCGATAGTTAGTGCTGAGTCTTGAGTACAGAGGCGATTAACCGCGTCTGTACAGGAGAGTTCTGAGTTTTGCGACGATACGGTAGGGCGATGCCCGTTGGAGAAATTGGCAGAGTGAGTGAGCATGGAAGTGTGAGTAGATGGCTGAGCGTGAAAGCGCGAATAGTGAAAATCAGCAAGTAAAGGGTCAGACTTCTGCTGACAGATTAAATCGGCTATTAGTGCCGCTGTTATAGGCGCAAGCAGAATTCCATTGCGGTAATGACCAGTGGCAAGGGTTAAATTTTTACAATGGCTAGTACCAATGATGGGTAATTCATCGGGGGTGGCTGGGCGAAATCCCCACCAGAATTCCTGGATAGGATAATGCTGTAATTGAGGATATAGGCGGATAGCTGCTTGTAATAGTGTTTGAATGCCATCTGGGGTGTTGTGGGGGGTAAAGCCAACATCTTCAACCGTTGCCCCAATAATGAGCGATCGCTTTTCTTTCAGAGGCGCTGCGCGATCGCATCTCGGTACAATGTAAATATCTTGACCAAACAAAACCCGCTGCAAGGGCAATTCTGGTAAGAGTTCTGGTACTTGCACACTCAACATTTGTCCTTTTTTGGGGCAAACTGGTAGTGGTAATAATTCATTTGACCAAGCACCTGTAGCTAAAACATAATGTGCAGCGCGGATTACTCCAGCATTGGTTTGAACACCAATAACTTGTCCCTGTTGTTGCCTAATTGCTTCTACTGTAATGCCTTGTTTGAGTTCAACACCAAGGGATTCGGCTGCTGTCCACAGTACATGTGCTAGAGCTCGATTATCAACTTGTGCATCTTCAGGATACCACCAACCACCAGCGACGTCTGCTCCCAATCCTGGCTGATATTGATGAATTGCCTGTTTGTCTAACCAGTAAGCCGGAGAGAGGGGCGAAGTGGCAGATAAACGAGTATTTTCTTCCCCAGCCGCCCTGCTCTCTTCATAGACAGGTGCTAGGATACCGCAGGGCCAGTAGCCAGTATTTAAACCAGTCAGTTCTTCAAGCTTATATGTCCAGTCGGGATATAGAGCACGCGATCGCCAACACAAGGAACGCATTGCCCCATCCGGGATATTTTCCGCATCTGGTGCTAACATCCCAGCGGCGGCGTGGGTAGCTGCGGCACAGAAATCACGACAAAGCACGGTGACATGTGTCCCGCGCAGTTTTAGCTCAATGGCGATCGCTAAACCAATAACGCCACCACCAATAATTACAATCTCACTAGTCATTAGTCATTAATCATTTATCATTAGCCATTTCTTATTAGTACATAACTAATAACTCATAACTAATAACTTACGACTGATAACTCATAACTTGTAACTAATGACTAGTACCGCTACGCGGAATTTGTAATTCCTGTACCGCAAGCGTTTCATCGATTGAGAATGAGTAGTTTTCCATCACGCTGTACTAGTACAGTACAGCAAGAATAAGCTAGACAGTTAAAAACAAACAAAAAAACAGATTTCACGAGCATTATAGACTTCTATATTCTGTCTAGCTGCTTTTGTTCTACCAACCGCTACCATAAGGCTCGAATTGGTTCATTGTTTTGATTTCCATCAGTTGATTGAGTATCTGTGAATTGAGTATCTGTTGTATCAGTTTCATCGGTAGCGTTATTCTGAGCAACGCTAGTCCTGCTTTCATCTCTGTCAGATGCAACACTGCCCCTGCTTTCATTTGTTTGAGATGTATCGTTATTCCTGCTGCCAGCAGTACTATTAACATTGATATTAGCTGGAAGAACTCTGGCTTTTTTGTCAGTGGGAGCGTTAGCGCTTTGTTGTCCGCCCATAGGAAAGTTAATGCCCAGTAATGTACCAAGCAGAATCGCCAAGCCGCCAGCCATGAGAATTAAGGGTGTCCATCTACCCATCTTGTTTTGCTCCTTTTTAACCTTCTGGTGTCCACACTATTTGAGAACCTTAACCGGAAAATCCATCAAATTTTGTCACTTTCACATTACCTAAACCTGAATTTGGCAGGCTAAAAGCAGGTCTGTTGTAGGAGAATGAGAACAAAGCGATCGCATTCATCAGGTTTTGTGGCTTAACCACATACCCTCGCCGCGCTTTGCCTCGCCAATTCGCGGCTGATACTTCGCTTTCTACCTTAACCGCACAGGTAGCACAACTGCCGATTATGTGACAGTTTATTACCTTAGCACCGCTATTGTAGAGGTCAATACCATTTTGCTGCAAAATTTTTCGTAAATTGGCTCCGATATCGTTCGTATATGACCTAATCCGTCTTTTGCTCAAGTGCAAACTGAAGGTAAGACGGATAGATACTTGCTTTAGGCAAGTGTGGCTGAGTGGAGGCACTACGCCCTCGCATTCAATTGTTTTACCTTCAGCTAGAACCTTAGGCATTTTTAGATTGCCAAACTGGGTTTTTGTTGTATATTGACACATTGCCTTGAAAGTTGTCTCGTCGGTGCAGTTTTATGACCACAAATCCCTCACCTCAACTTTGGCTCTATGACACCACACTACGGGATGGCACTCAGCGCGAGGGGCTATCAGTATCGATAGAAGATAAGTTACGCATTGCCCGGAGACTCGATCAACTGGGAATTCCTTTCATTGAAGGCGGTTGGCCTGGTGCTAATCCTAAAGATGTACAATTTTTCTGGCAACTTCAAGAAGATCCGCTTAAACAAGCAGAGATTGTAGCTTTTTGTTCAACTCGCCGTCCTAACCTGACTGCCGCAGATGAACCGATGCTACAAGCTATTCTGGCTGCGGGAACTCGCTGGGTAACGATTTTTGGTAAGTCTTGGGATTTACATGTCACAGCAGGCCTCAAGACGACATTAGAAGAAAATTTGGCGATGATTGGCGACACGATTGAGTATCTCCGTTCTCAAGGGCGTCGCGTAATCTACGATGCCGAACATTGGTTTGATGGCTACAAGCACAATCAAGATTATGCTTTACAGACATTAGAGGCAGCGATCGCAGCTGGTGCTGAATGGTTAGTTCTCTGTGATACCAATGGCGGTACTTTGCCTCATGAAGTTAGCCAAATTGTTCAAGATGTGGTACGCGTGACTGGGGAACTCGCAGCCCCCTCTGGGGATAAGAGACAATGGGGACTGGGGACTAGGAAAAACTCTTCCCAATCCTTAATTCCCAAAATAGGAATTCACACTCATAACGATTCGGAAATGGCGGTTGCTAATGCAATAGCCGCCGTTATGGCAGGGGCAAACATGGTACAAGGCACAATCAACGGTTACGGTGAACGTTGCGGTAATGCCAACCTCTGTTCGTTAATTCCTAATTTACAACTGAAGTTGGGTTACAGTTGTATCAGAGAAGACCAGCTAACGCAACTTACAGAAGCTAGTCGTTTTGTCAGCGAAGTAGTGAACCTTGCCCCCGATGAACACGCTCCTTTCGTAGGACGTTCAGCTTTTGCTCACAAAGGTGGTATTCATGTATCAGCCGTGGAACGTAATCCCCTTACTTATGAACACATTCAGCCAGAAAAAGTCGGAAATCGTCGCCGCATTGTAATTTCTGAACAGTCTGGACTCAGCAATGTTTTAGCTAAAGCCCGCACTTTTGGGATTGAACTCGATCAGCAAAAGGCAGAGGCTAGGCAAATTCTCCAGCGCCTCAAAGATTTAGAAAGTGAAGGATTCCAATTTGAAGCAGCAGAGGCAAGTTTTGTACTATTGATGCACGAAGCTTTGGGAGGCCGCCAACAGTTCTTTGAAATCAAAGGATTTCAAGTCCACTGTGATTTGATTGAGGGAAAAGAAACTACTAACGCTCTAGCTACAGTCAAAGTAGCTGTTGATGGTAAAAATATTTTGGAGGCGGCAGAAGGCAACGGCCCGGTGGCAGCTTTGGATGCAGCTTTACGCAAGGCTTTGGTGAACTTTTACCCGCAAATAGCGACTTTTGAACTGACAGATTACAAAGTGCGGATTCTCAACGGACATACGGGGACGGCGGCAAAAACCCGCGTTTTGGTAGAATCAGGCAATGGTCATCAACGCTGGACGACAGTAGGAGTTTCGACCAATATTTTGGAGGCTTCCTATCAAGCTGTGGTGGAGGGCTTGGAATACGGTTTGTTGTTGCACTCCCAAGCGGAAGCTGCGGTGAAAGCTTGAAGTTGACATAAATCTTTGTCAGTTTAATTAAAGCAAGCTGCCGCGAGTATTTGTCGGCAGTTCACGTTAAAAAGGTAAAAGGAATTACTTTTACCTTTTGCTTTTTTCGTGACTAGTGCCTAGTACTGATATGGTTAAGTTAATGACTTCTGTGTCATGAATGCAAAACATAGTAGCCCAATTGCCAATTCCAGACAAATAATAATTGTTAGTCCCACACCTAAAACGCTACCGACAATATAGGCATAAATATAGAAGGGTGATGCTACGACAAGAACTTCGTCCTAGACAATTTTTTATGAAAAATTTTCCCAGGCTTGAGCCAGCAATTTGCTCAGCCAGCGTCGTTGTTGCCCATCCAGCATTGAGTCATCTGCTAGTACTTGAGCGGTTAATTCTTCTAAAGATTGGCCCTGAGCACGAACAATTTTAACGACTCCAGCGATCGCAGCAGCAACTAATTCTTCATCAACAGGCTTTTGTCGCAGGGCAACAATTTCTTGGGGGCTGTCTGGAATGGGATAATTCATGGCGTGGGTTAACAGAAATAAAAAATGAACAATAAATTTGACAAACTCTTAAAATTTCTTCACTGAATCTTTACGCAACTAATAGGGCGGAGTCTAGCGTACTTTCTGCCTTTGTAAAATCTGTCTTAGTGAGTAGATTGATCGGAGATGTCAGGGAAAGATGAGAGAAATCCTTTATTTAGAAATTCCGACTGCGGATACGGCGTCTGTACGTAACTGGTTGCAAACAGATTTTAAACCAGGAAATGGGGAAAAGGTGCTGACCCCGGAAGGCTTTCGCCTGAGAATACCTGCTGGAACTACAGGTGCTAGTGGGGCTATTCCCGAAAAATTACCTAGTGAACTTTCTGTATTTGTTTGGTCGGTGCAACGAACTACCTATCTGAAAGTCTTCCGTTGGGCAGACCAACCCTTTCCGAGAGAAGGGCAAATCCTGCAAAATCTAACCACAGGAATTAGAAGCCGTTTTCCACATTGCTACCCGGAACCGCCAGCGATTGATTTGTCCCAACAATCAATTTTTGCAGCACTAAGCTCTGTCTATCCCCTCACCGTCAAGTATTTTCAGAAAATGCCCAATGGGGAATATGACCTCAAGCGTGCTTACTGGTGGGAACAAAGATGGCGTGAAGGGGTACGCAATCCCCAGGAGCCGCGTCAAGTTGTGTTTTCCTCAGCAGGAACAAAGGCACGGGAAGAGAGGAAAATAGCATCCTCCTCATCTCCTATCTACGACATTATTTATATTGGCGGTGCGTTAGGTGTGATTCATGCGGCAGTGATGGCAAAACTAGGATATAAAGTCTTACTACTGGAGCGAATGCCTTTTGGGCGAATGAACCGAGAATGGAATATTTCTCGTGATGAGATTCAAAGCTTGGTTAACCTAGGTTTGGTAACACCCGCCGAGTTAGAAACTATTATTGCTAGGGAATATAAAGACGGCTTCAATAAGTTTTTTGATGCCAATAATCCGTCTAAACTGCGATCGCCTGTCTTACACACACCCACAGTGCTAAATTTAGGCTTAGATTCCGAGAAATGGCTACGGATGTGTGGACAAAAGTTACAAGCAGCAGGTGGTGAAATCTCGGATGAAACAGAGTTTATCAGCGCAGATATTGACAATTCACAAGTAGTGGTTACAGTCAAGCATTTACCCAGTCAAACTGAGAAGCAAGTAAGTGGACGACTGCTAGTAGACGCAATGGGATCTGCGTCTCCAATTGCTTGGCAATTAAATGGTGGTCGTGCCTTTGACAGTGTATGTCCGACAGTCGGAGCAGTAATTGAGAGCGGATTTGATTCAGAGGTGTGGGACTCTCAGTATGGAGACGTTCTTTACAGTCACGGGGATATCTCGCGGGGAAGACAGTTGATTTGGGAATTGTTTCCTGGAGCAGATGAAGAACTGACTATTTATTTATTTCATTACCACGAAGTCAATTCTGAAAATCCCGGTTCATTGCTGGAGATGTACGAAGACTTCTTCACGATTTTGCCAGAGTATCGCAGGTGCGATATGGACAAATTAGTGTGGAAAAAGCCGACATTTGGCTATATACCAGGGCATTTTAGTATAGACAGTAGCGATCGCACAGTTGCCTTTGATAGATTGATTGCGATCGGTGATGCTGCATCACTCCAGTCTCCCCTTGTTTTTACTGGGTTTGGTTCCCTGGTTCGCAACTTAGAGCGCCTAACAACACTCTTGGATACCGCCCTCAAGCATGACTTGTTGAGTTTCCGACACTTGAACCAAATTCGCGCTTATCAAAGTAATGTTTCCGTGACTTGGCTATTTTCTAAAGGCATGATGGTTCCGACGGGGAAATTTTTACCACCCCAGCGGATTAACTCCATGCTCAATACCTTCTTTGGGTTGTTAGTAGACGAACCTCCAGAAGTGGCAGATAATTTCATCAAAGATAGATGTGATTGGTTAACCTTTAATCGCTTAGCACTTAAGGCAGCTCGCAAAAATCCTGCCTTACTACTGTGGATTTGGCAACTTGCCGGGCCAAGAGATTTGCTCAGGTGGCTAGGTAATTATTTTAACTTCGGTCGTCATGCCCTCGTCAGTGCCTTGCTGAGTACATGGTTCCCGCGCTTCCTGAACCGGATCAATCCTTGGCTGGAAGCCCGCTATCCAGCATTGTGGTTGCGCCTGCTGACTATTAATTATGCGATCGCTAGTGGTAAGCCGCGATCGTCTCATCAGGTAGCAAAAGTTACCCCAGAAACAATAATTCAGAAATCAGAAGCGAGAATCATGAATTAGTCCAGAGTCATTGGTCATTAGTCATTTGAATAACTAATGACCAATGACAACTAACTACTGACTATTTGGGCGAAAATTCGGCAGTTCTACAGATGCTAACGACTTGCGCCCCTTGGGTGGGCGTTGGGGATAAACCACTGGTGAAGGTGAATTGACATCATTGGTGTTGTCATCTAATGAATTTTCGGATAAATTAATTGCCGATAATTCCAACTGTGACCAGTAATCTTCAGTTTCTACAGCAGTCGTCTCAATGTGAGGTGAAGTAGAGGAAACTGGTAAGTTATTGGCTGGTGAGATTGCAACATCTGCTGTCCAAGAAGTAGAGGTAGTTGCAGGAGGATTTATTTCTTCCTCAACTGGCTCCTCAAACTCCTGTCTTGATGTAGTTTCTAGTTCTTCATCCTCATCATCTTCTAGAATTGTTGCTAAGGATTCCCAAGTCGGCGTACTAGGCTGATTGCTGTCTGGTGGCGGTGAAACAGATGCAGTCCCAGAGGCGAAAAACATTTGAATTAGACTATCTAATTGCTCATCTAGGTTTGATGACCCTAAAGGTGAAACTTCTGGTGTATTTGGAGAATCATCAAGTTCTGGCGAAGGGTCTGGTTGTGCTGGTGTCGGCGTGTCTTTCTTGACTGACCAGTTCCAAGGTGATGGGGAAGGAGTTGGAGCAGGTTCATTTCTGTGGTATGAGGCTGGTGTTGACGATTCACTCCAAGGACTATCTAGATTCTCGCTCAAATCTGATTCTCCTGACCAAGGTTTGATTGGCTGTGCGTCGGGAAACAAAGACCGAGCTTTTCTCGAAAATCTGCCTTGTCCGCTGGTTATGTCTTTAGGATGTTTTGCCGTATCGTCTAGGGAGTCATAACTGGGGACAGGTGTATCTAGACATTTTTCCAGAGCTGCTTTAAATTGCAAGGTCTGGCGTTGCTGTCGCATCAGTCTAGTACGTAGCTCTCGACCAGTATTTTCTGCTAGCAATAGCTGCTGAGACTGTTCGCTGTAGTTAGTTTGCAGCAAAGCACATTCTCGTTCTAATTGAGCAAGACGTTGTTGGCTGATTTGTAACTGTGCTTTATAAGTTTCAATGAAAATTTCCTGGTGTTGAACAGTTTGTACAGCAGTTTCTAACTGTTGGAAAAGGGACTTTATTTGTTCTTGGGCGGCGGCTAGTTCCTGAGTGTGTTGGTTGAGCATCGACTCAGTGACACTGGAGCGGGTTTTCTGCCACTGCAAAACCTTTTCAGACTCAGCTAAGTCGTCTTTTAGCTGCTCGACTTGCTCATACAAGCCATTGTTAGCAGTACGTAACTCTTCATTCAACGCCAGCAACTTCTGAAATTCCAAGTCAATAAGTACTTGTTTGTCTTTTTCCGGCTCTGCAACCCAGTCTTGCTGAGTTGTATCTTGTGAGAACTGTGGAACTTCAGTCTCATCATGTGTATCTTCGGCCGGCTTGAGGAGTGGCAATTTTGTAATCGCCATATTTTCATTAGGCACAACAGAGTAAAAAGGACAACTCGCCTGCTCCGATTGTGGCAAGTTAGCAGAATTTAGGGATTCCATCACAGCCCCTTGGTTTGAGGTGTCAGCTTCATTCATCACTCTTGACCCACCTGCTTAAAAATATTCAGCAGTGCTGGCGTTAGCATTGCTGATCAACTGTGTCCATTGAGGGTTTACTCTAGATGCCAAGTTTAACTCTCCCCAAGCATGAGTAATTAGTCATTAATTTAGAGTTCCCCATTTTGCATCTAGAACTGATGCCGTTATAACACTATGAGGCTCTACCCCGTCAAGCTTCGGTATGACAGGGGCTTCTAGTTCAAATACTAATGCGGGGTCTGATCCTGCTTGACTTTAGGAAATAATTATGGTCAATAATTAGACGACCAAAATTTACACGCTAGATAATACCAATTCAATTAATGATTGCAACAAATCCTTTGGTGGAGACGTTGCATTGCAACGTCTCTACATGTTCTGTCTATCATTTTTTTTAATACTTCAGTACTTAGCACGGGCTAAACCAGAGCTATCTGCTCTAAGCGCAGCCATGCCCGCAGGGCTTTAGATCACTCAGCACTCCTCTCAAGATAACCAGCGAGGACGAAATCCAACTAAGGGCAATTGTTCTGGTCTAATTTCAACGGTTGCAACGTCGGCGATGGGTAATAGAGGCATTAACCACAAGCTACTGGTAGCGATCGCATCTCCATCATCCGTTTTCAACATATTTTCGGGTAATGAGCCTGTAGGGTTTGGTTGTGGTACGACTTGATCAACTAACAAACCCAAACCGTCGGGGGATAAACTCATTTGCACATTTCGTTGTTCGGGAGGAAGCACTAGCAGCGGTTTCTGTTGTGCAGTTTTCAGGTCAATCGCTACTACATAGGGCTGTTCTATGTATTGTTCCTTTGACACTAGCTGTGTAAGTAAACAGTAGAGGGTGGGTGAAGCCGTATCAAATTGACAGTTGATAATTGAGCCTGTTGTTTTTAATAATTGTCTCTGCACGCCTTGGTTTGTCACTAAAAATAAATCTCGCGTGTAATCTGTATTAAACTTGACCATTGCAGCTTGAGAGCCATCTTTGGAGAAAGCCTGTACTAAGCCAAACTGTGGCAGAAAATCCAGGGGTTTGTTCGCATCACCTTGCAGGGGTAAAATTGCTGCTCCCTGTCCTTGAGCTACTGCTACGGCTTTACTATCTGGTGTGATCATAAAGTCTCCTCCCGGTTGGCTTTGCAGGCGTTTTAGGGTAGGTTTTTCTCCAGAATTGTTGCTGGTTGCTGACATGAACCATAGCCCAAAGTCACCGGGATTAGCTCTGTTTCCTCGCTGGACGACAATAGTTTCGCCATCAGGTGATAAATCAAATTTGAGGTTTTGATAGTCTTTACTGTCTAAAATCAGGTCAACTCTAGCGGCTGGTTCTGCTTGTTCTCCAAATTTTGCAGCAATGCCTGTTGTCACTGTATACAACTGAGCCGAAAGTAAGTCTTGGTTATTTGTGGTGCGAGCAGAAAATAAAATTTTCTCCCCATTGGGAAATGGCTCAAAGTCCATTACAACTAGGTCTTTAGGGGTGAGTACTCTTTTTTGCTCTTGAGTTAAGTTATAGAGAACTAACTGCCCTCGTTCTTCTGGATTAGCTCCGATGTAAAGGATGACGCGATCGCGTGTGCGGAAGCTACCTGTAAAGGGCTGTATCACCCTATTTTTGCCTTGTTGTTGGACAAACTTATCTTTGGCTCCCTGCAACTTAACTTGATAATTTGTGCCATAAGGGGCTGGTGTCAACAATGTATACACCATCCGCCGCCCTGCCCAACTTACTTTACCTGCTAGAGGCGGATCAATCTTCAAGTTGTCCTCTACGCTTTTTGTTTCCATTGGGCGACTAAAGTTAAGGCTGAAGGAAATATCTTCTGCCCCGATTTGTTGGCTTTGCCAGCTAAAATTTCGGACACGAGCTGAGACTGCATCACCTTGCAAGATCATGAACCCAATCAGCAGACTCAGCAGTAGCATTAGTGCGATCGCCATGCGATCTAGTGGTTGGATAAATGTTTTGGATTTGATCATTGGTCATCAAGGGTCAAGGGTAGAGACGCGATTAATCGCGTCTGTACAAGAGTCAAGGGTCAGGGGTCAAAAACTCTTGAACTGTGGACTTTTGACTAATAACTATAAGGATTTTTCGGTTGAGGTATTTTTTTTAAAGAGGTAGCGGCAATGGTAAGTTGGCGTTTACCTGCCAGATTTTCTGTCACCATTTGACCTTCTACTTCTAGCCAATTATCAGGAGAGTAACGCTCTTGATTATTTTGTAGTTTGACTGGCAATCCTATGGGGTAAGCGTCTGCTGCACAGCAAGTTAGGACAAATCGGGCCAAGAATAAATATTCTTTTCCTATATCTGGCGGGTGCATCACAAATCCTTGAACTTTGACTTTTTGTCCTGTGTATGCATCTGGTTCAGGATAGACGTTGACGGTGCGTACCCAGTCTACGAGCGATCGCTCCTCTGGACGAACAGTAGCCCGAAATGCTTGGGGTTTGATGCGTGCCGTTCCCAATAACTCAGTCACATCGCGCTGGAGTGCCTTGTCGCTGGCAAAGACTTGCGGTGTAATAATGAAACCCAAAATCGCTGTTGTCAACAGTAAAGTACTACCCCACCCAGGAGGAAATAAAGTAGTATGCTGGGCGCTTGGCGGTAAATCACGGCGACGCCGCCGCCAAAGTTCCTGTGCTTTAAAGAAAGCAATAATAATTAAGCCGACACTACCTACTATTGTCAGCCCAAAGTAATTCGGGTGAATCAACAAATTCAGCTTGCCAGTGAGCCAGTATTTCAACATCAAAATTCCCCAAGCTGTAATTGCTAGCACATCCAGCCACGGGAGTAATTTATTGGGTATTTTGGATTTGCGGTTTTGGTTAGTCATTGATCATTGGTCATTAGTTATTGGTCATTAGTCCTTCATAAATGACAAAGAACAAATGACTATTTTTTAAATGACATGTAAGTTAATAAAAAGTGTGAGCAAAAATGTCAATTGAGCGGCTAAAGCAAATAGGTAAAATATAGCTCTAGGCTTAAAAATTGATAGCATCAAGCCTACAGATTTGATATCAATCATTGGGCCAAACACCAGAAATGCCAACAAAGAACCACTGCTAAAAGTCGAAGCGAAAGACAGAGCAAAAAATGAATCGACTGTAGAACAAATTGAAACTACTGCTGCTAATATCAGCATGGCTACAATCGAGCTAATGGGCCCAGCACCCAGACTGAGAATCAATTCGCGGGGAGCTAGCACTTGAATAGCCGCAGCGATCGCACTGCCTATGATCATTACTGCGCCTAATTCCCGCAATTCTTGGATGCTATTATCCACTAGTAGACGCAGTTTATCTGCCAGTGGTTTACTAGGGCTATAAGCTGAGGCAGTTGCCTGCATTAAATCATTATCTATTCGCGTGGGTATACCTGCTTTTTCTCCAATCAAATAAGTCCCCGATTGTAATAAACTGGGTGCTGTTGCTTCACGTTCTACTGGATAACGTCCCCTGCGGTGTTTGAGTTCAGGTTTGGAGGGTGGATTAAACTTCAAATAACGAGCGATCGCAGGCTGAACGATAGGACTTAAGTCTTTTTGAAAACTGAAAACAAAACCGATAGTTGTGGCGATTAATAGGGAAAATACGACTCGTAACACCACTATTTCGGGTTGATCTCGAAACGCCGTCCAAGTTGACCAAATCACAATTGGGTTAATTGTCGGTGCTGCTAATAAAAAGCCAATTGCCACTGGTGTGGGTACTCCCTGCATCAAAAACCGCCGCGCTACTGGCACATTGCCACACTCACACACCGGAAAAAACATACCGATCATGCTGCCGAATAAAGCACCCAGCAGTGGATTTTTGGGCATTTTTTCCACCAATTTGCGCTCATCGACAAAAAATAGCAGCAAACTGGAGAATAAAACCCCAAGAAGCAAAAAAGGCATCGCTTCGACTAGCAGACTTAAAAATAGCGTAAAACCATTGTTCAGTTGATTCATGGGCGTCGCAGTCAAAAGCGGTTTTGAGTTTTAGGGTTTTGCCTAGTCATTCTATCGAAATGGGGATCAAAAGCATGTAGGGACAATTAAACAACATTTGAACAGCTAATTGCTCTTTATTTTCGAGTAACGCTTAAGCGCTATAAAACTTTCATCATCCTAAATAGGGATTTTACCTGAGTGTATTTACTGTCAATGACTATTCATAAGATTGTCTAACTTCAGAAATGGTTCCGATTCTAGAGGGCAAGTAGCTAGCTACTTGTACAATGTTTAATCACCTATGTTTATACTTACCGTAATTTGTTTGATAGTATGTTGACCGAGCCGTATTTTCATCAAGGATTCACAGTTATTCAACATTTGGGGATCGTTGGTACTATAGTCCTCGATTCTGCTTATTTCAAGCAAAATCTGCTCTAAGCTTTAGTTGGTTAACTACTACAAAAACTCTAAAACTGCAAGAACAGAATTTAGTAGATACGATACCTGTTAATAAGTATTTTGTCCAAAAATCGCTCAACTGCCGTACAGACACGATATTTATTCGTAGTTTTACAACTCTCGTCTCTATAAGCGGACTACTGGAAAGCTACTTAGCAGCTTTGCTACTTGGCTATTCAGTATATGGCTGTACCTAAGAAAGAGTGTCCGCAGAGACTAGCAAAGGCTAAAGTGTTAATTTATTGTTTACCTGTCTTTGTAAAAATCAGGGTGTCTAGTGTCAGAAGAATTTAGTTGCAAAATCTTACCACCATTTTTGTCTGAGGGTAACGATCACGATCTCGGTTTAGGATCAACCCTCGAAGAACTGCCAATGTACAACTTCCAAGTGGAAATTAACTGTACTGGTGCAGAAGTTGCTAATGTTTTTGAAAAATATCCCTTGCTACCAGGAGCAATCTTGGTAGAACAAGGAAAGTTCATTGGGATGATTTCGCGGCGACGACTGCTAGAATTTTTGATTCGCCCTCATGGACAAGAAGTGTTTGTTCAGGAACCGTTAAGCGTTCTCTACAGCTATACGCGGACGACGATTTTGCTGCTTCCTGATACAACACCGATTCTGACTGCGATGCAACTTAGCCTCAAGCGATCGCCAGAAATGTTAGCAGAGCCAATTGTAGTCCAGTCCGCATCTGGTGTCTACAGATTATTAGATGTGCAAGAGTTGAATATTACTTCTTGGCAAATTCAAGGAATCGAAAATTTAGTGCGGTATGAACGCAGCCAAGTTCAAATAATTCAAAATGATAAAATGGCTAATTTGGGGCGTTTGGTAGATGGAGTAGCACACGAAATTTTAGACCCTGTAGGTTTTATTTGGGGTAACTTAACTTATGTCTCAAACTACAGCCAAGATTTACTCAAGCTAATAGCAGCTTATGACAAAGAGTTATCATCGATTCCCGAAGAAATTCTTCAGATTAAAGAAGAGATTGAATTTGATTTTCTCGAACAAGATTTATCGCGATCGCTTGCTAGTATCCGCACTGGAGCCGAAAGATTAAAAAAGCTCGTCAACAGCTTACAAAATTTCTGCCATATCGATGAAATTTATCCCAAGCCAGTAGATTTACATGCCTATATAGATAGTATTATTTTATTAATTAATAGCCGTCTCCAAGGAGAAATTGAAATTGTCAAATATTATGGTCAGTTGCCTCCAGTGTATTGCTTTATGGGTCAGCTAAACCAGGTTTTGATGAATATTTTAAGTGAAGCTGTAGATACTTTACTTAATGAAGCAGTACGCCAACAATTGCACCTTGAAGACATAAAAACTGTTCAAAAACCTCGAATTGAGATTACTACAGAAGTTATTTCGCAGAAAGCAAACAACCCAAATGCACCAGATTCTCGTTGGGTGTTAATTCGCATTGCCGACAATGGCCCTGGTATGTCTCAAGAGTTACAACAACAAATTATTGAGTCTTTTTCTATGGAAAAAAAGGCTGGTAAAGAGACTAGTTTAGCAGTAAGCTATCGGATTATTCTGGCAAAACATGGTGGTAAATTGAATTTCCGTTCTCAACTGGGTTTAGGCACTGAATTTGAGATACTTTTACCTTTGGTATAGCAATATATAATAACTTAATCCTTAAAGAATTATTCAAATAATTATTACAAAAAAAGAGGGTGCGATCGCCTCAATTGAGTAACTCAATAATTATATCTTAGTTGTGATGAAATTCTCTTGACAAAGGTTTCAGACAGCTATTTCTTCACATCACTTTTACGCGGTAATAGCTATACTACATTCTTAATTTTCTTAATTGAGGAACTAATAGTTTACACTGTATTGTAGAAAAATACTTTAAAAGTGCTAGTATCAATTCTTAGAAAAACCGCAAATTTCAATTTCTTCTTGGCTAAAAGTATCCTTCAATATCTTGCGGAGAACACGCTGAATATGAAGGTGTTTTCCCGGCTTGACTTTTGTCAGCGTCAGCAGTAATAGGTTATTCTCACCAAAATTTTCTAGCCCAGCTACGCGGGTAGGTTCTAGAACATCCTGTTCATCTGCTTTTAACTGCTGTCCTACCTTCTCAACTACTCTATATACATGATCTAAATTAGAGTGATAGGAAACGCTAACTTCCACCCTTGCATATATATACTGCTTGGAGAAGTTGATAATTGATCCGATATCGCCATTACGAATAATCTGCAATTGACCATCAGGATGACGGATGTGAGTAGTTCGCAGTTCAATCGCCTCTACAACTCCCTCAACATTTCTCTCTTCCATTTTCCCAGCTTCGATATAGTCACCCACCAAGTAATAGTTTTCAAACAAAATCAAAAATCCACAAACAACATCATTAATCAGGTTTTGCGCCCCAAGACCAACTGCTATACCCACAATTCCTGCACCCGCTAAGATAGGTGCAGGATCAATGCCAATGAGCTTGAGTATAGTAACTCCGGCAGTAAAATATATGAAATATTTGGCAAAACTCCGCATTAAAGGAATCAGCGTCAGCCGTTTCTGTTGCTGTGAGTCATTTACATTTGTAGTTTTTAAGTAAAACTCATCAAGGATGAAGTAAACGACTTCAATAAAAACATTGCTAATAAAACCAACCCCAATAATCTGCACAATTTTAGGGGTATAAGCACTTATCCAAGCAATAGGTTCTATTTCTGGAACAACAAGATTTACTATGCCAATATAGAGGACATATTCCAAACATTTTTTGAACAGAGGAATTAAGTGGCGTAAACGCTCGTATAAACGTAGTAGATTGTTAGAACTAGAGTATTTTAGACTCAGGGCATCGAGAGTATCAACGATAGTAGCAATAGCTTTAACAATGAGTAAACCAACTGTGACAATAATGTATATTTTTAAAGCAATATAAAGATATTTGGGAATCACTTCCGGCAGGTAGAGAAATTTAGCACATAGGATAGCAAAAGATATCCAGAGAGTATGAATAATAATTCTTTTTAAAACTCTAAAAAAAGCCTCGGTACTCTCATCATTAGCTTTGATTTGATCGGCTTTCTTGGCGTAATTACAAACCCAGTCTATACCCCGCTTTAAGGGTGGTATGCTAAATTTAACTAGCAATAGCAAACTCACACTTTTCAAGCTTGCCGTAAAAATATTGATCCAAAATTGGGTAGGAAGACTACGAATTAGATTAAGTTGAAAGTCCTGAATGTTTCCACCTCGATAAATCACCATCCCATTTACACCAACCAGCGCCAGACACATAATCACACAAATTAAAATTAAAATTTTGCTGATACTGCGGCGCAGAAAGGTGATATTTGCAGTTCTTCCTTGAAGCCAAGAAACTTTAGTTACCTGCTTGGAGATTTTGCTAATCAACCAGTTCAACAGCAAGAAAATAACTATTATAAATATGACTTCAGCCAAGATAATTAGTATATTCATCTTGTGAGTATCAGTTAGTTCATTTATTGAATTTGAGCAGGAAACTACTGCAAAAGTGCCTAAAAGCCACTATCTGTGTGCATGGATGTAGTCCATAAAGTAAAATCTTGGATGAAGCCAGAATCTTAGCCAAGTGTAAGCTCCTAGACCTAGTAGTGCGATCGCAATTAAGGGTAAACCCAGAGTCAGTTCCAATCTATCGGGAAAAAGAGCAACAGCACAAACAGTAATAACAAAGTAGATTAAAAGTACTGCTTGCAAGCGTTGCACAACCAAAAGTGCTTCTTGACAGCTACGACAATGTTGCGTGTGTTGTTTATAGCGATCAAGCATTTGTTGGCGATCATTATTGATATTCCGTGTCGGTGGAACATTGATTCCAACTTCGCTCCAGGGTAGTTCTCCGTGACAATAGCGATCAAACCAATTCTTAAACTCAATTACTAAACGGTCTGCACTTGTAGGTAACTGATAGGCAGTTTTCCAGCTAGTGGTACAGATACATTTCAATATTCTCAGCATTAAAGCTAAAATGCAAGGACAGTTAAGACAGTTAGTAAAAAATTATCTCAAACTAAAATATCTTACAGCTAAACGCCTGATATCAAATAGCTATTAACTAAATAGTCAAAATAATTAATCGAACTTTCATGCACAATTATCGAGGTCTTTGCTTCGACACCAAGAATCAAAATCTTGAGCTGATACATAGCCATTTAAGAAATTTGAGCGTTTTCGGCTAAGTCTGGAAGAGTTGAAGCCGAATCTCTTTGCGAGTTGAGATTGGATAGAGATTTTGGCTTAGGTTTTTTTGTTGATTTAGTGGCTAATTTTTCTGATTGGCGTTTGGTTGCGTTAGCGCTTACTGGTATTAAGTAAGCTGCGAACGCTCACTAAAGCTGCTTTGTCTGAAATGAGCAGCAAATATTATTATGAATATTCTGGGATATCATATTTAGAAACTTATCCAATTTCATTACTTTGGGTTATTAGAAATTACACTCGCTGACGTGTATTACTAAATAAAATGAATTTTTTTGAGTAAACAATCTGTATCTCGTACCGTACTTATAGCGGTTCTCATTCATACCATTTAACTTTAAAAATGATACAAATACGTTGGTAGGGGCACGGCAATGCCCATTGGTGTCAACTTAAGAAGGTAAAGCCCAAATTTGTTGAGTGTAAGCGTCAATCTCTCGATGGCGCTTACGCCT
>JAHHHK010000014.1 GCA_019359395.1 Komarekiella atlantica HA4396-MV6
TACTTCTGCTTTAGTTCATCTGAATTAAAGTGGTTGGCTAAGTACGCTTTTTTAGGCATCTCATTTTTTGAGGTTATTTTTCCTTGATTATAAGTGGTTTATGATAACCGGACTTGGTATAACTTTGTAAGTTGTAAAAATTCTTGCACCCGCCGCAGATAAGTTGGTGCATCTTCCAACATCGGGAAATGCGCTGTACCAGGAATTATGGCAAACTCAACTTGATCGTTTAATGCCGCTGCTTGACGCCCCATCTCCGCTGGGATAATCTTGTCATACTCCCCAGCCACTAGCAGAGTCGGTACTGTCAGTTTGGCAAACTCTTGCGGCATCAATTCAGCTTGTGCTTTACTGACTGAAGTAAAAATTGTACCTAAAGCTGCATCATAATCAGCTTCAAGAAAATCTTGTAAAAAAGCTTTACGCTCAGAATTGGGTATAGAGTTATGCAAAAATCTAGCCATAAACATTCTGTCAACAAATGGTATTTTCCCTAACCACTTGGGACGGAATTTGACTACATAGCCACCGAATTTATGAAAGGCTGCAAAGGCTTTTTCGTCGTACGCAAAAATCCCGCTACAAGTCAAAATACCTCTTTCTACTCGCTGGGGATAGCGATTAAAAAACAAAGTCGCAATAGATGCACCCGTTGAGTGAGCATTTATATAAACACGCTGAATATCCAATTTATCTAGCAAGGCTGCTAAATCTTCAGCGTATTCTTCTAATTCATAGGTTAACTCTCTGATTGCCTCTGATTCTGACTGGGGAGACTGCGACTCTACAACAGATTCACTAGCTTGGACTATTGTTGGCTTACCACAAGAACGTCCAAATCCCCGCAAATCGTAGAGTAAACAATCAAATTGGTCTAATAAAGCATTAGCAGTACTTTTCCAGTATCTAGCCGAACCAGCCCAACCGTGAATGAAAACCATCACTGGCTTTACCAAAGAACTAGATGGTTTTTTCATCCACTCGTAATAATGCTCAACTCCACGAACATTAATGTAAGACATTTGTCATTTGTCCTTTCTTACTCCTTCGGGTTCCCCAGTCCACTCGGCGGCAGAGCCGCACATGTGGCTGGTCTCACAAAGTTAAGCCAGTCGCAAGGCAAAGGGTTAAGAGACTTGTGCGTTAGCGTAGCGGTAGCGACGCAGGAGCGTCACTGGTGTCTGAGCTAAGGAAGCCTTAGCTCAGACTTTGCGCTTTGTCCTTTAGCATTAGTCATTTTTATTTTGCTAAATGACTAATGAACACCAATTAATATAATGGGGAACCCCCACTGCACTGGCTGATAATGACTAATGACTATTAAGCTGATTCTGGCTTCGGTAGTGAAGATGGATGAATTATCAGTTCAGCGGTTGATCGCTTCTCAACCATCTCCCGCGTTACCGTGCAGCGCGTTACATCCTTACGGGATGGTAACTCGTACATTACATCCAGCATCAGTTCTTCTACAATACCCCGTAGTGCTCTAGCACCAGTTTTACGACGGTAGGCTTCTTGAGCGATCGCCCGCAAAGCTTCTTGTTTAAAATCTAGCTGGACATTATCCATCTTCAGCAGTTTTTGGTATTGCTTCACTAAAGCACTGCGTGGTTGCGTCAGAATCGCCATCAGCGCTTCTTCATCTAGTGGCTCTACTACTGCTACCATTGGAACCCTACCGATGAATTCTGGAATCATGCCAAACTTCACCAGGTCGTCCGGTTCTAGATGGCGCAGAGTATCTGCTGCCCGTTTTTCCTTTGACTGACCTTCTCCCGGTTGCACAAAGCCTATTGCTTTTTTGCCAACTCTCTGATCCACAACCTTTTCTAAACCTACGAAAGCACCACCACAGACAAATAGGATATTGCTGGTATCAATCTGGATGCAGTCTTGGTAGGGATGCTTACGTCCTCCTTGGGGTGGTACGTTAGCGATCGTTCCCTCTAACATTTTCAGTAAAGCTTGCTGCACACCTTCGCCAGAAACATCGCGGGTAATCGAAGGATTCTCACTCTTACGCGCAATTTTGTCAATTTCATCAATGTAGATAATTCCCCGCTGTGCTTCCTCAACATCCAAATCTGCCACCTGCAACAGTCGCAGCAAGATATTTTCCACATCTTCTCCCACATACCCTGCTTCCGTCAGCGTCGTGGCATCAGCGACAGCAAAGGGTACATCAAGAATTTTCGCTAAGGTTTGCGCCAAGAGAGTCTTGCCGCAACCAGTCGGGCCAATTAACAAAATATTAGACTTTTGCAGTTCTACCGCATCATCCGCCGCTCCAGCTTTGCTATTGGTTTTAGACTGAATGATCGCCAGCCGTTTGTAGTGATTATAAACTGCGACTGATAAAACTTTCTTAGCTTCGTCTTGACCAATAACGTGTTCGTCTAGATACTTTTTGATCTCTCTCGGCTTAGGTATTTGATTAAACGAGAGATTAGAAGAACGGGCGCGACGTTTTTGAGGCGGTTCTGACCGTGGTGCAGGTTGCGCTGCCGCACCATTCGTATCGAGTAACTCCTCATCTAGAATCTCATTACACAAGTCAACGCATTCATCGCAGATGTAGACTCCCGGCCCTGCGATCAATTTACGCACCTGCTCTTGAGACTTGCCACAAAACGAACATTTTAAATGGGAGTCGTACTTAGACATACCAGCCTCTTATTTCAGAATGGTGACGTTTTCCCCTGCTGTGGGAAGATTTTGTCTGGAAATGACTTGATCGATCAAACCGTAATTCTTTGCTTCTTCTGCCGACATAAAAAAGTCGCGCTCGGTATCTGCTTCAATTCTTTCTAAGGGTTGACCAGTATGCTGAGCCATTAACTGATTCAACTTAGCCTTAATATAAAGAATTTCTCTGGCTTGAATTTCTATGTCAATGGCTTGTCCTTGAGCGCCACCTAGTGGTTGATGAATCATGATGCGGGAGTCGGGCAAAGACATGCGCTTACCCGCAGTCCCTGCTGTTAACAAAAATGCCCCCATGCTCGCAGCTAATCCAAAACAGATAGTGACGACATCAGGACGAATCTGCTGTATTGTATCATAGATTGCCATCCCTGCGTAGACCGAGCCACCTGGAGAATTAACATAAAGTTGAATGTCTTTTTCTGAGTCTTCAGCGTCAAGGAACAACAACTGAGCCACAATTGAATTGGCTACGGCGTCGTCTATTGGAGTTCCCAAAAAAATAATCCGCTCTCGCAGCAGGCGGGAGTAGATGTCGAAAGCCCTTTCTCCCATACCAGACTGTTCTACCACCATCGGCACGATGTTGTTAGGGCTGTTCAACTGGGAGTTAATTTTTGTAATACTGGAACTGCTGATTGGGTAATTTCCCGACTGTGATACAAGCATACAAGAACATTTGACAATAAGTGGTACAGAGTTTAAAGCAGCGTTGATGCTAACACCAAGGGCGTACGCTGCTTTTATTGCGGATGGGATTTTAATTTGAGCTACGTGTTAACCATTATGCCTCATATAAATTCTTCTCGTGCAACCCAGTATTAAGCTAAGACGGTAACAGCGTAGCTATTTATTGAAGATTCCTGCATTATTCTGGCTTTATCAGTCCTGAGTCATAAGTACTCAGTTGTAGAGCGAAAATAATTTGGAATTTTTCTCCCTTCCTCATTTCCTTCACCTCATCAATTCCTTAACTTAGAACTGGTAGACTCGTTGCCGTTGGAATTTTCATTGTCCTTGTGTCGCTTATGTTGGTGCTTCGCTGCTTTCTTCTATCTTAGGGGCATCTAATTCTGCTGCTGCTTCTGCTTCCGTTTCTTCTGTAGCACTCAAGGAGCCTTCAGGTACAAGTTCAACTGATGAATGTGCCAGTAGCCAATCAATGATTTTTTCCGTTAATAGTTCGTTTTCTACAACTGATTGCAGTCTTTCGGTATCAATGTCTTGATCTGTATACTGCTCTAGCAGTTCTGTAACTCTGGCTTGAATTTCTTCTGGTGTCACCTGAATTGATTCGCGTTTACTGACTTCTCGTAAGGATAGAGAGCGCTTTAGACGTTCAATTGCCTCAGTACGCGATCGCTCCCGCAACTGAGGAATAATATCTTGAGTAAACAACTTCTTGACATCCAATCCCTGTTGAGATAAACGAATCGCTGTTTGCGTCAACATCGCATCTACTTCCTGCTCAATCAACGTTGCTGGCAAATCAACTTCTACATGCTTGAGCAGTTCTACTAACAGTGCTTCCTGCTTATTTGTTTTGGTTTTCTCCTCAGCCTCCTTTTGATATCGCTCTTCTAGAGAAGCACGTAATTCCGCTAAAGTTTCAAAATCGCTGACTTCTTGGGCAAAGTCATCATTCAATTCTGGTAACTCTCTTTCCTTTAATTCTTTGATTGTCACCGTGAAAGTTGCCGCTTTTCCAGCTAATTCTTCGTTGACATAAGGATCTGGGAACTGAGCCGAAATTTCTCTAGTTTCTCCAGGATTCATCCCTATCATGCCAGAGACAAAACCCGGAATAAACTTATCTTCCTGCAACTCTAGTTGAAAATCAGTTGCTTCACCGCCGGGAATTGGTGTTGGTTCGACTGTTTCGTCTTCGCCTTCAGTTTTAGAGAGCATACCTTTAAAATCAACTACGGCAATATCGCCGAATTGGGCTGCACGTCCTTCTACAGGAATCAGCGTCGCCAATTCTTCACGTTCCTTGTTTAAGACGCTTTCAACTTGAGTTGGATCGTACTTGACGTCCTCTGCTGTGGCTTGCAAATCAGTGTACTGCACCAGATTTATTTCTGGTTCCACATCGACAGCAGCGGAGATAGTCAAGGGTTTTCCTGGTTCATAATTATTAATCAAGTCATCAAACGAGGAGCGCAATTGTGGCTGGCCAATTGCCTGGATGGCTTCTTGCTTGACTGCTTGCTCAATGCCGTCTTGAATTAGTTCTTCTAGCGCTGCTGCCTTGATTCGAGTGATGCCTAGGCGTTGTAGCAATATCGGTCTAGGCACTTTGCCCTTGCGAAACCCAGGAATATTGGCAGTGCTAGCTAAGTTTTTAATGACCTGTTCGTAAGTTTGCTTGGTAATTTCCGGCGTAATCTCTATTTCCAAACCAATTTGGCTGGCGGGAAGTTTCTCCTGGGTGACTTTCATGCTACGTCTCTAGTTTTCTGCTGGTATTTTAAACTTCGAGTACACACAAGACACGATTAATCGCGTTTCTGGCTTGATGTCTCTTGATTATGATGAGATATGGCCACACGACATTATCAGATCTTTAGGATAGATATTTGTCTTGGGGCAGAGATCCAGTTTACTGCCAATGACAAAGGACTAAACGTCTTACTACCATAATAATTAGTAATAAGTCACCGAATTTCTATTCGCTCTTGCAGGAAAGCGAATCTCTCAAGATGCGGGTCTTACTACCCAACTGTTCTGAAATAGATTTTTTTGTGTATGTTTAGACACCACCCAGACGCGCAAAGCTTTGCAGATCTCGGCAGTTATACAGCTATTAGAGGCTTTCGTATCTCAGAGTTTTTGCTAAGTCTTGAGCATTAATGTTGAAAAACTATATCAATATTCTTCGTTTTACAGTTTTCTCACATTGAATTTAGCATTTTCAATTCAGGACTTATTATTCAGAGAGCTAACACCGTGATATTCTAGTCCTCAACCAGCAGTTCGTAACTCCAAGGTTGAGTCAGTTGTACCATTTGGTCTGACTGCATTGTAAGATAATACTATAGCTATTGGTTTACTCAATAGTTCAATACTCAGTTAATTTTGTTGGGAATCATAGTAGTACATCTATAATATCCTAGCAACTAACTTTATAGGCAATACACTCGTTTGTTTTAGAGGTGATACGTCTAAGTGCAGATATCTCTACTTTCTGCTAAATAGTATTCTGTCATATACTATGTATGTAGAATATAGAGTCTGAATTAACGAAAAAGTTAAGTAAACATAGTTGTAAATTGCAACATCACTTAACCTAAACTCATATTATAGAAAAAATAAATGCGTTAATTATATAAATCTATTAAATTAGATAGAGAAAAATTAAAAGTATTCAAATCTATTTAATGGCTGCATATTGCCATTTAGATATACGTAAATCATAAATTGTTCAAAAAACACATAAACCTCTTAAAGGAGGAAGCCAGGTTGTCTAAATCCTATCGTGTAGCTATTTTGGGAGCAACTGGTGCTGTTGGCACAGAGTTGCTGGAATTATTGGAGCACCGTAATTTTCCTATTGCGGATTTAAAGTTATTGGCATCAGAGCGAAGTGCAGGACGGACGCTACAGTTTAAAGGAGAAAATTTACTAGTTAAGCCAGTGAGCGATCGCGCCTTTGAGAATGTAGACTTGGTACTAGCTAGTGCAGGTGGTTCTACATCCAAAACTTGGGCAGCAGTTGCAACACAAAAGGGTGCAGTAGTAATAGATAACTCCAGTGCCTTTCGGATGAATCCAAAAGTACCGTTGGTAGTGCCAGAGGTAAATCCATTAGCTGCCGCCAATCACCAAGGCATCATTGCTAACCCTAACTGCACGACAATTTTAATGACAGTAGCAGTATGGCCCTTGCATAAAGTTAGACCAGTGCAACGCATTGTAGTCTCTACTTACCAATCTGCTAGTGGCGCTGGGGCAAAAGCAATGGCAGAAGTCAAAAGCCAAACAAACGCTATATTACAAGGACAGCCACCAGTTGCCGAAGTATTACCTTACCCGTTGGCATTTAATTTATTTCCACATAACTCTCCATTAAATGATTTGGGGTATTGTGAAGAAGAAATGAAAATGGTCAACGAAACCCGAAAAATTTTTGGTACAGAACAAATCAGAATTACCGCCACTTGTGTACGGGTTCCCGTACTTCGCGCTCATTCAGAAGCAATCAATCTCGAATTTGAGAGTCCTTTTAGTTCAGATGAAGCCAGAGAAATTTTAAATCACTCCCCTGGGATAAAATTGGTAGAAAATTGGGAAAATAATCATTTTCCTATGCCAATTGAAGCAACTGGTAAAGACGAAATTTTAGTAGGAAGAATTCGACAAGATATTTCTCATCCATGCGGCTTAGAACTTTGGCTGTGTGGTGATCAAATCCGAAAAGGCGCAGCGTTGAATGCAGTACAAATTGCCGAATTGTTGGTTGAAAAAAATCTACTCAAAGTTAATAAGGCATACGTTTCAAGCTAGTTATTGCTCATTAGTCATTAAGTCAAGAACAAAGAATAAATGTGGGAATCACGCTTGAAAGCAATTTATGGATAGGTTATTACAATATAAATCCACCAAGATACAAAAACAAAGAGGGTAATTAGGAGTGAAAATAGGGTGGGAGATTTTGGCAGCATTTTAACCGCTATGATTACACCGTTTAAAACAGACGGTAGTGTCAACTATGATGTGGCGGCAGAATTGGCAGCGCATCTAGTAAGCAACGGTACAGATACATTGGTGGTGTGCGGTACAACAGGGGAATCTCCTACCCTGAGTTGGGACGAGGAATACCAGTTGTTTGTCGAGGTATTGCAGTCTGTGGCAGGAAAAGCCAAGGTTATAGCAGGGTGTGGCTCCAATTCCACCAAAGAAGCGATCGCAGCAACCCAAAAAGCAGCTAAAATAGGAGTCCATGGTTCCTTACAAGTTGTTCCTTATTACAACAAACCACCGCAAGCAGGACTAGAAGCGCACTTTCAGGCGATAGCACAAGCTTGTCCCGACTTACCGTTGTTGTTATACAATATTCCTGGTCGTACCGGACAAAACCTTCAGCCAGAAACAGTTGCCCGGTTAGCTAAGGTCAACAATATTGTCGGGATTAAAGAATCCACTGGTAACATAGATCAGGCAAGCGAAATTCGCCGCTTGACACCAAAAGAGTTCCAGATATACTCTGGTGATGATTACATGACCTTGCCCTTGTTAGCAATCGGGGCAAAGGGTGTTGTAAGTGTGGCTTCTCATCTGGTAGGAAACCAACTACAGCAGATGATCCAAGCTTTTAGTACGGGTAAAATTGAAGTTGCCACTGAAATTCATCTTCAACTATTCCCGTTGTTTAAAGCTTTATTTTTAACTTCAAATCCCATTCCGGTTAAAAAAGCACTGAAACTTCGAGGTTGGGAGGTTGGTTCAACTCGTCTGCCGTTATGCGAAGAAGCGGATTCAGAAGTCAGTCAAAAGTTAGAGGTGGTTCTTAAAAAACTTAGTTTAATCTAAGCACCAGCTTATTGAGTGCTGGCAATCTGCTAGTTACCAAAGACAGATATAAACAACAGTCATAATTGTTAACAGGTTGCAATCAAAATACCTGTGTTAGGACTAATAGATATACTATGAATCCTTCACTGTACAGTCAATTTTATTGAACAAAAAATTGAACATCTAGCAATTAAAATTTGGTTGCTTTTAGACTGATTTAATAGACAGCTTAAATTGTTTTTAATACAAGATCGCTAACTATCGACTAATTAACAACAAACAAAAATCTAAGGAGAAAATGGCTAAAAACGAAGCTAACTCCGCCCTCAAAATTATTCCATTGGGCGGTTTGCATGAAATTGGAAAAAATACCTGTGTTTTCGAGTACGACGATGAAATTATCCTGTTAGATGCAGGATTGGCATTTCCTACAGAGGCAATGCATGGGGTAAATATTGTTCTGCCAGATACAACATATTTACGGGAAAATCGTCACAAAATTAAAGGGATGATTGTTACCCACGGTCATGAAGACCATATTGGTGGAATTGCTTTTCATCTCAAGCAATTTGACATACCTGTGATTTATGGCCCAAGACTAGCAATGGCAATGCTAGAGGGTAAACTAGAAGAAGCAGGAGTGCGCGATCGCACCGAGTTAAGAAAAGTTTTACCACGTGATGTAGTGCGGATTGGCAAAAACTTTTTAGTGGAATATATCCGCAACACTCACTCCATCGCCGATAGCTTCACTGTTGCTATTCATACACCCCTAGGTGTAGTCATCCACACAGGAGATTTTAAAATCGACCACACCCCAGTGGATGGTGAAAAGTTTGACCTGCAAAGGCTAGCAGAACACGGTGAAAAAGGTGTTTTGGCGCTTTTAAGTGATTCAACTAACTCCGAAGTACCAGGATTCACGCCTTCAGAACGTTCAGTTTATCCCAATCTTGACCGGGTATTTAGTCAAGCCACTGGGAGATTATTTGTCACGACCTTTGCTTCCTCAGTGCATCGCATCAACATGATTTTGGATCTAGCGAAGAAGCAAAATCGTGTAGTGTCGGTTGTAGGGCGTTCTATGCTAAATTTGATTGCTCATGCCCGCAATTTAGGTTACATCAAATGTGAAGATAATCTGCTGCAACCATTGCACGCAGTCCGTAATATGCCTGATGAAAGAGTGCTGATTCTAACTACAGGTTCTCAAGGTGAACCGATGTCAGCTATGACCCGTATTGCTAACAAAGAACACCCCCACATTAGAATTCGCCCAGGAGACACAGTAGTATTCTCTGCAAACCCGATTCCTGGAAATACAATCGCTGTAGTCAATACCATCGATAAATTGATGATTCAAGGGGCGAAAGTAGTCTATGGTCGGGATAAAGGGATTCACGTCTCTGGTCATGGCTGTCAGGAAGACCAAAAACTGATGATTGCCTTAACTCGCCCCAAGTTTTTCGTGCCAGTTCACGGCGAACATCGAATGCTGGTAAAGCACTCGGAAACTGCCCAAAGTATGGGCATTCCCGCAGAAAACATGATAATTATCCAGAATGGCGATGTAGTCGAACTCACCGAAGATTCTCTACGAGTTGGGGGGAAAGTGCCATCTGGTATAGAACTTGTGGATACTACTAGTTCTGGAATGGTGAGCGCCAAGGTACTGCAAGAACGACAACGCATGGCAGAGGAAGGCATTGTTACCATCGCCGCTGCTATTGATTGGAATGGCAAACTCATGGCCAAGCCAGAAATTCATCTGCGCGGTGTCGTAACAAGCATGGAGCGATCGCTTGTGCAAAAATGGGTGCAACAGCGAATTGAAGAAATCCTGACTGTGCGCTGGTCAGAATTTGCTCCCACCGAAGGTGAGGCAGCAGATATAGACTGGGGTGGATTGCAAGGAACTTTAGAGCGGGAATTGCAACGTTCTATTCGTCGAGAGTTACAATGTCAACCTTCTGTAACTTTGTTGATGCAAATTCCTGATGAGCCGCCTGTGAAAGTTGCTGACGGTAGAAGACGCCGGACTCGTACTACTGCTCAGGTAGCATCGTAGGGAATAAAAAAATCTCACGCAGAGGCGCAGCGCAAAGTCTGAGCGGAGCGCAAAGTCTGAGCGGAGGTTTCCTCCGATGGTCTGTTCACTGCCGAGAGGCGCAAAGCCTTGCGCCTCTCCCTTGTGTCCTCTGGACACAAGGCAACCGTTCTAAAAGAACGGTTGGGCAGTAAGACCCGCATAGCGATGGCTCCGCCAACGCCAAGGCGAACAGAACTTTGTAAGAGAGGTTTCCTCCGAACAGAACTTTCCAAGACAGAGACGCAGAGTTTTTAAGAGCGTCTTTGCGCTTTGGCATGAGATTTTAGAGAAAAATTATGTTTACCGCCGTAGGAAACTTTTCAAGACAGATAAACATAGATAAATATCTGTGTTCATCTGGGTTTATCTGTGGTTCGATTTAACAAATCTCCACTTATGCAAGAGACTCCATGAGCGGCGTGAGCGCAAAGCGCACGCTACGCGAACACAAGGAACAATGAAAATGATGTTGTCACGATTTTGCGTTGTTTCAGCTTCTATTTTCAAGACAGGTCTAATGACCGAGTTCAATTTTGAGCAAGCGATCACACGGCTAGAATTTTTTATATTGTTATTTTATAGTTCACGCACATTCAGTTAACCAACAAGTAAACTAAAAGCAGAGTACATGCTGTTAACGGCGCTCCAAAACGCAAATGCTCCCAAAAAGTCAGCTTGTAACCAAGCTCAGCAGCAGCCTCTACAGTGATCAGGTTAGCGACTGCACCAAATAAGGTGAGATTGCCTGACAAAGTTGAACCGGCTGCCAACAATAGCCAAGACTTGGTATCAGCTTGAGAAATTAGGGGTTGAAGTAAGAGTACAGCCGGAACATTAGAAATCAAGTTTGACAGCATAACAGTTACACCTAATAAACTCGCAGCTGAGTTAACCGCATGGGTAAATGGCTGTAGCAAATTCAACTTCTGCGTGGCTCTAGTCAGGATGAAAAGTCCAGAAAACATCACCAGCAAGTTCAAATCCACCTTTTTCAGAATACGCTGGGGTTTGATCCGTCGAGTGATAAGCAATAAGCTAGCAGCTACTAAAGCAGACTCAGCTAAGGGTAAGCCGACAGTAAATGCAATTAATAGTCCGGTGGTGATGACTAAACTTTTATTAAATAAGGGTTTGAAGATGCGTTCGTTACCAGTGGGTATCTGCTGACAAGGCTGGATAGAGCGTACATTTGGGTAAAGCAGCCACAGTAGTCCTATTTGAATTACCAAGCCACTGAGGGCGACGGGAGCTAACACTCGCAGAAAATCTAGATAAGAGATGCCTGAAAAGGAGCCAATTAGAATGTTTTGGGGATTACCACTCAAGGTTGCTACCGAGCCTATATTAGTTGCACCGGCGATCGCAAGTAAGTAGGGAATCGGATTTAAACCCAAAGCTTCAGTCAAGCTCAGGGTCAACGGTGTAAAAATTAGTGCCAGAGTGTCATTGAGAAAAAAAGCGGAGAGGATACCGCTGCCAAAAGTTAAGGCAATCAACAAACCTAGCGGGCTGCGAGTTACACTCAATATGATCGACAGCGATCGCCGAAAAAATCCTGCGAAAGACAGGTTGGCATTGACTACCATCATACTCAATAGAAATACGATAGTATTGGCATCAATTGCCTGCCAAGCTTCCTGCAAATTCAGAGCGCCTAAAGCAATTAAAAAGGCAGACCCGACCAAAGCAATGGTGGCGCGGTTCATGCGTAAACCAGGAATATAACCCAATGCTAATCCCAGGTAAGTCAGCCCTAGTACGCTATAAGTTGCAAATTGCAGAATAATCACTTTCTATTATCGAAACATTTGAGGCAGCGATTTCTTACGGCAAACTACCCCTGAAGGTCTAACATCCTTCCATAGTTCGGAGCGTTAGAAGCTGATGATTAGACTTTTCAAAAACTGATGCTCAAATTTCTCTCTGCTTGTGAAGCATTCAGCCACCAGCAAAATTATTTTCATCGCTAATATTTATACTTACCAAAATTAATTACAGGGATTCATTATATTAAATTTTGTAAATGTTACAATAGAACCTGTCCAATGGCAGATGTCTTTATTAAAATTTAAACTGTGTCAAGATATGAACAAGATCAGTGGTACTACACTACCACTCCGCAAAATTTGCGATTAACTTGATGTAGTAATAAATGAGGTTCTGACTTAAGTGGCTGCTCAAACATATATCGTATCGTCAGTCAGAACACGATTCTTCCGGGAAAGGTCGTTGCCACTTTGTATATATTCATCAAAAAGATGAATACCCTCAATAACACAGAGGACTAACCATGAAGGTATTTAATAATACCACAAAAAAGATTTTTTTGGCAAGCTGGGTATTGATCAGTCAAGCAGAGGCTAGTGATGCTCATGTAACCCAGTTGCACCGTTCTACTTCCAAGTCTTATTATGATATTCTCCAACCTTTAAGGCAACGAGTAGACAGCATTCAAGTTCGCGATCGCCAACTAGCTCACCGTTTGTGCAAACTGATTCCATCTCAGTGCCCCTTTGAGCGCGATGTCAAATTATTCGGGAAAACCCTGTTTCACATTCCGCCAATGTGTAAGCTTAACCCCTTATATGATGAAGTCGTTGGCTTACGTTTCCGAGCAATGTGCTATCTAGCCGACGAATGTGGTGAGGATGTATCGCAGTACTGTTAAAACAAAATCAGTCAATATTTCAATAATTAATAGTCCAGGGTCAATGGCAGTTGCTTTTGACTCTGGACTTTAAACTTTTGAGCATTTTTAATTTCTAAGTCTCCTATCCTGCCATTTTTGGATAGCATCTTGAGCATCTTCGTAAGCAGCCGTTACTTCTGGGACTAGAGCAGCAGTTTTAATTGCCGCATTGAGTTCTCCTTGAGCAGCACGACTCTTAGCTAAATCTAAAATTTTTTCACTCCATCTATTGATCAATTTTTGGGCAGTATCAAAGCCTGGTTGACCTGATGGTACTCTCTTGGCAACTTCGATGGCTCGATTGTAAGTAGATGCTTGTCCGGGCTTAATCAAAGCATTAGCTGCGTCTAAAAGAGTTTTATTGCTCACATACTGCTTGCCCTCTATTCGCCACTGGTTAATTGCTGCTTGTGCTTTGGCATAAAGGGCTTCGTCTTTGGTGATTAACTGCGCGGTCGCAATGGCATTACCATATCGCCTTTGTCTAGCACGACCCTCGGCTAAATCTAAAATCATCCGGCTCCAAATTTTAATATTCTCCTGAGCTTGTTCGTAAAGCGGTTCACCGGGTTGAATTTTCCGGGCTGTGGCGATCGCCAAGCTCAGATCGCTAGCTTGAGTTGGCCGGAGTGACATTTTCCCTAAGTCTAATAGTGCTTGATTCCGTCTTGACTGGGAACTAGAGGCTATTTGTGTTCTGGAGCGAGTTTTTGATTGACCTGATGGAGTAATTTCATTGATGGAGCGGTCATCTGGTGAATCCTGGAACGTAGGATCACTAACAGCAGTGGGTGATTCCGTTGATATTTGCTTAATTCTAAAAGTTGCTTGATTGCGGAGAAAAAGAACTGCGATTAAACCTGCTACCACCATGCTGCCTCCACCCCACAATATAAACTGTTTCCACAAGGAAGTATCTGCCTGCGCTGGCAATCGGGAGACATAGGCTTGAGAAGAGGAGCCAGCAGTGTGAGTGGGTTTCTCCTGTTGAGATAACTGGTGTGAAGGAATCACTTCTAAGGAAGTTTCCGGCATCGGATTTTTATCGGCAAGAGTGCTTACTGGCTCGGAAGCTGATATAACTACTTCTTGATATGAATCCTCGTCTCCTGCCTTTTGTTGGGAGGATTGACTCACAGTAGTTTCCACAGTTGTGTTTTCTCCCCACCTACCCTGATCTGCTGAAGCGCTGGGAGGATTGTCATCAAGTGAAGGAGCTGCACGAGTAACAGCAAAGGATTCTTCTGGATAAATAATCGGCTCTGCTTCCAGGTCACTTTCTACTGCTAATTGCGGCAAGATTATTTGCTGCCTTGATGGGATGATAGTGGCAGGGTTTTGGATGGGACGCCAGTGGTGTTGACATAATTGGGGCGTGATTAAGTTCAGATAGCTTTCTAAATCAGCTAAGCTGTTGCCATTGCCAGAACGCAAAGTTTCTAACAACGCCGCTGTAAAGAATCCATGACCTAGCTCACTATTTTCGTGGGAAAATTGTTCTGGCTGGCAAGAAAGAATTGTGGCAATTTGTAATTCTTGAGCTAGTTCTATAATTTCTTCGCCAACGGGAGCATCCGCTTGAGTACCAAAAGCGCGGTTGATATCGAGTAGTAGTAATGCATTTAAGTCAGCAAGTTTCAAACTTTGCATTAGCGATCGCACTTCTATACCAGTCTCCATAACCAGTTCGGGGTTTCCTTCTACTGGTATTAAGTAATCTTTGCCGTTGTAGTTGACTCCATAACCGCTAAAGAATAACCACAAATAGTCTTGCGGTTGAAAACTTGTCGCGGCTAAATCTTCAAGTAAAAGCAGAATATTTTCTTTAGTCGGATGGGTTGATCTATTTCCTCTCGGTGGCGAAGTATCTGTCATCAGTAAGCAGTGTTCGCTCTTAAAACCTGCTTCTGTCACCAAAATATCCTTTAGTGCCTCAGCATCGGCTTGGGCGTAACTCAAAGGTTGAAATAACTGATATTGATTGATGCCAATAGCGATCGCCCAGTAATTTGCCATCCCGCTTTTTGTCAGTTATTGTTTGCTGTTCTTAAAATTGCGGTTAACTTTGTTGTTGAGGCAAAGCTAACCTATGTTTTTTAGTCTAGGTGATTCGTATCAAATCTTCAGGTAAAATGTATGTTTTGTTACTTTTGTATGGCGGAAAATACTTCTACCGAATTACCATTACAGATCATCAATAAGGAGTTACAAGGTTATGAGCAAAAATTATGCTCACCTACCATCATCGATCATCCCCTTCTCAGTTATTAGCCAAATTGCCACAAGAATCCGGATAGTTCCTTTAGTAGTTTTGCTCATATCTACAGTTCCTACATGGCTTTTGGCTGAAGCGATCGCACCTCAGATTGTGCGAGCTTACACCGCTAGAGTTGACGTGGCTATTGACCGCTTACCAGAAGAAAACTACGAAACCATTCTGCGAAGGGCGGAAGCGGCTGCTAGAGCAGCTGCTCAGCGGAGCTTTGACCAAGATATCTTGGTGACAGATGTTTCAATTATTATATCCGTACAAAGTTATGGAGCGATCGCACCAGTTTTGACATTAGAAGTCAGCCGTCCCCAATGGCGATCGCGTCCAGATGCTCAACGCTGGGCAACTTACTTCAAAACTGCGCGATCACTACTGTTCTTTGAAAATCAAACAACCTCTAATCCAGTTCCAGCCGCTACTGCTAACCCCACAGTACCTCAACCCACCAAGCCCGCAACAACAGAGGAACCCACAGATAAAATACCGATGATGGAAGCGCCTCCAAATGGGGCGCTAGATAAACGCTAATCAAAAAGAGAAAACACCATATTCCAAATCCTAAGTTCTGGACTGCCTGTTTAATTCTTCATACTTTCTTTGGTCAGTTGATCGCTTAGAATAAAAAGGTTGTCAAGAATTGCGATTTCCGCTAATATGGCTGTCCCTAAGAAGAAAACGTCCAAGTCTAAACGAGATAAGCGCCGAGCTACCTGGAGGCACAAAGCTGTTGTTGAAGCTCAGAAAGCTCTCTCCCTAGGCAAGTCGATTTTGACTGGACGTTCTACATTTGTCTATCCAACAGCTGAAGAAGAGGAAGAATCATAAAACTTCATGAAAGTTTGGAATTAACCTACCTTTCATAGAATCCCAGCGGCTTGAGCCTCTGGGAATGTTGAATAACAAGTAAAATATCTGGTTCTTCTAGCTTTTAGCTAATCAGCAAAAAAGCTTTTAAATATCTTGAGAAAACTTATTTTTCTACGACTATGCTAGGAAAATTTTTTCAAAAACCAGAAAAGGAAGAAGGCGAACGCGTCCCTCCAGGTCAACACCTGGCCAAGGGGTTCCCCGTATTAACTTATGGTGCAACCCCTCAAGTCAGCACCGAGGAATGGGAGTTTCGCGTTTGGGGTTTAGCAAAACCTGCTACCTTCACTTGGTCAGACTTTATAGCACTACCTCAGCACGACTTCACGGCAGACTTCCACTGTGTAACGCGTTGGTCTAAATTGGATGTCAAATGGACTGGCATTAAAGTGACAGACTTTATGAGTCTAATTGAAGTAGATCCAAAATCAGCGCATATTATGGAACACTGCTATGGCGGCTACACTACCAACATTTCAATGGAAGACTTTTTGCGCGAAGAAAACTTTTTTGCCCTTAAAGTCTTTGGTGAGCCGTTACCAGCCGAACATGGTGGCCCAATGCGGCTAGTTGTTCCCCACCTCTACGCTTGGAAAAGCGCTAAGTGGATCAATGGTTTGGAGTTTTTGAGTCGTGAAGAACTTGGTTTTTGGGAGCGTAATGGCTACCATCGTCGTGGCGAACCCTGGACAGAGGAGCGTTACAGTAGCGCCTTTGGGTTTTAATAGTTAGGAGTTAGGAATTAAGAATTTTTAACTCCTGACTCATAACTCTTAATTTTTAATTTTTAACCCAGAAGTTTCTTTATTAAGGGTAATTTCCCCTTATAGGGAGCATACCGCCATTTTAAATCCAGCCAAAAGGAGTTTTGTAATACACTTTTGTGATGAGAGAAAATGTCAAAACTAGTTTTACCGTGATAGCTGCCAATACCGCTATCTCCTACACCACCAAACGGTAAAGATGAGACACCAAACTGCATAAGTGTGTCGTTAATACAGACTCCACCAGATGAGGTTTCCTGCAAAACGCGCTTTTGCAGGTTTTTATTTTGAGAAAATAAGTATAAAGCTAAAGGCTTTGGTTGAGAATTAATCAAAGCGATCGCTTCGGCGATATCAGTATATTCTATTATGGGTAGCAGGGGGCCAAAAATTTCTTCCTGCATGATTGGATCTATTAAAGAGACATTATCAATTAATGTGGGGGCAATATAACGCTCTGAAGATTTAGTTTTTCCACCAATAATAATTTCACCATCTTTCAGAAAATTAACTAACCTATCAAAGTGTTTTTGACTGATAATTCTGGCATAATCAGGACTTTTATCTGGCTGACCGCCATAAAATTCTTTTAGGCATTTTTGCAGTCCATTGACTAAATTTTTTTTAATTTTCTTGTCAACTAAAAGATAGTCAGGAGCAATACAAGTTTGTCCAGCATTCAGAAACTTTCCCCAAGTAATTCGTCTAATAGTATGTTCAATATTAATATCAGTATCTACAATACAAGGACTTTTACCGCCCAATTCCAAAGTAACTGGTGTGAGATGTTTGGCTGCTGCTGCCATGACGATTTTACCTACGGCTGTACCACCAGTAAAAAAGATATGGTCAAACTTTTCTATTAGTAGTTTTTGACTAGTTTCTACGCCTCCTTCTAGCACTGCAATATAAGCTGGGTCAAAATATTTAGCAATAATCTCAGCAAGGACATGGGAAGTATGCGGAGCAAGCTCTGAAGATTTGATAATTGTACAATTTCCTGCGGCGATCGCACCCACTAACGGTGAAATAATTAAATTGAATGGATAATTCCAAGCGCCAATAATTAGAACAACTCCTAGCGGTTCTGAATAAATTCGAGCTGAGTAAGAAAAAAATTCCCAAGAAACTGCTGTTTTTTTGGGTTTAATCCAACTTTTAAGGTGTTTTATCGCATAATCCACTTCCTTGATTATACTAAGTTCTGTCATGTAAATCTCAAATTCAGGCTTATTTAAATCCGCTTGTAATGCCTGGATTATTGCTTGTTCATGCTCACTAACTGCTTGCTTAAGAGTTTTGAGTTGTTTAATACGAAAATCAACATCTTTAGTTTTGCCAGTTTGAAAAAACTTACGCTGATTAAGAAGAATCTCAGCAATGTTTTGTAATTTAGTATTAATCATTTTTTATTTTATAAAATTAATGCAAGTGTTAATATATTAATTCTAATTAGATTTTTAGTTCATCAAAATAACTATATACTATCGTTATTTACAAAATTAAAATTTACATATCAATAAGTTATAAACTTTTAAAATAAAAGTTTAATAATTCATATTTTATATTTCAAATTTTTTATGGTTTCATGGGTAGAAGTACAATAAATCTACTACCTTCACCTAGATGTGAATTGAGTCGGATAGCACCTTGATGTGCCTCGACAATTCGGCGGGAAAGATATAATCCTAAGCCACTACCAGAACTCTTGTGGCTACCCTGGCGAAATCGTTCAAATAAAGTGGCTTGTTCTTCAGAGGAAATACCTGGCCCGGTATCTGCTATTTCTATGCTCATGTAATCAATAGAATTGGATTTCCAAGATAACTGAGACTGGTTGCTTTCGTCCAATTGGTGTTGAGATGTTAGACGAATGGTAACAAAACCAGAATCAGTAAATTTTATAGCATTGCCTATAAGGTTGGTGAATAAACGATGCAGTTCTAAGCGATCGCCCATTACTGTATTCGTGCTTAAATCCTCAGTAAAATCTAGATTTATTGATAGTGTTTTGGCTTCAGCCAAAGGTGTCAGTTCTCCAGTTACTTCTTCTAGCAATCTACTGAGATTAACTGGCTGAAGTGCCAGAGTTTTACGCCCGGCTTCAAAGCGATAAACTTCCAATAAAGTATTGACCATAGAAAGCAGGTTAGTATTACTGCGAGCCATAATAGTAATTACTTCCTGCATTTGGGATGATAAACCTCCCAAAGCACCCTGCTGAAACAGCGTTAACATGCGATCAGCCGCCACTAAAGGAGTGCGTAAATCATGGGTAAGGCGTGAAACAAAATCTTCTCGCTGGCGAGCAATTTCATCACGTTCATCCATACTATGCTTCAAACGCAAAAGCGATCGCACCCTTGCCAGCAATTCATCTACAGTTACAGGTTTGCGGATAAAATCATCAGCACCCAAGTCTAATCCGCGGGCGACATTGGGCGCATCATGGGCGGTGATCAGTAGTATCGGGATGTATTGCGGTAACTTCATATCTCCACGAATGTGCTTGGTAACTTCGTACCCGTCCATTCCTGGCATCATTAGATCCAGCAACACTAAGTCACAAGGAGATGCTTTCAGTTCTGCCAATGCTGAAATCCCATTTTCTGCGGTGCTAATCGTGTAGCCTTCTTCTTCCAAAATAGTTTTAATCAAAAATACGTTATCAGGAGAGTCATCGACAACCAGAATTTTGTCAGAACTAGAAGATTGTAAATTCATGTCGCGACAAGGTTTGGGGTAAATGTAAATTTTCGTGAGATTATTTGTATTTGAATCAAACTTTTTCTACAAATTTTAGTTGTCCTCCCATCTAATAAATATTATTTACCAGCAATTTGATATCAATGCACATTACTAAAATAAAGTATTGTCCTGATGGTAATGGGTTTACCAAATGACACCCAAAAATTATAAAAAAACATTTGTATTTAACAATCCCAAAGGTTGTATCAACACCACTTGTCCCTAGTTTGCTGCTGATATTTCAGAGGGTCTTGAGTTAGTTTCATTACGCCTTTATACTTATTTAAATCAAATTCTTCTTTTTTTTCTGATTCATGCTCCTCTAATATCTTCTCACTTTGCTGCCAGTTATGGTAATCAATCAATACTGCTACCGGATGCATGGCTTCATCAGTGATAATTTTTTTATTAAAAGGTAGCATTATTTTTAGCATTTAGATGCAACGTTAAACTTATTTGCTCGTAACTCTAAAACTAAAAGTTTAAGAAAGCAATATCATAACAATTAAACAGCCTCAAAAAATAACGTCTACAATAATGGAAAGATTGCTAAACATCCACATTGAGAAATTACCAGAAGGCGTTTATTTAGCAACATCTAATGAGGTTCAAGGCTTAGTTGCTCAAGGACGGACGGTTGCGGAAACTTTAGAAATTGTTCGTGATGTAGCACGTAAGTTACTAGAAGCCCAGTCTCAAAACAACGAACTAGATTACTTGCAACCAATAGCTGAGCAGTTTAACTATCCTTTAGTTGTAGGTCAGTAATTAATTCATGGGTAGGTTAGCTGAGTTTAGCTATAAACAGATTATCAAAATTATCAAATCTTTTGGGTTTCTTTTTTACCGTCAGGCCGCAAGCAGCCATGAAATTTGGTTTAATCCTGAAACTAATCGTTATATTACTATTCCCAATCATTCAGGTGATATGCCAGAGGGAACATTACGTGCGATTTTAAAGCAAGCTGGGATTCAGCCAGACGATTAACCAATCTTGAAAATCAAGAGCGCCAAGTGCGATCGCCTTTCATCTCTTTGCCCGTTCCAATAAAAAACAGCCACTCCCATCAGGAAGCGACTGTTTTTATTTACAGAAATGATTACAGAATATTTTAGATATTAGTAATCGAAGTCACCGCCACCCATGCCACCACCAGCAGCAGGAGCAGCATCTTTCGGCTCAGGTTTGTCAACTACAATACATTCGGTTGTCAACACCATACCAGCGATAGAAGCAGCGTTTTGCAGAGCAGAACGAGTTACCTTGGCAGGGTCAACAATACCAGCAGCTAACAAATCGACGAACTCGTTAGTTGCGGCGTTATAGCCAATGTTGAATTCCTTCTCTTTGACACGTTCAGCAATTACAGCACCATTCTGACCAGCATTTTCAGCAATCCGCTTCAGAGGTGCAGGTAAAGCCCGCGCGACAATCAAAGCACCAATCAACTCTTCATCCTTAAGACTGCTCTTTGCCCAAGTCTCCAAATCGGGAGCTAGGTGAGCCAAAGTTGTACCACCGCCAGGAACGATACCTTCTTCCACAGCTGCTTTGGTAGCATTGATAGCGTCTTCTAGGCGCAGCTTCTTGTCTTTCATTTCGGTTTCTGTGGCTGCACCCACTTTCACCACGGCGACACCACCAGAGAGTTTAGCAAGACGCTCTTGCAGTTTCTCTTTGTCGTAAGAAGATTCAGTTTCATCAATTTGACGACGAATCTGCTCAACACGAGCCTTGACGCCAGCTTCGTTACCTTCGGCAACAATTGTGGTGTTGTCCTTAGTGATAGTGATACGGCGAGCTTTACCCAAGCTCTCAAGCTTGGTGTTTTCCAACTTTAAACCAGCATCTTCAGTGACCAGTTGACCACCAGTTAATACAGCTATGTCTTCTAGCATAGCTTTGCGGCGATCGCCAAAACCAGGAGCCTTAACAGCAGCAACGTTCAATACACCGCGCAGGCGGTTTACTACTAAGGTTGCCAAAGCTTCTTTTTCGATGTCTTCGGCGATAATCACTAAGGGACGGCCTGCACGAGCTACTTGCTCTAGAACTGGTACAAGGTCTTGTACAAGGGCAATTTTCTTATCAGTTAGCAGCAGATAAGGCTCATCAAAAATCGCTTCCATCCGCTCAGGGTCAGTGGCGAAATAGGGAGAGATGTAGCCTTTATCAAAGCGCATCCCTTCAGTGATTTCCAACTCAGTGAACATAGATTTCCCTTCTTCTAGGGAAATTACGCCTTCTTTGCCAACTTTGTCCATTGCTTGGGCAATCATCTGACCAACTTCTTCATCGTTGCCAGCTGAGATAGAACCCACTTGAGCAATAGCTTTAGAATCTTCTACAGGACGAGCGTGTTCAGCAATTTTATCTACCAGGAAGTTGGTAGCTTTATCAATACCACGCTTCAGCAATATCGCATTAGCACCAGCTGCAACGTTCCGCAAGCCTTCTTTGACGATAGCGTGAGCTAAAACGGTGGCAGTTGTGGTGCCATCGCCCGCAGCATCGTTGGTTTTAGAAGCAGCTTGGCGAATTAAAGCCACGCCAGTGTTTTCAATGTGGTCTTCTAATTCAATTTCTTTAGCGATGGTTACACCGTCATTAACGATTTGCGGTGCGCCAAATTTCTTTTCTAGAACTACGTTACGACCTTTGGGGCCAAGGGTAACAGCTACGGCCTCAGCTAAAATGTCAATGCCTCGCTCTAGAGCACGACGGGCGTTTTCGTTGTAGATAATGCGCTTTGCCATTGTTAATTGTCCTTTGTCATTTGTTTTTCGTCATTTGTCTCCGTATTCCTTCGGGGAAGCAAGCTACAAAGCAGCGTCTCCCTTAGGAGAAGTTCTGTACCCGGAAGTCGGCGCTCAAACTTCTCTGTTTGTCATTTGTTTTTCGTCATTTGTCATTTATCCGACGACTAATGACCAATGACCAATGACTAATGACCAATGACTATTACGCAACGACTGCTAGAATGTCTTTTTCAGAAAGCAGTACATATTCTTCGGTACCGAGCTTGATGTCGGTACCAGCGTACTTGGAGTACAACACCTTATCGCCGACTTTAATTTCTAATTCCTGACGGCTACCGTCGTCGTTACGCTTGCCAGGGCCAAGGGCGACTACTTCCCCTACCTGGGGCTTTTCTTTGGCGGTGTCGGGTAAATACAAACCACCTGCGGTCTTTTCTTCAGAGGCGCTCACTTTCACGAAAACGCGATCGCTTAAAGGTTTAACTGTAGAAACGCTTAGAGATACAGCTGCCATATTAATTTCTCCAGAGTTTAGCACTCTCAACTCCTGAGTGCTAATTTACCGAAAAGCGGTATGTAATGGCAACAATTTCCTTAGTACGGGTTCCCGAACTAGATGAACACAGGACTACTTAAGTATAAATGCTTAATTACTCTTGGCTTTCAGGTTCCGTTCCGTAAGTTCCGAATATTTTTATGTAGACAACTTTATTTGCAAACCTGGGAAATTGTTATAGAACTGTAATCAGGGAGCCGCTCGATGAGTAACAATCTAGTGATCCAGTTCAGCCATCCAATCCCCAAAACTACTAAATCTCCAGAACATAAAGCCCTAAGTAATTGTGTAGAATTTCTAGGACTAGCTAAAATTCAGCGACACATTTTTGTTAGTGCTGACCAGGTTGCTAACTGCTGCTCAAAACAAGCTAGTCTGGAGTCTTGGGAATACTTGAAAACGCGACTTAAAGAGCTAAAACTCGACGAGACGCAAGATAGTCGTCCCATTTATGTCTTTAGAACTAAGGCTAATTGCTTGCGTGTTTGTTGTTCTGGACTGATAATGGTGGTTCACCCGGATGGGATCTGGTATCGCCAAGCCAACTCGGAAGTCATTGAGCGGATTATCCAAGAACACTTACATAGGCAATAGGGTGGTAGAAGAGTATGCATTTTTAACCCATCTTTTGCCATAAACTTCCCTAGTTTCTTGTGAACGTCTCGTAAAGACTTCACATCCGAAGGATATGGTATGGCAGTAAGCTTTAAGAGAGCGCGGGTTGGTTTTGAGGTAGGGTCATCTTAAGCCAGTACTTACTTGTGAATCAGAAAGATTATTTAATCAGTGTTTTTTAGCCCGCCACTTTCAAAGCGATATATAATAGCGCATTATAGATACTACTGCTATACGTATCCTTGCTGGACTTTTGCCATCGAGCTACTAATTTCTTAAAAGTGCTTCAACACTTGTGAGACTTCGAGGCAGCAAAGGCAAGTTAAGTGGGAAAAAAGACAACATCTCAAATAATCCACCATAGAGGATAACTATTCAAGACATTGATGGACCGAAGCGCGACAAGTGCCACTGCTATGAAAGAGCCCAGCATGAAAGATCACAAACGACTTCTATTGATTGATGATGACCCTAACCTCATCTTGCTGGTGAAGGATTACTTAGAATTCCGGGGATATGAAGTCATCACCGCCGAAAATGGACGAGAAGCTCTGGAAATTTTAGAGCACGATGTTCCAGACATGATCATCTGCGACGTGATGATGCCGGAAATGGATGGATATACTTTTGTGGAACAAGTCCGGCAAAACGAACGAACCAGCTGGATTCCCGTTCTTTTCCTTTCAGCTAAGGGACAAAGCGCGGATCGAGTTAAAGGTTTGAATAAAGGTGCTGATGTATATATGGTCAAGCCCTTTGAGCCAGAAGAACTCGTAGCGCAAGTAGAATCCTCTCTCAAACAAACTATCCGTTGGAAAGAACACCAAGCAAAAGGAGGAGAAAACGGTTCCCGCATCCAGGTTCCCTTCGATGTGCAATTAACCCCAACAGAACTGAAAGTAGTGCAGTTTGTTGCTAGGGGTTTAGCTAACCGGGAAATTGCTGAAGAATTAAATGTTAGTCAGCGAACAGTTGAAAGCCATGTGTCCAACATGTTGGGCAAAACCAATCTCCATAACCGCACTGAACTAGCGCGGTGGGCGATTGAAAATCAAATGGCTTAAATCTAGTACCGAGTAGTCAGTGCTGAGTGCTGAGTCAAAAACACTTAGTACTCAGCACTCAGGACTTAGCACTCAATTTACCACCCATCTTCTTCAGAGTTTGATTGGTGCAAGACTTCTAAATCAAGTTCGTCCAGGTAAATTAAGGCACTTTCGGTTTGAGAAACAGCACCTCGTAGTTCCGATCAAAACAGCTGCATTCAGGCACGTTTGCACTTATCTGAGCATCAGCAATAATTACCGTGATGCCATAATGAGAAACCAGTTGTGAAATGACTGGTTCCTCATGTAAATCTTTGGGTATGTGAACTTGGATACGAGTTTGGGTGCGTCTATTATCTAAAATATCAGTATTAAATTTTACCTATTTAGTTAAAATTGCTATTTTAGCTTCTTACTCGACTTCTTGGATGAGGATTTTGCTTTACACTATTTCTTTTAACACTAGCGTTACTTATCCCACGCAGGTAAGCAAGAAAGTATTTACCTTAGCAAACCATTAATCTAGATGTAGTAAATGTGAAGAATTGCTCATAATTTGGTAGTCACGAGGTTGATTGTTATTTTTTAGCGGTTTTCCATAAAACTGAATCTAGCCAATCTTTAGGGGTACAACAGTTGTTGTACCCCTAATTTCTTGTGTATGCAATTTATAAACTGCTAAATTATCTTTGCAAATTTCAATATAAATAAGTATATGAATCTATCGCACTAATAATATTTTGTTAATCCAGATGTGGATAGTAGCAAGTGCATGTTCTAAATACTATATGTTACTTTGTCAAAGTTTTAGGCAACTCTATTACTAGAACCTTATAGATGTTCTACATATCGAATTTCAAACCGATGTTGATGAAGATATCCCCTTAATGTAATTAGCAAGATTTTAAGGAGTAAGATTATGCGCGAATCAGTCATTTATCAACAAATCCTAGAAGAAGCGAAGCCAAAGGCCAAGCAGAAACAACAAGAAAGTTGGCTTTAAATTTGTTGCGAATTGGAATGAGTTTAGAGTAAATTGCTCAAGTTACTGAATTATCTATTGAGTAAGTTCAAGTTTTACAAGAGGAAGTTCAAAAATCTTAATTTTAACTAATCGCTTGATAAAGTACGCTGCTATACAAGCAAAACCCGCATTTGCGGGTTTCAAAGTTTTTACTAGTCTAGGCAGACGGACTTGGTTTGTGTAGACGCGATTTTTAATCGCCTGGTTTTCAAATTCTCAAACTAAAAATCAGCATTCTGCGGTGTACGAGGGAATGGAATCACATCACGGATATTTCCCATACCCGTAATAAATTGCACGAGTCGCTCAAAACCCAAACCAAAACCAGCGTGAGGGACAGTACCATAACGACGCAAATCAAGATACCACCACAAATCTTCTGGGTTTAACCCTTGCGCTAATACACGGCGTTCTAGAACTTCTAGGCGTTCTTCCCGCTGGGAACCGCCAACAATTTCGCCAATTTTGGGTGCGAGAATATCCATTGCACGGACGGTCTTTTCATCGTCGTTCAAGCGCATATAAAAGGCTTTGATTTGCGCTGGATAATCTGTGACGATCGCAGGCTTCTTAAACAATTGCTCAGCCAAGTAGCGTTCGTGTTCTGATTGTAAATCTAAACCCCAAGTTACAGGATATTCAAATTTAACATCAGCCTTTTCTAAAAGTTTAACCGCTTCTGTATAAGTTAAACGTTCAAATTGATTGTTAATAATATTTTCAGCCGTTGCCAACACAGTATTATCAATACGCTGATTGAAAAATTCCATGTCTTCTGGACACGTTTCCAACACATATTTAAATATATGTTTGAGAAACGCCTCAGCTAAATCCATATCGCCTTTCAAATCACAAAAAGCCATTTCTGGCTCAACCATCCAAAATTCTGCTAAATGGCGGGAAGTGTTAGAATTCTCTGCCCGGAAGGTAGGGCCAAAGGTGTAGACGTTGCTAAACGCCATTGCCATAACTTCTGCTTCTAACTGTCCACTAACTGTTAAATATGTGGGTTTAGCAAAAAAGTCTTGTGTGTAATCTACTGCTTGGTTTTCTGTGCGGGGAATGTTTTTGAAATCCAAACTAGTAACGCTAAATAGTTCACCTGCGCCTTCACAATCGCTAGCAGTGATAATCGGGGTGTGTACCCACAAGAAGCCTCTTTCTTGGAAAAACTGGTGAATGGCTGTAGAACAAGCATTTCTGACGCGGAAAACTGCCCCAAAGGAATTAGTCCGCGATCGCAAATGTCCAATGGTTCGCAAAAACTCAAAGGAATGGCGTTTTTTTTGCAGTGGGTAAGTTTCGGGATCAGCTTCGCCGTAGACTTTGACTGTTTCTGCTTTCAACTCAATTCGCTGTCCTTTACCAACAGAAGCCACCAGCACCCCTGTTACTTCGACAGCAGCACCCGTGTTCAATTGTTTTAAGATTGCTTCGTAGTCTGGCAGATCCTGATTAATTACGACTTGCAAATTAGCTAGCGATGAGCCGTCATTGACTTCAATAAAAGCAAAACCTTTTGACTCGCGTTTGGTTCTTACCCAGCCTTGAACTACGAGAGACTCATCAGGTTGACCACTTCGCAATATTTCTGCAATCCGTCGATTTACCATATTTACCCAGCACAGGATTTCAATATCCAGCCTATAATAACGCCCATTCCACCAAAGCGGACGGCTTGCCAGAAAGGTTTCTTGAGGCTAACCCAAGAGAATAACTGGCTTTCTAAGTTTACTTCTAGCATTTCCAACTGCTGTTTTATCTGCCGTAACTCCGCTTTGATTTCTGGAGTCTGGTGCTTATTATGATTTAGTTTGTTGAGGCGTTGTTGCCATTCTGCCTTTGAAAGGCGATCGCGTTGCACTTGATTGTAGCGTTCTTTTAAGGATAGGAGCGATCGCTCTATTTCTTGCAGTTCTTGCTCAAAATCTGGCTCTGGGTTTTCTGCTGGCGGCTGCGATTGTTTAGGCGGCTTCATTTACAAGTAGTACAGTAGAAGTAAATGTAAATTTGCCAATAGTTATGTCTCAATCAACTCAGCTGCCTAAAACCAGCCAACTGAATGAATTTAGCACTCTGGAATTAGCCCAGGCCCTCATGGAAAGGCTAAGCATTTCTCCTGACGATTGGCATCGCCTCAAGTCTAACCGCAATTCTCGCGCCAATGAACAAATAGCAGCAGCGGTCGTATATCTGCTCAAAAATCAGCCACAAGAAGCCATTGCTAGATTAGAACAAGCTGTTGGTTGGTTAGATCGCTCTATTTCTGCCCCACCCTGTCCAAGCCACGGCGAACATAAAAAATAGGGGCAGTGGAAAAAGTAACAACATCATTAACTATTGTTACCTTTTCTCCTTGTCCTGCCATCTTCTTGTTTCCCCCTCCTGTACTCACCGTCGCAGAGCTAGCCGGGGGCGATTTTCCATTTGTTTACAAAGTCTTAATTCCGTGCCTTTGCGGTTCCACTCTACCTGATCAAAGATTTGATGCAGAAGACATAAACCACGACCACTTTCTGCCTCATCTGGTGGCAGATAATCTGTTAGTTCCTCGTCATCATTAGCAGATGAAGGACAAAAGCCACTACCCTGGTCTGATATTATCCACCAATATTGATTATCTATTAAAGAAAAACGGACTACAACTCTTTTACTAGGGTCAAGATTATTTCCATGTTTCGCTGCGTTTACTAAGGCTTCTTGAAGCCCTAGGCGCAGTTCTGCTTGAAGTTTTGCTGGAATCTCTGCCAATAACAAATCTAGTATCGGACAAAGATAGAGAGTAGAGGCGAAACTAATTGTGCCCCAGTAACGTCCAACGGGACGAAGCGAAATGGTAATCACAAGAGAAACCCCATAGCTTTCAGCTAGCTAGACATCAGTTTGCTTTAACAGGCACCCTGATAAAAGTTGAGGTGGTCATGCTGCCTTCAAACTTGCGTCTTTAAAACTAAATTTTGAAAATGCTAGGGAGCATTGACTCAATGAATAAGTTAGGATTGCTTGAATATCTAACGGCTGGTGGGATGATGAACCTGATAATATTAGCAACTTAAAAGCTGCTGAAAATTTGAATGAGTATTGTTATACTCTACTATTTGCCGATTTGTAATTTAGACAACCCATTTCATGTTTTTAAGAGCCTATGCAACTTTAATTTCTTTAAACAAAATGAAATCTATTTTTAGCTTAATTCGATTTTAGCATTTTTAGTATGCACTAGACTACAAATTTCAAATTTGAGTTTTTGTGCAGGACTCAGCACCCTTATCCAAATGTGATAGCACAAGAAAGGCGGCAGCTTCCACATGAGCCGTTTGGGGGAAAAAATCAGCAGGTTGCACCCGTGTGATTTCATACTGCCCGTTTTGACAGAGTAGTTTGAGATCACGGGCGAGGGTAGCTACTTTACAGCTGACGTAAACAATTCGAGATGGTTTCGTTTGCAGTAAAGTATCAATGACAGCGCGATCGCATCCCTTACGTGGCGGGTCAAGTAGAACTACTTCTGGTATTGTGCCCATTTTTGGAAGCAATTTTTCCACTGCCCCAACTTGGAATGTCACATTATTAATTTTGTTATGCTGAGCGTTTAAAATAGCTTGTTCTACTGCTGCTGGTTGCACTTCTAACCCTGTAGCTTGGTGTACTTGCTTGGCAAGAGGTAAAGTTAAAGTTCCAATGCCACAATAAGCATCAACTAGCATCTCATGCCCTTGAAGATTCAGCTCTGACTGAATTATCTGCAATAGCGCCTCTGCTGTTTCTGTATAAACTTGAAAAAATGTATCTGGGCGCACTTGAAATTCCAATCCAGCAAACTTTTCTCGCAGATAGGGAACTCCGGCAATATAACGGGTTTCATTTCCAAAGATTACATTTGTGCGATCGCGATTCCGATTCAGCGACACTCCCACCAACTGGGGATAGCGCTTCAACCATTCTTGGGCTTGGTTTTCAATTCCCGGTAAATTCCAGTCCTTCACCACCAAAGTCAGCAACATTTCCCCTGTGCGCCTTCCAATACGTAAACCGAGATGGCGAATTTGCCCTTGATGACGCTGTTCGTCGTAAATTTGCCAACCCTGCTTTTGAATGTCCTGCTTAACTTCAGCAAGTAAGGCATTTAATCGCGTGTCTTGGACTGGACATTGATTTAGATTAATTAATTGGTGGCTACCTTTTTGGTAATAACCAGCTTGGACTTGTCCTGTAGCCGATCTGCTTAGAGGATAGGTAGCTTTGTTGCGGTAGCCTAAAGCAGAAGGAGCCGCGAGTACTGGATCTACAGGTGGTTGGACAAAACCGCCAATGCGTTCCAAAGCTTGGATAACTTGATTGCGTTTGGCTGCTAGCTGGTAATCATAATTAATATGTTGCCACTGGCAACCACCACACTTATCAGCCACAATGCAGCTAGGTCGAATCCGGTGGGGGGATGGTTGCAATAGCTGCTGGAGCTTGCCGTGGGCGTATTTAGGTTTAACATGCATCAAGCGTACAATCGCGCGATCGCCTGGGACGGTATCTGGGACAAATACTACGCGTTCATCAAAGCGTCCTACACCGTCGCCTGTATCATTCAAGTCGGCGATCGTAACTTCAATTAATTCACCCTGTTGCCAAATTATTTTAGCCATTAGTCATTAGTCATTTGTTAGGAGTACAGACGCGATTAATCGCGTCTGTACAAGGGTCAAGAGTTAATAATTTTCTCATTGTCTCCCCTGTCTCCCCTGCTCCCCTGCCCCGGTTGTTGAGCGTAGTCGAAACACTGCCCCTCATCTTCCTCATCTCTCTTCACTTGTGTACCTACAACTCGTTAAACTAGCAAATAATATTTCTTTGCGTGATTGCAATAATCATGACTGTAATTAGCCAAGTTATTCTCAAAGCCGACGACGAACTGCGTTATCCCAGCAGTGGCGAACTCAAGAGTATCGAAGAATTTTTGCAAACTGGTCTACAACGGACGCGGATTGCTGCTACCTTAGCTGAAAATGAAAAAAAGATTGTTCAAGAAGCAACCAAACAGCTTTGGCAAAAGCGTCCCGACTTTATTTCACCCGGTGGTAATGCTTACGGAGAACGTCAGCGTTCTTTATGTATCCGTGACTTTGGCTGGTACTTGCGCCTGATTACCTATGGCGTGCTTGCCGGCGACAAAGAGCCAATTGAAAAAATCGGTTTAATTGGTGTGCGGGAAATGTATAACTCATTGGGTGTTCCCGTACCAGGAATGGTAGAAGCCATCAATTCACTAAAAAAGGCCTCCCTTGGCTTACTAAGTGCGGAAGATGCGATCGAAGCATCACCCTACTTTGATTACATCATTCAAGCGATGTCTTAATTCAAAGTGTGTGCTGTTTCTAGAACTAGATTGAGTGCTAAGCATTAGCGCTCGATACGCATAAAATTCCCAATTTGATCATACCTTCCCCACACTTGGTAGTGGCTGTGGCAAATCTCTGTCAAGTTATCAACCAGTTGTGGGGAAATTTTAAATGACCAATGACAAAAAGCCGACAGTTCCTTATGGAGGCTGTCGGCAATTAGTGTGTTCCCTATTAATGACTCGGCTAGAGTTCAGTTGTAATTAATTATGCCTACTTAGTAATTGCATGGAGACGATCTTAATCAAGGATACTTGTGATTGTTATCACTTGATTGTTACAGCTAAACTGCATATACCCTAGTAATTCCATACCTACTGTAGACATACAGACTTAATAGCGTCTGGAATGTTCACTTACATGACAAAAACTAGTCATATTTAGATACTACGTAGGTCGGTGCAAAAAAAACTAATTATGTAAAAATTTAGTAAATATTGTGTGAGTATTTACCTTAAGAAAACAAAGAAAGAACTATCTACATTCCTAGAACTACACCTAGAGGGCAAGTAAATCGATAGAATAATGCTCTGTTCAATTGGTGCATTACTTCCATGACCGCCACATCCGCTGCTCCCTTTTCCCCTGAAGAAATCGTTGCTGAAGGTCTAAAGCCAGAAGAATACGCAGAAATTGTCCGCCGATTAGGGCGTCATCCCAACAAAGCTGAACTGGGAATGTTCGGGGTGATGTGGTCAGAGCATTGCTGTTACAAAAATTCTCGACCTTTACTTAAACAGTTTCCTACAGCCGGGCCTCGCATTCTCGTGGGCCCTGGTGAAAATGCTGGTGTTGTGGACTTAGGCGACGGGCTACAATTAGCTTTTAAGATTGAATCCCATAATCACCCTTCGGCTGTTGAACCATTCCAAGGAGCCGCAACTGGGGTAGGAGGAATCTTGAGAGATATCTTTACAATGGGTGCGCGTCCTATTGCCATATTAAACTCGCTGCGCTTCGGTTCCCTAGAAGATGCCAAAACCCAGCGGTTGTTTAGCGGTGTAGTAGCGGGAATTGCCCATTATGGTAACTGTGTGGGAGTGCCCACTGTTGGCGGCGAAGTTTACTTTGACCCTGCTTACTCTGGTAATCCTCTAGTAAATGTTATGGCGCTGGGGTTGATGGAAACACCAGAAATCGTCAAATCTGGGGCATCAGGTTTAGGTAATCCCGTGTTATATGTTGGTTCCACCACCGGACGCGATGGCATGGGAGGTGCGAGTTTTGCCAGCGCAGAATTGAGTGATGAGTCAATGGATGACCGTCCCGCAGTGCAAGTAGGCGATCCCTTTTTGGAAAAGTCTTTAATTGAAGCTTGCTTGGAGGCATTTAAGACAGGTGCAGTTGTCGCCGCACAAGATATGGGAGCAGCTGGTATCACTTGTTCTACGTCAGAAATGGCAGCAAAAGGTGGTGTAGGGATTGAACTGGATTTAGATAAGATTCCCGTGCGAGAACTGGGGATGGTTCCCTATGAATACCTACTCTCAGAATCTCAAGAACGGATGCTGTTTGTTGCCCACAAAGGACGTGAGGGCGAGTTAATCGATATTTTTCACCGTTGGGGACTTCAGGCTGTTGTCGCTGGCACTGTCATTGCTGAACCTATAGTGAAAATTCTCTTTCAGGGTGAAATAGCAGCAGAAATTCCAACTGAGGCGTTGGCGGAGAATACTCCTCTTTATCATCGAGAATTGTTGGCTCAACCGCCAGAATATGCTCTGAAAGCTTGGGAATGGACGCCTGAGTCTTTACCCCCCTGTACAAGTGCTGGTGTTGAAATCTCAGGACATTTGCAAACTTGGAATGATATTCTTTTAACTTTGCTCGATACGCCCACGATCGCATCTAAACGCTGGGTATATCGTCAATATGATCATCAAGTGCAGAACAATACAGTGATCCTACCAGGTGGTGCGGATGCTGCTGTAGTACGTTTACGCCCCTTGCAAGAGAGCAGGGGGAGCAGAGGAGCAAAAGAGCAAGGGAGAAGTGTCATTACCCAACGCGGTGTTGCGGCTACTGTGGATTGCAATCCTCGTTATGTTTACCTTGATCCCTATGAAGGAGCTAAAGCTGTGGTGGCTGAAGCTGCACGCAATCTCAGTTGTGTAGGTGCAGAACCCCTGGCGGTGACGGATAACCTGAATTTTGGTTCTCCAGAAAAACCGATTGGTTACTGGCAATTAGCAGAAGCTTGTCGCGGCTTAGCTGAAGGTTGCCGAGAATTGGCAACACCAGTTACAGGCGGAAATGTTTCTCTGTACAACGAAACTCTTGATTCTCAAGGCATACCGCAACCAATCTATCCGACTCCAGTTGTGGGTATGGTAGGGTTAATTCCCGATATAACTAAAATTTGTGGTCAAGGTTGGCAGGCAGACGGTGACGTGATTTATTTACTGGGATTACCTTTAGCATCCACAATCAGTTTGGGAGCATCTGAGTATTTAGCCACTATCCACGGCGTTGTTGCCGGAAAACCACCACGAGTGGATTTTGATTTGGAACGTCGTGTACAAAAAGTTTGTCGTCAGGGCATTCATGCTGGTTGGGTTCATTCAGCTCACGATTGTGCTGAGGGAGGAGTGGCTATTGCCCTAGCAGAATGTTGCATTGCTAGTAACCTCGGTGCCGAAATCAATTTAGAAATACCAGGTACGCAATTACAACGCCTTGATGAATTGCTATTTGGCGAAGGTGGGGCGCGAATTTTAGTTTCTGTAGCCTCCAAACACCAAGAAGTTTGGGAATCCTACTTACAGGAACATCTGGGTAAGGAATGGCAAAAATTGGGTTTGGTGGGTAATTTCGACACTGATTTGGGGGTTTTAACCGCTAATAACCAAACTTTAATCAAGGTTAGGATCGAAGATATTAGCGATCGCTTTTACAATGCCATCTCTAAACGTCTAGCCATTCATACTACTACCTCCCAGTCTTGATTCAAGAGTGCTGAGTCGTGAGTAAACTCAGAACTATTAGCGTCCTTGAGCATAATTACGGTACTGTTTTAATGGATGGTTAAAGATTTATTAAGAAATCTCTAACTGTTTAACAACTCAATCCCAGTGACTTGATTCCCCCCACCAGGAGCAAAGCTAGCATGATTCTCATCCATCCCGTCACTTCGGATGATTACCCCGAACAGACTAACAACCCAATCAATAATCATGAAAATCGTCCTGATAAGCCAGAAGAAGCTTGCGGTGTTTTTGGCATTTACGCACCGGGAGAAGACGTTGCGAAGCTGACTTACTTTGGATTGTATGCCCTCCAGCACCGGGGTCAAGAATCAGCCGGGATTGCCACATTTGAGGGAACACAAGTACACCTCCACAAAGATATGGGCTTGGTGTCCCAAGTTTTTAATGAATCTATCTTGAATCAGTTGCCTGGAAACCTAGCCGTTGGTCACACTCGATATTCCACCACAGGCTCTAGTCGCAAAGTTAATGCCCAACCTGCTGTACTTGAAACTCGCTTAGGCACATTAGCCCTAGCACACAATGGTAATTTAGTCAATACTGTGCAGTTGCGTCAAGAGTTGCTTGAGAACAAATGCAACTTAGTCACGACAACAGACTCAGAAATGATCGCTTTTGCGATCGCAGAAGCCATCAATGCTGGAGCAGATTGGCTAGAAGGCTCCGTTCAGGCATTTCACCGCTGCCAAGGAGCCTTTAGTTTAGTCATTGGCACTCCGAGCGGTGTTATGGGCGTTCGCGACCCCAATGGCATTCGCCCCTTAGTAATTGGCACTTTAGCGGGTAATCCAGTCCGTTATGTTTTGGCTTCCGAGACTTGTGGTTTAGACATCATTGGAGCCGAATATCTGCGGGACGTGGAACCAGGTGAGTTAGTTTGGATTACCGAAGAAGGTTTGGCTTCTTACCATTGGAGTCAACAGCCCCAGCGGAAGCTATGTATCTTTGAGATGATTTACTTTGCTCGCCCTGATAGCGTTATGCACAACGAGAGTTTGTATAGTTACCGAATGCGATTAGGAAGGCAACTAGCTAAAGAATCTCTCGTAGATGCTGATATTGTCTTTGGTGTTCCTGATTCTGGTATACCTGCTGCTATTGGATTTTCCCAAGCCTCTGGAGTAGCATATGTTGAAGGATTGATTAAAAATCGCTACGTTGGACGCACCTTTATTCAGCCTACACAAACCATGCGCGAGTCAGGTATCCGCATGAAACTAAATCCCCTCAAAGATGTACTGCTGGGTAAGCGTGTGATCATTGTGGATGATTCCATTGTCCGGGGTACTACCAGCCGGAAACTAGTCAAAACCTTGCGTGAGGCAGGTGCAGTGGAAGTACACATGCGAATTTCTTCCCCGCCAGTAACTCACCCTTGCTTCTATGGCATCGATACTGATAGCCAGGATCAGCTAATTGCTGCTACCAAGTCAGTAGAAGAAATTGCTAAGCAGTTGGAAGTGGATAGCCTTGCCTATCTCAGTTGGGAAGGAATGCTAGAAGCGACGCAAGAAGACACTAATAGTTTTTGTTCTGCCTGCTTCACTGGAGATTATCCTGTGACGATTCCTGAGCAGGTGAAGCGTTCTAAGCTGATTTTAGAAAAAGAAAAGGTTGTGGTGTAGAGACTGAAACTTGCGACTGGGGACTCTTAGGAGGGGGAAAGGGTTAAAGGTTAAAGGGTAAGGGGAAACTATCCCCTTACCCTAATACCCCATGCCCAGGCTAAAATTAATCCCCTAAAAGAGATGATTTATGAACCAGCCGATATCTGAGAGAGTCCGCTGGACTACCGCCGATTTAGAGTTATTCCCAGATAACGGGAACCGCTATAAAATACTTAAACACCATGAAAGCGATGTCTGACGACAAGCCGCTTTGCGTCTACACCAATCCGAAAACTTAATTGTGCTGTAAAAACTCAACTTTGGGCAATAAAGGATCGCTAACAATACCCACACCGCTAAAACCCCAGCGTTTCAACAAGTTTCCCACCTGTGTGCCAGGAATAGATTCTACCGCAAAACGATTTGCCACTTCTGCCGCGTGGGTGTTGAGATAGCTTAAGGCGTCAAAGTTTTCTCGAAACAACAACAAATAACTTGATGCGTCGTCGGTATTTGGACGAGCTATAAGATAACGACCGTCAGTTTGTGAACGCACTATGTAATAGACTTCAGAGAGCATGGAGATGAAGATGAGTAGGGAGTTAGGGAGCAGGGGGCAGGGGTAGAATAAATACTGACTCTTGACCCTTGTACAGACGCGATTAATCGCGTCTGTACTCCTAACAAATGACTAATGACTAATGACTAATTAAGATTTTCTAGACGAATACGCGGATCGGCTGCTTTCAGCATCAAATCGGCGATTAAATTGCCAACAATTAGCAGCACTGCACCCATTACCAAGCTTGCCATTAACAAATATAAATCTTGAGCTTGTAAAGCTTGTAAAGCCAACCTTCCTAAACCGGGCCAGTTGAAGAAAAATTCGGCAATGAATGCACCATTTAATAAACCGGCTAATTCAAAACCCAATAAGGTAATTAAGGGATTTATCGCATTACGGAGAGCATGAACATAGATCACTCGGTTTTCTGGCAGTCCTTTGGCACGAGCCGTTTGGATGTAGTCTTGACGCAGAACATCCAATAATTCACCGCGAGTGATGCGCTGTAAACCAGCAAAGCTAGTAATTGAGAGCGCAATAGTTGGTAAAATCATATGCCAGCCGATATCTAGTAATCTGCCAAACCAAGACAGTTCTGCATGATTAATGCTAGTCATGCTACCTACTGGGAAAAGCGGCGAGGTCATTTGAGCAAAAACTAGTAGCGCTAAGGCGGTAATGAAACTGGGAAAGCCTTGTCCGGCGTAGCTAATTACCTGTAAAATGCGATCGCCCAGCTTATTTTGCTGGACAGCAGCAAAGATCCCTAAAGGGATAGCGATCGCCCAAGTCGCAATTAAAGATGCGATCGCTAATAACAAAGTTGCTGGTACTCGTTCCCACAACAACGATGCTACTGAACGTTGGTAAACAAAACTCGTACCGAAATCGCCTTTTGTGACGATTCGCCACAGCCACAGCCCAAATTGCTCTGGCCAAGATTTATCAAGTCCAAATTGCTGCTTGATTTCCTCTATTCTTTCTGGGGATATCTTCGGATTTTGCCGCAACGTATCTACATAATCCCCTGGAGCAAGTTGAATGATAAAAAATGACAATGCTGACGCTAAAAACAAAGTCAGTAGTGCCTGCAATAGCCGCTTCACCACATAAATAAAAGTCTCATTCGTGACTAATCTAATTAGCCAATCCCGTCCTGTCTCCAAGGAAATTCTCGTAGATGTCATTTGTCCTCTCTTACAAAGTTAAGCCAGTCGCTTGGGCGGGTTCCCCGACTTGTGCGTTAGCGTAGCGATAGCGACGCAGGAGCGTCACTGGCGTTTGATCTAAGGAAGCCTTAGCTCAGACTTTGCGCTTTGTCCTTTGTCAGTTATCATTAGTCATTTGTCTAATGACTAATGACCAATGACCATTGACTAATATTCAATTAGGGAAATAATCGGCACATCCGGCAGATGTTTACGCCCTTGCAAATCCCGTAGCTCGATAATAAACCCAAATCCCACCAGTTCACAGCCAATATTCTGCACCAATTTTGCTGTCGCCCTCGCAGTTCCACCCGTGGCAATTAAATCGTCTACAATCAAAATTCGGCTACCTGGGTGCAAAGCGTCTTGATGTACTTCCAGGCAGTCCATACCGTACTCTAGTTCATATTCAATTGAGTGAACTGCTGCTGGTAACTTACCTCTTTTGCGGACGGGAATAAAACCAGATCCTAATTTATAAGCTAGAGGTGAGGCAAAAATGAACCCCCGCGACTCCATGCCAACAATATAATCCGCTTTGATCTCCGCCTCGATGCATTTTTGTGTAAAAATGTCAATAGTATAGCGCAGTCCTTCCGGATCGCGCAGCAGTGTAGTGATATCCCGAAATAAAATTCCGGGCTTGGGAAAATCAGGGATGTCACGAATTAGAGACTTCAAATTCATAAAACAGGGATTGGGGAATAGGGCATGGGGAATAGGGCTTGGGGCATTGAAGAGGGAAAAGGTTAAAGGGTAAGAGGTAAAGGGATAAATTCCTTTTGCCTTTGCCCTTTCCTCTTTCCTAGTTTCTAGTACCTAGTCTCCAGCCCCCAATGCCCAATTCCAGATACCTGAAAAATCGTACACTATAATGTCATACGCTGGGGATCGAAGCTGAATCGCCATTTATTGACGATAATTAGAATCTAAACCAAGCTAGGGAAAGTATTGCGTTAATAAACAGGGTGAACTAACTTATGCTTTAAAACTTTGACTTCAGTATACGGATTTTGAGTAGAAAGAGTTAAGTAATGTATATATCAGGTAGTCTTATTACTGCTACAAGTCTAACATTCTTGATTTGGCTACCTATCTTAAATTTGTTTTACCTAGTCTGTTGGAACCGCAAAAGGTATTTTTAGAATGAATGTCTCCGCAAGTTTAACGCCGTTCAACAGTCCAACCCAAGAGTCGCTGCCAATGATTCTGGAGACTCTACCAGATCCGGCGATCGCTGCCAAGGGATGTCCTCGGAGAACCCGTCTGCAAATTGACCTGGTTTTATTGGCGATTGAAGCTTTAGAACTTGGCGGTTCTGAAGCGATCCTGACTTTTGCCCAAGAGTTGGATCTTAAAGGAATTATTAAAGATAGGGTGAATTTATGGCGGATGCGTAGCTCTAACCCCTTGCGACGAGCGCATATCCGCCGCCCCTTAACCATTATGGAAGCTAAAGCTTTGGTGGTGATTGCTTGCTACATCGCGCGGCGTTTAACTGTTGTCATCCGCCAGTTATTAATGATATATCAACAGATGGATGAAAAACAGATTCCACTAGAACAAAATTTGCGGCTATCTAATTACTTGGAGCGGTTTAGAGCGCATTTTAAGAGCCGGATGAATGCTCGACGTTCTGGTGTATTAGCATTGACTTCAGATGCCAAATTAGATGAGTTGGCAATAAATTTATTAGGACAATTACTATTCTGTACCGGTACAGCGGGAATGCAGCGGTTCTGGATTAGTCTTTTTGACGGTGAAGTAGAATGAACATTCAACGTAAGTACAGTCTGCCTAATTGTACGCTACTTTTAGAAGGGTTAAGTGATATAAATAGGGCCGCAAACTTTCAAGAACTGCGCCCAGAACTGTCAATATTGGTAAATGCAGAATGCTATTTATCTGGTTATAATCAGCCCTTGGTGGGAGGGCGAGAATTTTTTGAAAGTTTGGTCAGGGCGGTTAGTGCCTATGCCCAAGAATTTCTGAGTAATGTAACAAACCCTCAAGCACATAACCAGGAATCGGAACTAGTAGAGTTTCAGAAAATTGATAGTAATCAACACAGGTTAATTGTGCATTCGGAGAGTTCTCCAGAGAATTTTGAGTCTAACTCTAACTACCCTAAACCACCTATTCAAATAGATTTGACTACAGTGCAGCTGTTTGACTTAGTAGAAGCAGTTGATCAGTTTTTTGCTGATAGCCAAACTTTACCAGAACTGTCACTAGAACTACAACCAGTTACCAAACGCTATGGTGGTGCTAGTTCAGCCTTTATCAAACAAGCAATACCTGCTGCAGTAGGAGTCTCAAGTTTAGCAGTAGCAGCGATCGCTTTTAACTTGATTCCACCTCCCGAAGTGCGTCCACCAGAGCCGAAGTCAGATGAGCAGACTAGCTCTACAATACCCAGCGTCACTCCCTCAGCATCGCCTACTTTAACACCTATAGCAGCTGCCGCAATTCCTACGCCTGCGGCTGTAGCAGCTGCAACTCCTGCATCCACAACGAAGCCCACAGTAACAGATTTAGAAGCACTATTAAATACAGTTGCGGAAATTACTGATGCATCCCAGTTGCGGGCATTAAATCGCCAAGTGTATAACCAAATTCATCCAGCTTGGACTAATCGCTTAGGATTAAAACAAGAATTAATTTATCGTATAGGTGTCGCTGCGGATGGGGCGATCGTTGGTTATAAAGCGCTAAATAAAGAGGCTAATCAAGGAGTCGGGCAAACTCCTCTACCCAACCTCCTGTATAATCCTGCTAACCGCGCCCCCATCTCCAATGAACCAATCGCCCAATTTCGAGTGGTTTTTACTAGACAAGGTGTGCTAGAAGTTAGTCCTTGGCGGGGATACTTCAGGACACCAGAGGTAGTTGGGGAAAAAATTACTGACTCCAAAACAGTCAAAGGTTTAAACCAAAGGCTTTATAAGGCAGTTCGCCAAAGTTGGAGTGGTAAACCCACTTTTACGCGAGATTTAAAATATCGGGTAGCAGTCAATAAAGATGGTGTGATTGCCGACTATGAACCACTCAATCAAGTTGCCTTTGACTATTTCCGAGAAACACCTCTACCTAAGATGTTCCAAGCAATTTACGGCTCTAATGTAGCTGCTCCCAATAACAAAGAACCTCTTGCTCATTTTCAAGTGCTATTCAAGCCTAGCGGTACACTAGAAGTCATTCCTTGGCAAGGATATCAGTGATTGGGGATTGGGGACTGGGGAACTCGGGGCCCCCTTTGGGGATAAGGGGCAATGGGGATTAGGTAATCAAGACTGGTGATTCTTAAGAGGGGAAAAGGTTAAAGGGTAAGGGAATGGTTTTTGCCTTTCCCAATGCCCAATGCCCAATTTACCTTGTAATTCTCCTCATATAATTTCCCCACAACTGAGCTGCTTGAGCACTACTACCAGATGTAGGAGAATTGTTGTCGTTTCCTAGCCAAACACCAGTTACAAGTCGCCGATTGGGAATAAAGCCAATAAACCACAAGTCAACATTTTTATCGGTTGTACCTGTTTTCCCAGCTTCCCCCACTCCAATGGCTGCGCTGCGACCAGTACCTCTTGTGATTACTCCACGCATCAAGCCAGTCATCTCATCAGCTACACCATTTGGCAGCACTCGTTTATTGGCATCCCGACGATCTCGGTCGAAGGAGTAGATCACACGGCAGGTTTTGACATTGTTGCGATCCTTGCAATCACCGCTGTCTAGAATTCGACTGATTGCATGGGGAGGATTCCATACACCGCGATTGCCAATAGCACCGAAAGCGCCAGTCATTTCTAAAACATCGACCACGCTTTGACCTAATACTAAGCCAGGAACAGCATCAAGAGGCGACTTTATCCCCAAACGCTGCGCCATCGTTACCACTCTATCCAACCCGACCTCTCTGGCTACTCGCAGGGCGATGGGATTTTCTGAAAGTGCAAGCCCGGTGGCAATATCTAAACTAGTGTCAGCACCAGCACGACAGGGTTTGTAAGTAAAGCCTTGCCAACTTAAAGGAGAGCAAGAGTAACTTTTTGATGCTGGGATTCCTTGCTGAACAGCAGCACTATAAGCAAAAATTTTGAAGGTGGAACCTGGTTGTCTTTTAGCTTGGACAGCGCGATTGAACTGGCTTTTTCTGTAATCAGTCCCGCCTACCATTGCGAGGATGCTGCCACTACTGGAGTCAAGGGTAACTACTGCCCCTTGAGAAAAATTAAAATTTGCACCAGCACTGTTGACAGAATTACGCAAAGCTGCTTCTGCCTGAGCTTGAATTGCTGGATCGAGCTGAGTCTCAATGATATAATTTCCTTCTTTGGCTGCTCCTTCTCCCAAAATTGATTCGAGTTCTTGGAAGACATAACTATAAAAATAAGGAGCAATGGTTTTAGCTTGTTGTTCGCAGACTTTGGGGCTAACTTGGACAGTGGAGCGTCTAGCTCGGTTTGCATCCTCTGGTTTAATTTTGCCCATCTCTAGCAATCGTTTAATCACGCGATTGCGGTATTCAGCTGCTTCTAACTTATTTGGCCCATCCCCGCAAAAATCGAAAGCGTTGGGGGCTGGTAAAATTCCTACTAAAGTCGCTGCTTCGGAGAGAGTTAATTCTTTGGCTGACTTATCAAAGTAATACCGGGCAGCATCCTCAAAGCCGGAGGTATCAGCTCCTAAAAAAACCCGATTTAAGTAAGTCAGCAAAATTTCATCTTTGCTGTAAAACGTTTCTAGCTTCAAGGAGACAATTGCCTCTCGCAGTTTGCGGCCAAGGGTGTCCTGTCTGCCTACATATTCACGGAACAAACTGCGGGCAACTTGCTGGGTTACAGTACTTGCTCCTTGCTGTACATCTCCACTGCGGCTATTTACCAACACAGCTCGTAAAATTCCCAAGGGGTCAACCCCAAAGTGCCAGTAATAACGGCTATCTTCTGAGGCTACCACAGCAGCAGGCAAATAAGGGCCAAAGTCCTCCAATTGCTTCATGTCTACGTGGGAAGTAGTTCGAGGCTCGCGCAGGGGAGTAGCTCCATCACGAGCGTAAACCACCACTGGGGCGCGGGTCGCTGTTGGTAAGGGTCTTACTGAAAATTTTAGCCACTCGACGCCAATTACTAACGCCATTAAGGCACTAGCACCACCAACACCGTAAGTTGTCCATGTTGCCGCTTTGACATACCAGGCTGGTGGATCAACGTATTGCAGACGCACGGAGGCAGCAAGTTCTGGTGGCCCCAGAGTGAGGATATCGCCGTGGCGCAGTTCTAAAGAACTGACTCGGCGCTTACCACGATAAATACCATTGGTGGAGTTTTCATCTTTGATAATGAAAACAGGTGTACGTTGAGTAGAATCCCGCGACAGTGACAGGTGAATTTGGCTGACAACTGGGTTGCGGATCACGATATCGCTGGATTTAGAACTACGACCTAGGATATAGCGATCGCCCAACAGCGGATATACCTCCGCTTTATCCGCCCCCGCATCCTGCACCCAGAGTTCCGGTACTTTGGCATTAGGCTTGAGCGCCAATTTGGAAAAATCAACCCTAGCTTGAATAGTATGTACTGCTTGAGTCAGTTGACCAAGTAACGTTTGAGGCTTTCGAGGGGGTTGGGTAGGGGAACTCATCGGCTATTCACATCACACTTTTTAGTGAAAAAATCGGGGTAATTGCAATTTCAAATGTTAATCTTCCACCATTTTACTCATAAGCCAAAGAAGAAATTGGCTGTACGTAATTATTAAAGATTTAATTTTATACCCAAACACATCTACAAAGCATAACTATATTGTTAATTTTGTCACTTATCTATAGACACACTGTTGTTTTTACAATTGTCAAAAGCTGATTTTATCTACTTTTTCTATTCATTAAGAAAAACAACTAGTTCTTTGATTTTTGTAATTTTAAACACTACTAATTCATAAGTAAGAGACTTAATTTTACCGCTTTAACACATAAACAAATTCTGAAACAAACCGAAACATCCTCATTTAGGCAGATTTTATAAATCTCATTGTCTGATTTAATTAGTCGAGAGTTCCGTTGAGGTTAATTTTCAGAATGATGGGAAAATCTCTGACCCTGATTGGTACAGCTCTAACTTTGGCACTCTCCACTAGTGTTGCTGTTGCTCAATCTAGTAAATCCCCTATAGCCCAATCCAGTAGTGAGTCCACTAGTTCACCAACGGAAATCAAGATGTCGCCAGAAGGAATGAAAATTCTGTGCGAGAATTTCCCACTCAATTCCCGTTGTCCTGGTGGCACACCAGTCACTCCCACCACTCCTGGTAGCACTACAGTACCAGAAGAAACCACACCTTCTGGTAGTACTACTCCTGAAAGTACAACTCCAGCACCAGAAGGCGTCACCACACCTGAGCCTGGCAACCCCGGTAACTTAACTCCAGTACCAGGAAGCCCAACATCACCTGAGCCTGGCAACCCCGGTAACTTAACTCCAGTACCAGGAAGCCCAACATCACCTGAGCCTGGCAACCCCGGTAACTTAACTCCAGTACCAGGAAGCCCAACATCACCTGAGCCTGGCAGCCCCGGTAACTTAACTCCAGTACCAGGAAGTCCAACATCACCTGAACCTGGCAGCCCCAGTAACTTAACTCCAGTACCAGGAAGCCCAACATCACCTGAACCTGGCAGCCCCAGTAACTTAACTCCAGTACCAGGAAGCCCAACACCATCTGAACCTGGTAATCCCGGTAGTACTACTGAACCAGGCTCTAGTCCCAGTACAACTCCAGATTCTACGCCAACAACTCCTACTCCAAGCAATTAAAAGCTAAGGATGGCGTGCTGCGAATTTGTGGTCAATGATAATTGGTGCATCTAACATTAGCCACGAGTTAAACTAATTAGTGGCTATTGCAAATATCTGGAAACAATAGCTCAAGTCATCTCACATAGAAATGAGCAATGTTTCACTAGTCAACAGCCTGGGGTTATCAATCCCAGGCTTAGTCGTTTCAAAATCCCTGGTAGATTTTTTAGCCACAGCCCACTGTCTTTTTTGGTACATTATGCTCTGCAATAATACACACTACTTAATCTTTTGTTTATAAATAGTCTTTACAGGGCTAGGCTACCGCGATCTGCGATTAGAAGTCGGTGTTTTTTGCAGAGAGGCAATTAGCAGGCAAACAATGCCAGTACTAATAAATGAATCTGCCACGTTAAATACAGCGAAATTAATCAGGCGAAAATCTAAAAAATCAACAACGTAGCCTAAAACAAACCGATCAATGCCATTACCCATAGCACCACCTAAAATCAAGCCATAGCCAAGTTGATCCCAAAGATTTAACACTGGGCCAAACAATGCTAATGCTATCAATACCAAACTCACTCCTAAAGATAGCCAGCGCAACCACTCTACTTTCCCGCTTAATAGACTAAAAGCTGCGCCAGTATTGGTGACATAGGTGAAGTGAAATATACCTGGTAAGAGTGGTAGTGTCTGTCCCAAGCTGAAAGTTTGCACCACCCAGTATTTTGTCAGTTGATCTAAGAAAAAAGCTATGAAGGAAGCAATCCAAAAAAGGCGATTTTTTAAATACATTGTGAATTAGTCATTGGTCATTGGTTATTGGTCATTGGTCATTGGCTTTTGACACAAAATTCCGCAGGGTGCGCCGACTAACCTACGGAAACGCCTAAAGGCGAATCGGCGAACAGAACTTTGGAGACAAATGACAACGAACTAATAAAACATTAAGTGACGCAATATAAATGCTATGACAGTGACGGCGCAGACTACAGCTAGTTGCCCAGGTAGTGCAAACCAAGAGTATCTGAGGATTGCTTGCATTAATGGTAAATTTTCTGTGCCTTTCCACTGAAAAAGATAGCTAATAATTAAATAAGTAATACCGCATAGGTGGAGAGTCAACAAGCCGCAAACGCAACTGAAGGCGAGAGTTTCTAGTCGCGGTCTAGCTTTAAAGGCGAAAAAACCACAAACCCAAGCTCCAGGAATAAAGCCTAGCAGATAGCCAAACTGAGATAGCTTGACATAACCGATACCGCCGCCATCGGCAAATACAGGTAATAAGGTTAACCCCATGACTAAATAAGCAATTTGCGAGAGCGCACCAGCATTTTTCCCCCCTAAACAACCTACCAGCAACACTGCGCCAATCTGAAAAGTGACACCTAAAGAAAAAGTCTGAATTCCTTGCTTATTCCAACTCCAAGGTAAGGAGATGCCATAAGCTTCTAAGAAAGTGCCACCCATTGTCAGGAGTAAGCCAATCATAGACCATAGTAATTGATTGGAAACGGCAAACATTTATTAGGCAAAAGGGGAAGGGCAAGAGGGAAAACCAACAGAAACCAGTATAGACATTAATATCTAAATAAAATTTGTGCTGACACCTCAAGAAGTAGCATATTTCTTTTTGTCTCTTCGTTTGGTGTGTAACTTGTCAGTTCTGAAAATTTTAGCTCAGGCGTCCATAGCCTAATTTTCGTGACTAAGGCGCGGCTTTAATTTGCTACTTGAGCCAATGTGTCAAATAAATCTTTACATAAGGAGTATATATACTGGTAGTTTAGCTCAAACCAGATTTTGCTGCAAAATGTTTGAGATAGTTTTCTGACATACTATTTGGATTTTGGGCGATCGCGCAAATATTCTCTATACATAAAAAATTTGATGTTACTCTAGTAATAATTTCACCGATTAGGTTATTTACCTATTAGCTTCAGATTTATACAAGGCGAGGCATAAAGCAGAATTAAAGTTTATGATTAAACTTAATTAAACGCTGCACTCTACCATTGTTTGTTATTTATTTACATATTTGTTGATCAAATGATACATGAAATTACACCACAGCTTGTATTTTGTAAACATATATAACTAAAATTTAGTGTATATTTTATAACAAAGTTCTTTTGAAGAACTAGAAATTTTATCTAACTAAAGAGGGAATAAGTGTTTGATCTTTATCTAAAAAAATATGTTTTTTTGACTTTGTTAACCTTTTGTTTACCTTGAGCATAACCATTTGAGGGTATCTTAGAAGCGCTCACCTGGAAATCTTACTAACAATCGATAGCGATGCTTTCACCTCTAAATGTAATAAAAAATCATCGCCTCACAGCTTCAATCTCAGTGTTAGCACTGACAATAGGACTAGCTGCTTGTGGCGGACAGCAAACTTCAGATAATACAACTACTCCTTCTGGAACTGCTACAGATACTACTGCCTCTAGCCCAGCCAAACTAGATCTTGGTGGAAACGTCAAATTAACAGGGGCCGGTGCATCTTTTCCTGCACCAATATATGATACCTGGTTCACAGATTTGAACAAGAAGTATCCAAATTTGCAAGTTGACTATGCATCAGTTGGTAGCGGTGCTGGAGTTCAGCAATTTATCAACGGTACTGTAGATTTTGGTGCTAGTGATGTTGCTATGACGCCAGAAGAAATTAAGAAAGTACCACAGGATAAAGGCGTCATTTTACTACCTGTAACTGCTGGCAGCATCGTACTGGCTTACAACTTGCCAGATGTGCCAGACCTAAAATTACCACGGGCAGTTTACACCGACATTTTACTAGGTAAAATCAAAACTTGGAACGACCAAAGAATTGCTGCGGCTAACCCTGGTGCCAAGCTTCCTAATCAGCCGATTGTAGTTGCTTATCGTTCTGATGGTAGCGGAACTACAGGTGTGTTTACCAAACACCTTAGCGCTATCAGCCCAGAGTGGAAGAGTAAAGTTGGTGAAGGCAAAACTGTCAACTGGCCTACGGGAGTTGGTGCTAAGGGTAATGAAGGTGTTACTGCCCAAGTCCAACAAACCCAAGGTGCGATTGGTTACGTTGAGTACACTTATGCCAAAGAAAACAATCTCAAGTTCGCTGCTTTAGAAAACAAAAGTGGTAACACTGTTGTAGCTAATGAAGAGTCAGCATCTAAAGCCCTAGAATCAGCACCCTTGCCGACAAATCTGATTGCTTTTATTGCTGATCCTGAAGGGGCCGATTCCTATCCCATCGTTACTTACACTTGGCTGTTGGTTTACAGCAAATATCCCGATGCGGCAAAAGCCAAGGCAATGGAAGCCGCTATCGAATACGGTTTAACTGAAGGTCAGAAGCAGGCTGCTGCATTAGGTTATATTCCTCTGCCCCAAAATGTAATTACAAAAGTTGCTGCTGCTGCTGATCAAATTAGTCCAGAGTATAAAATCTCTATTGGTGGTGGTGCTAGCGCTAGCAAGTAGTGCTCAGCAATAGTTAATACTCAGCAGTCAAAGTATGAGATATGTCTAGTTAATAATTGCTTGACTGCTAGGGAGACTTGATTAGTACTTGGAACTTGAAATTATTGACATCTCAACTTAAAGAGATGATGAGGCGACAATTTTACTAATCTGGTTGCCTCCCACATTTTTCTCTGATTTAATTGTAAAAGTCGGTAGTCATGGCTACAAATTCTCAAAGTCTTTCATCAGCGATGAAAAATCGCTCTGAGGCTGAAAAGTCGCTGGATCGAAGTTTTATTTGGCTGACTAAAATTTTCGCGTTTGCGATCGCTGCTACCTTATTATGGATTGCATTACAAGTTGCAATTGGAGCTTGGCCCGCTATCCAGAAGTTTGGTGCTGAATTTTTAGCTAACAGCACTTGGAACCCAGTTAATGATAATTACGGGGTATTGCCTCAAATTTATGGAACTCTTGTGAGTTCTTTTATTGGTCTGTTGATAGCTGTACCAATTGGGGTTGGCACTGCTATTTTACTAAGCGAGAATTTTCTGCCCTCAAAAGTGCGGTTAGTACTTGTGTTTTCAGTAGAACTGCTCGCAGCTATTCCCAGTGTTGTTTACGGCGTGTGGGGAATTTTTGTTTTAATTCCAATATTAACTGACTTGGGAAAATGGCTCAATAGTTACTTTGGTTGGTTGCCAATTTTTAGCACCCCTCCCACAGGGCCAGGAATGTTGCCCGCAGGAATCATCTTAGCGATTATGACTTTGCCGATCATCACAGCTTTATCGCGCGATGCCTTGATTTCTGTACCTCCGAGTTTGCGCCAAGCAGCGGTAGGATTAGGAGCAACACGCTGGGAAACAATTTTGAAAGTTCTTGTCCCAGCCGCCTTTTCCGGCATCGTTAGTGCTGTGATGCTAGCACTCGGTCGGGCAATGGGCGAAACAATGGCTGTGACGATGTTGATTGGTAACTCCAACAACATTAGTGCCTCTCTTTTAGCACCTGCCAATACAATCTCTTCTCTACTGGCGAATCAATTCTCAGAAGCCAGTGGTTTGCAAGTTGCGGCTTTAATGTATGCCGCCTTAGTTCTGTTTTTCTTGACGCTAGTAGTCAATATTCTGGCAGAGTTAATAGTTCTCCGAGTCAAGCGAGTGTAACGTAGGTTTGGGTTGAATTTATGACTTCTAATTTTCCAGAGCGTAGTTTAACTCGCTCTGCCACGTCTCCCCGGACGCTGTTTAACACAGTGATGACTGTAATAGCATTTACCTGCGGAGTATTGGCACTTATACCTTTGATAGCGGTGCTTTCTTACGTCATTATTCAGGGCTTTAGCAGTCTGAGTCCTAGCGTGTTTGTTGAACTGCCACCTAAAGCTCTACAAAAGGGCGGGGGTTTTGGTAATGCAATCTTAGGAACACTCTTAATGGTAGGGATTGGGGCGCTAATTAGCATCCCCTTGGGTGTTTTAGGAGCGATTTACATTACGGAATTTAGCTCTGCTAAAGTCGCCAGAGGAATACGTTTTGCAGCCAACGTCCTCAGTGGAGTTCCCTCAATTATTGCTGGGGTGTTTGCCTATGGGATTGTAGTTTTAACATTAGTAAGACTGAACTTAGGCTCATATTCAGCTTTAGGTGGAGGGTTTGCGCTGGCAATTTTGATGTTGCCAATTATTTTGCGAACCACAGACGAAGCTTTGCAGTTAGTATCGGACGATTTGCGACAAGCATCTGTGGGGTTAGGAGCGACTAACTTTCAAACAGTGAGTCAAGTGGTATTGCCGGCAGCTCTACCAGCAATTGTAACTGGGTCAACGTTGGCGATCGCCAGAGCATCAGGAGAAACTGCACCCTTACTATTTACAGCTCTATTTTCCAACTTCTGGCCCGATAGCTTATTCCGACCCACAGCTTCCCTTGCTGTTTTGGTTTACAGATACGCTATTTCACCGTTTAAAAATTGGCAGTCACTAGCTTGGGCAGCCTCTTTAATCTTGGTATTGATGGTTCTAATTACAAGTATCATCGCTCGCTGGGCAACTAGCAAAAAAGCTTCTTAGTGAAATAGTGTTCCCAGAGCGAAATTCCATAGCTAAAACTAATACTAGACTTACTTTATGGCTACTAACATCAGTACAGTGAATGACACTGAGACCGTTTTACGCACAGAAAATCTCAACGTTTACTACGGCAAGTTTTTAGCCTTACAAAATATTTGGCTAGATGTTCCGAAAAATCAGGTGACAGCCTTTATTGGGCCTTCTGGTTGTGGCAAAAGTACGTTGCTACGATGCTATAACCGTCTCAACGACCTGATTGATTCATTTCGGGCAGAAGGTAAGGTATTTTTTTACAATAAAAACTTGTATGCAACCGAAATTGATCCTGTAGAGGTGCGTCGGCGGATTGGGATGGTGTTTCAAAGACCAAACCCGTTTCCGAAATCAATTTATGACAATATTGCTTTTGGAGCCAAAATCAACGGCTACAAAGGTAATATGGACGAATTGGTAGAACGGAGTCTGCGGCAAGCAGCTTTGTGGGATGAAGTAAAAGACAAACTACGACAAAGTGGCTCAGCTTTATCTGGTGGACAACAACAGCGGTTATGTATTGCTCGTGCGATCGCAGTTCAACCAGAAGTTATATTAATGGATGAACCTTGTGCTGCTCTTGACCCCATATCTACCTTGCGCGTAGAAGAATTAATTCACGAACTTAAAGAGCAATACACTATCGTTATCGTCACCCATAACATGCAGCAAGCTGCGCGGGTTTCTGATAAAACTGCCTTTTTCAACGTTCGGTCTACAGATACAGGAGGTCGTATTGGCTTCTTAGTAGAGTACGACTCGACAGAGGTAATTTTCAACAATCCTAAGCAAGAAGATACTAGAGATTACGTCAGCGGCAGATTTGGATAAAGATTCCACATTGCCTATGTTGCGTTAGTTAAATATGTACAGCATAAAAACAGTAATTTTCCCAAGTTACTGTTTTTATTTATTTAAAATCTTGTGATATGGCAGTTCTAATTAATAGTCCTCTTGCACGAATATTTGAAAATAGAGTTTTTAGGTTCACGCAGAGGCGCAGCGAAAAGTTTGAGCGGAGGTTTCCGACGCTCGTTCGCAAAGCGTGCCGTAGGCAAGACTCGCTAACGCTGCGCTATCCGTTGGCGCAGCCCGCCGTAGGCATCAAAGCTTTTCAAGACAGAGGCACAGAGAGTAACTAGAAATTTCTCTGTTTAGCAGTTGATAATCTGATTTATGGAATTCGTTTTGAATTTCATCCCAAGACACAGTGCCATTAATACGTATATCTTCTCTAGCTTCTTTAATGGCTTTTAAGTCTTCTTCGTCGTCTATATCATCGATTCTTTTTAAGAGTGTGTAAATTTCATCTAAAGTACTGTCATAAGCTTGATGTAGCAGTACGTTGATATCTTTTATTAACTGTTCTCTTTCGTGTGCTGATTTCATTTTTAATTATCCAAGCGTGGTTTGACTTTTTCTACCACCATCTCTATGGTAGACTGTCGCGCTTTGTCATAAAAGAGGCAAAATTCTTTAACATCTCTATGCAATTGAATTAAGCGATCGCCTATGATTTGTCATGAGAAAGGCAAAGTAGTAGTAGCGATCGCTTATCGTTTGTAATTAGAAGGGTATACCTTCTCAACCTGAATCTTCATTCAAGTCTACTAAATCTTCGCGCTCAAAATTTGTCGGTTTAAGTTTTGGCCATTCAAGATTTGCCCCTTCAAGATTTGCCCCTTCAAGATTTGCCCCTTCAAGATTCGCCCTTTCAAGATTCGCCCTTTCAAGATTTGCCCCTTCAAGATTTGCCCCTTCAAGATTTGCCCCTTCAAGATTTGCCCCTTCAAGATTTGCCCCTTCAAGATTTGCCCCTTCAAGATTTGCCAGTTTAGTAAAAATCTTCGTTCTAATAGGGACTTTTAATTCAATCATCATATTTTCTAATTTCTCCCATAAAACATCATTTTCTAATTTCTCCCATACAACATTTTTTGGTTCGATATTAATTTCTCTTAAAATACAATTTATTCCTATAAGATTTGCTTCTCTAAGATTTGCTTGATAAAGTGCCACTCCTTCAAGATTCGCCCCCTCAAGATTTGCCCGTTCCAGATCCGCCTCTCCAAAATTTGCCCGTACAAGATTGGCTCTTTCAAAATTCGCCTTGTAAAAATCTTGGGAGATGAGAATGCAATTTTGCAAATCTAAGAAACTTAAGCAATTTAAGCAAAAAACATCATTAACAAAATCTACTCTCTGTCCACGAAGTCTAGAAATCCAGATACCGAAAGCTTCAGGAGTATGCCATTGAATCTTTGAAACTGTCTTTGTGACTCTAGCGCAAGCATTTAAGACAGCTAACAACGCTTCTTCTGCATTTCGTGCTTGTCTGTTTTCTTCTTGAAAATCAGGTCTGGGAGTCAAGCGTTCCATCGGCATTCCATGACGCAACATAAAACCAATCAGATGGCATAATGTCTGCTGCCAATTGCTAACATCCGATGCATTCTGTAAAGGCATTTCATCCACAACAAAGTTAAAAAGGTATTTATCCATAGGGGATGCACCGCACAGAATCGCCCACCTTTTTAATGCCTCGCGCTCATCCCATCCTTCATCTGGATCATCCTGGCGATCCTTGAGCTTTTTATGAATAAGTCTAACTTCTCGCACGATGCGTTTTGCTGTCAAATATTCACCAAAACTTTTGTGAGTAAATTCAAAAGTTTTTTCTTGTTCTTTAACTCCACTCTCACGAAAATAAAAGGCTGTCAAAAGACGAGTTACACCTAATTTGGCACTTTCTTGAAACTTGTCTAAAAGACTCTTTAAACTACTGTGTTCACAATGGGCTTCAATCTCTTTAACTGTTGTTGTTCGTCCATCTCCATGCCAGGAGGCTAAAGCAATTTCTTCGAGGATGCGTACAAAGTCTTTTTCCTCAATTCCACGAATAGCCGGATGTTGATAACCAGCCCAACCGCGCTGATAAACTGCTGTGAGCAAATTTGCATAAATTGCATTCAGGTTGCCGTCTGTAGGAAATTTATTTTGCTGGTCAAAACTCAATGCTACCACGTAATTTAGCAAGGGTTGGGCAGTAATTTCTGTGAGATTATTTCGGTTTAACTCTCGTGGTAAGCAATCATATCCCCGTCCGCTAGCATTGCCGTATTTCTGCCACCAAATCTGACGTTGATCTTGCTGCAATAAGTTTTGGTCATCAATATAATTAGTTCTCTGAGCTTCAGTCACAAAATAAGGCAAGATATGCAAGATTTGCTGTGGTTGACGAAAGTCACTACTATTTGCTTGCACTACTAATTCTCGACCACTGATTAATACTTGTAAGCAAGTTTCACGGACATTAAACCGCTCTACTTTTCTTTGGACTTCACGCACAAATTGTTGAGCAATCTCAGTGGCAATTTTGCCCTGCATGGCAAGCTCATCTAAACCATCGAAGATAATCAGTAAGCGGGAATCAGCCTTATCTTTATCTAGGGGATTATGTCTGAGAAAGCCATCGTCTCGCACAAACTTACTAACTGCATCAACTAAATCATCCGAGGGTTCAAAATGGTGCAAAGGTATAAATAAAACCGGAATTTTCCCTTTTTCTGCTTGGTTAGCTGCAAAGATTTTGGTAAAGGAAGATTTACCACTTCCTGGGCCACCACTAATCACTCTAATGGCATCATTGCGATCGCCTTTTTCTAACCAAGCTTCTAGTTCAATTTCTAAGTCAAGAACAACCCGCTGATATTTCTCACCGTCTCTGAGGTGGCGTTCAAATTCTTCTGACTTTTCACCCGCAACTTTCTGCTTATAATAGGCGTGTAAAGGAACATAAACCTGCTTTAAACCAAAAGCTTCTAAAAGCATCGGTTCTTCAATCTGTTTTTGTAGCCAAGCTAAATAATGCTGCCATGACTGTTCCCGTTCATTGGCTTGAGTAAAGGGGGTATTTAGTTCTTCTTTTAAACAAGCATATTTTTCTGGAACTTTTGCCCACTCTTCATGTAAAGCAAACACAAAATAGGTAGGAAGACGATGACTAATTGTCTGTGCTTGTGCTTGATTGACACTAAAGTATTTTAACCAGTCGGCAAAAGCAGTTTTAATAGCTTCCAGAATCAGCAAATCTTTGGGACGGCTAAAAAAATCTTGGTCAATATGCAATTCTATACTTTCTAAGGAATCGTTGAGGCGATCGCACAATTCCTCAAGATCACTCTCGTTTGGTTTTGCAAACAGTAATTCTTGATTTCCTTTTACCAAACTCACTATTGCTTCTACTAAAGAACGGTAAATTAGTAACCAAGCAACTTCCTCTGGTGCTGCTGCTAAACCTAGTGCTGCTGTAGCTTCCACAGCATCTTTGGCTACCTCTCCCCACTGCCCAAAGACCCCATTTATTACACCTTTGCCTAGTGATTTGAATAGTTCTTTAAAGTCAGCGTTAATGGGTTTATTCCATAATGCAACAGGTTTGCTAACTAAAAATCCAGAGGTATTGCTCATCGCTGTTGTATGACGCTGGTAGATGTACTGAGCTAGTATATTTCAACAAGGTTTTTTGAGATTTTTCCTAAAAACCAGCAGTAAATTTAATAATTTATCTAGATAAACTTCTAATTTCAAGCTCAAAGGCTCAACTTCGAGGTTCAAAGGCTCAACTTCGAGGCTCAAAAGCTCAACTTCGAGGTTCAAAGGCTCAACTTCGAGGTTCAAAGGCTCAACTTCGAGGTTCAAAACCTCAACTTCGAGGCTCAAAGACTCAACTTCGAGGCTCAAAGACTCAACTTCGAGGCTCAAAAGCTCAACTTCGAGGCTCAAAAGCTCAACTTCGAGGTTCAAAGACTCAAAAATGCCCTGGCGACTAGAAGTCGCGGCTACACAAACAAAACCTGCCCCCCCAGGTTAGGGACTACCAAATAAAAAAGTTTCCAAAATACTGACGCGAAAACTCTCTCTATTCCTCATCTCTCTGTGTCCTCTGTGTCTCTGCGGTTCGTTCATTTAGATAATTTATTTCTTAGAAATCCCTTACATAAATCTTGGAATACAAAACGCGGTGGGGGCACAACATTGTTATGCCCCCATAAATAACGTGTATTTTACCCAGTTGATAACAGCTATAATCGCCTATCTTAAGCTTTAGCTAACTGAAACTTCGGGTTGCTTTTTCTTAGAACGGCGGGCAAACCTGCGCCCCATCTCATCGATGACTGCATCTAAACCAGTAATATCACCGCTAGCTTTGGCATAGCTATAAATTGCTAAAGCTGCTGCATAAGCTTCGCTACCAGCCGCGATACAGGTATCATCTACCAGTTCTTGCAGTTGTGTTAGAGACAGCAACACTGGATACAAGGCTTCATATATTGCCAAATCCCGGCGCATCTCTTCTAAATCAAAAGAACGAGGTAAAAATTCAGGGTTCTGTGTTGCCACTTCTAAAGCTTTGCTGACAAAAGCCCGACTTTTATCTCCCATCTTGACTATAGTGCGTCGGTCTTCGGTGGTCAAATCAATCAAAAACGGTAACTTTTCTTTAATTGTAGCGATCGCCTGCATGACTGCTTGCCTGTCTGCTGGAAGTTGGCACTGATGCGATTTTCCGCCATTTTTGATACTCCTTTAGGATACTTAGTCTCAGTATTCCCAAAGTTGTAGAGGCGATCGCATAAATGTAACCGTTAAGATTTTACTGATACGTTTCTTCTAACCACTAATCACCGCTATACAGTCAATCTCCACCAGTACATCTTTTGGCAAACGTGACACTTGAACACAAGCACGCGCTGGAGCTGTATCTTCGGGAAAATATTTAGCATATACGGCATTCACCGCCGCAAAATCATTCATATCAGCTAAAAATACAGTGGTTTTTACCACATCTTGGAAAGTCGCCCCGGCTGCTGTCAGGATAGCTTCCAAATTAGCTATTACCTGCTCAGTTTGCTTCTTCACGTCATCAGTGTAAACGACATCACCGAGACGAGGATCAATTGCAATTTGTCCAGCCACAAATACTAATTGACCAGAAGCCGCGATCGCTTGATTATAAGGGCCCACTGGAGCCGGTGCGTTATCAGTACGAATTACTTTACGAATCATAGATATCACTTTCTCTAACAATGATTCCTGTTGACCAATTTCCATCTCTGAGGCGATCGGTTTGTAAACCTCTCCATCAGGCATTATCGCACCAGTCACAGGTATTCCTCTCCCCTCTTCCTCCGCGCCCTCTGCGCCTTGGCGGTTCGTCCCTCCTACCCCAACCTCGGACGTATCCCATAATGCCGATATCGCCAATAATCCCCCAGAATCTTATCGTGGTCAAAACATAAATTCTCAGGCACACGCCAAGACTCAAAAATGCCTACACCCTTAGCATCATCCCCAGCTTGAGGTTCTCCCGTCGCCGTCGCCAAAAATACAATACTAATTGTATGCTGACGCGGATCACGACTAGGGTCAGAATACACCAGTAATTGTTCAATTAATTCCACTCGCAAACCCGTTTCTTCCTCAGCTTCTCGCCGTGCTGCCACTTCCACCCGTTCCCCATAATCCACAAAGCCACCCGGTATAGCCCAACCTAAGGGTAGATTATGTCTTTCAATTAACACTATTGGCCGATGAGGTCGATCTACTAGTTCAATGATGATATCAACTGTTGGTGCAGGATTTCGGTAAGTCATAGTCAGTTAACAGTGAACAGTTAACAGTTAACAGTATTCATTAGCTCTGTGACAACTGATAACTAAAATCCTGTTCCGTGATAAATTCGATGCGATTGGCTTTGCCACTGCCCCTTGGGCAATCGCGTAGTGTGTCGTTTAAAGAATCGCTCCCTCCTATAATTCAGGTTAAATATGCCTTTTCCTAGATCAAGCGGTATTTTGCTGCATCCCACTTCCTTTCCCAGTCGATTTGGCATCGGAGATTTAGGCTTAGAAGCCTATCGCTTCATTGACTTTCTCAAAGATAGCCATCAACAATATTGGCAAGTTTTACCCTTGGGCCCTACTGCATACGGTAATTCCCCGTATATGTGCTACTCAGCAATGGCAGGAAATCCCTTGATGATTAGCCCAGAAAAATTGCTAGAAGAGGGTCTGCTCGCTGAAGAAGACTTTGCTAACTTACCAGCATTTCCAACGGAAAAGGTAGATTTTGAGCAGGTTGTGCCAATTAAGATTGGACTACTCAAAAAAGCCTGTGAAAATTTTAGAAATCATGCTACGCCCATACAGCAAAAAGAATTTGCAGGTTTTTGCGACAGCAAAGCCTATTGGCTAGACAATTATGCCTTATTTATGACACTGAAAGATGCAAATGACGGTGCAAGCTGGTACACATGGGAACAAGAGCTTGTCAAGCGGGAACCGCAAGCATTAGATCAGGTACAACGTCGGCTCAATGGAGAAATCTTCTATTACAAATTCATCCAATTTGAGTTTTTCCGGCAATGGTCAGAGCTAAAAAGCTACGCCAACATGCGTGGTATAGATATTATCGGCGATATCCCCATCTACGTAGCTCATGATAGTGCCGATGTGTGGGCGCATCCTAATATCTTTTGTTTAGATAAAGAGACTGGAGAAGCCGCGCAAATGGCAGGAGTTCCACCAGATTACTTTAGCAATACAGGTCAGTTGTGGGGCAACCCAGTTTATGACTGGGAGGAATTGCAAAAACAGGACTTTAAGTGGTGGGTGCAGCGTTTTGAGGCAATGCTAGATTATGTAGATATTATCCGCATTGATCATTTCCGTGGCTTTGAAGCTTTTTGGTCTGTGCCACAAGGGGAAGAAACAGCTGTCAATGGAGAATGGGTTGAAGCGCCGGGAGAAGCTTTTTTTGAAGTTATTAAGCAGAAGTTGGGTAAGCTACCCGTCTTAGCCGAAGATTTGGGAGTAATTACCCCAGAGGTAGATGCGCTACGAGACAAATATGAGTTTCCCGGTATGAAAGTTTTGCAGTTTGCCTTTGGTTCTGATCCTGATAACCCATTTTTACCGTTTAACTACCCTCGAAATGCTGTAGTTTATACTGGGACTCACGACAATGACACGACAATAGGCTGGTTCAATACAGCTGGTGAATCCGAAAAGCAAAACTTGCTGCTTTATTTAGGTTGTATCAGTCCTGAAGGCGTCCACTGGGATTTAATTCGATTAGCTTTAAGTTCCATAGCTAATCAAGCGATTATTCCTTTGCAAGATGTTTTGGGATTAGGAAACGAAACGCGGATGAATTTTCCTGGCGTTGCTGAGGGTAACTGGGAATGGCGCTATCAAACGTCAGCTTTGACAGAAGAATTAAGCTCCAAGCTGAAAAGTCTTACTAAACTCAATGGACGCGCTCCCAAAGAGTTTTGAGTAATGAGTGCTGAGTCCTGAGTATTAATAAAAATACTCATTCCGTACTCAGCACTTTCTAAGGTCTAGGCTTAGCAGCAATCTTGATTTCTTCGACTTTCCCTGGCTCTCCCATTTCCTTAGCTTTCTGCTGATTAACGCTCATTAAAACACCACCAGCATTATCAGTTTTCACCGTCAGTTGCTCTCGTGCTTTCCATGTACGGCGAGTTCCCTCTGGGAGAGTACCCTCAAACTCGGTTTTGCCATCAGCTACGACACGAATCCAAGATGATGCTTTCAAGGTGACACCAATCTGTACTGGTTGCACCTCTTGAATCCTGCTGAGAGTGTCGCTAACAGGCTGGGCTTCTACTGATTGTTTTGGTTGTGTTAGCTCTGGTTTGACAACGTACTGTTTTTCTGAATCTGGCTCGCTTTGATTATTATTTGCTTGTAGCGCGGCATTATTCAATAACTGAGATAAGCCGTTCACAGTGCATAAAATTAGGAATATGTAAAGAAAGTAAAGATGAATAGGACGTAATTGACCGAGAGGTGAAGCTTTCCCAATAGTTTGGGAGTTCACTGATTGAGAACTAATAGGAAAACTGTTAGCAAATTCTGTTCCGTTAAAACCTAATGCGTCAGCAAATTGCCTAATAAAACCCTGAATATAGACTGGTTCTGGCAAATCGTTTAAATTACCTTCTTCGATCGCCTGCAATAAGCGTCGGGGAATCTTTGTTAATATGACTACTTCTTCTAGAGATAAACCCTGTTCTTGACGCGATGCCCAAAGTTGAGCACCCATCTCTGCCAACTTTTCAGATCGTTGCTGCTCTAACGAGAATACTGCCTGATCATTATTCTTCTTTCTTAGCCATTTCATGCTTTTTTACACTCCTTAACTCAGCTGAATCTTTAATAGGTTGCTTTACCTGCTCTTGTAAAAAGCGAATCTCATCATTTTTTAGGGAGCGATAGTTACCCTCGTTTAAAAAGGGTTCCTTCGGGGTTTGTAATTGAATTGAGCCTATGGCAGTCCGATGCAGCTTGATAACTGGGTATCCCAACTGTTGGGCGATACGGCGAATCTGGCGATTTCTTCCCTCCTGCAAAACAATTTCTAACAAGCTTTGATCAGCGAAACGTTCTATTAGGTGTACCTTGGCTGGTCGTGTTTTTCTTCCCTCCAATACCACACCCTGACGCCACATTTGCAGTACTGCTTTTGGGGGATGTCCTTTTACCAAAACACGATATGTCTTAGAAATACTGTGGCGTGGATGAGTTAGCCTAAATGTCAGATCTCCATCATTGGTAAGTATTAAGGCTCCTGTAGAATCTGCATCTAGCCGCCCCACTGGGTGTATACCTGAACCTTCGCGTAATTCTTTTGGTAGTAAATCCAGGACTGTCGTCCTTCTTTGCGGGTCGTCGCAAGTCGAAACCACGCCAGCTGGTTTATGCAGCAATAGATAGATTAAAGCCGGACGCTGCTTTTCAAAGACAGGCTGACCATCAACTGCGATCGCATCTTTTTGGGGATCAACTTTTTGACCCAAATGTGCAAATACCCCATTTATTTGCACACGCGACTGCCGAATCATTTCTTCGGCTTCACGACGTGAGGCAATACCCCACTGAGCAAGAATTTTTTGTAACCGTGCCTCCATGTGGAAATTGCTGATTTTTCTGCTAACAATTACATGATATTTGCATTTTGTAACAAGTAGACATAAATGTTACATTTAGGGTTTGTTTAAGTTCTCTCGATTTTTTAGCAAATAGTTATAAATAGAGTAGTTAGATGCCTGATCAAAATTTCCCATCAATCAACGCAAATAAGATCCGGGTAATTACGCAAGTGTTGACAACAGCACTCAAACTTTGGTTGAGAACGCAAGTTAGTCAAGTATCTCAACTGGAAGTAGAGATTAAAGCAAGCGATCACCAAATTCTTTCTGGACGCATTCCTTCGGTATCCATTTTTGCTACTCATGCAGTTTATCAAGGTCTTCTAATTACACAAATACAAATAGTGGCAGAAAATATTCGGATAAACATTGGCTCAGTACTTAAAGGACAACCACTACGCCTGTTAGAAACAGTATCGGTAGTTGGCGAATTAACCATAGACGAGAAGGATCTGAATGCTTCTATCTCATCTGACCTATTATCTACTGCTTTCAATGACGTACTGGTTAAATTATTACCAGAATATTTTCCAGAATTTCAACCAATTAATTGGCAAAAAATTCTCCTTGACAATCAACAAATTATACTGCGCGGCATCCCAGCCACCAATAGTAAAACAACACCTCTAGAGATTTGTGTGGGTTTACAATTACTCAATGGTCATGAGTTGCAACTAACACATATCCCAATCAAGCACAATCAGGAACCACTCTTAGAGGGTAGTCATGTGTACAATCTGGATCTAGGCTCAGATGTCGATATTCAAGAACTAACACTGATCCCAGGCAAACTAGTATGTTGTGGGCGAATTAATGTTAACCCTTGATGATTAAAAAATAAAATCGTAGTTCTTTATTTTCAATAATATAGTGGTTCTCAATTGCTTGCGATATGTTCTTGCAATATACAGTCAGAATATATCTATACTCTGACTTTTGGCTCTTTTAGATTCAGTATATTTATTCATCTAAGAACGGCTTTATTTATAGTAGCCGCTCTTTTTTGGATACCATAATTAGCGGTAGCAGCATTGATTTTACTGCTGTTCTCCTCTGTCTTATCTAATTTTCCTAGTTTGTTAGGCAAGTATCAGAAAATACTCTCATACCGAACAATCAAGGCTACCAGTCCATAGCTACAGCAGCCAGAGGGTGGAGAGTTAAGAACCTAGATGTCCTGGAAAGTCTCAAAAGGGCTTTCCATTCGTCTTAAGCTTTACCCTAGACCTCTTGCTGTTTGCAGATTAGAGCAGGTTAGGGTGAAGTTTACACTACAGATAAAAGTGTCACCTAAGACCTATGACCCACCACCCCATTTGTTCACTTATCTGCTATGAGCGGCAACAGCAGTGTTACGAAATAGTAAACCAAAGGAGCTGTGAAAATATAACTATCGGTACGGTCTAAAATACCGCCGTGACCAGGGATTAACTGACCGGAATCTTTAACTCCAGCATCCCGTTTCAGCATAGACTCGGTAAGGTCGCCTAAAAGACTAGCAATGCCAATCAGCAAACCCAATGCGAAACCAGTAAAAAGGGATCTAGGTAAGTCGAGATAATAAGCTCCAGCTAAAGCTACGGCTACACTGGAGGTGATACCAAAAATCGCACCTTCCACGGTTTTTTTAGGGCTGATTTCAGACAGACGGGTTTTGCCGAAGAATTTGCCAATAATATAAGCACCGATATCAGCAGCCCAAATACACAAGAAAGTCAGCAGTGTTAATGTCAAACCTTTTGGTAATGAGGCAAAATTTCCTTTTTCCCAAAAATCTGTCCAGGTTGTGGGCCAATAACCACCTAAAAAGAGATTGCTGAAAGTAGCACTATCTATTGCTCGCAACCGCACCCAGTAACTTGGTAAATAGCCTACGTAAAATAACCCCATAATAGAAGCAGAAACATCGGCGATCGTGGCAAATTTGGGCTGAAATAATAGGTAAAAACAAATAAGTGTGCCAGCTATTGGCATCACTGCATCGGCTAAACTGCTATCAAGCGTAGAAATCACTAACAAAACTAGGCTGAAAGCCATAGTAGTTTTAGCCGCAGGAGCTATACCTCTAGCCCGCACCAAATTAAAATATTCCTGTTGACCCAAAAAGACGACAACCGCAAACATGAGGGTAAAGTACCAACCTCCCAATAGGGTCAAACAAAGAGCAAGAGCGATCGCAACAATTCCACTAATAATCCGAGACCAAGGCATAGAAGTATTTAGTATTGGGTACGGGGTTTTGGGTACTGGGTATTGGGTATTGGGTACTGGGTATTGGGTATTGGGTACTGGGGATTGAGTATTTGGAAAACTTTTTCCTAGTCCCCAGTCCCCAGTCCCTAGTCCCCAGTCCCCAGTCCCTAGTCCCTAGTCCCTAGTCCCCAGTCCCTAGTCCCCAGTCCCTAGTCCCCAGTTTCCAGTCCCTAGTCCCCAGTTTCCAGTCCCTAGTCCCCAGTCTCTAGTCCAGTTTCTCACCACTGAGGATAAAAATGGGATCGACGGCGGTAAAGGTTTGAGAAAAGCCGCGTGTTTCTAATCGGTTAACCGCAGACTGAACAACTTCTATATTTCTAGCCCTTAACTGAGAAAATATTTGGGAAATAGCATACAGACTTTCTAAATTAGCAGCTGTAGCTACAACCCGACCTGATGATGGTAAATAATGCCAAGCAGCTTGTAAAATTTCCTGGATGGGGCGTCCTCCCTCAATACAGACACGATGAGGGGTAATTTTGAGGTCATGCAAACACTCTGGAGCGCTCCCTTCAATTACTTCGACATTCTTTACCTCGAAGCGATCGCAATTGCGTTTAATTAGGTTGGCTACTTCTTCATCCCTTTCTACAGCGATAATCTTGCCGTTTGGACACAGCAGCCCCACTTCTACCGGAATTGTACCCGTTCCTGCACCAATATCCCACAACACTGAATCAGGTTTTAATCGCAGTTGGGCAATTAACAACAGCCGGACTTCTCGCTGGCTCAGGGGAATTCCTGGCAAGTGCTCAAACAATTCATCGGGAATACCAGGAGTAATGTAAGGCCAAAGTTGTGAGGGCATAGAATCACACAATTATACTAAAGATATCGGCTTGCCAATTCAACAAACTATAAGCTACAAAAACATTTAATTCGTTGCGTTATAAGTAATCATAATGACTGGAGAAATGTTAGGCGATCTCTGGGGACAAGACGCTGCGCGTCTACGTTATGCAATTCAGCAGCAATTAGGAAAAAAAGCAGGGCGGCGAACGCTGTTAGCGCGGGATCAAATCACTGGTGAATTAGTGGTTATCAAGTTACTTTCTTTTAATAGTGACTTTGAATGGGATGATCTTAAGTTGTTTGAGCGTGAAGCTGAAACCTTAAAATCTTTATCACATCCTTTGATTCCTCGCTATTTAGACTATTTTGAGGTAAATTCACCTATCAAAGGATTTGCTTTAGTACAAACTTATATCCCAGCACAAACTTTAGAGCAATACTTACAATCTGGACGGACTTTTACAGAGATTGAAATCAAACAGATAGCTAAATCTTTATTAGAAATTCTGATTTATCTGCATGGGCTGCATCCACCTGTGATTCACCGTGATATTAAGCCTAGCAATATTTTATTGGGGGAGCGTTCTGGTAATAGTGCTGGTCAAGTTTACTTAGTAGATTTTGGCTCAGTGCAGACAGTTCTCGCCGCAGAAGGTGGAACTAGGACTGTGGTAGGAACCTATGGATATATGCCACCAGAGCAATTTGGCGCACGTACTGTTGCAGCTTCAGACCTTTATAGTTTAGGCGCAACTTTGATTTACTTAGTAACGGGTACTTATCCAGCAGATTTACCCCAAAAAGATTTTCGCATTCAGTTTGAGCAGTTGACTAATTTGAGTCCTAGCTTTACCAATTGGCTAAAGTGGATGACTGAACCCAGTTTAGAACGGCGTTTGAATTCTGCTAGTCAAGCACTTGCAGCTTTAGAAGAACCACAATTGAGAAGCACCTCTGCTTTGGTTTTCGGTAAACCAGCTGGTAGTAAACTTCAACTGACCAAAAATTGGGATTCGCTAGAAATTATCGTTCCACCTGTTGGCTTTCATCCTTCAATTTTGTTTACAGGTTTGTTTGCGATCGCCTGGAATTCATTTATTCTATTTTGGACAATTGGCGCTCTCTCGGCCCCTTTTCCTGTCAATATCCCCTTTGCCTTGTTCTCACTCCCTTTTTGGAGTGCTGGCTTTTTCATGCTGTATACATTTCTCTTCCATTTGTTTGGACGCATCCGCTTACGTCTTAATCAGGAACAAATTGCCTTAACCTGGGAGTTGTTTACTTTTCAATTCCATCGTCCCCGTCCATCGCCAAGACAAAGCATCACCAAGCTGGTTTACATTCCGCAACACTTTACTAAAGACTCTAAAGGTAACAGAGTTGACGTTCCGCCGCAACTGGATGTCTGGTCAGGAATCTATAAGTATCGGCTAGGTGGTGCTGGTGGCGGTATCAAACATGAAGCAGAACTTGAATGGCTAGCTAATGAATTAAGCGATTGGTTAGATTTACCAATCACACGAGAAAAAGCCTCCTAATGTCTATAGTTAATACAGGAAGCAAACAGGAGAGGCATATGTTTGGACTAGGATGGCCAGAAATTGGTGTAATTGCTATGGTTGCTATTCTAATTTTTGGCCCCAAAAAAATCCCCGAACTGGGAAACGCAATGGGCAAAACCCTACGGAGTTTTAAGGAAGGAATGAAAACTTCTGATGACGATACTAATTCAGAACAAGAACAACAATAGTCAAGGGTCAAGAGTACAGACGCGATTAATCGCGTCTGTACAAGAGTCAAGGGTCAAAAAGCATATTTATTAACTTTTGACTTTGGAATCTTGACTCTTAACTACAGCAGAGTATTAACAACAGAAGAAGGTGTGATTCCATTTTGGGAATCTACGATAGTCGTGCCGGGATTTTGTTGAAGAATTTCTTCTTTGACTAAACCACGCAGCCTAATTAACTTGATAGCTCGTGTAACGCTTTCTGGCAAAATTACCACCAGACTGTTATCAGGAGCCATATCTAAGGCTTTATTAATCGCTTGAGTTTCATCCAAAATTGATTCGTAGCGGCAATCAGACTTAACTTGGGTGATACCTTGAGTAATCAATTCAGCGGCCGATCCCCGTGGACGTCCCCTTGTGTCATCGTCTTCTTTGATGATGATGTAATTAAAAATTTGTGCTGCCAGTTTACCCAAGGTAACAAAATCTTCGTCGCGGCGATCGCCTGGGCCACCAACTACGCCAATTCGTACTCCTGTAGTCCAGTTACGGACAAAAGCACCTACAGCCTCATAACTGGCTGGGTTGTGAGCATAGTCTACTAAAGCGTGGTAGTTGCCTAAATTAAATAAATTCATCCGTCCTGGCGTTTGACTAACTGAAGCGCGGAAACTCTTCAAGCCGGCACGAATCTGCTCAATTGTGACGTTTTGGACGAACGCTGCCAAACTAGCTGCTAAAGCGTTGGCAATCATAAACGGCGCACGTCCACCCATTGTGATGGGAATCTGTTCTGCTCTTTCTATGCGGTGTGTCCAATCACCTTTGACAATAGATAAATAGCCATTTTCATATACCGCTGCTACTCCACCCTTTTGGATGTGCTTATTCACTAATTCCGAATCTGGGTTCATGGTGAAGTAAGCAATATTAGCTTTAGTTTTTTGTGACATGGCGGCGACGCGGCGATCATCGGCGTTGAGTACCGCATAGCCATCAGGGAATACAGCTTCCGATACTACGCTTTTGAGGTTAGCTAACTGGTCTATGGTATCTATATCGCCTATTCCTAGATGATCGGCTGCGATGTTTAACACTACACCGACATTGGCAGCTTCAAAACCTAGCCCAGAGCGGAGAATACCACCACGAGCCGTTTCTAGTACCGCTACTTCCACTGTCGGATCTTGCAGAATGACGTGGGCACTTTGGGGGCCTGTGTTGTCCCCAGCTTCTACTAAGTAATCACCGATATAAGTTCCATCAGTAGTTGTATATCCTACTACTTTACCTGTTTGTTTATAAATATGTGCTAACAGTCGGGTAGTAGTAGTTTTACCATTAGTACCCGTGACGCTGAGAATAGGAATTTGACTGGATTGTTCGTTGGGGAACAGCATATCCATGACTGCTCCGGCGACGTTGCGGGGAATGCCCTGACTGGGGGCGACGTGCATCCGAAATCCGGGAGCTGCATTGACTTCGACAATTACACCATCCATTTCTCTCAAGGGACGGCTAATATCCGAGGTGACAATATCTAGTCCGGCAATATCCAAACCGATAATCTTGACTACCCTTTGAGCCAGCCAAAGGTTTTCTGGGTGAATTTCATCGGTACGGTCTACGGCACTACCACCTGTACTTAAGTTGGCTGTTGCCCTGAGATAACAAATTGTGCCCTTGGGTGGCACGCTATTCAGGGTATAACCTTGCCTTTCTAACAGTTGGTAGCTGGTGCGGTCTAGTTCAATTTTGGTAAGGACGTTATCGTGTCCTTCACCGCGATTTGGGTCAAGGTTTGTTTCCTCAATCAGTTCGGCAATAGTTGATCTACCGTTGCCAATTACATGGGCTGGTACGCGTTCGGCTACTGCTACTACTTTGCCATTTACAACCAGTACTCGGTGGTCGCGTCCAACGTAATACCGCTCAACAATAATTGACCGGGAAACCTGTCTAGCAGCTTCGTAGGCAGCTTCAGCTTCTTCCCAACTCCTAATATCAATTGTGATCCCGCGTCCATGATTGCCATCTAAAGGCTTAATGACAATGGGGTAGCCGCCAACATATTCAATGGCTTCTTGCAAATCGTCCAAAAAGTTGATCACCGTACCTCTAGGTACTGGTGCGCCAGCGGCAGCTAAGATGCGTTTGGTGGCTTCCTTGTCGCAAGCTAGTTCTACGCCGAGAATGCCAGTGTTGTCTGTCATTGTGGCCTGCATCCGCTTCTGATTGACGCCGTAGCCTAGCTGAATCAAAAAGCGTGCTTCAAGAGGCATCCAAGGAATACCTCTTTTTTCTGCTTCTTTGACGATCGCTTCTGTAGAAGGGCCTAAAGATGCATCACGGCTAAAGTCTTTCAGGTCTTGGATGTCTTGCTCTAGTTCTGCTTTGGGATAACGGCCTCGATCAACGATACTTTGGCACAGCCGTACTGCGGCTCGTCCTGCGTAGCGTCCCGCTTCCTCATTCAGGTACTCGATCACTACTTGGAATATTCCGGGTGTGGCGGTTTCACGAGTGCGACCAAAGCCTACGTGCATCCCGGATAATTCTTGCAGCTCTAAGGCTACATGTTCCACAATGTGGCCCATCATCGTGCCTTCTTTCACCCGCATCAGAAAACCACCGCGACAGCCAGGCGAACAATAATGACCCTCCAGACTTGGCAGCGCCTCTACTAATCCTTCATAAAAGCCAGGGATTTCATTCGAGGGCGTCTCGGCAAGGGTTTCTAAATCGAGGCGCATGACGATCAGCTTGTGGCGTCGAATGCTCCAGTAGTTTGGGCCGCGTAGGGTCTGGATCTTGAGGATTCTCATGGGAATAGGTAGATGGAGATTCGGAACCAAAATTCTAGTTTCTTACTGGAATTGACCGCTAAACTGTTCATCATAAACAGTTTTTTCTTTTTACATGGTATTCTTGTAATTTTTCTACAGCAGTAAATAATTCCGCGGTCAACTCAGTGTAACCTCAGATACTCTATCCCGTCAGCTGGAAATCCGGTGTACAGCGGGCAGTACAGTCCGCTGGTACAGGTGGAACCGATCGCCATAGCTGAGGATATGCAGACGTAAATTATGCACAGTAAGTGGTTCATCGGCACCGACATGCGGTTCGTTTGTATGTGTTACCTCAGTGGGGTCAACAATCGTCACGCTGCCTTTGCCCATAACTTGTAACCAACCATCGCGTTCAAATACAGCACAAGTATCTTCGTCAATACCGATGCCTAGGCGATCAGGATGAGCTGCGATCGCACTAATCAGCCGTCCCATCCGATTCCGGTTGTGAAAGTGTTGGTCAACAATCACTTCGGGAATAAATCCCAAACCCGTCGCCATATCGACCAGGGAACGATTTGGCGATTCCCCACTACCACCGCCAGCAATCATATGATGTCCCATCACTGCTGCTCCTGCACTGGTGCCAGCTAAAGTCAGTTGCCCTGCCCTCACCCGCTGTCGGATAATTTCCATCGCTGGCGTATCTGCCAATACGCCACAGAGGCGTAATTGGTCTCCTCCCGTCAAAAATATTCCACTACAGGCTTCTAAGGATGCTTTGATTTGAGAGGCTTCACATTGTTCTCGTTCCCGAATATCTAGAATTTCAACCTTCTGAGCGCCCATTTCTTCAAAAATCCGAATGTACCGACCACCGATGATGGCAGGTTCACGAGAGGCAGATGGAATAATTGTAATATAGGCCTTACTAGCACCGGCACGATCAAAAAAAGTTCTCAGGATATCACGTCCGTGAACTTTGTCTTCTGCGCCTCCGATGACCAGAACAGCGGTTTTAGTTGCTTGGGGTGTCCTCATTTCCAGCGATTTAGCTTTTAATTGCGGCATTGTGTTTCTCCTGTCAACAACTTCAGGTGAATGTAACAAGGTTTAGTAGCCTAATGATTACGCTTTGCTTGTTTGAGAGGACACTTTTATGAAGTTTGGAGCGGCGACTAAAGTTTTGATAGTTCAGAAGCCAACCCTTAGACTTCTTGCTTGACCCACACGATGTCTCAGTTTTCATGTGTCCGTTACTGTTCCTCAAAGCCAGCGCCTTGTTTTTCACCTGTCTACTCTTTCCAGGCTGGCAAAATAGTACTTGGTGGCTAGAATTACGCTCTGGGCTTGGGGGCGAGTAGGTCTTGACACGCTTTTTTCTGAGGCTGGCTCGATGCATCCTGGAAGTTGTTAACTTAATCGGATTAATAATTTAAATGTAGTTGTGACAATATTTAAACATAAATTAAGTAATTAGAAAAACTTTTGATCGCACCGAGAATCTAAGAGTTCTGGTACTTTTAGATACTATTGATCAAGTTTATCTGTACTCTATACCCGACATTGGCTTCTTGTGTTTGCTAGACATTCAAATTTAAGATTAGTGTCCTTGAATACGAATAACTGTGCGCTTTGATATAGTTACGCTGTTTCCTGACTGTTTTACTTCTGTTTTAAGTTCTGGGTTGCTGGGTAAAGCCTTAGCCAAACAGATCGCCCAAGTGCATCTGGTTAATCCACGGGACTTTACCAACGATAAGCACCGGAAAGTAGATGATGAACCCTACGGCGGTGGTGTGGGGATGCTAATGAAACCAGAACCCATCTTTGCTGCTGTGGAGTCGCTGCCGATTTTACCTCGAAGAGAGGTCATTTTGATGAGTCCACAGGGGGAAACAATCAATCAACCACTGTTACGAGAATTAACGACAAATTATGAGCAATTAGTAGTTATTTGTGGGCATTACGAAGGAGTTGATGAGCGGGTACTGCATTTAGTCACTCGTGAGGTGTCTTTGGGTGATTTTATTTTGACAGGTGGAGAAATTCCAGCAATGGCTTTAATTAATGGCGTCGTGCGTCTCTTACCAGGAACCGTAGCCAAGAAAGAATCTCTAACAGCAGAAAGTTTTGAAGAGGGGTTGTTGGACTATCCTCAGTACACTCGTCCAGCAAATTTTCGCGGGTTAAAAGTGCCCGATGTCTTACTATCTGGGAATCACGCCGCGATCGCTCAATGGCGTTACGAGCAACAAATTCAAAGAACACGCGATCGCCGTCCTGATCTTTTGAAGAAATGGGAGCAGGAGAGCAGGGGAGCAGAGGAGCATGAATAATAACCTTTGACCCTTGACTCTTGTACAGACGCGCTTGACTCTTGTACAGACGCAATTAATCGCGTCTCTACTCTTGACCAATGACAAATGACAAAAACATGAATATTCGTATTGGTAACGGCTACGATATCCACCAACTGGTAAGCGATCGCCCTTTAATTTTAGGAGGAGTTCACATACCTCATGAACTGGGTTTGTTGGGTCACAGTGACGCCGATGTGCTAACCCATGCAATTATGGATGCCATGCTTGGGGCATTATCTTTAGGGGATATTGGCCATTATTTTCCGCCTAGCGATCCTCAATGGGCAGGAGCAGATAGTTTAATACTATTAACTCAAGTACATCAGCTGATTCGAGATCAAGGCTGGCAGATAGGAAATATTGACTCAGTAGTAGTAGCAGAACGCCCCAAATTAAAACCGCATATTCACAACATGCGTGACAAACTAGCAGCTGTTTTAGAATTACAACCGAATCAAATTGGCATCAAAGCTACTACCAACGAAAAACTAGGCCCCGTTGGACGCGAAGAAGGAATTTGTGCTTACACCGTTGTCTTGCTAGTTGCTTCAGAGTAACTTTTAATTTGCTGCATCAATGAAGCTATTTAAAAACCGTTAGGATTGAGATTAATGGTGATCTGAGATAACGAAACTTAATTTAGTCAGGAATTGGAGCAATGTTAGCTACTAACATAGAAGATGTAGACCGTCCAGATTTCGGAGTGTTAGATAAAGATGGGCAACTTATTCTTATAGCTGAAGTCAAAGGTTTTCCATTCAATTTTAAAGAAACAAAAGCCAAAAGCTATGCTATTTTGCGGCTTATTGATTACTTACAAGCCGCAAAAACAGTAATTCCCTTTGCTATGCTAGTTGATTTAGAAAAAATTGTAATTTTTCGGTGGAACGGTAGTAATTTGTCAGAACCAAGAATCAGCTTAAATACTGCTGATGTACTGAGTCAGTATGAGCCAGATTTCGTCAGTATACAAGTGTTTAGTCTTTATTTGGCAACTCTGACAGAAGCTTGGATAAGTGATTTAGCTTATCACTGGAACTCAGAAATACCACCAGCATCAAAAGAGATGGCAGAAATCGGTTTATTGCAACGTTTAGAAGGTGGTGCTATTCAAATTTAGGTAAATACTGGTGGTAATACTTTACATTGAAACTAATTTTTTGATGGGAATTGCTAAGGGGCAAGACACTCAAGCAGAATACTTATTGCAAAACACACCAACCTCAGTTCATCTAGTAATACCCAGTATTTGTTATGTAGAAGCTCTAACAACATTAGAGCAAGAAGAAAAACACAACCAAGATTTTCTCCGTAGGTTAGAAATTCAAATTAACGAAGCAGGAAGAGAGCAAAGTTCGCAAAACTCTAAAATATTGGTTTCCCGATTAAAACAATCTCAAATTAGATTTAATAAACGAATCAATGAAATTGAACAACGCTTTTATGTAGCTTTTAACCAGCTTTCTATCAAAGCAGAAATGATTACATTGAATAATGACATCATACATGAGAGCTTAAATAAAACTATTTTGGAAAAACACATTGTAGACAAGTTTATTTTAAAGTGCATAATTCACCATGCACGCTTACATAGTGAAGAAATAAAGGTATTTACGAGTAGCAATTCTAAAGAATTTGGCAGACATGAAGTTATAGAGATTTTACGAGACACTGGTGTTCAGTATTTCAATAAAACTCAAAACTTCCTCGGTTGGCTACAGTCTCAGTCAAACTAATTACACTATTCACGTATTGAAATTATGAAATTTTTGCGGAAAACCTTTTTAGCAATTCACCGTTTTTGGTTGCCAATAATTCTGGCTATATCAACAGCACTCACAGTTACCGCCTGTAACCCAGCTAACTTTAAGAGCGCAGCCGCTCAAGTACCGCAATTGGTAAGTGGTATTCTCAGTGATCCTAAAACCTTTAACTACCCGCTCAGTCAAGAGTCTCCCAATGTTTTTCCTCTGACTTACGAGGGGTTAATCACCGAAAATTATGATACGGGTGAAGTTGAGCCAGCATTAGCAGAATCGTGGCAATTTTCTGATGATAAATTAAAGATTGTTTTTACCATGCGCGAGGGTTTGAAATGGTCTGATGGACAACCGCTTACAGTAGACGATGTAGTGTTTACTTACAATGACATTTACCTCAACGAAGCAATCCCCACAGATGTCAGAGATGTATTGAGAATTGGCGAAAGTCGGAAGCTGCCAATTGTGAGAAAAATCGATAATCGGCGAGTTGAGTTTACTGTCCCAGAACCCTTTGCTCCATTCCTGCGTAGTGCTACAGGATACCCGATTTTACCAGCCCATGCACTACGGGAATCGGTGAAAACAAAAGACGCTGAAGGTAAGCCAATATTTCTGTCAAAATGGGGTGTTGATACTCCTCCCGACCAAATTATTGTTAACGGCCCCTACAAACTAGAGCGCTATGACACTAGTCAGCGTGTAGTATTCCGACGCAATCCTTATTACTGGCGCAAAGGGCCTCAAGGAGAATCTCAACCTTATATTGAACGGGTAGTCTGGCAAATTGTAGAATCAACAGATACCTCTTTGTTACAATTTCGTTCTGGTGGATTAGATACTCAGGCGGTTTCACCAGATTACTTTTCTTTGCTAAAAACACAAGAAAAACAGGGTAATTTCAAAATTTATAATGGTGGCCCGGCAACTGGTACTACCTTTGTTTTGTTCAATTTGAATAAAGGTAAAAGGGATGGAAAACCGCTAGTCGATCCAGTAAAGTCGCGTTGGTTTAATACTGTAGAATTTCGGCAGGCAGTAGCCTACGCGATTGATCGTGAGACAATGATTAATAATACTTTTCGTGGCTTGGGCACTCCACAAAATTCACCGATTACCGTGCAAAGCCCCTATTACCTCTCGCCTAAAGAAGGGCTAAAAGTCTACAATTATAATCCAGAAAAAGCGAGAGAACTGCTACTAAAAGCAGGATTCAAATATAACGACAGAAAGCAACTAGTAGATGCTCAGGGAAATCGTGTTCGTTTCTCGTTGCTTACCAATGCTGGGAACAAGATCCGCGAAGCAATTGGCTCGCAAATTAAACAAGACTTAAGTAAAATCGGTATTCAAGTTGATTTCACTCCTCTGGCATGGAATACTTATACAGACAAGCTTTCTAACTCTTTAGATTGGGAAGCTTCTATGCTAGGTCTGACTGGTGGTTTAGAGCCAAATGATGGAGCTAACGTTTGGTATCCTGAAGGGGGATTGCACATGTTTAATCAAAAACCTCAACCAGGACAAAAGCCGATTCAAGGTTGGGAAGTGGCTCCTTGGGAAGCGCAAATTGGTAAGCTCTATATTCAAGCGGCAAGGGAATTAGACGAAGCAAAGCGCAAAGAAATTTATGCCGAAAGCCAACGGATTACTCAGGAAAATTTACCATTTATTTACCTAGTTAATCCTTTATCATTATCAGCGGTACGCAATCGTTTTGATGGGATCAGATTCTCCGCTCTTGGTGGCGCATTCTGGAACATTCATGAAATCAAAGTAACGGATTAGTTAAGAATAGAGACGCGATTAATCGCGTCTGTACAAGAGTCAAAATTAATTACTTTGAATTTTTGACCTTGGACTTTATGTTGCAGCAAAGAAATAACAAATGACAAATGACAAAACTTTGCGATCGCTCCTAGAAGCGGTTGCCAATGGTAAAGTTACCCCAGATATAGCATTAGATTCACTCAAAGACTTAGCCTATGAATCTGTGGGTGAGTTTGCCAAAATTGACCACCATCGCACCCTGAGAACTGGTTTCCCAGAGGTGATTTGGGGGCCAGGTAAAACGCCTGAGCAGATTGCTCAAATTATGGAGGTGATGCGCCTCCGCAACCCGGTGGTAATGGCAACCCGGATTGAACCAGGAGTTTATGCCGCACTGCAATCAAAAGTTAGCGGGTTGCAATACTATGAATCAGCGCGAATTTGTGCGATCGCTCCTCCTATCATCGAACCACAGTTCGGGGGTGAAATCGGCATTCTCTCTGCTGGTACTGCTGATTTACCCGTCGCTGAAGAAGCCGCTGTAACAGCCGAACTTTCCGGTTTTTACGTCCAGCGTCTCTGGGATGTCGGCGTTGCTGGGATTCATCGTTTGCTAAGTAACCGCCACGTCATCGAGTCAGCATCAGTGTTGATTGTTGTGGCGGGGATGGAGGGCGCTTTACCCAGCGTCGTCGCAGGTTTGGCGGATTGTCCTGTGATTGCCGTTCCCACCAGTATTGGTTATGGCGCAAGTTTTGGCGGACTAGCACCCCTATTGACAATGCTTAATTCTTGTGCTGCTGGAGTGGGTGTAGTAAATATTGATAACGGTTTTGGTGCAGCAGTTTTGGCGGGGCAAATTTTGCGGACAGCCGAGAAATTGCGGTTGGCATCGCCAGCATCTTAGGTTATGACAGTGACGTAATTACCGCCAACGCTACGGGCGATCGCGGGAGTTACCTATTACATCGGCTACTCATAACTAACAAATGCAGCCCATAATCACCAAATATGAGCCACTACAGCGATTTGATATCTCAGTTACTTTGGCATTTGCCAGTAAATTTAACGGTGCTAGCGCAAACAATTACTGACCCAGACCTGATGGGGCAAATCCAAAAATCTTGGAGCCATTTTATACAGACAGGCCAAGTGTGGGCATTATTGATTGGTTTGGTCATTGGTTATATGATTCGGAATCTCACTAGCTATGGTTAAATCGATGGGGAGATAGGAGTCATTTGTCATTGGTCAAGAGTCAAGAGTAGAGACGCGATTAATCGCGTCTGTACAAGAGTCAAGGGTCAAAGATTATTATTTTTTATGCTCCCCTGCTCCCAATCTCCTCATCCTCCCCATCTCCCCGTCCCCTTCTCTTTTGAAGTCTATGACCGAAAAACAAACTTGGAGCCAGCGGTTTGAATCATCGTTGCATCCGGCGATCGCTCTTTTTAATGCCAGCATAAATTTCGATATTGAATTAATAGAATATGACTTGACTGGTTCTCAAGCTCATGCCAAAATGCTGGCTCACACGGGGATTATTTCCCCAGAAGAAGGAGAGCAACTAGTTGCTGGTTTAGAACAAATTCGCCAGGAATACCGCCAAGGAAAATTTCAACCAGGTGTCGATGCTGAAGATGTACATTTTGCGGTTGAACGACGACTAACGGAAATTGTCGGCGATGTAGGTAAAAAGCTGCATACGGCGCGATCGCGTAATGATCAAGTTGGCACAGACACTAGACTCTATCTCCGTGACCAAATTCAACAAATCAAAAGCCAATTACGAGAATTTCAAACCGTCTTACTAGATATAGCTGAACAGCACATTGAAACTCTAATTCCTGGATATACTCACTTGCAACGTGCCCAACCGTTGAGTTTAGCGCATCATCTCTTGGCATACTTTCAAATGGCCCAACGCGATTGGGAACGTCTAGGAGATGTTTACCGCCGCGTGAATATCTCACCTTTAGGATGCGGTGCTTTGGCGGGAACCACTTTCCCCATTGACCGACACTACACAGCCGAACTCTTGAATTTTGACAGCGTTTATGCTAACAGCTTGGATGGAGTGAGCGATCGCGATTTTGCGATCGAATTTTTGTGTGCTGCTAGCATAATCATGGTTCACCTCAGCCGTCTTGCCGAAGAAGTCATTCTTTGGTCAACTGAAGAATTCCGCTTTGTCACTCTCAAAGATAGCTGTGCCACAGGTTCCAGTATCATGCCCCAAAAGAAAAACCCCGATGTACCAGAATTAGTACGGGGAAAAACGGGACGTGTATTCGGTCATCTCCAAGCCATGTTGGTAATTATGAAGGGGCTACCCCTGGCATACAACAAAGACCTGCAAGAAGATAAAGAAGGTTTGTTTGATAGCGTCAACACAGTCAAAGCCTGTCTAGAAGCAATGACAATTTTGCTGCGGGAAGGTTTGGAATTTCGTACCCAGCGCTTAGCAGAAGCCGTGACGGAAGATTTTTCTAATGCTACTGATGTAGCAGATTATCTAGCAGCGCGAGGCGTTCCTTTTCGGGAAGCCTACAACCTTGTGGGTAAAGTAGTAAAAACCAGTATTGCCGCAGGTAAACTTCTGAAAGATTTGAAATTGGAGGAGTGGCAAGAACTGCATCCAGCATTTACAGCAGATATTTATGAAGCAATATCCCCCCGTCAAGTTGTTGCGGCGCGTAATAGTTACGGTGGTACTGGTTTTGCACAGGTAAGAAAAGCACTTCTAACCGCCCGCACTCAAATTTCTGAATAGCAAGAGTAGGGAAGGAAAGCTTTTTCCCAATGCTTTATATGAATAAATTAAAGTTTGTAGTTAGCGCTTTAGGATTAAAGCACTAATTACAAGCTACTAACGGGACTTAAACATTTTTGGGGCATAAACAAGCCTAAAACCCATACAGGGCAAAGGAAATACACCAAAGGCTCAAAAATGCTTGAAACCCGGATATATCAAGAAACTAGGCAAATCGATGTTAAAGTCTCTTTGTATATACATTTGAGACTTTTTTCTGACTACTTTTTGTCTAAGTCCCACTAATCAGCCTTTGACTAAATGTATCAATGTCTGTTACTAGACCAACTGACTGGAGGTTCTTCAATGATCGTGCTCGATTTTGCTCAGAGAAAGAGTAGCACGCATCTTGAATCAAGACCGGGACGTAGCCTAGATCAGCCGCATGGCGAACTGTGGGTTCGATCCCAAACTCTAGCACTGCTCCGGCGATCGCAACTGCTTCAATGCGGGCATCACGTAAGGCTAAATCAAGATATGATCCAACAAACGCTGACATTGTGAGTTTGTCAAATGCCACTTCTGACGGCAGTGGTTTCAATTCTGGGATGATCGCATGGGCTGAAGAATCAGGCAGAAAGTTCGGTTTTACTTGTACAACGTTAGTTACTCGTTGTAAAGCCATCGCGCCTTTGAGTTGCGAGACTCCAGCAACTTCAGTTGGTAATGTAGTGTGACGTGAGAAAAAAATCCGCATTTGATGAGATCGCGCCACTTCGATAACTGTCTTTACTTGCTGAATGAATGCAGCACTATCGGGTAATTGTTGAGCGATCCCGACCTGCATATCATAAACCAGCAGTGCCATTTTTTGAGGATTACACACATCCTCTAAGATCATGGGAATATTAAGGCCGAAAGCGGTTTGCATGATTAACTCCTAGGAGTTGCAAAGAAATCTTGAGCACGTGTTTGAGCATAGTATTGAGCGAACTCTTCATAAGTAGTAGCAGGATAGCGGGTGAGAGTTGCGATCGCATCAGTTATAGCAGACCCCGCACCATGTTTCCAACAATCAAATAACTCTAACTCAGCGTCTAAATACCATTCCGGTTCTCCATTGGCGAGTCGCGCAGCTTTAAGATCTGCGGGCGGAAGATCGACATACGCCACAGTTCGACCGAGTGCTTTTGCAAAAATGTCCGCGATTTTATTGAATGTAATTGCTTGAGATCCGGTCAAGATATAATTCTTGTTTTCATGTCCTGGTTCAGTTAGACAAACCCCCGCCACAGCAGCCACATCACGAGCATCAACATGAGAGATTTTAGTATCTCCAACGCAATTGTAAATTGAGCCACTTTGCGCGATCGTTTGAGCAAACCAGCGCATATTCTGCATCAACATATTTGGGCGGAGGTGCGTCCATGCTATTCCTGACTGCTCTAAATGTTCTTCAATTTGGCGATGCCATTTTTGAAATGTACTCGGCAATTCACCTGCTCCCATTACTGAAAGTTTTACAATTTGTTGTATGCCTGCTTGTTTGGCAGCATCAATGAACGTGCATTCTAGTTCTACTTGATTGGGAAAATTAGGCAACACTAAGAATGCTTTTTCGATACCCTGCAAAGCTACGTTAAGAGTTTCAGGCTGTGATAAGTCACCAATTACAAGTTCTACCCCTTGCTGTGCTAGTTTAGTTGCCTTTTTCGGGTCGCGTACCAGTCCTCGAATTGAAGCTTTCCGTTCAAGGAGATACTGAACTACCTCACCGCCAATATTTCCGGTTGCGCCAGTTACAAGAATTGTCATCTAAAGTTCTCCTTGGCTAAAGAAATCTTTAAAATTTGAGATGTAGCCAATGTTAAAACAGCCGCATCATGCGTGGCATTATTATATAAGTCTTGGTAGAAACCAAGATAGCTGTCAGTAGGCTTCTTAAAATAGCTGGTATCACTGTAAGCATTAAAAATCACGCCTCTACTGACGACTGAAGTCACATAACTAATGATTCTTTATTCTTATCTAATCCTTAGTTACCAATAAATAAAGGCGCACAAATGTACGCCTTTATTACTAAAAGATTCAAAGAGCAAGGATTATAATAGGCAACTTACTCAGTATCAGCTGCTGCTGCGCCTTCTTCTTCCTCACTCTTCGGTGGTCTTTGTTGGAACCTTCTCTGCATTCTTCCTGTCGTAGTCCGTTTACGAAACTTTCTGGCATACGCCTGGTTCCGTAGCGCCTTTTCTTTTTTCGGGTTACGGCGCTTGGCCATGTTCACCTCATTAATAAACAACAAAAAAGGGAGCAACTAGGCATCACGTAGGCAATATCAGCTACCAATGTTATTGATATGCTTTTAACCTAGTTCAGCTAATAAACTTTTAACAGTATACTAGACTACCGTGTTTTACTGGGCTATGTCAATACTACTTTAGAAATATGTAATTGGTAGCTAAATAGAAATACTTTTTGTTTGTTAGATTAAAATAGGTCAGCTATATGTAAATTAGTTAACTAGTTATTGCGGCTCTTAAAATAACTCGATATTTGATTAACATAAATTTTAATTAGGAAATAGTAGAGAGCTAAAATTAGCAATTAAGTCTTAAGAGTTAATACAAGCAATGAAACTATATAATTTAGATTTTTTATATTGATTTTCTGAATCAGTGTTATGTATATATATACACAGTAAAATTATTTAAGCCTGATGTTAGAATTAAGAATATTCTACGGAAAACCTTAGAATAAAATCCCAATCACAAACATTTTTGTATAAAACAAAACTCAACTAACATTTTATTAGTTGATTGTTATTGTAAGTGGTAGGGAATTATAAAGTACAACACAGAAATTTGAAGATTGAACGTTCTTGCTTTTTTTGCGGCAGCTGTACAGTCCACACGTACCCTATGGCGTTATGGACAAACAGTACTGGGTATCATATTTCGGCATCCCATTACTGGCACTAGTATCATTCCGATTTTACCAGATGGTCGCATTGTACTGATTCGGCGACGCGACGATGGTCGCTGGGCATTGCCGGGAGGTATGGTGGACTGGGGAGAAGATATTCCTAGTACAATTCGCCGGGAGTTAAAAGAGGAAACTGGGCTGGAATTGGCAGAAATTCGGCGTTTAGTTGGAGTTTACTCCGCGCCAGACCGTGATCCTAGAATCCATTCAATTTGTGTTGTGGTTGAGGCCGAGGTACATGGGACAATGGAGGTTCAGGATACTTTGGAAGTCATGGAAATCCAGGCTTTCCCTGTCAATTCCCTACCTCCAGGACAAATGTCTCACGACCACACACGGCAATTGCAAGACTATTTGAATGGGCTGACAACACTAGCATAAAACTATTTTGTCATTGGTCATTCGTTCTATGTCAATTCCTAATGACTAATGACTATTTACTAGTATTCTAAAAGTTAACTACTAAATTAAATATGGATACGCTATTCCGTAACTCCCGGAGAAAGCTTTCGCAAGGGCTACTATTCTGGCGTGAAGTTGGTGAAGGAACTCCTGTCATTTTTTTACATGGTGCTTGGAATGATAGCAGTCAATGGATATCTGTAATGAAATCGCTCTCGCAAGATTTCCATTGCTTCTCACCTGATTTACTAGGGTTTGGTGAATCAGAGAATCCTAATATTCATCACTCAATTGATTTACAAGTAGAATGTCTATCTGAGTTTCTGCAAGCTGTGAAACTAGAAAAGGTATATTTAGTAGGACATTCTCTTGGGGGTTGGGTTGCTGCTAGCTATACTCTAAAGTATCCAGAGAAAGTAGATGGTGTGGTACTGTTAGCACCAGAAGGTGTAGAGATACAAGGACAAGAAGAGTATTGTCGGAAAATGCGGCAGTTACTAAACTATCCACCATTATTAGTTAAACTGTTGCGATCGCTAAGTCCTTTAACTAAAATCCTGGGTTGGTATGAGAAAATTGCCCAAGATTTGCAGCTGCGTCAGGAGTTATCACCATATCCCATAGCTTGCCAATTACTTTTCAAAAGAAAGCAAGCAGAAATTGAAGCGGAATTACTGCAAAAGCGACTTTATATGATAGAAGTCCCAGTTTTAATTTTACAAGGTAGTCAAGATACACCAGATGCTCTAGCCAAAAGTCGGGTTTATGCTCAACTAACTCCGAAAGTTGAGTTGAAAATGATTGCCCATGCAGCAAATGATTTACCAGAATCTAGTGCTGAAATTGTGGCGGTCGATATTCGGGAGTTTATTAAAGGGAATTAATATAATCAAAATATTTCAAGTACTGCTGTACTTTTGGGTCTATTTTTTAGATGCGTTATTTTACTCAAGGTAAGTAGAAGGGCTTAATTAAATCAAAGCTACTTAATTAAATCAAAGTTAGTAGTAAGCGGCTCTAGCCCTTGATAACCTTATAGAGAGCGATAAATCGCTCACTACGAACTTGTGAGTATTTAACAATATGGCTTTACTCATCTTTGCTATTATACTGACAGCCCATTCTGAGTTAAAGCCACCTCAATCTGAGGATAAACTTCTTCATCATATCCTGATTCATCAGTCATCCACTCATCAACTACTTCTATTACTTTTTCTAAGGAATTATCCTCATTAACTTCTAGTTCAGACAAAGAGGTAATTTGAGATATGGAAGTGCTGTTAAAATTCAGATTACTATTGCCCATTTTCCATTACCATTTTTTGCATTCCCCAAAAAATTAAATTTTGTTCCACAATTAAACGTGCAGCAATTTCAGGATACAAGGCTTGTATATAGTTGATCAATAGAGTGCGATCGCCTCCTTTAATTGCAATCTTTCCTTCAGGAAATAAATGCCACCACGCCTCAATAAAATCTTTGATTCCGGCTAATAAAGTGTAAATAACTCCACTTTGAATTGCCTCTAATGTATTAAGTGCAAAACGTGGGGGAAGAGATGTAATTACTTGCGTTTCTAATTGTGGTAATTGTCCTGTTTTTTGACTGAGAGTTGCAAACTGTAAGCCTAATCCTGGTAAAATTGCTCCGCCAACTAAACATTGATTAGCATCTGCACCTGTAAAAGTAAGTGCTGTTCCAGCGTCAATAACTAGCATTGGAAAATCCCAAGTTTTCCCTGCACCCCATAAAGCCAAGGCACGGTCAATTCCCAGTGTGGGATATATTCCCTTCAGCGGTAATTGGTCTAATGTAATAACGCGAATATGGGGATACTTTTGCCAAAGCGTTGTTTGTTTGGGAACTACAGAAGCTACAAAGATGGGTAGATAGGAAGATGTTTCTGCAATAATTTCTCTTTGTTTCCCACTCAGTAAGTTGAGTGGAAAAATTTCTGCTGGTACATCCAGTGTTCGACATTGAGCCATCTGCTGTATGACAGACTCAGGTAAATGCTCAGTATCCCAAACACACTCCAAAGCTTCGCCAATAAACAACGCCCAATGCAACCGAGAATTCCCAATTTCCAGAGCTAACCAAGGATTTTTTCTGTATTCTGGGTGTTTTTGGAGTTTCACACTTTTAATTTTTTTAAGTCAGCCATAGGTTTTTTAATAAAATTTAACATTCCCGACGTGTAACAATAAAATCAGAGGAATAAATACTCAATTTGTCAAGGAGGGAGTTATGGTAGCGCTCACCGAAAAAACTGAAAAACGGCTCACCATACAGACTGTAGAAATCGCTCAAGATACGACGGCAATTCGCTCTTTAGACTGGGATCGCGATCGCTTCGATATTGAGTTTGGTCTGCAAAACGGTACTACTTACAACTCGTTTCTCATCCGAGGCGAGCAAACTGCCTTAGTTGATACCTCCCACGAAAAGTTTCGTCAACTATATTTTGATACGCTCACCGGGCTAATTGACCCAAAAGAGATTGATTATTTGATCATTAGTCACACCGAGCCAGACCACAGCGGCCTAGTTAAAGATATGCTGCAACTGGCTCCAGAAATCACCGTTGTTGGCTCTAAAGTGGCGATTCAGTTTCTTGAGGATTTGGTACATCAACCATTTAAGCGGCGGATTGTGAAAAATGGCGATCGCTTAGATTTAGGTAATGGTCACGAATTTGAATTTGTAATTGCGCCAAATTTACATTGGCCAGACACCATCTTCAGCTTTGACCACAAAACCCAAATTCTCTACACCTGCGATGCTTTTGGGTTGCACTATTGCTCAGATAGCACATTTGACGAAGATTTGGCAGCTATTGAAGCAGATTTTAAATATTATTACGAGTGCTTGATGGGGCCAAATGCGCGGTCAGTTTTGTCTGCCCTCAAGCGGATGGGAGAACTGAAAACCATTGGCATGATTGCCACAGGTCACGGCCCATTATTATCTCACAATGTTGAGGAACTAACTGGACGTTACCGCAGTTGGAGCCAAAACCAAACCAAGGCAGAAACAGCAGTTGGGATATTTTACGTTTCCGAATATGGGTATAGCGATCGCCTAGCTCAAGCAATTGCCAACGGTATCAGTAAAACTGGTGTCGCTGTGGAAATTGTGGACTTGGGATCAGACGTAGATTTACAAGAGTTGCGGGAACTCGTTAGCCGTTGTACAGGACTTGTGGTTGGCACGCCTCCGGCTTCTGGTGCTGCTAGCATCCAAGCTGCACTCAGCACAGTTTTAGGATCTGCCAAAGAAAAGCAAGCCATAGGCGTATTTGAAACTGGCGGTGGCGATGATGAGCCAATAGATCCGTTACTGAGTAAATTCCGCAATCTGGGTTTAACAACAGTTTTCCCAGCGATTCGGATTAAACAAACACCTACAGAAAACACCTACAAGCTGTGTGAAGAAGCGGGTACAGACTTAGGTCAATGGCTTGGACGCGATCGCAGTATCAAAGCGATGAAATCCCTAGATGCTGACCTAGATAAAGCATTAGGTAGACTCAGCGGCGGACTATATATCATCACCGCCAAAAAAGGCGATGTCTCCAGTGCGATGTTAGCCTCTTGGGTGAGTCAAGCTAGCTTCAAACCGCTGGGATTCTCCATTGCAGTAGCCAAAGACAGAGCCATCGAATCACTGATGCAAGTAGGCGATCGCTTTGTCCTCAACGTTTTGGAAGAAGCCAATTACCAAAAACTCATGAAGCACTTTTTGAAGCGATTCACCCCTGGTGCTGATCGTTTTGAAGGTGTGAAAACTCAGCCAGCCGAAAATGGTGCTCCCATCCTCACCGACGCCCTCGCATACATGGAGTGCGAAGTCATCAGTAGAATGGACTGCGGCGACCACTGGGCAGTATACAGCACCGTCTACGCCGGACGAGTTTCTAAGCCGGATGCACTGACAGCAGTTCACCATCGCAAAGTTGGTAATCATTATTAGGGATTGGTGATTGGACATCAGGAATTGGGGAAAGGGAAAGGGGTAAGGGGGAAAGGGAAAAAACCATCCCCTTACCCTCTCTTACAAAGTTCTGAGCGGAGGAAGCCTCTCTTACAAAGTTCTGATCGGAGGAAACCTCCGCTCAGACTTTGCGCTCCGATCAGACTTTGCGCTTTAACCTTTTCCCCGTCTTCAGAGTCCCCAGTCCCCAATCCCCAATCCTCAGTCCCCAATCCCCAATCAAGCCATGTCAACAAAACCTCGTGACGTTCAAGTTTATCCAATTGCTACAGATACAAGAGTACTGCGATCGCGCAGTTGGTCAAGGCTCAGGTTTGAAATTGAATATGCTCTTGCCAAGGGTACAACTGCCAATTCTTATTTAATAGAAGGCGATAAAACTGCCATCATTGATCCTCCAGGGGAAACGTTTACGCAAATTTATTTAGAAGCTTTGCAGCAGCGTTTCGATGTCACAAAGCTGGATTATGTAATTTTGGGTCACGTCAATCCCAACCGCGCTGAAACTTTAAAAGCTTTACTAGAAATTGCTCCTCAAATCACTTTTGTGTGTTCTAATCCAGGGGCAAAAAATTTGCGCGGAGCGTTGGAAAACCCCGATTTGCCAATTATCGTGATGCGAGGGGAAGAAACTCTAGATTTAGGTCAGGGGCACTATCTGCAATTTATTCCCACCCCTAACCCCCGCTATGCAGATCAGCTTTGCACCTACGACCCGCAAACAGAAATTCTCTACTCAGATAAGCTATTTGGGGCGCATGTTTGCGGCGATCAGGTTTTTGACGAAGGTTGGGAAATCTATAACGAAGATCGGCGCTATTATTTTGATTGCTTGATGGCTCCCCATGCCCGTCAAATTGAAACAGCGCTGGAAAAACTAGCCGATTTTCCCGTGAGAATGTATGCCACCGGACACGGCCCTTTGGTGCGTTATAGCTTAATCGACCTCACCAAAGCTTACCGAGAGTGGAGCCAACAACAAACATCTGCTGACTTGACAGTAGCGCTAATTTATGCATCAGCCTATGGGAATACTGCAACTTTAGCCCAGGCGATCGCTCGTGGCATCACAAAAGCTGGCGTCGCTGTAGAATCGATTAACTGCGAATTTACCGATCCTGAAGATATCCGCGCAGCTATCGAAAAATCTGCTGGCTTTGTCATCGGTTCCCCCACCCTCGGCGGACATGCACCCACGCCAGTACAAACAGCTTTGGGAATTGTCTTATCTACCGCCACTAACAATCAACTCGCTGGTGTGTTTGGTTCCTTTGGCTGGAGTGGTGAAGCAGTTGATTTAATTGAAAGCAAACTTAAAGATGCTGGCTATCGATTTGGTTTTGACACTATCCGAGTGAAGTTCAAACCCGACGATGCGACACTGCAATTGTGCGAAGAAGCCGGAACCGACTTTGCTCAAGCACTGAAGAAAGCTAGAAAAGTGCGATCGCAAAGTGTTCCTGCCACTACTGTAGAACAAGCAGTTGGTCGAATTGTCGGTTCTCTTTGCGTTCTCACTGCCAAAGAAGGCGATAGATCTAGTGCCATGTTAGCCTCCTGGGTATCTCAAGCCAGCTTTAGTCCCCCTGGTTTAACCATCGCCGTTGCTAAAGACCGCGCCGTAGAAACTCTGACACACTCAGGAAACAAATTTGTCCTCAACATCCTCAAGGAAGGCAATCACTTAGGTTTGATGAAGCACTTTCTCAAGCCTTTCGGCCCAGCACAAGACCGATTTGCTGGTGTTGCTGCTGAAGAAACTGAAAATGGCTCTCCTGTCCTTACAGATGCTCTGGCATACTTGGAATGTTCTGTACAAAATCGCATGGAATCCGGTGATCATTGGCTGGTTTATGCAACTGTCGAGAATGGCAAAGTTTTAAATCAAGATGGTGTCACCGCCGTGCATCATCGCAAGTCAGGAACTCATTATTAATTGGGCATGGGGCACTTGTACTGAGCGACTCGTTGGCGCAGCCTCTCGTAGAGAAGTATTGGGCATTGGGGATTGGGAATAGAAAATTCTTTTCCAGTCTCTAGAAATGAAGTTTAGACATTTTGGCGTTTCGAGTTCCGAACACGAAGTTCCGAGTTCTGAACACGAAGTTCCGAGTTCCGAACACGAAGTTCCGAGTTCTGAACACGAAGTTCCGAGTTCCGAACACGAAGTTCCGAGTTCTGAACACGAAGTTCCGAGTTCTGAACACAAAGTTCCGAGTTCCGAGCACAAAGTTCCGAGTTCCGAACACGAAGTTCCGAGTTCCGAGGTAAAAAGTAGAAGTTTTGAGAGCGATCGCATCTGCTTAAAACTAGTCAAGAAAGCAGGGTGGGTAATGAATGCCCACCTTTTTTGCTTAGGGTAGTATAAAGTTAGTTTCTGAGAAACAAGACAAGATCCCCGACTTCTGAGAAGTCGGGGATCTGCGGGTTGCAGAGTAGCCCAATTGAACTGCGCTTGGGTTGGCTAATCAATCCTCAAGAGCAACAGGTAAAAATTTATCGACCAGGACAGTCTGTAGAGGTAGTTGCGATACCAACACTACTCTCTGGAGAAGAAATGTTACCTGAGTTTGAGTTATAAGTGTAATTGCTGGCGAGAAACTCACTCTTCACTCTGTTTTTTCATAGCCAACGCAGTAAATAATTATCTATCTCATGCAGTATTTACTACTAATTAGCTTCAACCTTCCTAAAGAACTGAGTAGAACTTGTTACACGACGTATATCCTAGGGTTCTATTTTCTTTTTAATAAATTCTTTAGCCTAATTGTAGAGTTCATTTAAGCATAGGGAAAAAATTGTATGACAACTAATGTTTCTGATGACGTTAACATCAAAAAAAATATTAATGGATCGCTAATAACTGGCATTATCCTGATTATTTTTGGGATTATTGCGATCGCAATCCCTACTATTTCAACGATTTTTGCTGAGACTTGGTTTGCTATAATTCTGATCTCTTCAGGATTTGCCAAACTAGTTTACGCTACTCAAACACGCGATCGCGGAGGTTTCGTTTGGAAGCTTTTATTGAGCGGACTTTATATTGCAACAGGTGTGATGCTCTTTGTTTACCCAAAAACAGGTATCCTGACGCTGACTCTGTTGTTAGGTAGCTTTTTACTGACTGAAGGTACATTTGAGCTGATCCTCGCATTCCGGTTGCGTCCGCAACAAAACTGGACTTGGGTACTTGGTGATGGCATCATTACTCTAATATTGGGCGCAATGATTTGGTTCCAATGGCCCTTCAATGCACCCTGGATTCTTGGCACACTAGTAGGTGTCAGCGTTCTCTTCACTGGCGTTTCGCGCGTGATGCTGTCACTAAATGCACGTTCTTTCTTGAAGCAATCAGACACCACTGCAAGCGCTTAAAGTCTTGTAATTTGCTCTAGTAGAGACTTTACATGGAACGTCTCTACTAGGATTTCAGTTAACGCATAATTATTCTAGAGATGCTTATTCCCTCTACGACTTACGCAAAAAACCTCTCAAAATCTCATTTCTCCGTGACCTCTGTCTTGAGAAGTTCTGATGCCTGTCTTGAAAAGTTTCCTACGGCGGGAAACCCGCCTACAGAACTTTTCGCTGCGGCGGGCTGCACCAACGGATAGCGCAGCGTAAAGCCTGCGGCATGGCTACGCTTAGAGCGAGTCTTGCCTACGGCACGCTTTGCGAACGAGCGTCGGAAACCTCCGCTCAGACTTCTCGCTGTGCCTCTGTGGTAGCCTACGGCAAGCCGCTCCGCGTCTACGATTTTCCGTAACCCATGCGTAAGTCCTGTATTCTAAAGATGCTTATTCCCTATTCCCTGCTATCAATCTCAATTCTCTTTTCTAAATACTGCCCAATCATCAACTGTTCTCCAGCGCGAGAAATAATCGTTTGTCTCGTCCGGTATTTGCTGCCAACTAATTTTAACTCTTCCTCAAACACTGAACCGTTGTACTCGGTTCGCAAACATAGAGTTTTGGGGTTGGAGAAATAATATCTAGCTGTGACTGGTTTGGATGTGGCAAAACCGCGATCGCGATATAAAATATTTCCCAAAGCACCAAACAATGTAGAACCCTTCGACTCCTTCCTTGGTTTGAGCAAATCTGTACTTTCCCAAATAACTTCTGCACCACATTGCAAACTTGCTGAATCGGCTAAATCGTGCATCTGAGCAAGCTGTTGCAATTTATCACACCCCTGTTCTAAAAACCGGATGGTGATTATACTCTCCATCTCTTTGGTTTCTCCTTCCGGTAAGGTGTAGTAGCGCCGTTCCGAACGCCATTTCCCTGCTGATTCCTGGAAAAATTCCGCAATCTGCGATCGCTCAGCGGTTTGTGCAATTTGTAGTGGTGATATCACTCGTAATTCTCCTCACCTAAAGTAAATAGAAGTCTGGCAAAAGTTAATTGCTCTAGTTGTTGTGAAATATATCAGCCTGTTCTTTGCCATATATGCAAGGGGCCGAAGAAAAAATTGGGTTTATCTACATTATGACGCTGAAAAAGCAATTTATCTTTAATATTCTTAATATATTACTTGAGCAGCGAAAATCACTAGTCTTTTTGCTATACTAAATATGAGTATCTAAAAACAAATATAACTATTTGATACTACCTATATTAAAAGTCAAGACATAAAAGTCTCATATCTTTAGGTATTACAGGTCTTCTCCTAGGGGTAGATGCCAAGAAAGTAAAAGATATTTATACTAAGTTAATAATTACAACGTCTGCAAGAAGATTGTTTACCTCCGCGTAAGCACTACAGTAGTGACATTTTTTTGAGTTTTAAAAAAATAGTAATTTCTGGTACAGAAAATTTAGGAGATATAATCGTGGAACTTTTGTTTTCCATTAATTGTATCTTGTAGAATTGCTTGCTCAGAATTACTTGGTAATACACGGCTGTATAACCCAGAAACTCCCCAACGGCTGTATAACCCAGAAACTCCCCAATAGGAGAAAAGTAAATGATTTTGGACGGAAATAAGCCGCATAAGCAGGCGGAAAAATCAGCTTTAGCAGCTGCTAATCAGGTAGTTAATACTCAGTTAGATTCATCTGCGAAAACTGACGCGGCTGTTGCAGACGTAAATAGTAGTTTTAATACTTTATCTAGGTTCCAGTATTTCTTGGTTTCTGTATCTTCCCATTTTGCATCTATCTTATTGATTCCCTGTTTGCTGGGCATAGGAGTATTGGTAGCAAGTTGCGGAGCGCTACCCAAAGAATCAGCCGGGGCCCAATCTCAGAATCCTGGTGATGGTAGTGGCGGTGCAACACCTGTGGATGTAGCGATCGCCCGAACTGATGTGCTAGAAAAACAACCAGAGTATACAGGAAACACCACACCATTCCGCATAGTGTCACTGCGATCGCAAGTAGAAGCCAGACTATTGGCTTTAAACCTAGATGTAGGCGATACAGTTAAACGAGGGCAAAACGTCGGACAGTTAGATGATGCCATCCTGTTGACAGAATTAAAGCAAGCAGAAGCAGAACTAGCAGCCCTCAAATCAGAAGTAGCCAGAGTTACAAATCAAGTAAGTAATGCCCGTGCTGAAGTAGAACGAGCACGGCTCCAAGTTGTCCAAGCTCAAGCAGACTCAGAACGGCAACAGAAACTATTCAAAGCAGGTGCGATCGCTGAACAAACTGCTCAACAAGCACGTACAGAAGCCCAAACAGCTGCTCAAGCACTACGAGCAGCTCAAGAGCAAGTCCGTACAGAACAGCAATCTGTTGCTGCGGCCCAAGGCAGAGTAGTTGCTCAACAGGCATTGGTTGCCCAAACCAAAGAACGCAGATCTTATGCTCGGTTAACATCCCCCATCAACGGTGTAGTCACAGAAAAGGTGACAGAACCGGGTAATCTTCTGCAAGCAGGTAGTGAAGTCTTGAAAATTGGCGACTTTAATCGCGTCAAAGTCGTTGTTCAAATCTCCGAATTAGAACTGGCACAAATTCAGGTTGGGCAATCTGTGCAAGTTCGTTTAGATGCCTACCCCAATCAAACATTAATGGGCAGAGTTACGCGCATTTCTCCAGCTGCGGATGCCACGGCTCGCTTGATACCCGTGGAAGTAGTGATTCCCAACAATGATGGCAAAATTGGTAGCGGGCTACTGGCGCGGGTCAACTTTGAAAACCAGACGCCACAGCGAGTAGTAGTGTCGCAAGCAGCTATTCAGAAAGCAGGTAACAAAAACTCCAAGAATACAGGGGCAACACAAACAAATGTAGAGCAGTCCTCTCCCACATCCAATACACCCAATGCCACAGCGGCAGAAAAGCGTACAGGGACACTATTTGTGGTGACAGACACAGAAGGCCAGACAAAAGTGGCGGCGCGTGCTGTAACTTTAGGAAACAGAGGTGATGGCAAAGTAGAAATTTTATCTGGTTTGCAGCCGGGAGAACGCTATGTAGTTCGCAGTGGTCAACCTTTAAAAGATGGAGCCGCTGTACGTTTATCGATTATTTCTGAAACAGCGGAGTCAGCCCCTAGAGGGAATTCACAATAAAAAATTGCAAGATTAAAAATTCTTTTTGAATTTTAAGAGAAGTCTGAGCTTCAGCTTCCAATCATCAGAACTTCGGTAATTTGGCATTTTTAATTGGAGCATAGCGATAGTAATGCAGCAAGTTAAGAACGGCGGCGGATTTAGTATTAGTGCTATATCAATCCGCCAACACATCGGCACACTCATGCTCACCCTAGCAGTGATAGTTCTGGGTGTATTTTTTGTCCTCAAGTTACCCGTAGATTTGCTACCATCAATCACCTATCCCCGAATTGGTGTGCGGATAGAAGCACCGGGAATTTCTCCTGAGGTAGCAGTTGATGAAGTAACAAGGCCCTTAGAAGAAGCCTTTGCCGCTACTGAGGGCGTGATCCAAATTTTTTCCCAAACTCGTGAGGGGCAGGTGAATTTGGATCTGTACTTTCAAACGGGAGGCAACATTGACCAAGCATTAAACGATGCCACAGCTGCCTTTAACAGAGCTAGAAGCACTTTACCAGACACCATTGAAGAACCACGATTATTCAAAGTTGATCCTTCCCAGTTACCAGTTTACGAAGTGGCATTAACTTCCCCCTCGTTAGAAGGCGTTGATTTGCGCGTTTTTGCCGAAGAAGAACTAGCCCGTGAACTGAGTGTTGTACCTGGAGTCGCAGGGGTAGATGTGTCGGGCGGAGTTCAAGAAGAAGTTAGAGTAAATATTGATCTAGATCGCTTGCAAGCTTTGGGTGTAGGTTTGACTGATGTGCTAGACCAACTCAGAGATCGCAACGTAGATATCTCTGGCGGTCGGATTTTAGGGCAGGATTCTGAACCGTTAACTCGTACCGTCGGGCGCTTCCAAGATGCCGATGAAATTAGCAATCTTTCTTTTGAAGTCTCCTCTCCCACTGCTGCTGCTTCCTCAACTTCTAATGCCCAGTCACCAGTCACCAGTACCCAATCCTCAGTCCCCAACCGCCGCGTCTATTTGCGGGACTTTGCCGAGGTCATTGATGGCTCAGAACAACAAAGAGTGTTCGTCTTGCTTAACGGGGAACAAGCTGTAAAAGTCAGCATCCAAAAGCAGCCAGATGCTAACACCATCAACGTTGTTGAAGGTGTGAAAAAACGGATAGAAGAACTCCGGCAATCTGGTGTAATTCCCGAAGGAACAGTTCTTACACCTACCTTGGATGAATCGCGGTTTATCAACAATTCCATCTCGAATGTTACCAGTTCTGGGTTAATCGGAACAGTACTAGCCGCGATCGCCGTTCTCCTATTCCTTGGTTCCCTACGGCAAACTTTTATCATCGTCTTTGCCATCCCCTTGGCAACCCTCGCCGCCATCATCTTTATGGGTCTATTCGGCTTATCTCTCAACGTTTTCAGCTTAGGCGGTTTGGCGCTGGGTGTTGGTATTGTGGTAGATAACTCCATCGTCATGTTGGAGAACATTGCCGAGGGTGCTGGTATGACTCCTGGCAAAGATACGAAAACCCGCTTGAATTCGCAGCAACTAATTTCTCAGGCGGAACAAAGTAGCCAGGAAGTGGAATCAGCTTTAGTTGCTTCTACTAGTACGAACTTGGTGGCAGTATTGCCGTTTTTGCTCATCGGTGGCTTTATCGCATTACTATTCAATGAGTTAATTCTCACCATCACCTTTTCTGTAGCGGCTTCAATTTTAATAGCTGTTACCGTTGTTCCCATGCTTGCCTCCCGGATGTTGGCATGGCGGTTTTCTAGTCGTTTGAGCCAATTTTGGCTATTGCGGAAGTTTAATGACCGCTTTGAGGCTTCTACGAGGGGATACGGCAGTTTTTTAGCTGGGATATTACGCTGGCGGTTAGTAACGGTGGCGATCGCTCTTATCCTTTTTGGTGGGGGCAGTTTGTGGATGGCTCCGCAAATTCCCCAAGAAATCCTTCCCCGGATCAATACTGGACAAGCCAACTTCAATGCTCAGTTTCCGCCCGGTACACCTTTAGAAACCAACCGAAAAGTCATGGCTGCGACGGATGAGCTAATCCGCAAACAGCCAGAAACGGAGTATGTTTTCTCAACATCTGGTGGTGCTCTATTTGGGAGCAATACTAGTGAGAATGCCCTACGCGGCTCCAGTACCATTACCTTAAAACAGGGTACAGATGTAGAAGCTTATGTAGAACGAGTTACCCAAGAGTTTAACAAGCTAAATTTGGCAGGAATTCGCCTACGCCTTTCCCCCGGTCAAGTGCGGGGTTTGATTCTCAGTAACTCTCCAGTACGTGGCGCTGATGTTGATGTAATTCTACAGGGAAATGACGCAAATATTTTACAACAAGCAGGTCGTCAGGTACTAGCAGCCTTAGAAGAACAAGTTACCCAAGCGAGATTCCGTCCTGATGCAGACGATCGCCAACCAGAAATTCAGATTCGTCCTGACTGGGAGCGGGTTTCTGCTTTGGGCTTAACTACTACAGATATTGGGCAAACAATTCAGACAGCACTCGAAGGCAGTACACCGACTCAGATACAACGCGGCAACCGTTTAGTTGATGTGCGAGTGCAGTTGAATGAAACATCGGTGCAAACACCTTCTCAATTACAGAGGTTGCCTTTGTTTGTAGACAACAATCGCCAAGTCCGCTTGAGCGATGTTGCCAAAATTGTTGAAGGGCAAGCTCCTGGAGAGGCTCAACGGATTAATCAACGTCAAGTTTTCTTGATTGCTGGCAATTTGACTGAGGGAGCTAGCCTTAGTGGCGCTCTAGAACAGGTGAGTACAGTACTGGAAAGCATAGATTTGCCTGAAGGCGTTAGCATATTACCCAGTTCGGCTGCCGAATCTAATCAACAACTGCAAGGCTCTCTCCAGTTGTTAGGTGCATTAGCTGCTTTTCTAGTCTTTGTGGTGATGGCGGTGCAATACAATTCCCTCATTGACCCGCTGGTAATTATGTTTACCATCCCATTAGCACTAGCTGGGGGTATTTTCGGACTTTACATTACCAAAACTGCTATTGGCGCAACAGTAATTGTCGGTGCAGTATTGTTAGTGGGTATTGTGGTCAACAACGCTATCATCATGGTGGAATTGGCGAATCAAATTCTGGAACGGGAAAAGGTTGATCGGAAAACGGCGATTTTGAAAGCTGCTCCTCAACGCTTACGTCCAGTGTTAATGACTACCATTACCACTGTTTTAGGTATGTTTCCCCTGGCGTTGGGAATTGGGGAAGGCTCAGAATTTTTGCAACCATTAGGCGTGGTGGTATTTTCTGGTTTGTCTTTAGCAACCGTTCTGACGCTGTTTATCATTCCCTGCTTTTATACTCTGTTGCACGATTTATTTGGTGGGAACTGGGCAAAGCCGATATTAATTTGGTTGCGTGGGTTTACTAAAAAATTTATTTGAATCCTTGATTTCAGGATTAAAGCAAAACTAACCCCTCCCTTCATACTGTTCGGATGAGCCTAACATTTTTTCTTGTAGCATGGGCAAAGGGGAAAGAGGTGAATTAAAATCCTTCCCCTTTAACCGAAAGGTATTTGCCCCCTCTCCCATACAATATTTAAAGCAGTTATTAAACAATACCAAGCTGTTCACTTGCTCTAAAGTAAAGCTTGTTGCATCGTTAACTAGCTGACGTCTGGTTTATAGTCTCCTTAAATCTCTCAATCACGTCCTTTCATATCAACTTAAAATTATAAATGTTGCGATTATAAAGCTCATCAAGAAAATGTTGGTTCTTGTTATGGCAGAGTTAGTAACTCAAGAATTCTGAGGAAGTGAACACAATGAAAAAACTAATCTTAGTTGCTGTCTTAGCCACTTTAACCGTAGTGGCACCTGCCTATGCACAAATGGACTGGCTGACCCCACACCTTGAAACGCAGCGTTGGAACAGGCGTAAACCCACCACACGCAAGTCCAGCACACGCAAAGCTCCCGAACGGTATCCTGAGGTGCGAGTCAACGGACAACCACTCAAAAGTTCTGTCGCGCCGGTCGAAGTGAATGGGCAAACTTTCGTCCCGTTTCGAGATATCTATGAGGCATTAGGCGCAACAGTCACTTACAACAGCCGGGAGCGCCTTATTACGGCGAAGCGCGGCGCGTCCACGGTGCAGCTTTCACTGCCTGGTGGCAGTACGGCTAGAATGGAAGGTAATAGACAGAATTTCGATAGGCGCGATATGCCGTTCTTTCGCAGGGGTGTCGTAATGGTGCCGCTACACATGGTGTCTAAAACAATGGGTGTTAAGGTCACTTATGTGCAACGCCCAACTGTCCCGCTTGTCTCCATCACTAACGGGGTTCCCTAAAACGATGAACTGCCGTTCTAACCGACAGCATTAAGAGGCTATCCATTATAGCGTTTTTTAGTCTGCTGAGGTACGAATCTATCTGTGTTTATCTTTGTTCACACCGAAGTTCAGATGCCTGTCTTGAAAAGTTTACTAGGTTGGGAAACCCCGTTCGCATGATTGCGTTTCACGCCACTTGCTCCACTTGAGGAGCCAGCGCCGTGCGGAGAGAAGTTGCCATAGCGCAGCGTTAGCGAGTCATCGAGCGTCGGAGGGTTTCCCTCCAAGCAAACTTCGGGAGGTTCCCTCCGTTGAGGCGACTGGCGTGAGACCCCATCGCCTTACAGCCCTTTGGGCATCCTACGGCGGGCGTCTCCCCTTGGGAGAAGACCGCAGTGGCTCCCCTTCTTTACGAAACGCTACTTCGCGTTGGGAGAAGTTCTGATGCCAACGACGTAGCCCGCCGCTCCGACTTCTCTGTGTGGTTAATTACAACTTCTGTGTACCTCACTTAGTTGAGAACCGCTATATTGCGTTAATCAAAACATAACGCCCTTGCTGCACAAGGTATGAACAGCAGCACAACAAGGCGCTGCACCCGACCGCCTACAGCCCTCTTTATTTGATGATCATTATTATTTACTTTTTGACATAACCTAGCAAAAATTGGGCAACATTGTTAGGGAAATTCAGTAATCAAACTAGGTAATGGAAAGCTGAGTTTACAACCATGCCCAAAGCAGCAATACGAAACTCTGACCACGCACAATGGCATCATACCCCTACTATCGATAATGATGCGATTTCTCAGCAATTAGAAGCTTTATTGATTTCTGCTATCTTTGCTCAACAAAAGTATTATGAACAGTTAGGATTACGAGATAGGGTTCTTAATTTGTCGTTAATGGTGGTAGCAGTATTAACACTGTTATGGCGACAATTTCCTGGCGTATAAGAATTGAATTGTTTAACAGTTATTGATTTGGTTACTTGTTTACCTATTGAGGTTTGGTTTCACACTAACCCCGCCGCATCAAAGACAAATTCTGAAGCTCTACTGCTGAATTTATTGCTTAGACCGACACTAAAGACCTCAATTGCTGCAATATTTGTAAAATAAATTCTCTTTTTCATCATTTTCCATTTAAGCATTCATATAAGAAACTCCATGAGCAATGCCTGCGTTGGGCTACATCTATGCTCACTCAGTATACTTGCACACTGAGGCTCTAAATCAAGTTTTTTAAGCTCACATATTGCCCAATCTGTCAATATATAAGTTCTAATTTAGATTTTTGATAAAGATTGCGTGAAATTACTAGTTATGTTGATAAAGCATTATCAGAATTGCTTTATAAATCTACCTATGAGTATATATCAACCAAGTAAGTAAACACACATCAACAACAATATCTGCTAGATAAAAAGCGGTTGAAATGCGAGTATTTGCTGTTTGATTTCACTCACACACCATAACATTCTTTGAATCTTTATAAACAGGAGAGAACATGACTACAATCGCAACCAAAATAGCATTGTCTGTTATAGGTGCAACAGGAATTAGTTTTTTGTCTTTGACACCAGCCAGAGCCGTCATTTTAGTGGAACCCATCGTAACCACCGTCAATGAAGACATACTCAAAATGAGAGATCCAAGAAGCCTTGGGCCAGATATACACCCTGGAGAAATAATCAGATATGGTGTTCCAGATAGAGCTAACAACTTACTAAATGCTACTGGACGGGATATAGCAAGCCTAGTTTTTGAATTAGAAACGCTCTCGTATAGCAATCCAGATTCTACTCCAGCATTTGACAATGAGCCAGTGGAGTGGGGAGATGTAAATGGAGATGGGAAGATTGGTTTCTCTAATACTTCTGGTCTAGAGGATATATTTGCAAACGTTACGATTAAAGATAACGTCATCACCTATAGTGGTGGCGTTATCCCTAACAATACTGTGTTTTACAATCTATTCTCTAGCCAGCCCAATTTATCCCCAGGTGGTGGAATTATTCCAGCAGCACCACCCCTACCAGCAGATCAAGATGGGCCCATCCGGGTGAATAGCTATTACAATGCCGTTCCAGAACCAACTGACATTTTAGGTACATTAGCTTTTGGCGTCTTAGTTGTAGCTTTTAAACTAAAGCGTAAACTTAAGTAGCTCGCAAATTTTGGTAACACTGGGAAAGGCACAAATCTCCTAATTTCCATGCCTTTCACTGTGTAATTAATTCACAATATATCGTCAATGTTTCCTGATGTACGCGGCTAGCATTCAGCCACTCAAGGTTTTGATTTGCCCGATTTTTCCACTCGTACAACGTATCTGAATTACTCAGTAATTGCACTAATGCGTTAGCCAGAGCTTTACTATCTTTCGCTGGTACTAAAAGACCTGCTTGCCCATAATCTAAGGCTTCAGGAATCCCGTCTACCTGAGTACCAATAATAGCGGCGCCAGCTTCCCTTGCTTCTGAAAGTACTAGGGGACAGGGGTCACGGTGAGAAGCGAGCACAAATATGTCACAAGATTTTAGGTAGCATTGAGGCTCAGGTTGAAAGCCTTCAAAATGAATGCGTTCTGTAACAGAAGTTGCTTGCGCTTGTGCCTCAAATAGGTCTCTATCAGGCCCATTTCCCACCAGATAAAGATGCGCTTGGGGAAAATCTAAAGCAATTTGTTCAAAGGCGGCGATTAACTCAGCAATCCCTTTACGTTTATACATCCCGGCTACGGTAGCGATCGCCGGATGCTGTAATGGTAAAGGTTGATAATCCTGTAGGTTACGGGTGCGAGGACTACCCAGGGTTCCATTACATACTACCCGCAACTTGTTTTCCGGGATACCGCGCCGTGCCATAGATGCTTGTACAGCCTTACTGACAGCAATTACTCTGTCAGCTAAACCCATCAGCAGGCTGGTACGCTGAAATTCGTTGTGTACTGTGGAAACTAAAGCATACTTGTGCCCATATCTGAGAAAGTGTGCTAACACTATTCCCGTCATCATGTGAGCATGAACGATATCCGGCTGAAATTCTGCTGCGATCGCCCGATAACGCATAGCTGCTTTTATAATATTTATCGGGTTTCTCTGCTGGTCTAAGTGGTAATGTTTAACGCCACAAACAGCTAGTAGTGCCTCGTATTCTCCACCAGCAGAAACTACCGCCACTTTATGCCCAGTTTTTGCTTGTAGACAGGCAAGATCCACAGCCACATTTACAATACCGTTACCTATCTCTTGAACGTGATTCAAAATATGGATTATTCGCATAATTTCTGACTATGTGTATAAAAATTCAGCAAAATAACTGAGTAATAATTAGCATAGTTATTAGGTCTTAAGTGATAATTTAAGAACCTTCATTAATGAGCAAAATACCTGGAAGCTATTAGTAATCCGCTACTTATTTTTAAAGACTTACTCATAATATACAGTCTGATTCTATAGCAGTCAGAAATGATTTGGGAGATTTATGAATTATTTATCAAGAAGGCTCAGGGGGAAAGGGGAAGGTGGGGCCCCCTCTGGGGATAAGGGGCGGGGTAAAAGGTAAAAACCGAACTTCTTTACGAGACGATGAACGCGAACGTCCCGCTACGCTAACGCCCGCAAGTGACGCGAAATAATCCTTTTATTCTGTGGGAGGTAAAACAAGCGTGGAATTGTGGGCGACCTGTTTACCCCTTTTCCCTTTAACCTTTTCCCCTATGCGTTTTTATTGTTATTTTTTCCTTAGCAGTTTTTGCTTTGCAGTAAGACTACTTAGCGGTTAGCTAAAAAATATTGTTATATTTTTGCAGATTCAAAATAATGTGTCTAAATAAAATTAACAATGGTACTTAGTTTAGAAAAATACTTAATTAATGTGAGTTTTGAAACACTATTTAAGTTAGCACCTTCCTAAAATTACAGAGATTATACAAACGCACTGTCTCTATAAGAAAAAAGATGATTACAAAGACTCAAATAATTAAGAATCAATTAATACAAATTTGCGAATATGATAATTACGTTCTGGAAATCGGCGTGATAAAAAAGCAGTCAGCAAAAGTCCCCAAGCTAGAGGAGAAAGTACAGATTGATCTATCATCATCAGAAAGCTTTTAATGTTTCTTTGCTTCAGTGCTACTAAAATCCAATGTAGTTTCAAATAATTTTTTATATCCTGAAGAAGAGGAATCTTTGAGCGGTACTGTTCATCTACTAAGGCGTAAATCTTCTCCTTCATGAAGATGTTTGTCGCTAACCGTTGAGTCAAAGAAAATTTTTGATTATAAGCACCGGGCCAAATAGTCCGATAAGCAAGACACTGATTCAGGAAAATGGCATGGCCAAACTGGACAATGCGAATCCACGAATCAATGTCGTCACAGTTAGCATCGAGAGTGGAGTCCCAACCACCAGTTTGCATAAAAGCATCACGCCGACAAGCCACTTGCACAGGCGTACCAAAAGGTAAAAGCTCTAGGAGCATACCGTAGTGAATATCAGCTTGTGGAATATAAAAAGCCAGTCCAGAACCAAGTTGAGGAGTGCGACTGATTTCAACTTCATTACCATCCACCTGAGCAGCCACGCATGAGCAAATCACAGCATCAGGACAAAGTGCGATCGCCCTTGCCATCTCTTGGATACAATTAGCAGCTAGGTAGTCATCATCATCTAAAAACTTAATCCAGTCGCCGCTAGCTTTCGCAACTCCAGCATTTACCGTCGCCGCATGACCTTGGTTGACTTCGTTACGATGGTAAACAACGCTGTTACCCAAGCTTTTGACATAGGTTTGGGTGTTATCAGATGAACAGTCATCGACAACAACCACCTCGCACTGCATAGTCTGGTTAAGAGCAGAGTCAATTGCTCGTTGCAGTAAGTTTAAGCGATTATAAGTGGTGATGACGATGCTAAATTTCATAAATTCTATACTTGTGGCACAGTCTTTTGTAGCATTCTTTCGATTGCAAACTATTCATATCAGAAAAATTCTCAACATCAAATAACTGGACTCTCAGGCAGTTATAGATCTATGATTGATGATCGTGAGTTTTTTAATTAGACAGAGAGATTATGAACGCTCAAGAGATCATCCGCTCCATTGAAGCGGAACATCTAAAATCTAATTTGCCCGAAATTTATGTGGGCGACACAGTAAGAGTAGGAGTAAAAATTAAAGAAGGCGAAAAATTCCGCGTGCAACCCTACGAAGGAGTAGTGATTGCCAGACGCAACGGCGGTATCAACGAAACTATTACAGTCCGCCGGGTGTTTCAAGGTGTTGGTGTTGAACGGGTGTTTTTGTTGCATTCTCCCCGGATTGACAACATCAAAGTATTGCGTCGTGGTAAGGTACGGCGTGCTAAGCTGTATTATCTGCGCGATCGCGTTGGTAAGGCAACCCGGATCAAACAACGGTTTGACCGCCCTTTGTGATTCGCCTTTCAAAGTATGGGAGACTCCAACTTCAAGCGGCTTCTGCCGCTGGTTTATTCCCTCACCTAGACTACGAAAAGTCTGTAACGCTTCTGCGGTAAGCATCAAGTCGTTAAACATCAGAACTTTTCAGAAGCAAGGTAAAATAAAAGTCAAATATTGCGTTAAACTGAGATTTAGTTCAGCGCAATGGCTGAACCAAAAACAGCTTGTGCGCTCTTAGTTCAGTTGGTAGAACGCAGGTCTCCAAAACCTGATGTCGGGGGTTCAAGTCCTCCAGGGCGCGCTCAAGAGCAAAAACAAAGCCCGAAATAATTACACAGCTGCTAACATGGCAGTTAGTGCTAATGATTTCGGGTAAAACTTTTGTATTTGCAGCTTTTTGGCTTCCAGTTAAGTTGTAAACCTGGATAAAGATTAGCAAAGCATAGCTGTACGAGTTAACGGAGGGATAAACGGCCGTGGCCAAAAAAAATGAAGCAGAATTGCCAGAAGCAACAAATGGGTTTAGCTTTAACAACTTCATCCAAGGAACCAAAGAAGAACTTGACAAAGTAGTTTGGCCCAGTCGGAAGCAAGTAGTGAGCGAATCCGCCGCTGTGTTGTTAATGGTAGTACTCTCCGCTTCTTTGATATACTTGGTCGATGGATTGTTTGGTTGGGCAGCAAAACAGGTGTTCTGATGACTTCCTCAACAGACGAACCACGCAACTCCACGTTACAGTCAGAAGAAACAGCAGAAGCAGCGTCAAATGAAGCACGCTGGTATGCAGTACAAGTAGCCTCTGGCTGTGAAAAGCGTGTAAAAACTAACTTGGAGCAACGCATCCAAACCTTTGATGTAGGTGACAAAATTGTCCAGGTGGAAATTCCCCACACGCCAGCGGTGAAAATCCGCAAAGATGGCAGTCGCCAGCATACCGAAGAAAAAGTTTTTCCAGGTTATGTACTGGTGCGGATGATGATGGATGATGATACCTGGCAGGTGGTACGAAACACCTCCCATGTAATTAACTTCGTAGGTTCAGAACAAAAACGTGGCAGCGGCAGAGGTCGCGGTCATGTCAACCCAATACCCTTGGGCCCTTCAGAAGTAGAACGTATATTCAAACAAACCAGCGAACAAGAGCCGGTTGTCAAAATTGACATGGCTACTGGTGATAAGATAATCGTGCTTTCTGGTCCGTTTAAAGACTTTGAAGGTGAGGTGATTGAAGTCTCTCCAGAGCGGAGTAAGCTCAAAGCTTTGCTCTCAATTTTTGGTAGAGATACACCAGTAGAATTGGAATTTAATCAGGTAGAAAAACAGAGTTAAATACAAATGGCGAAGAAAGTAGTAGCGGTCATTAAATTGGCCCTGAATGCTGGAAAAGCCAACCCAGCACCGCCAGTTGGCCCCGCATTGGGTCAACATGGCGTTAACATCATGATGTTCTGCAAGGAGTACAACGCCAAAACAGCAGACCAAGCTGGGATGGTGATACCTGTAGAAATTTCGGTTTTTGAAGACCGGAGTTTTACATTTGTTCTCAAGACGCCACCAGCATCAGTGCTGATTCGCAAGGCAGCGAAAATTGAAAAAGGCTCGAATGAACCCAACAAAAAGAAAGTCGGGTCAATCACCAAAGCCCAATTACAAGAAATAGCCCAAACAAAACTGCCAGATCTCAATGCCAATGACATAGAAGCGGCAATGAAGATTGTAGCAGGGACAGCCAAGAATATGGGCGTAGGAATTGCAGATTAGTCAAGAATCAAGTCAAGAGTCATTAGTAAAAGAAAAATACAAATGACAAATGACATAGACGCCTTAGCAGCTAATCTACGAGAACGCTAAGAGCGAACCCGCAGGGTAGGACAAAGGACAAATAACTAAAATTTATCGGGGGAGAGGCGAAGCTTCGGAATTACCCCAGGAGAGACAAATGGGAAAAAAATTATCACGCCGCTTGCAGGCGTTGCAAGACAAAGTAGAAGATAGGGACTATGAACCCCTAGAGGCTTTAGCCCTGCTAAAAGACACGGCAACAGCCAAATTCCCTGAAGCCGCTGAAGCGCATATCAGGCTGGGAATTGACCCGAAGTATACAGACCAACAGCTGCGGACAACGGTAGCACTGCCCAAAGGTACAGGACAAATAGTCCGGGTGGCGGTAATTGCCAGAGGGGAAAAAGTCAACGAAGCAAGCAACGCTGGTGCTGATTTAGTCGGTTCAGAAGAGTTGATTGACGAAATCCAAAAAGGCATGATGGACTTTGACAAGCTGATTGCCACACCGGATGTGATGCCACAGGTGGCGAAGCTTGGGAAGTTACTTGGGCCTCGTGGTTTGATGCCATCGCCCAAAGGTGGAACTGTGACATTTGACTTAGCAAGTGCGATCGCCGAATTCAAAGCTGGTAAATTAGAATTCCGAGCTGATCGAACTGGTATTGTCCATGTTATGTTTGGTAAGGCTTCCTTCTCGCCCGAAGATTTGTTAGTAAACTTGAAGGCATTGCAAGAAACGATTGACCGCAACCGTCCTTCAGGAGCTAAAGGTCGTTATTGGCGCACATTTTATGTGGCAGCTACTATGGGCCCATCAATTAAACTCGATATTAATGCCCTCCGAGACTTTAAATTGACCGAAGCCGCTTAGATTTTAGTCATTAGTCTTTACGACGACTCATGACAAAGAGCAAAATTAAATAAGCAAAGCCAAAGATAGCAGGTGCCAATGGCTTAATATCCTGCCGAGGTTAAAGTTTTTATTGTCTGAAGTACCACCCCCAAAAGGCGTGATAACTGTGGCATGAAGAATATTACTTTTAAACCCCGGCTGAGATAGCTGGGGTTTATTGTTTTGAGTTGCTCAGAAAAAGACACCAAGTATGGAGGATGGTTTTAAGGAGGTGAAAAAAGCATGGGTAGAACAATAGAAGACAAAAAAGAGATAGTAGCTGACCTCAAGGAAACTTTGAGTGGGTCAACTTTAGCACTGGTGATTGACTACCAGGGACTAACGGTTGCAGAAATCACTGACTTACGGCGGCGGTTGCGTCCAAGTGGCACTGTTTGCAAGGTAACAAAGAATACCCTAATGGGCATTGCCATTCAAGATCAGGAAAAATGGCAGCCATTGACGGAATTGCTCACAGGTGCTTCTGCCTTTTTGCTAGTCAAAGAAGATTTCTCATCTGCGATTAAGGCTTACCAAGACTTCCAAAAAGTCACCAAGAAGACAGAACTTCGTGGTGGTGTAATGGAAGGTCGGCTGCTCAAAGAACCGGATGTTAAAGCTCTGGGAGACTTGCCATCTAAGGAACAACTGATAGCACAAATTGCTGGGGCTATCAACGCCTTAGCTACCAGGATTGCTGTGGGTATCAACGAAGTTCCTGGTTCACTGGCTCGTGCTTTGCAGGCTGTGGCCGACCAAGAGCAAAGTGGCGGTAGCACCGAAACCGCTGCTGAAGGTGATAGCAGCACCGAAACCGCTGCTGAATAGACTTCATGGTTTATCAGTCAAGAGTCTATAGCTAAGGATTAATGACTAATGACCCATGACAAATAAATAATCAAAATTACAGGAGTTATATCAATGTCTGCTGCAACCGATCAAATTTTAGAACAACTAAAAACCCTATCTTTGCTGGAAGCTTCTGAGTTAGTCAAGCAAATTGAAGAAGCTTTTGGCGTGAGTGCTGCTGCACCAGCTGGTGGGATGATGATGATGGCTCCTGGTGGTGCTGCTGCTCCGGCTGAAGAAGCTGTTGAACAAACCGAGTTTGACGTGGTTCTAGAATCAGTCCCAGCTGATAAGAAGATTGCCGTGCTGAAGATTGTCCGGGAATTGACCGGTTTGGGTCTAAAAGAGGCTAAAGACTTGGTGGAAGCTGCGCCCAAGGCAGTTAAGGAAGGTATTGCTAAGGATGCCGCTGAAGATGCTAAAAAGCGGATCGAAGAAGCTGGTGGTAAGGTTACTGTGAAGTAGTCACAATTTTATTACTAGTTTTGATTAGGGAGCCTAAGTTAGGCTCTTTTTTTTTGGTTTTATTAGCTAACTGATGCGTGTTAAATTTAATACAATAATAATTTATGTATATCAGCGGATAGTTATCTAGCTTTGAGTTAATCGTCTAACTGGGGTGCTTAATTGTAGCGACCTGCCCAATTAAGCTGCCATGTTCTGTGAATACAAATACTGCTGAAACCCGATAAATACTTCACTGATATTCGCAACGCTCCCTAGTTCTTCAACAGCATCACGAACGGTATGATATTTTAACTCTAACAGTTGAGGTAATTTAGTGCGATCGAGTTCCCCAACCCCGGCTTTGATGTATTGTTCGAGTACAAAGTCGAGAAATTCTTGCTGTTTGCCGATATACCGCGAGAAGATTAACGACTTGTGAGCGAGGACACGCTCTCGACGGCTCATGGGTGCAGAGGCATAGGCGATATAAGCCAGGACATCATATAAATCGCTTTTCTCGGCATCAATCAGGCGGCTAATTTCTGTGAGTTGTTCCTCCCCGTAGCCCTTCTCTGCCAGTCCTTCTAATAAAGCTCTACGGGTGTTAGGGCGGCTCCAGATTGCTCGTAGCTCGTTTTCATCTCTGAATAGTTCAGGAATTTCACCAAAGAGACGTTCCACAAATTCTGCGGCACTCATGGGTTTACCGTCTGGACTCCAGAAGGTCGTAGACATCCGGTGCTGGAAGGTGCGTTCTTTGCCATCAGCGAGTTTGATTTTGATAGTTTTTGGGCTGGGAACTTCTGTACTTTCGTTTCTAGTTTTGCCTCTATTTCTATCACTATCTGTTGTGGAGACATTGTATTTACCTAATTCTTCACCTCTTGAAATTTTCACGAGAACTGGTTCTTGGGGTTCACCGTCCCATTCAGGATCTTTGAAATGTTCGTAGGCTTTGACGAAATCATAAATGGTGAAGTAGTCTTTCCCATCAAATAGGCGAGTACCGCGGCCAATAATCTGCTTAAATTCAATTATCGAATTGATGGGGCGCATCAGCACGATGTTACGAACATTCCGGGCATCAACCCCAGTGGAGAGCTTTTGGGAGGTGGTGAGAATGGTGGGGATAGTTTTCTCGTTGTCTTGAAAGGTGCTGAGGTGCTGTTCGCCAAGTTTCCCATCATCAGCGGTGACGCGAACACAGTAATTAGGGTTAGTGCTAATCTTCATTTGGTTGATTAAATCCCGCACAGCCAGAGCGTGGGGTTGGTTGGCGCAAAACACCAGAGTTTTTTGATTTTGGTCAATTTCTTCCATGAACAGTTGCACCCGATAACGTTCGCGATCGGCAATTTCAATGATGCGGTTGAAGTCAGCTTCAGTGTAGGTTCTAGCTTCATCTACTGCACCTTCGATCAGTTCATCTTCAGTGCTGTAAATATATTCATCTAGGTTAGTTTCGATTTGCCTGACTTTAAAAGGAGTAAGAAACCCGTCGTTGATACCGTCTTTGAGGGCGTAGGTATAGACTGGCTCGCCGAAGTAGGTGTAGGTGTCTGCGTTATATTTTCGTTTAGGAGTGGCGGTGAGTCCCAGTTGTACTGCTGGGGAGAAGTATTCTAAAATGCCCCGCCAGGTGCTTTCGTCACTGGCTCCGCCTCGGTGACATTCATCAATGATGATGAAGTCAAAGAAGTCGGGGGGATAGTCGCTGAATTTTGGTGTAGGATTGCCAGCGTCGTCCCGTCCTGTCATAAAAGTCTGGAAAATCGTAAAAAAGATACTGCCATTTTTGGGGACTCGACCGCGTTTTTTGATAGCTTCGGGGTCGATGCGGACGAGGGCATCGTCGGGGAAGGCAGAGAAAGAATTATAGGCTTGGTTGGCTAAGATATTGCGATCGCTTAAAAACAAAATTCGTGGACGACGGGTGGGTTGTCTGCTAAGATTCCAACGGCTTTGAAAGAGTTTCCAGGCGAGTTGGAAGGCGATGAAGGTTTTACCTGTGCCAGTTGCCATCGTTAACAAAATCCGGTCTTGTCCTTGGCAGATCGCTTCTAGGACGTGCTTAATGGCATTGTGTTGATAATAATGGGTTTCCCATGTGCCGCTTTTGTCTTCAAAGGGGATGGCAGCAAAGCGATCGCGCCACGCATTTTTTTCGCTAAAGGTGGCTGACCATAGTTGATCCGGGGTGAGATATTGGTTGATGTAGCCTTCTGCACCTGTGTGCATATCTACTTGGTATATACCGATGCCATTTGTAGAGTAGGCGAATCGAGTTTGTAACTTTTCGGCGTATTTTTTGGCCTGTCCTAAACCTTCAGTATCTGGTAAGTCGCGTTTTTTCGCTTCGATAACGGCAAGTTTTTCACCATGATAAACCAGCACATAATCAGCGATGTCTGATTGAGCGCGTTTACCGTTGCCAATTAAACGACCAGGGGCAACAACTTCGCGGCGAATGCGGCTACCTTCGATAACTCCCCAGCTTGCGGCTTTTAGTGCGGGGTCGATTAGTTCGGCACGGGTTTCGGCTTCGTTCATATTTCGCTCATCTCGATTTGCTTTTAAGCACTTTTTTGTTGGTTCTGCAAGGGTTTCAGGCTTTGAGAGTGACTGATCTCGATTTGCTTTTAAGGACTTTTTTATTTGTTATGTAAGGGTTTCAGGCTTTGAGAGTGACTAATCTCGGTTTGCTTTTAAGCACTTTTTTGTTGGTTCTGCAAGGGTTTCAGGCTTTGAGAGTGACTAATCTCGGTTTGCTTTTAAGCACTTTTATGCCCAAAAAGGGAGATAGCGAGCATAGCGGGTAGAGGTTGATTCGGATTCATCTGCCTTGATTAAGCCAGCTTCTTTGGTGAATCCTATAATGTAAGAAACATTAGCTGCTTGTGACTCACTTAGACGAAACCGCTCTCGTAGGGTTTGGTTAGACATTCGTTGATTGCTGACATACAGGAGACAGCAATGCTGGTAGCAGGCTCGAATTCGATCGCTCTTGCTCATATCGGCAAAATCCTGATGGGCAAACAGCACTGCTGTAGTGCGTGTGTCACCTACTCGAAAATCTGGTGCGGGTAGTTGAAACATTTCTGCTGCACTTACAACTTTGTCAATGCCACTGCCTTTTTCTTCACATATATGGAAAAGTCGCATTAAGTTGGCAAGTTGTTCGTTACGGGAGCGATTTTCATCAATAAATCGCTCTACCTTAATGGGTGGGATGCCGGGATTAGATATCTCAATGCGATCGCTATACATTTCGATCATCACTGAAGTACCTGTTGCTAGAAAATCCTGATGCACCAAAGCATTCGCAATAAGTTCTCGTAAAGCATTTCTTGGGAACATCTTTACTTCTTCTCGCACAACTTCCTCGATAAAGCGATTTTGCGGTGCTGCCGAGTGGACAAAATCCACTAACCCCTCAAAGCCAACAGCATATCCTCGAATGCCTGTTGTGTCATTACGAGTTTTTAGCTTATTGATACCTTCGTAGATTACGACACGGGGAGCTTTACGAGCCAAGGTAGGAGAAAAGGCATCCAGTTTTTTTGCCAACAGGATGGCAGCTAGGTTTGTGATTGTCCAATCATGTGCTGTTGGTTTAATTAACTGTTGGCTCTGCATCTTTCTAGGACGGCATCACGGGTAGTGGGATAGGGAATTTTTAGCAGTTCAAAGTATGATTGAGTATCTAAAAGAGCAATTACATCGTCAGGACTGGCATCAGATCGAGCAGGTTGGCAAAACCAATCTTGTTGGTCTTCTGCAAAAATTTTCTTGAGTACATCTGGTGTCATCGGGCGTAAATCTTCACCAGATCGCATCAAGTATGCACCATCAAAGGTATATGCTTGTCCTACAGGACGAGGTGGTATTTCAAAGACTAATACTCGACCATTGGGATGGGCTAATTCTGTTACGTCTACGCGGAATCTAAGTTTTTCTACAATACGGGATTTAATTTCATTCAGGGAAGTCTGTGATGGAAAAGCTTGGGAACCCACAACTTGACGGGGTGGCTTATTAGTTACACCGAAAACTAAATGTCCACCTCCTTCATTGGCTAATGCTACACAATACTTGAGTAAGTCAACTTTATTAAAATGCTGCCTAGCTTCTTTAAATTCAAGGTTCTCAGTTTCAGCAGGTGCATTCAGCCATTTTTCAAGGGTTTCTAGGGTAATCATGCTGCAATTCCCTCCTTAGCAATACACCTGTTTCTGCTATATTTGCCGCAATAGTTATACATACTGTTCCTTTAGGCCACAACTTACTCTGAGCTAGACCTACTTCGTTATAAGTTTGCGAATAGCTAGTTACAATATGATTTGAATTGCGAATATCTCCTGTTTGAATAAATGGATATTCACCGCCATAAAGTTTCTTATCATTTCTTGGTCGGTGTCTTGATTTTCCTCTACCAAATTGAATTGATACCTGCTTGAGTGTTTTCTCCTCCCAACCGTCGCCTTTCTGGGTAAAGATGGCGTTTAGATAGCTTTCAAATATTTCGCTGGAGTTGGCGAGGTTTTTTTCGGTGTTTGCGATCGCTCTATCAATCCCCTCAAACGTCTCATCCAAAATAGCCACAATCCGCTTTTGTTCAGACAGTGGTGCGATAGGAATCTCAGTATTTTTAATTTTTATTTGAGAAATATTAGGCTGTGCATTTCCCGCAGCCTTTGAAATTAGTTCTGCTTTTTTTGACAAAAGAGTATAATAGATAAACTCTGGAACAAATCTTTCATTAGGTAGTATTCCACATACAGCCTGATTAGTAGCCGCTTCAAATCTAAGGATTCCAACTTGACCGGCTGTTGCACCATACATCGCAACAAGAACAGTATTTACAGGAAATATTTTTGCTGAAGAGTTTTCTAAACCTGCTTGAGTGATAAAATTTTCAGATTTAAATATTTCTCCTTGAGCAACTTCACCGCTTAAAAGCCAAGGAATCTGCCCACTCTCATAATATTCTTTCTTAGATTTTAAGGGTGTACCACCTGCACCAGTTTTGCATACTTCGCCAATGCTTTTAATCTCCCAACCCACTAGTAATTGTTTACTATCAACTCTCAACTGCATATCATTCCTCTAATCCTTTGCAGGTTGAGCGGAGTCGAAACCAGCATTTTCATAATGTGAATAATTCTGACACTCCGCCAAAATATGCAGGCGATCCCAATCACTATTCATTAAAGCAATCTTCTTAGCCCGACTCCAACCCTGAACCTGTTTTTCCCGATAAAAAGCATCCGCAACATGATCGTAATGCTCTGCATAAACTAACTTTACAGGTAATCGCTTCATTGTATGATTTGCACCCAAACCATTTTGATGTTGCCATAGACGAAGAGGCAAATGCTTTGTACTTCCTGTATAGAAGGAACTATCAGCACATTCCAGAATATACATATAGGGCATTATTATGACCTCATGCAAAAAGACGGACTTCGACTTCGCTCAGTCCTCATATCTAGCGGGTTCAGCGAATTGCTCTGTGCTGGTTGAGCGAAGTCGAAACCAGCATTCTTATAGCATTCCCCCAATTCCTGCTAGAATATCAGCACTCTCCGCGTCCAAAGCCGCAATCTCATCCAAAATTTCCTGCGGTTCTCGTAACGCCGATTCCTCAGCTTTATTTGGATTCTTCACAGACAAATCAAAAGTCACCTGATCCATATCAGTAATATCCACCAACCAAGACTTTTCCGATTCTGCAAACGTAGCCTGTAACTCGACAAACTCCTGCAAATCCTCATCATTCAGAGAATTGGTTTTACCCATATTCCGCCCCGGATCGAGTTGGTAATACCAAATTTTCTGAGTAGCCATTCCCTGAGTTAAAGGTTTTCCCTGAGAAAATAAAGGCGTTCCCTGAACAGCATCGAAGGGCTTTCCTTTCTCAAAAAACAGCACCACCGTTTTTACTCCCGCCCCGATAAAAGTCCCACTCGGACAATCTAAAATGGTGTGCAGATTGCAACTACTTAAAAGCTCTTGACGCAACCCCCGCGAAGCATTATCCGAATTTGACAGGAACGTATTTTTAATTACTACCGCAGCTTTACCGCCAACTTTTAGCATTTTGATGAAATGCTGCAAAAATAGAAACGCCGTTTCCCCTGTCTTAATCGGGAAATTCTGCTGTACTTCCTTGCGTTCCTTCCCCCCAAATGGTGGATTAGCCAAAATGACATCAAAACGATTCTTGTCTTGAATATCACTGAGATTTTCCGTCAGCGTGTTGGTGTGGATAATATTCGGCGCATCAATGCCATGCAAAATCATATTCATGATGGCAATCACATACGCCAAACTTTTCTTTTCTTTACCCGTAAACGTATGTTTTTGAAGTATCTCAAGCTCTTTTGTTGTCAGCTTACCGTTCGGTTGAGCGAAGTCGAAACCCCGACGTAAATAGTCGTAACTCTCGCACAAAAACCCCGCCGAACCACAAGCACCATCATAAATGCGATCGCCAATCTTCGGCTTCACCACCTGAATCATTGCCCGAATCAACGGACGCGGTGTGTAATACTCACCCCCATTGCGCCCCGCATTCCCCATGTTTTTGATTTTCGCCTCATAGAGATGCGATAGCTCGTGTTTCTCCTGTTGCGATCTAAACCGTAGCTCATCAATATATTCCAGTGCATCTCGCAAGCTGTAGCCACTTTGAAACCTATTCTTAATCTCGCTAAAAATTTCCCCTATCTTGTATTCGATTGTGTCTGGACTGGTAGCCCGTTCCTTAAAACTTAGTAAATACGGAAATAATTTGCGGTTGACATAATCAATCAGATCGTCGCCAATCAGCGCATTATCATGATCCAATGTACCATGCTTACTGAGCGTAGCCGAAGTATCCGCTTTTTTCGGTGCTGCCCAAGATGACCAACGATGCGCCTCATCAATAATAAATTCATAAGGTTTACCAGCTAGTTCCGCCTCCAACGCCCTTTCCTGCTCCAAATCATCCAAATACTTCAGAAACAGCAACCAAGACGTTTGCTCGGTGTAATCTAACTCTGTAGTACAACCCGCCTCTTTCCAGAGAACGTCATCAATATTTTTAAAAGTTTGCTCAAACATTTAGCTTTGCTGTGGGATTTCTGCCGTCGGCAGTTACTTTAGTCAAGGAAGTTTATAAGTCTTAGTTAGCGTTATGTAGAGCAACAAATGGAGAATAACGGATTTGAACCGATGACCTCTGCGGTGCGATCGCAGCGCTCTACCAACTGAGCTAATTCCCCTTTTGAACAACCTAAACAAAGTACTCTTTAACCTGTTTTAACTGTCCTAAAGCTGTCTTAATGATAACCTAATCTAGCTATATCTGACTACTTGGATCGTGGAGTTAGCAGAGTGCGATCTGCGCTTCATAGCAGCGCTTCGCTATCGCCATCATTTCTACCGTCAGGCTGCAACACGGGTGCTTGATGAACCAGAGAGTATCAAAGGTGGGCGATCGCGTCATCATTGCCTCGACTAATGCTTCTGTTATCAGGCTATTGGATGCCGATTCTTGAACCACTAGAAAAACAACTTCCTATATAAATTTTAAAGTCACATTACTTGACTTTTTGCTTAAACAAAAAATAGGAATATTTACTCTGTAAACAACAACCACTGTTTAAAAAGATCCGGCAATCATCCCAGCAAGTAATGTAAAACCAATCCAGACATTTTGGCGGAACATTTGACCGTATACAGGGTTAGGTAGATCTTGCTGCCTTAATTGTAGAGACTGCCAAACCCAGCCAATAGTAGCCAGTACTAGACTAATCCAAAAAGGCAAGTGAAGGTTGATTAATACACCCAACCAAGCTAATAATAAAATTGTGCCCGTAAAGAAAACTCCGATAGCTACAGGGGCGTAATTACCAAAAAATAGGGCACTAGAATTAATACCAATGCGCCGATCATCTTCGCGATCGCTCATCGCATAAAGTGTATCAAATCCCAATGTCCACAATACAGTCGCGCCCCAAAGTAGCCAAGTTGGTGAAGAAAGGTTTTGCGTCACCGCACTCCAGCTGATCAATACGCCAAAACCCCAAGCAATCGAAAGCACTAATTGCGGTACTGGAAATACCCGCTTTGCCCCTGGATAAAGCAGAATCACGGGTACTGCTGCCACAGATAACCAGAAACTCAGGGGGTTAAGATAAAAGGCCAGAACTGCTGCACATGCCATCGCTACTATCGCGACGACAATCCCAACTTTCACAGATAAGGCGCGGGAGGCCAAGGGGCGATCGCGTGTTCTCTCTACTTCTGGATCAATATCTCGATCCCACAAATCATTGACAACACAACCAGCTGCACTTGTGGCCAGAGTACCCAAGATGATCACACCAACCAGAGGTAAAGGCGGTTTCCCGGAAGCTGCCAAAAATACGGCCCAGAGGGCAGGAATCATCAAAATTAACCGCCCTTCTGGTTTATGCCACCGCAGAAGCCGAATAATTACAAGCCATACAGGTTCTTGGTTGCGTTCTGGCGTCCTTAACATAAAAATCACTAAAAAATTAAGAACTTCACTTTAGCTAGATGAATTAATGCATCTTTACATCTATAGAATATCGTTATTTGCTATTTGTAAAAGCATAACTACAAGTGGCAACTTTAAAAACGTTTAAATAGTCACAAAAGTTATAAGCAGCAGGGTGAATATACTTAGCTCAGTTAGCCTCAACGCCCTTCGGGCTGGGAAAAGAGCAAGAGATAAGGGGAACCTCATAAACAAATTTAGTTGCTCTAAAGCGAGTGCGTTTGTTATTTCTTCTTTTCCCTTGAACCTTTAACCTTTTCCCTCCGAAACGCAGTTTCGGCCAAGCTGAAAGCAAGTGTGTTGCAACAAATATCAGTGCCAACTACCCCGACACACCACGTTTTACCATTATTTCTGATAAAGAGAGAAAACTAGATGCTAAATTTAGTTTCGGCTAGCTGGGAAAGTACTCCAACTCAACCAGTTGAACGACATCGGATTATTGCTGCCATTGACCTGGGAACAAATTCACTGCACATGGTAATTGTCAAGATAGACCCGACACTACCAGCTTTTAGTATTATTGCCAGAGAAAAAGATACTGTGAGACTGGGCGATCGCGACCTGAGTACAGGGAACCTGAAACCAGAGATCATTAAAAAAGCGATCGCAGCTCTGGGACGCTTCCAAAAAGTTGCCAAAACTTTAAATGCTGAAACAATTATTGCAGTGGCAACTAGTGCTGTGCGCGAAGCTCCCAATGGTAAAGATTTTTTACACCAGGTAGAAACGGAGTTGGGTTTAAGCGTTGACTTGATTTCTGGTCAAGAAGAAGCGCGACGCATTTACCTAGGGGTGCTGTCGGGGATGGAATTTCATAACCAGCCCCACATCATTGTCGATATTGGCGGTGGTTCTACAGAATTAATTTTGGGCGATAGTCATGAACCGCGTACTCTCACCAGTACTAAAGTTGGTGCAGTCAGGCTAACTGGCGAGTTAATCACCACCGACCCCATCAGCAACACCGAGTTTCAGTATCTACAAGCCTATGCCCGTGGGATGTTGGAACGTTCTGTAGATGAGGTGTTAGCAAACCTACAGTTTGGGGAATCTCCTCGTTTGATTGGAACTGCTGGCACGATTGAAACCCTGGCGATGATTCATGCACGAGAAAAGCTAGGTGTTGTCCCCTCCACTCTCAATGGCTACCAGTTCCATCTTAAAGACTTGCGGGAGTTGGTAAATCGCTTGCGGAAACTGAGTAACTCAGAAAGGGGTGCAATACCCGGTATGCCAGACAAGCGGGCTGAAGTGATACTTGCTGGTGCAGTAATATTACAGGAAGCAATGACCCTTTTGGGTGCTGATTCGGTAACAGTATGTGAGCGCTCTCTCAGGGAAGGTGTAGTCGTAGACTGGATGCTCTCCCACGGTTTAATTGAAGATAGACTGCGTTACCAAAGTTCGGTTCGTGAGCGCAATGTTCTAAAACTTGCTAGTAAGTATCATATCAACTTAGAACATAGCGATCGCGTGGCAGCATTTGCCCATAGTTTATTTGACCAAACTCAAGGTACACTACACAACTGGGGGCAGGACGAACGTCAACTGCTTTGGGCGGCTACAATATTACACAATTGCGGTCATTATATTAGCCATTCGTCTCACCACAAGCATTCTTACTATCTAATTCGCAATGGTGAATTACTCGGTTATACAGAAACAGAAATTGAAATTATTGCCAACTTAGCGCGTTATCATCGCAAATCGCCACCGAAGAAAAAACATGAAAATTATCAGAATTTGCTGACTAAACAGCATCGTCAAATGGTCAGCCAATTGAGTGCCATTTTAAGATTAGCAGTTGCATTAGATAGGCGACAAATTGGAGCGATCGCTCAAGTGCAATGCGAGTATTATCCACAACTCCGGCACGTCAACTTGTTAATTTTTCCATCTCAAACTGCTGATGACTGTGCTTTAGAACTCTGGAGCTTAGATTATAAAAAAGGAGTATTTGAGGAAGAATTTGGAGTGAAATTAATTGCAACTCTAGAAGATTCTGTCGTTGCAACTATTTCCTAGTTCACGATTTCTGAGAATCTTTATCTCGACGTATACAAGCCCCTGAATTTATTAAGAAGGGGAAAAGGTAAAAACCGAACTTCTCTACGAGACGATGAACGCGAACGTCCCGCTACGCGCTTTCGCCCGCAAGTGGCGCGACCTGTTTACCCCTTTTCCCTTTCCCTTTAACCTTTTCCCCTATGCGTTTTTATCTCTGGGGTTTTCCTGTTAACCTGGGTCGGGTCAAACCTGCTTGCTGCTGATGATTTGTACAAATACTTAGTCAATATACCTTAATCTTATGCCCAAACACACGTTATTCGTCTGTAAATCCTGCCACCATTCATCCACAGGACGACCAGATAATCCTCCTTTTGATGGCACTATTTTAATTGACCAACTCAACACTTTATGCACCAAACAATTCCCAGATAATGAAGTGGAAATTCAACTAGTGGGATGTTTATGGGCGTGCAATCATGGCTGTGTTGTATCCGTCGCCAGTCCAGATAAACCCACCTATCTCTTCGTCAATCTCACCCCTGGAGAAAGTGCCACTGCCTTACTAGATTTTATGCAACTGTATCTCAAAAGTCCTAAAGGAAATGTAGTTTGGAAACAGATTCCTGAATTGTTACAATCTGCTATTTTTGCCCAAATTCCACCACAAGATAATTCCTAATTTGCCCTGGGCTGGGCTCTAAGCGTAACGATGCCATTAGCTGTCTATTAAATTTAGGTACTTACAATTTTTATCATCTACCAAAAGTAAGATGTTTGCTGTAAGTTAACTGAATGTATTGCGCTCACTTTTAAATCACATTTGTTTCCAATACTGGATGTACAGGTCAACTTTAGTAATTAGCTAGAACTATAAAAACAGCTAATAGTCTTAATTTACCCTGTTAGTGTTAAATATAAGGGCGAATAAGATGACAGCAACACCAAAAGAGATAATTCGGTCAAGTCAATGGCATCATCTATCTGCACAAGAAATAACTCGGCATTTAGATACAAATTTAGAAACAGGTTTAACCTCTGCTGTTGCGGCAAAAAAACGTGACCATTTTGGTACAAACGAACTCAAGAGCAAACCTGGAAAAAGTCCATTACTACGATTTCTCTTACAATTTCACCAACCGCTGCTGTACATCTTATTAATTGCGGGTGCAATTAAGGCAATACTTGGGCAATGGGTAAATGCTGGGGTGATTTGGGGCGTAACTCTAATTAATGCCATTATTGGTTTTGTGCAAGAATCTAAAGCAGAAAGTGCGATCGCAGCTTTAGCTTCTGCTGTGCAAACCAATGCAACCATCATTCGCAACGGTAAAAAGGTGCAACTATCTTCCACAGAGTTAGTACCGGGGGATGTGGTACTACTTACTTCTGGAGACAAAGTACCAGCTGATTTGCGTTTAGTGCAAGTACGGAATCTGCAAGTTAATGAATCAGCACTGACGGGCGAATCAATTGCAATTGAAAAAAACACGCAACTGCTCAACCTAGATGCACCCTTAGCAGAACGCACCAACATGGCTTATGCTGGTAGCTTCGTGACATTTGGCACTGGCAAGGGTATTGTTGTCGCTATTGGAGATGCCACAGAAACCGGGCGGATTTCCCAGCTAATGGAGCAAGGAACCAGCTTAAAAACTCCATTAACCCGCAAATTTGACAAATTCAGCCGTACATTGCTGTACATAATTCTAGGGATAGCTGCATTCATGTTTGCAGTTGGGCTGGGATACGGCTACTCTTGGACAGAAATGTTTGAAGCTGCGATCGCTTTTGCTGTGAGTGCCATTCCCGAAGGATTACCGGCTGTGGTGACGGTTACACTAGCAATCGGTGTTTCCCGCATGGCGCGGCGTCATGCGATCGTTCGTAAGTTACCAGCAGTGGAAACCCTCGGCGGTGCGACTGTTATCTGTTCTGACAAAACTGGTACGCTAACCGAAAACCAGATGACTGTACAGGCAATTTATGCCGGGAATAGACAGTATAAAGTCACTGGTGTAGGTTATGCTCCACAAGGAGAAATTTTATTCGATGAACAACCAGTAAACAGGGATAATTCTTTTGCTCTTGAAGAATGTATAAAAGCCGGATTGCTGTGTAATGACTCGTACTTAGAAAAAAAGGATGAGCAATGGCAAGTTGTTGGCGATCCTACTGAGGGAGCATTAATAGCTGTTGCCCAGAAAGTTGGATATAGCCGCAGCAGCTTAGAACAGGAAATGCCCAGATTAGATGTCATCCCGTTTGAATCTGAGTTCCAATACATGGCAACTCTGCATGAAACTTCGTCATTTATCATTGGTCACACTCCACATGAAGCTGTTAGGGCATCTACGTCATTGGGAAATGACAAAGCGCAAAGTCTGAGCGCCGGCTTCCGGCGATCAGAACTTTGTAAGAGAGGACAACGAGTTATTTTCGTTAAAGGTTCGGTCGAGGCAATCCTGAAACGTTGTCAGCAGATGTTAGATGCAGAGGGAAACCTTACGTCTGTGGATGCAGACATGGTACATCAGGAAGTTAATGCAATGGCGAATCTGGGTTTACGGGTGCTAGCGTTTGCCAAGAAATCTGTGCCTGTAGAGACGTTGCATCCAACGTCTCTACAACATGCAGATATCGAAAATGATTTGATTTTCTTAGGATTGCAAGGGATGATCGATCCGCCTCGAACAGAAGCAATCAAAGCGGTGCAGGCCTGCCAAGAAGCTGGAATCCAAGTCAAAATGATTACAGGCGATCATGCGGTAACTGCACGGGCGATCGCTCAAAGTATGGGCTTCAACAAAAACGGCGAAGTTCTGGCTTTCACAGGAAGCGAACTTGCGCGAATGGAAAAATCAGAACTCACCACAGCTATAGAAGATGGGGCGGTATTTGCTCGTGTTGCGCCAGAACAGAAACTCCGAATCGTCGAAGCATTACAATCCAAAGGCGAAGTCGTGGCGATGACGGGGGATGGTGTCAATGATGCACCCGCCCTTAAACAGGCAGATATTGGTATTGCAATGGGAGGTGCTGGTACGGAGGTAGCCAAAGAAGCCTCTGATATGATTTTGACCGATGATAATTTCGCCTCCATAGAAGCAGCAGTTGAGGAAGGGCGAACGGTTTATCGGAACTTACTCAAAGCGATCGCCTTTATTCTACCTGTCAACGGCGGTGAATCAATGACGATTTTGATTAGCGTATTGCTGGCTAGAGAATTACCAATCTTATCTTTACAAGTTTTGTGGCTAAATATGGTTAATTCCATCGCCATGACTGTACCTTTAGCCTTTGAGCCAAAATCTGAACGGGTAATGCAGCAACCACCGCGTAACCCCCGCGAATCATTGCTTTCCCCAAGTTTAGTCAAGCGCATCCTAGCAATTTCTGTCTTTAACTGGATTTTGATTTTTGGCGTATTTGAATGGATACGACAAACTACAGGAAATCTCGCTCTAGCCCGGACAATGGCAATTCAAGCTTTAGTAGCAGGAAGAATTTTTTATCTTTTAAGTATTAGTCAATTAGGAAGTGCTGTTATTGCTAAACTTCGAGGAATTAGACAGAAAATTAACGATGCCTCAGCAATTGGAATTGGAATTGCTTGTACTGTAATTTTGCAGATAATTTTTAGTCTATGGAACTTGATGAATAGCTTATTTTCTACAGCACCACTGAACTTAAATCAATGGTTAATTTGCTTACTTGTTGGGTTGCCAATGGTTGTAGTATCCGCGTTAGTCAATCGTTTTGATCCTCTTGATTGAACCAAGCAATCTTCTTTAACATCAATAGATAGAGTTAGATTAATATCAATAGATAGATTTGGCAATAAAAGAAATAAACTACTGTTAGTAAATAAAGCAAACTATTAGGAGTCATAACTATGACTTTTTCACTGCAATTATTATTAGCAGCTGCATCTTTACCAACATTATGTTTTGCAGTAAACGCAGTTGCACCATCACCAATTTATGCTCAAACTCCAACACAGACAGTTTTCAGTGATGTTCAGCCTAATTATTGGGCACAGCCATTTATTCAACGCTTAGCACAAAGAAATATTGTGGCGGGATATCCTGATGGCACATTTCGACCAGAGCAAGCAGTACAGCGTGATGAATTAGCTGCAATCATTCGCAAAGCTTTTAATCAACCGCCAGTGCAACAAATAGAAAGTGGCTCTGTATACGAAGACGTTTCTGAAGGATATTGGGCAGAACGTCCGATTGAGTCAGCAGTTCAACAAGGCTTTATGTCCAGCGATTCTAGTGGTAACTTTCGACCCAATCAACCTGTTACTAAAGTTCAAGCAATAACTGCTTTAAACAAAGGTTTGGATTTAACTTCTGATACACCAGTAGCAGCTTCAACACAACCAACTACACAAAGACGAGCAAGGAGAAGACCAGTATTTGTTCCAATAGCAATTACTTCTTTAATACAGCCTCTATTAATTTCTAGAGCCGAGGCTGTACCTTCTCCCGCGACTACTCCTAGAACGACACCTCAAGCTACACCAGACCGTTCTGCCTCAGCTATTGTCAGTGACTATTACACAGATGCCAGTAGTATTCCGCAAAATGCTATTCCTGATGTAGCTAAAGCAACGAAACAAAATATAGTGGTCAACTATCCAAATCCAAAAGTACTCAATCCTAACCAGCCTGCTAGCCGTGCAGAAATTGCGGCTTTAATCCATCAAACATTAGCTTCTCAAGGAAGAATTGAACCACTTGCGAAAGATTCACCTGCTACTCAATATATTGTTCGGACTTCCGGTAATAATCAAAATACTCCATATTAGTTATTCATGGTTTATAGTAGAGACGTTGTATTGCAACGTCTCTACCTGGTCTATCTGCCACATTCTTTTTTTTAATTGGTATGACGCATGAACTTGCGTTGCGTTGGGCGACCTTTAATATACCTAGTTTGTTTTGCGGTGAGCAATCTTATCTGCGAACAGATTGAAAAAATGTTCTGTCTGCGTATCTTCTCCACCCCAGCCAGGAATTTTATTTCCTATTCTAGTGAAGAAATCATAGACGATAAATTGAGCAACTTTTTTCTTTCTCCCTTTAGCTTCTTCATTCCAAATATAAGGATTTGGAGAACCGAAGAAAAAATAATGAATTATGCCAGCAATCTTGTCTGTATAAAATATTTTTTTTGCTATTAAACCTTCCTGGGTAGTTACTAAAAATACCTGTCCCGACCTACCAGCCCCCAGCAATTTCCCAGGATAATTGTGCTGTAATTTTGCCATTTATTTTGCTTTTTATCTTTATTTGATTCATAGCAATCATATCTATTGTCAAGAACGCTGTAACGATGAAACGTTACGCGATCGCGTAACGTTTCTTAGTGAAGAATTCGTGAATGTGCGTAAACTCTACTCAAGTTACTTGTCCACAATTGGACGTCCCTCGGTATCTATGTCAAGTTCTTCGCGTCGAACAGTTTCTTGAGCTTGAACTGTATCCTGTTCTACAACTTTTTTGACTTTAACTTCCTCTTTCAGTACAGCTTCTTTGCGGATATCGGGTGTTTCTTCGTAAATATCCATGCGAGCTACTTCACCTTCACGAAAAGCATTATCTGGATTGGTTGGTGTAGCATTTGTAGGATTTGTGCGCTCAATTACTACTCGTTCTTTTTCAACGGGAACTGCAACACGAGTAGTCTCGGTTTCTACACGTTTGCCAATAGCAACTTCTCCAGTTTTGCGACGTTGTTTGCTAGCAACTAACCGTTCTTCGTATAACTTCAAAGTTTGACTATCCTGTCTGTTTATGTCGTAAAGCGACGGATCTTGTTCGTAGTTGTAAGTGTTGCGGTCATAAGTAGCAGGTTTAGTCATTCTAGAAGTAGCAGGTTTAGTCATACCAGAAGTAGCAGTTGAAGTCCGGTAAACTCCGCGTACTTGTTCTTCATAGTCGTAATCAACCTTTTCCAATTCATCAAAGTCAGGCAAGTTTTCTACTTGCTCTTTAGTCAGATTTTTGGCATAAATCCGTCTGTCAGTGTAACGAATATCAGCAAGCCCAACTGGTAGTAAAACTTTTTTACCAAAAATCCAAAAACCTGTATCTACCACAAAATAGCGGAATTTACCTGTTTGTTCATCAACTAAAATGTTGTGAATAGAACCAATTTTGTCATTTGTTTGGTCATAGACATCAAAATTCTTGATGTCATCAATATTGTCAGAGTCATGTTCCCGATAGTCTGGGTAGAATTCTTCTAATTTCACAAGTGCCATTTGGTTTCTCTCCAATTTATATCTGTTAATTACTATGTTAAAAATATTTATCATATAAGCTTCTAACTATTGGATGATTAAGTATTAACATTTTTAATACTTTTTGTAGAATTAGCGATTCTTTTTTAAGATGAAATTATAGATTTGTTATCATTAATTTTAGTAGAGACGTTGCATTGCAATGTCTCTACATGGTCTGTCGCATTTTTTTTAATTAGTATTATTTCTAAATGAATTTTTCTTCAGATTTATGTTAATGGAGTTCACTGAAACTCATAAAATAGGAGGACTGAAGCTTTCACTCTTCAGTTGCTAGTAGGAAGTTCTAGTACACTGACATCAATAAGAGGTGTAATGTTGAGATTCTGTTGTAGTAAACGGGTTTGGATGGCTTGAGTCAGGCGGGAACGAATTTCTTCTGAAGATGCGATCGCATCCTCACGTGGTTGGACGTAGACTACACAAAGTAGTGTGTTCTGCCCTTTGATATCTGCGCGAGTGAATCGAACATTCGCCTCTACCAAGTTCACTAGAGGGCTTTGGCTCACAACCTCTTCAATCTGAGCATTAGCGCGTTGAGCAAGAGTGGAGCGTTGCAAATTAGGAGAACTGGTAAACTGCCAAGCCAGTAAGCTTGCTATGACTGCCACAGTAAATGTCAATGCCACAGGAAACAACCAGCGTTTGCCTCGTGTATACCGTACTCCTTGGGCAGACAACCCAAAAAAGCGAACAATGCAGCTGTGAAATTAATTCCTACCAGTTGTAGTAAGAGCAAAAACAAACCACTAACTACCAAATCCCACCTAGCAATTGCGCTTGCCATACCGACAATTCCCGCAGGAGGAGCTAAAGAAGCGGCAACTAGCATTCCGGTTGCTGCCCCAGATACCAGACTACTCCTTTGAGATTGAACTAAATTCAGCGCTCCCGCCGCTCCTGCTGCTAAAGGTAACAAAACTGCTACTGAGGAAATTTGACTGCGTTCAAGCATCAAACTAGTGGCAATATTCTGCCGCATAATTAAACTGAGCATTCCGGCAACGGTTATTGTCATTGCTAATGCTGCAAAATAGCGCAGAATGCCGCGCCAAAGTAGTTGGCTATCTCCCCTGGCTGTTGCGATCGCTACATTCATCGCTGGGCCCGCAAACGGGGCAATCAACATTGCCGCAGTTAGTAAGTAAATTGTGTTGGTGTACAAGCCAATCCAAACGACAACACCAGCTACAGCCGCATATCCCAAAAAACCGCGCCAAGAACCAACACTTTGCAAACCACTGAGAAAAATCTCAATTGGGCTGCGTTCTTCCACATTTTTGACTTGCTGAGGTGCTTGTGAAGCGGGAGGACTTAGAGCGATGACTCCCGTTGGCAGTAGTGTGATATGTAATTTGGGTATGTTTTCTAATTTTCCTAACAACTTTTCAACATGCTGATTGGAAACGTGAATCAGCACTAAGTCAAGTAATTCATCACAGCCTGTTGCCTCCAACTGAGCCAGATTAATCGCATTAACAGACTTGGCAATATCGAGAACTTCTTGGCCTTGTCCGCGTTGTACCTGGACGATTAATTGGCGCATAGCAACCTCCTGCCGATAACAATCTCGGATTGCAGGATAATTACCTCTCTAGCTGAAGGTATATTTGTTGATTTTCTGGGTGATAACAATAGCTCGACGGTTGGTCAGATCCCTGACTTCAGAAGTCGGAGATCTGACAGTCCTAGCTAGTTAGGCCGCGCTCCGCGATCGCGCCTAGCACCACCAGACCAAGGTGGAGGCCCTTGCGGTGGACGAATATCAATCACAGAACCATCTGCACGAGTAATCGAATAGGCATCTAACTCCCCACCTCTGCCCAATTCACCCGTAACAGTAACCTGTTCACCAGACTTAAGATTAATCTCACGCCACCAACGCGGCCCCGCATCAACAATTAGTTGCCCAGTACCATCGTCAATGATGAAATCATTACCGACACTTTGCGTAACTTTACCAGATACAGTTGTACCGTTGGTACGCTGTTGTAAATCACTAATTCTGGTTCTAGTTTGGGTTTGTGCCAAGGTAGGCAAGGTTGGAATTGTCATTGCAGAAATTGCTGCCAAGGCTAAGCCGAATAGTAGTTGTTTATTCATTGCTAATCACCTGATTAACTCTGCTTTTTTCATTATTGGAAACAAATGTGAGCAGAAAGTGACGGTTAAAAGTTAAACGAATTTTCAACAGCTATTCAATTGAATATAGATTCTATTTGAGTACATCTAGAAGTTGTAGCCAACACCTAGTAATATTCCGACATCAGTTTCATCAATAAAACTGACATTCACCCCACCCGTTGCTGTAATCTGTGGGGATAAAGGAACATCTACACCGCCAGAAATTAATGCGCCTACGGTGCTATCTCTGCCTGTAGAAACTGCAATGCCACCACCAACATAAGGAGCTACATTCAGTTGAGTAACTTCCAAATTTTCTGTAGGAAAATCTACAGTTAGTGGTATGAGAAAAACTGTATTATCTCCAACTAAAGCAGCAGGACGCGCAGACAAATTTTGTGTAAGTCCAATTTTGCTAATCACAGCAAATGAACCTTCACCTACCCGTGTATCGCCACTCAAACCAATGTTACCACCAACACCGATATAGCTAGAACCAGAACGAGTAGCTCTACCAGGTTCAAAAGTTTGAGCTACCTTCTGCGATTGAATATTTGAGGGAGTTGATATAGTTGGAAGTTGTGTTGATTCTGTAGTCAAACTTGATGCAGAAGTAAGAGCAGTATCGGGAGCTTCACCCACTTTTTTTGACTGATTTGCCGTCAGATTTGTCACATAACTAGCGTTATCAACAGTAGAGTTTTTATTTTCAGCACGAGCTGGCAAAGTACTACCAATAACAACCATTCCAAGAGTTAGTAAAGTAGAAGTGCGTTTGAAAAAAGTAACATTCATGGATATTGTTTCCTTTTCATCTTGTTATCTTGATTATTGATAACAAAAGTGAGGAAAAAGTGACAAACATGATAATATTGCTGCTACAATCACAAGATTTTTATCGAGAATGCTTCTGTCTGCGTTGGTTATCTTGCTTGCCTAAATGCGGTTCTTGAGATTCGTGTTGGTTGTTGCGAGAAATGTGGGTAGCATATTCTTCGGGCATAATCGGAGAGCCATGTATTTTGGCATAAACCTTAGTAAATTCTGCGCCTAAAAATAGAATGTGAGCGGCGTAATAAATCCAAGTAATGATAATTACAAAAGAACCTGCAACACCGTAAGCAGAACCAATATCAATTTGACTAAGAAATAATCCAAATAAAAACTGCCCTACCATAAATAAAAGCGCAGTAATTGCCGCACCCACCACAGTAGAACGCCATGCAACTTGAGCATCGGGTAGAATTGTGTAGATTGCTGCAAATAGTAGTGTGAGGACACTAAAAGAGAGTAAAAAGCTGAGAATTTGCCATAGATAACCTAAACCTGGTAGTAAATCACTCAAATTATTAACTATTACTACTAAAATATTGTTTATCAGATAGGAAACGAATAGTAAAAAAGCAATAACCAGCACCATTGCAAAAGTCAAAATACGTTTACGCAGAAAGTGAAAAATCTGCCGTCTAGGTTCTGGTTTTACTTCCCAAATTTTGTCGAGTGCGTATTGTATTTGTGCAAAAACTCCAGAAGCACCAAAGGCAAAAAAACCAAAATTGAAAATCAGTCTCAATACTCCTCCACGAGTATCTTCTCTCATGTTGGCGATCGCAGTGGCAAGTAATTGTGCGCCTTCTTCACCAACTATTTCTTGCAATTGGTCAACAATTTGTTGTTGCGCTGTTGCTTCTCCATAAATTACACCAAGAATTGTGATAATAATTACCATCAAAGGTGCAAGAGAAAATACTGTGTAATAAGCCAAGGATGATGCTAATAGAGATACTTCGTTAAATTGCCACTCTGAAAATGTTTCTTTTAACAGTCTCCAAACTTTTCTTAGACTCATAATAAAAATTACTTGGCTAGCATAGCGGCCTACTTATAGTTGTAAAATTGCTCTAGCTAGCATTAGATAAATAAATACTCCTAAAACATCTACCACAGAGGTAATAAATGGGGCTGACATTAAGGCTGGATCTAAACCGATCGCACCAAATAAAAAAGGTAAACCCGAACCTGAGACAGCCGCTAAGATAGTGATTGCCAGCAAACTCATCCCCACAGTTATTGCTATTGGCAAACTACCTTCCAGGAAGTAAGCCCAGAAAATCACTGCTATCCCTAACATCACCCCTAATAGCGCCCCTGTGATTGTTTCTCGCGTCACTACTTGCAAAGCTTTTTTGATACCAACTTCCTTAAGATTAAGACCTCGAATCACCACTGTTGAAGATTGCGCTCCGACATTTCCGCCTGCGTCAATCAACAAGGGAATAAAGGCAGCTAAGGCAACAACTTGTTTTAAAACATCCTCTTGAGCACTGATCACAGCAGTAGTGCCAGTATTGGCAATTAAGAGAACAAATAGCCAGACAACGCGTTTACGAGCTGCTGTCAACACGTTCGTTTGGAAATAGTTATCGCCCCCAGCTTCTACCCCACCCAAAGCGTAAATATCCTCGGTAGTTTCTTGCTCCATGACATCAAGCACGTCGTCAACGGTGACAATACCAACTAGACGCTGTTCTGTATCCACTACAGGCACGGCTACTAAGTCGTAGTGTTGGATGATTTGCGCTACTTCTTCCTGGTCTGTATCTGTGTGGACAAACACTACATCACGGGTCATAATTTTACCCAGCGTTTGTTCTGGCTGGGCAATCACCAAATCTTTAAAGGAAACAGTTCCTTTGAGACGGCGCTCTCCATCAGTCACGTAAAGATAATAAATAATTTCGGCAGCACTCGCTAAAACGCGAACCCGCTCAATGGCTTGGCTAATCGTTAAACCCTCCTTCACAGAAAGATATTCTGTGGTCATGATCCGTCCAGCAGTGCCCTCTTTGTAGCCTAGAAGTAGGGCAGTGGCTTCGCGTTCAGCAGGACTAAGTTGTTGCAGAAGTCGGCGGACGACTTTCGCAGGTAACTCGTCAAATAGTCGCGCTCGGTCATCAGGCGACATTTGATCTACAATATCGAGAATTTCTTGATGCCTCAATTCTGCAATCAAGGACTGCTGAACATTAGAGTCGAGATATTCATAGACTTCGATCGCCTCCTGTTTTGAAAGTAAACGAAAAGCTATAGCCTGCATAGCTTTTGGCAAACCCTCAATAGCTTGGGCAATATCTACAGGTTGTACAGGTACTAACAGAGCTTTCGCTCCCTGGAAGTTTTCTTGTTGTAGCAATGCTTCGAGTTGCGATCGCACTAACTCTACAAGTTCTTGTCGGGACATACTCGGTTGTCGTGAAGAGGAAGGCGGATTCTCAGTCAAAAGACACCTCCTGGATAAAGATTTATAAAGAAGGCTCAGGGGAAAAGGTAAAACAAGCGTGGAATTGTGGGCGACCTGTTTATCCCTTTTCCCTTTTCCCTTTAACCTTTTCCCCTATGCGTTTTTATGCGTAACAGCTTAGTGTAATTACCAAAGCCTTTTCAGTATTGCCAAAAAATGTGAACAAAAAGTGATAGCAATAACTACTACGGCTATTTGAGTTGTAAAAAAATTTGAAAAGTTGTTCCCTTCTCGATTACACTTTTGACACTAATGTAACCAGCATGTGCAGCAACAATTTGTTGAACAATAGATAACCCTAAACCATAACCGCCAGTTTTGCGCGATCGCTTTTTATCCACCCGATAAAACCGCTCAAAAATATGCGGTAAATCTGCGTCAGGAATACCGATACCACTGTCAATAACTTCAATTACAGCCCAATATGACTGGGTGAACAGCCGCAACTGAACTTGACCGCCAGCAGGAGTATATTTACAGGCATTACTAAGCAAATTAACTACTGCTTGACGCAGCAAGTTGGCATCACCCAGTACAATCACACTGCTAGTTGGTAAAGTATAAGTTAGATTGAGATGTTGTGTAGCCTCTTGTGTTGCATATTCATCTGCTATTTGTAAAAGCTCACTCTTTAAGTCAACTTCTTGTAGAGATTCAGGGGACAATCGACCTGCATGACGCGCCAGAAACAGCAGATTATTCACCAGAGTATTCATTGACTTAGCGACATCGAAAATCTTACCGAAGCGCTGACGCTGCGCCTCAACATCGTTAGATTTAGATATTAAACCATACTGGGCATTGCTAGTAATTGCTGACAAAGGCGATCGCAATTCATGAGAAGCATCGGCTGTGAAGCGCTGTAGCTGATTATAGCTGTCACGAATTGGTTGCATTGCTATACCCCCCAAACACCAACCAGCTAAACCAATTACCCCCAAGGTTGCCGGCACTGTCAAAAGCAAAACCAGCCGTAACTGAGCCAGATCATTTTGTACGGATGTTAGCGGTGTTGCAACTTGGAGATAACCGATTAACAAACTATTTTGGTAAACAGCCAGCGTTAACTGACGCAGCCAGATTATAGAGGGTATTTCTTTTGAGGAGTATAACGTAGTCTTGAGAGTGTTAAATCCAGGGGTTATTGTCAACTGCACTTCTGGAGTTTGACCAAAAAATTGTACCAGTTGCCCTTTGGTATCGTACCAACGTGCGTATAGAAAATCAGTACCCAACGGAGGTACGTTACTTCCCAAAAGCGGCACATTTTCCAGGTCTAACTGTTTTTTACGCAGATCATACTTCGCGTTCACCGCTATAACTCTAGATTTTTTGTAGAGCAAGCGATCAAGATCCTCTAGTTCGTCTAAGACTACTTGATAGTAAACTATCCCCGCAAAAACGACCAAAATACTCCCCATTGTTAGGGTAAACCACAGAGCTAAATTGCTGCGACTACGGCTAAACATGAAACTTAGACAAGAGGCTGATACTTAGGACTAAGCCTTTCAAGGTGGATCAATATTTTGCTCAAAAAATCTCTTTTTAATCTCTTATCTTTGTGTTCTCCGCGCCTCTGCGGTTCAAAAGTCATTTATTTAACCACAGCGAGAAGTCTGAGCGGAGGTTTCCTCCGATGGTCTGTTCACTGCCGAGAGGCGCAAAGCCTTGCGCCTCTCCCTTGTGTCTTCTGGACACAAGGCAACCGTTCTAAAAGAACGGTTGGGCAGTAAGACCCGCATAGCGATCAGAACTTCTCAAGACAGAGGCACAGAGAACATAGAGAGAAAAGACAGGTTTTACGAGTCCCCTTGAAAGGGCTAGTCCTCATACTATACAAATATAAATGCAGCTAAAATTTTCACATAGCAGATTTGTAAAAATATTTATAATGATAATTGTTTATTTTACTACATGAATTACCATCTCTTACTTCGTCGAAGGGTTAGTAGTTCCACTATATTTATTCAAATTTTTATATGCTTTTATCCGACTTGTTAGAAAAATTACATTCTTTAAAACTAGAATATTTGCTACCTTTGCCACTGCTCCTAATTGCTTTTGGTTTTGGTGGTGAATCGTTAACAAACATCTTATTGAGCCGTTCTTACCCTATAATCAACAAACTCGAAGCTAATACACAAACAGTCAAGATCAAACTTGCAGCTAATGTGCTATTAACCGAAGTTGAAATTGAAAAAGAGCCAGAGTTTACCGAAGTTGAACTTAAGACTGCAAACTCCGTACTAAAAAAGTTAATATTTAAAGTTCCAGTTGCAGAATTAAGCAAAGTAAAAGCTATGATTGCTCAAGAATTGGGAGTTTCTGGTGAAATTGAAACTCTGGAAGCTGATACACAAATGCAAGTGCAGTCTGCGGTTCAAGTGTTAGGAATCCTAGCTGAAATAGAAAAAAAACGGGGATTTACAAAAGTTGAGGTCAATACTGCTAATTCCATACTCAAAAAGTTAGAGTTTGAGTTTTCAGTCACAGAATTAAGCAAAGTAAAAGCCATTATTACTCAAGAATTAGGATTGTCTGTTGAAGATACCAGGATATTTGTAAGTTATCGGATAAAAACTTAGTAAATATTCCAATTAATTTCTACTAAATAGAACAATTTTTGATAACTTGGGAGCGTTCTATTTATGTTTGATTGTCTGGAACTTTTAGACTATAACCCATACCGTAGACTGTTTTAATCCAATCTGCTGCACCAACTAACTGCAAACGATGGCGCAACTTCCGTACTAGTACAGTTAATGCATTGCTTTCTGGTTCCGAACCCCATTCCCACAATGCTTCTTCAATCAACTCGCGAGTTAAGATCTGATTGCGGTGACGCATTAAGTATTCTAGCAATTGAGCTTCGCGTGGTGATAAATCTACAATTGTCTGATTGCGTTCCACAGTTAAGTTATATAAGTGCAGTTGTAAATCTGCAACGCGCAGAACATCACCCACCCACTGAGGCGATCGCCTCCCTAAAGCACGAACCCGCGCTAATAGTTCCACCAAATCAGCAGGTTTGACAAGATAATCATCCGCTCCCGCATCTAAACCCGTAACTTTATCCAGTGTGGTATCCTTAGCAGTGAGCATCAGCACAGGCGTAGTTTTACCACGAAGTCGATACTGGCGACAAAGACTCAATCCGCTAATTGTGGGCAACATCCAGTCCAAAATTAACAAATCATACTCTTTTTTGGACAACAACCACTGTGCAGTTTCTCCATCTTCAACGCCATCTACAATGTATCCAGCTTCCGACAGCACACCTTGTAATGGCTCTATTTGCTCGCGATCGTCTTCTACCAGCAATATCCGCATAAAGCTCTTTTTGGCAACCAAGCTACCTGAAATTGCCAGCCTCCTTACTTAGGGTAGAAGAATCAAACCTAGCTTTCGTCTTCCACTAGTAAGATTTTGATGTATATTTTGATATCTAGATTGTTAACACATCGGAAATATTACGTTTCTGCCAAAAGGTAGTTTTTAACTTTACGATTTTTGCAACATACTCACTAATTTTTGGCACGATTTGCGATCGCAGGTCATGTTCGCTATGAGCTTGATTGATGGCTTCAAACAGACGCTCCAAAGAACTTTTCATAGGTGAAGTGATCTGAAGTGTACCCGATCAAGGTCTAGAAGCTTTAAAGTACTCAACCTATATTAGCTTTAATCTCAAAAATTATTTGACATGACCATCAATTCGGAAATTGATCATGCTCCCACCCGTTCGATGCAGATCAGCTTTTATGCGACTTCAGTCGTCTTTAACCTCTGCTTGGTTGCTCAATTGTTAACGGTCGGAGTCGCTTACTTTGTTAATCCTGCATGGTGGGATATTCATGTTTTGTTAGTCCGAGGATATAGTGGATTGTCATTACTATTAGTGGGATGGTCATTCATTACTCGGTTCTCATCCCAAATACAGCGTCTCACCGCAAGTCTACCAGTGCTGCTTGGACTACAATTTTGCAGCATTCATCTCAAGAGTCCTTTACACCTAAATATTCTACATCCTTTACTTGGATTTGCATTACTCTACGTTTCTTCAAGCCTTGTACATCGTGTATGGCAAGGTCTATCGCCCATCTATTTTAAGAGTTAGAAATGACATTCTGCTCTGGCGTAACCTCCAGATAACGTTGCAACATTCTCAGGTCGCTGTGAACTAAGCAATGTGACATTGAAGCGACCTGAAAATTTTACTCTGAAACTGAGGGTACTAATACCGTTAAACCTCCCGGAATACATTTAATTTCAACAGGAGTATTTCCATCCATATCACCATCTAAAGCTACTTTTTGTGGAGGTTCAGTTCTTACCCGCACATTTTTAGCACGTAAATGCTGAATATCATCTCGATTGGTAGCAGCACCCGTAAAACCCGTTCTCAGCAGATGATAACCAGCAAACAGAGCATTTTGGCGGTTAATAGGAGCAACAATTGTCACATCTAGCAGACCATCATCTACAATTACTCCCGCAGGCCCATGTGCCAAAATCGAAGTCGGTGCGGCTGAATTGGCAATAGTGACAGCTGAGGCTGATAAATTGATTGTTTGCTCCTCTGTTTCTACGTAAACTGTAAAAGAATCCAAGTGTCTAAGTAGTTTTATTCCTGTCCCAATAAAAGCCAACATCCCAAAAAGTTTTTTGGCTTTTTTATCAGTTTGTTTGATAGTTTCAGCTTCAAAACCGATCGCAGTCAAGACAATCATTGGTTTGCCATTGCACAAAGCAATATCAACTTTTCGGGGTATACCAGCCAAAATTGTATTGCAAGCATCCTTAACTTCAGTAGAAATATTTAAAGCTTTAGCAAAGGCGTTGACGGTTCCTCTAGGAATTATACCGAAGTGAATTCCTGTGTTAATTACTGCTTCCGACGCAGCTGATACCGTACCATCACCCCCAGATACAATAATCATTTCAGCCCCATGTTCAATCGCTTCATGAGCTAATTGAAAAGGACTAACTTCATGGGTGGGGCGAATATCTAGCTTGATTTCAGGTTCTAAAACTTCTCTAATCGCCACTAAATCCTCTACAGGGTCGCCTTTACCCGCAGATGGATTAAAAATTAAACAAGCATTGCGAGTCATATTAATTCGTAATTAGTAATTAGTAATTCGTAATTAAAACAGACAGAAAAAGAGTTTTTGTACAGAAGTATGAAATAGGGCTAGCCCTTTCAAGGTAGGTAAAAACCTCAAAAATTTACCAAATTTTAAGCTTTTCACCTTTGTGCCTTAGTGCCTTAGTGGTTAAAAATTAGTTAATCTTTTTTATCGGGTAATGCGGAGAATTTTGTCCTGCTGTGAGGGACAACTTCCTCGTCCATCACAGTTACTAGTTGTGACATACAACTCGCCATCTGGGCCCATAATTGCTTCTCGAAGTCGTCCGTATTTGCCCTGCAAATATACCTCATGGCGCTGGACTTGCTGGGGTGATTGTGGGTTGAAAGCAACACGCTGCAAATGTTCAGAACGGAGGGTAGGAATAATTAAGCTACCTTTCCACTCAGGAATAGAATTTCCGGTATAAATTGCTGCTCCACCTGGAGGTAGAGCTTGACGCCAAACAATGGAAGGAGTCACCAGCCCTTCTTTTGATTCACAACGGTAGATAGTGGGCCAGCCGAGGTTGTCGCCTGCTCTTGCTACACTGACTTTATCGTGGCCGCTTCTGCCTAACTCACCACTGGGGCCATGGTCTGTTACCCATAGTGTTGATGCATCAGACCAATCAAATCCTTGTGTGTTACGAATACCAGTGATATATACGGGATTTTTCTCAAATGGGTTGTCTTGCGGTACTTGTCCATCTGGTGTCACACGTAGAATTTTACCAGCAAGGCTTTTCACATCTTGGGAACTTTGCGGATCTCTCGCATCGCCAGTACCTATATAGAGCATTCCATCGGCACCAAAGCGAATGCGACCACCGTTGTGATACACTGCCACGGGAATATCATCAAGAATTATTCTATCTGATGAGGCATTAAGTCCATTTTGGGATAGTCGCCATCGTTCAACGCGATTGACTTGTGAGCCATTTCTATCAGCGGTATAGTACACATAGAAAAGTCGATTTTCGGCAAACTTCGGATGAGTTGCAATGCCGAGTAAACCACCTTCACCACTATCTGTAACATTAATTGTAGCTACAGGTTTTTGGACAAGTTTTCCATCCCGCACCAACCGAACCCGCCCAGGTCGTTCAGTGACTAACATATCTTGATTTGGTAGAAAAGCAATTCCCCAAGGAACTTCCAGACCTGTTACTACTTCTTGGGCCCGCACATTTACCTTTCCTTGTGAACCAAAGCCATCTTGGACTAAAGTACATGCTTGATTCTTAGTAGTAGAAGTTTGTTGACTGACTTGTGCAGCTGTTTGTTCTTGATTGTTAGTATTTGCCGATTCAGATGTTGGTACGGTACAAGAAGAAATTCCCAAACATACCATACCAACAAGCAATTTTCCTGGAACAATTCTTGTCAGGTTCATAATAATTTTCTCCAAAAACTTGGCATGGTATCTCAAATGCTTAAATCATTAACTTCTTTAGTCTTAAAAATTGTTGCAAATTTGCTAAGGAAGGGATTTAGTTTTTGAGCTTTCGAGTTACTATAAAAACTATGATCTATATTCTATATATAGTAGTTTGTCTGTTGCTGAATCTCATCACCTCTATCCATAGGCTTGACTTGAAGAAGCTGGGGGAGAAATTTTTTTATGAATATCTACCTGATCAAATAGATTCTGAGCGTTCAGGATCGTTTGGCTGAATACTGATGAAATGAGCAGCGTGCCAATTCACTCTTTTTAGTCTATTTTTTCTAACTTTTGTTAGAGGATTGGATTTTGAGAGCGATCACAATTAAGTAGTTATGTTTTCTTGCGAGGAGCTGATATAAACGTTTAACGTTTTTTGCGATCGCACTAAAAATACATGTGTTGTACCAATTCTGTATGAAGATGCGCCTAGCTACTTACAACTTGGCACAATAAATTAAAAACGTAGACGCGGAGCGGCTTCCGCCGTTGGCGTAGCCCACCGCAGCGAAAAGTTCTGTAGGCGGGTTTCCCGCCGTAGGAAACTTTTCAAGACAGGCATCTGAACTTTTCAAGACAGGCTACAGCGCTGGTTCACCAAGTACGCCAAGAAATAAGAGAGTTCCAAGTGCTGAAGCGCGGTAGTGGGGCGTTGCTTGCTTTTCGCTTTCTCTATGTCCGCGTAGCGTGTCATAGACAGACGCTACGCGAATGGCAAGTATTACAAATTAAAAATTACACATTTCGTTAAATAAATTGTCACTATATTTACAACTGAGGAAATGAAATTGCCGTGTCTTCACCAGAAACTATTGAACAGGAACAAGCAGTAATTCAAACTTCACCTAATATCGAGTTTTGGAAACAAGTAGGTTTTGTCACTGGTGCTACTCTCATATCAATCACTATGTTGGCAACTTCTGTGATGACTGGAGGGCTGTTTGGTTTAGCTATTCGTTTCGGTAATTTGCCACAGCTTAAACAAATACAGAACTTCGTACCAGCAGAAACAACTTACATATATGACATCAAAGGCAAGCTTTTAGCGGGTATACATGGAGAAGCCAACAGAAAAATTGTACCCCTAGATCAAATTTCCCCCAATTTAAAACGAGCAGTCTTAGCCAGTGAAGATAATTATTTCTACAACCATCAAGGTATTGACCCAGGAGGTATCGGACGTGCTGCTGTAGTTAACTGGGCAGCTGGTGCTGTACAGGAGGGTGGTTCTACTATCACCATGCAGTTGGCGAAAAATATCTTTTTATCTCGCGAACGTGCTTTAACTCGCAAAATAGCAGAAGCTATATTAGCAATTCGCTTAGAGCAAATTTTCAGGAAAGATCAGATTTTAGAAATGTACCTCAATCAAGTTTATTGGGGTCATAATAACTACGGTGTGGAAACAGCAGCACAGAGCTACTTTGATAAATCAGCAAAGAACTTGACTTTGGGTGAGTCAGCAATGATGGCGGCTTTAATCCAGGCTCCAGAGCAATTTAGCCCTTTTGTGAACAAAAATTTGGCTATCCAAAAGCAAAGGCAAGTGCTGAGACGGATGCTGGAATTGAAATGGATTACCAAGCAAGAATATGATAATGCCCTGAAGCAAGAAATTAAACTTGGTAAAATTAAGTCATTTGAAGCTAGTATTTTTCCTAATGTCACCAATCCTGTAGCACAGGAACTAATTCAAAGGTTTGGGCGTGATGCAACCGTTAAAGGTGGAATGCGAGTTCAAACCACAGTAGCCAGCGACTTGCAAATAATGGCAGAAGAAACTATCAAAAAGTGGCATAAAACTTTTAAAAATCAAGGGTTAAAGAACAATCAAATGGCTTTAGTAGCAATTGACCCACGTACTCACTTTGTTAAAGCACTGGTGGGTGGCGTAGACTCGAAAAAGAGCGAATTTAACCGTGTAACTCAAGCCCAGCGTCAGCCTGGCTCTGCTTTTAAGCCGTTTGTTTACTATACTGCCTTTGCTAGTGGTAAGTTTACACCAAGTACAACGGTGCTTGATACTCCAGTTACTTACCCTGATGTAATGGATGGCTCGTACTCTCCACGCAACTACGACAATACCTTTAGGGGAGCAATGTCAATCCGTACAGCTTTGGCACTGTCTCGCAACGTTCCTGCGGTTAAGATTGGCAAAACTGTAGGTATAAATAAAATCATCGCCACATGTCGGCTCTTAGGGATCATGAGCCCGATGGAAGCTGTAACTTCTTTGCCACTGGGTGCAATTGGCGTTACACCACTGGAATTGACTAGCGCTTATGCGACTTTTGCTAGTTATGGCTGGCGATCGCCTCCAACACTTATTGCTCGTGTTAGTGATAGTAGTGGCAATGTGTTACTGGATAATACTCCTAAGCCTCAGTTAGTTCTTGACCCTTGGGCATCAGCTAGCATTATAGACGTGATGCGATCGGCAGTTAATAAAGGAACTGGTAGAGGAGCAGCTCTAAACCGTCCTGTTGCTGGCAAAACCGGGACAACTTCTTCAGAAAAGGATATTTGGTTTATTGGTACAGTACCACAGCTAACAACTGCTATTTGGGTAGGCAGAGATGACAATAAACAATTAGCTTACGGTGCAACAGGAGGAGGAATGGTTACTCCTATTTGGCGCGATTTTATGAACAAGGCGCTTAAAGATGTACCCGTAGAGAACTTTAAACCCCCTTCTGCGTTTACTCGCCCTCAGCAAATTAAAAATATTAAGAAGACTCATTAGTCAGATCCCCAACTTCTTTAAGAAGTTGGGGTCTAATAGCCTTACCGATGAGTAATTTTACGAATCTGGTTTGCTTCGTCTAATATTGTTTCAACTCCAGAATCAGCAATGCTTTTGACATAGTTAATTTTGATTTCTTCTAACATATCAATAAGTAAAGATTGAATTTCCTGAATGTTATGCTTTTTCTGTAATTCCTCTTCTAACACATCACGAAAGTTTGTAATTAGACGAGAGCTAAGTTTTGCTCCAACTGGATCTGATAGGGCTTTGATGAGATTGTTATAAGCTGATTGAGATAAATCACGAGCTAGCTTTTGGGTTAGTTGATCCGGTAAGTGATTTAGACCAGGTATATTTTGTATTTGTTGGTAAACTGGAGATTCGTTAAAGGTGCTTGTAATACTATGATGCACCAAGGCTTCTATATCAGACTGAACTTTCGGTAAAACATCATAGACACTTACATTAACTAAACGAGTAGCTATAGCTGTTACTTCGTTTGTTTCGTTGACTTGAACATAAGGCTTGCGGCTTTCAGGATGAAATAACCAGTGTGCCAAATCACCTTTGCGAATGGTATCTTGCATTTGATCAATTACTTGAATACCTACCATCTCAGTGATTTCCTCGGCAAAGCTCACAGCGAAGTCGTGATTGAGTTGCGATCGCAAAGGCTCAAGATTCAGTAAATCAGCTTGATAAAGACGAATAGTGACCGGAATTACTCGTAACCAACGCCAGAAGGGAAGTAACAAAAATATATCGTACCAGCGTCGCAACATCGCTTCTAACCAGTTTAAATCGGGATTGCGACGACTGATAACAAAAGTACGTGCCAAAAATTCTACAGCAAAAATAATTACAAAAGGTAAGTCAATCAACCAGAAATGATTGACAAAATTCCCAAATCTATCAATATCTCGATAGTAGTTACTATTGATTAGGGGTCTAATTTGAGAATTAAAAAAGTTAATTTCTGATTGCCAACCTTGTTGTGATAAATAAGCTGGACTCCAAAATCTAGTAAATGCTTTCCTAGCAGATAATTCATTAGTACGCAAGCGCATTTCATGTTTTATTTTTGCTAAAGTACCGCTTTTATTAGCCTCATCAAACGCATTATCCTCAATCATTTGGCTACTAAGAAGACGTAATTCATCAAGCAAATTTTCTACTGGAGGTGAGGATAAACCAGTTTGTAAAACCTGTGCTTCTAATTCTCTAACCTTGTTGAGGTAATTTTGCGTTTCTGGGTGGGGTTGAATGCCCTTAATTGGGTCATACAGTTGAGTTAAACTTGGTAAGACTTGGAGATATAAATTACGCAAAGGTATGTAGGTCATGTCAAAGAAGACCAAGCATAAATTCAGCAATGCTAGGATGGCAATTATTCGTTCAAACCAACGATGGCGATGAACAGGATGCTTTTTTATCTCTATTTTTGATGTCATGAATTAAAATTTTATTTACTTAATATCAAAACTAATTAATTCTAAATGTCTAGGATGATCAGTTAGTTCTTTTGCTACTAAGAATCCCGCAAAAGTCCAGGTTTGATATTTTCTGGCTTCTTTGCCAATTAATCGACCATTTTTACCATCATAGTATTCCGGCCATTTATCCTCAAATAATCGATTTTGTGCAACATCAATGGCTTTATGGGCAATCTCTGGACGATTTGTTTTTTGTGCCGCTGCTGTTAGTAACCAGAGTAAAACTGGCCAATTTCCACCATTATGATATGACCAGGGTGTGTTTTTGCGATCGCATCCTGTAACAACTTGCCATTCTATACCCTCAAGTGCTGGAAAACAGATTTTCATCGGCATGTATCCAACTAAATCATTCCAACGTTGCTCAATTAAATTCATAATACTTTGAGATTCTTGCTCACTAGCTAAAGAGGTGATAATAGCCATTAAGTTTCCCAAAGTAAAGAAACGAAAATCCATGCGTCCAGAACCGAGATTACCTACTAAATAGCCGCCATTATCTGGTAGCCATTCCATCAGCCACCCAGGTATTGATTCAGCATAAATATTGAATCTGTTTGCTACTTCTTTGCCAAATTCTTCACCTTGAAAGCGATAAATTTCATTTAAGCGATTTAGATCAATCCAGTAATATTCCCGTAGATGATAAGTAAGGGGTGCTAAACGTTGATTTATCCGATGAATGCAGGAAGCATTATCATCATTTAGTAAAAGAAGTTCTGTCGCCGCACGTAAAGCAGCATAAAATAGCACTTGAATTTCTAGAGGGTGTTCATAGACTCCCATACGACGGTCTATCATAAAAGAACCATCGGGAACCAACATCGTTGGGTACATAGCAAACCGATGGACAAGACACATGTCTAAAATTAACTTGATGCCTTGTTGAAATTCAGTTTGATGAGCAAGTGAAATATCACCTGTAGATTTGACGTAAGCTCTGAGTAAGATCAGCCACCATAAACAAGAATCAATAGGTGGAACTCTAGCGATCGCATGTTCTCCAAAATCAGCAGTTAAATATTCCTCGCCATCTTTTAATACTACTTTAAAACTGGCTGGCATCAATCCCGGCCCCGGCTGAAAACAATCCATTTGAGGCTCATGACTCTGTAATTTCAGAGTTTCTATTAAAAAATTGCGGACAATTTCTGGTTTACCATTAATTAAAAAAGCCAGCGCCGATAAAACAAAATCACGAACAAAACATTGATCATAATTTACTGCTTCTGACCCTGTTTCTAAAGCTGCTACTGTTCCAATTGGACGACCATGATAATAAATAATTGACTTATCAAGCAGTGTCCAAGCTTCTGCAATTAAATCATTTTTTGTTTCCATTATTTATATAGTCCCCCTAAAAAATAATATGTAGAGACGTAGCATTGCTACGTCTCTACGGGATACGTTATATCGAAAAATAAACAGGAATATTTGAAATTCTACCCTGTGTATCTGTTTGTTCTGGAACTGGACGGTATTGCAACCAAGCAAATAAAGCAGCAGTACCGAGAAAAATGAAAGTTATCGTAGCCACCAGTTGAAGCATGATACTGTAACGCATAATATAAAGTTGTTATGTGTTTATTTTGTACTAATAAAATCAAGTTTTTTTGAATAAAGCATTAATATTATGAATGTTTTACCCGAAAGTTCGCCCACATCACAAAACCATCAACTTGGCAGTCTAAATCTTGTAGCCACTCAACGATTTCATGATTGCTATTCTCTAATAATGTATATTTTTGATCATCTTTAACTAAAGTTAAACCTGTTTTTGGATTTTCGATGCTCGTTGCAATATTGCGATTAAAACGCTCATCTAATAATTTCAACAGTTGTGTTACTTTGGTTTGCGCTACTTCTAAACTTAATAGGGTGTAATCTTGTTGTTGAATTATTTGCTGAAGTTCGGCGATATTACTAAATTTCCGCCGTCCAAGAGTGCCTTGAGTTGGTAGCAAAAGTGCCGCTAATCCATTTTTCAAGTCCTGCTGATTGAGGGCAAAATAATTCCAATCACCGTAAGCATACTGAATTAATTCACCGTTGCCACTGGGTAACACCAGTCTAGAATGCCAGCCGTGGTCTGTGACATAGATAGCGATCGCCTCAACAGGATCAGCAGGGGGTACGATGGTTGCAGGAGACAATATCCAAACTAATAAGATAAAAGCAACTACTATTGAAGCAAACTTGGCAATGCGACATAAAGGCATAGCTGAAATCTATAAATTGAGTTAAACAAGGTTGTAGTGTTCCATGTGGACGTTAGTGACAGGTACTTGCAATTCGTGCAAAGCTTTTTCTACCTGATCCATCATTTTTGGTACAGCACAGATAAAGTAATTTCGGGTTCCAGGACGCTTAGGAATGCACTTCTCCAGCAGTTCCTTATCAACATATCCACTTTCCCCTGACCAATCTTCTGGAGGTTCTCTAAGAACATGGACAACCGTCAGGTCTAATTTGTCTTTCAGTTCTTCAATTTCCTCACGATAAGTTACATCCTCCCAAGTCTTGCTTGAGTATATTAGTAGTAATGGACGTTCATCTTTGCGTTCCGCTAAGGTAATAAGCATACTCATAATTGGTGTAATACCGATACCTCCAGCAATAAAAACAAATCCAGCAGTATCCTCATAGCGGTCTGTGGTAAAAACTCCATAAGGGCCGTCTAGAAAAGCTTTAGTACCAGGTTTGACATCTTTGATAGTATTAGTAAAATCTCCCACCGCCTTGATGCCAAACTCAATGCGTTGGTTACGCCCGCCGCAGGTATCGCTATCTTCTGCACTGGAAGCAAAAGAAAATGGATGTTCTCGCATTCTAAACGGCGAGATTTCTAGAGTAATCCAAGCAAATTGACCGGGCTGAAAACGTATTCCTTCATGTCCTCTGGGACGCAACACCAAATTCCAAACATTGCCCCTTTGTGGAATAACTGCTTCCACTAAGTAGGGTTTTTTCTGCATAAAGTAGGGTTTGACTAGGCGGACATAAATTAATAGCCATAATGCAGCTAGAGCAATAAAAGTCCAGAGAACGGCCTTCCAGAACAAGCTGAGGTAATTGCCTACACCCAAGACGTGTCCTAAACCAAATGCCATAATAGTAACTGCTAGGATGCCATGAGCTATACGCCAAGGTTCGTAAGGGATGTTAAGCTGTTTTCGCCAAACAGAGGTGATAATAATTGCAATTAACGCTAAAGTTGCAAGAACTGCCGCTCTAGCTCGCCACGGTGCTTGGATAAAATTTAATAATTGCAGTGTCTCTGGGTTATTAATAAATACAATTATGGGATGAACCAGGATGAAAAAGAAGGCAACTATCGAGGTGTAGCGGTGAAATTGAAGAATTAGGTCAACACCGTATGAGGCTTCGATACGGTTGATACGGGCTGTTAGGGCAAATTGCATTGCCATCATTGCTAAACCAATGAAACCCAAAGCCGCAGAAAATTCTAACCAAATACTACGTTTATCACTCGGTGTCGGCGGATATAAAAGTAGTATTAATAAAGGTAATAGGATGAGTACAAGATATGCACCTATCCAAGATGCCCCTATTACCACGGGGTTTTTCATCAACAGACTTCTCATATTAATTCGTACTCCCTATCAGATAAGCGGTGCTATAAGTCTCAATAGAATTGAGTTAATGATTGCCAAAGCCAGTGAGCCAAGCAAAGCACTCCAAAAGCCGTATCTTAAGCGAAACCCAGGTACTAAAGCAGCTGATATCCCAAAGATAATTGAATTTAGAACAAAGAAAAATAAGCTTAAAGTAAGGATAATAAATGGAAAGGTGAATAAGGTTAAAGCGGGAAGCAAAAGTGCATTCAGAATGCCAAAAACTGCGGCAGTAATTAACGCCTTACCAAAATTATCTATTTCTACTCCTATTGGTAGTTTAGAAATAATCAAAAAACTGATGGCTGTGACTAACCAAGTAATTATCAACCCAACCATAAGAAGGACTCCTGATTAGTAATATTTCGATTTAAGTCGAGCAGGTCGATATTTTCAGTATTTGTGATAAATGTGAATAGAAAGTGACAGACTACTATGCTGTCACCAAGTTAATATAAATTTGTCAATAGCTACTTGGTTGCAACTTTGATAAATTGGGTGGCAAAGTTACTTGTTTCAACAGCGGGTTTAACCTTTGAGCAATTCGGTTAGCTATAATCCGATGTCCTGCTTGATTCGGATGAATTCTATCGGATAAATAACGAGGATCGTTTAAACTAGCTAAAACTTCGGGAATTAAATAAGCTTGAGTATCCTTCGCCACTCGTTCATACAATTTTTCGTAATCTCCATTAAACGGTTTAACATTCATCCCCAAAACAACTGTGATCGCTCCTTGTTGTTGAATGCGAATCACAATTTGTCGTAAATTTTGTTCTGTTTGTATTATCTCTGCTGTAGAATTGTCAATTTTGCATCCAATCTAAATCATGCAATTGATAATTTTAGCTGGAGATTAAATTAATTTCCTAGTCAAGAAAACACGCATTTAAAAAGTATGCTATCAATGCCGCCATACTTTTTTATCGTCCTCTAGTAAGATATAAATCGTAGATCCAATATAAGCTAAAGAAAAAATTGGGTTGAGAAACACAACCTCCTAGCGCGTCTATTCTAAAATACTAAATTTATCAAATCTGCAAAATCTTAATTTTCCAAAATGATAACCATTTTCTTATTGAATAAATTAGGTTAGACGTGCTACTACAATTATCTTTAACCAAGCATACTGGGCTATAAAGGACAATTTACTACTGTCAACAGCCCAGGTAACTAGCTGATCAACAAGGAGCCAATATTGTTAGATAAAGACTAAGACAGCATTCTCAATTTTAATTTTAAGTTAAAACGTTTGCTTGCAAAATTTATCTATGTCTAAAGGCTGAATTTATAATCTCATAAATATACCGTCAATTCGTTGAAAATTTATAACTATTGAAATAAAGTAAAGAGTCAAAGCAAAAATATCTAGATATTTTTCATTGTTTAGATTACATTAATTGCTTTGAAGAAATTATTACCAATCATAGGAAAAAATAGGATATGGATCTTGGTTTCAATGGTAAAGTTGCTGTGATTACTGGAGGCGATTCTGGTATAGGCAAGGCAACAGCCCAACTACTTGTTCGTGAAGGTGCAGAAGTTGCAATTATAGACAAAACTTCTGAAGCGCTTGAACAAGCAGCTAAGGAGATTAGCAAGTTCAAAGAAGTCTTTGCAGTTCAAGCAGACCTTACCAAGCTCGAAGAAGTGGAAGCTGCTAAACGTCAAATTATTGAGCGCTTCCAGACAGTTCATATCCTCGTTAATGCGGCAGGAATCACGGGTGCTACAGCAGATTTTCTTGAGCTTAGTGATGAAGAGTGGTACGAAACCATCGAAGTAGACTTGATGGCGGCGGTACGTATATGTCGCGCCTTCATTCCATTGATGCGCGAGGTTGGTTGGGGACGTGTGGTTTTGATCAGTTCAGAAGACGCCGTACAACCTTATCCAGAAGAAGTGCCCTATTGCGCCTGCAAGGCGGCGGTGCTTAACCTTGCCAAAAACCTTTCCAAAGCTTATGCAAAAGACGGCGTGCTAGTGAATACAGTTTCCCCTGCTTATATTGCTAGCCCCATGACTGACGCCATGATGAAAAAACGATCGCAACAGCTAGGCGTTAACTTCGATGAGGCGATCGCTAGTTTCCTTGATGAACAACGCCCTCACATTGAACTTAAACGACGTGGTAAACCCGAAGAAGTGGCGGCTGTGATTGCGTTTTTATGTTCTGAACAGTCGAGCTTTGTAGTTGGTTTTAATTACCGGGTAGATGGTGGCTCAGTCGCTAGCCTGTGACAAAGCAATATAAGTCTGGGTGGTGTTGTAAGTTATTTAAGTCCCATTAACCGGATTTCTAGAGGTTGGAGTCACAAAATTTCGATCTTCCTAGAAACCCGGTTTCTGAAGTTAGTGAATAAGTATTCTAGGTAATTACAGTTGGTTGCTCCCGTCCTATAGAGTTGCGAATCTGACCTATCTGATCAGCAAGCGTAATTAACGAAGCAAGCGCTTGTTGCGTATCAAGGTCGTGTTTTGTAGGATCTGACTCGTAGCTTTCTAAGTAAATTCTCAGGGTTGCGCCTTGAGTACCCGTACCTGAAAGTCGCACTACAATGCGAGATCCATCGGTAAAGCCGATGCGAATCCCCTGTTTTTTGCTAACACTGCCATCAATCGGATCGGTATAACTAAAGTCATCACCGTATTCGACTTGATAATTACCGAATTGCTTTCCTTTGAGGGTTGGTACTAGGGAACGCAGATTTTCCATTAGGGTGTTGGCTTGCTCTGTATCCACCCCTTCATAGTCATGGCGAGAGTAATAGTTGCGCCCATAGGTTTTCCAGTGTTCCCGCACAATCTGCTCGACAGATTGTTGTCGCACTGCTAAGATATTTAGCCAGAAAAGAACTGCCCATAACCCATCTTTTTCGCGCACGTGGTTAGAGCCAGTACCAAAGCTTTCTTCACCACAGAGTGTAGCTTTATCTGCATCTAAGAGATTGCCGAAGAACTTCCAGCCAGTGGGTGTTTCATAGCATTCAATACCAATCTGAGCCGCAACTCGATCTACTGCTTGACTGGTGGGCATCGATCGCGCTACCCCTGCTAATCCAGAGCTATAACCTGGGACTAGTTTGGCATTTGCAGCCAACACGGCTAAGCTATCGCTAGGGGTGACAAAGAACCTACGCCCTAAAATCATATTGCGATCGCCATCCCCATCGGAAGCTGCCCCAAAGTCTGGTGCATTCTCTCCATACAAAATATCCACCAATTCATGAGCATAAACCAAATTCGGGTCAGGGTGTCCACCCCCAAAATCTTCTAGGGGTATACCACTACGCACAGTTCCCGCTGGTGCGCCCAAGCGTTTTTCAAAAATAGCATGGGCATAGGGGCCAGCTACCGCGTGCAATGTATCCATGCACATCCGAAAATTTCCTGAAGTCAACAGTTGGCGAATGCGATCAAAATCAAACAAAGACTCCATTAACTTTTCATAATCTTCCACGGAGTCAATGACCTCAATTACCATGTCTCCCATACGAGACTCACCCAGAGTTTCTAAATCTACATCTGGTGCTTCTAAGATTTGGTAGCGATCAATTACTTTACTGCGAGCGTACATAGCCTCTGTCACCTTTTCTGGTGCTGGGCCGCCGTTGCTGATATTGTACTTCACACCAAAGTCACCATCTGGGCCACCAGGATTATGACTTGCAGACAAAATAATCCCACCCAATGCCTGGTATTTACGAATAATACATGATGTTGCAGGAGTAGACAAAATCCCTCCCTGACCAACTTTAATGCGACCAACGCCATTGGCTGCCGCCATTTTCAAGATGATTTGAATAGCTTGGCGATTGTAGTAACGACCATCGCCACCCAGGACTAAGGTTTGTCCCCCTAAGTCTTCTAAACTATCGAAGATGGATTGAATAAAATTCTCCAGGTAATGGGGCTGCTGAAAAACAGTAACCGCTTTCCGCAGCCCAGAAGTACCAGGCTTCTGATCAAGGAAGGGAGTAGTAGAGATTTGCTGAGTGATATTCATAGATAATGTATAACAAGGCCTTTTTCACTATCCAGCTTTGCATAAGTTCGTAGCGAAAAAAATTGCCCCGCATTAAACCTTTGCGTTTGCTCTATATTCCTGGAGTGTTCCGCGTGATCGCAACACTCAAAGGTATGACACTATCAGACTGAATACCAAACTTAACTGCATGAATCAAAATCGGATCGAGCAAATTGAGTTGAACCTACGCGCAAAAGCACTTAATCAGCGCAAAGCCGCCTTAGATGAACTGGCAGAGTTTCCATCTGAAGTGGCTGTCCCCATCCTCCAGAAGCTTGCTAAGGAAAAAGATGTTGCGCTTTGTCGCCTTGCTGTAATGGGTTTGGGCAACCATCAAACTGAAGCTTCTTTTCAGGCGTTGCTACAAATTTTAGAGCATAACCAAGATGGTAACGTGCTGGCAGAAGCGGCAAATTCTCTTTTTGAATTTGGTGATGTGGCGATTCCCTTGCTCCAAAAGCTATTTGAACGGTCTGACAATTGGTTAGTTCGCCAAACAGTGATTTCTCTGCTGATGGAAACCGAGCATTATGAGGTTTTATTAGCTGTGGCGGTAGAATCCCTCAAAGATGAGACACAAACGGTTAAAGAAGCAGGTATTCTTGCTCTTGGTCAAGTGTTAAAGACATCTTTGCAGAATCAAGCCTTAGCTCTGTTAACAGAGCTTGCAGAAGATTCATACTGGCGAAATCGATGGCAAACAGCGATCGCTCTCCACGGCTGTCAACACCCCCAAGCCAGGTATTTAATGGCCCAACTCCAGCAGGATGAACATTTTCGGGTAGTGGCAGCTGCCTTAGAAAGTGCATCAGGATAGGGGTTTGGTATTGGCAGTCAATCGATTTTGGATTTTGGACTTCGGCTTACCTCGACTGCATGTTGAAATATACTTTAATCAAGTCATGAGATTTTGATATTTCCTGATAATAGTAAAATATACTCATAGATTTTTTTAATCAAGAGTGAAAATGTCTAAAAAGATTATCAAATAAGAGTTTTATTAATTCTGGAATCGGACATAAGTGTTCTTCTAAGAGCTATAAAACGAAGTTAACTTAACATCTAAATTCCTGAAACTGATAAAGATTTACTCTCAAAAAGTAACCATCCATTATCAACAGAATCTTTATAAGCTTTGATTAACAAGGGTTTTAGCTAATTCGGCATTGCTTAAAATTCCTGAAAGTAGCCGAATTCACATTAAGTAGATCGGTTTAGTGATCTTGAAATTGCCAAAATTCTAGTAGCTATTGATTTCTCTAAAATAAAGTTTTAGCTTACTATTTAGTTCGCTATTCTACCGAACTGTGAAAATCAGGAAGTTACTCTTATGATGACTGAATCTATACTTACCGAAATGCAAGCTTGTAAACAAACATGCATCGAATGTCAAACTATTTGCATTGATACCCTCAAATACTGCAAGAGTCAGGGTGGGAAATATTCAGATATGACTATGATGTCTATGATGCGCGACTGTGCCGAAATGTGCATGATCTGCGTCAATATGATTAATGACGGTTCTGAATTTATGGGAAACACCTGTAGTTTATGCGCCGAGATCTGCGATCGCACTGCAATAGCTTGCGAAAATATGGGTAGCGATGCAACGATGATGTTTTGTGCCGCTATTTGCCGTAGATGTGCTGAATATTGTAAAACGATGGGGCAAAATTCTGCTTCCTATTTCCGCAGGTCAAGTTTGGTGACAGAAGACACACTATTGTCTAGCTGAGTTACCCCAGTTCAAGTACGAGTAGTAAAACACTAATCCCAAGAGCAGGTCTTAGTGAATCGGCAAGGCGATCGCAAATTCAGTTCCTTGACCTGCTTGAGATCTAAAATTGAGTCGTCCCCTGTGTTTTTCTTCCACAATTTGACGAGAAATCGATAATCCCATTCCTGTACCCTTACCAACTGCTTTGGTTGTAAAGAGGTAATCAAACATCTTCTGCTGAACTTCTGGCAATATACCAAAACCGTTATCTATAATCCGAATCACAACATACTGATCAATCACAGTTGTTTGAATCCGAATTTGAGGGGTGACAGGTAAATCTTCTAAAGCATCGATCGCATTCGCCAGAATATTCATAAACACCTGGTTCAGTAGTCCTGGATAACACTCTACGTTAGGCAGTTCCCCGTATTCCTTAATCACTTCAATTGCCGGACGATTTCCCACGGCTTTCAAGCGATATCCCAAAATAGTTAATGTACTATCCAATCCATCATGTACACAGAAGCGCACTTTGGCTGTGGCATCAGAACGTGAGAAATTTCGCAGAGAAATCGAGATCTCTTTGATTCGCTCTGTACTCAATTTCATGGAATTCAGCAATTTTGACAAATCTTGTAGTACAAACTCAATATCAACTTCTGTTAGTATTTGCTCTAACTTCAGTGCTGCTTCAGGATAAGACTGCTGATAAAACTCAATTATCTGCGTTAGATAAGACACATACTCAAACGCTGGCGCTAGGTTGCTCACAAGACATCCAATCGGATTGTTGAGTTCATGAGCGATACCCGCAACCAGTTGTCCCAAGGCTGACATCTTCTCACTTTGAACCAGATGCAGGTGCGATCGCTGTAAATCCTGCAAGGCTTGAGACAATTCAGTAGTTCGTTCACTCACGCGCTGTTCAAGAATTTCATTCCCCTGCTGTAATTGTGCATTCTTCTCCTCTAAAGTTTTAGTCAGATACCGTAGTTGTAAGTGAACTTTTACCCTAGCAAGAACTTCCTGTTCTTCAAAAGGTTTGGTGATATAGTCCACTGCACCTAACGACAGTCCCTTGACTTTGTTATCTGTATCTGCCAGAGCCGTTGTAAAAATAATTGGAATGGTTTGAGTTGATGGATTTGCTTTTAAGCGGATACAAGTTTCAAAACCATCGATTCCCGGCATTTGCACATCCAACAAAATCAATTCAGGAGATTGCTGCTGAGCAATTTTGATGGCACTGGCTCCATCCATCGCCATCCGAACTTTCAGCCCCACCTGTTTGAGTGCTTGAGACAGCACAGACAGGTTTGTTGAGTTGTCATCTACGATTAAAATAAATTCGGTCGCTGAGTTATGCATAGCTTATAAAATAATTCGTAATTCACAATTTATAATTCATAATTCATCATTCATCATGAATTTTTTGATGAATATTATGAGTGCATTAAGCTCACAGTTTTCAGCAAATTCTGAGATTTTTTGAGCAAAAGGAATGAGTTGAGTATCTTCCTGAGCCAGTTTTTCGACTATCTCTACAAGTTCATCCAAATTTCCCATTTCAACCAATTGATTTAGGTGTTGCAAAATTTCTATTGGAGGTGCTGTAATAGTTTCTGGATATACTTTATTAAGGTTGGCTTTTGTAGCTATGTCTTGAGTTGTGTTGTTATAAACCCACTCTAATTTGAGGTAATGTTGAATCAACTGAAGTAGGCTCTCAGCCTCGATCGGTTTTGGTAAGAATTCATTCGCACCTGCATCCACACTTTTAAACTGATCCGCTTCAAACACGCTAGCAGAAGAAGCAATCACAGCCGTATCTTTGAACTGAGATAACTGACGCAGATGTCTTAGCATTTCAAAGCCATCCATGATCGGCATAACTAAATCAGTGATGATCAGGTCAGGATTTAGTCTAACAGCTTTGTCTAACCCTTCCTGACCATTCATCGCTTCAATCACCTCAAAGCCGATCGGTTCCAGCAAACTGTTTAAAACAGAGCGGTTTTCCCATCGATCATCGATTACCAACACCTTACGCATTGCTCCTTGATAACCGATGATCGTGCCCTGCTGAACAACTCTAGAGGAAGTTGCCCAGTCTTGAGCTTCGGGCAATTCCACATCGAACCAGAATGTGCTACCTTGACCTAATTCGCTTTGTACTTCTAATGTACTGCCCATAAGCAAAGCAATTCTTTGACTAATTGCCAAGCCTAGCCCAGTTCCTTCTGCTTGTGTTTTAGCATTTCCTACTTGTTCAAACGGCAGAAAGATTTTCTCTAACTGCTCTGGTTTCATGCCAACGCCAGTGTCTTGAATTTGGAAGCGGATTTTGTCAGAGTTTTGAGTTGTTTTTTCTAACTGAGAACTTCTAATCGTGTCTACCTTAAACGTGACACTACCTTGATCGGTAAATTTTATAGCATTTCCTAGCAAGTTAATGATCACCTGGCGTAGACGCTTTTCATCAGCCCGAATGCCCGCGGGTAAGTCTGCATCCGGTTGATAAACCAAAGCAATCCCTTTTTGCTCGGCACGAATCCGGCAAATTTCGGCAATGGCTTGCAAAAAGGACGGAAAATGGAGATCATTGGGATTTAATTCCATTTTCTGTGCTTCAATTTTAGCTAGGTCGAGAATATCGTTGATTAGCATCAACAGGTGAGAGCCGCATTGGTGAATGATACCAATACCTTTGCGCCCCTTATCGGTCATTGGTTCTGAGCGCTGAAGAATTTGAGCGTAACCAAGAATGCCGTTGAGAGGCGTGCGTAACTCATGGCTCATATTGGCGAGGAACTCGCTCTTGGCTTTACTGGCATTATCTGCCGCTTCTTTGGCATATTTAAGTTCTGCAGTGCGTTGTTCTACCCGGAGTTCAAGTTCTTGATTGGTTTTTTCAAGAGCGGTGAAGGAATCTCGTAACTGCTGTGCCATGCGGTTGAACGATTGGGCAAGCACACCCAGTTCTTTGACGCTTGAGGTTTCAACTTCTTGATCTAACTCTCCCTGGGCGATCGCTTCTGATGCTCGACTCAATCGTAAAACAGGCCGAGCAATCCAGCGAGAGGTGTAGATACCCAAAACAGTCGCCAGTCCCAATGCACTCAGACACAAGTAAATGGTGTTAAGAGTGTTTGCATTGATTTGCCCCATGAAGTCTGATTCTGGCATGGCGACGACGACTAACCAATCTAGTCCCCATTCGTCTTTCCAGGGAGAAACTTGGACAAACTGGCGCTGTCCATTCAGCATAAACTCTAGCTGTTGGCTGGTTTGAATGGTTTTAAGATTACCAAATTTATCAGTAAGATAGTTCGATGTCCCTTGAATTAAAGTATCTTTGATTTGAATACCCTGTAATCGCTGTGGTTTTTGATTAACCACTGAGAATACTGGAGCATCGCTAGAGCTAGCCACCAAAAAGCCAGTGCGTTCTAGGATGAAAACTTTACTTGATTGGCTGACTTGAATTTGACGCAGAAAGTCACTGATTTGTGAAAGGCGCTGTTCTACACCAATACTGCCGATGAGATTCCCTTGCTTGTCGTAGATGGGCCGGCTAGTGGCGATCGCTAAGGGATAATTATTAGTTTCCCATTGATAAATTTCACTCCATCCTGGTTTACCAGTTTGAATACCCTTGGTATACCAGCCTTCCTTCTGAAATTGGTAACTTTTGGTGATTTCAAATAGTTTGATTGGCTTACCCTGAGCATTAGTTGTGTAATTGTAGAGGTCAGGATTACCATAGCGATCGGGCAACACCAAACTGATATCTGGATTGCCGTGATCTGGAATTGTGGACTCACGATAGTATCCAGAGGCAATAAAGTTTCCTGTTCTAGATCCGTAAAGGATATAGCCAACGTTATAGGTTTTTACTTGCTTAAATAAGAATTGAGCTAAACGGTCTGAATTTTCTGGATTAAGCAATCCCAAGTCGAACTGTTCACCATTAATTTGAGTCAGATAACGAGTCGCTGCTGCATAGCTATCAAGGTGTTGATTGATGCGATGGCTGACTTCAGTCTGTAACTTAGCCGCCAGTTCATTTACTGCTTTTTGCCCGTTTCGTAGAGAAAGGTATCCAGTCAGTCCTACTGCTGCAAAGATTTGTAAGATGAACGGAACAACTAAAACAATTCTAAGTGGGACTTGATCAGGGACTTTAGAAACTTTATGAATTGTAGGCTTAAATAGCATGGTACTAAGAATGCTTGAATATAGATATATACGCTATTGTTCCCTTTGATAACTCAAAATTTGATAGCACAGTTCTTATTGATCCCAAGATTTGACAATCTTAAGATCGGCGCACTGTCCTAGGGCTTATTACAGTACATTAGTATTAGCAAGTCCTAAACAAAGTTAAGCAAAAAATATGAGGCAGGTATTTAGGCAGATTAAAAAACGTTATCAGATTGAACTTGAGTCAAGAAATATTAAATATCAGCTTTGGAGATTGGATGATTCGGAATATACAAAGCTCAGACAGAATAGCTGGGTAGCGTAGGCATACCGCAGAGGCTCAGAGGACACAGAGAGAAGAAATAAATAAAGAAATAAAGAAATTGCTTAAGTGAACTGTATTGATATCTGAGAGTCTTGTTATTAATTTGGAGATGTGTTTTGAAATTTTATAGAATGTTTGCATTTACATGATTTACGAAAATTTTTAATCATAAACTGACTTCATTAAATGCTTGGCTCAATGCATCAACTAAATTTAAATGTTCTGCCCAACTTGTGAGGTAAGCATAGTCTAAACTTTGTTCCTGCAACTTGAGTATGCCCAATACATCACGCCACTGCTTTTCAGATTGACTACCCCTTCCCCACAGCAACTTTTGTAAAATCATATCCTCTGGTGAAGCTATCCAAAATGGAGGTATTCCATCTAAATCAGGTAATATCCTACGTGCCATTTGCGATATTGCAAATGGTGAAGATTCATTAAGATATAGGTCAGCATTAGCAATAGTTTCTGTATGCGTAATGTTCAGCATTCGCTCACTTCCTCGTTTTAAATCTTCAACTGCACCTGCCGGACAATAATATCCAGCAGCTTCAAGTGTTGTTACTAATAAATCAATTTGGTCAAGTTGGACTTCAATCACCAAATCTAAATCACGAGTTGAGCGAGGTTCACCATGAATGGAACTAGCAACACCACCACTAACATAGTAAGGAATATTAAGGAACTCAAATAGTTGATGAAGTTCGCCTGCCAGAGTAATGGAATCTTGAATCCACATACTTTCATCAAAACCTTTTGGTTGGAAATTAGGAGTAAATTTTTCTCCTAGTACAGCACGAGAAAATACCCGACGAATATCCTCCAAGGAAGCACCTCGATTTCGAGATTTAATTCCTGCTAGAGATAACTTTTTTAACCCGCGTTCATGGGCTGCAAACATTTTTATGCGCTGAGCGATTGAGAGTTGCCGCAGCCGAGTGAATAGATAAATATCAGAATTTATATTTGTACCAGTAGCTTGTGGTTGGTAATTTGGTTGTATAGATATTTGTAATAAGCTCGTTTCAGTAGTTCCAGTTTTGAATTTTATTGGTTGCTGTTTTTTATTCATAAGCGTGGTTTTAGCCTGGGAAGAAAAAGCGATCGCACTTTAATCTTCAATGACTTGCCCTCTGGTAGATTTAATCTGTCCTCGCTTACTTTTACTGTCAAGACGTTTTTTTTGAGAGCTACGAGATGGTTTAGTGGGTTTACGTTTTTGAGGCAGTATGACTGCGCTTTTGATGAGTTCTTTGAGCCGTTGCAAAGCCTCCTGCCGATTTTTCTCTTGGCTTCGGTGTTCTTGAGCCTTGATAACAATAACTCCTTCCTGGGTAAGGCGTCGATCATTTAGCTTTAAAAGCTGTTGTTTATAAAAAGCAGGTAGTGATGAAGCCTCAATGTTGAACCGTAAGTGAATGGCAGTTGAAACCTTGTTGACATTTTGACCGCCTGCTCCTTGAGAGCGAATTGCGCTAATTTCGATTTCGCTATCGGGGATGATGATTTTGTGAGAAATTTGCAGCATATTTTATATATAGCTTTTATGTCCCCAAGAGCGCAAAGCCTCCATATTGTCTTGCATACCAGGAGTAAAAGATGAAATCGATCAAACTGATAGATTCAAGTTTAGAAGGTGGTTGAGCCATAATTCCACTTCTTTTGGTTCAGTGGCATTTGCTTAGGTCAATTGCAAGGCTGATTTTGAGTATCATGCTACGAAGGTAGCTGTTCTATTTACGGCGTTTAATGTAATTTTCATAATCCTCAAAACATAGCTTTGCGATCGCCTCTGGTGGGGTGTAGCCCATCGTACTTATGGCAACATTTCTTCAATAAAAGGTTAAAAATATGATGGCAAAAGCAACCTATCAGTTTGCAGGTAAAACCATCCTAATTACTGGTGGTGCGGGAGATATTGGCAAAGCAACTGCAAACCGTTTTGCTGCTAATGGTGCAGGAATAGCCCTGCTAGATTTGAATGAACCAAAGATGGTAGATGTGGCTGAGGAACTAAAAAGCTACAACGTTCCAGTTGGCACATTTCGCTGTGATGTGACGGCTGCTGATGATGTTACCAAAGCTTTTACTGGCGTTTTTGAGCAGTTTGGGCGGATCGACTATGTATTTAATAACGCGGGTTATCAAGGAGTGTTTGCCAAAGTAGACGAATATCCTGATGATGACTTTCAAAAGGTGATTAATATTAACGTTGTTGGCGTTTTTCATGTTCTGAAAGCAGCCGCACAGCACTTGCGTTCTGGCGGTGGAGGTGCGATCGTTAACATGGCGAGTTATGCAGGCGTAGTCGGGCCGCCAAATATGTTAGCTTATGGTGCTTCTAAGTTTGCGGTTATTGGAATGACTCAGACAGCAGCCAAAGACTTAGCTCCCTACGGGATCAGGGTCAATGCACTGTCTCCCGCGCTGATAGGCCCTGGTTTTATGTGGACGCGGCAAACAGAATTACAAGCAGCAGTAGGTTCTCAGTACTTTGATGCTGACCCCAAGGTAGTTGAGCAACAGATGATTAATTCAGTGCCAATGCGGCGCTTGGGAAGTTTGGCAGAGGTAGCAAATGGGGTAGCGTTTCTGATGAGCGACGAAGCAAGTTATATAACTGGGTTTAACTTGGAGATTACTGGTGGTCAATAGAGATTTCCCAACAACTGCCTTTATCCCTTTCAAGGTGTAATGTATTTTTCTTAGTGTCTTTCTCTTGAAAAGTTCTGATGCCTGTCTTGAAAAGCTTCCTAGGTTGGGAAACCCGCCTACAGAACTTTTCGCTACGGCGGGCTGCGCTATCCGTTGGCGCAGCGTAAAGCCTGCGGCATGGCTACGCTTAGAGGATGTCTGAGAAGTCAAAATTGTCATGCTGAATGAAGCGATAGCGTAATGTACCCCTACGCAAAAGCCAAGCTACAAAGGAGCGTCTCGTAGAGAAGCATCTTAGAAATTAACGGACAATAGAGATTCTGACTTCCGCTCTGCAAAGCGTCAGAATGACAAAATATACCATTACCTAGCTTTTCAGACATCCTCTTAGAGCGAGTCTTGCCTACGGCACGCTTTGCGAACGAGCGTCGGAAACCTCCGCTCAGACTTTGCGCTCCGCTCAGACTTTTCGCTGTATCTTGGTGGGGAAAAAATTGACTTTTGAACCACTAAGGCACAAAGATGAAAAGCTTAAAATTTGGTAAATTTTTGAGGAATTTTTACCCACCTTGAAAGAGCTGGTCATGGATCAGACTTGCCCTTCGCTAGTTGGCAGGATTTGTGATCGGTTTGTTATCAAATTAATAATACAGCAGAATATTATGTGTCATAGCCAAACAGATGTTTTTTGATCACTATCTATTGTTATGTTTACCTTCAATAAAAAATATTTCTACTTCACAGTTATGCTATTTTCAACAGAGGTATGTATTGCTGTTTTTGTAAATGATAGTTTTATCCGCCCTTTTATCGGCGATGTTTTAGTAGTTATACTATTGTATTCTTTTATCAGAACTTTTTGTAAAATACATTCATCAATCGTTGCTTTATCAGTTTTTGCATTTTCTTGTACTATCGAGATTCTGCAATATTTTAATTTTGTAAATATTTTAGGATTACAAAAGTATAAAATTCTGGCTATTGCTTTAGGAAGTACATTTGATTGGAAGGACATAATTGCTTATGCAATAGGTACTGTAACAATTTTATTATTGGAAAATAAAACAAATAGAGCCGACTGATGAGTGGGAAATCAGACCACTGAGCAAGCTAGACCCGGACATTCAGCCTGAAGCATGGGAGCAAGCCGTAGAGTCTGCTAAGTTTGCATTACACAAATTTACACCCCATAGCGATGATAGAGAGAGCGAACGCTATTTAGTGGACGAACATCAAAAGGTAACTTAATAGTAAAAGTGCTACCTTTACCGAATTCACTTTGCACATCTATGCTACCGTGGTGTGCCTGGATAATTGCTTGCGCGATCGCTAATCCTAATCCAGAACCGCCAGTGCTACGGGAGCGATCGCTATTTACTCGATAGAAGCGGTCAAAAATCCGAGTCATTTCCTGTCGCGGAATCCCAATGCCTGTATCTTGAACCTGAATTACAGCATAATGGTTACAGCGATCTAAGTAAACAGTTACCTTTCCTGTTTGTGGTGTGTATTGAATCGCATTGATAATCAAGTTAGAAAACAAGCGATAAAGCTGATCTGCATTACCAATAACATTTAAAGGAGTTGACACCTTTACTGAAGATGTTAGAGTTACACCAGCTGCGATCGCCAACGCTGCAAATTCCTCTATTAAGTCATTAACAATATCATCTAAGCGGCAAATATCTCGTTGTATTGGTACAGATTGACGATCCAGGCGAGTCAGCAGTAATAAATCTGTAACAAGAGTTGTGAGTCGCTGATTCTGACGTTGTAGAGTTTGCAGAATGTCCTGCACCTCTATTTCTTCTAGCTGCGGCATTAAAAGGGCTGATTCTACTGTTGCTTGTGTTGCTGCTAGAGGTGTCCGTAACTCGTGTGCGGCATCTGCTGTAAACTGTTGAATTTGTCTATATGAGCGATAAATCGGCTGCATTGCTAACCCAGCTAACCACCAACTAGCAACACCAACCAAAAGCATGATGATTGGTAATCCCAATCCTAAAGTGAGTTTCACGGCAACAAGATAACTATTGAAGTCTGCAAGGCTTCGACCTACTTGGATATAACCCCAATCGCGATTTTCTTGAGTGTGCAGAACAAAGGAAATTTGGTGGTAGAAGTGACCTTTGCTGTCTTTAAGAGTTTGCCAAAGTTCCTTGTTAAAGACTGGGGATAATTCTTCTGGATAAGTTCCTGCGATCGCAATCAGGCGTTCAGAATTATCAAAAAAACGTACATAATAATTACCTTGATTGATTGCACTTAGAATATGACGTTTAGAACTTAACTGCTCTTGAATGCAGCTAGTACCAACTACACAAATATTAGGTAAAAGTTGCTGTATAACTGGTTCTAATTTACCGGGTTGCTGTAATTTCAGTTCAATACTGTCGTGCAAAGTTCCGGCGACAGACTCTAATTCTCGGTCTAATGTCATCCAATGGGCATGGGAGATTGCTCTGTAGATGCCGAATCCACATAGGCTTAAAATCAAAGCCATGACAAGCGCATACCACAGCGCTAAACGTAGGCGGGTCTGCTGAAATAGTTTATTTTGATTCATAAGAAGATATTGTGAGCAGCCGTGCAATTTCAACCTGTGGTTAACCTGTAATTATCCTAGTGCGATCGCATTCCCCATGTTTGAACAATTTTCCGAATTCACCTAGCAGTTTCTACCTGAATTTAAAATTGAATTAATGCGGATTGAGCCGCTTCTAAAGACAGTAAAGATTCAAAAAGGAGAATTCTTGTTTCGTGAGGGTGATGTTTGTGAGTTTCTCGGCTTGACATTAAAAGGTTGTCTGAGAACATTTTTCCTCAAAGATGGAAAAGAATTGACATTGTTCTTCCATCTGGAAAATCAACCGCTAGGTGACTACGAGAGTTTCCGCAAGCAACAACCCGCGTGTTTTTCTTGCCAAGCAATTGAAGACTCTGAGGTGCTGATCGTTAGCAATGAGTTGTTTCAAGTTTTTGAACTAGCTCCTGAAGGCCAAAAATTCTTGAGACTCCATGCAGAGAGCCTTGCATTTATGCTACGAGATAAACTGCTTTCTCTTTTTAAAGACACGCCTGAACAGCGGTATCTCAAACTTCTTCAAACTGAAGCTGAACTTTTACAGCGCATTCCTCAATACTATATAGCGTCCTATCTCGGTGTTTAACCAGAGTCTTTGAGCCGATTAAAACGAAGAATTCAAAAAAAGGCAATTTCTTAACCTAAGTCAATGTAAACGGTAATTTTGCCAGCTAAATTTACAAGAAGACATTGAAAAAACAAGAATCTGTATGTCTTTAGCACATAACAAATCCACTGTTCTGCAAGCTTACAAAGCTTTTGATTTAGGTGATATTGAACAAGGGAAAAGGTTAGTTTCCCCAAATATTATTGGTTGCGTGATGGGAAGTCATAAACTCGAAGGTGTTGATGCTTTTTTGAGTATGCATTAATGATGCGTGCGGCTTTTCCAGATGGTTATCATACTTTTGAAGATGTGATTGCTGAAGAAAATCAAGTTGTGACTCGTGGGATTTTTTGTGGAACTCACCAAGGGGAATTTATGGGTATTCCGCCAACTGGTAAACAGGTTAAGTTCTCAGTTGTACATATAGATCGTGTTATTAATGGCAAAATTGTGGAACATTGGGGTCAAGGTGACACAATGTCTTTAATACAGCAATTAGGGGTAGTAATATCACCGAAACATTGCTGAGTATTATATTGCACTTTTTAAAACAGCAGTTGTATTAACTCAAAATTAAAGAGATTTTGGTAAAATGGTGAGTTTGCAAATAGGAGAATAGATGTAACAATTAGTGAATTTTTACTAATCAGTTTTCCACTCAGATTCGGGAATATCTGCACCTATCATGATATTATGCAAAGTCCCAATTGGCAGATTCCGACCTTTATGATAGGGCACAATTACTTGTAGTTGGCGATCATCATTTCGCCATTTACGATGGCTACCTTTTTGAGAAATAAGCTCGAATCCGTATTTTTGTAAAATTCTTTCAACCTCATCCGCATTCATTCGTCGGGTACGAGTCATCCTACCGTAACCTCGCGGGATATTGCTCCTGGTGCTAATTGAATTGGATCGGCTTCCAAATATAATTGAATTGCCTCGCGGATATTTTCTAAAGCTTCTTCTTCCGTATCACCCGCAGATGTACAACCAGGTAATTCGGGACACCAAACAGCCCATTCTCCGGTTTCTTGATCGGGTTCGAGAATTACTCGCCACTTCATAGTCAATATGCTTCCTTGAAATTTATTTGACAGTTATAGCTATTTTTGAGTGTAACGGAATCTAAAATATACGAATCACTCTGTTCCACTCGCAATGACATACCTTGAAATTTTTACACCGATCGCGCTTATGAAATTTCAACACTTTTGATTCAGACGATATCCCATCCCATGCAAAGTTTCAATCATGTTTTCGCAACCACTATTAGCTAGTTTGCGTCGCAGCAACCGCATTTGAGCAGCTACCACATTACTAATAGGTTCTGCGCTTACTTCCCAAAGCTGATTACGAATTTGGTCAGTGGTAACAATTTGGTTCGGGTGCTTCATAAAATATTCTAGTAACTGGAATTCTTTATTAGTTAAGCAAATCTCCTGTCTATTGCCTGTATTATTTTGACTAACAACTATATTATTGCTGTAATCTAAAGTCAGGTTGCCAACAGTTAATTCTTGGGGCTGAAATTGGGGCGATCGCCTCTGTAATGCCCTCAACCTAGCTAATAATTCCGCCATACCAAATGGCTTTACCAAGTAGTCATCTGCACCTGCATCTAAACCAGCAACTTTATCTTCCATTCTGTCTTTAGCTGTCAGCATTAATACAGGTAAAGGACTTTGATGAGAACGTAGTCTTTTACATAATTCTAAACCTGATATTCCTGGTAGCATCCAATCGAAAATAGCTAGCGTGTATTGTGTCCACTTGTTTTCTAGATATGCCCATGCATCATTACCATCCAGTACCCAATCAACTAAATATTTATGCTGTGTAAGAGTTCGCTTAATAGCAGCACCTAAATCTGGTTCATCTTCGACTAGTAGGACTCTCATAGAGTTTACCGATTAAAACTAAAACGTCCATCTACTTTTTCACCTTTAATATCAGCAGAAATTTTCACTTGATACTGACCAGATGCTTTTTCACTTAGTATGGCTGTGTAGTGTTTATCATTAGCATCATAAGTAAAAGGAATAGTATTTTGTTTGCCATTAGGTAGCTGTACTTGGGCCGTGACTTTAGCATTAGGTACAGTTTCGTGATTATCACCTGTTTGTAAATATAAATCAATGTGAGTTTGATTAGTTTCTTTCTCTGGCACAAGCTCTAAATGATATCTTCCTGTTTCCACAACTTGACCACCCTTAGAAGCACCATGCTTACTACCTGTTTTGGCAGCAGGTACAACTTTTTCTGTTGGGGTAGAAGCAGTTGGAGTATTTTCTGTACTAACTTGATTACTGTTATTACAAGCTCCTAAGAAAAGTAGTACTATTCCTAGAAAAACTAAATTTAATTTGAATGATTTTATCAATTGATTCCTCACTAAAAATAATTAATCTTTGCTTGAAAGGTGAATTACCAATCAAATACTGCGCCTATTTTTTTACCATCCTCAACAACTGACTGAGTTTGCTTAGTAGGCATCAAGAATTTACCAAACTGTGCATACAATGCGGGTAACACCAATAATGTTAAAGCTGTAGAAGTAAACAAGCCTCCTAACACTACTATGGCAAGCGGCTGCAAAATTTCTTTCCCTGCACCTGTACCAATGACTAAGGGTATCATTCCTAAAGCTGAAGTCAGAGCCGTCATCAAAATAGCAACCAAGCGCTCCGTTGACCCCTCAAAAAGGACTTGGCGTAAAGGCATTCCCTGTGCAATCTTGCCATTGTAGTTGTCTACTAGCAGTAGTCCGTTACGCGTCGCCACACCAAACAGGGTAATGAACCCTACCAAGGAAGCCACAGAGATAATCCCACCCCCTAAAGCAATAGAAAATATGCCTCCTACCAACGCTAGAGGTAAGTTAATCATGATCATCAGCATGGCAGCAACAGATTTGACTGCAAAGTACATTAAGACTGCAATGATGACCATTGCCAATCCGCCAAAGACTAGCAAATTTTGGGTGGCTCGTTGCTCTGATTCAAACTGACCGCCGTATTGAATAAAGTAGCCTGTGGGTAACTGTATTGCTTGGCTGACTTTGTTTTGAATTTCTTCTACCGCCGAGCCTAAATCTCGACCAGAAACATTAGCAGAAACGACAATTAGGCGTGAAACATTTTCCCGGTTAATCGTGTTGGGGCCAGTCCCATAATCAATGCTGGCGACCTGAGCTAGGGGTATTTTTTGACCTGTTGGTGTATCTACCAATAAGTTACGGATGATGTCTAAATTATTGCGTGATTCTAGCTGCAACCAAACTACTAAGTCAAATAATTGCTGGTCTTTAAGAACTTGAGATACAACTCGGCCGTTAAGAGTAGTTTCTACCATATCGGTAAGATGACCAACTGTTAAACCATAGCGAGCCGCGGCTTCCCGGTTGAATTGAATTTGTACCTGTCTAATAGGAACTTGGGGTTCAAGTTGTAAGTCTACGAGTCCTGAAATTCCGGTCATAGCAGTCTGAACTTCAGAGCCAATATGGCGTAACTCTGCTAAATCAGGGCCGAAGATTTTAACTGCGATCGCACTTCTTACCCCCGATAATACCTCATCCATGCGATGCGAAATAAAGCCGCCAATATTGGCAGCAACTCCAGGAATCTTACCAAACTCCTGCCGCAGCTTCTCAATACTTCCTTCCCGGTCTTTTAATCCTTCCGCACTCAATTCCACATCTAAATGTCCCAAATTCACCCCCCCTGCATCCGCATCACCAGCCGCACGTCCAGCCCGTAACTGCACCGTCTTAAATCGCTTATCGTCCTTTAGCGCATCCTGTAAGGCGAATCCAACTTGGTTTGTCGCCTCTAGAGAACTCCCTGGATAAAGCAGAACTGTATTCACTAAGGATGGTTCTTGAAACTCTGGTAAAAATACCCTTCCCAAACTCGGTAAAATTACCAAAGAAGCTACTAAAGATGCACCCGCCACTACCAAAATAATTGTGGGGAAACGGATGGCAAAATTAACAAGAGGTCTATAAATTCTTTGTGATAAAGCACTTACCCAGGTATCATCAGCGGGTAATTGACGATTTGCTAGCAAAATCGCACAAAGTGCCGGCGATAAAGTCATTGCCACTAACGTAGAAGCCAAAATTGATATCAAGTAGGCAACACCCATCGGTGCAAATATTCGACCTTCCACGCCTGTAAGGGTGAAAATTGGTGCAAAGACAACGGCAATAATCACCGTTGAGAAAATAACACTAACTCTAACTTCTACAGAAGTATCATAAACAACCTTAAAGGGATGCACCGGATTGCTTGCTACTTGGTTTTTCCGCAGACCTCGATAACAGTTTTCCATATCCACAATCGAGTCATCGACCACCGAACCAATAGCGACAGCCAGACCACCCAGTGTCATAGTGTTGATACCTTGACCGAACAAGCCCAGAATCATCATGCCCATCAGGACTGATAAAGGAATGGCGCTAAGAGTGATGATAGCGGTGCGCCAATTCATTAAAAACATCAGCAGGATAATGGAAACGATAATAATGCCATCGCGTAGAGAACTGGTAACGTTTTCAATAGCAGCTTCAATAAAGTTTTCTTGACGAAAGGTTTCTATGACTTTGACATCTTTGGGTAAACCTGCTTTAATTTCTGCGATCGCCTTTTCCACAGCTTTAGTAACCGTGGGAGTATCATTCTGTGGCTGCTTGTTGACCATCACCACAATTGCTGACTGACCATTCAAGCTACCATCCCCACGTTTTAAGCCTGCTCCAATCCGCACATCTGCTACATCTTGCAACAGTACAGGCGTTCCGTTTCGTGCAGTTATTGCAGATTTCCCCAGTTGCTCAATTGACTCGATGCGCCCCAAGCCACGAATAATTAGCTCTTGGTCTGGATTAACCAAAAAGCCACCCGCAGCGTTGACGTTAGCTCCTCTAGCCGCAGATGTGACTTCATCTAAGGTGACATTGAAAGCTTTTAATTTTGCCGGGTTAACCAATATCTGATATTGGCGAATATCACCACCATAAGCAACTACTTGGGAAATGCCTGGTACAGCTAGCAATCTATTGGTGACATCCCGGTCAACTAAGCGCCGCACTTCCATAAGTGGGGTTGTTTCAGCAGTAAAGGCATATTGTAGGACTGTGCCAATAGGGGAAGAAATGGGCGAAATTTGCGGATTTTCTACACCTTCTGGCAATTTTTGCTGTACCTGTTGCAATCGTTCTGTAACTAGTTGACGGGCTTGATAAACATCAGTCCCCCATTTAAAGATCACCTTGACAACGGAGATGCTGACAGCAGAGGAAGAACGTACTGTTTCTACCCCTGGTGTACCATTCACCGCGCTTTCAATTGGCAAGGTAATTAGTGTTTCTACTTCCTCTGGTGCTAGTCCTGGGGCTTCAGTTTGAATCTCAACTTGGGGCGGAGCAAAATCAGGAAAGACATCCAGGGGCATTTGAGTCAGGTTATATGTACCCCAAATTGTGACTACAATTGCGAGGAGTACGACTATCCAACGTTGAATAATTGACCACTTAAGAATGGCATTGAGCATATTTTGTATAGTTGAAATTTACAGCAGTTTTCTACTTACTAAAACCACACTAATTAACATTTTTCTCTGCGTCTTTGCGTCTCTGCGTGAGATAAAGCAGATGCAGTTTGCTGCGGCGACTAGCCCAGAAAATACCTGCGATAAAAGCTACAGTAGCTAGTACAGTTCCTCCCCCAACTCCCACCCACCAAGGAAGTGAGGAATTAGAAACTGCTTCTTTCTCCCCTACTTCCTTACTCCCTTGCCCCTCTGCTTTTCCCCCACCTCGCAGAGATTGGGCGTAAAGTTGCGGTGCGCGTTGGGTGACAATCATATCTCCCTCAAATAAGCCACTCTTGACCTCAACCGTGTCCCCAGAGGTCTGACCTAATGTGACTTCAACTGATTGATAAGCGCTGCCATTTTGGATATAGACAACTTTTTTATTATTAGCTTCCACCACAGCCGCACTGGGAATTGCCAAAATAGCTGATGAGGTTTGGTTTATCAAAACTTCCAACTCTGCAAACATTCCTGGTTTCAGTACACCACCAGGATTATCTATTTCGGCTTTCACAGGCACAACCTGCGTCTCACCTGCTACTACAGAATTAATTACCGCAATTTGTCCGGTAAAAGTACGATTCGGGACAGAAGCAATTTTGACGCTAACTTGTTGTCCTGTTCTAACTTTGTCTAAATCTTTTTCATATATGTTTGCTGTGGCAAATACCTGATTGTCATTGACAATCGTCATCAGCTTACCACCTGCATCCTCAAAGGTTTGACCAAGAGTAACTTCCCGATCAGCAACTTTGCCGGAAATTGGAGATGTTACTGTCACTAGTCCTTTGGCATTGCCACGGATTCCTAGTTGTTGCAGCCGAGTTTTATACGTGCTATTACTGAGGTTAATCCGGGATTTTGCTACGTTAACAGATGCCTGAGCGCGTTTAAGTTGATTTTCAGCCTCAATAACCTCTCGACGGCTATTGGCTTTAGTAAGTTCAGCTTTGGCTTGAGCTAGCTGGGTTTGCGATTCGAGAGCATTACGCCTTGGTAATGCACCTTGGGCAGCTAATGCTTGATCTTTGTCATACTTTTCTTGAGCATAAGCTACTTGGCTTTGGGCTTGGGCAATTTCAGAGTCGGTTATTTGTTGATAGCGATCGCGGTTTTGTTGCGCTAATTTTAAATCAGCTAAGGCTTGTTGTAAATCAGCCTGACCTTGAGCCAGTTTTTCTTGGGAGTTAACCCGCAGTTCTACCAAACCAAGACTAGATAGCACAGCAACGGGTTGACCTTGTTTAACTAATGCACCAGGTTCTACCAATAACTCAACCACTTTCGCGCCTGCAATTGGTGTGGTTACTTCTACTTGTTTGCTAGGTAAAGTTTCAATTTGTCCTGTGGTTTTTATACCAATAGCTAAACGCTGGCTTTTAACTGGCTCAACTTTAATTCCTAACCGTTGGGCAGTTTGAGTGTCAACTTGAATCGAACCAGTTGTTGGGGTGGCTTCACTTTCTCCTTGAAATTCATTTCCGTGTCCGCTGTGGGCTAAAACTACTACGGGACTTGTCAATAACAGCAAGCTCACAAGTGTACCAGAAACACAATACATGGTTACAATTGGTTGGAAACGCGCAGAGTTGGGCATCGCTATCAGAAATCCTGAAGTATGGGCAAAGAAACTGCGATCGCAATATTTGATAAACAAAGCTAGCTTTGTTTTAGAGGATTTTTCTGCACCTCATTCTCAGTCTTTCATCTCAAAATGAAATTGGCATGAAATCGAGAACTGAGAAACTAGCTTTCTTTGACATCTAGAACTCTCAGTTGCGTTGATATTTGCACCCATTTCTAAATAGAAGCTACTTGTTATACCAAGCTTTGCGCCACTGTTTCATTTGGTTAATCTCTGCGTTTTGCGATTTGATAATTTCTTGAGCCAAGTTTTTAATTTCAGGACGCTGAGACTTTTGTAAGGCATCTTTCGCCATAACTACAGCTGCTTCGTGGTGAGGAATCATTGCGTTGATAAAGCGTAGGTCAAATTCTCCATCAGCTGCACCCAAATCCATGTTCATCATCATGGCTTGCATTTGCTCAGGTGACATCTCCATCATGTGACCCATCTTGGCATCATAAGCCATTGGTTTATCTCCCGCTTTGGGATACCAGGCTGTACGCCACTGTTTCATCTGCGTAATTTCTTGGTTTTGTGCTTTGATAATTTCGTCTGCTAGCTTTTTGATTTCAGGGCGATTTGATTTTTGCTGTGCTTCCTTGGCCATTACTGTTGCTCCCTGATGATGCGGAATCATTGCATCAATAAAGCGTAAATCATAGTTGGCATCGGCTGGGCCTAAATCCATTGACATGCTGTGATTCATCATACCGCCACCATGATTCATGGGTTGCTTGTCACTAGTATCGGTGGCGGTGGTAGATGGTGCTTGGCTTTGGTTTTGGGAAGTAGGTGTAGAACAGGCTGTCAATACACTGCTGGAAAAAGAAGCCGCTACCAAAGCAAATGTCAAAAAGCTGTTTCTCAGAGTCGGGAGTTGCATAGGGATGATCTCAGATAATTTCCTAATTCTATTCTGGAGTCTCTAGTTAGCTGGAGAGTCAACCTTTTAAACATTTATCTTTTGCTGAGGTAATAAACTTACCTAGATAACTGGCTGCTCAAAATGCAACTGCGGCACTCATTACATAGTTTGACAGCCAAAAATGAAATTAGGATGAAATCAGGGTTGGTGCTACTCGTTGAGATATATAAAATGCATTTAAATATGAAATCTGGATGAAATCCTTATATCCCAGTAGTTAGAAATATTTATTACCTCATTAGTATGACGCTAACCTACCCGCAAATCTTTAAGGTGAGTCTAAAGGTAATAACGCCTTTACTAAATCCAAAGAATTTTAAGAGGGTGAAGAAATGGCTATACAAGAACTCACCTTGAGCCAAGTAAACCAACAGATGCAGCAGTGCATTCAAAACTGCTTAGACTGCCATAGTATCTGTTTAAATACCGTGGCTTACTGCTTACAAAAGGGTGGTAATCACACCCAACCTGCTCATATTCGGTTAATGCTTGATTGCGCTGAAATTTGCAACACAAGTGCTAATTTCATGCTTCGAGCTTCTGACTTACATTCTCGTACTTGCGGCGTTTGTGCTGAACTGTGTCAACGGTGTGCAGATGAGTGCGCTCGCATGGGTGACGATGCTCAAATGAAAGCCTGCGCTCAGATGTGCCGCCGCTGCGCCGATTCTTGTCGGCAAATGGCAATGGCAACTGCATAAGTCAAAGGCAGAGGGCAGAAGGAATAAGCCATATTTTGCTCAGCTAGGATTGGATGCAACGATCACTGGATCAGACTTTTGCAAACATACAACTTACTAGCTGAGTAGGGTTATCCCTTTCCCATAACAGTTACCTTTTTTAAAGCGAGTGTAATTTCATCTCAAGGTTGGTAGTACTCTGACAAAACTTGATGGAAGTGAGAAATTCCATATTCAATGTCTGCAAGCTGAAGTACACTATAAGCTTTGGAATGAACACTTGCTTGTAGTGAGCGTACCACCCCAAAGTCTTCATTTAGCACCCGCTCAAATTCAGGCCGAAAGTCATCCGGTTTGTAAGGAAATGCTTCCATCTGTGCTTTTGTTTGATAAATAAAAACCTCAAACTTAGTTCTTGTAGGAGATAAAGGAGTCAGTCGAAAAACTGAAACTTTGTCTCTTGCAGTATTGACCATCATATTGGGAAAGATAAAGCCCTGGTATGACTGTCCTTTTGGTTCTCCTGAAAAAGCGGGGTGATCTTTGACAAATTCATCATCTGTGAAGGGAACAAATATTTGATAGTGTCGCCCGGTTGGAGTGTAAATAATATTCTTAGGATCAAAACACTTTAAACTTTGGGCATGAACAACAGACAAATGATAGCACTCTAGATAATTCTCAATTGGGAACTTCCAGTTTGCTGGCTCCTCATAAAACCAATGGTCAACTTCCTGAAGTTCCTCCCAGGGGTGCTGATATTGCTCTAGGTAGGCTGAGAATCCGGCCAAATAACTAACTAACGATTCCCCTTCTGCTTCTGGGTGGACAAAGATAAAGCCGCCCCATGTCTGGACTCGTCCCGTGGCTAGATGAACAGCCGACTTATCTAAATTGGGAAAACACTCAGCGCGAGGTAAACCTTTGAGATTACCTTGCCAATCGAAGTTCCAACCATGATACGGACAACGCACTCGTTGACAATGACCCTGCCCTTGCAATATGCGTGCTCCCCGATGTGGGCAAACATTGTGCATAGCTCGCAATTCGCCATTTTTAGTCCGAATCACGAACATGGGTTGATCACCAACTTGGCAAGTTAGATAATTTCCAGGAGCAGGTAGATCGGATTCACGTCCTACAAACTGCCAGGTATTACGCCAGATAGTTTGCTGCTCCTTAGCAAAAATTTGCTCATTAAAGTAGTAATTACCAGGTAGGCCAAATTTCGGTTTATTACTATTAGCAGCTTCATCTACAAATGAAAGATGGGTCAAGATATTCATAGTTTTAATTTCTGTTTCACCAGTACTGCTAAGCGATCGCTGTGCTAAGAGTAACCAGGGATGAGATGGCCTCTTGGGCTAATTCCTGCCACCAGTCCTCCATCGTATCTAGCATTGCCCGAAACCCTGCTGCAAACTCTCCAAATTGTTCGGGTTGTATGTATGCTGCCACAGCCGTTCTTAAGCCTGCTTCATGTTCAATTTCCCACTCATTTAAATGCTTGCTGAAGAAATATGCCAAACCTTGAGGCATTGATCCTTCCAGCAACCACTCTATAAGTTGCACGATCAGAGTTAATTCGGGAATTGAGGTTGCTTCGATCGCATAGGTTGCTCCAAGTACATAGGGTAGTTGTTGAGTAAATATCGATTGCACAGTTGTCAGCAGTTTGGATGTAGCAACTAACGGTATTGTGTTCTTCACAGAAACACCCAACCCCTCTTCCAACCCTTGGGCTAAAAGCATATAGTGAGAAACTCCTTGAGTAGTGCTACCCATCTCTTCAGCTATGTTTTCTTGGAGTTCCTGGGCAACTCCGTTCCATCCTCTTGCCAGCGCTTTCTGTCTAGCTAACTCTGTGAAATACACCAACTCCTTTGGAAAAATGGAATATTGTTGCATGACATAAGCAATCTGAGTAAAACTTGTCTCATTAAGTATTTGTATAACAGGATTTTCTATACTGCTAAATGCCACATAATCTTGAACGAGTAGTTGATTAAGCTGCTTGGTTAATTGATTAAAATCCATCGAAATTTGAGTCCTTTATACAAATATGTCGAATGCCAATCTAGCTTTGAAATTTGCCAGTAATTAATATATACTTGACATTTTTCATGACCAGAATAGCTTCCATAACTTGATAAATCTTGAGTAAAGGTACTGAAAGCAACTAAATAATCAAAATGATTAAAAGTAGTATTTTTACTATATAAAATTATCAAATAAGCACTATTTAAGCGATTTATTTTTTATTAATTACAAACGTTAACTGATTTAGATTCAAAATGACGCAACACTGATATAAATGCCATTTTGCACGCTCAAGTTCTATAGCAATCAGTTGATGGTTTGCAAACAGAGATATTACTTATTCACTATTACCTTCTTAATTAAACAAAAACTTATTTTGATAGTCTGAAGTTGCTGATGGGTAATCTAGGTTAAGCAAAGATCTGCTCAAACCAAGATTTACCACTTATGAAGATATATCCATCTAGAAAAGTCCGTGGATTTTCATTACAGCTGGTTCTGATATTTCCCTTCGTGCTGCAAGTTTTTGGCATCGTGGGACTGGTCGGATATATGTCGTTTAAAAATGGCGAGAAAGCGGTGAACGATCTAGCGGATCAGTTGATGGAGCGAACTAGCAGTGAGGTAAATCAACATTTGGATGCTTACTTGTCGATTCCCCATAAAGTCATCCAGATCAATGCTAATGCAATTCGTATGGGATTGTTAAATGTGCGCGATCGCCTCAAAGTTGGCAAGTACTTCTGGCACGTCATGCAAGCCTATGACCTAACTTATATCAGCTTGAACTTAGCAAATGGAGAAGGAACTGGAGCCGCCCGTTATGATGGCAAGACAGTGACAATCGATGATAATGTGATCAAAACGCCAAGCCTGCCAAAAAATACGAAAACTTACTTGACAGACAACGATGGCAACCCAACCCAAGTGATGACGACCAGTACTTGGGATACCCTCAATGAACCTGCGTATACTGAACCTGTCAAAGCCGGGAAACCAATTTGGGTGCGGATTTACACCTACTATGACCCCGCCTATCCTCCCTATATTGTGGCATCGGCAGGTCGTCCGGTTTATGATGCTAGCAAAAAACTGATTGGTGTAGTGGGGGCTGAAATCCATCTGTTGAAACTCAGCGAATTTTTACAAAAATTAAATGTCAGCCGCTTCGGACAAGTATTCATTATTGAGCGCGATGGGATGTTAGTTGCCAATTCTGCTCAAGAAAAGCCTTTTACTGTAGTCAATAACGAAATTAAGCGCCTCAAAGCGATCAACAGTCCAAATCCGGTAGTGCAAGGCATTGCCAAGCAGCTTCAGCAACGCATTCCAGATTTCCAGTCCATTGCCAATACCCAAAAGCTGAAAGTTAATGTTCAAGGAGAAAATTTATATACGCATATTGTGCCTTGGCGTGACCAATATGGTTTGGACTGGTTAGTAGTGGTCGGTATTCCAGAAAAAACTTACATGGCACAAATCCATGCCAGCACCCAAATTAGCATCCTGCTTTGTTTTGGGGCATTGATAGTAGCAACGGCGATTGGTATATTTACCTCGCGCTGGATTGCACATCCTATCTTGCGCTTGAATCAAACCACCCAAGCAATAGCATTCGGTGATTTACAACAGACACTCCAAAAAAGCAATATCCATGAACTCAACACCCTAACCCACTCTTTTAATCACATGGCAGGACAATTGCGGGAATCCTTTATCGCTTTAGAAAACAGTAATGCAGAATTAGAAGAACGAGTCGAAGAACGGACTGTTGAACTCAAAACAGCCTTGAGCGAGTTGCAGCGTACCCAAGCACAAGTTATTCAAGGTGAAAAAATGTCTAGCCTGGGTCAATTGGTAGCAGGTATCGCCCATGAAATCAATAACCCAGTCAACTTCATTCACGGAAATATTACTTATCTGGACGAATACACTCAAAATTTGTTGGAGATGATTTATCTATACCAAAAACGCCATTCTAGCCATGACCCAGAAATTCAAGCATTAGCAGAGAAAATTGAGCTAGAATTTCTCATCGAAGATTTACAGAAGATGCTGTCTTCAATGAAAATGGGGACTGAGAGGATTCGTAATATTGTGCTGTCATTGCGAAACTTTTCGCGCATGGATGAAGCGGAATTTAAGGTAGTTGATATTCATGAAGGTATCGAAAGCACGCTGTTGATTCTGCAACACCGCCTCAAAGATAAACCAGACCGTTCAGCAATTGAAGTGATTCGAGATTACGGCAACTTGCCTGAAGTGGAATGCTATCCTGGTCAACTCAATCAAGTATTGATGAACATCCTCGTAAATGCAATAGATGCTATTGATGAGGTATATATCAAGCACACCTATCAACAAATACAGGAAAATCCCGGTCAGATTAATATTCGTACATCCGTAATTGATTCACTGTGGGTGGAAATTGCGATCGCTGATAACGCACAAGGAATTCCAGAATCGGTTCAAAATCGGATTTTTGATCCATTTTTCACTACTAAACCTGTAGGCAAAGGAACAGGTATGGGTATGGCAATCAGCTACCAAATTATTACGGAGAAGCATAGTGGGAAATTGCAATGTTTTTCTACTCTTGGCCAAGGCACTAAATTCATAATTCAAGTGCCTATCCGACAAAAAGCTCCTCAAGCTGTCTAACAGATATTTATCTTGTTAATTGACGAGCATTATTATATGTATATTTTATTAATTACGTAATATCGGTTTTAGCTGATCACTAGAAGTATTTTTGTAATCTCAGTCTTTTGATTCTGCAAGGACAGCAAAGTCTTCAATACATTTGCTTTTTTTGCTACCCCGTAGAGCGGTAAAGTGAAGTTGCAGGATTTACCGGAGGTAGCAATGGCGCGTAAACGCTTGGTTATCGAGATGGGGATGGGGATAGACCAGCATGGACAAGACCCGACAGTAGCAGCGGCTAGGGCGGTACGTAATGCGATCGCTCACAATGCTTTACCCGGTGTTTGGGAAGTCGCTGGTTTGAGCGATCCTAATCAAATGATTGTCGAAGTTCAAGTCGCAGTACCCTATCCAGAACAGGTACGAGAAGCGGAGGTACTAGCTGTACTACCTTTTGGTCGTAAAACGCTCACCGTAGAATCTGGGGGGATGGTAGTTCAAGGGCGAGCAATTCCCGAACTCAACGATAAAAATGACGAAATGTTGATCGCGATCGCTGCTGTTACAGTTCTAATCGAAAATTAGTAGCTATCGCTAGTGCAAGAAAGCAAAAAGAATATTACTTATAAAATAAATCTTAATTTTGTAGTGGCATGGCAAGGCTAAAATGTTGCAATAAATTTTCTTGTAGTGTGGGATGGGCGTCATTGGTAATATTTCCTATGCCCCATCCTCCATGCCAAGAATGGGTGGAGTTTTTTATTAGGTGGGCAAACAAACCACTTTTGTATTCTCAATTAAGTAAATACACTGTATGTCCTTGTTCGGTTTATTGTTGCTACCTACATTAGCAACATTAGCGATCGCAGTGATATACGCTTGCGCTAACCCACCTTAACCTTTTGGTAAACTCCTATGCGCGTTTGCTAGGGGATATGGTTATTGCCGTACATTATTAGCTATTTATGACTTGTTTTTATAGATACACTAATCTTAACTTCCTAGTCAGCTTAACGCAGACCTAAATTAGTTTTACTCATTAAAATAGCTCTTTGTTAAGACAAAAAATTGAGTTAATCAATGAAATCTTAGCATAATTGTTTGTATTTACCCTAAAACTTGAGGATAGCTATACCAAAGCATCCCTCACACTCCTTTGCAACCAAAAACCTATATACTAGATTTGACTTTGATAAATCTGAAACTTTTGTTAATTGTGATACCAAAACCTATTAATTTTTAGAAGATGTTCTAGTGTATCTATAGTTTTTAAGGTTTAGTAAAAACTATATCCAGTATCATCAATAAACTGCATTAATGTGGTGCAAAAATCAAGCGGGGAGTGAAACCATGGATTTACGTAGAGATGCATTGCAAATCCTCAGAGAAACTAGTCGAACTTTTTATATCCCAATTAGTCTTTTACCAACAGGATTACAAGAAGCAGTTGCATCAGCATATTTGTGTATGCGTGCCATTGATGAAATTGAAGACCATCCAGAACTGGATAATCTTACTAAAGCAAAGCTGTTACGAACAATTAGCTTAACATTACAGGCGGGGGTTGATGGCTTCGCAGTAGATGCTTTCTCGGCAGGATTTAGTGAACACGAGAATACTTTAGCAGAAGTTACCGTTGGTATTAGAGAATGGTCGCTACTAGCACCTGAGACTATTGCACCCCGGATTTGGGATGCCACTGCTGCAATGGCAGATAGAATGGCTTCCTGGGCAGAAAGAAACTGGAAAATTGATACAGAGTCAGATCTAGATCGTTATACATTTGGGGTTGCAGGTGCGGTGGGCTTGTTACTCTCTGATTTATGGACTTGGTACGATGGAACACAAACCAACCGGACTCAGGCAATTGGGTTTGGTCGAGGCTTACAAGCAGTTAACATCCTGCGTAACCATACTGAAGACTTAAAGCGTGGGGTAGACTTCTTCCCCGAAGGTTGGAATGCAGCAAAGATGCAAGAGTATGCGCGGCGCAATTTAGCACTAGCAGAAGCTTACACAAACTCTCTTCCTAGTGGGCCAGCTTTAGACTTTTGTCAAATTCCCTTCACTTTAGCTTATGGCACCCTTGATGCCCTAGCTAATGGTAAAGAAAAACTCAGCCGTAGTGATGTTTTTGCACTCATCGAACAATTAGATGTGAATATGAAAGCTAGCTAGGGAGTGGAGGGAATGGGGAATCGGGAGCAGAGGGGCAGCACTTCTCTACTTGGAGGCTGCGCCTTAAGCGTAGCTATGCCGCAAGCTTTACGGCTTCTCTACGCGAACGCTCAGTGTCCGAGGGGCAGGGGGCAGGGGGCAGGGGGCAGGGGGAAAAGAAAGATAAAGGGAATAAATACTAACTCTTGACAAATGAGCAATGAGCAATGACAAATGACAATTAAAGGAGAGATACTTCAATGAAGAAAACTTTGTTCCTCAATCCTCCTTCTTTTGATGGGTTTGATGGTGGTGCGGGTTCACGATACCAAGCTAAGCGCGAAATTACTTCGTTTTGGTATCCTACATGGCTAGCACAACCTGCTGCGCTGGTGCCAGATAGCAAGCTTGTTGATGCTCCTCCACATGGTCAAACATTGGAAGATGTGCTGAAAATCGCCAAAGATTACGAACTAGTAATTATGCACACTAGCACGCCCTCACTGGCTAATGATGTTAAGTGTGCTGAGGCAATCAAAGCTACAAACCCAGATGTACAGATTGGCTTTGTTGGCGCACATGTGGCAGTATTACCAGAGGAGACACTACGCGATCGCCCGGTAATCGACTTTGTATGTCGCAATGAATTCGACTACACCTGTAAAGAATTAGCCGAAGGCAAACCTTGGGACGAAATCAAAGGTCTAAGCTACCGCGATCAAAATTCTCACATCTGCCATAATGAGGAGCGCCCATTAATTCACGATTGGGATGCTATGCCCAGCGTCCTCCCAGTTTATGGGCGTGATCTAGATGTCAGAAAATATTTTATTGGCTATTTGCTGCATCCTTACATTTCCTTTTACACCGGACGCGGCTGTCCGGCAAAATGCACATTCTGTCTGTGGCCGCAGACAATTGGCGGTCATCTTTACCGCCATAAAAGCCCCGAAGCTGTAGGACGCGAGATGGAAGAAGCCAAAGCCATCTTTGGCGACAAGGTGCGGGAATATATGTTTGATGACGATACTTTTACGATTGATAAACATCGAGCGATCGCCATTAGCGAACACATGAAGCGGCTTAAGCTTACCTGGAGTTGCAACGCTCGTGCAAACTTAGACTATGATACCCTTAAACAACTACGCGACAACGGTTTGCGATTACTGCTAGTTGGTTTTGAATCTGGCAACCAAGATATTCTCAACCGGATTAAAAAAGGCATCAAGCTAGAAGTGGCACGGGAATTTATGAAAAACTGCCACAAACTCGGCATCACCGTCCACGGTACTTTTATCATTGGTTTGCCTGTTGAAACCCAGGAAACCGTAGAAGAGACAATCCGCTTTGCCTGCGAACTCAGTCCGCATACAATTCAAGTCTCTATCGCCGCGCCTTATCCAGGCACAGAACTTTATGAACAAGCCAAAACCAACGGCTGGTTTACAAACCAAGCTTTAGTTGCTAACTCTGGCATTCAAACCTCAACGCTGCAATATCCCAATCTTTCTAGTGCGGCGATTGAAGATGCAGTTGAGCAAATGTACCGAAAATTTTACTTTCGTCCCAAGGCAATTCTGCCAATCGTACGCGAAATGCTCACCGACCGACAAATGCTAGTACGCCGCCTGCGTGAAGGTGCAGAGTTCTTCTCTTACCTGAAAGAACGTCGAACTCAATCTGCGGCTAATGCACAATCTAATCAAACATCTGTTGTCTAAGGGGACTGGTGAAACAACACTCTTGGTAGGTTTCCCTCTCTTACGAGACGCTAACGCGAACCGTAGGCGACTGTGTTCGCCCTACAGCCCTTCGGGCATCCTACGGCAGGCGTGCCGGAGGCATCACCCGTTGGCGCAGCCTCAAAATAGAGACGGGGGACTGGATACTGGGTACTGGAAGGTGAATAAATAGTCAATGCCCTATGCCCAATACCCTATGAGCAATACTCAAGAATTTTCGCGATCGCATCGTCGTATCATTATTAACGGTGATGACTTCGGTTTTTCTAGCGGTGTCAATCAAGCGATTATCAAAGCGCATGAACAGGGTGTACTGACCAGTACCAGCCTGATGGTAACAGGTGAAGCAGCCCAAGAGGCGATCGCCTTAGCACGTACTCACCCCAACTTAGGAGTCGGTCTACACCTAGTACTAGTGTGTGGTCGGGCGGTTATGCCACCTGACCAGATTCCCCACTTAGTTGACTCCAAAAGCAACTTTCTAGACAGTCCCTTACAAGCTGGGTTGCGCTACCAATTCCATCGCGCCACCCGTGAGGAACTGCGTCATGAAATCCGCGCTCAATTGGCAAAATTCCGTGAATCTGGGCTATCTCTGTCCCATGTTGACGGGCATTTACACCTGCACATGCATCCAGTGGTACTGGGTATCCTGGTTGAGTTGGCGCAAGAGTTTGATATTCGCGTCATTCGTCTGCCATCTGAAGAACTGGCAATGACCTTGAAGCTTGACCGTCGTGGATTATTAAATAAACTAGTCTGGTCGGGGGTATTTGGTAGATTGCGCCGCTACGGTGAGGGTTTGCTGACATCTCAGGGCATTGGCTTCGCTCAACGCGTCTACGGGTTACTACAAACTGGCAATATAACTGAAGAATACTTGCTCGGTCTGATACCCCAAATTCAGGCAGACTTAGTAGAAATTTATTCCCATCCGGCATTAGTTAACGCAGGAGAACCACTGAATGGTTCGCTAGGCGCGGGTGAAATAGAACTCGCTGCTCTGTTAAGCGAGCAAGTGCGCCAAGTATTGGCTGATAATGACTTTGAGTTGACTAACTATGTGAAAGCGAGCCGTTTTTGAGGAGGCGTTACCAAATACTCAATTTGCTGTGGCGGTATGTTTTTTCAAATCCTCCAAATTACAGACTTCCAAAGCTCTAGCATGAGTAGCTGAGAGCACAACGCGTGGAGCAACACCAGCATCGAAAGCTTCTTGCCAACGAGCAGCACACAAACACCAGCGATCGCCTGGCTTCAATCCAGGAAAATTAAAATCAGGAACAGGTGTGCTCAAGTCGTTCCCTTGTGATTTGGTAAATGCAAGGAATTCTGCTGTTACTTGGGCACAAACAACATGCATCCCAAAATCTTGACCCCCTGTATTACAAAACCCATCGCGGTAATACCCAGTCATAGGCGAAGTACAGCAAACTTCCAAATTTGTGCCTAGTACGTTTTTAGCTTCTGTCATAAAATCTCCATTAGTCATTGGTCAAGAGTAGAGACGCGATTAATCGCGTCTGTACAAAAGTCAAGAGTAGAGACGCGATTAATCGCGTCTGTACAAAAGTCAAGGGTCAAAAGTCATCTCCCCCTGCTCCCTGCACCCTGCCCCCTGCTCCCTAGTGTCCCTTACCTGCTCCTAGATAAAGTTCACCAACTTTAGGGTTATTTAACAATTCTTCACCAGGGCCGGAGATTGCATCGCGTCCAGACTCCAATACATAACCGCGATTGGCCATTTCCAAAGCTTTACGGGCATTTTGTTCCACTAAGACAATCGCTGTACCCGACTGGTTAATTTGTTTAACTTGGTCAAATACTTGTGTTACCAAAATGGGGGATAAGGCAGCAGAAGGCTCATCCAAAAGCAGCAAGCTAGGTTCTAACATCAAAGCTTTGCCCATTGCTAACATCTGGCGTTCTCCTCCAGAGAGCGTACCAGCGCGTTGACGACGGCGATCGCTTAATCTAGGGAACATGGTAAATATTTTATCTTTGAGCGGTTTGAGGGAAATATTCCGCACAAAAGCGCCCATTTCTAAATTTTCTTCAACACTGAGGGAGGGGAAAACATTGGCAATTTGCGGTACGTAGCACATTCCCCGCTGAACGATTTGATTCGACTTTAACCCTGCGATATTCTCACCTTGGAAGCTAATTGTGCCTGTGTGGGGAATTAAAAGCCCAAAAATGGCTTTTGCTAAGGTGGATTTACCAGCACCGTTGGGGCCAATTACTGCTACCAATTCTCCTGGTGCAACCCGAAAATTCACACCTTGCAGAATATCTACATCTTTGATGTATCCGGCGTGGACATTTTGAACTTTTAGCAAATAGTCATTGGTCATTGGTCATTTGTCGTTTGTCATTGGTCACTTGTACTGAGCGCAGCCGTAAAGCCTGCGGCATAGCTACGCTTAGGGCGCAGCCTCAAAGTAGAGAAGTATTGGTCATTTGTCATTTGTCAACAGCCGATTCAGTTATCAGTTATCAATTACCAGTTATCAATGAGCAGCTTGTTTACTGATAACTGTTCACTGATAACTGTTTACTATTGCGGGGTTTTTTGCAACTCAGGTCGTTCTTCTGGGAGGATTGCCCCTTCTACTGGGCAAACTTGGAGACATATACCACAGTCGATGCAGGTAGCAAAGTCAATCCAGTACCAATCGGTTCCTTTGGCATTTTTGCCTGGGCCATCATGAATGCAAGCTACTGGACAAGCATCTACGCAGTCGGCGACGCCTTCACAGACTTCAGTAACAATTGTGTGCGCCATATTCTTGATTCCCTCTCTTCTGTATCGGCTATTTCTAGCCTAGCAGGGGACTGGGGGGTGGGGGCAGGGAGCAGGGGGCAGGGGGCAGGGGGAAAAGGTTAAAGCGCAAAGTCTGAGCGGAGGTTTCCTCCGTTGGCGCAGCCCGCCGCAGGCATCAGAACTTTGTAAGAGAGGCTTCCGACGCTCGTTCGCTCTTAGCGTCGCCCCTTCTCTACGAGACGCTACTTCGCGTTGGGCGAAGACTCGCTCTAAGCGTAGCTATGCCGCAGGCTTTACGCTGCGCTATCCGTTGGCGCAGCCCGCCAAGAGCGAAAAGTAAGCAAAGCTCCTGTTACCCGGAGCGCAAAACTTCTCAAGACAGCGAAAAGTTCTGCAAAGAGAAGTTGCCATAGCGCAGCGTTAGCGAGTCATCGAGCGTCGGAGGGTTTCCCTCCAAGCAAACTTCGCTTAGGGTTTCCCTCTCTTGCGAGACGCTAACGCGAACCGCAGGAAACTTTTCAAGACAGGCATCAGAACTTTGTAAGAGGGGGTAAGGGGCTGGTTTTTCCTTTTCCCCCTTACCCCTTCCCCTTTTGCCAATGCCCACTAACGCAATGATTCAATTGTGAGTGAACCATCGGGTTTGATCCAGGCAATTTGGGCTATGCTGCGATCACGTGCATATTGTCGGATAGCGTCTTTATCCCTTCCTCCTAAATCCATTTCTACCCGCACTAGATGAGTAGAATCTCTGAGTTTTTGGGCGTAGGCAAAGGCTGCGGCATCAGCATTTGGTGTTTCTGGTACTACTAACCAGTTACTAGCTGGGGTTGTTTGTGGTAATTGCTGAGTTGACAATAAAACTTGGTATAAATCTTCGATGTTGAGTACAAAACCAATTCCGGGGATATTTTCACCTTGGGGATGATATAGCCCCAAAAGTTGGTCATAGCGACCACCCCGCCCTAAAACTTGGGCTTGTGACTCGGTATCACTAACAACTTCAAAGACGATACCAGTGTAATAGTCTATAGTTTGGATGAGGCTGAGGTCGAGGATTAATGGGATTTTCTCTGATTCTAGTAATTCTACTAGGGATTTGAGGTTATTCACCGCCTCTTGCTGTTTTTCATCTAAACTCAGGGTGCTGACTTTTTGCAACACATCCGCACTGTTGCCGCGCAAATCCAACATGATTCTGGCACGTTCGCGCAGTTCATCACTCAGAGGCAGAGTATCTATAGTAATGCGGTCGAGATGGGCGATCGCAGTGCGAACCTTATCTTGTAAATTAGCAGGGAAGGCACTAAGAAGCGATCGGGTAATTCCCGCTTCACCTAAAATTAAATGCCATCCCTTCAAACCCAGTGCCGCTAAACAATCTGCTACCAACAGTAATATTTCCGCATTTGCCAACAATCCGCCAGTACCTAACAACTCTACCCCAGCTTGATAAAACTCTTGCTGGGTATTGTGCTTGCTTTCCCAAGTGCGGCGAAACACATTGGCGTTATAGTACAGCCGTTGTGGATAAGTTACACCTGCCATGCGAGTGACAACGGTACGAGCAATCGATGCTGTCAATTCTGGACGTAGGCCTAATTCGTCATCTTCAGTATTTTGTAGTTGAATCACCATCTGGCGCTGAATAGCTTCCCCGGCCATTAGGGTATCCATACGCTCTAAAGTTGAGGTGATAATCCTGTGATATCCCCAACGGTGAAACACTTGCTGTAACCTATCTTCAATCCAGCGTTTTTTAGCCACATCCAAGGGCAATAAATCCCTGGCTCCCGCTGCTGGTTGATACACCATTATTTTTTCTTCCCACCAAACAAACCACCGAACAAACCGCCGCCCCCAGATTTATCTGGTTGCTTACCTCCATTATCAGCAGGTGTAGTCACTTTAGGATTACTAGGTTGTTGTCCCAATGCTTTATCTATTTTAGGTTTCCATTGCAACGCTATTTGGTCATTAGGATCTAATTTCAGGGCGTTGTCAAAGTGGATTTTTGCCATTTTTAGCTGATTTTGCTTTAAATACACCAATGCAATCAAGCTATGGCAGTGACTATTTTTAGGTTCTAGTTTCAGGGCATCTTGCAATTCTACTTTGGCTTGAGCAAATTGGTTTTTGTCAATCAAAGTTTGAGCGCGACGCACATACTGTTCTACAACTGAGTCTTCTCTTGCTGGTGCTGGTGCTGGTGGTGTACTTGCTGTATTTGGCTTGGACGTATCTGAGTTAATTTTGGCTTGAGTAGGTGGCGGTGCTGCGGATGATTTGCCCCCATTCCGCATTAAGTACACTAAATTCAATTCACTAACTTGGGCAATGACTTGCAGCACTTGCTGTAAAGAATCATATTGGGTTTGGGCGATTTTTGCGATCGCACTTTTATAAAAGTGATCGATATTGGGCGCACCAGCTAACTGTTTAGCTAAGTCGGTGTTCAGTTCTATAGAGGCAGATTCTTGTACCAAGCGCCTACCCATTTGCGACAAAATTAGAATATATTCCGCGCGAGCCGCTTCACTAGAAAGCTTTTCATAAGCTGGATTAACCAGCTTTGATAACAACTGGTTGGCTAGCTGTTTTTCCGCAGCACTTGCAGTAACACTGCTATCAGGGTGCAAGCTGCGGGCAATTTTGATATAACGTTTGCGGATATCTTTGACATCCGCGTCAACTGGAATACACAAAACTGCGTGATGGTCTATGAAATCATACTTAAAAAGTCCACGATCTATTTTAAAAGACATAGAGCGGTGTTGCACCAAAGGAGCAGTTAGATTTTTTCTAGTTTACTTTGCTTGATCAGTGATTCGTCAGTAGTCATTTGTCATTTGTCATTGGTCATTGGTCAAGAGTAGAGACGCGATTAATCGCGTCTGTACAAAAGTCAAGAGTTATTGTTTTCCCCCTGCCCCCCAATCCTCACACCCAGGCTGACAGTGGTGGAACTTGCAAAAGTTCACGACTGAGAGTGTTGTGAATATAACCATTTGTGGCGAGAATTCTACCTGACTCCATTTTTAAAGGAGTGCCATCGTAAGCGGTGACTTTGCCCCCGGCTTCTTGTAACAAAATTATCCCAGCGACAATATCCCAAGGAGAAAGTCCGCGTTCCCAGTAGCCATCGACACGTCCACAGGCAACATGCGCTAAATCCAGCGCTGCTGAACCGCTACGCCTGACTCCTTGAGTGAGGTGGGTGAGGTGACAAAATTCTGCGTAGTTGTTATCAGATGTTTCGCGGCGATCGTAGGCAAATCCTGTCACAAGCAGGCTTTTACTGAGTTCTGATGTTTGCGACACTTTAATCGGGCGACGGTTGCGTGTTGCTCCTAAACCAGCAGCAGCCCGGAATAGCTCATCATGTAAGGGATCATAAATTACGCCAACTTGCGGGACGCCATTAATTAGTAGCCCAATGGAAACCGCAAAAAAAGGGTATTGATGGGCGTAGTTGGTTGTCCCATCCAAAGGGTCTATTGCCCAGAGGTATTCATTTTCTTGATTTCCTATTTTTCCTGATTCTTCCGCAAGGATAGAGTGCTGAGGAACGTGGCGGCGCAAAACTTCTAAAATCAACTCTTCTGAGGCTTTATCGGCAACGGTGACTAAATCACCAGGGCGTCCTTTTTCAATAATTGCATCTTCTAACTTCCCTAAGTAGCCTTGTAAAAGAGCACCAGCAGCTAGCGCCGCTTCGGTAGCGATGTCTAGAAAAATTTGTAGATTTGTCATTAGTTAAAAGTCAAGGGTCAAGAGTAGAGATGCGATTAATCGCGTCTGCACAAGGGTCAAGAGTAGAGACGCGATTAATCGCGTCTGCACAAGGGTCAAGAGTAGAGATGCGATTAATCGCGTCTGCACAAGGGTCAAGAGTAGAGATGCGATTAATCGCGTCTGCACAAGGGTCATTAATTATTTTCTTCCTCTCCACTCAGCACTCATTACTCATTGCTCAGCACTACTCAAAGATTCTGGCGGCGAAACTCAGCGGGAGTAAGGCGCATGGGTTTTTCTGGGTTCCAGATTCCTTGCCCCATGAGTCTAGCCCATTGTTGGGCACGTTCTAAACGCTGATTATATTTATGGTTAGGCGATCGCTCAACAAATAGTGCATTTCCTTGTTTAACTAATTCTTCATTCAATAACACCTTATCTTTCCAGACATAGGCTAGAGTCCGCCCGATTTTATCTTTTGCTTCTACATCAAACTCCAGTATTATAGGTTGTTCGGTATTGCCAGTCAGATCCTCTAATTGTTCTTTTGCTGCTTCTCCCCAAGGACGCTGTCGCAAATCTGGCGCATCGACACCAATTAACCGCACTTGAGAAATTAAGTTTGGTTGTTCAGCCATACCTAACACTTCCAAACTTTGCCCACTAACTACCCGCGCTACTTTTACTTGGGCTTGATTGTCTGCAAGTTGATTTTTGTGGCAACTCATTAGAAGCAATAAGCAAGTTAAAATGGCTATTTTTCGGCTCCAGATGCCAAGATATGGCGGGATAGGGGAGAATGTCTTTTTTATTTTTAGTACCCGTGCAGTCAAACTTACTAGAACAATCATTCTTTTTTGAACTCGCCAGTGTGTTTGTTGAGCGATCGCCACTAGTAATACTCTGAAACTTGGGGCGATCGCGATCGCTTATTCCTCATCTAACGGTAAACCCGCTTTCACTTTTCCCCGACCAAAATAGCGCCCAAACTGGAGTTCATAGACTTCATCTTCGTCTTGTGTCTCTACCTCTAAGTCGGAACATGGGTAACTAACACACAGTAAAGCATAACCTTGCCGACGCAACTCTGGCGACAAGCCGATGGCCTCCGGTTGGTAAATTTCTCCCGACAATACTCTGACAGCACAAGTGGTGCAAGCCCCATTACGGCAAGAAAACGGCAGTTCTACCCCCTGTTTTTCGGCACTGTGCAGGATGTAGCGGTCTTCTGGCACTTGCAGAGTGTGTATTTTACCAGTAGCGCGATCGCGAACTCTAATTGTGTATGTACGGGACATGTGGATATGGGATTTTAGTTTTGAGATTAAATCTAAAAAATGTCTTCTTTTATCTTTGCATTTTCTGCGATTTCAAAGTACAATCGTAACTTGTGGCACCTGGAGAGGTGGCCGAGTGGTTGAAGGCGCAGCACTGGAAATGCTGTTATGCAGCAATGTATACGAGGGTTCGAATCCCTCCCTCTCCGTTCTGAAAGTTAGTCTAAATATACATAGTAGTTAGAACCAGATTTATCCAAAGACTCTTCATTAATTTTGATGGGCTATTAGATACCTGACTTCTGATGGGCTATTAAAACCCCGATTTCTTAAAGAAGTCGGGTATCTGACCACCGCCAACTAAAGTACTGACTACGAACCTCTCAAAACTTTTGCAACAGACCACTAGTAGACCTAGATTTTTGACGCTTCGTTTGTCCCAGTTCCTTAATGCTTCCTTTACTCTTAATTAAGAGTCCAGCAATTTGCTTGATTAGGTTACACTAATTGATAAATAGAATGGACATGGATTTATATGCGCTTACCTATTGTTATTAGTGCGGGATTATTAATTTTGCTGGGTTTAAACACACCAGTAATGCCTAAATCCCCCATACAGGTTGCACAATCATCACAGATTACGAACTCCAACTCAAAGCAATTAACGAATAATTCTCAATTAAAACAATTAAGGATGAATCGCCGATTGTGGCGTCAGCAAAAAATTAACAATTATCGCTATACACTTAGTAATAGTTGCTTTTGTATCACTGAATTCAGAGGGCCAGTAATCATTGAAGTACGTAACGGCAGAACGACTTCCATCACTTCCGTACAGACAGGTAAGCCAGTTACTAATCCAGAACTGTTCCGAACATACAACACAGTTCCTAAGCTGTTTAATTTGATTAGGAATACGATCAGCAGTGGACAATCTGAGCTTGCTGTGGAGTACAATCAGAAGCTTGGCTATCCAACTCAAATAAATATTGGCAATCTAGCTGCTGATGCCGGAATATTTACTACAATTGAGAATCTGCAAGAGATTCGATAAGTAGAAACTGGGATTAATTCGTACTGTAGTCAATGAGCGATCGCGCTGGATTTAAAGTTTAGGGACTGGAAGAATTTCCAGTCCCTATTAGTCTGTTGCAAAAGTTTTAAGAGGTTCGTAGTCAGCACTTTAGTGCTTAAAAAATCAAGGACTAAAGTTCTGACTACAAATACGTATGACCATCAAAATTAATGCGATAGACCACTAGCTGATTAATCGCGCATGTGTGCAACGCCAAATACTGCTAAATCTGTAAATTAAATAAAAAATAATCCGAAATCCTGCAAATCGTATTTGAATTTTAATATACGACAAAAGTAACTTACATAAGCTTCCTCGTATGCCCAAATACAGCGTTAGCGAAGTTTTAGAAATTATTAAAAATCTTACGGCTGAAGAAAAATTGGAACTGCAACAATTTTTACCCAGCGTCCTAGACACTATATCTACTGCTACGAAATCTTTAGACTCCCATTCTCAAAATATTGGAGGCATCAACATCGGTAGTGGTAACTCTGATATTGCATTTAATCAACTTCAGGCAGACAGAGGAAGCACACTCAATCAAAGCAGAACGCAAGCTAGACTTCAGAATGCTGATGTACAAGAAGCCTTAAAGTTACTCTCAACATTAAAACAAGATATTTTGGTAAGTAATGTCTTAAACCCTATTGAAAAGAAAACTTTAGAAGTTCCCATACAAACAATTGAAGAGGAATTGAAAAAGCCCAAGCCAGATAAAAGCTTAGTAGACCAAGCAATTGAAGCGTTGAACAAAGGATTAACAGGAGTAGCACAGCTTGCTGATCCAGTTTTAAAACTAGCCCCTCTGGTTGCTAGCGTGTGGACAGGGATATGAACGAAGAATTTCCCGGTCGCCAGAATGAAGCTAGCCAAAATATTAGTAACGTTTCAATGGGTGACAGTAACGTTGTTACCTTTAACCAAACTCAGATTCTACAAATCTCTGTTGACGAGATTAAAACCCGCCAATTTAGAGAAACTTCACCCTACAGAAGCTTAAAGACATTTGAGCCAGAAGATAAAGACTTATTTTTTGGACGTGACCAATTTCTCACGGGTTTGGTAAATGAACTAGAACACACCAATCTAATCTTACTTCTAGGTGCTAGTGGTAGTGGTAAATCATCAGTTGTGCGTGCGGGGCTAATTCCTTGGCTACTAGAAAAAAAAGGGTCACAGTTAGTACACCTAACGTTTACTCCAGATGTTGACCCATTTGAATCTTTTTATACTAGCTTACGCAGTAAATATAGACAATCTGAAGCTCAGATTGCTCTTGAAGCAAAAACTGATACTTTAACTCAACTAGTAACGAGGTTAAAGCAGCCTGATTCTTATTGGTTCATTTTGATTGATCAGTTTGAGGAATTATTTACTACTACGCAGCCCCAAAAGTGCGCTCAGTTTATTGCTAGCTTACTAAAACTGTGTAAAACTAACCACCCAGGCGTCAAAATTGTGGCAACGATGCGGGCTGATTTTCTTGATAGGTTAAGCCCTTATCCACAGTTTGTGAAAGCTACAGAGAAACATCGTCCGCTAATTGCAGAAATGCAAGCCGATGAGCTGCGATTAGCTATTGAACAACCTGCGGCACATCATGGTGTAGTATTTGAAACTGGTTTAGTTGGAGAAATCATTAAGGATATTCAGGGACAAGCAGGTTATTTACCGTCATTACAGTACACTTTAAATTTACTTTGGGAAACAGAAGTAACAAATGGTAGTATCCAAGACCGGACATTGAATACTAGTACCTATCGTCAGTTGGGTGGTGTGAGAGGGGCTTTGCAACAACGGGTAAATTCCATTTATGAGGCATTAATTGAACAGGAGAAGTTAGCTACTCAAAGCATTTTTTTAAAACTGGTTGATATAGGTAAAGATTCTGAATCTGGTACTGAATGGAAGCCAGTTCGCAGAAGGGCATTGATGTCTGAGTTCAGCAATGAGCTTGAACAAAATGTACTGATGAAATTGATTAATGAGAATTTATTAGTTAGCAATATTCAATTAAAATCTCAAAAACCTACAGTAGAAATTACTCATGAAATATTGCTCACTTCTTGGACTAATTTAAATATTTGGATTAGAGAAAATCGTTATAGCATAGCTTTACGTAATAGGCTCAATGACGATGTAGCCCATTGGCAAGTAAAAAAAGCAGAAGATGAATTGTGGGCTGGTTCAAAATTAGAGCAAGTTTTAGAACTGCGAAAAAACTCTACATTTAATCAAGTTTTGGGTGGGTTTAGTCCAGCTGCAAATCAGTTTATTGATGCTAGTGTTGGTTTGCGCGATCGCCTGCAAAGACGGAAAATAGCAATTGCGATCGCTTTCTCTGCAATCATTGCAGCAGGTGGAGTAGCTTTTGGCTGGCAGCAGCAGCAATCTAAACAAATTATTGAAGCTGTTTTCCTCAGCACAGATACAACAAAAATCCTCAACTCCTTACCTGATTTCCTCGAAGAAGCAGACAGGCTTAAAAATGAAGGAAATATAGAAGAATCCCTGCCTTACTACCGACGGGTAAGAGCAGAAACTATCAAGCTGATTAGGAACTTTAAAGACAATCCAGCAGAAAAATTAAAAATCCAAAAATTATCAGATGCCTCTGAAGAAGCTTTGGCACAGGTGATTAAAGCAAAGCTATTTAAAAATCTTGAGGATGAGTTAAACAATGGTCGTTATGATCAAGCAGTCAAAAAAACTTATGACATTTTAATGTCAGAAAATATTGGGGCAGGGGCGGATCTGAACAATAATCGTAGACTTGATAATCAAGATGAAGCGGATTTAATCCCTTGTAAAACTTTAATAGAAATCAGAGAGCAATGGCTTAAATATACCAATAACTATTGTGATTGGTATGGAAAAGACTCTCCCTATGAAGCTCCAAATTGCACACAAATAGGTAAAGAAACTTTAACAACAGCAATATTTGAATTTCCCTACGATTTTGCAATAAAACGGATTGACTTTTGCTCACAAAAAGCTTAGTTTTCGTTTTAACTTGACAACTAAATATAGTAATTATCTATCAATAAAAATCAACTGCAAATGCTATAAAAAAACTATTTTATTTACCATATCAGCAACAAAATAGTATGAAAAAAACCAACAATTTAACTCAGATCAAGTCGGCTACAGTAACGTTACTGATTCCTTTGTATATTTTGACAACTTTTACCACTAGTTCTGCTGAAGTTCCTAAAACTGCGGTGATTCACTATGCATCCGATCCTGGAGTCAGGCTGCTTCTAGGTGCTACAGATTCTATGGTGGCTAAACCAGGACAGCGAATGCAACAGTATAAAGATGCTGTGGGAGTTCCTGGTTCTAAGAAATCCCTATCACGGCTTAGTCTGCCAAACCCAACGCATAACAAAATTGGAGCGTTAGTACAAGCTGGCCCTGCTCCTGTCAGCTCTGTTTACACATTTCCTTGTAAGGTGAGTGGTTCTGTTTACTTTGGTTGGCGAAAGCAAGGCGGTTCATGTAGTCATGGATTATGGGTAGTACCAGTTGCATCTCAGTTGCACAGTTCCAAAGTTCCGTCTCTAGCCTCTAAGAATACCCACAATGCTACAGCTTCTAAAAATCTCCTACAAGCTCAAGCTGCTACTGACCTAGTTAGGTATTACTGTAGTACGGTAACAACTTCAAAAATAGGTGAATGGATAACATCAGCAGGTTTACCTTCATTGGAAACTGCCTGCCAGGAATCTACCCAAAAATGTGAAGAAACTACAGGTAGCAAATGTTTAGTAGCAAGCTTAGGTGATTGGAGTGTCAATGATCCCAATTTAGCAGTGTCAATGCAGTGTGGTAGTAATCAAAGTTCTGTGATTTCCGCACGTACTCGTCAAGGCAATGGTTCGCTGATAGACAGATTGCTTTTAGAAATAACGCAGATGTCTCAGGCTATCAGAGGTATTAACTGTACAGCTAGTATTTACCACCCAAACGAAGTAATTGTTTCACCATCTAACGATGAGTTGACCTTAATCCAAACTAATAATAATGGTGGCAATGTAGAAATTAATGTTTTGGTTGGATCTGTGAATATTGTTTCGGTTGGCAGAACAAGCGGATTCAAAGTAGACAAAGGGTTCAGATATGCTCTAGGGGAAAATAAACCGACGCCGCTAGACTGCGATCGCATATTTCAATCGCAGCCTGTTCAAGAGTTTTTAGACACTGCTAACTGGCCACAGGAAGTCGCAGGAGAACTGCAAAGTTACCGCTCAGGTTTCTGTAAGTCTCGTGAGCGACCCCCAAATAATGGTGGTGGCCCTGTTATCTGGATAGATCCTTTTGGTGGTGGAGGTGGAGGTGGTAGACAAACTACACCTGGCGTTGGTGCTCAATAACTTGCTATCAGATCCCCAACTTCTTAAAGAAGTCGGGGATCTGACCACCCGCCAACTAAAACAAGCTGAAAACTAATAACCCAATATCTGGCAGGTTTAAATCCCCCACCATACGCCTTGATAACTGTTTACTGTTTACTGTTTACTGTTTACTGTTAAAACGTTTTTGCGCGATTTTAAACGCTTCTTGCATTACAGACTGAATTTTTTGGGGATCGGGTTTCTTACCTCCCATTAAATCACCGAAGTAAACGCAAGCTGCTTCACCTAGTGACCAAGTATAAGCAGCGGCCCAAGAAGCGGCGATCGCGCTGCCAAAACCAGGCACAAATTTGATTAACTCCCGTGCGATCGCCTGTGCTAAAAAACCACCTGCGATCGCACTGACAATACCCCCAGCTTGAGATGGGGTCAGCGTTTGCCCATACAATTTTCCTAGTAGACCCACCATTGATACTTGCAAAGCAGTCAAAACCGGCATTGTGGCAAATGGTAGTGGTACAGCCGCGAGAGTGGCGGACATAATTGCAAATGGCAAAATGTAACGGCGTCCAGCATCTCGGTAAAGATTACCAATTTGCTCACCAACTTCCTCCTGATCCAATAACTGATATATTGCCTTCGCTTCTGCTTCTGGAAGGAGTTCTGCTAAAGCATCTCTCAGGGCTTCTAAGCCATAAAAAACGGGAGTGTAGCCGTCTTCTTCCAAGGTGAAGTCAATCATTACAAAGCGAATCCCCTTCGGGGAGGCTTCTCTACGAGAGGCTTCGCCAACGCCAACGCACACTTTGGCAAAAGTTTGCTGCATTGCGGCAAATGCGCGGTTAACTTCCTGATAATCTGGCGGATAGGCAGGATGATCAAGCGTACCGGGGGGATAAACTTCGTGCAAACAGGTAACTACTAGCAGACAGGGAATATCTGGATATTGCTGACGCAACTGCTGAGCAATTTCTCGCAGCGTATCCGTTGCAAAATCATTAATTTTGACAGTCAAAATCAGAACTCTGGCGCGGCGACTTTCCTGTTTTAAATCGCCAATCAACTCTTGAATAATTGCTTGAGTATTCTGATTTACATCTCCCAGCCCCACCGTATCAGTAAAAATCAGTAACGGTAGGTCATTGGAAGGATAGGCGTAACGCTGGGTGTTTTGTGTGTGAGGACGAAATCCCTGCCCCACAATCTCGGCAGAAACTCCTGTTAGCCCCCGCACAATTGAACTTTTTCCGGCTTGGGGTTTACCAATTAAGATAGCTTCAGTAGTTGGCAGTTCGGCGCGAACTTTTTCTAAAATCTCTGCAACTTGAGCTTCACTGACGCTAAACCAATTAACAGCAGTCTGTGCCAATTGTTCTACGGGTAAAAGTTGCGTCAAGCGTTCTGTTGCCTTATTCCAGACACCAGTAATACGATTTGTCCAGGAATCATTACCAGACTTAGTTGTCACAGTATCAGGAGACAGCGCTGTGGGAAGTTTTTCCGCGCCAGTCTGCTCAACGGAGGGAACCCCCGCACGCGGCTGGCTTGACTTGATGCGACTGTCGTTTGATTCACTGAATTGCTGAGAATTATCTGACGGCGAGTCAGGATCACGTTGCTCAGTCATTCCCATCAAAACGGTAGATAAAATTTAAACTACATCCTGTCTATAAACTATCGTACGTCAAAAGCTCAGATTCCCGACTTCTTTAAGAAGCCGGGAATCTGGATCGCACTGAAGCAGAAATCGTATCCTATGAGTTAGTAGTGGATGGATACAGCATGGCAAATAATACCGATAATCTTGACTCATTTCGTGCTTTGGCACTCCAAGTTACGTGTCATGCAGTCAATCAAGCACGTGATCGCACTGAAGCGCGATCGCTCATCCAAAACTCTATCGACCGCTTAGCGCCACAAATTGCTGCTAGTATTGCATTTATTGGTTCTGATTGTCGTTTAATAGTACTGCCAGAATATTTCCTCACAGGTTTTCCGATGGGTGAGTCTCTAACGGCGTGGGCAGAAAAAGCCTGTTTAGAGATGGCTGGTGCTGAGTACGAGGCACTTGGTAAAATTGCCCAAAAACATCAGATATTTTTAGCTGGGAACGCCTACGAACTTGACCCCAACTTTGTAGGATTATACTTCCAAACCAGTTTTGTTATTGACCCATCTGGCTCAATTGTGTTGCGGTATCGGCGGCTCAATTCTTTATTTGCTCCCACGCCGCATGATTTCTGGGATAAGTATCTTGATTGCTATGGTTTAGAGGGAGTTTTTCCCGTCGCCAAAACTGAAATTGGAAATTTAGCAGCTTTAGCATCAGAAGAAATTTTATATCCAGAAGTGGCACGATGTTTAGTAATGCGTGGGGCAGAGATTTTTTTACATTCCACCTCGGAAGTGTATAGCAGAAATCTCACGCCTAAAGACGCGGCAAAAATCACTCGTGCCGTAGAGAATATGGCATACGTAGTCTCAGCCAATACCGCCGGCATCGTTAATAGCTCTATCCCTAGTGCTTCTGTAGATGGTGGTTCTCAAATCATTGACCATCGAGGAATAGTCTTAGCCCAGATAGGTGCAGGCGAGAGTATGGCAGCTTTTGCAGAGATTGACCTAGCTGCTTTACGCCGCGATCGCCGTCGAACGGGGTTAAATAATTTACTTTCACGCCAGCGCTTTGAACTATACGCACAAAGTTACAAACAGTCACACTTCTACCCCGCTAATACTATGCTAGAGGCAGAAGTAGACCGCAAACACTTCATCCAAACGCAGCAAACAACCATCGAGCGCTTAGCCAAGCTAGGGATAATTTGAATTGGGGGATTGGGGATTGGGGATTGGGGAGCTAGTTCTGTGAGGGTTTTTCTACATTGAGAAAACTGGCCTCATTAGGTACAAGAAAATTGAGAGAATCACTAATGCCCCATGACAAATGACAAATAACAAATAACAAATGACAAATGACAAAACCAATAGAAGTCCGCAACCCCCGGACTGGCAAATTTGATTACGTGATTTTACCCCCGCCTCCAAAGCTATTGGCACAGCAATGTAACCGTACACGGAGGGCGCAAGTTCGCTGGCAGCGATTGGGTCTAGAGGGGAGAATTGAAGCCTTACAGCAGTGGAAGCAAGCCATATTATCTGGACGCGATCGCTTGACAGAAGCTTTGGTAAATGATACTGGAAGATTGTCAGTCTCAGTATTAGAAATAGACTCCTTCCTCGCTAGCATTGACCGTTGGTGTGGGTTAGCGCCAGATTTGCTACAAGAGTTTGCCAGAAATACAGCCATCCCGTTTATCGCACTGCAACAAACTTCAGTTCCTTACCCTCTAGTTGGAATAATTAGCCCGTGGAACTTCCCGCTATTGCTATCAACAATTGATACCATTCCGGCATTATTGGCGGGTTGTGCAGTTGTTGTCAAACCTAGTGAGATTGCTCCACGCTTCGTAGCACCGCTGGTTACAGCACTCAATGCCATCCCCAAATTGCGCGACGTATTAAATTTTGTTGAGGGAGCGGGTGAAACTGGGGCTGCTCTAATTGAATGTGTCGATTTAGTGTGCTTTACAGGTAGCGTGGCCACAGGACAGAAGGTTGCTGAAGCTGCTGCTAAACGGTTTATTCCGGCTTTTTTGGAATTAGGAGGAAAAGATCCTGCGATCGTTTTAGCATCAGCCGATTTAGAATTAGCAACCTCAGCGATTTTATGGGGTTCAGTCGTCAATACTGGGCAGTCATGCCTATCAATTGAGCGGATTTATGTTGCTGAATCTATATTTGAAAAGTTTGTACATCAACTAATAGCCAAAGCCTCTCGCCTTCAGCTAGCATACCCCACAGTTGAAACTGGAGAAATTGGCCCCATCATTGCCGAAAAACAAGCGGCAATTATTAGCGACCATCTTCTAGATGCGGTCGAAAAGGGAGCAGTAATTCACTGTGGTGGTGAAATTGAAGATTTAGGCGGGGGTTGGTGGTGTAGTCCAACAGTTCTCACTCAAGTCAACCATTCTATGAAAGTGATGACTGAAGAGACTTTTGGCCCGATTATGCCAGTGATGCCTTTTTCCACAGTTGAGGAAGCGGTGTATCTAGCAAACGACTCAATTTATGGACTAAGTGCTGCGGTGTTTGCCTCAGAAGCAGAAGCCTTAGCAATTGCTCACCAACTAGATGCAGGTGCTATCAGTATCAACGATGCCGCACTCACCGCCATCATGCACGAGGGAGAGAAAAATGCCTTCAAATTCTCCGGTATGGGAGGTTCACGCATGGGTGCAGCAGCGATTAAACGATTCATGCGAAAAAAGGCTATTTTAATTAAAACTAATTCTACTAGCGACCCCTGGTGGTTTGATCACGGGAAATGAATGGGGAACGGAGGGGCGTAATTCGTAATTCGTAATGGGCTACGCCCCGCTGCGCTAACGTAATTCATAATAGTGCTTCCAGATGCGCTTCTTCTGTACGTAATTAAAAAGGGTGCAGAAGCTCACACGCTTTTGTAACTACATTGGCGTAGCCTGCTGTAAGCACTATTACAAACTTGTATTGAGCGGCTTGCCTTGACTGGTGCTGAGTTTCGACTACGCTCAATTGCCGCGTAGCCAAAGTAAAGGAGCCGAAATATTATAGGAATTATACCGATTCTGTATGAAGATGCGCTCAATTATCTTAGGACTTAGCACAAGAAATCAAAAACGTTCGTCTTGGTGCCGGAGGCATACCGCCAAGTACGCCAAGTACGCCAAGAAATGAAAGATGAAGAGAGTTTGGCGCAGCTTCACAAAGAAACGGTATTACGCACACTCTACGAATTCTTCTCTTCGAGACGCTTCGCGTTGGCGGAGCCTCTCGCAGAGAAGGCGTCTTGGCACAACAGTTGCTTCAAGTCGGCGGAGCCGCCCAACACACTGCCTTGTCTTGGCGGTTGAATAAATTAAGCTTTTGGGCGATTTTTGCGTAAGTCCTACAGAATCCATTAGGAATTATTCTGACCGGGGAGCAGGGGGAGATGATTTATAGCTTGAATTTAAAGAATTGCATCGACTTGCATTATTAATGCATCGGTCTGCAACTCAAGTGCATCGGTCTGCAACTCAATTGCATCGGTCTGCAACTCAATTGCATCGGTCTACGACTCAATTGCATCGGTCTGCAACTCAATTGCATTGGTCTGCAACTCAATTGCATTGGTCTACAACTCAATTGCATCGGTCTACAATATTACTGATCAACCAGCATTCAGGATATGGGAACATAATTAAGTTGTAGCTGACCACCTACATAGAGGTTTAAAGTGGATACCATTGAAATCCCTGCTCTGAATCGCCCAGTAGACGCCACAGTAGAGATTCCTGGTTCTAAAAGTATTACCAATCGGGCGTTACTCGTTACTGCATTGGCGCAAGGCGACTCGATTTTAGAAAATGCTTTATTTAGTGACGACAGCGATTATTTTGCCAAATGTTTAGAGCAATTGGGCATTCCCATTACTTTAAATCCTAATCTGGCTCAGATTCAGGTGGCAGGAAAGGGAGGCGAAATTCCAGCGAAGCAGGCGGATTTATTTGTGGGTTTAGCAGGCACAGCAGCAAGGTTTATCTCGGCCTTTGTTGCACTAGGTAACGGCGAATATCGCCTAGACGGTGTTCCCCGGATGCGAGAACGACCGATGGGCGACTTGCTAAACGTGCTGCAAACGAGCGGAATAACTGTTAACTTTGAAGAAAATCTGGGATTTATGCCCTACACCATCTATGGTGGGCAGTTTTCTGGAGGAGATTTTCGTCTGAAAGCCAACCAAACAAGTCAGCAGCTTTCGGCATTACTGATGATTGCGCCTTACGCTCAACAGGACACGATTATTGAGGTTGAAGGTACATTGGTTTCTCAGTCTTACGTCAAAATGACCTGTCGCCTAATGGCAGATTTTGGCGTGGAGGTGATTCAAATTGGCGAGAATCAATTTCAGATTAAAGCAGGTCAGCGTTACCAAGCTCGACATTACACAATAGAACCCGATGCGTCAAATGCCTCTTACTTTTTTGCCGCAGCAGCCGTCACGGGTGGACGGGTGCGGGTTAAGCATTTGACCAAACAATCTTGTCAGGGTGATATTCTTTGGCTTAATGTTTTAGAACAGATGGGTTGCCAGATTGATGATTCTGATGATTACACCCAAGTGACAGGGTCAGAGCAATTGCAAGGCATCGATATTGACATGAATGATATATCAGATTTGGTGCAAACATTGGGAGCGATCGCGCCTTTTGCCACCTCACCTGTTACCATCCGCAATGTGGAACATATTCGATATAAAGAAACCGACCGCATTCACGCCGTTGTTACCGAGTTGCGTCGCCTAGGAGTCAAAGTTGAAGAATTTGCAGATGGACTGAAGATTGAGCCTGGCCCAATTACCCCCGCAGCAATTGAAACCTATCACGATCATCGCATGGCAATGGCGTTTGCTGTTACTGGCTTGAAGATTCCAGGAATTGTCATTAAAGACCCCGGTTGTACAGCGAAGACGTTCCCTGATTACTTTACCCGATTCTTCAAAATGTTAGAACAATAAAAGGTGAATTGTCATGTCTAATATTCGAGAAGGAATGCCTGTACTTGCCCGTCATGAAGGAGATTGGGTAGGAACCTATACGTTGATAGATACAGCAGGAAAAATCCTCGACAGCTATGAGTCTCACTTAACCTGTCAATTTCCCGAAAACAGCCCTCATCCCTACTATCAAATCAACCGTTATAAATGGTCTGATGGGAAAAAGGAAGAATATGAATTTCCCGGAATCTATAAAGACAAAAAGCTCTGGTTTGACACTGAGCGCATTCAAGGAAAAGCCTGGGAAGCGGATGATTCCATTGTCATTCTATGGTTTTCTTATAAAACAAACCCAGAACTTAACTTGTATGAAATGATCTACATTAGTCCTGACAATAACAATCGTGCCCGCACTTGGCATTGGTTTAAGAACAATCAAATCTTTCAACGCACCTTGATTCAAGAAGAACGACTAAAATAGTAATCTTAAAGCTCACAAATGATTTTTCTTAGTGCCTTAGTGCCTTTGTGGTAAAAATCATTTGTGCACCACGAAGACACAAAGCTAAAAATAGTATTCTCAAGATTGGCAACAGTAAAGGCATGGCAAAAGGCGACAAAATAAACTTTTCTAATCCTAGTGGTTTTCCAGAATTTCTTCCTAGCGAGAAACGTCTGGAATTATATTTGCTAGATACCATCAGAAGAGTTTTTGAAAGCTATGGATTCACGCCTATAGAAACACCTGCTGTAGAACGTTTAGAAGTGCTACAAGCTAAAGGTAATCAAGGCGACAATATCATTTATGGTATTGATCCCATTCTGCCCCCAAATCGGCAAGCAGAGAGGGATAAATCCGGCGAAACTGGTTCGGAAGCTAGAGCTTTAAAATTTGATCAAACAGTTCCTCTAGCGGCTTATATTGCCCGTCATTTGAATGAATTGACCTTTCCCTTTGCTCGCTATCAAATGGATGTTGTTTTTCGCGGAGAACGGGCAAAAGATGGGCGTTTTCGTCAGTTCCGTCAGTGCGATATTGATGTAGTTGCTCGTCGTGAACTCAGCTTGCTCTATGATGCTCAGATGCCTGCAATTATCACTGAGATATTTGAAGCAATTAATATTGGTGATTTTCTCATTCGCATAAATAATCGCAAAATTCTTACAGGTTTCTTTCAATCGCTAGGAATTGCAGAGAATAAAATTAAATCTTGTATTGGCATCATTGATAATCTGGAAAAAATTGGTGAATTTAAGGTTAAGCAAGAGCTAGAAAAAGAAGATATTTTAGCAGAACAAACTCAAAAAATTATTGATTTTATTAAAATTGATGGTAGTGTTGATGAGGTATTAGATAAGCTAAAACATCTCGCGCAAAATTTGCCAGAAGCAGAGCAATTTAGTCTAGGAGTTGCTGAAATAGAAACGGTAATAGCAGGCGTCCGCAATTTGGGAGTTGCGGAAAATCGTTTTTGTATAGATTTAGCGATCGCGCGTGGTTTAGATTATTATACTGGTACAGTTTACGAAACAACTCTACTAGGACATGAAGCCTTGGGTAGTATTTGCTCTGGCGGCAGATACGAAGAATTAGTAGGGACATTTTTAGGCGAAAAAATGCCTGGTGTGGGTATTTCAATCGGCTTAACTCGTTTAATTAGCCGCTTGCTCAAAGCTGGTATTCTTAGTACATTAGCTGCTACACCAGCCCAGGTAATGGTAGTAAATATGCAAGAAGATTTGATGCCCATTTATTTAAATGTGTCTCAAATGCTGCGTCAGGCTGGTATTAATGTTATAACTAGCTTCGACAAGCGAGCTTTGGGTAAACAATTTCAGCTAGCTGACAAACAAGGGATTCAATTCTGTGTAATTATTGGTTCTGAGGAAGCATCAGCACAAAAATCTTCTCTCAAAGATTTGAAGACAGGCGAGCAAGTAGAAGTAGCGCTGGCAGATTTGGCTGAAGAAGTGAAACGCAGGCTAACGTAAATTCTCAGAAAGAGTGTTATGAATAAACCAATCAAGCGAGCTTTTTTAGACACCGAAGATGGTCAGATTCTTTACAAGATTGGTGGTGAAGGAGAGCCTCTTTTGCTACTACACATGAACCCGCGTAGTAGTGATGAATATCGCGAATTAATACCAATTTTGGCAGAAAATTACCGCGCGATCGCAATGGATTTTATGGGTTTTGGAGATTCTGATAAACCGCCAAGATTGTATTCGATAGCTGATTACGCTAAAACTGTTATTGCATTATTAGATGAGTTAGGTATTGAAAAAATAAATATTCTGGGAAACCATACAGGAGCTTTTGTTTCTGGAGAAGTAGCAGTAGCTTATCCAGAACGTGTTAATAAATTGATTTTATGTAATGTGGCTGGCTTTGGTGAAGCTGGGAAAGCCGATTTAATGAAGAGATTTAATGAAGGTTTTGTGATTAAAGAAGATGGTTCGCACCTGATGCAAAGATGGTTAGCTCGTACAAGGTATGTAGGTTCTGCTGAATTAAATCATCGATGGGTTTTAGATGATTTAAAATGCTTTGGCTATCCTTTATATGCAGTTTGGGCTGTGGGAAATTACTGCATAGAGGCCACAGAAAGATTTAGTTTAATTAAATGTCCAACTCTGATTCTCTGGGGAATTGATGATGTAGAAGAATTTGAGAGATTGGGTTTAGCAATAGCACAAGATAGATATTTTCTCTCTCAAGCTGTTCCTCATGGTAAAGTTGTCGAGCTATCAAACGGAACTATTTGTATGATGAACCAAATACCAGAAGAAATTGCAAAGGTAGTACTCGAATTTTTGGATGATGTTGATGCTATCTAGATAAAATAGCTGTACACTTAATCTCAATTATCAATCCTGGTGTAGATAAACCAGTAATGCCGATGCCAGTCCAGGTAGGATAGTTATTAATAAAATAGCGGTTTTTTACTTGCATAAACAATTGTAAAAACGGAATAGTATGTAATGATTGACCCAAAACAGTTGCTTCAGCTTGGAATTCCCCTAAACCATTACCAGTGACATGGTAAGTAATCATTTCTACCACATCATCAAAGTTAGCCCCTGCTGCATCTAGCACCTTTTTAACATTTTCAAAGGCCTGAACAAATTGGGCTTCTACACCTTGAACAATTTGTAAATTTTCATCTCTACCTACCTGTCCAGAGATATATAAAGTATTACCAACTTTAACACCAGGGCAATAATGAAATTTTTCATAGAGAATTTCCATGCCTTTAGGAATGATCGCTTCACGAGTAGACATCACAAAGTTCCTTATAATGTTGACTGAGAAAGAGTATACAGTTTAGCAATAAAGATTAGTGGTCTATCGCATTAATTTTGCTAGGTTAGCGGTGGTCAGATTCCCGACTTCTTCAAGAAATCGGGTAGCTTGCAGCCCCTCAGTGCTATTTACCCTTTTTTGGACTTTAAATAGCGTCCTCTAGGCGTACCTATTACCTGTCCGCGATCATAAACTATATTACCTCGCAAAAAGGTTGTTTTGACTTGTCCTGTTAACTCAACTCCTTCAAAGGGTGTGTAACCTTGCTGCGACTCAGACTCAGCAGCGCGAACAATAAAGGTTTCATTAGGATTTAACAGTACTAAATCAGCATCGTAGCCAACTGCAATGTCACCTTTTGAACTTAACCCAAACCTTCGTGCAGGATTCCAACTTAATAACTTAGCCATGTGATTGTAAGACATTCCCCGCTTGCTACCTTCACTAAATACACCAGAAAGTAAATATTCTGTACCACCAAAACCAGACTTCGCTAACCAAATATTATTCGGGTCTTTAGCACTTCTTTTTTGTTCAGCAGAACAGCAAGCATGGTCACTAACTATCCAATCTACTTGATGGTTAAGTACTGCTTGCCACAAATATTCTACGTCAGCACGGGGACGAATAGGGGGGTTAACTTTTGCCCAAATTGTATTAGGAGTATCGACATCTAATAGCAAATGTCCGACAGTAACTTCTCGCCGAAAATTGATATGAGGAAAAGCAGTTTGCATAGTTAAAGCTGCTTCCATTGCCTTACGCGAACTCAAATGCAACAAATTGATATTTGCACAGTTAGTTTCATGTGCCAAATAGGAAGCAATGCAAATTGCTAAACCTTCAGAATGAGGGGGACGCGCTGCACTATATGCGCTTAATCCGCTAAGACTAGAGTCATTTTCAACTATTTTGGTGTAGGCGTTGAGAATTTCTGCAACTTCACAATGCAAACTCAAGCTGATAGTATCTCGCGCTTCTGGATGTGCTTCCATCAAGCGAGTTAGACCACGCATAATAAATTCAAAATGGGCGAAGTCGTAGCGTTCCTCTTTATTAATCATCAAAAAGAGGTTTTGCTGGTCTGACAAACCATGCAACCCATAACCGCCATAAAACATGAAGATTTTAAACGAAGATATGCCATGTTCCTCAAATAGTAAAGGTATTTCGTCGATATGCTGGCTAGCTATAGGTGCGATGTGATAGCCATAATCTACAAAAAAATTATCTGCGGATAATGCCAATACTTCTGGGAAAAAATCGCGGTAGGAACCGCCTTTGTTGAGATAATACTGTCCTGTACGGATGTAATTGAGACTAGTTGTTACTCCCCCCATTGCTGCTGCTTTGGTTTCAGTCACAGCATCTTTATCGAGGGGTTGGTAGATACCGATGTGCATGTGGGCATCCACGACCCCAGGAAAGCCCAGCAGGTTTTTGGCATCAAATACCTCTTTGCCTTTGTCTGGGCTAATATTAGGGGCAATCTGAGCAAATTTCTCATCCTTAATTCCTAAATCAAGTAGTTCGACAGCATCCTGATGGGGACGAACTACTCGCACATTTTTGATAATCTTATCTAATATGGGAGCTTCAGACATAGTAGACCTCACACTAAAATGAGTACATAACCCAAAGTTTTAATGTTCAAATATAATATTATTCCAAAGCAGTGTACAAGTTCATATCTTAGTACTCTAGGCACTAATCTTTTAGCTAGTGATAGATAAATAACCTATCATACTCTGGTACAGTTCAATTAATCACAACTAGTCTAATCCGGTGCGATCGCAACTTAATATGTCCGAAGTATTGTTAGAGAAGTTGATGAATTTCGTTGACTGCATTGGTTATTAAAAATGATGCCTTTTCAATTTCTTCTTGGGTTGTAAATTTACCAATACCAATTCTTAAAGCTCCCTCAATTACATTATTTGAAAGATTCATAGCTTGTAAAACGTGAGATGGTGCAACAACACCTGATGAACAAGCTGCACCTGTAGAAATAGCTAATTGGTGGCGAACTCTAGCAATTATGGCACTATTAGGAATATCCGGGATAGAAATATGTAAGTTACCTGATAAACGGTTGTTTAAGTCTCCATTCACCACTAAGTTAGGAATTTGAGCTTGGAGTAAGTTTTGTAGTGTATCTCGTAAAATTGCGTAGGCGCAGCCCGCCGTAGGCATCGCAGTTTCATCTGCTGACATTTCTAATCGTCTCAATTGACAAGCTTCTCCCAAACCAACAATTCCGGGGACATTCAGCGTACCTGATCTGAGTCCCTGCTGATGTCCACCGCCGTAAATAAGTGGTTGAAGATGATGGCCGTTTTTCACTACTAATGCACCAACGCCCTTGGGTGCATAAAGTTTATGACCAGAAATCGCCAGATAAGTAATCCCCCAGTCTTGGAAGTTGATGGGAATTTTACCGACTGCTTGGGAAGCATCACATAAGAAAGGGATATTATATTTTTGGGCGATCGCCCCAATTTTTTGTATGGGGTAAACTGTCCCTACTTCATTGTTAGCAGCCATCACGCAGAGTAAGGAAGCACCATCAGAACAAACTTTTTCCAGATATTCTAAATTAATCTGTGCTTGTTGATTGACTTTTAACCAAATAATTTCCGCGAGTCCTTTTTTAGCTAATGCTTTACAGGTATCTAAAACAGCTTTGTGTTCAACTGGAGAAACAATTATTTTGGCGGGGGTATTTTGTTGAGAAATCTGTCCTTGAATTGCTAAGTTAATGCTTTCTGTAGCACCAGATGTGAAAATGATTTCTTTGGGAGCAGCATTGATTAATTCAGCTATTTGTTGACGGGCTTGTTTAACTCCTTGTGCTGCTGCATCTCCATAACCATGATCTACACTATTAGCATTACCAAAAGCGGTAGTCATATAGTACATGACTTTTTCGGCTACTCTAGGATCAACGGGAGTAGTTGAGTGGTAATCGAGGTAAATTATGTTTTCTTGTGTAGTCATTTTTTTAAACGCAGAGTAACGCTAACTAAACGCAAAGTAACGCAGAGAATTATCATAACAACCCTCTGCGTTTCTGAGCCTCTGCGTGAGATTTAATCATGTTTACTAAAAGGTTAAATATTCTAAAATTATCCAGTTCATCAGAGCCACCCAAAGACTGCGGCATAATATGGTCAATAGTAAAACGGTCTGGACTCAAGTATTCCGGGGAGTGGCAGTATTCGCAAAGATATTTAGCTCGTTGTCTTACAAATTTTCGAGTTTGTTCGGACACCATTTACTTTTCGCCGCTAGTTGAGCGTTAATCAAGGTAAAGATTCGCTCTAATTCAGAGATACCTATATATTCGGCTTCTTCTTCAGGAGTGAGCGCATCAGCTTTTTTCTTTTCCAACAGTTCTTCAAAGCGAGATTGTAGCTCATCGGTAAATTTGAAAAGATAAATCTTCGCGAATTCACTCATCTTGATACCAGAAGATATTAAGGATGAGGGTTGAACCATCAATTGAGTAGTCATTGCGTGTTGATAGAGTCTTTGATTATATTGTGCCTCAATTAATCGACGATCATAGTTGATCACTTAACTACTCATTCTCTAAAAACCTTCTGGCGACTCTTCCCCAATCAATGCGAGTATCTTGAGCATTATCTTTGCGTTTACCATCTGGCTGTTCAAGGGGCGACAAACGAGCTAAAGTGCTTGCTGTATAAGTTTCCTAGCCCTTAAACCTCGCTGATAATATGCCTGCTTATTGCGAATGGAACTGACCATTTCCTCAACCCATACTTGGCAC
>JAHHHK010000015.1 GCA_019359395.1 Komarekiella atlantica HA4396-MV6
AGGGTGGGGATCATCAGGACGCCGAACCAACCGATGTAAAGTCTGTTGTTGGTGCTGGTGATCCACTCACAGAATTTGTCCCATACGTTGGCGCTGCTGCGCTGTTGAATGGTTGCTGTCATGGTTTGATGATTACGATTTATGTATGAATGTTTGAGGTAGGTTTTGCTACCTGTAATTTATCTTAAAGAAAATATTGCATTTTGTAAAGTGTTTTGTAAATAAATTTTTCTATTAACCCTGTAGATAAGCTTGCAGAAAGCTCTAAAGTGCTACTTTTAAAGCATAAAATTGCCTCAAATACAGTGAGAGTAAGAGTTTAATAAATATAAACTTTAATTGCAGTCATCTCGTATGACAATTTAAATCGGCTCAGTTTTCGTAACCTTACTCAGGTAGATATTGTGGCGTAGTAAGATAGACCCTGTTTTATGCCAATTGATTATTCCCGCATTGTCACTTATAGCCCTGCTTATACAATCGTTCCGACTTATGAGTGCTTTAATCGCTGTACGTACTGCAACTTTCGCACCGAACCAGGCAAAAGTTCCTGGATGAGCCTCTCAGCAGCAGAAAACATCCTAAAACAGCTTCAAAGCCAAAATATCTGTGAAATCCTTATACTCAGTGGTGAAGTACATCCCCATTCGCCAAGGCGTCAGATATGGTTTCAGCGGATTTATGATTTGTGTGAATTAGCGTTTTCGATGGAGTTCTTACCCCACACTAATGCAGGGCCACTGAGTTTTGAGGAAATGCAAAAGCTGAAGTGTGTGAATGTTTCAATGGGATTAATGTTGGAGCAATTAACACCAAATTTGTTAAATACTGTTCATCAATACGCACCGAGTAAATTATCAGCACTAAGATTGCAACAATTACAATGGGCGGGAGAGTTGCAGATTCCTTTTACAACCGGGCTACTGTTGGGAATTGGGGAAACTGAGGATGATTGGTGGGAAACATTGGCAGCCATATCTGATTTGCATCAAAGTTACCATCACATTCAAGAAGTCATCCTGCAACCTCACAGCCCAGGAAATCAGCAAACCCTTGATGCACCTCCCTTTAACCCCCATCAACTACCAGAAGTCATTACCAAAGCACGTCAGATTTTACAGCCAGATATTACAATTCAAATTCCACCAAATTTAGTCAAAGATGAGCAATGGTTACTTGCTTGTATCGAAGCTGGTGCGCGAGACTTAGGTGGGATTGGGCCAAAAGATGAAGTGAATCCTGATTATCCACATCTTCAAGAGCAAGCATTGAGAGAAATTTTACAATCTGCTGGGTGGGAATTGGTGCCGCGATCGCCAATTTATCCGCAGTTTGATGACTGGTTGTCGGGGAAGTTGCAAACAGTAGTGAGACGATGGCGAAATACTTTAACCCCAGTTTCCCTTTTGCAAAGACAAGGGAGTAGAAATTTCCCCATTTCCTTGTAATTTCTTTATTAGTGAGTCTTTGATACTTGTTAGGGAGTCTTTAATACTTTTGAAAGCTTTCGAACAACTAGTCGCCAAGCAGAATTACTAGTTAGCTCGACTTTATCTATTTTCTAGCAACGCTCAAGCTAAGGCTGAAAGCTTTGTGTGACGCTAGTTTGACTTTTTCGATTTCACCGATAATCAGTGACATAGAAAAAGTTTTTGCCAAAAAGCTAGTGTTTTTGCCCTATCAAGAGAACTAAGTTCTTAATTTTGGATAAAGTCGAGCTTAGGGAAGAGGAATGCTTTCAAGCATTGATTCAATAATCGCTGTTAAGACTAAACCAATGTAACGATTAATTTAGCGATCGCCCTTACATAAACTTATTGCAAAAGTTTTTATTGCTCTTAATTTGCGTCTTGGTGCGAGACAAAAAATATTTATGCAAGAAGTCTACTGTCTCAACTGAAATCAAATTGCGATCGCTACTGATAGATTTTGCACTGCAACAAGCTGGTGAAATAGACACCTAAAATTTGTTCTCTGAGATACCATCCCTCATAGGAGAGAGTTTGTACCCTAGATCCTGTTGTAAAATAGACATATAGAAGGATTTGGGGGGCCATTTACTGGTCATAAACGCCTATAGAAACTATCTTTGGAAATCTCCAAGGTTTAAAGTCCAGCCAGCTGAAGCAATTACAGCGGCTATATCACCAGCGCATACCGGGCGATCGCATCACCACGTCCGAATTTTCCCAGCGTTTGGCAGCAATTAGCACAGAAGTCAATCAGCCTGTGTGTGCCTACCTCAACCGTCGCGGGCAAGTGATTCGTGTAGGCGTAGGTACACCGCGTCAAACACAAATCCCACCGCTAGAATTGCCCCGATATGGTGCAGAACGGCTCAGTGGTATTCGTTGTATAGCCACCCATCTCAAGCCAGAACCGCCTAATGAAGCGGCGCTGACGGCTATGGCACTGCAACGCTTAGATGCTTTGGTTGTCCTAAATATTACTGGCACAGGATTCACACGCCGAGGAGGCGGCGCTACTGGGTACGTCAAAGAAGCTTATCTGGCTCATCTGACACCCCAAGACTCTCGCACCCTGGTAGCTAGTCCCACTGCATCCAAAGTAGACGAAAGTCAAGTACAATCACCAAGCTGGAATATATCGCCGCCTCTAAGCTTGGATGCTCTCGCAGAGCAGGATTTAGTAGACTTGGTGGAAAATCTGGAGGCAGAATTCCAGCGGGAATTTGTCGCCCAGGAAGTGGACGCTGACCATGATCGCGTGCTAATTGTGGGGCTAATGACGAGTGAGGTAAGTCCCCAACGATTTCAGGACACCTTGGCAGAATTAGCACGGTTGGTGGATACTGCTGGCGGAGATGTATTACAGACAGTACAACAAAAGCGATCGCGTATTCATCCCCAGACAGTAGTTGGCGAAGGTAAAGTACAAGAAATCGCCTTAACTGCCCAAACCCTAGGAGTTAATCTAGTCGTCTTTGACCGTGACCTCTCACCCTCCCAAGTCCGCAATTTAGAAATGCAAATTGGTATCCGGGTAGTTGACCGCACCGAAGTAATTTTGGATATCTTTGCCCAACGCGCCCAGTCCCGTGCTGGTAAATTACAAGTAGAACTAGCACAGCTAGAATACATGCAGCCGCGACTAGCTGGTAGAGGTCGGGCGATGTCACGATTGGGTGGTGGTATTGGGACTCGCGGCCCTGGTGAAACTAAACTGGAAACTGAACGACGTGCCATCCAACAGCGCATTTCCCGACTGCAAAAAGAAGTGAACCAATTACAAGCACATCGCTCACGGTTACGGCAGCGGCGACAGCATCGAGAAGTTCCCTCAGTGGCTTTGGTTGGCTATACCAATGCTGGTAAATCTACCTTGCTGAATGCTCTCACCAATGCTGAAGTTTATACAGCCGACCAGTTATTTGCCACTCTCGATCCTACCACACGCCGCTTAGTGATTTCTCATGGCGAAACTGATGAACCTCAAGAAATTCTGATTACAGATACGGTAGGGTTTATACACGAACTGCCTACATCGTTAATGGATGCTTTCCGCGCTACTTTGGAGGAAGTCACAGAAGCCGATGCCTTGCTACATTTGGTGGATTTGTCTCATCCTGCTTGGTTGAGCCATATTCGCGCAGTCAGGGAAATCTTGGCGCAAATGCCAGTGACTCCTGGCCCGGCACTGGTTGCTTTTAACAAGATTGATCAAGCAAGTAGCCAGACACTAGCTTTAGCTAGGGAAGAGTTTCCTTTAGCGGTATTTATTTCAGCGAGTCAGCGCTTGGGATTAGAAACTCTACGCCAGCGCCTTGCTCAGCTAATTCAATACGCCGTGGACGGTGGATAAATATAGTAACTTAGTTTATCTTTTAATACTTAAAGACCCAGTATTGCTACTGGGTCTTTTCATGATATGAAGCTGAAAATAAAGTCTTTTTGAACATAGGTTGTGTATTATAGACAACTCACATTTGAATGTCTAGATTAATGTAAGACCTATTTGTTGAATGTTTTTAACATCAGTCAAGTGTATGGCAATTGATCAAATTCCTCTCTTCATCAATTGAGTCTCAACGTTCTGTTTTGTAAGTACTGTTCAATATGAAAAACCCCTTTTCAACTTCTGTATTACCCGGCGTTTTGGCTGCTACAGCCGTTGTCATATCACTTTCTGCCTTTTCCCCTGCTAACGCCGCTTCTATAAATTTCACTATCAACGAATTCACAGGTTCTGATACTCAAGTGAAGTTTACCTTAGATGACGAAATAGCAGGAGCGGGCAAAGTTCGGTTTAAGGTAGACTTTTTACCGACTGGTAGTAACACAATTGCTGACATACGCGGCGTTTTCTTTAATATTTTGAACGATTCGCTCCTCAGTGGTCTCCAAGTAGTAGGTACAGATATAACAGCCAGCAAATTTGGCCCTGCTGGAACAATTAACTCTGTCGGCAGCGGTAGTAACAATCTGAATGGTGGTGGCGGTTCCTTTGATGCTGCGGTAGAAATTGGTCAGGAAGGTATAGGGAATGGAAAAGGCGACATTCAATCGACCATATTTACCCTATCCCACAGTTCACAAACTTTAACGCTGGCTCAATTTTCTGAACAGAACTTCGGAGTGCGTTTAATGAGCGTAGGTTCTGGAACTAGTCGCGGAGGAAGTAGCAAACTTAAAGGACAAGCTCCTTACTATACCCCCCCACCACCTCCACCAAAAAAAGTACCTGAGCCTAGCACAGCAGTTGCTCTTGGCTTATTTGCTGTAGGTGTTTTGAGACTCACCAAAAAAGCAAACAGTCTCTATAGCAGTCAGCAACACTGCTAATTCAATTTGGGTGGAGAAGTACAAAGGTACTTCTTCTCCCATTAGCTAGATAGCGGTAATTATTTTTTAAATGAGTCTTTCAGATCAGGACTACCTATCAGAAAGTACACTTCATAAGTAAACAATATTAGGCTAATAGCTACATTGAGCAACTCGGTTAATACATAAAAAATTTTATATCCTGTTTTAGGAAAATAGAACGTTGCCAGCTATTGCTAGTGGCAACGTTCTAAAATTAAGAAGTACTAAATTAAGTTGAAGACTTTATGACTGCAAAAGTAGAAATTTACACTTGGAGAACTTGCCCGTTTTGCATCCGTGCTAAAAGTTTGTTGAATAACAAAGGAGTCAAATTTGTAGAATACAGTATTGATGGAGATGAGACGGCAAGAAACAAAATGGCTCAAAGGGCGAATGGAAGACGCTCTTTACCACAAATCTTCATCAACGATGAGCATGTTGGTGGTTGTGATGATATCCATGCTTTAGATCGTCAAGGCAAACTTGATGAATTACTAGCTTCCAGCAACAGTGTGTAGGTTGAGAAGGTATTGCAATATCCAAAGACAGGGTGCTGTGCATCTACGCAGTTTTTCTTAAAAAAGCTATGCCTGGACAACAAAACATTACCTAGTAAACTAAATGGTTATCTTTAACAGTACACATGTACGTCAATTAGTGAGATCATCAAGAGATAATCTAAGTTGAATAACTATTAAATTTTCTGGTGATTGAGGTAGGTAGAAAGCGTGAAACTAGCTTTTATAATTGATCCCATTCATCAGCTTGACCCTTGTCATGATACCAGCGTTGCTCTCATGGAAGCAGCGCAAATTTTGGGACACGAAGTTTGGGTAACTCAGGCAAATCTGCTGAGTTTGGTGGATGGCAAAGCTTGGGCTGTCTTACAGAGAGTGGAACTTGTACCAGTAGAGCTAATAGAGGGACGCTGGGTAGCAGCAAATCTTTGGTACAAGTTGAGCCAGCGCTCCTTAAGTTCCTTAGACACAATGGATGCCGTATTTATGCGGACAGATCCACCTGTCAATGATTCCTACCTATATGCCACATATATTCTGGATTACATTGACCAAAACAAAACCCTGTTGATTAACAGCCCCAGTGGCATCCGGGGGGCGAATGAAAAAATGTATGCCCTTCAATTTACCAAAGCAATTCCAGAAACAATTGTTAGTGCCGATAAACAGTTGATCCGACAATTTGTTGAAGCAAAAGGAGCAGCAGTTCTCAAACCACTAGGTAATAAAGCTGGAGAAGGGATTTTATTTTTGCAATCAGGCGATCGCAACTTCAACTCCATTGTCGAACTCAGTACTCTCCAAGGTCGAGTACCAGTAATGGTACAAACCTATCTACCAGAGGCAAAACAGGGAGACAAGCGAATTATTCTGCTCAATGGTGAACCAATTGGTTCGCTCAATCGGCTTTCTAGCGGTACTGATTTTCGCAATAATATGGCAGCGGGTGGCACAGTCGCTTCAACCCAAATTACTCCAAGAGAGCATGAAATCTGTGCTCAAATCACTGAACGCTTACGCCAAGACGGCTTAATTTTTGTGGGTATTGACGTTATCGGTGGCTACCTAACTGAGGTCAACGTTACTAGTCCCACCGGAATTCGCGAGATCGACCGACTCGATAGCACGCGCCTTGGTCATCAAGTAATTCAATGGGTTGAACAGACTCTACAAACCAAAAACCGAAATAATTTATATTGACCTTCGCTTTTTTTGGTGTTCTGCCTTACGGGAAGCCGCTTACCTGTCTATAGGCTTTTACAATTAGCTCAAAAATATGATGCTCACTTGCGTTGACTTAAAAATTACAGCAGTATCTAGTGCTGAGATTCAGCCAGGGCACGTGAAAAATGGTTATGTGTTCAAACTTCAGCAAAGCCAGAGAACAGTTGATTACGAACCGCATCTATTCCGAGCAGAGGCAGCCATAGGACAATGGATCGCGAGGGTAGATGTAGCGCGATCGCAACCGTTTAGTCGGGTAAGTCTTCCCGCTTTTCATCAGAAGCACAACAGGACATTAAGAATCAGCAGACTCCTGCCCCAGTTTATTCTCTCTATGGGTAGCATTGAGGTGTATCGTCACCAATTGGTATCAGGGATAACTCTGCTCAAACCCTAGCAATAATAGATTTTATACAGCCATCAGCCTGAATTTAGACTGTAAATTTAATCTAAAATCTCAAATTCCAAATCACTTAATTCCTTGGCTTATTTCGGTTTCGCAGGAAATCAGGTATATCCAATCCAGGTTTTTCTTTTGGTTCTGGAATTGGGGTTGGGGGATTAACTGTGGGTGGTTGTTGCGGTGTTGGTCGTTTTTGAGTTGGAGTGACTACCCTGGCATTAGCCACATTTTGTTGTGGTACAGCTTGTATTTCACCTGTAAACCCAGTGGCAATTACAGTAATTCTTACTTCACCTTGGAGCCTATCATCAATCACTGCGCCAAAAATAATATTAGCGTTGGGATCAACCACTTCATAAATTGCTTCTGCTGCAGCATTCACTTCATGCAGGGTCAGATCAGTACCACCAGTAATATTAAAGACGACTCCTCTGGCCCCTTCAATAGAACATTCTAGTAAAGGTGAGGAAATAGCAGCGATCGCCGCTTCTCTGGCTCTGGATTTTCCAGAGCTAACACCAATCCCCATCAACGCGGAGCCTGCATCTGCCATCACAGCCCGGACATCGGCAAAGTCAACGTTTACTAAGCCGGGGATCGTAATGATATCAGAAATTCCTTGTACCCCTTGACGTAGGACATCATCTGCATAGCGAAAAGCTTCTTGCACAGGTGTTTGCTCAGGGATCACTTCCAGCAGCTTGTTGTTGGGGATAATGATCAGCGTATCTACCCTACTTTTTAGTCCTTCAATACCTTGTTCTGCTTGGCTGGTACGGCGGCGTCCCTCAAATACAAATGGACGTGTAACTACGCCAACAGTGAGAGCGCCCATTTCTTTAGCTACCTCTGCCACAATCGGGGCTGCACCTGTTCCAGTACCACCCCCCATGCCAGCAGTGATAAATACTAAGTCTGCACCTTCTAAAGCCGTTGCAATTTCGTCCCGTGATTCCTCAGCTGCTTTTTGACCAATGGCTGGATTACCACCTGCTCCTAAACCTCGCGTCAGTTTCTGTCCAATTTGCAATCGACTAGGAGCACCTGCCAAAGTCAAAGCTTGGGCATCGGTATTAATTGACCAAAATTCCACCCCAGAGACATCAGACTCGATCATGCGATTTACGGCATTACCACCGCCGCCACCCACACCAATGACTTTGATGTTGGCAACCCGACCTGGAACAATCTCACCAATTCGGCTATTTTCAGGAGAAATCTTTTTATTATCGTGATTTTGTCCAAAGTTTAGCCCAGAGTTATTAAAGGGATTCGTCGAGTTAACTGCCAGAGAGAACCCTGGCTGTCCCGCAGATTGGGAGTTTTTATAGGTAAGTCCTTGGTTATTATCAAGTGTCATTGCATTCAGAAAGGTAGATAAACGACTTTTTTAGGTGTTATTCACCTAAGAGTCAACTATAGTTTGACACTGCCATAGATTGTGGCACTGTTCTTTATTGTTCTCGTTACTTCCAACCCTAACAGGATTGGCAGTGCGAAAATTTGCTATGGAATAAGCCTTCAATGCAGCAGATCGCACAGCCGATTCTAGAGAAGTATACCTACATTTACTTAAAATTGATCTGTATAACCTCAACCAGACATTAATCTCTGCCCTGCTATGTTGGTAATCTCTTTCAGTATCCATTTGGCATTTCCAATGTCCTCCACCTATTTGCGTTAATGATTTAAGTTGGTCATTAATCTTACAGCTGTCAATCTCAGCTATTTTTTGGTTAACTACCACAATCACAGTGTTTAAATTGTATAAAATACAATCATATAAACAATAAAAATACGGTTGGGGGCAATTCTGTCTTCGTTTTAAATTGACTACTGAGAATGATTTTACGTGATTACATATACACGCAAACATAGTAAAACTAACTCCGCACTCACAATTATCTGCGGATGATATAACTTGTAAAGTCGCGCCACGGTGAGTATTGCTTGCCATAATAATATTGTTAATCAGTTTCACCATTGGGGATGATTGCAACTTAAGACACAATATTTGCCTTTTACTTACTTGTTCTTCCGGTAAGGGTAAAGAAGAATTTGCTTGTCAGACTATAGCTGATTGATTTGTTGTTTGGTAGGTTTTAATGGACACTTTGTTGGAGCAATATTTTCTCTTACAAGAACCGTAACCAGTGCCGTCAACAAACCAAGAATTTCAGAGATGCTTCGCAACCCAATAGGAAGCACAGCATAAAGAAATCAAAGCTGACTCACCAAAAGCAACGCTGACAAAACTTATGGTTTATCGTCGCGGTTGGCAACTTTGGTAAACCGTTTTTGGAAGTATCCTCAACTTACCAAAGTTAAAACATTTTGGAACCTACACAAGTCGAGTAGCATCAGTTGTTCTTACTAGTGTCCTTTGCTTGTGAGTTAGACTTTAATGAAAAACTTACGTATTTTGTGTTGACGCGCTGGTGTTAGTCGAAGACCATACAGACAAAAGGTATTTTGCACACCAGATGCCATCATCAGATTGTCTAACATCTTGTACCCTATAACTAGATGTTAAGATAACAATTCAAGGTCTTTTGCTCTCAGAAGAGATTTGATGATTGATCCTCTCACTTTAATTAGAAATTAATACCCATTTTTTCGCAGGTTACTGGAAAACTCAAAATAATAAATATCTTTATCAGCATAAAACTTATTGATTTACTAGGAGCGCTTGATATATGAATCACGTTATTTAGAGCTAAGGATTTTGGGAGTCAATTTTCGATTTTTTTTGGTTCACTTGTACTAATGGGGATTCGGGATTTTTCAGATCAATATACTCTATTTGGCTGGAATTGAGTTTTGCTGGTAAATGGCGCATTTGGGTGAGTAACCTAATTTGTTCAGGTAACTTGAGACTTGGAACACCAAGATGCACTTTTCCTAATTCTGTTTTCAAAATTAAATTCGTTGGATCTTCGCAATCAATTTCTACCACCTTCACGGAGCTTTGACTGACAGCTTGATAAAGTTGAGTCCAGTAAGAACTATATTGCTCTGGCAAGCCAATGACCTGGAGAGTGGGCAATTTACTGGTAGGATTCAGTGATTTGTATTTTTCTAAGGGCATCCAAACTCCACTGGCATCTAGCAAGCCTACAGTCACTTTTTTGTTAGTAGTGTTGTGTTGCTCTATGCGTTTTTGGGCAATAGCTACAGGTATTCGTTCCTGGATTTCGATGTTTAATCCAGGTGGAAAAAGACGGCGGCTAACTGTTGCTTGTGCAATAGTTGGTTGTTGCTTCAAAGAATCAGCGATCGCAGACGGTTTAATCCGCCACAAAGACTGGGGATAGGATAACACCAGTAGTGACTTAATTGCATCATCCGACAATAATTGATTGCCTGATTTCATTACTATTTGTTTGGGTGCATTTAGCACCCATATTGGTTGGATTGCTACCCACAGCAATCCACCCGCCAGCCCACTTATGGCAAAGGTTCGCCAAATAGCCTGAAGAATTTTCATCTGCCGCTGTCGACGTAACTTCTTGCGGCGCTGGGCTAAATCCGTGCGGGAAACTGATACTATGCCAGCCATTCAAACCCCTTTCTGGTTTCAGTTCAATTCCTTGATGCGCTCGTATCATCAATTAAGTGTAGTAAACCCTGTTGGCATGTATTAGCCACTTTAATCTCAGGATTTTTTTACTTTTATTAACACTCTACAGTAACCGCAAAAGATATTGTGACGCCAGTAATTCTTCTTGTTCAAGTTTTCTGTATCTAATTTCAATCAACTGTAGCCTCTTTAACTGTAGTGTGACAGCCAATACCTTCCAAAAGAACTACAAAGCAGTAATTGACAAATTTACCATAATCTAGATGATGTTTTTAACTAGCTCATGGTAGTTAAGGAGGGAGGCTGTAATGTGAAGATTTTTCTTGACAAACATTATGTGAAATGGTATTTACACTGTACTAATTCCTGAGTACCTTGCTAGAATTAATACCAGTCCTACCTCATCAGCTATAAAAACTGAGACTTACACCCTCTAATAGTTTTTTACTGATTAACAAAACCATAAAGGTTTTTGCTAGGTCAATTAAAAGCTAAAGATTGTCAAAACCTCAACAGCAGCTGTAAAAAGGACACATATGCTTAATGTTATTAGGGTCAATTAATCTCTACCACACTACTGACAGTTAGTTACTGGCAGTGGTTTTGCCGCGAATGCTGTCCCCTGCAAGATACCGCTAACTTGCAGGTTAGTCGTGTGCCTACATTTCGGCTAGAGATTACTTGTATAAAAAATACGAATTAAATTGCATCTACATATACCTCTACATACACCTTTACATACATGAGAACGACACTAAATCTGTCACGTTTTTACAAGGCTTGTAATCCAAGTTACACTTTAAACATAAGTAACGTGCTAGATCAGCAGTACTACATAGATTTTGCTGATGTACGTGGTTGCAAGATTGTTGAAGAATTGCAACGAACTATTACCCGTATTTCTCCTGATGAGCCAACCTGCCAGTTATTTACGGGTCACATTGGCTGTGGTAAGTCAACAGAGTTGCAACGCCTGAAGGCAGAACTGGAATTGGCAGAATTTCATGTAGTTTATTTTGAATCTAGTCAAGACCTGGATATGGCAGATATTGATATCAGCGATATTTTGTTGAGTGTAGCCCGTCAAGTCAGTGTCAGTTTAGAAGGGATTGGTATCAAACTCAAGCCTGGTTATTTTACCAATTTGTTTAAAGAAGTTGGCGACTTTTTACAAAACCCTATAGAGCTTTCAGCACAAGCAGAGTTGTCCTTGGGTATTGCCAAAATTACCGCTAAAACTAAAGATAGTGCCCAGTTACGTAATCAATTAAGGCAATATCTAGAACCACGCACCAATAGTATTTTACAAGCGATTAACGAAGAGGTATTAGAAAAGGCTGTCGAACAGCTAAAGCTGCGAGGTCAAAAAGGACTGGTAGTGATTGTAGATAACTTGGATCGAGTGGATATGCGCCCTGTTGCATCCGGGCGATCGCAACCAGAGTATCTTTTCATTGATCGAGGCGAACAGTTACGCCGACTCAAATGTCACTTAGTTTACACAATTCCCTTAGCATTAATTTTCTCTAATGAGTACGAGACACTAAAAAATCGCCTTGGAGGAGGTATTGCGCCCAAGGTGTTGCCGATGGTATTAGTGCGGCAAAGAGATGGTAGTGACTACGAACCAGGAATGTCACTATTGCGCCAATTAGTCTTAGCAAGAGCTTTTCCAGAAGTTGCCTGGAACGGAAGGATATTAATCATCACAGAATTATTTGATTATCCCGAAACCCTAGATCGTCTATGTCGTGTTAGTGGTGGTCATATTCGTAATTTATTAGGTTTACTTTATAGCTGCTTGCAACGGCAAGATCCACCTTTTTCTAGGAATTGTTTAGAAGCCGTGATTAAGGACTACCGTGATGATTTACTATTGGCGATTGATGAATACCAGTGGGAATTATTATTTGAAGTAGTGCAGCAGCAAAGGGTTAAAGGCGAGTCTGATTACCAAAGCTTACTGCGAAGTATGTATCTGTTTGAATATCGTGACCCTCTGGGGCGCTGGTTTGGCATCAGTCCAGCATTGGCAGAAACAGAAAAAGTCATTGCTTGGCAACAAAATGAATAGCTAGGTAAAAGCCATAAAAACTTGAAATTTAAAATTCAGACAATCTTTAATTTTGAATTTCTGATCATTATGAATTTTGAATTAGAGTGGAGACGGCTGTAGGAATCTTCAGACGTAACGAAATGCGTAGGGTATGAGCCACGAAAAATCAGAAATTTAAAAGGCTCCTAGCCTGTTTTTGATGTGGTATTTTTTTATTTTTTTCTAGCTTGATGTTTAGTTATGACAAAGTGGCAAATCACAGGCGCAATCGCCAATGAAAATCAACATGCTTTGCAAAGACTGATTCGGGCGATCGCGCTTTCCAAAGGTCAATTTGCCCTGATTTTAGTCCGGTGTAATTATCGGCAATTACGAGAGCAAATGTTAGAACATCTCCGCTCCATGACTCAAGATATAAATTTACATGAAATCGTTGTCAATTCATCAACTAGCTCTTTACACAGCACAATATCTACAGAATTATTCCTGGACAATCCTCTAGTTGCTACAGGTTCTTTACCATCAGCTGTAATGGTTTTTGGTCTAGAGTCAATTATCGACCTTGACGACTTACTTACCAGTATTAACCAAGCACGAGATATTTACGCCACAACATTTCACTTCCCACTGGTATTATGGTTACAAGATGAAGTGGCATCATTGCTTTCTAGATTAGCACCCGATTTTAAAAGCTGGGCTGCAACCACTATTAAATTTGAAATGGCAAAATCAGATTTAATTACTTTAATTAGCCAAGAAACAGAATGTCTCTTTGCCAAAGTTTTAGAAGCAGGTACCGAAAGATTTTTATCTAATGCTTCTCTAGATTTAGATCCTAAATCTCAACATCGTCACGAAATAGAATCCGCTCGCAATGATTTACTGCGTTTATATAGTGTCAAATTAGAACCAGGATTAGAAGCTAGTTTAGAAGTTGTATTGGGACGAGATAAATACGCTAACGATCAAATTAATGGTGCTTTAGCTCATTATCAGAGAAGCTTGGCTTTATGGCAGCAGGAAGCTAGGAGAGTTGGAGAAAGGAAAAGCGTAAAAGTAGGTAAAGTAAGTGAGCAATTACTTTTGTCTTCTTCTTTTATCTTCTCCTCCTCTTTACTGTGGAAAGCAATAGTGTTATTTCACCTGGGGTTATGTTATCGCCGGATGGCAGATTTACATCAGAATGCTAACAGTAGTTATTGGCAAAATGCTCTTTTATGGTTTAAGCAATGCTTGGATGTATTAGAGGAGGCACAAAGAGAAGATTTAGTTGCCAAATTTATTTTGCCTGCTTGTGAAAGTATGCAACGCTTACAAGCTTGGGAAGACTTAAAAGAATTAGCTCAAAAATCATTACGACTGCATAAAACTTACGGAACTTCAGCGCAAGTTGCTCAAGATTATGGCTTTTTAGCATATGTAGCGGCCTCTGAATCAAATTGGGTACTAGCTCATGAATTAGCAAATACGGCACTTTCTATCTCAGAAACAGCGACAGAAGTTTCACGGCAACAAGAAAGTTGGTACCTTTTGTTGTTAGCACGTACACAGCGACATTTAGGTGAGTGGGAGGAAGCCATCAACAACCTAGAATGGGCAAAAGTAGTATGTGAGCTACAACATGAACCGTCACTTTACTTGGAGATTTTAGAGGAGTTGCGATCGCTTTACTTTTGTGAGCGTCGTAACTATACAGAAGCCTTTAGCCTTAAGCAAGAAAAAATTCAAATAGAACATCAATATGGCTTTCGTGCTTTCATTGGAGCCAGTCAATTACAACCTCAACATTATAGAATTAACTCAGTTTTAGAGCCACAACAAATATCCTTTATTCCCGAAGAAGTTGCCCAAGAAATATCTGCTTCTGGACGACAGCAAGATGTCAATCGATTGATTGAAAGAATTACTCGTGCTGACTACAAACTCACAATAATTCATGGGCCATCAGGTGTTGGTAAAAGTTCAGTTATTAAAGCTGGTTTAGTACCAGCTTTGAAAGGAAAAGTCATTGGTGAACGCATTCCTATACCAATTGTTATATCTGTTTATACTGATTGGATTACAGCTTTGGGCAGCAGTGTTAACAATGCATTAACACATATTGAAATATTTAATGATATAGAAAATACAGCGACTAAAATAATTGAACAAATACGTTTTTTGACTGAGCATAATTCTACAATAATTATTATTTTTGATCAATTTGAAGAGTTTTTCTTTATTAGCAATTCTCTATCAGAAAGAAGACAATTTTATAAATTTTTTAGTGAATGTTTGAATATTCCATTTGTAAAAATTATTTTTTCATTGAGAGAAGATTATCTACACTATTTATTAGAGTTTGAACGTTTAAACAAAGAATATGGCAATGGTTTAAATGATTTAGATGTAATTAATAAAAACATTCTTGATAAAGATATTCGTTATTATTTAGGTAAATTTTCTAGCCAAGATGCAATAACTATAATTCACAGTCTTACTCAACGTTCGCATTATGAATTAAGTGACGAATTAATTAATCAATTGGTAAAGGATTTGGCAGGAGAATTAGACGAAGTACATCCAATTGAATTACAAATAGTCGGCGCTCAGCTGCAAGCAGAAAACATTACCACACTTAAACAATACAAGCTTTGCGGCGGCTCGATAAAACTAGTGAAACGTTGGCTTGAAGAAGTGATCAAAGACTGCGGTCAAGAAAATGAAGAGTTCAGTTGGAAATTATTATTTGAGTTAACTGATGAAAAAGGGACACGACCACTAAAGACCAAAGCTGATTTAATAACTACATTAGGAAACAATAACCATAGTGATAGAATATCAAACCTTGACCCAGCTTGGGAATTGATTTTAGAAATTTTGGTTGGTTCAGGTTTAGTGTTGCGAGTTCGAGAAGAGTTAGGCGATCGCTACCAGCTAGTCCACGATTATCTAGTGGAACCAATTCGCCAAAAAAATAACTATGGTATGGTTGCCGAATTAGAAAAAGTAAAGATTGAAAAAACTAGAGCCGAAGTAGCCCAAAAACTAAGTCAAGAACAACTCAATTTAGTATTACAACGACGACTACGAGAAGCACGAATAGCAGGCGCAGTTTTAGCAATGATGGGAGGGACGATAGCGGCATTATGGTGGCAAGCTGACTTACAAAAAAGAGCAGCAATTAGCCAAACTCTAAGAGCTGAACACAGTGAAACCAACTTTAAAATTAGTGCGATCGCCTCGGTCAGTGAAGCCCTGTTTGCTTCTAATAAGGAATTTGATGCTTTGTTAGAAAGTTTACGGGCTTGGAGAAGACTTAAACAAGCAAACAAAGTCCAACCAGAAACCCGAATGCGAGTGGTGACAGCCATCCAACAGGCAGTTTACGGACTAACGGAGGTAAATCGCTTAGAAGGGCATACAGATACAGTTTGGGGTGTAATTTTCAGCCCTGATGGAAAGTTATTGGCATCAGGCAGTCGAGATCAGACGGTGAAACTATGGCATCCTGATGGCACTTTACTCCAAACCCTCAAAGGTCATACCGATGCTGTTACTAGTGTCAGCTTCAGCCCAGATGGTCAAAGATTAGCTTCAGCCAGCCTCGACAAAACTGTACAAATCTGGCGTAAAAACCCAATTACAGGTGAATTTAACCCACAGCCATTCAAAACCTTGTCAGGACAAGGAGATTGGGTTTATAGCGTCAGTTTTAGTTCTGATGGGGAGTTGCTCGCTACTGGTAGTAAGGATAAAACCATCAAACTCTGGCGCCCGGACGGTAGCTTAGTCAAAACACTTAGGGGACATAAAGGGTGGGTTAACTGGGTAAGCTTTAGTCCTGACAGTCAATTCATTGCCTCAGCCAGTGAAGACAAGACAGTGAAAATTTGGCGACGGGACGGTAGCTTGGTCAGAACTTTGCAAGGGCATCACCAGAGTGTGACCTTTGTTACTTTCAGCCCTAATAGTGAGCTACTAGCGTCTACAGGCCGAGACAAAACAGTGAAACTTTGGCGGCGGGAGTACAGTAGTAAAGACAGTTGGGACTTTCGTACTTATAAAACCTTGCAGCAACATACCAGTACAGTTTGGAGCCTAAGCTTCAGTTCTAATGGTGAAAAGTTAGTTTCTGCAAGTGAAGACAATACTATCAATCTCTGGAGTATCACTGGCACATTACTCAAAACTTTCAAAGGACACAACGATGCTGTTGTCAGCGTGGCTTTCAGCCCAGATAACAAATTACTGGCATCAGGAAGTCATGACAAAAGCATGAAACTGTGGAGTCTGGATACGCCAAAACTACCAACTCTCAAGGGACATCAGGATCGAGTTTTGAGCGTCGCTTGGAGTCCCGATGGTCAGATGTTGGCTTCTGGTAGTCGCGATCGCACGGTGAAACTCTGGCAAAGAGATACTAGTAGCGGCGAGGTTAAAACCCAACTATACAAAACTCTAGTGGGGCACACAGATAGAGTTACCAGTGTCACTTTTAATATAAATGGAAAAATACTGGCTTCAGGTAGTTATGACAAAACTGTGAAACTTTGGTGGCGGGACGGTACTTTAATCAAGACTCTCCAAGGACATAGTGATGGCGTGACGGGCGTCAACTTCAGCCCAGATGGTCAACTGTTGGCATCAGCTAGTCTGGATAAGACAGTGAAACTTTGGAACCGTGATGGTCGCTTGCTAAAAACCTTGGTAGGACATGAGGCGCGAGTGAATAGCGTGAATTTCAGTCCCGATGGTCAAGTTATAGCCTCAGCCAGTGATGACCAAACTGTAAAACTTTGGCGGCGGGACGGTACTTTGATCAAAACTTTTTTGCCCCATGACAGCTGGGTATTAGGTGTGAGCTTTAGTCCTACTGACCAGTTGCTAGCTTCTGCTAGCTGGGATAACACAGTTAGGTTGTGGGAAAGAGATGGTACGTTGTTAAAAACTTTGTTAAAGGGATACAGCGATAGCGTCAATGCTGTTACTTTCAGTCCCAATGGGGAACTGCTCGCCGCCGCCAATTGGGACAGCACAGTCAAACTTTGGAGCCGTGAAGGTGAATTAATTAAAATTCTCAACGGGCATCGCGCTCCTGTATTAAGCGTTAGCTTTAGCCCTGATGGTCAAACATTGGCATCAGCTAGTGATGACAACACCATAATTATGTGGAATTTGGATCTTGATGACCTGCTTGTTCAAAGTTGCAATTTGGTGGGTAATTACCTAAAACACAACCGCAATGTTGAAGGGCACGATCGCTTTCTTTGTAATGGCATTACCCACAATTCCTAAATTTAGATTCGCTTGATTGGTTATGTATAAATTTTTACTTTTATCTCAGCCCTGAAGCCTCAACGAGCAATCACTATCAATTTAGCTGCTGCTGATGAGGCATTTAGGGTTGTTAATTGAAATCTCGAAATAAGTTTCGAGTTTACCACTCAAAGGAGCGATCGCTAATCAATACATCATCACTGTTTTTGAGATCACTGTTTTCTTCAGTTGCTTCTTGAGGAAAATTCGCTAAAAATGCCTGTAGTCTCATACGCTCAATATAGGGCCAGCCCCCCTCAGACTCAATATCTTTCAGTAGTGAGTAGAGTTGCCGACGATTATCAGGCAAACTCTTTTGAAAAGCCCCATCCCTAATTTCTCGGTGTAACTGCTCCAACTGCCGCAGCAAAGCCAAAAGAGCTACAGTATCTCCTTGACAACTCTGAGCCGCTTCATGTACCACAGTTGCGATCGCTTGCACGTTACAGGACAATTTTCCTGATTCAAAACTTTTGTCGTTGCTCATGCCACCCTTTCCGTGTAAATGAAGTCAACTCAAATTTACAAGAGATTGTTAATTTTCTGTTTGTCACTTTATACCAAGGACATGACTGACGCAGCAGAATTATCTTCTAAAACTGGGTGAAGGATGTAGTGTTTTTCCAATCTTTTACACCCTACCCTCAAAATTCTGCCCAAGCCCTTGCTTTATTAACGACCTGCTATGAGTTCCTAAAAGAGCACAGAATATGAACCTTCAGCAGGCTTATAGAGGGTTCTAAAGAGATTTTTCTCGGCTCACCTTACTGACTGATATTTTAGTTCACCATCGTTGTACTGTCTTAGTAGGGGCTGGGTATAGTCAAGTCTAGATCGAAGTTAAAAGGCAATTGCGATCGCTTCTAAAAGGGAGCGATGATGTTTACTAAACCCTCCAAATGAGCTAGATGCGATCACAGCGTTCTTACTTAAGACTGGAGTGCTTTGATTTTGAGTTAAAAAAAATCGTATGATCTGGCTGATTTACCCATCAAACAATGGGTTGTATGTAGTGGCAACACATACATAATACAGAATGAGGGCGACACAGCTTTTGCCACGAGCAAGAGCCAAGCGTGAAGCAGACACCTCTCTTCGCGCTTTTAGAGGCAAGCACTTATGCTGCTCTGCGTCGGAGCTTGCTCATCCACGCGCCCAACTCTAATAAATGCCACCAACAGTGAAACTGCTGGTTTTTGCTCCCCTAGGGACACACATCCAAAGCAGTTTTACAACTTAGAAATTAATTTTTGAAATTGAGGTTGATCATGAGGTATCGCGCTTTAATTGTTGGATTCTTGGCTTTGTGCCTGGGGCTACTAACTGCTTGTAGTGATGGTTCTTCTACTAGTAGTGGTAGAGATGTGCTTACTTACGAACAAATTCGAGGCACTGGCTTAGCTAACAAATGCCCACAACTAGCAGAAACACGTCGTGGTTCGATTCCCCTTGATGCTAGCCAGTCCTATGCCATCAAAGAACTTTGCTTGGAACCAACTAGTTTCTTTGTCAAAGAAGAACCTGCTAATAAACGCCAAGAAGCAGAATTTGTTGCTGGCAAATTGTTGACCAGATATACTTCCACTATTGACCAGGTGCAAGGCGACCTGAAAATCAACCCAGATAATAGCTTGACCTTTGTGGAAACTGATGGTCTTGACTTCCAAGCTATCACTGTGCAACTTCCTGGTGGTGAGCGAGTACCTTTCCTGTTCACCATCAAAAACTTGGTTGCTCAAACACAACCCAATTTGACCAGTATTAATACCTCCACGGACTTTGAAGGTACTTTCAAGGTTCCTTCATATCGTGGTGCTGCCTTCCTAGATCCTAAAGGTCGTGGTGTTGTTAGTGGCTACGATAATGCCGTGGCTCTCCCCGCCCAAGCGGATGATGAAGAACTCACCCGCACTAACGTTAAACGTGCTGAAATTCTTGATGGCAAAATTTCTCTGCAAATAGCTAAAATCGATAGCTCTAGTGGTGAAATTGCTGGTACTTTTGAGAGCGAACAGCCATCTGATACCGATTTAGGTGCTGGTGAACCAAAAGAAGTCAAGATTCGTGGTTTATTCTATGGCCGAGTTGAGCCGACTCGTGGCTAAATGCTCTTGAGTAATGCAACTGACTAGCACAGAATTACAATTCTGTAAGCATCAGGTTTCATCACAAAACTTAACTCTTTTACTTCTCTGAAAAGCTATCCATTACTCAGATCTTTATTAACATTTGCGATCGCTATGTTTGATGACAAACCACTCCCGAAGTTCTGAGCGCAGTAAGCCTGCTCTTGGAATTGTCTTTGTGTCTACGCTCATCAATAATCAAACCTTTATATCTTCGTGTCTAATTCTCAATAAAATTGAGTTTTTGTCGAGAATAATCAGGTCTGATTTGTCAAAAAAGCGAGAAAATCTCAGTTATACTTGAGAGCCTTATAAAATAAGGGTTACAAGATTGTTAAAAAAATGTGGCTAATGGATAGGTTTTTTCAGGGTAATAGACGGCTTTTTTACTAAATGGCTACGAACTGAAGTACAACAAGGGGCATCTCGCCCTTTTTTTATTGACTTAAGTGAATATACAGAAATATTTCCGCTTTGTAGCAGTATTTTCTAAAGATTGGATGAATATCATTTGAGCAAATACGTAATTTTACAGTGAATGCAACTTTTACTCATCCAACAAAGTTCTGAACAATATAATTTTGTATTTACAAGTTAATTCCAGAATTAATTAATAAAATTAAGTACAATCTCGGTTTGATATTTAGTAACTAATTTTATATTTTGTTTCTATGTGGTTTAAAAAAACTACATGACATACCAAATATAAATATCAGTTTCGTCCATTTAAATTTTGCTCAATGTCAATTCAATTATGGCATTTATCCTATAAAAACTCTTTTATATGCCACATAATTTACTAAGACATTTAGCGCGATATTTTATTTTATATCGTGTAATCAAAGCTGAGTTTAAAAATAGAAATTGACTATTTATTTACTAAATAAAAATGGTGCTATGCCTACCACAGTCACCAATGAACTGAAACATGAAATATGGCAGTTGTTGCGAGAGTATCAGCAATCCCGGTCAGAAAATGTTCGCAATCAACTGGTTAAACTCAATTTTGGACTTGTGAGAAAAGAAGCTCACTATTGGCTAAATCAATGTCATGAAAGCTACGAGGATTTGCTCCAGGTTGGCTGTTTGGGTTTAATTAGAGCTATTGAAAGATTTGAAATTTCCAAAGGGCATGCATTCAGTTCCTATGCCATTCCTTATATTCGGGGTGAAATTCAACACTACCTCCGAGACAAAGGTGTCACCGTACGAATCCCTCGGCGGTGGTTAGCGCTACAACAGCAGGCAATAGGGGTTTCACGTTCTTTGCGTGAGAAATACAATCGCCAACCTACCGACTCGGAATTAGCAGCAGCACTGGAAATTTCTCCAAACGAATGGCAAGAAATTAAATTAGCATGGGTTAATCGTGCTCCTTTGAGTTTAGATGTGCCAGTGCAAGATGGAGAAGAAGGTGCTACTTGTCTAGGAGAATTGGTTCCAGATCCTCACTACCGTAGCTTTCAACTAGCACAAGAAGATCAACTTCGCCTACAACAAGCACTGCTGCAACTCGAAAAACGCACCCGCGAAGTATTGGAATGTGTCTTTTTACAAGATTTGACACAAAAACAAGTAGCAGAACATTTGGGGATTAGTGTGGTAACGGTTTCCCGTAGAGTCAAGAAAGGTCTGGATTTGATGAAACACCTTATGGGTGTAGCAGAAGATTAACTGCAAACAAACTCAAACCGCAGTTATGCTGAGCTATTAGTGCTAAAAATAACCCTTGAAATGCAAAAAATTAGGTTATAAAGGAACAGACTTCGCCTTTGATACTAATTTCAGGCATGTTGCTTTCCACAAGTAAATTTTCTAATGGCTTTTGAGAAAAACTCATGGGCAAAAATTCCAAAATTGCAGTTGCAGCCATTTTAACTTTGGCGATCGCTGGATGTGCTTCTGAAGAAACACCACAAGCGATTAATCCTACACCAATTCCCCAAACGGCAGCAAAGTCACAAGCAATTCAATCTTTTAAAAATCCAGTAGTGCCTGCCAAACAGGTTTCACAAGTTGCTTCTGCAACTCTTAACCTGATTCAACCGACTAATGCCACAGAGCGAGTAGTTGTGGTATCAAAAGGGCGGACTGACCCGTTTGCCCAAATTGCCGGACAGACGGTTTCCACAATGCCCTACAATACAGCTGCAAGACCTGTGCCTGTATTGCCTCGCCTACCTACTGCATCGATAGTAAGCCGAAAACTTCCAGTCAGCAGCACAGCTTTAAATCAACAAAAAAATAAAAACTCTTCGGTACAAATAGCAAAAAGACCTGGCACTAGCTTAACTTCAGTTCTACCTAGGGTTTTGCCTCAAGTTATCCCCAACCCTACTCTAGTATCTGTGTTACCACCACCAGCACAACCTGAGTTAGCAAAGGCAGTTCTTGTGACTGGTGTAGTTCTAATTGGTAGAGAACCCCAGGCAATTATCAAAGTACCGAATGAGCCGACAAGTCGTTATGTGCAGGCGGGACAGCGATTGGCGAACGGTGTGCTGATTAAACGTATTGAAATGAACGAAGGCTATAACCCTGTCGTGATTCTGGAACAATATGGTATTGAGGTTGCCAAAATGGTAGGGGAAAGCCCTGCCAACTCAACGCCATCGGCTGCATCTGCTATTAATAATTCTGTTTTGATGGCAATGCCGCTTTAAAATATTGTTACTGCTGGAGCTTTATTAAAGATGGAGAACAAGGAAAAAATTGAATTTGCTGGTTTGCCTTTAGCAGTTTATAGAGAGATAGCAGCTCATTTGTGTCAAGTGGAAGGGGTAGAAGTGGATTTGATTCCTCAGTTATCCCAAGAGTTTGATTATAATCAAAGTCAAATTGGTGGTTTGTGGATTTATTGGACAGCCAACTCTGGTTTAGAAAGTCGGCAACGCGTCAACGAAATTTTGACTCACTATCAAAATCGCTATCTTGTCTTCTGACAATTTGAGTTAATATCAATTTCCCCAAAGAATCGAGGGGAGAAACTCACAAAATGGCGTTGCATTAGTCAGATGCCAAACTGCGACACACTGAGATTGGCTTTACGCGCCCAGGTAAAGTGCCAAAAGTTAGGTAAGTAAAAGTGTTTTGAAACCTTGACTTGCTACACTCAAGTCAGTTTTGCCAGTGTGTAAATCAAAGCATCATAATTAGGTGATGCAATTATAAATTGCTGAGGTAAACTTGCAAGCAAGGTAATGCAAAATATTACTCAGCGGCTCTTCGGTCTGGGCATAACTTATAATGGAACACTGGCAATTTCTGATACAAAAACAGGGCGATCGCTCCTGGCATACCCTGGAATCGCCAAATGTAGAAATTTTGGAAGGTGAATATAGAGTTTTGGCTCGTTCTAACCTTCCTAATACAGATGTGGAAGTGCGGGTTTCTCACTCTTCAACCCAAGAAATTCCACCAAAGCGGCGAATTTTTAGGCGATCGCGTCGCACTAACTCTGAAGGCTTAATGGCGGTAATTCCCTTTACCTACTTCAATCCGGGAGTTTGGGAATTGCGCTGCTCTGGCGACTTGATGTCAGAGCTACTGGGCAAATCCTGGCAATACAGGGTTCTACTGCAAGTCTTACCCCAGAAAATGGAGGGGAATAGGGGAGGAGAAGGGGAAAATGCAGAATCCAATTCTACGCATGACTACATTACTGGATTATCTGCCAACTCAACTAATAAACGAGAAGCTCCGCTACACAAGTCTACCTGGGAACCATTAGTTCCTGATTACTCAGATACTATTTCTGATCCTAACTTGGTATCCACTGCCCAAGCAGAAACCGCAATTACTTTAGATGACGCCATTGCAATTCCTACAGAACAGGGAATTGTTATAGACAGCAGTCCTACCAATACTAATCTATTAGATGAAACTAAAGAAATCGATCAGCCTGTCAGCCCTGTCTGGCTTAAAGGTGAGACGGCAGAACAGATTTTACAAAACTTGATAGAATTAGCTCTACCCGCTTCTGAACCCTTGCTGGAAGATGAAACGGTGACGGATTCTATAACAACACAACCACCGCTACCATTATCACTAACTTTAGATCAGGAAACTTATGTTGCTCGTTGGGGGCAAGCTCTCACAATCAATGGGCACGTTGAACTAAAGGAAGAGACAGATTTAGATTTAGCTGAAACATTATCCGTAAAGAGCCTCTGTGCGCTCGAACTAGGAATTGAACTGCGATCGCCTCTAGAGTCAGAAATCCTGTCTCAGGTACGGCAATCCTTACCCGATCAAGTGCTGCCCTTTACTATCAACACCTCAATAGATGTTCCTGTTGACTGTGAATCTAAACTAATTTTGGCAGATATCTGTTTATATGGTGGACTTACTGATCTTGGTGAAGTTATACGATTAGCTAGCCAATTCTTCACAATTACAGCAGATGTAACAGAATTACTGGCAATGACAGTAGTAGCAAAGCCTAGTACACCAAAAGTGTCAGAATCTAGCGCATTATCAGTACCACCTACTGCCTTTACAGAGCCAGAGTCATCTGTCAGTCTCGATTTAGAACTTTTCAATCTGGTTAAAGCCGCAAAAACAGAACAGTCTCAAATATTTAATCCATCCCCAAATAAACCCTTACCACCGCGAATTAACCCGCGAGTTTTGCGAGAAGCCGCCTTACGAGCATCCATACTCAAGAATTCCGCAACTGAGCATTCGCCTCAATTGCCAAAGTTGCCTTCTAGCCAAACTACCGCGATGACTTCGGCGCTCACTGTTACTGCTCTTGTTACAGAACTATCTACACAGGAGGAACCTGTGGAGCAGCATACTCCTATGGCTGCCATCAATCTGGAGCAGTTGGTTATTAGGCATCGTAGAGTGCCAATGCTCAACCCAACTTTTCCATACTTGAGACGGCTAAAAGCTTTGCCAGATAGTAGGGAAGAAGTAAAAAACAATGTACCAGATGCCTTGGAATTTCAAGTTGCTGAGGACTTTTCGCAGTTGGACACAACTGTAGCAGAGGATAAAAATACACCGGAATTAGTAACAGACAATATCCAATTCCAGAATGAATCTGTTGAAGTTTCAGAAGTATCAGCTCCGTCGAGTGCAGAGTTTCTTGATGAATCTATTGCCGACGTAACCTTTTCTAGTGCAGAATCCATCACAGCGGTTAACTCCCACTCGTCACCCCTGATCAAGAAGTGGATGCAAAGTCAAGGATATTCGCCTGAATCTATCAATTTGGAGTACCAAGACGACGATAACTATGTTCCAGCCCAAGAGACGTTGGTTTCGCTAAGTTCTGAAACTGTGACTGTTGATGTCAACTTGTCATTAAATTTAGATACTGAAACACAGACAAAGGCAGACACGAACTTGGTGGAAGTAGAGGAGATGGAGACACAGGGATACGCAGAAACAGAAAATGTGTCAGAAGAATCTTCATTTTTACAGCATCCATTACCACAACTACCGCCTTCTTCTCTTATTAAGACAATATCAGCTTGGTTGGCGCAAGAAATTGTTATAGATGATACATATAATGAATTACCAGCCGATGTCATAAGTAACCAACTTTCTGAACAAGAGGCGCAACCACTGTTAAATTTATCTCATTCCTTGCCTATGATTGCGGCAATAATTGAGCCTTTGCCAATTCCACAGTTGTATGTGCCAGGGGGCGAACTGATTGCTGGCAAGTCTATAACAGTGCGCGTAGAAATGCCTGATGTACACCCGCAAGTTGTTGTTAAGTTATGGGTTGAGGATTACCAAACTCGCTGGTTGCTAGATGGCCCCCATTTGCTGACAAATTTGCTGCCTAACTCCTGGGGAGGGTTGGAAGTGATAACTCAATTAAATATTCCCTTTGGCTGTTTAGAAATTCGCTTAGAGGCGATCGCTCTAGATATGGTAACTCAACAAGAGAGTCACAAAGTCACAATAGTGCGGACTGTGATTCCTCCCGACTTGCCGACTTTACAGCTAGATGAACTACTGGGTATGTGAAGATGCTGCAAAAATAGTCTGTGTTAAAAATCTTGAGAATTTCAAAAATCAGGCTGAATTTGCAGTAAGCTCATTTTGAATTGTAGTGTGATTAAACAGGAATCTTTACTATGGCAGCTCCATTTTTGCCTTCTATCTTGGTTTACACAATTGGTTGGATTTTGCCCGGTGTGGTCTTCGCATTTCTATTTTTATATATGGAAAGCGATGATATCAGCGATGCCAGCTGATGTAGTCAATAGTCATTAGTCAAGTTGTTGGGTAAGCAATTGTGATCAAGTCCGCCGTAGACTTTTCTAGACTATTGACTAAAAATTAATACCGCCTATCTCATGAAGATAGGCGGTTTTTTTAAGCTGATTTTTCAACAATTACTAGAAAATTCAGACCCTATAAGATTCGGTTCAGACTATTGTTATATCGAAGAACCGAGTCCGGCGTAGGCACCATAAAAGAAAATGCCTAAAACAGTAATTACACCTAAACCTGCGACCGTAGCGACGACCCACAGGGGAATTCTCCCACTTCCAGACACAGCTTTTCTCCTCCCTTAACAACAAATCAACACACGATCAATAAACAAAGATTAACAACGGTACTTCTAATTAGTTGAAGAAGTAACTGGAAAATAGTATACCCAGAACAAAAACTAGTAGAAGTCCTAGGTACAATGAAGTCCGGTTTAGTTCAACCGGTTGATTATTAGGATTGGGCGATCTTTCCATAAATTTCTCCTAGCGTTGAATAAACTGCATTGCGGCGATCGCGCCTAAAAAGAACACAGTTGGTACACCCAAGGTGTGAACTGCAAGCCATCTAACCGTAAAAATTGGATAGGTAACTGGTTGATTATTGATGTTATTGCCGCTAGTCATGATCTCAAACTACTTTCCGATAAATTGTTCAACTTGCTTTTTAGCTTCAAAACGGTTTTTCACAATTGGCACTTCTTGGCGCGCTGGTGTGAAATACTCATCGGGACGGGGTGTACCAAACGCATCATAAGCCAGCCCTGTGCTGACAAATAGCCAACCTGCAATGAATAATGCTGGGATGGTGATGCTGTGAATCACCCAGTAACGAACGCTGGTAATGATGTCCGAAAACGGACGTTCTCCAGTAGTACCTGACATTTAGTTCCCTACCTTCACAAAGAGTGTTATTGAGTTTATTATCCTACAAAGTTTAGAAAGAGTTACAACTTGCAACGTCCTTCTCAGAAATTGGTATTGGGCGTTGGGTATTAGTTATTCTCTTCGGCTGCTTTGCCTCTTTGGTTACTAAGCTGGTTCTGGCGGGGAAGTTGTTTCAGGTGGGATATATTTCAGTAAAGCACCGCGATCGCCAATGATAAATCCCTGATCTGGCTTCAAGAAAACAATCTTGTACAAATTAGCAGCTACTTCTTCGACCTCACGGTCTTTTTCCCAGGTTTTGCCACCATCAGTACTGCGTAGCAAATTACCGCTACCACCACCTATCCAAACTTCATTGGGTGTGCGATATGCCAAATCCAGTAAACCCCAACTGGTTGAAGGTTCTGGATATTGCGCTTTTTGCCATTCGTCAGGTTTAGTTGGATCGCTAAACTGAATTTGACCTCCCCTTGCTAGCATCCACAACTGACCACCATCAGCAAAACCCATATTTTCTACTCGTCGCGAACTATTGCGGTTATGAGGAACCCAAGCATTTTGTCCTGGTTCCCAAGTTGAGTAGAAGTTACCTTTAGCAGAAACGGCAACATATTTGCCATCAGCAGAACGTTCGATGTTACGCACTACACCAACAGCTGACTCCACCTTAGCTTTCCAGTTTTTGCCGCCATCCGTAGTTTGATATATTGCTCCAACATCAGTAGCCATCTCAGCTGTATTCTCGGCTAGTGCCTTAATTGCGATCGGGCTACCGGGTAGCTTTTCGCTCAAGGGAATGCGTGACCAAGAACTACCTTCATCAGTAGTATGCAGTAGCAGCCCTGGCTCTCCAGCAATCCAGCCTTCTTTACCCACAAAACTTACTGAGTCAAAGCGATACTTTTGCTCGTCCAGTTCTAGCGTTAAAGGTTTCCAAGTATAACCACCGTCATTTGTTTCCAAAAGTGTAGCGTTGCTACCTACTAAATAGCCATGCTGAGGATTACCAGTAAAGGAAATATCGAGCAGATTCGAGTCTGTCGGCACAGAAATAATTTTCCAGGGGTTATAGCTAACGGAGGGAACTTTGCTACAACCTATACATATGAGGACTACGATTAACAAGGCAAATATTCGTTGCCAACTTCTCACAAATGAATGCATCAGTATCTCTTAGTTGTTTCTAAATTTGTGTAGGGGTTCTCTAAAAGGTTTACCTTAAAGCAGTGGCCACCCTCCGAGGTAGGTCAAAAAGGTAACAAGTGTCATTGTAAGCCGTAGAGACTGATAAAAAACAAGAAGCCAAGAGCCAAAGCACCAAAAATCAAGATATTCTTTTGGGTTGGCGTTAGGTTGTTGACACCAAGACCGTAACCGAGATTTTCTTTAAAACCGGAAGCTGTACCTGCTGGGCCGATGTTGGCAAAAGCGGTCTTTTTAGCACTACAAACTGGACAGCGCCAATTTATAGGCAGTTCTGCAAAGGTTGTCCCTGAAGCAATATCATGCTTGTCGTCGCCTTTTTCGGGTTCGTAAACATAACCGCAGGCGCGACACTCATAGCGGTCTAGCACTGGAGTCTCAACAGATGGTTCGCTCATGGCTAAGGCCTCGCAGAGAAAAAATCTTAAATATACGTTAAAAATTATGACATAATTGTTAGGCTTTTCTATCATCTACCAAAACGAATCAAATACCTGAAGTGCATCTGTTTCTTAGATTTCAGAAAAGTCAAAAAGATATAATGTAAAAGAAAGTAACAGCCTTATTTACACTATAAGCGGTAGATATTCATTGTGTTTGTCCTCAGCGGTTACGAGTACCTTCTAGGCTTCTTCATAATCTGTAGCCTAGTGCCTGCCCTAGCACTCTCAGCGTCCAAGCTCCTACGACCCAGTGGTTCCAGCCCGGAACGACGCACTACTTATGAATCTGGCATGGAACCCATTGGGGGAGCCTGGATTCAGTTTAATATCCGCTACTACATGTTTGCCTTGGTCTTCGTCGTCTTTGATGTGGAGACGGTGTTCTTGTATCCTTGGGCGGTAGCTTTCCATCGTCTGGGGTTATTGGCATTTATTGAAGCGCTAGTCTTTATTGCAATTCTTGTAGTCGCTTTAGTTTACGCATGGCGTAAAGGAGCTTTGGAATGGTCTTGAATTCTAACTTAACAACTCAGGACAAAGAGCGAATCATCAACCCCATTGAGCGCCCCACAGTCACTCAAGACCTTTCAGAAAATGTCATTCTGACGACGGTTGATGATCTTTACAACTGGGCGCGGCTTTCTAGTCTGTGGCCGTTGCTATTTGGCACTGCTTGCTGCTTTATTGAGTTTGCAGCTTTAATTGGCTCACGATTTGACTTTGACCGTTTTGGACTAATTCCTCGCTCTAGTCCTCGTCAAGCCGATTTAATTATTACGGCAGGCACAATCACTATGAAGATGGCTCCCCAACTGGTGCGTCTTTATGAACAAATGCCAGAGCCGAAGTATGTAATTGCGATGGGAGCTTGTACGATTACTGGCGGGATGTTCAGCGTTGATTCTCCTACGGCAGTGCGTGGAGTTGATAAACTGATTCCTGTGGATGTGTACTTGCCTGGTTGTCCTCCTCGTCCCGAAGCAATTATCGACGCGATTATTAAGCTGCGGAAGAAGATCACCAATGATTCGATGCAAGAGCGGGGTAAAATCAAGCAAACCCACCGCTACTACAGCACGACTCATAATCTAAAGCCAGTTGAGCAAATTTTAACTGGTAAGTATATGCAGTCAGAAACTCGCTCTGTACCGCCGAAGGAATTGACAGAAGCGATTGGTATGCCGATACCACCTGCGCTGCTCACAGCAAAGGCGCAAAAGGAGGAACAAACCCGTGGCTGAAGAAGAATCTAAACCAGTACCGGCAGCCAAAGAAGAGTCCTTGGTAAAAGCGGGTAAAGTTTCTCAGTGGTTAACAGAAAATGGTTTTGACCATGAGTTTTTAGAACCAGACAAGAACGGGGTAGAGATAATTAAGGTGGAGCCAGATTTTTTGCTCCCCACCGCTACAGCCTTGTATGCTTATGGGTTTAATTATCTCCAGTTTCAAGGTGGTGTTGACCTTGGGCCAGGACAGGAATTGGTGAGTGTATATCACTTGATTAAAGTCGGTGATAATAGCGATCGCCCTGAAGAAGTTCGGGTTAAGGTGTTCTTACCACGAGAAAACCCCACTGTGCCATCAGTGTACTGGATTTGGAAGACCGCAGATTGGCAAGAGCGCGAGTCTTACGATATGTTCGGCATTATCTACGAAGGACACCCAAATCTCAAGCGGATTTTGATGCCGGAAGATTGGGTAGGTTGGCCTTTGCGGAAGGATTATGTCTCACCTGATTTTTACGAGTTGCAAGACGCTTATTAGTAGATAGTGCTGAATCGAGACGCGATGAATCGAGACGCGATGAATCGCGTCTGTACAATGTAGTGCTGAGTTTGGCAGTGATTAACCCCTTTCCGGTGGCGGAGAGGGGTTATGTTTTTGGTGTTTCATGTCAAGTCGGTTGACAAAATTTGCTGTAATTCATTGACTGTAATAAAACCGAATAATACTGATGCGGCAGCACGCGCAATACAAGCAATTGTTTCTTCAGGTGAGAGCCTACAGCAGAATCCTCGTCGAGGTGCGATTGTAGATGAAATAGCAGGCTTACGAAAACTTTTAGTTTCTTTTGGTAAATACGGCTTTATAATTCACTACGTTATTCTACGCATCTATCACGGGCGAGAGAATCAACTTCGTTAGTATTAATTTTCATGTTGAGAAGATTGGGCTACCTGCTCCCTCTCGACATCTCCAGCAATTACCGTAACCGCTTGCTCAACTCTTGAAGCAAACATTGGAAAAAGGAGAATCTGAAGCGATCGCCATCAAACATCACAACCAAATCTGTGAAAAAATTACTCTAATAACCAACCAAAAACAGACGCCACGCTCAGATTTAACTCATTAGCAAAAGATGGAACAGGAAGTTTTTGCTGTAGTTCATCAAATACTTCTGGTTGCTGCTTGGGAAGATAAACAAATACTGTTTGCTCATTTGGATCAATTAACCAACCCATTTGAGTGCCAAAATTGAGGCAACGCAAAATATTTTTGGTAACTTTTGTTTGACTTTGGTCAGGTGAGAGAATCTCAATTGTCCAGTCAGGAGCTATTAAAAAGGTATTAGCAACCTCGCCTTTTTCGTCGCGGGGAATTCTACCCCAAGTAAACACAGACACATCTGGAATTATTGATCGTCCATTAAATGTGCAACGTAACTCTGAAAATGCTCGTGCAATCTGTTGAGGTTTAAGAATTACGTTGACAGTAGTAGAAAACTCGGTTTGAATCGTGCTGTGCTTACCCTGTGGCATTGGTTTCTGGATGATTTGTCCATCAATATATTCGCTAGCAGGTTCTGTTTCTGGTAGCTTGAGAAACTCATCTAAAGTTATCGATTTAGATGGGGTCTGTAGCATTAGGGCTTTCTTGTAAAAAAGAGTTTGATTAGCTTTATATTAATTTTAATGGTGCGTTGACCTTTGTGACAACGCACCCTTATCTAAAGAAGGGGCGAGTCCAAACAATTACTTCACAGATGTCACTGTTTGGTTTACTACTGGACGTGCTTTTTTACGGTCTGACCTGCGCGTTCCACCAGCCATCCCATACTCATCACTATTTTTGCCATAGCGAGATGCAACATTCAATAGCATTTGCTCAGAATAAGTATTCAACTCACGTTCTGCTTCTATTAATGCATTGTGTGTCTTATCTACTATTGTTTGTGCTTGATTATAAGCGGCTAGCTTCTCTCGTAACTCAATTACTTTAGTGTTGTAAGTAGCAATTGAAAACCCATTACTAAAGTCTAACCCAGGGTTAATTGTCTGCATTCCTTCAATCCGTCGTTCAGCTTTGGTCAGTGCGATGGAGTTTCGTTTCCGTTGCGTCATATAGTTTTCCTGTTTGGATTAATTTATAAATAACCCTGAGATTACACACTGAGTTATTTATATATCATCAGAATACGCAATAAGCAGATGCACCAGCCACAGTGAAGTTACAGAATTATAAAAGCATTGGATGGCATTAGCCAACTAGATAAATACGAGTATATTTGCTGAAATTCGTTGAAAAAAGCTAGTTTTGAAGTCACAAAAGCTGGTTTTGAAGTTGCAAAAGCTAGTTTTGAAGTCACAAAAGCTAGTTTTGAAGTCGCAAAAGCTAGTTTTGAAGTCACAAAAGCAGGTTTTGAAGTCACAAAAGCAGGTTTTGAAGTCACAAAAGCTGGTTTTGAAGTCGCGGAGCTTTATTTCATGTAGAGACGCGATAAATCGCGTCTAAAAAATTGACACGTTAGAGAGACGCGATAAATCGCCGTCTCTACAAAGAATGTACTCGTCAATTATTCTTTGACAGACTACTGACTAATAGTAACAACAGCTACCATCGCATCGGCTAGAGGGGAATGATACGAAGCACACTAAAAATTTATTTTTTTAACTGAAAATTTTATTTTATTTATGTGTTAAGTAGCTTTCAGGATGTTATCTGTATAATCTATCATTCAGTCTAAATTATCGAATGTATCATCTATCATTCAGTCTTATTGATTATTGACCTCTGTTACTTATTGATAGGTTGAAATTTGGGGGTTAGGGCATCTCTTTTTAAGACATAACATACTACTCACTTAGTAGTTATTTATTAACGTAGTTTTAGAAGTTATGTAGGCATACTCTATCCTAAACATTGCTTGAACTTTTGCTGCAAAAATCATGAGCCATTATATGGATAGTTAGCACGTTTACGGCACTATCCAATGTCTCAAGAATTATTAAATGCCTTTCAAGAAGCATACAGCAATCTCGAACTGTTCCCGTTGATGGAACAGAACGAAATGGAAAGATTTAGAGTGGAATATGGTGATGATTTAATTGCAGACCTTAACCAATTAGTTGAAGATAGTCCGAATGGAGATGGCAAAATTGTCTTTACAGGGCATCGGGGATGTGGTAAGTCAACTTTGTTAGCTGAGTTTAGTAGGCAAATTCAAAATAAATATTTTGTAGTTCTATTTTCTATTGCTGACAAAATTGAGATGTCGGCTGTTAATCATATTAATATTTTGTTTGCGATCGCAGTTAATTTAATGACCGAAGCGGAAGCACGTAGAGTTGAAATTCCTCAATCAACTAAGGAAGCTCTTTATCAGTGGTTTGCTACCCGGACTCGCACTGAAGAGTTAAATTTGCAGGTAGAAGCCGGAATTGGGTTTGATTTACTAAAGTTGATTAGCTCTAAATTAAAAGCTGATGCTACTGTTCGGGATGAAATTAAGCAAGAATTTGAGCGCAAAGTATCAGATTTGGTTGCCAGAATTAACGAAATAGCTGCTCTGATTCAAGCGGCTACAAAACAAGATGTCTTAGTAATTATTGATGATTTAGATAAACTTGATTTAGGAAGAGTTAACGAAATTTACAGAGACAATATTAAGGCTCTTTGCCAACCGAATTTTCGGATTATCTACACTATCCCAATTGCTGTACTGCGCGAAACCTTTATCAGTACAATAATTGCTACTGAGACTAACGACCAAGTTGTGGCAATGCCTGTGTTGAAAATCTTTGAAAAAGGTAAAAATCGGCTGCCTAATGCTCAGCCACGCTCTGAAGCAACAAAGATTCTCGGTGCAGTTTTACAAAAACGGATTTCTAGTGAATTAATAGCAGCGGAAACATCTGAAAAAATTGTTGTATACAGTGGTGGTGTGTTGCGAGAGCTAATTCGGATTTCTAAAGAATGTTGCCGTATTTGTTTGCGAATGATTCGGCGAAACCCGACAGCAGAAGTTATTATTGATGATAAAATTTTATTCCAAGCAATTAATAAAATACGCAATGATTTCTCTATACGTTTAGGAAAGGTTGATATAGATATTTTGCAAAGTGTTTATAAGCAATTTATGCCTGATGATCCCAAACAAACAGAGTTTTTAGATTTGCTGCATGGACTGTATGTTTTGGAATATCGCACTGATGAAACTTGGTACGATGTTCACCCAATTATTATAGAAAGCTTGAAGGTTCAGGGGGTTATTCATGTCGAGTGAGGAATTTATAGATGATGGAGAAAACCAAGATGCTTATGATGATTTAATCGTTTCTATTGAAGCTCAAAAACAAGGATTAAATTTATTGATTGCCGTTTGCGATGATGCTAAATTTCGTGATCATATTATTGCTCAATATGAAGCCGAATTACAACCTGCTTTCCATTCATATCGAGTAACTTTAGCACGTCAAGAGCCAAGTTTGAAAGCTGCGCTTAATCAACTTGTGCAACAAGAAGAATATCTGCGTCAGCATAACTCAGCGGTGATCACTGTGACGGGTGCTGAGCAACTTTATTTTCTCAGATTGGGAAAAGAGCAATCGGAACAGGAAAAGTTTTTTGGTTATTTACAGTGGACACGGGAAGGATTACGCGAATTTCCTTTTGCGATCGTGCTTTGGGTAACTAACCAAATTCTAGTCAACTTAATTAAAAAAGCTCCTGATTTTTGGAGTTGGCGTAATGGGGTTTTTCGGTTTATATCTAAAAAAACAAATGCTATTGCTTGTAAAGAATTAGAACCTATACGCTTTGTTTTTAGAGACACAGAATTGGCTAGCACAGATACTAATGAAAATAATCCTTTTTTCTTGCCCATTCAAGATTTACAAAGTTTAATCGAGAAGATAGAACAGGAACGAGGAGTTAGAGATCCCAGCTTGGCTACTTTATATTCAAGGTTGGCTGATATTTACCGCAGCAGGTTGGATAGAGGGGAATCTCAGAATTATCAAGAAGAACAGGAACTAGCAATAAAATATTGGCGTAAGGCGATTGAACTACAAAATGAATCAGGTTTGCAGATAGACTTATCCGCTAGTCTCAACAATCTCGCAGGACTATACCGTGCTACAGGACGCTACAGTGAAGCGGAACCTTTATATCAACAAGCTTTAGAACTGAGGAAACGTCTGCTGGGAGACAACCATCCTGCTTTCGCTACTAGCCTGAATAACTTGGCGGGACTCTACAAATCGACTGGACAATACAACAAAGCGGAACTTTTATATCAACAAGCTTTGGAATTAAGGAAACGTTTATTAGGAGACAACCATTCCGATGTTGCCGCTAGTCTTAACAACCTGGCACTACTATACGATGAACAAGGACGTTATGACGAAGCAGAACCTTTGTATCTGCAATCATTAGAACTAGGAAAACGGCTGCTTGGTGAAAACCATCCCTCTTTCGCTCACATACTGAATAATTTAGCACTACTCTATTATCATCAAGGACGCTACAGTGAAGCTGAACCTTTGTCGCAACAGGCAATAGAACTAGATAAGCGTTTTTTGGGAGAAGATAATCCCGATGTTGCTACAGACATTCATAATTTGGGATTAATATACCGCGCTCAAGGACTTTATGACCAAGCCGAATCATTGTTTTTGCAATCCTTGGAACTCAAGGAGCGTCTATTACAAAAGGCTCATCCTCTTTTGGCAGATACTATCTACGCTCTTGGTTATATGTACAGAGAACAGGGGCGTTACAATGAGGCAGAACCCTTGTGTTTAAAAGCGTTAGAACTTGATAAAAATTTATTAGGAGATAAGCATCCCAATGTTGCTGAAAGTCTCAACAATCTAGCAGAAATCTATCGTGTAACAGGACGCTACAGTGAAGCAAAACCTCTTTATTTGCAAGCTTTAGATATTTGTGGCCGAGTTTGGGGCGCAAATAATGTTCGTACTATTAATGTCCGTCAAAATCTGGAAAAACTTGGCATAGCAATGCAAGGTAATTAAAAATTATCAAATTAAATCGCTATCTTTTCGTATTTTGCTTTGAGCTAAGTGTCTTATTAAACTCTTTATTTATGCTGAATCGAAAGGCGATCGCAATTCTTGATAAACTTTGAATATAAAATTTTCGCTGTGGTCAAATCTAGGTGCAAACTGACAAAATATTCTATAGCATATTTCAAGCTTTTCCTAGCATATTTTTTGAAATAATTGGTGACACAACTGTTAATACCAACGCCTATCAATTTGTTTCTGTTGAACTAAAAGATACTGCCTTTCGCATTGATGGGGTATTCATTCCAACAGATGAAACTACAAACCAACCGTTGTACTTTGTTGAAGTTCAGTTTCAACTAGACTCAACTTTTTATAGACGCTTATTTGCTGAAATTTTTCTTTACCTGCGTCAAAACGAATCTGTTAATTTTTGGCGTGCTGTGGTTATCTATCCCCAAAGGAGTTTAGATACAGAGGACAAACTACCATATCGTTTGCTGCTGGACAGTCCACAAGTGCAGTGCGTTTATTTAGATGAATTAGATACAGCAGAGAACTCACTTCAAGTGGCAATTATTAAATTAATTATCGAAAGAGAAGAGACAGCTGTTGAGATAGGTAGAGAATTGATTTTGCAGGCAAAGCAACAACTAGTAGATGAAACAACCAGGAAGCAAATTGTAGAATTGATAGAAACCATCCTTTTATACAAATTTACCCGGCTAAGCCGAGAGGAGTTGGCTCAAATGTTAGGCATAGACGATGAATTCAAAAAGAGCAGAATGTATCAATCAATCAAAGAAGACGGATTGGAAGAAGGTAGACAGGAAGGTAGACAGGAAGGTAGACAGGAAGGTAGACAGCAAGGCTTAGAAGAAGGTAAGCTACAAGCTAAGTTAGAATCTATACCTAGGTTATTGGCACTGGGATTAAGTGTTGAACAAGTAGCAGTGGCTCTAGATTTGACGGTGGAGCGAGTGCAGCAAGCAGTTGAAAATTAGTCTGGCTGATTCTCAATTGCTTGTGTCTTGCGCTTTATCTTTTGGAAATACTGTGTAGTATATTGCTTAACCGAAGCGTCCACTGATATAGTCCTCAGCTTCTTTAGTTTGAGGAGAACTGAACATTTGGGCTGTAGGACTGAACTCGACTAATTTTCCGCGACGTTTGCCATGTTCATCAATTTCTGTATTGAAGAAAGCTGTCAAATCTGCAACTCTGGAAGCTTGTTGCATATTGTGAGTCACCATAATAATGGTGTATTGCTGCTTGAGTTCTAAGCAGAGTTCTTCTACTTGACGGCTAGAAATTGGGTCGAGTGCAGAACATGGTTCATCCATTAATAATACATCTGGCTTCATGGCGATCGCACGAGCTATGCAAAGTCGTTGCTGTTGTCCGCCAGATAATGCAGTACCTTTTTCTTTGAGTTTGTCCTTGACTTCATCCCAAATAGCGGCGCGTCTGAGGGAATCTTCTACCAATTCATCAACGTTACCTTTATAACCGTTAGCACGCGGCCCAAAGGAAATATTTTCGTATATTGACTTGGGGAAAGGATTCGGTCTTTGAAAAACCATGCCGACTTGCCGTCGTAATTTTACAGAATTTATCTTAGGGTCGTAAATATTGCGATCGCGATAATTCAACCTACCCTCTACCTTAGCTCCAGGGATTAAATCATTCATCCGGTTGAAGCAACGCAGTAAAGTACTTTTACCACATCCTGAGGGCCCAATAAAAGCAATAATTTCTTTGTCAGGAATTTTTAAGTAGACATCTAAAAGTGCCAGAAATCCCCCATAGAATACCTTCACACCTTCAACATTGAAGACGCCATTATTTTGGTCGATTGTGGCACTATCTAATTTACTTCTACTATTGCTATAAGTCATTTTCCTAATCTCCTAATAATCGTGAATATATCCAATCAGATATTTAATCATCTAATGTATTGAAAAGCGTTGCCGGATATAAATTGCTACACCATTTAAAGCTAAAATCAAAAGTAACAAAGCAATAATTGTCGCTGCTGCTGCATTAGCAAAACCTGGTTCAGGACGAGTGATATAACTGTAAATTTGAATGGGTAATGCCATAAATCTTTGGAACAAACCAGGGTTAAAGGTGAGAAAACCTACAGCACCTACAACAATTAGAGAAGCTGCATCACCAATAGCACGGGATACAGAGATAATCACCCCTGTCAAAATACCAGGAACAGCATAGGGTAAAACGTGACTGCTGATAGTTTTCCATTTTGTGACACCTAATCCATAAGAAGCATTTCTCAGGGAATTCGGGACGGCACGAATTGCTTCTCTAGAGGTGACAATAATGACTGGTAAAGACAGCAAAGATAAAGTCAATGCACCAGAAATCAAAGCGGGGCCAAACCCAAGCAAATAATTGAAAACTCCTAAACCCAGCAATCCATAGACGATAGAAGGCACACCCGCCAGATTACTGATATTAATCTCAATAATCACTGTCCACCAAGCTTTAGGTGCATACTCTTCAAGATATAGAGCTGCTCCCACACCAATTGGGACAGTTACAAAAATCACAACAAGTCCCAAAAGAATGCTGCTAACAATAGCAGGACGGATACCACCTTGGTCAGGAAAACGAGAGGGGGTTTCTGTGAGAAAGCCTGGGGACAAAAATCTACCTAACCCATCTCCCAAAATATCAAAAAGTAGCAAGGCTAGGACAAATATCCCAATCAGCAACCCGATTAAAAAAAGTACTTCAAATACTTTTCCTAAGCTCTCCCTTTTGTCAACATTATCAGTAAAATCTGTTGCAGTTGCAAAGGAATCATTTTGTTGATAACTAGTAGCCATATTTATTAATCGTACTTTTCTTTATAACGATTAGCAATCCAGTAACTAACAATATTCAGAGATAGGGTAAGCACAAATAAAACCGCGCCTACAGCATATAAAGTCTTGAAGTTGAGACTTCCACGGGGACTATCTCCGCCAGAAATTTGTGCCATGTAAGCTGTCATTGTTGCTATTGATTCTGCAAAGCTAATAGTCAGCTTTGGCTGTAATCCCGCAGCGATGAGGACAGTCATTGTTTCACCCACAGCGCGAGAAATACCCAAAATAATCGAGGCGATAATTCCCGAAAGTGCGGCTGGAAGAACTACTTTAAAAATAGTCTCCAGTTTAGTGATACCTAAAGCATAAGCACCTTCTCGCAAAGAACGGGGAACTGCTCGAATAGCATCTAAGCTAATAGAGCCAACAGTTGGAGTAATCATTACTCCCATCATTAATCCCGCACTCAAAGAATTGAATATTTCTAGAGGGATTAAATTCCGCAGCAATGGTGTGAGAAATAATAGCGCAAAGTAACCGTATACTACAGTTGGTACTCCTGCTAAAAGCTCCACTGCTGGGCGTAAAACTGCTGCTACTTTGGGTTGAGCATATTCACTCAAATATATGGCAGAACATAAACCCAAAGGAATAGCAACTGACATAGCAATAGCTGTAGTTAAGAAAGTGCCATTAATTAAAGGCCAAATGCCAAAATGTCTTTCCGCAAATAGAGGTGTCCATTTATTATCAAGAAAAAATTGAGCAAAGGAAACTTCTTGAAAAAAAGCAAATGTTTCCTGAAAAATAATAAAAACAATACCAAAGGTAGTCAAAACAGAAACTAAAGCACAAGCAAATAAAATCGCTCCCACAATCCTTTCTGATATATCTTCTGATATATTTTTATCTAGTGATTGTCTGAGTAATAAATAAGGATCGTCTTCAAAATTAGAATTTTGCATAAACAGTTAAATTTTGACTACAAATCAAGTTAATAATTCCTTAATATTACAACCCCCAGATTTATCTGTGGAATCAATCAAGAATCCAAAACCGTTTGACTGGGGCTTTGTCTAAAGAAAGTTTGTAATTGGTTCACCTGGTTTAGCTTTTTGGAATTTTGTCCCAGTTTCACCGATAGCAAATTTTTGTTTTACCTTGATGTAAACTTCATCAGGTAGTGCTACATACCCAGCACCATCTACCCACTTCCAAGAATTCTCTAGATAAAAATCTACAAATTCTTTTACTGCTGGCTTGTTATCTAAAGATATTTTACTGACATAAATGAACAGGGGACGAGACAAAGGTGTGTAGGTGTTTTTGAGTACATTATCCAACGGAAGTGGTTTTTTACATTCTCCTTTGAGATTTTCTATAGCAACTAAATTAAGTTTTTCTTGGTTTTGAATGTAATAAGATATCCCTACATAGCCCAATGCTGATGCATCTCCAGAAACACCTTGTACTAGCAGATTTTGATTATGACTAGGAGTATAGTCGGTGCGCCCATTCTTAGCTTTGCCAGTAACAGCTTGAGTTAAATAATCAAATGTTCCCGTATCAGAAGCCGGAGCATAGAGCTTAAGTGGTAGCTTAGGAAACTTAGGGTTAACTTGATCCCAAGTCAAGATTTTGCCATCTGATTTAGCACTCCAAATTGTGTTCATTTCCTTAATAGTTAGACATTGAGCAAAGTCGTTCTTACGGTTCGCAATTACGGCTACGCCATCTAAACCTATAGGTAACTCTACAAATTCAATATTCTTCTTTTTACATTTGGCAATTTCTTCATTTCTGATGGTACGAGAAGCACCAACAATATCAATATCGCCATTACAAAACTTACTAAAACCACCACCTGTACCACTGGAAGCAACACTAACTTTTGCGTTAGATTGATCCTTTTGGTATTCTTCTGCAACTGCTAAAGAAATAGGAAAACCTACTGCTGCACCATCAATACTCACCTGACTTTTCAATTCCTGTCCACTGTTACAAGCAGTGATACTGCTGGCAAGAAGCATTAAAGATGTTAATAAAAAGCTATCTTTAAATCGGCGATGAAAGCTCATAAGTTCTAAATTGAGATCAAGTGACTATAAATACGGTAAATATCATGCTTTGCTGGCAGCTTGAACTTTGTCAAAAATTGCTCCATCTTCAAAAAACTTTTTCTGGATAATCTCCCAACCGCCTAAATCTTGAGAACTGAATAAAGTTTGAATTGGTGGTTGTTTTGATGCTACTTCTTGGGTAACGGTGGGATTAACAGGACGATATTGTAATTTGGCAAATTCTCGTTGAGCTTCTGTCGAGTAAAGAAAATTAACAAATGCTTGTGCGACTTCTCTTGTCCCGTGTTTGTCAACGTTTTTATCAACTAGAGCTACAGGATTATCAATAGAAATATTGACTTGTGGGACAATATAGGGCAGTTTCAATCCGTCTATTTGCGCCAAAATTACCTCATTCTCGTAGTTAATTAAGACATCTCCCTCGCCTTTTTGGAAAAATAAATCACTCGCTTCACGGGCATCTTTCGTCAACACAGGAATGTTCTGATAAACTCTGGTGACATAATCTAATGCTGCCGTTTCATCACCACCTGTTAGACTCACAGAACTCCAGAAAGCTAAGAATTCCCAGATAGCAATACCAGAAGTTTTTGGGTTAGCCGCAATTATTTTCACACCATCTTTGGCTAAGTCTGCCCAAGTCTGAATGTTTTTGGGATTATCTTTACGAGTGACGATCGCAGCTACAGATTTACTGACAATACCATTTCTGGGATATTTGATTTCCCAACCTGATTTAATCAAACCTGCTTGCTGAATTTTGATCACATCTAGGGGAATTGCCAAATGTACTATATCTACTTCTTGCGAGCCTGCAATAATTTCCGCCGTTTGAGCGCCAGAACCCCCATAAGTCGCCTCAATAGTGACATTTTGGTTATGTTCTTGCTTCCACTTGGCTACAAATTTGGGAATTATTTGATCATGGGCTGCTTTGGTAACGGAGAAGGAAGCTAGTCTGAGCTTTACATCATTTTTGCTAGCAAAACTGTTTCCTGAGCAGGAAGCGATCGCTACACTTAAAACAGTACCTATTAGCAACAGACTCACAAAGCTTTGTATCCGGCGTTTCTTCAACCAAATTTTAATTATGCGTTGGTATAAAAGTTGCATTGTTTGTAAAAATTTGATGATATAAGCTTGCATTTTCCTAACTAAATAATTTTTTAAGGGTAAAAATTAGCACAGATAACAATAAAAGCTATCCCTTAGCATTGAAAATGTATAGAATTTTACCCAAATCTATGAGAGCTTTATGTAATATTCTTTGACACAAAGCTATCTGAGTTAGTAATATTTAATACTTAGATATTTCACTATTTTTCAGGTAGTGCTAGTCTCAACCAAAAAGTATTATTTTAGCTATCCGAAACACTTAGATAGATAATTTTTTATCCAGTATTATCTAAATAAACTTAACTCCAGTATTTTGATTGATTTACCGATGTTTGTGAAATAAAGTATTGCATATCTAGTTATGAGAAATCAAGCCTTTATCAGTTATATTTAGGCTTCTTGATTTTTGACATGTGTAATTTTGAGCAATATAAAGTTTTATAAGCCTTGTATCGTAAGCTTTTGTGCTTCTCTGCACCTATAAGCAAAAGTCAACAAAACTAAAAGAATAAATTTTTTAATAAAATACTTTTTGTTGCGTTAAAGTGCGTAAGCACATGCGTAGCGGCTTGTTGTGAACATTGCCCCTTTGTTTTTTGTCTGTCTAAATGGAGAGCGATGATCACAAATCGCTCTCAAAACCTGAGCAAACACCGAAGTTTTGATGATTTGGAATATAGATCATTGTAGGGGCACATATATTCATACGTGTTAGAGGATGTCTGAAAAGCTAGGTAATGGTATATTTTGTCATTCTGACGCTTTGCAGAGCGGAAGGAAGAATCTCTATTATCTGTTAATTTCTGAGATGCTTCTCTACGAGACGCTCCTTTGTAGCTTGGCTTTTGCGTAGGGGTACATTACGCTATCGCTTCATTCAGCATGACAATTTTGACTTCTCAGACATCCTCTTAACTTCAGCGAAAAATAGCTTTACTGTTGACCTCCTCACCCGCCAGAGAATAAATTCTTTGGCTAATAGCGAAAGTCTACTCAAGTAGACTCAAGATTTTGGGCGATTTTATAGTCATATAAAGATGACTTGTGCTATGAGCAAGGAACTTCAGTTCAAGGCGTAATATGGATTTCACGTTAAGTTGACACGAGTAACATATATTGTGCCCCTAGGCGTGTGATCTATTCAATTGAAGGCTGTAAACACCTAGGTTACATTTTGCCGTGCTGCATCACTTCTTGCAGATGGTGGCGAATCTCTTGTGCTTGCTCCATATCAGATTGGCGCAATTTTTGGAACAACTCTACACAAGGTTGAGAACCAACTTGCTGTGCATCTTGAATGTAAGTATCGTAAGCTTTAACTGCTTCAGCCTTGTTGTGCAACACGGTGATAAAGTCGTACTCTAAATTGCTAATGGGCTGTTGAGATTGTCCGTTACCTGTATTATTAGCCATTGGTAGATCCTCTTTTAAGATTTCCAATTAATTTTTACTCATCTTAAAAGAGTGATTCATCTCCCCAAAAGAGTATAGTTCAATACGCCAGAAGAACCTTGTAAAGGTGCGTTAAGTACTACTACTGTTAGATTAGCAATTGTCATCTGTGGATACATCAAGTCTGCTGAAGCAGTGCCAAGTTAAAGTGTGCAAGAAGATTTTGGGTACAATCATCGCTTTTTCAAATACTGTGAGAAGTCGCGATGTTAAGATCCCCGACTTCTTAAAGAAGTCGGGGATCTTAAAGAAGTCGGGGGTCTTGGTTCTCACAAATGATTTAGGACTGCTATACACGAGGTTGATTCTCATCACGGCGACGTGAATACTGGAACTCTAAATCATTTTGCAGTTCTCTACGGTCTTCGTACACAATCGGGCAAAACTTGGTATTAGCACTTATGCAATCCATGTGTGGCGTCTTAGCACACACTAATAATAGCCCACCCAGAATCAACAATAAACCACAAATTGCTGCGGTCTGAGCTGAAGAAATTTCCATTACTCCGTGAACAACTACTTCCCGTAATACAGAGACAATTGTTACTTCAACTGCTACACCAACAGAAATACTATGTTCTTGCAAGTAGACCATTAGTAATCGAAATAACTCGACTAGAATCAACACAAATAGTATTTTTGCCGTCACAGATTTGTAATCTAGCGGCTGCGTCAGGGCAATAAGTATTCCCCACATTTGTATGAGCATGACGGCGAACAAACCCAAACACAGGACAATCACAATTAAGTCTTGGAAAGCCTCCATGTTGCGAACAATTGATTGCCGATCAAGCCAGCGATCGCAAAATAAAAATCGGCTCTTGAAGCGCTTTTGCATGTAGATTTTATTCCAATCGGGACAAGTTCACACCACACCAGCGAGTCAACCCAATAATCTTATATTACGCAATGTTAAGCGATCGCGCCTCAGCGAGGTTGGTAATTTAAATTTTGTGCTTGTTGCAACAATTGTTCGGCATTTCTTGCCCACTGTAAATTACCTTGAGTGTTGTATAAATCTCTAGCAAATTGCAATACTTGAACTGCATCCTTATATTGTCGTAACTGCATAAAAACTAACCCTGCACCGTGATAGGCATTGGGATAGTTGGAGTTAGCTTCGGCTGATTTTCTAAAAGCTTCCAAAGCTTCTTGTAATTTGCCTTGGTTAAACCAAATTGAACCAAGATTGTAATGAGCTTCTGAATATTTTGGATTTATTTTTATTGCTTGACGAAAGGCATCTTTCGCTTTGTCTAATTTGCTTTGTTGAAGATAACACATGCCTATGTGGTAGGCAGGCTCCGGGGCATTTTTGCTATATTCCATTGCTTTTTTAAAAGATGCGATCGCCTGCTTGCAATCTCGTTGCTGTTCTCTTACCAATCCCAAGTTATAGTGAGCAAAACCCAGTTTGGGATCAAGTTCCAGCGCTCGCCGCAAGTAATCATTTGCTAACTGTAAATTATTCCCTTCTAACAATGCTCCACCTAAATTAGCAAAGGCTGGAGCAAATTTAGGATCAGCTTGGGTTGCTCGATAAAATGCATCAGCCGATGGTTGTAATTGTCCCACCTGTCGCAGTGCTAGCCCTAAATTATAGTGGGCTGCTGCCAAGTTTGGATCTAATTGAGTTGCTTGTTTAAAGGCAGCGATCGCATCTTGTACCTTTCCCGACTGAATTGCCTGTAAGCCTTGGTTTAACAGGTCTGTGGCAGTTTGATTATTATTTTGCGCCAGTGTTGAGGGGGTAGGGGAGGTAGGAGAAGCAGCACTTCGGCTTACCTCGACTTCTCTACGAGACGCTACGCGAACGCTCGGCACAAGCCGCTTAGTGACCGGGAAGGCAGGGGAAAAGAAAATGCTTTCACTCAGCAATATCAAACTTACTAACCCTACTATGCGATATTTAGAGAAGAATGATCCCATTGATTTTCTGACTTGCAATACTTGTAGTTAGTTTTACTTCATAAAAAGCCTTGTTATGACTAAAGTTTTTTACAAAACTTTTTGATTCGCTATTAAATTTTGTGATATTTAACTTTTCTTAAGCTAAACCTTACAAGAGACTACAATTTTTTTAGCTTTTGATTAAAGGGAGGATAATAACAAATTAAAGAAGGGGTAATTTTGACTCCAGAGAACCATTTTTTATCCCTGAAATTAACAGAATCATGCGGTTAGAGTGACTTACCGCAAGGGAGGTTTTATGAACGAAAAAGTAAAATCGGGTTCGCGGAATGTTGCAATTGTTGGGCCTTATTTAAGTGGAAAAACCACTTTACTAGAAAGCTTGTTATTTGTCACAGGGGCGATTTCGCGCAAAGGCAATGTTAAGGATGGTAACACAGTCGCAGACAGTGCCGCTGAGTCACGCGATCGCCAGATGAGTGTAGAAGTAAGTACCGCTAGCACTGAGTATAATGACACTCGCTTTACCTTTATTGACTGTCCGGGAAGCGTGGAATTTGCTCAAGAAACATACAATGCTTTAATGGGCGTCGATGCAGCAATTGTAGTTTGTGAACCCATCCGTGAACGAGTTCTCACCTTAGCCCCTTTATTTAAATTCTTAGACGATTGGGAAATTCCCCACATCGTCTTTGTTAATAAAATGGATCGGGCAAACATTCACGTCTTGGAAACATTGCACGCTCTCAAAGCAGTATCCAGCCGTCCTTTAGTAGCGCACCAATATCCCATTATGAATGGGGAGCAGCTGACCGGCTTTATCGATATGGTCAGCGAACAGGCATACCAATATCATCCAGGCGCACCTGCTGATCCCATCCCCTTTCCCGAAAGTTTAAAAGAAGAAGAACATATAGCACGGGCAGAAATGCTTGAAGCCCTGGCAAATTTTGATGACCATTTACTAGAAGAACTTTTAGAAGACATTGAGCCACCCCAAGAGGAAATCCTCAAAGACTTGAAACTAGAATTAGGGGCAGATTTAGTAGTACCCGTTTTCTTTGGTGTGGCAGAACAAGATTATGGTGTTAGACCTCTAATAGAAGCTTTGTTAAGAGAAGCTCCCGAACCAGAAACCACAGCAGAACGTCGCTTAAAAACATTAAAAGGCGATACTGCTCCCTTAGCACAAGTACTAAAAACTTACTACACTCCTCAAGGTGGCAAACTATCCCTGGTGCGTGTTTGGCAAGGCAAATTAACTGATGGTATCGTCCTCAACGGCATTCGCACTGGTGGAATTTATCGCCTCATGGGACAACAACAGCATTTAGTTAATGAAGTTGGTGCTGGTGAAATTGTCGCATTGAGCCGCTTAGAAGGAATTAAAACGGGGGATACAATCTCTACAGATCAGCAGTTAGCTATAGAATTACCCAAAGCTGAAAAATTAGAACCAGTGTATGCGCTAGCTATTACACCAGAAAAGCGCAACGATGAAGTTAAACTGAGCAGTGCCATCACCAAGCTGTTAGAAGAAGACTGCTCACTTGCTTGGGAGCAACATGGCGATACCCACGAAGTAATCCTTTGGGGTCAAGGCGAAATTCATCTGCAAGTCGCCTTAGATAGACTGCGCCGCAAATATAACCTACCGATGACAACCCACTCGCCGCAAGTGCCTTATAAAGAAACCATCCGTAAAACGGTGGCTGCGGTTCATGGGCGCTACAAGCATCAAAGCGGTGGTCATGGACAGTTTGGTGATGTTTTTCTCGACATCAAGCCTTTACCACGCGGTACAGGATTTAACTTCAATGAAACCATCGTGGGCGGTGTAGTTCCCAGACAGTATATTCCTGGGGTAGAAATGGGCGTGCGAGAGTTTCTGTCACATGGGCCTTTGGGTTTCCCAATAGTAGATGTAGCGGTAACTCTAACCAATGGTTCATATCACAGCGTCGATAGTTCCGAACAAGCATTTAAGCAAGCAGCTCGTCTAGCAATGCAAACGGGGATACCCCAAGCGCAACCCACCCTTCTGGAACCGATTCTGCGGGTAGAGGTGACAACACCTAGTGAATTTACCTCCAAGGTGTTGCAACTACTGAGTGGTAGACGCGGGCAGATTTTGGGTTATGAGGGCAAAAACGATTGGCAAGGCTGGGATAATGTATCTGCATATTTGCCACAAGCAGAGATGCAAAACTTTATTGTAGAATTGCGATCGCTTACTCTTGGCGTTGGTTCTTTCCATTGGGAATACGATCATCTCCAGGAAGTACCGGAAAAACTTGCTGAACGTGTCCTTCACAATAACGGTAATGGCAACGGCAACGGCAACGGTAACAAATAATTTTGGTATCTAGAATCAACTGAATTTTTTCGTTAAGGACACCAAATCGCGGTGTCCTCATACTCTTTTTTAGTGAAGGTATTAGCTACTAAATCTCAATGTAAGGTAATTTGACACTTATAGAAATTACAAAGGCTATTTTGCGTTGTTGTCCATTTTGGACAATTGACTCAATATGCTATCTCGCTGATGGAGACTTCTGTTCAGCATACGTTGTAAATGATGAATGGGTCTTCCGCTTTGCTAAACACGACGAGGCATGCGCGAGTCTGAAACGCGAATACTGTTTGCTCCCTAAACTTGTAAATCAAATTACGCTCCCGATTCCATTTCCCCAAATTGCCTCCTTTGAAGATAATCCGAAACTATCATTTATCGCTTACTCACTCCTGCCCGGTCACGCTCTTTCGCAAGAACAATATTTCACACTTGACGAAGCAAGTCGAACCCGTTGTGCGGAGCAAGTAGCACACTTCTTGAACCAGATGCACTCGGTGGACGTAAGGCTTGCAGAGGATTGTCATGTATTAGCCAATGAATATGCAAATCGGTGTTCTAGTTTGTTGAAACAAGCGCAAGAGAATCTGTTTGCAATCCTAGATAAACCAGAGTGCCTGTTTATTGAGCGGGTGATTGGGAATTATCTGGAATCCGGCAACACCTCAGATTTTCGCTGCACGTTGCTGCACGGCGACCTTTCTCCAGATCATGTTCTCTTCGATGAGAAAGCGAACCAGGTTACTGCCATCATTGACTTTGGGGACATAATGATTGGAGATCCGGCATGGGATTTCCTCTGGATTTATGAGGACTATGGTTTAGACTTCTTGTGGCGGATGTTGCCAGCATATCGTGAATCTGATCAGCCGACACTGTTGCAGCGTGTATTCCAATTTTCACTGCTGCAAACTATTGACTGGGTAATTAGCTGTCAAGTGAAAGGTGACAATGGTTTCATGGAAGCCATGACACAATTAAGAATAATGAGGGTTCAAGAGGAAGCACGGTTTACAGAATTGTTGTTAACTTGTGGATATGCCTAACAGCTCTCAATCAGATAAGGATACTGTTGATTAAGAATATTAGTTGGGAAAAGGGTAAATACACAAGCGATCGCTTCCACAACAAAAAACCCATCTCCAAATATTAGTATCAAGAATAATCATTAAAAAATCAACGATTACAAATAAACACAGAAGGTTAAAGAATGAATTGGCTGACGTTATTGGGTGCGTTAGTACTGGCTTCGATAGCTATAGGTGTAACCTATCAATTCATAGCCACGGCAAGGGACAGGCAAACGTATCCTCCTCCGGGCAAGTTAATTGATGTTGATGGTCAGCATATACACCTGTACCTGATGAGCAATCATCATGACAAGGAACCAATCATAGTTTTGGAGGCTGGAGCTACAAGTTGTTCATTTGAGTGGGGTTGGGTGCAACCTGAAGTCGCGAAATTCGCATCAGTTGTTGCCTATGACCGAGCTGGTCTAGGTTGGAGTGATGCAGATTCACAACCGCGCACTGCTCGGCAGGTTGCACAGCAACTTCATACCCTACTCCATAGCGTTGGATTGCTGAGTCCTTATATTCTGGTCGGACACTCACAGGGAGCTTTGTTTAACCTCGTTTACGCCCACCTATATCCCGATGAGGTTGCTGGCATGGTTTTAGTTGATCCTAGTCATCCAGATATGTTCAAACGTCTACCAGAAAGTTATGTCAGGCAAGAGAGAAGGCTTACACAATGGTTATGCTTTTTAATTCCCTTGCTTGCACCACTGGGTATCATCCGATTGACAGGTTTGCTCAACAGTATAGCTGATGGTCTGCCGTCTCAGCAAAAAGCACAAGCTTGTGCTTTCTATTCATCAGTAGCTCACTTGATGGCTGGACGTGCTGAGTTACTGAGTGTTGAGGGGATTCTGGCTGAGGCTAATGATGTAGAAAGTCTAGAAGACCGTCCCCTGTTAGTTCTAAGTGCTAACAAGTTAACGGCTTTTACCGACCCATCCACAAATCAACATGAGTTGAAGATAATGCAGGAACTCCATGCCTCTGTTGCTGCTCTATCCTCTCAAGGAACTCATCGGATTGTTGATGGAGCAGATCACCTAACTTTAGTCACATCTCAGCAATACGCCCAGACTGTAACTGAAGCAATTCGTCAGGTTGTTGAGATAGTTCGTCAGGATTCTGTTGCAAAAAAGCACCAAACAAGTTAAAGTGCATTCGCACATAAAGTGAAGTCATATATTGGAGAGTGATTTTTTTCCGGGGAGATGGGCAAGAATTAACCAAGGGGTTTAAACATTAATCATCCTAAAGCCCCTGAAATTTTGAATGTGACATCCATTGTCCAATGTAAACCATGTAAACCATTTTCAATACCCCAATGCAAACGAATCGCTTGCCCTAATTTACAAGCATCACAGTCTAAGCTAGTTAGAGAAAACTGAACTTCACGGGTAGTTTGATTCCAAAGATGTCGTACACGCACTACCATAACAATACCCTTAAGAGGTTGTTTTAAAAGGGTATCTTTATGTCATGTGGAACAACACAAATGCCCCTGTGTTATTTATCTGAAGTATTAAGTTTATCTGTAAGAGTAGCGATCGCCTGTTGTTGCTGCTTGACAATTTTAGCCAGCGATATCAACATTTCTCGCTGATCTTTGACTGTTTTTGTCAACACTGCGATCACGTCTAATAGGCGTACTGCTTGGTGATCAGACGATGCAAGTAGGGAGGGTACTTCTTCAGCAATGAATCCGGCGTGAGGAGTGCGATCGTCCCCCTCGATTGTATAGTTAAACTTAACTGGATTAAGCGCCTTCAACATCTCTACCGCTTCTTGACTAGATAAGTTAGCGATATTTTCCTTTAAAGTTCGAGATGAAATCTGGACAAAATCATTGCTAGTAAATGTCCCACCCGTTACTTTTTTAACAAAAATATTTCCGTCAACGTAAGCGTTTCCTTTCACATATAGCTTAGTTTGATTGACTGCCGCCGGGGGAATACTACTATCAAACACAGGAGCAAATAGAGGATTTAAACCTCCTGTACCAATTCCAATTTGTCCATCATTCCTCACATAAAACAAACTATCACGATTTGATTTTGTAATATTCAAAGCAATCTTATTAGCATCTGATGTACTCCTAACTTCTAGTTTTGCTACAGGAGGGGTAGTATCAAATACACCAATTCCGACATCTCCCTCAACCAAAAGTCCATTATCCAGCGCCAAATTTGCTAGAGCATTGCGATTCACATATTCTTTACCGATGACAGCACTTCCACAGATGTTCAGTTTGATGTTATTTGTGCTTTCTAAAGGTGAGAAAGTAATAAGTTTGTTTGCTCCACTTTGAATCGAAAGTCTTTGGTTAGGAAGGTCAATGACTGGCGAATTCTCTGGTGGCTCTCCTATTGAATTTCTCAGGGTAAGTTTTTCTGCACTACTAAAATTACAGGTAATGTTGCCAGAAATTGTAGCACCGCCCTTGTTGATGGTGATGCCGTTGTTAAAGCCAACAGCTTCGCTAAATTGAGGAGCAGTACCACGAATTTGAAAGCTGCCAATTCGTAAAATTCCTGTCCCAATATTTACATCCCCCGTAGGAATTGAAATGCCATTTCTGGCGGTAATTCCTTGGTTGACAGTAATGCTGCTACCAAAAGTTATGGGCTGGTTGAATTGCAGTCCGTCGCTAGTAATTTGGAAAGTGCCAATAGTTAAAGTACCTTCGTTGATTTGCACATTTCCCTTGACTGTCATTCCCCCATTTTGAATGGTGAGGCCATTGGCGATCGCAGCACTACCTTTTTCAACTTTAAGGTTGCCATTTTGAACGGTGACATCATTATTTATGATTGCGCTGCCCGTTTGAACCTTGATATTGCCGTTTTTAACTGTGACATCATTGGCGATCGTTGCACTGCCTTGGGTAATTGTGAGTCCACCGCTGGCGATTGAGATATTATTGTCGAAACTGTAGCCTGCATTTGATCTGAAGTTGACGGGACTGTTATCCTGCGGTTGAATTTCCAGAAAACCAGGATTGAGCGTACCAGTTGTAGTTTTGAGAATACCTTTAACTTCTAAGTTAGCTTGGGGCTGCTCGATACCGATGCCTACCTTGCCGTCGGTTTGGACGTTTAGTAAACTGGCTCCAGTAGCATTTTTGATATGCAGTAAGCTGGGAGTTTGGTCTTGGGGAATACTGCGAATCTCCAGTTTTGCCGCTGGGTTAAATGTTCCAATGCCGATATTACCCTGTGGGTTCAGGAAAAATTGCGGGGAAACGCCGATCGCACTACTCTCAAAGCGGATGACGGGTTGTTGATATTGGAATTCAACTAGCTGCTCAGTTAGGGGAGTATCAAATGGCGGATCAACTGTTAAGACACCGTTAATATCAACATCAGTTACCAGCTTGGTCTTACCGTTAACTGTTAGCGTGTAACCTTTATAGATTAAAATCTGATTGAGATTAGTATCTGCGATCGCAATCTTGGAGCGATCGCCTTCAACCGTAGAAATTTTTCCTTGGGCTGTTTGAGTCGCATTTCCTCGGACGTGCAATCTTGCTTCTGGCTGAATTCCAATCCCAAAGGAACCATCAATATAACCAGTATTTTTGTCGAAACAGTTGATTAATGGCGGGAACTTAATGCGGAGATCCGATTGAGTCCAATCATCATTTTCAATCGCCGGGACAAACTCGCCAGTGTTTGCTTCAGTTTTCACCAGCGCTAGAATGGCGTAACGGTGTTCAATACCTGCGGACTTTTGCGGGAGTGGTTCCCCTGGTTGGTCTTTGACTTTTGCCAGATCCCTTGGCCACTCAATTTGTTTCCCAGCCGCCCGCGCTGGTATCAGCCAGAAGTCTCCGTTGCGGAACTCATCGCCCAGGCTAGTAGTATTAAACCGTACCTTAATTCCCTCCTCCAGAACCTTCCAATCGCCACTGGTAGAATCCTTGCCATCCCAGCGACGCACCTTTAACTTCTGCTGTTCTGCCTGTTCCGGCGTTGCTTTGGGAATGTCAATACCCTGTACCTGACTCTGGTCAAATAATAGTTGATTAGGCGGTTTTAGCTCCTTGAGCCGAACTAGAATACCAGGCTGATTGTGGAGTTCTTGGGCTTCGCTGATAATTTCAATCCAGGGTTTCTCTTGCGAAAATGGGTCTGCAAACAGCTTGTACTCTTCCTGACCTTTGAGCTTGATCACATTGCCTTCAATAGACTTTACAGCACTAACAATGCTGCCGTTATCGCGCGACCATTTGAAAGTCGCTTTTTCTAACGTGCCATCTGCATGAATTTCCACCCGGTAGAGGCGATTCTCATTACACAGATAGTTCCCCAAAGTATTGCTACTAGTGGGATCTAATGCCGTACTTGCAGTCATCCAGACATTATGGTTGAGTAGTTTTTGCCATGCTGGCAGGTTTTCCAAGGTTGAAAGCGGCGGTTTTTGCTTCAGGAGGCCGGTTTCTTGATTCAGTGGGAGCTGCATCTGTGCCAACTTGTGAATATCTTCAGTAATATCCAACAACTTCACCTGAGCAATGGTTTTTAAGCGCGTAGTCGTATCAATCCCGTTAAGCGCCACTTCCCGCAATTCTGGATCATCAATTACCGTAACGTGTCGTTGCCATAGATCTAAATAGACAAGATAGAGTAAGTTAGCAGATGGAGTGGGGGGATTGGTATATTCAGGTTGAGTTTTGTAAGTGATGAGTCGTCGCAGTTGCAGCGTTTCGCCGACATCTGTGGGTTTGGGTACTGGCTGTGCTAATTCCAGAGTTTGTTGCTTTAGGTCATCTTTTAAGATTTTGATGCGTTTCTTAAACTTCTGTCCGGTGATTTCTATCCATTGGTCTTTGGCTAATGCCAAACCGTCCAACATCACGAAGGGAACTTGGATAGTCTTCTCATCCAGCCACTTAACACTAATTGGTGTGCCTAGGCGCAGTTCACACAATAGCCCACCTAGATAAAAGCGTCCTTCCCGAATTATTAAGTCGGTATTGTCGGGAGTAGGGAGAAGTTGGAATCCGCCTTCGGTTTCGGAAGTACCCGCCGAAGCCCCAATCATGTCTCGCGCCTGAGTCTGGTTGAGATATCCCAGGATGCTCATTTGCTCATTCCAGTCGGCATCTAGTTGCAGCCGTCCCTGCTGCATCAGCACGCTGGTGTAACGCTTTTCTGGTTGGAAGGTGAATCTAGTAAAGTCGCCCTTCATGAGCTGTCCCCTTGTGTGAATGTAATTCGTAATTTGTAATTAATAAAACTTACGCAAAAAACCTCTCCAACTCTTATTCCTCCGTGTCCTCTACGTCGCGCCAGTTGCTTCAAGTCGCGGAACCCGCCCAACGCACTGGCTTCTCTGTGGTTCGTTTTTCCGTTACCTATGCGTAAGTCCTAATTAAGAAAGTTGGTGTTGCTGATTAAGATTATGAATTTGCGCCTCTGCGTAAGATAAATCATCCCGAAAATATGCGACACCAGAAGAGGAGTTTGAAAAACTGGATTTTTGACTTTCATACTTTGATTCAGCAACGCCAAAAAATTAGATTTAATTTAGGTTTATAGGCTTGTATTTGTAGCCTGATTTTAGAGAATTGATTTAAGTTATATGGATAATGTCTGCTTGTAGTCCAAATCGGAGGTATTCTTGCAAGCTGGCTTGGAGATTTGCCTGACGCTGCGGTTGTTTGAGGTAGTGAAAAACACCCATTTCGGAGCCGTCTTCTGCTCCTGTGCAAATTTCTATTGGACAGATGGTGCTAAGTTGGGTGTATGCGGGCTGTCCATATTGCTCGGTGGTGAAGCACGGTTGCATCTGGTTTAGCAGCAGCAAGGTTTCTTCAACACCTTGGATACCTTGGTTGAGGGCTATCCAGCGATCGCTTTCTTCCTGTCGATACAGGCTACCAAGCTGGGTTCCCGCGAATAGCACTGGATATGGTGCTTGTTGCTGCACGGCAAATGCTGAGATGTCAGTATCCGTTAAGTGGGCGATCGCTTCCCAAGTTTTACCATTGCTAGTGGAACGGTAAATCGTACCCTCGGAAGCACCTGCGTAGAGGCTAGCAATTTTGAATGTCGTTCCTTCTGGTAAATCGGGGTCAAAGGCGTCATTGATGATTAGGTCGTTATTAGCATGTATTTGGATGATAGTGCGGGTTTGTCCGTTGATGGTGAGGGTATCGCCTTCTCGAAGTTCTGAACAAAAGCGGGTATCGAGTCCGGTGACTTGGGTATAGCGGCTGGAGAGAGTGCCTGTGCAATTTTGAGCGGAACTACTTAAGGCTGTGATAGTGAAATGAGACAACCCATCGTTAGCAGGCATCCAGCGCTGTCCAGAATCGCTGGAACAGAACACGCCACCGCCTTCGGTTCCAGCAAAGATATCGTTGGTGATCGGATTGATGGTTAGGCAAGTGATGTGGGGAACGGTCAACCCTGTCTGGCGGATTTCTGGGTCGAGAGGGTCGCCACCTGTCCAAGTCATACCATGATCGGTGGAACGGAAAACGCCGTTGCCATGAGTGCCCACAAACAGATAGTCAGTACGGGGATGGTGAGCGATCGCTCGTACATCCAGATTTGTTAATCCTTGATTCATTGCAATCCACTGCCTACCGCCATTGGTAGATCGGAAGATGCCGTTCCCAGACGTTCCCATCAAAATGCCCGTCACTTGAAATGAGGTGTTAGTTGTTAAATCTGCATCAAACGCTGCGTGAACTTTCAACTCAGTGTTGGAAACGATTTCTGTGACTCTTCGCGTTTGCGTTTTTGTCCCTGTAACGGTAATTATGTCACCTGCGGTAAATTGTGTTTTGAATAGCGTTTGTTGGCCTGTAACAGTGTCGCCAATGCTGGTAATTGTGCCAGCGCTCATCGTGTATGACATCAAGGCGTTGATGCGGGTGTTGGTGAGGTTGGGGGTGATGGGTGTCCAGATAGTGCGCCGAATTTTGAAGCTATTGACATCGGCATCGAATGCTGCATTGACGCTAAGTACAATATCAGAAGCGATCGCCACTACTGTCCGCCTCTGTATATCCTCCTCGCCCGTAGGCAGTTGATTAACAATGATGATGTCGTCTCCAGGCAAGACTTCTTGGGTAAGTCGGGTATTGCAGCCTGTAACGAGAGTGCGATCGCGCGTACTGCTAACTTTTCCTGTTCCGGCTATCGTTGTGCCATTAGCGGGATTGGTAATCAAAAATTCACCCGTCACGGTGCGATCAAATGCGGTATCGATATACAGCAGCGTATTCGACACGATTCTCTGGACAGTGCGCCGCTGATCGGCGATCGTAATTATCCTCCCTGCTGCTAATTGTTCTTGGAAAAAAGTATTGCAACCTGTAACCGCAACGAGGTTATCTGTATCCAAACCAGTACTGCTAAGAGTGCCAATACCAGAACGGAGAGTTGACATTGCTCTCAGCAGTGTGCCGTCTGTTGTACCTGCAAATAAGGTGTGGATTGTAAACGGCTTGCCGTCATTGGGGAGAGGGGGATTAAAGGGTGCGTCTAGTTTAATTTGCTGGTCTGAGATAATTTCCCGCACCATCCGGTTTTGACCCTCAGCAGTGATCCAGTCTCCAACTCTCAACTCCTGTGTGAAGAGGGTATTAATACCCGTAACGATATTTGGAGAATCTATTGAGATACTGCCAGTACCAGGAATGGCAGTAGCAAGTAGAGCTGTGACATTCAAATTGCTTAGTTCAGCATTTAGAGGTATCCAGACTCCCTCTTCAAGTAACTGGAATACACCATTACCTCGTGTTCCCGCGTAGACTTGCCCTGCGGGGTTAATAGACAGAGTCGCGATCGCTGCTGGAGGTTGCTTAATTCGTTCAGATAAAATTAAATCGGGTTGACAGCGGTAACGGCGAGGTGTGCGCGAACCCTGCGGTACATAACAGAAGCGTAGACAGCCTACTTGCCTGCGTAAGACAGAAACGTGATTGCGAAAGATACTCTCTTCGGCTTCTAAACTGCGGACAGTCACAGCACCCAGGATAGTAGAAGTCTTCACATCTACATCAGATCCTAGAGCAGCGATCGCCCCGTGATTACTATCCTCCCCAGCATCGATGATACTACCGGTGATCCGCAGTTCCGGCACAGTATCGACCAAAGCGATCGCTCCACAAATACTCTGGTGAATGGCGATCGCCAGGAGCGAATTGTCTTCATCTAGGTTCACATCGGGTTCTTGACACAAGGCAGCACAGCCGTGTTGAGGTTGTGTCGCTTCCTCGTCTTCACATACTGATGGCGGCGGTTGCAACTGCTCAATCACCCGCTGGATGCCTGCAAACAAGGTGCTTAGCTGTTGCAAGACAATCTGTGACATTTGAGAAATTCGCTCTTGAGTCGATAAGCCATTACTACTTAGCCCGACTCGCAGCAAACGTTGCAACAGTGTCAGGCTATACATCAGCAGCGCCAGTAAAGTAACGTCTTCTGGATCTGCGTCTATAATCTCGTATTCCGCCTTTTGTACTACTAGCCCTCCCGCCTGGGGAACCAGTGTGGAATGGGCAATTTGCAGCCGTTGCAGGTTTCCCGGCAATACAGTAAGTTTGCCTTCCACCAGCAGCCCTTCAAGGAAAAAGTCACCTGCATTTTCGGTATCGGGGGTTGCGATGCCGCGAATTGTGAGATTGCCCAATAGGTGGGGGCGATCGCCATTCCTAGCAACTAGATGCAGCTGCTTTTCTGCGGGAATTTGGAACGCCAAATTGCGAGTATAGGTGTGGTTGCCCTGGAGTTCGATAATCACACGTTCTGTATCGGGAACAATATCTAGTCTGCCTGTCCCTGGTTCTTTACCAGGAGCGATAAACAGCAACATGGTCTTCGGTGGTTCCGGTGGCAATGAGTAGGAAGCAACCTGAGTCAAATTTATCTTTTGTCCATTACGGTTAACGGCAAAGGCTCCTGGTGTCGAAATCTCTAACACATCATTCGAGCCACTTAAACTAGATGGAATGGACAACTTAAAATCGCCCACAAACCCCGGCTGAAAAGTCTGCCGTACAGCGTTGCTGACTCTCTCAATTCTGCCGTCAGCGTTGATTGTCAATTCTACCAGCAGAATGTAAGTCGTTGGCATCTGTTCCGACTCTTGCACAGGTAGCGCCCGAATTTCCCACAGAGGCTCCCATTCTCGTTCTGGGTAAAAAATCACCAGCTGCACCGTTTGACTGGGATAACAGCCCACAATCACCGAATGCCGGACATTTAGGCGAATCGCTCGCCCCTGAATATCCACTGCCACACCAGGCGTTACCACCACGTCAATTTCTCCACGATGGGCGATCGCTTTTAACCCCTGCAAAATACCCGCCCGCATATTTGGAGACAGATTGAGATTGCGTTCTTGGCGCTTGTTATTTATGGAACTTACGCAAAAACTCTCTGAAACTCTTATTTCTCCGTGCCCTTTGTGTCCTCTGTGGTTCGTTCCATTACCCGTGCCTAAGTCCTGATCTAAATCAACTCGATAAATATCTTGATCAGGACTAACTACCAATCGCGCTACAGGAAAATTGATTAAGTCATAGCAATGTTGCCACTTTTGGGCGTATTGATTCCAGATTTTGACCATCTGTAACAACGCCGGCGCGTCAGAATTCACCTTCCAAGTAATTTGTCCTGGAATAGGCGGTTGCTGGGCGATCGCATTTGTTCGCTCATAAACACCACCGCCCACATCGCCGCTGAAAGCATAAGCATAGGTTACTTCTACCTGCTCAGGCGGCTCGCTTGAGAACGCCAAGCGCCCCAGTTCTGGATCGACTACCAGCGTACTATTAGCATCAGACTGCCAATTTGAGAGGTCGTCTATTTGATACGGCTGCGGTTCTCCCTTGACAAATACCTGTACTGGCCGCGCTTCTGGTGCATACGCCTTCAATAGTTCCCGTGTCAGGATACCAGGAACGTTGATTTCTTCTGCTAACGTGGTGATTTCTCTCTCAGTTTGCGGAGTGTTGAACAGCGGAATTTTGTCATCGCCAAGAGGATTAAAGGTGAAATAGCGTCCTTGCGCGGAGTCAAGCCCTGATACAGCGCGGGGAGTGCCTCTTTCAACTAGATAGGATTGCAACCGCCACAGGTAGAGAATAACGCTGTTGGGATTATATTTACCGCCGCCACGACTATGGCCAATCTGGGTAGTATAAGCAACTCCTGTCTCGAAGGGAGTGCCTAAGCGCTCTGATTGCCCGATGCGGCGCAGATTCACAGTGCCAGTTTGGGGGCGAACGTGGTTGACATTTTGAGTTGCTGCTACTAACCGTTGGGATTCTACCGCCCTTGCTCCCCAGCCAGTAATATCTCGCGCCAGTTGTTCTAATACAGGGGTCGTACCCTTGCGTTGGCGATAGGCGAGGGTATTGGCAACGAAGGCGCGACGCTCTTGTCCAGAGGTGCGGTGGCTTTCGGCACTCAATTCACGGACTGCAAGTAAGTTGCCGATGTATGGCACTACCCAATCATCGCAGGTTTCGATAAACCAGTTTTCATAAAGGTTTTCAATATCTTCTTCGACTAATTGCAGTTCGCTCTCAATGATGCTGAGTAGCGATCGCAGCGCTCCATCCTGGGACTCGTCACGAATCCGGTAGATGGCGGGGAGAAGAGAGTAAAGACGTTCGGATTGCTTGCCGTTGTGAGTCATAAGCTTGCCTCCACTCGCAGACTAATTCCAGCAGGACTGATTGTTAATAATTGAGCAGGTAGGATTTGGCGATTTACAACATCCCAGCGGGCGGGCAATGCTGAAACGGATGATTCCAGACTGCGGGTTAAGTCGCGGCGATGTAGCGCGTCCAGATCGACCGCCACAACCCCTGTGACTGCTTGGAGAGTGGCGATCGCTTCTGCCGTTGTCACATCCTGCTCAAAGTCGCGTTGCTCAAAGGTGAACCGCTTCAGTAGCGCTGCTTTTACCTCTGCCAGTACTTTGTCTGATAAGTAGCGCTGATCAATTAACAGTTTTGCTTCCAAGTTAAACGCCAAGGGTTCGTAAGAATTAACCTGCACCTGTTGCACTGGATCGCGAGCATCATCAATTGCCTTTACCAAGTTGATGTACAACGCTGAATCAGTTAGCACGGCTGCGCCCCCAATTGCTGCCACAGTAATATGTACCTGCTGGGTTTCACCTGCCCACAGTAATTTTGCCTGGGCCTTGCCAATGCCAGCAAAGGCGCGGGTAAAGTCTTCGTAGTCTTGCAATGAGACGATTCGCCCCAGAGTGCGGATAGTTAAAGGGGCGCTTGTCTGCGCTTCTAATATGGTTTCTGGGTCGGCTGCGCCGGTGGCTGGCAGCGGATTGGTAACTTCAGAAATGCCTAGAGGACGTGTCTTGAGTAGAGTTAATTGATTAGCACCCACTCGCCCCGCCAATCCAATGCCGCTGCGGTAAGTGGCGGTGATATTTTCCAAGCCTGTAGGCAGTCGCGCCCCGTGAATGCCGTCACCAGAGGTAATTGTGACTGTTTGATCATTGGCAATGCGTGTGATGTAGATTTGTTCTAGAGGCGATCGCTGGTATAAGGAAGGCACTTCTTGCCACAGCACATCGTTGACTCTAATCTGAAGTGTGGTTTGAGAACCGCTGGGTGTAGATGCAGATATGTATGTTAAGGGCGGCTTATTCAAAATAAACTTTTGATTCGCTACTGTACCATCACCATTACCCAAGACCTCTTGAATCGTTTCGCCATGCGTTGCCCGGACTACGTTGGCATAAATCTGCACAGTTTGCGGGTCGTAGCTATTTTGAATCGGCTCTGTGAAAGTCAGCAATGGTTCTTGCTGATCGCTGGGTGGAATGGCGATCGCATTCATTTCACTAACTGCTTCATCGTCATCTGTCGCCGCTAAGAGCCGTATATCTTCCATCTCAGCAGTCATCACCACGCCTATAAAGCCATCACGGTCTTTGAGTAACCATTTTTGTCCCAAGTTCTCAGCTTGTTCCTCTCGACCTTTTTCAGGTAGAGGTATAGGTGGAGACATGATTTGCAGGCGATCGCCTGAGCGAATTGGCACATTGTAAAGGTTGTCAGGCGAAATTAGGATACCAATACCGATGGCGAAAAGATGCTGATTGAGCACTGCGATCGCTCGAAATTCAGTGTTGACTTTTCCTGTAGGGTTGATTTGTTGATCTAGGCTAGTTAGTCCCGCATTGCTGGGTTTCCACAGATTGCCATCATCGCGGGAGCGGAACACGCCGCCGCTTGCCGTACCAGCATACAAATCGCTAGTAACAGGCTGAATCGTCAAACACAGAATATTCAAATCGGTGGGATTATTGGCAACAGGTTCCCAAATCGGGTTCTGTTCTTGATTGGACTTGAGGTGAAATACGCCACTACCAGCAGTACCCGCCAATACTCGTGTTACCTGAAAGTTGCTGGCCTCGGTGATATCTTCTCGATCAAATTTTCGGTCAATATCTAGACGAATATCAGAAATAACTTTCGTGACACGGCGTGTCTGCCCTGCAACAGTAATTGTGTCACCGACTGCAAACTCTGTGGTGAAGGCAGTACCCGGTTCATCCGGTTCAGATATCAGTCCCAGTATTTTGGCATCAATACTGGTTACTTTTCCAGTTCCCGATTTGCGGTAAGCCACCAGGCTTGTAATGTTGGGATTAGTCAATCCAGTATCCAATTTTTTCCAGGTGATGCCTTGATCAGTAGAGCGGAACACACCATCGGCAATGGTTCCAGCAAAGATGTCTCCATTGGGGTCAACTACCAAAGTCTGGACATCTACAACATCCAATCCTGTCTGCATCCAGGTTTGTCTATCATTGGCATAGCGTAAAACACCGCCGTTGATTGTCCCCGCCAGCAAATCACCACTATCTATTACTAATAGGGCACGGACATCAGAATACGCCAGATTCGTATTCACTTCCTGCCACTGAATTTCTCTCTCTGTTTGGAATACGCCGTTTGCTGTGCCGACAAACAGTTTATATCCTGGAGTTGGGGCATCACTAGTTTCTGGTTGAATGGTTTTAGTAGCGATCGCTTGAATCTTCAGATCTGTTAAACCGCGATTAATGGGTTCCCAGGTGTTACCGTTGTTAACTGAGCGAAAAACACCACCGCCGTTAGTCCCCACAAACAGCGTATTGCTCTCAAAAGACTGACTTGCTATAGCCTCAACATCAGCATCGACAAACAAAGAAGTATCTGAGATGATCCGTGTAACGAGTCTGGTTTGATTATTAATTGTGATTGCTTGACCAACTTTTAAGGCTTTGAGAAGCTCAGTATTAGTGCCTGTAATGGCAGTGCGATCGCTCGAAATTGTGCCTGTTCCCTCGCCTTCGTAAGTAAAGGTCGTTCCCGGCGGTAAATCTAAACTGAAAGCAGACTCTAAAACCAGCGATGTATCAGAAAAAATATCTTTAACTTTTATTGATTGCTCACCAACTTTAATCTCAGCACCCGCTTTCAACTCTCTGGTGAAAACAGTATTGCTGCCTGCAATTATCGTGTCACTACTGGCGATCGTCCCTGTTCCCGCTCCAGAATATGTAAACGCAACTTCGGATAGCTCATTGGTAAATTTTGTGTTCAGCAGTAGAGTATTGTCTGAATAAATACTATCAATTGTTTGAGTTTCACCATTTACTGTAATACTTGCACCAACCTTAAGTTCCTTTGTAAAAGCGGTTTTGGTTCCCCGGATGGCGGTGAAATTTCTGGTAAGTGTCCCTAATTCTAGTTGGAGATGATAAGTAAATGCGGTAACTTCAGTGTTAGTTAAGCCTGTATTATTACGTAACCAGCGATCGCCATTATCCCCAGACTGCACAACTCCACCCACATTCAAGACTTCGGCTCGAATGCGCTTACCACTGATAACCACTGGATGCTGAGGCTGTAACCCTTTGACGTACTCGCTCAGCAATACTTTATTTGTCCAGATGGGGTCGAAAAAGATATTTTCTTGCTGTACCGCAACTGTTAACGGATCTTTAGTAAGTGAAAGCGTCTCACTTTGCGCCAGCACCATCGTATCTCGCAGATTGAATTTCTCTAGCTCTACTGTATGCGTGAGAATTCGCGTGATTTTCGTGTCTAGAGTGAAGTCTTGGCGCTGTGTTTCAACAACATCTTTGATTTTGCAAAGTTGGAAGCGATTTCCCTGGCGTAACACCACCCAGCTATCAGCAATAATCCGGGGATAGAGTGTGTCCAAATCAATTTGAAAATCTTGCCCTGGTTGGGGAGTTTGAATATTGTAGTTTGTCCAGCCTGCTTCAGTTACTTTCTCAAAACCAGTAAAAGCAGAACCTACAAAGATTTGATTCGGATTGGCGACAACAGATTTTACACAAGCTGTAACGGCAGTCAAGTCAGGATTTTTCGAGGCACTACTAAATGAAGTCCAGTTCTCGCCTTGGTTTGTGGATTGGAAAATGCCGCTAGCTGTGAATGCAAATAGATCACCAGGTTGCTCGCTTGTTTGGTTGATTGCGATCGCCCACACGTTGGTATCAATTAAACCATTGTTCTTCTGTTCCCAGTTTCCCCCACTACGCGATCGATAAACTCCATCGCTTGCAGCCACAAACGCATCATTGCCAAATGCTACCAGCGATCGGATTTCCTTGTCTGTATCTGTGAGATTTGTGGGATTCCAGGTTGCTCCTTGGTCAATCGATTGCAAAATGCCGCGATCAGTTTTGGCAAAGATCAAACCTGGACAAACTGCTAGCGATCGAACTACCTGATTAGATAAATTATTTTTACCGTCCCAATTATGCCCTTGATCATTGGAGCGATAGACTCCCACATCCGTCGCCGCAAAGATGTAATTACCGCTACTACTCGTTAGCACAAGGGAGGAAGCACCGGGAGAACTGGAAGGACGAAACGCGATGAAAGCCGTTCCAAATGGTAGGTTAATCTCTGCACCATTCGGCAACGGCGGCGGCGGATTGCGAAACGAATCGTTGATAATAACTTGCGCTGGATTGGTAGCATTTACCCCCGTGACAAATCTAATTTGTTGCCCGACAACGATCGCATCTCCTAGTTGTAGGTTCAAAGGAATAATTCCATCTCCCCTAGTAATCGTTACTGTAGTTGCATTTGTGGATAAAGTTGGTGGCGTGAGGGTGAAATTATCGGTTGCTAAAGCGTGAACAACTGTGTTGGGAATGCCTGTGATTTCCGGCTCCGAGGTTTGTGTTCCACCTGCTCCGCTAATTTTGACTTTCACTGAACCGATGCCAATGGGCGACCAGCTTTCGCCGTCATCTGTGGAGCGAAATACACCACCGCCCGTGCTACCCGCCAACAGTTCCCCATTCGATGTCGCCAAGATGGTTTGAATACTAAAATTCGTCAGTCCAGTGTTATTCAGCGTCCAGGTTTCGCCGTTGGTTTTGGAGCGAAAAATACCGAGGGGCGTTCCAGCAAACAAGGAACCTATTTTGAAATTGGCGACCAGACAACGAATGTCAAAACTCAGCAAGCCTTTATTAACTGACTGCCACTGGGCATTACTCCCAACGTTGTAGCGATAAACACCACCCTTAATTTTGCCACCGTTTGCCAGCTTAATTTCGTCGGGCATAGTGTCCCACCGGGGAGCGTTGAAGCCAAACAGATTTGCCCGCTGGCGAAAGGCGATAACGGCAGGGTTGCGGGGTGGTTCTAGGGTAGGGGGTAATTGCCGTTCCCAAGTGACGACGGTGTAACCATCTTTGGTGTTGGGTGTAACGGTATCCAGACTGAGCAGATAGTGAGGCTTTTCTGAGTCGTCTCCATCCATTAATAGCAATGCATCACCTGGCTGCAATCCCGTACTCGTACCGTTGAGATAGAGTTGGCGGGTGTCAGTAATCTTTTGGGAACGGTTGGGACGAGGCTTGAGGGCATTCCATTCCACATGAGCGGTGAAGTCTTCGCTAGTCTCGAAAGTTTGTGGTAGTTCGTCTTGTTCAGGAATGCTGAGGATTTGTGTACCTTTGGCAATGGTGGCGACGGTGGGAGAACCGGGAGCATCTTCGACGGTAAACGCCAAAACTGTACTAGCAGCGACACCCGGATTCAGTTCGTAGCCAATCATCCGCGCTAATTCTAATACTGAGAGCCGTTCAGTGGCGGTGAGTAGATAACCTTCGTTGATGATCCGCTCTTGGTAAAAGGTGAGGACATCGGCAACTACAGCGCAGGCATCCAAGAGGGCGATCGCCGGGTCGTCGTTGGTGCGCGTAAGCTGGCGGAGGGAGATGCCCTGGGGCTTGTCGGGCGTGACTATGGGGCAAGTGAGGCGGTTAAAGAGGCGATCGCGAAACGAGGCATAGTCTCCAATCCGGTAACTCAAGGCGTGTAAACCAGGGCGATTGCGTGGTTGTTGCGGTTGTTCGGGACACGTCATAAGCCTCCCTCCAGCAATAATTCAAGTTTGCCTTGTCCCGGCATATTGGCGTCGTTATCTAGGCGGGCAATTTCCAGCCGCCCAAGGGCAATTCGCCCTAATTCCAGCTCGTTTTGTGGTGGCAATCCCCAGCGCTGAAAACGCGTTGCGCTAACAGACTGCACACCTACCACCTGCATCGCCTGTGCAATCACCTTGCTGAGATACACCGGCTGACCAAAGCTGAAATTATCAGGATGGAAAAACCCCAGCCGTCCTTCGCCCAACACTTTGTTACTGAAGGCATTTAGCAAGGCTTCCTTTACCTGGCTCTGAAAATAATCGGGTTTGACTTGAACCTTGAGGGCAATATCCAACGGTATAAAGCTCGGACTTTCGATTTCTACATCCTGACCCGTCAGGCGAAACTGTTCTAAAAAGCTGGTCAATTCTTGTTTGAACTTCTCATCAATCAGCAAACCACTATGCCGATCTACTGTGATAAAAATCGTGTACCAACTACCCGTCCAGCGACGGGTTGCCAGCGCTTTGGAAACGCCAGGAAAGCGCTGGACAATTTCGGCATAATCTGCTTCTGTGACTGCTCGTTGCAGTGTCCGAAATGCTTGGGGCGCATAGAGCCGTACTTGCTCAATCGGTTCTGGGTCAACGCCGCCCTTTGCTGGGAGCGGGTTACGAATGCCGATTGCTTGCAGAACTTCTTGAGAATCCCATGCTTTACAGAAGAGATGAGCGATCGCCTCTGCTCCCACATTCCCCGCTGTGCCGTTACCAATCCGATAAATTGCCGTCAGGGTAGCGTCTGCTTGGGGCTGTCTACCCACTTGCCCATCACCAAACCGCAAATAGGCACGTCCATCATCCTCCATTTCCACAACAAACTCACGGGCAAAGCGATCGCTATTCAGCAAATCTCGCTGGGGATACCAAAAGTTAATCTCGTCGGTTGAAGCATCCTGTTCTTCTAGGAAAATGGCAGGCATCACATCACGCATTTCCCACTTCCAAACAGCCGCAGCCGAAGCAGTGGGATTAAAAGTTAGGCTGCTGCTAGGGTCAAAACGGGAGTCTCGCACTCGTCCCTGTTGAGTCAGCGGTCTTTCCCGCAGACGGGCCCGGTAGCGTTTAGCTGATACCCAGTCAAGCATCCGTTCTGAGCCATCCACCGTATAGCCGTGATCGACCAGAATAACGTTACCCCGGACGATGCTGATATCGGAGATGGGGCGATCGCCCACCATTTGGGAAATGGTAACGGGAAACGGTAATGCATCTTCTTGCGACCACTCAATCTCTACTAGGCTCACATCTTCCAATGGGTCACGATCTAACATTACCTTTGTCAATCGCACTGCATGACGATGAGTCAAATCGGCATCTGCTGGTTCACCACTCTGCGCTCCTTTGACTTCCTCAATGATCAGCACAGTACCCGGTTGTAATAGTTGCGCCAGTTTCCCTGTTTCATCCTTCAGTGTGGCAGCGAGCGCCCCCGTAGGCAGCACACAAGTCAGATCACTCCAAGTATAAAAATATATTTCATTGCAGGCAGGATCAAGCTTGGTATCCTCCATCGCCTCAAATACCTGCGCTCCCCGGTTAATGGCAATATCAAATTCTTTTGCAGATAGGATGCTGGGAAGACCAGGCACATTTGTTAAAAAGCGTATTTTTGCAATATTGCGATCGGGCAACGTCACGGTTTGATTCACCCGCAGTGTTACCCAGGTGCGGGCGTTGCAGCCATCATGCATGGGGTAATTGAGTAGACGGGCATGGCGACGCACCGACACGCGTTTACGAGCAGTTCCCAGATATGATTCCGTTGCCACCGCATCCTGGAAATAACTGAGATAATCTGCTTTATAAGCTACCAACTCCACCAACATAATCCCTAGGTCAGCGGGACTGCGCTCTTGCCACTGTGGCATTGTCACCGCCAACCGATCCAGCATCAATTGGCGAAAACTAGCATAATCTTTTGCCAGATAGTCAATCACTGGGGGTAGCAGTGGTTTCGCAGTTGGTTCAGTAGGTGTCTTACAGTCAAACTCGCTCAAATCTGCCACCTGAAATAAAAATTCTACCTGTGCCAGTTGCGAGTCAAATCCGGTAGGCGGTTTTTCATTGCCGAATGCTTCCACCAATCGCATTGTGTACGTAAACACGTCTTTAGGTGCTATCACCCCAATCGTTAACAGCCGACTTGAAGCACTCACCGATTCAATGGGAACCTCAATCGGCGTTGTTCCCTCAAGCCTTCTTACCTGAATGTTTTCGATAGTTAAAGTATTTTGCTCTAGAATGTGGATGAAATGAACAAACAGCGTTTTTTGATCTGTAGCGACTTCTAAATAATCAATGCCATTCAGAATCGGCAGCCCGTCTGCATCCTTGCGTTTACGAACCTCGTTTCGGCGTCGTTCATTTTTACATCGATATTGTGTACTAACCATTGCGAGAAAACTCCACAACCTGACGCTCTTGGGTTCGCCGCACCCGGTACTGAACTGTAATCTGTAAACTGGCGTCTTCATTCTGCACCGCCACCGCCTCTACCTCAATCACCTCCCCTAACCACTGTTCCAGCGACCCTTTTACTAAAAACTCCGTCGCCGCTGCCAGTTCTTCGCTGTTGGGTGCAAAAATAAGTTGTTGTACACCGCTGCCAAAGTCTGGACGGTTGACTCGCTCCCCCGGCAATGTAAACAACACCTGCTCAATCATTTGGCGAATGTGCTGCTCTGGGGTTGCATCCGCCACTCGTCCCCGCCCATCAATTTGAAATGGATAGCCAATCTCCATAGTTCTACCAAATTGTCCAAGGATGTATTCTCTGGGCTATTAGATCCCCGACTTCTTAAAGAAGTCGGGGATCTTACCACCGCAGGGGAGGCAGGGAGAGTCTTTGATATTCGTGGACGAGTCTTTGATATTCGCGGACGAGTCTTTGATATTCGCGGACGAGTCTTTGATATTCGCGGACGAGTCTTTGATATTCGTGGACGAGTCTTTGATATTTGCGGACGAGTCTTTGATATTCGCGGACGAGTCTTTGATATTCGCGGACGAGTCTTTGATATTCGCGGACGAGTCTTTGATATTCGTGGACGAGTCTTTGATATTCGCGGACGAGTCTTTGATACTCGCAAACCCTGCTCCCCTCAATATGCTTCCACTTTTTCGCATCGCACCCTTACCAATTAAAAATTGCGAATTACGTAGCTTGCTTCTCGCCGGAGGCGAGTATTACGAATTACGAACTACATCCCCCTAACACGCGGTTGAGCAAGTATGGCAGTCAATGGGGTTCCCGTTGGTACGCAGATTGCCTGACTATCTTGAAGTAGTACTGGCAATCCCATGACTTTTACCCGTAATGCCGCCAGAATCCAGTTCCCAACCACGCAGGGGCCGACATTGAGTGGAGGCGGTGGATTGGCGCAGCCTGCAATTACATAGGGCGGCCCCTGAGTCACTACTGGCATCCCCATCACCCGGACGCGAGGATTGGGGACGGTGGGTTTTGCTTGTCCCCCATGCGCGCAAATAACGGTACTACCCACATTTAATAGAAAGCCAGGCATTAAATTACCTCCAAAGCGCCATTGTTGACATTGACCGAGATGGGAGAAATTTTGATATTGGCAGCAGTGTTGCTAAGTTCAATTGCTGCTGGTGAAATTTTTAAACTGGCGGGAGTAACATTCATCTCCATACCAGAAGAACTGAATTTGGCGGTGGCTGGTAAGTTGCTCAACTCAATTCCAGAGGAAGTGCTGAGTTTGATTGTGGCGGGGGCGCAGGTGAGGTCGATGCTATTAGCGGTAAGTTTGACTTCAATTGCAGTTTCTTGGAGTTTGATGTTATCCGCCTGAATGCTGATAGTGGAGTTATTGCGGTTTTTTAACTCAATCACATCAGCCTTAAGTTTAATGGTGGTTTCATCTTTGTTATTCAGTTCAATGCCGTCGGCGTTGAAGACTAATTTGAGTTTGCGTTCTACTACAGGACTGTCTACCTCTAAGGTGACGCCTTTGTTTTCTCCCAAATTGCTCCAGGTTAGTGTGATACCCTCAGCCCTAAACACCTGTACCTTAACGGGATCGTCTACTCTGGCATTTTGCGGTAGTTCCCCTTCGTTCCAGAAACAGCCGCTCCAGATGGGATAATCAGGATCGCCTTTCTCGAATTCCACCCAGACGTTTGTGTTAATTGGGGGAATGGCAAAAAAGCCAATATCTTTCCCAGCATAAGGGCTGCTGGGCATTGCCCAACTAACTCGACCTTCTCCATATACTGCTGCCACCTGAACCTGAATCCGACCCAGATGGAGCGGGTCTTTGTTGGCGGCAACTTTTCCTCGGTACTTACCAAAAAATTGCGGCATAGATTTATCTCCTCACAGCCGAAATCGTGCTGCCTCGCCCTTCGCGGGTGATGCTGAAACTTTGTTTGTATTCCCCTTGGCGGAGGCGATGGGTGACGCTTTTGACGTAGTAAGTACCGTCATAGGTGTTGCCGACGCCGCGCAGATTCACCAGTTCTCGCAACTTTAAGAGTTCGCCGTAGCGCAGAGTATCCAGTTCACCGCTGACGGTAAGAACATTGTCGGTTGATTGGTTGACTATTGCTTGGGTACGTGCTTGCGCTCTGGCTAGGTCGTGTCCGGTTTCTTCAAATGTCTTGACATGTGGAACACCTTGTGTTCGCTGGAGCTGGAGGGCAGATTGTCGCGCTAGCGGGGAGCGATCGCTTTTCATCACTTGCAACCGCCGGATCTGGTTTCTCTGGCGTTCTTGAATGCTGCCTTGCATCTGGGTTGCTGATTGAGCATCAAACTGAAAGTTAATTGAGTCGGCATTGCTAAAGGCTCCCATGTTGACTGTGATTGCTTTTTGAGGATTTGTACCACGTGGGGGCGGCCCCCAGTAGGCAGTATTCTGTCCGACTCCTGGCCCTGGTGTTACGTAAAATACGTACCCAAATCGATCTGCCAGTAACTCCAGGTATTCCAAATCACTGCCAGATTGGGCTGGTATACGCTCATTTCGGGAGGGTGCGGCTTCGGCTGGGGGTTTCTGGATATCGGGGATGAGTCTGTACTCTGAGTAGTTGCTGATAATTTTGCGAGCGATCGCCGATTCACTCTGTTGCGGATGTTGAATCTTCAGCTTTGACTTAGCCATCATCACGCTCACATCTTCCCCTGTCACCGTGAGTGTAGAGCGTCCTGGCTCCATACTGGGCGAAAACTCTTGGTGTGTAACGATGCCATCCATTAATACCTGTGCTTTAGCATTCAGTGTAATGACCAGGATGACTCGGTTAAATGGTTCTAGTAGCGGACTTTGCAGCAACCGATCATCCTGCAAATCGCGTGACCCCGATCGCCCGACTTGAAAAACTATCTGGAACCCTGACCTACCAGCATCCTGATGGCTGACTTCCACACTCTGCAAAGCCTCTGTCAACAGCATCGGAGCCAGTTGAGGTGTTTTTTTCCCAATTCGTAGCGTTAAGGTAATTCCGGGCATTAGTCGCGTCCTTACATCTGAGAAAGTGGTTGGGGAACCGGAATTCGCAACACTTGCACCGACTCTGCTAGTAAATCTTCTGGCTGCATAGCGTTGTTGGCGTCGCAAACCTGCCAGAACTGCTCCCCTTCTCCCAGTGTTTGCGCCGTGATTAAATCCAGGCGATCGTCCCGTGTTGCCGTGACTTCTAACTGTAGAGGTAGCATTTCGCCCTGTGGCAAAAAGCGCCGCCGCTTATAAGCAATTTTGCGATCGTCGGCGGTGGTGTACTCAGCAGTTTCCAAGCGGTAATAGCGGCTGTTGGGGTCGAACATGGGGACAGTAAATTACAGATTTGGGATGTTGACTTGAACGACTTTAGTAGCTTCAGCAAGCGATATTTGCCCTTGCTTAGCTAGGTTTTGTTTTTCACGATGATGGGTTAGAAATAGTTTAGAACCGCGTTGTCCCCAAGGAAGATCGTCATAGTTGAGGACACGTAAACTGAGGGAAACGTTAGCGCGAATCGGATTGAGATTTACATCGTATGCTTCTTCGTTGACACTAAAATCGGTCAATCGTACGGGTAGCACTCGTTTTTTTCCCCACACTAGTAATGTCATCGGAGCTTCCGTCGGAATGATTTCTAACACTCCTTTAGCAGCATTTTCCATATTTTTAGACACCCGCTCAACGTCAGGATAAATTAACGTTTCTAATGCCGCCAATTGAGGATAAATACCTAAATTGACTGCCGTGTTTTCTCCATTAGCCAGACGGTCAGTAGCATCAATTTCAATTTCTAATCGAATAGTTTCAGTTGGTGCTCCCTTGAGCCGAAATACTTCTGAGCGAGCACCACTTTCTTCAATTGCCTGAACCTGCAAAGTCCGAGAAAGCGTTTCTGGATTGTACTGAAAAACAATCGTTCGATCCACTCGATTGGTAGTTGGTTCAATTGCCACAATGGCTCCTTTAACCAGACGTGGAGAAAGAGTAAAAGCAATCATAAAAGCTAATTTAGATTTCTAAATTCTGAATGGATAAACTTCACTCAAAGAGTGCTAAACAATAGACCTCTTGCATAAATGCTTAAATTGTCATGAATTGTCATGTTGAGCGGAGCGAAACATCTCGGAGATTCTTCCCTCCACTACGTTCTGGTCAGAATGACATTAATAGCTTTCTGACTTTTGCAAGAGGTCTAATGAACTTGGGAGACTTTAGGAAAGAAAAAGCCTGATTTTGCTCCGTTGAAATTTTTGATTTGATTTATTTTTCTCAAAAATTAATTAGTATTACTATAGTTGTTATGCTGGATAATTAGAGTTTTCTGTGAAAAGGATACTGTTTTCCGCCAGTTTTTACCAGATTTGTAACTCTTCCTCTAAATACGTAACGATTATTCACTTTTAGCCAAAGAATTGTTAAAAATCATGATGATTTTAGCGATCGCCCAATAATTGTTTTACAAAAGTTATACCCTTCAGTCAATTGAGCTTTAACAGTTATCAGTAAATGGTAAACAGTTATTAGTCAAGATAACTTGGTTTAACGAAAACTACTAAAAGGGCGATCGCTTCCAACTAAAAACTAATAACCCAAAGCCAATTAGTAACAGACGCCATCCAGCGGATTTAAATCCCCCACCTGTTAACTGTTAACTGTTGACTGTTTACTGCTTACTGCTTACCCTTGAAATAATCACCTATATGACTTCTCTTCAAACCCAGACTTCTCAGCCTCCAACTCTTCAACCTCTGCAAGATGCTTGGCAACGCTGGTGGACAACGCTCTCTTGTCAGACTAATGAACTATGGCAAACTGTCACCAGCCGCGACACTAGCAAGATATACAAAGAAGCTGTCTGGAAAACTTGGCAGATTTTTACTCAACTTGCCCGCTTACTGCTGCTGTTGCTGCTCTCTATTGTGGGCGGTTTTCTATTCGTCTGGCTGTTGGGATTCCATACCGGGCGGGGATTTCGCATCTGGTTAGAAGCAGATCATCCCACGCCGACGACAATTTTGAAAAAATTTGTTGCTGTCTTATTACTACCTTTTCAGCTTGTCACCATCTGGGTTGATCGCACACTGAAACAAGCCTTTGGTTGGGACTTAAAACTTACTCAACTATTGCCAGAACCAGATCCAGAATTGCTCACTCAAAAGAAGAATTCGTAAGTTTCTACACCAAAGACCCTGAAGCTATGAAGAAACTGGTTCAGCTTTTTCAGCAGTAGGAGAATCTACTACCGGAGGAATTGGCGCGGGACTTTTATCATCTTTTTTGGGCGGATTGGTGTTATCAATTAGCCCATAGGTAAGAAAACCTAAGATAAATGCAGTCCCAAATAAAAAAATCAGTGTTTCCAAAATTGATAGCATTAGTATATTTCCTCAAAGTTTGTTCAAAAAGATAAATGATTCCACGCTATTTGTGAATAGTAAACAAGCAATCATTGGGTTCAGGTGGGTGTTTTTGCAAGCAAGTTTCACAATCCAAGATTTTGTCAGCATATCCGGCTCCAGTACCAAAACCCTCTACACCTTTCTTGACATTTCCCTTTGCCCACTTAATTCGTATAGTTAGATAATAAGTCCCGCAGGCAATATTTTTTGCAGGATCGGTCATTTCACTATGGTTAAAATGTACACCCTTTGGTGTGTTTTTATTGACCTCTGTGACTGCTCCTTTGGTCATTTGCATTAGTCCAGTCGCACTGCTCGAAGAATTTTTGGTTTTTGGATCAAACCCACTTTCTTTCCAAATCAAACAGAGCAGGAATTCTTTACTGAGGCTGGAATTGTTATTGCTGAGAATATATTTCTCTACCTGAGCAAAAGTCAAAAGAGAACTGACAGCTTTCTTGGTTTTTTTCTTCTGAGGTGAACTAGCTTTTTTTGTCGGGCTTTTAACTACATTTTGGGCAATCTTGTCTGCTTCTACTTCAAGTGCATCACTCTGTGTTCCAGTAGATGATTGACGTTGTAGTGATGAAGTTAATCCTTGATGGCTCTGCTGAACTACGTGTGTTAATTCGTGTGCCAGTATCCTCTTCCCTGTGGTTGTTCTTGGTGCAAATTGCCCTGCTCCAAACACAACATTTTGTCCCACGGTGTAAGCTAAAGCATTGACTGCCTGTGCTGATTCTGCTGCTTTTGAATCGGTATGCACGCTTACCCGGCTAAAGTCATGTTCAAAGTGAGATCCCATGAAGTTGAGGGTTTGATGATCAAGAGATTGACCGGGCGAATCCAACACTTCATGCACAATTGGCGGAATTTCAGCGGGTTCTGTTTGATTTTTAGAGCGTCTTTGCAAGGTTAGTGATTTCTGCTGGCAGGCGCTACACTTCCCTGTTAACCCAGCTGAATTACCACAATCGCACTTTCGTTGGAGTAGAGGCGATCGCGCTGTGGTAAAAGAGGATTTCGGTGGTGATTTAGTTGAGGTGTGCGATCGCATTTCTTAAATCCTCAGAATGCTGAAACTAGAATCGACTGTTTTAGGCGATCGGTTCGGACTCGGAACGGGACTTGTTGAGCAACAACAGTAATATGGCTCCTGCCCCAACAAGAGCACCTGCGCCACCTCCCTTGGTGACGGGATCGGGAGAGGGTATGAGGAGTAGGATGATCCCGGCAATCAAGAGGGCAATCATTGCGAGGATTAATACCCAGTCAGGAATTCTTTGCCTGATTTTTACCTCTTCTTTCACTTTTTCCTTTTCCTTCACTTTTTCCTTTTCTTTCTCTTTCTTTGGCTTGCCAGTACACTTGCATCCCCTTGCCAGCAACTCACTATAACTAGGTTTACAGAAATAGCCGTAAACTCCAGCAATCGGCGGTGCAACGTACAAAGTTTGCACCGGACAACTAGGTGAAAGGGTTGGGAAAATCAAAGGTGGAATTAGGCTAGTCAGGGGACTGATGGTGGAGTTGGGGTAAACTGCCTTGAGGGCAGCAGTATAGAACAGCATATCGGTGGCTCCCTGTGCATATCCCGCAGGATTGGCAGGCTTAATTTCGCCGATTTTCAAGCCAGTTGGAGTTGCGATCGCTAGATCTAACCTGCCGTTTTCATCTGTAGGACTAGAGAAGGGAAATTCTATCAGCCCAAGGGGATTGAGAACTTCAAATTCTTGCTGAATCAAAGTGTGAGCGGCTGTACCTACCGCAGCGGGTATACCGTAGCATAGTCCGCAACCGCCAGCTGGCTCAGTAGTTGGTGAGTTCAAACCACCTGGAGAACCGAGTGGCACTTTACCCGCAGGTGCTTGAGAACTAGGCTGGCGCTGAATGATATTGGGTGTGCTGCTGCTAGTAGGCAAGGTGGTTGCTGAGCTTGCCATCACCGACGGAGCGATGTTGCTGATGGATGCAGTGGGAGTAGCGATCGCCTCTGGAAGTGCAGGACTAGGTTGAGTTCCAGTCTCAGAAAAAGTTTCTCCCAGTATTGCTTTTGCCCGATCTAGTAGTCCCTGATAGTAATTACGTAGTTTTTCCAATCCTTCCGGTAGCGGTAGAAACTCTTTGAGGATTTCTGCTAGCTGAGCTAGAACTTCCAAGACTTGCAGCGGGGCGATCGCAATGGCTTCCAGGATATCCAGTGCTGTATTAAAAGCAAGCTGAAGCGCCGACAGCGCAGTGTCAATGATGCGAGCCATCCCATCCAAGATGATATCAACACCTTGTTTTAAGGCATCCGCTGCCTGGTTAACAGCATTAATTGCCTGATTCACCTTGTTATCGATCCACTGTCGCGCTTTCTCAGCCAGTTCCGGGAAAGCGGCAAGCGCCACACTTACCAGCTGTTTGACAAAGTTACCAAAGTCTTGGATTAAACCGACAATCAGCTTGCGCCCAGCTTCAATTAGATTCTTAGCAGCGGTACGGGCGGCATCCAGGATATTCTTTACCAAGCGCCGCAGTTCCTCAAACAGACTATTAACTGCTTGTTTGATGCTGTCAAACACTGAAGAAATTGAGCCTTTGAGGTTTTGCCAGAAACTTTGAGGCTTGTTTTCTAACTCTTGCTTCTTACTTACTGCCTTTTGCTCCGTTTTACTCCGTTCCTCCTCTGCTTTGACTTCTGCATCAATTAACTTCTGATCAGCTTCCGCTTCAGTTGTCTGCACCTTGTCCTGAATTTGTTGATCGATTTCCCCGCGTTTGGCGTCGGACTCTGTAGCATATTGCTGCTGAATTTTGTCGTTTTCTTCCTGCCAGTGTTGCCGTTGTGCATCCACATCGCTCCGAGCTTGTTGCTGCATCTGTTCTTGCTGCATCCGTGTCGCTTCTGTGGCGGTAGCAATTTGCTGCTGTCCTTGTACCTGTGTTTCTTGAGACTGACGCTGAAATTCTGTCTGATCCTGCAAGTATTGCTGCTGTTGCTGCTTGGCTGCTGCTGTTGTCCAAGGAGTATAACTTTGGTCAAAGATAGGACGCTGGACATCTGGCAAGATTGGTGCTGCCATATTGACGCCTTCCTTTGCTACTGCTGTCGTAGGCTCATAGCTTGGATGCAGAGTTTGAGGCTGTAAGGTGGGGTAAATGTTATTTTCGCCAAAATCAGCAGCGATCGCAGCATCAGCCTCACCTTGATGCTGGGCTATGGTCTGCTGGGAAGTCTGTTGATACTGGGTATTCTGAGCCGGATCGGCATTGCCACTCAGGTCTACGTACGGACGGGAACCAGCAGAAGTCGAGAGGTTAGGGTCAGTGGTAGGGATGGTGGTGATAAAATTGCCGACTCGGTTAGACAGCCAGTCCCACCAACTACCTTCGTCCTCCGCCGTGGGTTCGACCACAGCGGTAGATACCTGGCTGGCAGGAAGGGGGCCACTAGCTGCGGTAATGGGCACTTCTGCCGTGGCTTCACCTCCCCCCGCACTGGGCAATTCTGGAGCGATGCCGCCTTGCAACACAGTTGGTGCAACTTTTGTAGCATCAGGAATACTGGGTAAACCAGTAGGCTGTTCAACTGTCGGAAAGTTCGCTGTTAATGCTGCTTTTTCTTGTGCTTGTACTTGCCCTGTTGCCTGTTTGACAACTGCGATCGCTGGTATAAAAGAACTGGCTGGAGTCGTTGCCAAAGACTGTAATAATCCTTCAGAACTGCTAGTAGCCACATTGTCGTTTGTCGGAGCAGAGGGCACTGTTAGGGCTTCTGGTGCAGGAGAGATTTCTGAGGCGATTGGCTCAGGCACACTAGGAGTATCTGAAGGTGATACGGTTTTCGGAGTGAGTAGCGTTGTCGCAGTTGGGTTAGAAGGTTGGTCTGGTTCGATTGCGGTATCTGTAACCTGGCTATCTATTGTTGGTGTATCAGTGACGTTTTGTGTTGGACTAATATTCAACTTCCGTTGCAACTTCATCGCGGGTTGTGCCTGTTGTTGCACAACGTGCGTCAACTCATGGGCCAAGAGTTTTTTGCCTTCAGTCGTGTCAGGGGCATATTGTCCTGAGCCAAATACGACGTGTTGGTTGAAGGTGTAAGCACGGGCGCTGATTGCCTGAGCCGATTTTGCAGCCTTAGCATCGGTGTGGATGCGAACCAAATTAAAGTCTAGTTGAGCCTGGGAGGTAGGTGAGCTAGTCAAAGCAGGCGATCGCATCACTTGGTCGGCAACTCGATCTGCTTGTTGCTCATAGCGATCGCCCGGTGAACCTAGACTGATATTCTTGGCAATAGGGGCTTGCAGACTATGTATCTGTTGATTCACGCCGTGATTGAAGCGAGATTCCATGAAAGTGCGAGTTGCCGAATCGAGGGGTTGACCGGGAGAGTTCAATACTTCATGCACAATTGGCGGCACTTCAGAAACATGATCTTGAGTGTTAGCCCGTCGCTGTAAGGTGAGTTTTTCCTTCTGGCATTCCGCACATTCACCCGTCAAGCTAGCCGAATTACCACAGTCACACTTGCGTTGCAGCAGTCCAGATTTGTCGCTGTTGAGGGAGGGTTTGGCTACTGTATTCACCGCTGATGTTTTTATAGTCATTGACTTAACCCCCCGTAAATAGACTGAGCAATCTGCACACCGATAATTTCCGGCTGCGTGCCAGGTGTGATCTCAAATATACTGCCATTGAGTTGAGCGATCGCTCCTCCTTGGCTCAAGGATGGTGGGATACCCTGTGTGAACAATCGGGTAAGTTCCTGTTGTACGGCGGCTCCAATGCGGTGGCGATCGCTTGCCGGAAAACCATGCAGGATGAGTTCTTCTATATGTAATTCCAAATTACCAGGTGTCAAATCCATCCGCTTACCTCCGCATCCGTCAGGGTTTTCTCTAGTTTCAGATATTCGCTTTGGGTTGCCCGTAGTAGGTGTTTCATCTGCACAGGTTCTTTAGCATCGGCGGCGAGGAAGGCAGCGTTGAGGGCGATAGTCCGAATATTGCCGCCTGGGACATTTAATTGCGCTAACCGATTTAGATCTAGCCCTTTGGTCGGCAGTTTAGGTGGGAACATCCGCCGCCAGATATCTAGGCGCTGTGCCACATCGGGAAATGGAAACTGCACCACAAAGCGAATCCGCCGCAGGAATGCAGAATCGATCGCACCTCTCAAATTCGTTGTCAAAATCGCCAGTCCGCGATAAGCTTCCATTCGTTGCAGCAAATAGCTGACTTCAATATTGGCATAGCGATCGTGACTATCTTTGACTTCGCTACGTTTACCAAATAATGCATCCGCCTCATCAAACAATAAGATTGCACCGCCTGCTTCTGCTGCATCAAATACCCGCCGCAGGTTCTTTTCTGTTTCCCCAATGTATTTACTCACTACCTGGCTGAGATCAATTCGGTACAGATCCAGACGTAACTCTTGTGCTAGTACTTCTGCTGCCAAGGTTTTGCCTGTGCCGCTAGCCCCAGCAAACAAAGCGCTTACCCCCAAACCGTTCGCACTCCCAGCCGCAACCCCCCAGGTTTCATAAACCGTTATCCGCTGTTGCACTTGGGCGACAATTTCCCGGAGGGTTCGACACTGAGGTTCTGGCAGAATCAAATCATCCCAGGTAGCAACAGGTTGAATACGCTGGGCCATGTCATCTAAACGGGTGCGTGCATGGATACGGCAGGTATCCCAGAGGTCTGTAGCAGATAATGAGTCTTCTGAACAAATCGTCTGAATGGCAGCAGCACTGAGGTGGAACTGAGCAATCAGGGGGTCAAGGTCTTGGTCTGCTATTCCTCCTAGAGCATTTTGCCAGAGTTGACGCTGTTCGGCAGAGGTGGGTCTGTTGATATCTAGACGTAGGGCGGGGCGACGCAGATGTAGGGGGTCGCGGGTGGCAACTAATACTATGCTTTGGACGGTTTCGAGGAATGGCAGCAATTTATCTCGATTTTCTCCGACTTCGCAATCCACTAGTAAGGCGCTGCGGCTCAAAACTGCTTCCCGCTCCCAAAGCCGTGCTAAAGCATCTCGTTCAGCGGCGGTGGTGGGAAGGTCGGTAACTCGCAGGGTATGCAGGTTTAGCCCCAAAGCAGCACAGGCGGTAATGGCGATCGCTTCTTTAGCTTCCGGCTCACCACCGCACAGTTGAATGAGCTGAGAGCTGGTATTTCTTGTCAGCCTAACTACAAGGCGTTCGACGAGTTGTTGGTGAGAGGGTGGCAGAGGAGCAGTATTCTTTGCTGGTTCTACTAATCCGCGCAAGCGATCGTCCAAGTATGATATGCCGTTGAGGTAGTGTAGCACCCGCTCATCAATGCGGAGGCGGCTTTGAGTAAGGCTTTCACCATTACCAACCTCAATCAACCGCCAGTGGCGGAGGGGACTAGTGGGAGCTAGGGCACTCCAGTGAGCATCGGGGAGGGCTGCTAGCCCTAGGCTAAAGGTCAGATACGCCAGTTGCAAGCTGCCTTGGGCGGTTGCACACAGTTGGGCGAGAGAACCGCTAAGTTCTACCCCCGCACACAACACTAGCAAATCACGCTCAAAGGAAGTCAGACCAAAAGCAGTACAGAGGGTTTGGAGGGCTGGGGGCGGGGTTAATGGATATTGCTGTATGGTTGGAGGTGCTTCTGGTGTAGGTTGTCCTTGGGCACTGGCGATGTATTGCTGCAACGCCGTCCGCACTCTGGCGATCGCGATCGCCAGATATTGTTCGTTGGCTTCTTGCCAGGTGAAGGGGACGGTGCTGGTCATGATGACTGTGTGGCGCTATTAAATGGCAGCGTTCGCCGGGGGGGAATCTGGGTGGTGTCTTCGGGTGGGTCAAAACAGAAACCAGGTTTTGTGAGGTTCGTGACAGTTAGGATGTAAGTACCTGGGATGCCAATAATGCGGAAAGTGGTAGTACCATCTGCGGCAGTGTTGCCAGTATCGATGCGGGTGGAGCCATCAGGTAGCGTCCAGGTGATCGCAACTTTCACATCTGGTAATAAAGCGCTTGTCTGGTCTTTAACAGTCACAATTCCTTCGACTATGAGGAGATTTCCATCCAGTGTGGTTGTCAGCTGGATGTCGTCTTGAGTCACGCGCAGGCAATTTTGGGCGCAAGCGATCGCTACTGTCGGTTCTCCAGAATACAGGTTTTCATCTACTTCTGGTAAGCTTTCTGCGCCATCGACCTGGATTCTTACTAGGTAACGTCCCGCTTTCAACCCCGCTACTGGAATTGTGATGACGTTGGTATCCTCAGTAGATTTATCAATAGTGGCAGTATAAGCTGTGGCAGTGTCGCTGTTTTGTTCGTTCAGCAATAGCGTCACCCGTTGCCCCTTACCAATGATCGGCTCCACTGTTACCTGAATATCTGCCCTGCCTGCAATAATGCCTGTTGGAGCCTCTAAGCGCAGAATTCGGGGACGCAAAACGAAAGGCAGAATGTTGGACTCAAAGCCACGATGTAACCCTGATGGTGCGCCCAAATCTAGTAGATGTACGATTTGTACTGTACTGATGCCTGCTTGTAAACCAGTAGGGACATTTACCTGAATTTCGCGATCGCCTACCTTCATTGGCTCTACTGTAACGCTGCCAAACTTAACCTGTACACGTTCAGCCATCAGGTTTTGCCCCTGCAACGTTAGCAGATTGCCTGGTGCGACAATTTGCGGTTGCACTTGTGTGATTACTAACTGGCGTAACGGTAGTACGTGTAGGCGTCGTTCTCGCACAGGGAGGGCAGATTTAAGCGATCGCTGGGACTCAATCAACACCACCGACACATGATAAGCCGCTGTCGGACGATACTGTGTCTGAATTGCTGACCACAGCTTTGACATTTCCTCCGTACTCATCGGCTGTGGTGATATCTTGATTTGCTCCACCTGCTCTGCTAAATCCACCACAGATAGTGACTTGAGTGCTGGTTTCTCACTAGAGGCAAGACTTTGCAATGCGGTGCGGATGACATCCCTTGTTAAAACAGGTGTTTCGTGGAATAACTGCATCGCATAACCAAGCATAATCTCGGCATGAAACGCCTCTTGGCTATAAGCAGTTAATAAGTAGTGCAAATCAAGAGCTAGAGGAGGGTTCGCCACCCGTTCCCCACTGCTGTTACGAGTGGGTAAACCCAGGTTGCGCCAGCCAGAATTGAACGTCGTCTGATACAGAAACAGATTCAGCCGATCTTTAGCTGGCGTCGTGCCGTTTGTGCCGTCTAAATTGGGCAACACTACTGTCACAGTGGGCGCGTCTCCGAGACTGGCAGCAATACCCTGTTTTACCAGCCCGTTTTCCAGCAGGTTCTTAATTACAGCAGTTACCGCACCAATGGCGAGGGCATTACTCATCCGTTACCTCCTCTGGATTTCAGATAGTCTTCCAGTGATAGGCGGGGTGCAACAGGAGCAGAGCGAGGACGAGTCGGTGTAGGCGGTGACACTGCCCGCACTTCAATCCGCCCGATACTGATGTGAATAGTGGGTACAGATGGTGCTGCATCGATACGTCTATCACTTGATTGAGATCCCACAGCCTCTTGTAGCGGCTTCAAGCCTGCGGATTGCACTGGCTGAACTAAAGCAGTACTATTTTGCAAAAGAAAATTCGGCTGAGCAACTGGCGATTCAGTAGGCTGAGCGATCGCTTTGTTTGCCTCTCCATTAGTTACCCGCGCCTGTCTCAACTGCACCAACCGATTCATTTCAGGTGTTACTAGATATTCAGATGATGGTGGCGGTGAGAGTACCGGGACTTGAGGCTGTGAAGTCTTTACAGATGCATCAGGGACGATAGATTGTCCCAAGGAAGGTGGTGGTGAGAGTACCGGAGCTTGAGGTTGTGAAGTCTTTGCAGATGCAGCAGGGACGATAGATTGTCCTAACGAAGGTGGTTCAGGCGATCGCACTGGAAGTGCCACTGCCGGATAGACGGATGATGGAGAAATAGCGTTTTGTTCTAGGGTAAAGGGTGCAGGTGCAGAAACTTCTGGAGGATGCAACGATCGCCTTACCTCCTCTGTCAACCCTGGGGCGGATGGTTTTTTCTGCACAACAGCTGAAGACATGTCCTGAGAAACCTCCAACGAACGCGATTCAGCGATAATATCGGATGTGGGTTGGGTTGTGACGCGAGGGAGCCGGGCGATCGCCAACACCGGATTCTGTCTTTGTTCTATCCTCCCTAAAGCAGCAGATTGCCCTGAATCTTCTATTTCATCACTCTTTCCCATTCCCCATTCCCCATTCCCCATTCCCCATTCCCCATTCCCCATTCCCCATTCCCCATTTCCCATTTCCCATTTCCCATTTCCCATTCCCCATTCCCCATTCCCCACCGCATATATCGGCGCAATTTGGGGCTGTACCATCGGCATTAGCTCTAACGTACGTGCTGCTAGTCGTGTTAGGAAGTCTGTCATGCGCTCACCACAAGATAGAATTGTCGCCGCACCGGACTCATGGATAAAATATCGGATTCACGCCAGCCGTAGCAGCGTGCCAAAGTATGGACTTCTCGCAGTAAACGCTTCGCTTGAACGCTGAGTTCTGTCCAGAGAAACGAGACGATATCAAACAATACCTGCCAGCGGTGATTACAAGCAGGACAGGTAAGATTCAGCAGTAATTCCGCTTGGGGGTCACAATCTGCCATATATTGTCCCAACTGGTTTAATACTGCATCGGGCAGCGTATCAGTCTTCACTATTTCGCCACCAAGGCTAACCTGCTGGATACAACGCTGCGCCAACAGATGATGAGCTGTGATTAAATCGGGACAGCGTACTACTGCCGCTAAATCTCGACTATTGGGCAAGCGAAACTGTAGTGTATAGTCCTCTATGGAAAATGCGTACTCTGGCTTAATTGTCAGCATTGGCTCAACAATTCGCAGTTCCGGCACTTTCAGCGTAAATTCTAGCTGCTCACCACATTGCGGACATACTGCAAATCCATCCATCACTGAGCCAAACGTCATCTCTCGCAGCGTTAATAAGAGCGCGTCCCGTTGCCCAATGCTGAACTGTGCTAAATCATCTAGCGATCGCTCAGGTAACGCAAAAGATAACAACGTCAGCGCCCGATCTAAAGGATGCTGAGCTTGCCCAATTTCCCAAATTTGAAGAATCTGATCGGCAGAGAGGAGACGCATGGTGGGGGGTGGGGAGCGGAGGGGCAGGGGGCAGGGTTTGCGAATATCAAAGACTCGTCCGCGAATATCAAAGACTCGTTCACGAATATCAAAGACTCGTCCGCGAATATCAAAGACTCGTTCACGAATATCAAAGACTCGTTCACGAATATCAAAGACTCGTTCACGAATATCAAAGACTCGTTCACGAATATCAAAGATTCGTTCACGAATATCAAAGACTCGTTCACGAATATCAAAGATTCGTTCACGAATTTGAATAAACGAACCGCAGAGGACGCAGAGGACGCAAAGGAATAAGAGTTTTAGAGAGTTCTTGCGTAAGTCCCATTACAGTTACAAATCATTCTCCTCTAACCCCCTGCCCCTCCTTCTTTCTACGACGGTTCCAAGAAACTCGGTTCGGTAGGTTCTGTTACTTCATAATCCCGCTCCCAGCCTTCGTTTTGCAGTTGAATACTCTGAATAGCAACAGCGTTGGCGTTAGCGTCGAGTTCCGGGAGAGCGGTGAATTCTGATACCCAGCAGCGAAATACCTTGTAGGCGATCGCCAACTGTCCCGCTTCGTTATACAACTCGATAATGATATCTTTGCGAAAGTCTTTGAGCGATACCTCTGCTCCCAACCCAGAACCGTAGTTCCAAATCTTATTTGCCCACTGTTCAAAGTCCCTATCGTGGGTTACGCCCCGTTCTAACATGATCGGCTCATATTTACTCTGTCCGGGAGAGTGGCGCGGACTACTGGGATCACCACCTTCCCGGTGCGTTACCACTTCCGTTGAACGCTTGAGCGCCCCCACTTTACTCACACCCGCCACATACTTACCTTCCCACTTCACCCGAAACTTGAAATTTTTATATGGGTCAAATCGTTGAGCATTGACACTAAACTGAGCCATCGCATCCTCCTTTAACAGTTAACAGTAAACGGTAAACAGTAAACAGGAAATGGTAAACATAATAAACTGAAAACTAATAACCCAAACCCGACTAGTGCGAGGCGCTAGCTGACAAGTTTAAATCCCCCAACTGTTTACTGTTTACTGTTCACTGTTCACTGATTTAAGTGATGAGTTGACCAGCAATTTGCTGGAACTTGATAATCACAAACTCCGCAGGCTTCAGCGGCGCAAAGCCGACGATGATGTTGACTATGCCGCGATCAATGTCGTTTTGTGTGGTTGTTTCTTTGTCGCATTTAACGAAATAGGCTTCTCTTGGCGTTTTCCCTTGAAATGCGCCTTGGCGGAAAAGGTTGTTCATAAACGCTCCAAGATTGAGGCGAATTTGTGACCACAGCGGCTCATCGTTGGGTTCAAATACTACCCATTGAGTGCCCCGGTAAAGGCTTTCTTCTAGAAATAACGCTAGCCGCCGCACGGGGATGTATTTCCACTCCGATGCAAGGCGATCGTCTCCTTCTAGCGTGCGTGAACCCCAAACCACATTGCCATACACTGGGAAGAATCGCAGACAGTTGATTCCCAAAGGATTCAGTTGACCGTTTTCACCATCAGTCAGACTCACTGTGAGTCCTCGCACGCCTGATAAACTGGTGTCGATTCCAGCAGGTGCTTTCCAAACACCGCGTTGGGCATCAGTACGTGCAAAGGTTCCGGCAATTACCCCGCAAGGTACAAATGTTTCTAGGCGATTTTCCTTCAATGGATCTGCTAATTTCACTCTGGGAAAAAAGAGGGCTGCATAGTTCTTATTCTTGCCCAAGGCTGCTAGCAGGGAGTCTTGAGGGTTGTTCAGATTTCTGATGACTGCATCTTTGTTTATCCACTCCAGCGGAGGATCGACAATCAGCATGGCACGACGCTCAAAGCAATATTGAAGTGCTGTAGCCCAAGTTCCTGGCGAAATGTCGATTTCACGATTAACAGGTGGAATGCAGAGTAGATTGAACAAGTCTGCTTTTTCTAAGGCATAAATGCCTGTCTTTTCAGACTTGCTACCGGTGTAGAGGTTGTCATTGGTGGGCGGTTCATTGCTATCCTGTCCGCCATTGAAGGAACTTCCTTCTTCATTGTTGCTGGGCTGAGGACGAACCACGGGAATATTATCTTCATCAACACGCGCAAAGAAGGATTGAGTTTTGAAAACTTCGACGACGTAGCGAGGCGAAGTTTTGTCTATTGAGAGGTTGCGGAGTTTCTCACTCGTTCTTTGCTCACCATCAATATATGTAATTGTTACGTTAAATGTTTTTTTTGCTTCGGGTGTACTGGAGTCATCAGCCGTATCATGGTCAACAACAACTTTCAGATCGTTCCCCCAGGCTCCTTCGCTAGAAGCATTTAAGAGGAGTGCCGGAGCCTCAGCTTCATCACTCGTGGGTAAGCTAACCTGAGCCTCAACTCCTCCATCTGTACCACCTGTAAAAGCTTGATTTTCAATTGCATCGGGGCGCTGAGCAAGGGTATTACTGAGTATTCGCACCGATTTCGATAGTTTCCCAGCAATTTGATCGAATTTAACATCTTTTAATTCTTCAACCGTTTTTTCACCTTTTTTGATAATTAGGTTGAAGCTGGTGTCATCAGTAACCTCAGTGTAGTTGACGGTTGCGGTCAGGCGATCGCCTTCTCTGCCAGGTTCTATTGCCTCCAAAATCAAGCTTTGATCAGCAGCCTTAAGTTCAGTGGTTGCTCTGGTTTTTGCAGACAGGCGTACAATTAGGGCGTCAGTCCCTCCATTTAAGAAGAACTGCTGAACGGCATAGCCCATAGTGCTATTAAGTGTCAACTTACCAAACTGGCGCTCATAATCACCAAAACTTTGAATTCGGATAGGATCATTGGTTGAGCCTTTCAGAGCAAATCCAATAAAAGCAGTAATGGAAGTCGAAACCCCCGTAATAGTACGAACGCCACTCGGAATTTCCTCAATATAAACGCCAGGATAGGTAGGTGTGACAGGCATAAAACGCTCCTTTTATCTAAACAGGCAAGTATGACAATTCATAAATCCCATGTGTTTAAGTATTAGACCTCTTGCATTCATTGCCTTTTGCACGTTTATGGAAAAGGAAAAATATAATTTTTTTCACCTTTCCTCGACTTATGCAAGAAGTCTATTGCAGCAGCATAAACCTACGGTTTCGTCTCAGTACGAAATTGAACCGCTAACAAATTTTTTGAGAACCTATTTCCTCCACCAAGCAACCCAAAACTCAGCAAGTTATTCCTGTATACTTGCCCAAAGAAGCATTTGGAAGAATAAATTTAACAACTCAAATAATTGCCAATATTATTTACGAAATAGAAGAATTTTGGTGAATATTTAGGAGATTCTTAAAGAAATGCTATTAATCGCAATATTTACGATCATTTCTACTCAAACTGCGAAAAATAGCGTAATATCTCTTCTCTAACTTTAAGTGAGTTTTGTGAATTGATTCAGGTTTTTGGGATCGAGCTTATGTAAGCTATGAAAAATCACGCCCAAACTCATCACAGCTTGTACTGTAGCTGCAATAATTAAAGCGATCGCAGCTCCTAGCAATTTCATCTGAGGCAGCAACCAGATACAAGCGATGGGTAAGATAATTGCCACCACAGTAAATAAAAGTATTTGGATGCAAAAGTATTTAGCTGCTGCCATTCCATAGCCTAACGAGGACGATATATAGCTAATACCCGCCGCAACCATCAACCAGACAAACAAATTTGCTTGCTCGCCATATTCAGGTCGATACAGAACAGTTAAAATCTGCCGTCCATCAACAAAAGCCACCAAAACACCTGTGAAACCCAACAAAGCAGCCATTCCTACCAGCTTTAGTAAGAGAGTGCGAAAAGCGATCGCATTTCCTGCGGCATAATATTTAGCTAACTGGGGACTAGCTGACTCTCCTAAAAGATTCACTAACATCCCTCCTATCACCATCAGGTAAGCTATGGCTGCAAAAATCCCAAGTTGCTCGACGCCTAAATATCGCTCAATAAAGTAGCGGGGAATGTTGTGATTCAGTGAAACTAGCATCATCACAAATCCTAAAGGCAAACAGAGCCATACCAACTTAAGTAGGATTGGCCGATGCCAACGCGGTTGCAGTTTTGACAAATGCTTAAGTATCGAAACACCATTACGAATGTCGTAACCAACCAGCACCACAGTTCCAGCAAATACTAACCCCGTTACTCCCCATAAAATATTGCCAAATTGATATACGCCAATGCTCAGAAGTAGCAGCGATAGAAAACCTTTAATTATCAGTGACACAGCAATGCAATTCGTGCCTTTGTTTTGCTGTAACCCATAAAATACATCACTAATAGATTCCAACGCTTTGGCTAAACCAACTAGGAAGATAACTAAAGCTGTTTCCCACTCATATCCTCCTAATAAACTAATAACTGCAATAACCACAAGTGCCAGCGTTGTCGATATTAACCTCAGCCCCAGATAATCGCTAAAACTGTACTGTTTTCTAGTATCTGTTGCTTGAACAGATCGTAGTTGCAAATTTGTCAACATGATTATGGGTGTTGCTACCGCTAAACCCAAGGCAAATTGCCCCACCATTTCAGGACTACCAAGTTTAGCCAACACCACAAGCATTCCCCACTGACAAGCTGCATAGACTGCATTGCCAATAAATGCCCACGATAAATTTTGGCGCAGTGTTAATACTTTTTCATACTGCATTTGTTAAAAAGTTCTTCTGTTAAGAACTCGTTTTTATAAACTTTGATTAATTCTATTTTTACACAATTAAAAATCGGTACTTTTAGCTAACGTTAGATTCGTTTGTGTTGGTAGTTAGCAGTATTAGATATTTGTCCATTTATCTTGTACCAATTTTTTGCCACTTTAGTCATGCCACTTTGGCAAAAGTTTGATCACAGTTCTCAATTACTAGCAATCCGCTCTTGTTTGAGGACTTAAAAATAAGCTTTTCACCTTAGTGCCTTAGTGTTTTAGTGGTTCAAAGTCAATTTTTAAACCACGAAGGCACTAAGACACCAAGAAAAATAGATTACACCTTGAAAGTGCTATCCTTTTCCAAACTCTTTCTACTAAACTTTGGCTTCTAAAGACTTAAGTAATTCAGTATTCACACCTGATTCACGAGTCAGAGCAATTTTACCAGTCCGGGCGACTTCTCTTAAACCAAATTTTTGTAGCACCTGGACGATCGCCACCATCTTACCTGGATCTCCGACAACTTCCAAGGTCAGAGAATCTTCCGCCACATCTACAACACGCGCCCGGAAAATTTGAGACAATTCGATCACTTCTGAGCGATTGTTGCTAGTAGCATTTACCTTCAAGAGCATCAATTCCCGTTCTACGCAGGGAGTTTCGGTAATGTCTTGTACTTTGAGAACATTGACCAACTTGTATAGCTGCTTGGTTAATTGCTCGATTACGCGATCGTCACCGGGTACAATCATCGTAATGCGGGAAACTCCTCCCTGCTCAGCTGGGCCAACAGCGAGGCTTTCGATATTAAAACCACGACGGGCAAATAAACCAGAAATACGGGAGAGAACACCCGCTTCATCTTCTACGAGAACTGAAAGAGTATGTTTCATCTTCGCCAAAAAAGGCTAGAGCAGGATTTGATCACGCAGACATTAGCTAACGGCTGTGCTAGACGTACTGCCGCATTAAATTGTAAGTGCGATTTTCTATTTTAAACTTAATAGCTACACTCATTGCAGTCAGAAAAAGAAATTGTGCAAAAATCACGCCGTAAGTATGAATATTCCTAAGTGCATATCTTTTCATTGGCAGATGCCAGACTTGTCTAAAGCATTTATACTTACATTTGACAAACATTCAACAGGAGCAAAGTATTTATGGGTTGGTTAAAAAGACTATTTGGAATGGAAAAGCCTCAAAATGCAGAAGTAAATCCGGCTCCACAAGTACAACAAACTTCTACTAATGCGCCTACTGCTACTCAATCAATCCCCCCAGAACGCCTAGGATTAAATGGAGAATATGACCAAAGTGGATTGGCAAAGCGGGTAGCATTGGCATTCGATCAAGATCCTCAACTTGATGATGTTGATACCCTCTGGGTAGCTCAGACGGGCAGCACTGTAGTATTAAAAGGTAAAGTTGCTAGCCAGGATATTCTCAACAAAATGGTTTCTGTAGCCCGTTCTGTAAGTGGTGCTACGGATGTTGACACAAATCAAACGACAATTGGTTAGGTAGTGGTTGTTGAACGTCTTAATCCAATTTGAGGATATCTGAGTAGCAATTAACTAATGCGATCGCCAGCCCATCTCTCAATCCAATCTAAAATAGCTTGGTTTACTTGTTCTGGGCATTCATCGTGGGGACAATGTCCCACATCCTCTAGATTTAGCAATTCTAATTTCTCATTATATTGAGCAAATTGGCTAGCAAGAGCTGGAGGAACAAAACGGTCTTTTTGTCCCCAAATTAAGAGCATCGGAATTTTTAAAGTCGGTAATACTGTCTTGACGCTAGGACTAAAGTTAATACCGATCGCAGCTTTAAACAAGGCACTAAAAGCACGGGCAGAACCCCGATCTTGGGGTGGCCCAGCTAAAATATCTATGAGTTCATCGGTGATTGCTTCTGGGTTGGCATAAGCAAGACTTGCCCAACGGCGTAGCACACCTGGCCGACGCACAAAGTTAAATACAGGCTTCAGGATCAAGGGAGAAGCAACTATATTTTTAATGGTTCTGACAACTGGCCGTAGTACAGGTGCGATCGCTTCTTGCTCTAATGACGGATCGGGTAAACTCATCATCACCATACCTTGCACCATTTCGGGATAGGCGGCGGCAGTGGCCATGGAAATCAGTGAGCCATTGGAATTACCAATTAAGACCGCAGGCTGACGGATAAATGTTTTCCAAAAGTCGTGAACTTGCTCTACCCAAAGTTCTATGCTGTAATTAACTGGGGCTTTTTCAGAAGCGCCAAAACCTAGCATATCTAAAGCATAAACTGTGTGATGCTCACCCAAAACCTCTAAATTATGTCGCCAATGCCCAATGGATGCACCAAAGCCATGTAGCAAGATTAAAGGTGTTGTCTGATGGTAATTTTGGGCAGGTCGAATAAAAGTGTAACGAGTTTGCCAGCCCCGCCAGACCCAATCTCTCTGATTACCAACCCGCTCCTGCCAATGTACCGCAGTGGTCACAATTCCTCCAATTCATCAGCGTTGAAACACTATTACTTCCAATATAAGAGTCTAATTGCAAATCTTTAGTGCCAAAACTGAAGAAGTTGTAGCCCTTTTCTACCTCTAAAAGACTGCGATCGCATCTATTCTAAGTAAATTTATCAGGAGCTTTTGATTACAAATACTACCAAAGTTACTTCTGTATTACTATATATTACATTATTTTTGAGCAACGTCTTGCATATCTAAATCTTGCTATTTTAGAGATATACTTTCCAATTCAACCATCAACAAATGTTGCTAAATAATTGTAACAATACTTAACATTATCCCAAGTTGTGTAATTTAGATTAACTATTGCAGAGAAATTCTCTCAGAGTGAGTAGAATGACAAATACAACGACGCAACTACTCTATGGATTAGTTACCCTAGAACTACAGACTTATGTATTCAGTCCTTAGTTATTCCGGTATTTTGCCTCTGAGGCATACCAATCAAGACCACGCCAAATCCTTCATTAAGAGCTCCCACAAATCATAATGCCTGTGATTGAGAAAAAAAGAACTCGCGATCTGCCACAAATTAACGAACGGATTCGCTTCCCGAAAATTCGGGTCATTGACACTGATGGCGCTCAACTGGGAATTATGCCCCCACAGGAAGCACTACAACTAGCTGAAGAGAAAGAACTAGATCTGGTGCTACTCAGTGACAAGGCTGATCCGCCGGTTTGCCGGATTATGGATTACGGGAAGTACAAGTTTGAGCAGGAGAAAAAGGCACGGGAAGCCCGGAAAAAGCAGCACACAGCTGATGTCAAGGAAGTTAAGATGCGCTACAAGATAGAAGAACACGACTACAATGTGCGTGTTAAGCAAGCAGAGCGCTTTTTGAAAGATGGTGATAAAGTCAAAGCTACTGTGATGTTCCGGGGTCGAGAAATTCAACACAGTGACTTAGCAGAAGATTTGCTTAAACGAATGGCAACGGATTTAGAGCCGTTTGGTGAAGTTCAGCAAGCGCCTAAAAAAGAAGGGCGAAATATGATGATGCTGATCTCGCCTAAAAAATAATCCTCGAACTCTTGAATAGACGAAGTTTGATAATCCTCTGGCTATAAGTCAGGGGATTCTTTTGTCATTTGTCAGGAGTAGAGACGCGATTAATCACGTCTGTAAAAGAGTCAAGAGACGCGATTAATCGCGTCTGTACAAGGGTCAAGAGTAGAGACGCGATTAATCACGTCTGTACAAGAGTCAAGAGTAGAGACGCGATTAATCGCGTCTGTACAAGAGTCAAGAGTTGGGGAAATTTCTCTAATTTTGGCTGCTGGTTTTTGGTTTCTGGGTTTATTTATCTGAAATCGATAGTCCTGAGAGTTGAGTGGGAAACATAATACTCAGTTGCTCAGGACTTTTGCTATGTCCAGGAGTTAGGAGACATTACATAGGGCATGGGGCAGTAGTTATTTTTTCCCCACTCTCCCACTCCCCCCATTACGCGGTGACGATACCAGAAACGAAAACTGCATGGAACTGAAAAATGACTGGTTGAGTGCAAATAGAGGTGTTTTACCACGACTACTACAGTGGGTAAATCTCCGGCCAGAGGAGAGCGAACGAACTTGGATAATGTTTGCTTTTTATACAACTGTATCTGTAGGATTGCGGTGGGCTGAGGACAGTACAGTCGCGCTCTTTTTAGACGAATATGGGACAGATTTATTGCCTTGGATGTATATTGCCAGTGCTGGATTAGGTGCAGGACTGGTTTTTTTATATTCTTGGCTGCAAAAGATTTTCCCCTTACGCCGGGTAATTGTGGCGATCGCACCTTGCATGGTGATGCCATTGGTTCTATTAGTTTTATTACATTGGGGAACCCATGTTTCATACTTAGCAGTTATTTCGATATTTCTGCTGCGGCTGTGGGTAGATGCACTTTACGTAGTCAATGACCTCAACACGTCCATTGTTGCTAATCAACTATTTAACATTCGGGAAATTAAGCGCACTTACCCACTGGTTAGTAGTGGTTTATTGATTGCTGATGTGATCAGTGGCTTTAGTTTGCCTTGGCTGGTGCAATTTGCCAAGTTGAATAACGTCATTCTCATCGGTTGTGTAATGATTCTGTTGGGATCGGGGATTTTATTCTATTTAACTCATCACTATCGAGCAGCTTTTCCCGAAACTCCCCAAAAACTAGTTCCTGAAGAACAAGCCTCACGACAGCGTTTCGTCAAAAATCCGCTGAAGGGTTATGTTTGGCAGTTGTTTGCCTTTGTAGGTCTGTTACAGGTCATTGGGTTGTTAATAGATTTTCAGTATCTACGCGAACTTCAGTCCAATTTAGACGATCGCGAACTCGCCAGTTTCTTGGGACTATTTGGTGGGATGCTCGGACTGTGTGAGTTATTGACGCAGTGGTTTATTTCTAGCCGACTCATCGAACGAATGGGGGTATTTTTCACCGCCACGCTTTTACCGATCGCTGTAGGTTTTTTATTACCAGCAGTGCTGATATTCCTAAATTTAGTTCCTGCAATGCAATCGCAGAGCTTTTTCTGGGGTCTGATAATTCTCAAATTCTGCGATGAACTTTTGCGCTACACCTTTGTCATGAGTAGTGGCCCCGTACTATACCAACCGATCCCAGAGGCAATTCGCAGCCGGATGCAGACATTATCTGGCGGAAATGCGGAAGCGATCGCTACTGGTTTGACAGGATTGGTAATTTTTGCAACTTTGTTTCTTGGTGAGCGATTTGTACCAGTACCACTACAAAAGTGGGTGTTGGTAGGGGAAACAATGGTCGTAGCTGGTGCTTGTTTGAAAGTAGTTTGGGAGTTGCGATCGCGCTATGTTGAGTTGTTAGTCTTAAGTGTGGCCCAGGGAAACCTGAGTGCGGCTAATGTGGGTTTACGATTCTTCAAGCAGGGAGTAGTTAAAGCTTTAGGAGAAAAAGGCAGCGAAGCAGATAAACGCTCTTGCATTGAACTTTTAGCTCAAATTGATTCCCCAGGCGCGGCAGAAGTTTTAGCACCACTACTAGTCAAATTAACCCCAGATTTGCAATGTCAAAGTTTGGAGGTGATGTTGGCGGGAGGTGCAAATCCGGCTTATTTACCTGCCATCCGCCCTTTGTTAGAACAGCCAGAAGCAACCACCCCAGAAGTTTTTGCCTTGGCGCTACGCTACGTTTGGCTGGCTGAACCAAATCCCAATTTAAGCCTACTAGAAGAATACTTGCATCCTCGCCAAAACTCACTCATCCGCGCTACCGCTGCCGCTTTAGTTTTGCGCCAAGGAACGCCAATGCAAAAAGTTGCAGCTACTAAAACCATGCGCCGAATGCTGACTCATAAGCAAGAATGGGAACGGGTAAATGGAGTTAGAGCACTCAGAGAGGCAATTTATTTGCAGGCGTTGCGGATTCACATTCCGAATTTGTTACAAGACGAGTCTTTACGGGTGCGTTGCGCTGTCTTGGAAATGATTGCAGCAACTCATTCCGAAGAATACTATTCGGCACTAATTGCAGCACTTTACTACAAGTCAACTCGCAGTACAGCAATGTTAGCCCTAATACGACTAGAGAATGAAGCCTTGGAGATGCTGTTGCAGGTGGCTACGAATATTTACAAACCAGAAGTAGTGCGGATGTATGCTTGGCGTACCATTGGTCAGCTCGGTACTCAAGAAGCAATGGAGTCTTTGTGGCAAAACTTGGAAACATCTTGGGGTACTACGAGAGATCATATTCTTCGTAGCTTGCTAAAAATACAAAAACAACCAGGAATTGCAGGTTTAGTAGATCGGTTTTATGAAAGTAGGGTAGAAAATTTAATTGAGCAGGAATTACGATTTTTAGGTGAGATTTACGCCGCGTACATAGATTTCAAAACAATAGACCCTCTAGAATATCATCAATCAAGCCAGGGGATTGTGACTGTCTCTAAGTTACTGCAACGTGCGCTATTAGAATTGGAATTGGATGTTAAAGAGCGGTTGCTACTGTTACTGAAACTGCTTTACTCCCCAGAAAAGATGCAGGCAGCGGCGTTCAATGTGCGATCGCAATCAGGAGTAAACTTCGCAAGGGGATTAGAAATCCTAGAACATACTGTAACTTTGCCTTCAAAATCCCTGTTGTTGAATATTTTAGATAACCGATCGCAGCAAGAAAAACTGCAACATCTTGTAGAAGCCAAAGTCTTAGTATATGAAAATATGTTAGTGGGCGATCGCCTTCATAGATTACTGATGGTAAGTAATTTGCTTTCTGACTGGTGCTTAGCTTGCTGTTTTCATTTTGCTCAAGTTACTCGCATCCGACTGACAAGTCCTGAGATTTTAGCAGCTTTGCGCCATCCAACAGGCTTTGTCAGAGAAGCTGCGATCGCATATTTAAATATGGTTTCACATCGTGTTCTTAGAGAAATCCTACCCCAGTTACAAGACGACCCACATCCGCTTGTAGCTGCTCAAGTTAAGGAGTTGCTCGAAAAATCCCAATTCAATTACTACAAACAAGCCTAACTGCTCACAAGTGCTAACACTTTCTAGTCACATTTGTTCGTAACACTGTAAATAAATCAACCAGCGACAACTCACTTTATTGGGAGGTAAAATGGCTTCTAGCCAACTCCAACACGCTATTGGTATATTTCACAGCCGTAAAATTGCACTACAGGCGCTCGATGATCTGAGAATTAGTGGTTTTGCGATGAATAAAATTTCTGTAATCACTAAAAAACCTCAGCTTGATGAGCTTGACAGCTCCGACACGAGTGATACTATGACTCCTACTGAAGGTGCTAGGGCGGGTGGATTAGCAGGTGCTAGGACGGGAGGTTTACTTACCTTAGTTGCAGGTCTAGGTATTTTGTTGATTCCTGGCTTTGGCCCGGCGTTAGCAGTAGAGTCTGTTTTAGCTACCCTTTTAGGAAGTGGAGCTAGTGCGGCGGCTGGCGGTCTGATTGGCGCACTACGAGGTTGGTTTCTTCCCGAAGAAGCCGCCCAACTTTATAACGACCGAGTATCCCAAGGCAATTATTTGGTGACAATAGAAAGCACAAAAGAGGACATCCGTCAAGCCGAACCTATTCTTAAGTGTTGGGGTATTCAGGAATGGCGGGTATTTGACATTCCCACGAGGTGAGCAGTTGGAAAATCTAACCCTTTTAAGGTGGATCAACTTGCTCAAAAAATCTCTTTTTAATCTCTTATCTCTGTGTTCTCTGTCTTGAAAAGTTCAGAGACGCTCGCGGACTCGCTACCGCTACGCTAACGCCGGAAGCCGGCGCTCCGACTTTTCGCTGTGCCTCTGTGGTTAAATAATAAATAACTTTTGAACCGCAGAGGCGCAGAGAAGCCAGTGCGTTGCGGGGGTTCCCCCCGTTGTAGCAACTGGCGCGACACAGAGAGAAAAGACAGGTTTTACGAGTCACCTTGAAAGGGCTATTGGAAAGTCTAAGCAATAAGCTATTCACTACCATAACTTCACTCTTTTGCTAACCTGTAAACTGAAATAGGAAGTCAAAGAGTATTAAGAACAGCCATGTACGTACTAATTGGCGGAGCAGGCTTAGTGGGCTTAAGTTTGGCCCAGAAATTGGTAGAACTAGGGCATACAGTTGCTATTATTGACATCGACCCCACCGCTTGCCGCTATGCCCGTGAACAAGTGGGGGCAATGGCTTTTGAAGGCAGTGCTGTAAGTACAGAAGTTTTGTTAGAAGCTGGGATTCGCAAAGCAGGCTCCTTGGCGGCTGTCCTGAGAAGTGATGCTTTAAACTTGGCAATGGTAACTCTTGCTAAGCACTACGGTGTTCCCCATGTTTTGAGTCGGATGCGCCACCCTGATTTTGCCGAACCTCTGCGGATAGCTGGAGCCAACCATATTATCAGTACCGTTGAACTAGCAGTTTCAACAATGGTAAATTCCATTGAGTATCCTCAAGTAGAATCAATGATGCATTTTGAGCAGGGGCAGATTGAGGTACTAAAACTTTCCATCCCAAACAATTGTTATGTTGTTGGTCGTAGCGTTGCCGAAATCGCTCAGGATTATCGGTTTCCGACTGGCTCTCTAATTATTGGCTATCAACCCCATCCTCACGAGGATTTGATGATTCCTAACGGTAGTACAGTACTAGAACCTGATTCAACTGTGCTGATTGTGACCAAACCTGGTTCATTACATCAAGTTATTGATTTTATCGAAGGTTGTAAATAGTTTTGAAGCTGCATCCACATTTTTATTTAGCGATCGCTATTATTGCTCTTGCGTCTTGTAAGTCAACCGAAGTTACATCACCAAAACCCAATACTACTGAGTCAACTCCATCTCAAAAGGTAGTAACTCTCGATAAAAATTTCAAGATAGCAATGGGTCAAACTATCTATGTTCCCGTCTATTCTCATATTTATCATCACAATCGGCAGGAGGTTTTCAATTTAGCGGTTACGCTCAGTATTCGCAACACAGATTTGACCAATCCGATGATTGTTACTTCTGTGCGCTACTATGACTCAAATGGTAAATTAGTCAAGCAATATTTGGAGCGCCCGATTCAACTTGATGCACTAGCTTCTACAGATTTTTTTGTAAATAGAAATGACACTAGTGGTGGTTTGGGCGCAAATTTCATTGTAGAGTGGGTAGCTCAAACAGAAATCTCTGAGCCGATAGTAGAGGCAATCATGATTGGTACTGACTTTCAACAAGGAATTTCTTTTATCAGTCCTAGTAGGGTAATTAAAAATCAGACTAGTAATTAGCGATCGCTTTCACCATAACTGTCTTAGAAAGCTCATTTCTCATTTGCACAGAACTTATTTACAAGATTTGTATTACTCCTAAATCTCTACCTGTAAACAAAATTTAATCATCATCAAGTTGAAGCAATTGTTCATCAATAGCTTGTATCCGCCCTCGCACAATTTCTTCTGAGAGAATTCGCTTCCGCATTGCCTCATTGAGCGCTCCTTTTTCTGCCAGTAGTAAACGGCGGCGAACAGCGTCAAGTTTACTAAGATCACCATTTTTAGCTTCTAACTCCTCTGGGCGGCGATTATAAAATTCCCGCAGTGCCTTTTCTGCTCCGGCAATTCGCACCTGATAAGCTGAACGCATCTCTTCATAGACGGCTTTTGGTAAAACCCCTGACTTTAATAGGCTATCTAATTCATCTTGTGCTGCTTTACCCGTCATCAACTGGGCTTGCAATTCTTCTACCTGCTGCTGAGCTTCTGAAAATTGAGATAATTTTAAGCGTTTTACTACCCAAGGTAAACTCAAACCCTGTCCTACTAACGACACCAGCACACTGCCAAAAACTAAAGCGATGAGGACTTCTCGCCCTGGTAGTGTGGTAGGTAAGCTCAACGCCAAAGCCATTGAGAGTGAACCTTTGATGTTGCCTAAAAACAGTAAATGTTGCCAGCGTAGCGGGATTGGGCGGTCAAACCAACGCACCCCAGCAAGCAACGGATAGACTGTAAGAACTCGCCCTACTTGATAAGCCAAAACTGCAAGCGCAATTGCAGGTAAAGTTCTCCAAAGCGTTATCAAATCTATTTCTACACCAATTAACAAAAAAATAAAGGTGTTGACGGTAAAACTGGCATATTCCCAGAAACTTAATAAGGTGATGCGACTAGAAGCAGAAGTATTACGAGAAAGCCCAAAATTCCCGAAAATTAATCCAGCTATAACTACAGCCACAGCACCAGATACACCGAGAAATTGTCCTACCTGAAAAGTTCCTAATGCAACTGCGACTGTCAGTAGGAGACTGCTAAGAGGATCATCTAAACGGGCAAACACAGGTATGCTTAAGTAGCCTAAGACTAACCCAACAAGGCAACCACCCAGAGAGATAAATAGCAGTTGTTGGATTCCCTCTATAAATGTGAGTGAACCTGTTGAATATACTTGCAAAATCAGGTTGAATGAAACCAGGGCGGCGGCATCGTTGAATAGGGTTTCTCCTTCAACAATGGTAGAAAGCCGAGAGGGTACTGGTATCTCTTTAAAGACGGCAATCATTGAAACTGTATCAGTATTTGCCAGAATTATGCCGACAAATAAGGCAGGTATCCAACTCAGTCCCAGCCCCAGCTTCAACAAGACGGCAATAATAGCACTGGAAAGCACAGCCCCAGGGCCAGCTAAAAGAGCAATTGGTTTAAAAGTGCTGCGTAGGCGGCTGACGTCTGTATTAATGCCAGCTTCAAAGATAAGAATTGGTAGGAAAAGATTCAAAACTAGAGAAGGATCTAAACCAATCGGACGAGACAATAACTCAGTGATTGGTAAACCTGCTAATACTAAACCCGTGACGTAAGGGATTCGTAATCGTCGGGATAGTAAAGCTACACCTGTAGCAACCAGCAAGAGAATAATTGAAACTTTGACTAATAAAGTAACATCCACATGACTTTCTGAAAAGTTATTTTAATACTGATAGATTCTCACCTTAAAGTTGCTAAATTAGCAACTTTAGATTTGCTCTGGCTGCGATCGCTTGTGTCTAAAATTTTTACCATGTAAGCTCGGTTAGTTGTCAAGTTTTGATTTCTGACTAATTAAATTCTCGTATTGCTCTGGTGTTGTCTGAAAATAGTCAGATGAAGATGAAGTGCAAAATTACCAGGAATCTCATTATGGTACTTGAATCAGCGCTCGGTGAGGAAGTCATTGCAACCAATCTCAAGCAGTTTCTCTTAGTACTTTCGGTGTCTTTAAGCGTGGCGACACTACCGCAGGTATTTAGCTGGTTTCGCCAGATTCCCTACACTCTACTATTGGTGATTGTCGGGTTAGGGCTGGCATTTGTTGATGTCCGTTTGGTAACTCTTTCCCCCGAATTAATTTTGTTCATTTTTTTACCACCACTGTTGTTTGAAGCTGCATGGAATTTGAAATGGTCAGAATTGAAACAGGATTTAGTGCCTATTTGCCTGTATGCAGTTCTGGGGGTAGTGATTTCAATTGTAGGGGTGGCGATCGCTCTCAATCAACTAGCTGGACTCTCGTTAACCACAGCTTTGCTCATTGGTGCTAGCCTGTCTGCCACTGACCCTGTTTCTGTCACCGCTTTGTTTCGTGAATTGGGTGTAGGTAGCCGTTTAGTCACTCTCATGGAGGGCGAAAGCTTATTCAATGATGGCATGGCGGTGGTTGCTTTCAGTTTTTTGGTAGCGCTGCCTTTAGGAAAAGTCGAATTTGGCTTACAGCCAATTTTGGTGCAGCTTTTTACAGTTGTCGGCATTGGTGTAGCGGTGGGAAGTTTGATTGGGTTTGGCATCTCTTACCTCACGCAACGCTTTGATTTACCAATGGTGGAACAGTCTTTAACTTTAGTGTCTGCTTACGGCACTTACCTGATTATCGAAGACTTGGGCGGTTCTGGAGTAATTGGAGTTGTCACCACAGGTCTGATTTTGGGCAACTTTGGCTCTCGTATCGGCATGAATCCCCGTACCCGAATTATTGTCTCAGAGTTTTGGGAATTTTTGGCGTTTTTTGTTAACTCGATTGTGTTCTTGCTAATTGGTGATCAAATTCGCTTTGCCAGTTTGGGAGAAAACTTGCAAATCATTGCCATAACAGTAGGAGCAATGATTTTGATGCGGGCAATTGCTATTTACATTCTCAGCAACTTGAGTGTTAAAATCACCAAATCAGAAATTTCCTTGGCTGACCAAACTATACTGTGGTGGGGTGGATTACGTGGTTCCGTCGCCATTGCCTTGGCATTAAGTGTACCGACGCTACTAATAGAACGAGAGAAAATCATCGCTACGGTGTTTGGAGTAGTTTTATTTACCTTACTTGCACAAGGGTTGACTATCAAACCCTTATTGCAAAAGCTGAATCTTCTGGGCAATGCACCCTTACGTGAGCAGTATTTAGAGTTAGTTGCCCGTTATGTCGCTCTAGAACGCGTTTTGCAACATCTCCAGACAGATCAGCGTCCGGGCATCGACCCAGAGTTTTACCGTTACCAAGAGCAACTTATCAAAGGCGAAATTACGGATTTGCAAGAAAAAATTGACAAATTACAGGTTGAGTATCCCAATCTTCGCAGTTTTACAACTGAACAATTCCGAGGAGAACTACTAGCAATTGAAGCAGATACTTATGCAGAATTTGTCAAATCAGGTCGCTTAAATAAACAACTATCACCCATGCTTCAAGATGTTTTGCAATATGGAGGTGAAACAGAGGGGTAAGTTAATTTGTCATGAGTCATTTGTCATTTGTCATTAATTATTCTCTCCTCCTGCCTCCCCTGCCCCCCGCGCTGAGCCGATAACAGGTGAACAATCTCATTTATAATCTCCTCTGGATTCTCAAGCTTGGTGATGAATCGATCAAAGCCAGCACTCAAAGCCTTGTGACATGATACCTCACGTGTATAAGAAGTGATGGCGATCGCTGGTAACTGCTGTATGAATCGGCAAGAATGCATCCGAATTTGCCCAATCAACCAATTACCATCATGATGAGGCAACTTTACATTACACAACAAAATATCGGGATGAAGCGATTCGACTAAAGCGAGGGCTATTTCTGCATTAACGAAAGCCATCACTTCTGCACCTGCTGCTTCCAGAATGAACATGAGTAAGTCTGCAATGTCTGGCTCATCTTCCACCAGCATGATCCTGATTCCAGTAAGGTGCTGAAGCAAATTTGTCTTACTTTCTTGATCGCTGGTTTGATTTGTCGTCATGCTGTTCTTTCGTCAGTTGATATACTTTGTTTCTTCTATTGCAACGCATAAAACAAAATAAATATTCTCTCTAAATAGACACATTTAGATAAAAAAGCATTATCAATATGAATAAATTTATTTATGGAGCAATATTGACCGCTCGATTAAATGAGCGATCGCACTTACAGTTAATACCAAAATAGATAGTAATAACCAATTTAGCAATTAGCATTCGCTGCAATGCTAGTGATTTTTTGAGTAGTTTATTGCAATTTACATAATATTACTCTTTCGGAATAGAATCCCATGTATCTTCTGGAAGAAGACACAATATAAAAGATAAAGCTAATCTGTATACACAATAACAAAACGACTTCTAAGTTTCAACCCAAGCTTTGAAATCGGTTTTGTAAAAAATAAGGAGAAGCAAAATGAGTATAGAAGATAGAGCAAAAGCTGTTGCTAAAAACGTTGAAGGCAAAGCTCAAGAAGCATTAGGAAATATTACTGGCGATCCTGAAGATAAAGCTGAAGGAAAAGCTAAGCAGGCTGAAAGCCAAGTACGTCATGGTGTAGAAGACGTTAAAGATCAAGTTAAGAAGAATATTGACTAGTAAAATTTGAATTTTCCTAGCATTCTCTACATAGAATGCGGTTAAAAGGTAGACAACCGTTGTAAAATCGACCCCTTTATTGGACTTAATTGGACTGTAAAAGGGGTTGATTTTGTAAATCAATGACCAAATAATTCGTAATACTCGCCATTTGCGTAGCGTCTGTCTACGACACGCTATGCGAACGTAGAAAAAGCGAGAACCAAGCTATGTAATGAACTACGCCCTGCGACGCTAATGTAATTCGTAAATCAAGAAAGTGCAAAGTAAGCACTGATTACAAATACAAATTATCTAAACCCTTTGGCATAGCTACGCTTAAAGGGCAGCGCGGCGTAGTCTATTATCAATTACGAATTATGACTGTTCTGAAAAACGTAAAGATCTGTACCAAGTGGGAGTAAAAATGTTATGGCTCTTGTAAAAATCGCAGACTTCGATCCCAACTATCATGAAAATTTTAATGAAAATGATATCAAGGGAATGGATATCTATACAGATAACAATGAGAAGATTGGTACAGTCAGTGATGTTTTAGTAGATGAAGAAGGTCTTTTTCGATATTTTGTCGTTGATTTGGGCTTCTGGATTTTTGGCAAAAAAGTATTATTACCAGTTGGACGTTCCCGGCTTGACCATAACTCTGACCGCATCTACGCTGTGGGGATGACTAAAGAGCAAGCGGAAAATCTACCTGAGTTTAACGAACACCAAGAGGTTGATCGTGACTATGAAGAACGGGTAAGGCAAGTATATCGCCCAACATTTCTAGATGCAACATCTTCGACTGCTAACACTTACGATCTCGATACTTACAACTACCAACAAGAGCCGTCTTTGTACGATCTCAATGACCAAGATCATCAAACTTTCAAACTGTATCAAGAACGGTTGATTGCAAGTAAAACTCGTACTAAAACAGGAGAAGTAGCGATTGGTAAGCGGATTGAAACTGAAACTGCACGGGTTTCAGTACCAATCGAAAAAGAACGAGTTGTGATTGAACGAGTGACTCCAGTAGATGCTGGAAAAGCGGTTGCGCCTGGTAGTGTTAACTTCGGCGAAGGTGAGGTAGCACGCATAGAAGTTTATGAGGAGACAGCTGACATTCACAAAGAAGCATTTGTGCATGAAGAAGTCAGAATCAAGAAAGTGGTAGAGCAAGAAATGGTTGAAACGCAAGAAACGCTTCGTCGAGAAGAGTTAGATGTTGAGACGGATGGGCTTCCTGTTGTAGAAGGCTCAGATCAGATTTGATGGCTCAGTAGGGATGTTGCAATGCAACGTCCCTACTGTATTGCGCCATAAACTGCACCAAAACTATGATCAGCTTGAATCTCAATAACTAAATCCACCGCCGTGGGATCTTCTAGCAAAGGCTTGATGAATAATTCTGGGTGAAGCGATCGCCAAAAATAGTTGACAAATTGCTCTATCTCTGCATCAGACATTCCCGATTTACCAGCAGCAATCATCTGTTGTTCCGCCTGTTTACGCCACTCCAAGGAACAGCGGTAATCGGTTGGATATAGCAAAATTAAGCTGTCTAATCGCGCCCACAGTGGAAGATAATCGTGGAGGCGGTAATTCATATCACGAGCAAATGTTCTATCTTCATCTGTGATAATTGGTGGCGGTGCAGTATCAAATAAATCTGCGTTAATTGGTTGCACACCCACAAACCAACCTTCAAACAGTACAATATCTACACCTGTGATCATTTCTGGAGTAATGCGATCGCCAGCACCTCCATAGGCAGATTTATCAAAACGGGGAACCATAACTGGACTTTGCCATTGACGAATCTGATCTAGTAAATTTAAGCCTAAGTCTATATCATGGGTTCCTGGTGGCCCCCGCCAAATCAAGCGGGGATCTTGCTGTATTAAGGCTAGGCGATCGCTATAAGTTTTGTACAAGTCATCCAACGATAAACTCAAAGTCCGGTATCCCAACTGCTGAAGAATCAAGGTGAGAACCGTAGACATTGTGGTTTTACCTGTACCTTGTGCTCCCAAAATCCCCTGAATTAGAGGTCGTTCCAACTGTTGGCGATGCGATGCTAGTTTGATTCCTAAAGGTAGCCACAAGTCCCACAACACCTGTAACATTTCCTGTGGTTGCATTCGCAGAGTATGGCAGAATTCGCTAAAAGCTGGCAACACGGATTTTATTAAATGCGATCGCACTTGGATAACTTCATCCACATTTTCTAATGTGATCCCAAAAGCTTTTGCTCTTAACTCATCTGTCAGCGCTGCTTTTCGTGCTTCCTGCTGCCAATTTTCTTCTAGTTCTGTTCCAAGCAAAATCTCTTCAAACCACGACTTCATAGTCTCCCCCTACCTTCCCTTGTCTTTCCTGCTCCTCCTTTTCTTCTCATGATCCCAGCTTAAAGGCTTCAAGAAACAGGCTGTAGATGAAACCAACTTTTAGGAAATTGAGTGAGTCTACCCAAAGCGATCGTCTAGACAAAAAGCCTTGACTATAAAATATCCTGCTAGCAAATTCTGTCAACACTACTAAAAACGCAGCCACTACAATGTCTAAGAAACCCCTCTGACCGGCTGTAGTGGAAACTGCGTTTCCTACAAAAAAACCGAATAAAAAACTAATGATTAGCAGCGATAGTCGCCGCCAAGGATTCAAAAACCATTGCCCCAAACGGCTAGCAATGGCATCAAAAAGGTTGTTGAGACGAGTGTTTTGCATCAGTGAGACTTCCGGGCAAGGATCATTGGGGATTGGGGACTCAGACGCTCGTACCTTGTTACCGCTCCGCGACCAGTTGAAATATTTCTATATTAAGGATATTGGTTCTAGCATAAGCTTCTTTGTTAGTATGTGAATATGTACTGGTTTTCCAGTGTCCAAAAAAGTTTACACATCTTATTATTTTCAGGGGAGTATAGATCCTCGAAAGGTAGTTGGCCGTCTTGTAGTATCTCACAGCTTAGGAGAGTTATCTATGAGGTTTGCCAGAGAAAGCCTTGTTGTTATGAGCTACGCCCCACCGTAGGCGATCGCTAGCGGTATAACTGAAATTCTGATTTTTCTACAAAAGAATTCGCTGACTCTGTGTCAAATTTTATTTTCTGATTCTAAGTCTACGGTTAATACATAAACCAATGGATGTCTACATCCCTTTTGGGACAAGCATCAAAAAAATTATTTCCATCAAAGGTTTTCTAATAAAGATGATATTTATGATACATTTGATAGCTGAATTTCAAGAGAATCTATAATAGGCTACTTTCTTTGATTAGCTTTTGTGATAATAGGCTACCATTTGGTCAAGCCTAAACAAAATACTTATTTTTAAAGACTATCAATATGAGATTTTCAGTATACCGTAACGCTGGTGTTACAGCTTTTTGCTTGGGATTGCTTGGGCTACTGGTGGGATGCTTTGAGATGAGCGTATCTTTTGAGCCAGAAAACCCCGACATATCTACACAAAAGCCAATGAATTCACAGTTAGAGAGAACTCCCTCTGCACCTGTTTCACCCGAAAAAGCGATCTCCACCAGCCTAGCTACTTCAGCTACGATCCCAACCAATCAAGTAGAATATAGCACTAGAGAAAATACTCATCCTGTCTTGACCCGGAATCAATCATCTGGCAAAGCCAAGGGATTGGGGACTTTGCGGATGAGCAATCTCACAAATCAACCTGTGCGGCTGGCCTTACTAGCAAGGCAGTCAGGAGTCAAAAGCGCAGCTTCTAAACAGGCTAACTATGATGTTCCAGCACATTGGGATTTTGCTCCCAAAGAAGGTGGTGAAAAGGGGCTGATTCTATCTTTGCCTCAAGGTAACTTAAAGCTGGAAAAGGGAGATATTTTAGTAGCCTTTGCCCAAGATGGTTCCCGTCGCTACTGGGGCCCTTATGTTGTGGGAGAAACTGCTTCACCTAAGTGGAACTCCCAAAACAGGGAATGGCAACTAGTTCTGAGTCCATAGTTTGTAGTTCATAGTCAAAAACCAATGAAAAACTCAAAAATAAGGAAGAACAAAACATCAATAACCAACGACTATTAAATCAGTGAACAGTTACTAAGTCAGGCAGAAATTTGGCCCCTAACTCAAACGAGCCATTTATATTAGTGGGGGACTCAGCAAAATAATCTCTGATAACTGGTAACTGATTGTTGACTATTGATTGATTGAGGCTGAAATTGAGTGTTAAAAGCGCTGTTGAGCAGTGGTTCAACAATCTAGAAAAACGTCCAGCCCTTGCTGTGACTGTATCGATTTTGTGGTTGAGTTTAATTGGTTGGGTAGCTTTTGGGTGGAATTTAGGCAGTATTAGCTTGATTGATGAAACAGAGCCACTATTTGCCGAAGCTTCGCGTCAGATGTTTGTTACAGGTGATTGGGTTACGCCATTTTTCAACGGCGAGACTCGTTTTGATAAACCTGTTTTAATTTATTGGTGTCAAGCGATCGCCTATGCAATTATTGGGGTGAATGAGTGGGCAGTGCGTTTACCCTCTGCGATCGCCGCGATGGGTGTAATTAGTTTGGCTTTTTACACTGTCCAGTGGTGTCTGGCAAAACAAGACAAATTAGAGAAAGTTTCACGTCCTGCTCGCCGCTACTTAACAGCATTTATGGCAGCAGCTATCATGGCACTCAATCCCGAAATGATTATTTGGGGGAGAACAGGAGTCTCAGATATGCTGCTCACCGGATGCATGGCATCAGCTTTGTTATGCTTCTTTCTGGGGTACGCAGGGAAGGGGGGGACTGGGGAACTCGGGGCCCCCTCTGGGGATAAGGGGCAATGGGGACTGGGGACTGGGAAAGGGGGAACTGGGGGACTGGGGATCAGGAAGGAATTTTCTCAATCTCGCAGCGAAATCACCTCTTTAATACCTAATAAGTGGTATTTAGCTTGTTATGTATTAATTGCAGCAGCAATTTTAGCTAAAGGCCCGGTGGGAATTGTCTTACCAGGGTTAATTATTGTGGCGTTTTTGCTCTATTTAGGAAAGCTGCGGGAGGTGTTGCGAGAAATGCGCCCCGTCGTAGGTATCTTGATTATTTTCGGTTTATCAGCGCCCTGGTATGCATTAGTGACTTGGCGCAATGGCTGGGGTTATATTAACTCCTTTTTTGGTTATCATAATCTGGAACGTTTTACGGGCGTTGTTAATCACCATTCAGCTCCCTGGTATTTTTACTTTTTAGTGGTGCTGTTAGGCTTTGCGCCTTATTCAGTGTATTTGCCGATCGCAATAGCCAGGCTAAAGTTTTGGCAGCGATCGCACTGGCGCTTACAGGAACGCTCTGAGCAATTGGGTTTATTTGCGTGGTTCTGGTTTGCTGGGATCTTTGGCTTTTTTAGCGTTGCTGTCACCAAACTTCCTAGTTACGTGTTGCCCTTAATGCCAGCCGCCGCTATCCTTGTAGCGCTTTTGTGGAGCGACTTTTTCCAAGATACAAAAGCAAAGCAAACAATTCTTGTCTCCACCTCTGCTCATCCTCCATCTCCCTCTCCTTATCTCCGGGTAAGCGGTTGGGTAAATGTTGCATTTCTGTCATTTCTGGCAGTTGGAATGTTTAATTTAAGCCAATTATTAGGTAGAGATCCGGCTATACCCAACTTCCGTATACTAATTCAACAGTCGGGTTTACCAGTAACAGGGGGTGTAATTTGGCTTGTTTGTGCTGTTTTGGTTGCAAGTTTGTTACTAAATCGCCGCTGGAATTATATTATCAGTATTAATTTGCTAGGGTTTGTGGCCTTTTTAATCGTTGTCTTGACGCCTGCTATGTTTTTTATTGATCGGGAGCGTCAATTACCCTTGAGGGAATTATCTGTGATGGTACTGCAAGCCAAACAACCAGATGAAGAATTAGTGATGATGGGCTTTAAAAAACCTAGTGTGGCATTCTACAGCCAAACCCAGGTAAATTATTTAAGATTTCCCCAAGAAGTTGTGCAGCATATTCAAAACGAGGCAGCTAAAACACCACAACCACCTTCGTTACTGCTTCTGGCTGAACAGAAAAAGTTTCTCAAAATGGACTTACAGCCAGATGATTACAAGAATTTAGCCACCAAGGGTGCTTACAACTTAATTCGAGTTCCCTTTAAGAAAAGGAAAAGTGAAAAAATGGATATATCATTTGATATTCATTAAATTGTCCTTTGTCTTTTGTTATTTGTCCTTTGTGAAAAACCAATGACCAATGATCAATGACATCATTCACATTTGTTATGTTGCCCATTGGCAGCTAAAGCTTGATTAATCTGGTTTAATAAGTCTTCCATTGATATTGAACGTGGTAGGATTTGAGTTGCGATCGCGCCCACAACAGTTTCTAGAGATTCCAATCCATTCTTTCTATGCTTTTCCACTTGCTCATGAGCTTGAGACTGGGAAATCAACTCTGTACGATTTAATCGCTGGTTGAGTATCAAAATTGGTGGTAATTTGAAAGGTAAATCTTTCAATGCTCTGAGTGCTTTTAGCATCTCTTTATGAATGGCAGATTCTCCTAAGCAAATTAGTAGTAAATCAACGCTTTGGTGACGAATTTGTTGTAGCACTTCTGCCCAACAGCGAGCCATTGCTGCTTTAAAGCCTGCTGTTTGTAGGTACTGAATTAAGGCTTGGAACCATTCAGATCCCCGTTCAGTAGTTTCACTACTAATTGAACAATTTTTTTCTGCTCGATCACCTTTTACCTGCTTGCGTCTTCCTTGGGGTAAATCACGCAGCGTTGTTAAATCCACTACTAATATATTGGGAGGACAGCAGATACCAGAGGCAATTTGCAGTACTGACAATAAAGCATCTGTTTTCCCGCCGCGATTGTTGTTGCCAATTGGTGTTAAACAGGGAAACACAGATAACCCTGGTATCTGAGAGGCAGCCAAAGTGGTTGCGACATCAAAAGTAACTAATGGTAGAGCCGACAAACGTGTGTATCCAGTCAGTTTTTGCAGGTAAATTTGGGCGACCGAACCTTCTACATCTAGCAAAACTACATCGAACTGCCAAACTCGCGCTAAGAGTTCTGCCTGATCTAAGTCATCTACTTCAATTACTCGGTGTTCTCGAAGTGAGGGGTGAGGATTGACCGATTCCAACTCAGGATTCACTAACCTGAGAATTCGTAGTGGAGTGTTAGCCGGGATGATTTTGCTATTATCTAACCCTAGCTGAGGAAGTTCTGGTGTAGCACATAATTTTTCTAGGATCGGTGCTAAGACTTGATGCTCGACTGGCAAGCTTAAGAAACCATCGGCTCGATTAGCAAATGCTTGCTCCTTTTCGGCTCCCGTCGCCGTGACAATTACGGAGATGTGACGGGTTGCATTATCAGATTTGAGTAGGGTTAGTACATCCCAACCTGACAACAAGGGTAGCAAGTGGTTTAAAAATATTGCTATTGGTTGTAAGCGCCTAGCTTTTTCTACTGCTTCTGTTCCCGATCGCGCAATGACTACTCGATAGCCTAAACCTTTGAGTTGTTCGGTCAAATCCTCGATATATCGGGCTACTGCTTCGACTACCAAGACCAAACGTTGCGAAGATGTGGGGTGATGCTGTGAGGGCGCACTCACAAGCTGACGAGCTGTTGTGGTAATTCCTCTGGGCTGTATCTCCCCGTCTTCACTAGTTCCTACCTCTGGCTCAGAAAAGCTTGTTTTCGGAGGGCTGGGCGGTAGAAGCAGTGTAAATTGGCTGCCTTTACCTTCACGAGATAAGAAGCTGACATCTCCTCCGTGGAGGCGAGCCAGGGCCCGGGTTAATACTAGCCCCAAACCAGTGCCTTCAAATTGACGAGTGAGAGGATTTTCTAATTGTTGGAATTTTTGGAATATTAAATGTTGTTGGTGTTCGGGAATGCCAATGCCTGTGTCCCAGATGGTAAAGGCAATCCATCCTTCCCAACGACTCACCCGTAGTCCAATTTCGCCAGATGTTTCAGTGAACTTAAAGGCGTTGGAAAGTAAATGTACTAGCATCTGGCGCAAGCGCAATTCATCTGCCACGATCTGGTCTAGGCCTAGTTCAATGGAGAGAGTAAATTGAGGAGTGGATGAATGGGTTTCAGGTTGGGCGGCTGATGATTTGGTGGTTTGAGTGTGGATGGCTGTTGCTTCCGATAGGGCGCGATCGCACACAGCCCGAATTTTGACTGGGGCCAAGGTCAAATCCATCTGTCCCGTTTCCATGCGGGTCAAATCTAAAATATCATTGACCACACTCATCAAATGGCGTCCGCTTTGATGAATTAGTCCCGCATAACGGGCTTGACGCTCGTTAAGTTCTCCCAATTGCTGATCTACGAGCAACCGTGATAACCCCAAAACGGCAGTCAACGGAGTCTTCAGTTCATGACTAATACAAGCTAAAAACTCATCCTTTAACCGATTCAGTTGAATTAAATCGGCATTTTTAGCAGCCAGTTCTTTGCAAAGCTGCTGCTGTTCAGTTACATCAGTAGCTAACACCAACCATAAATCAGTGTTGTTAGTGTAGCGCGTAGATTGTGCTGAGGAAGCAGCCGTATGGGCGGATCTCTCCATTTGAGAAGCCACTGCGTTGCTCAGAAAAGCTTCTGACTCAGCATTTATGACTTTCAGATCAGGACTATCTAATGGGATTTTGGCAAACTGCCAGATTCGCTCCTGACCGTTTTGAACTTCGACAACACAGGTACAAGTACCTACTTGACTATCCAAGAAGCACCGACTAGATGGAGTTTCTACAACTGTTTGCTGTTCTTGGTTGTGAGATTGTGAGATTGGTAAGCCTGATTGAGGTATTGCTTCACCCTGGAACGACAAGGCATGTTCTTCTAGATGATGTATGCTCGACGCCGATTGCTGCTCATCAAGATCATTTCCTCTACCATTGGGATGAACCTTGACTGCTGTTTGGGTAGCGTATTCTGTTTTTTTGGCTTTGACGGGGGCAAGTATTGCCTCAACCTGTTGCTTGACTCCTTCTGGATCTTTTAAAACTCCTAATTGCTGCCACCAAGCTGGATTTTGCGCTACTACTTCGCCTGTACTCGTTTGCAACATCAAAGGCCAAGGCAGTCTTTCTAATAGCTGTACTAGTGAGTTATGTACTAGCGACTTGTGTTCATTTTGCACCCGTGCCCACGAGTGAGTTGTCAGATCATACTCTTGGGGAGTCTCTTGAGACGACCTTTGGGCGGTTGAGCCGAGGGAAAATGAGCCTGCGGCTCTCTCCTTAGCCAACAATTGCAACAAGCGCAGGCTATCTACTAGCCCTAAAAACTTGCCATCGGAGTCAATTAGCGCCCAATCTAATTGGTGTTTTTGAGTTTGTTGGTAACGTAACCACCAACTTAATTGCTCTACATGCTTGGAAGCTGGTATTGTCTGTATTGGGTCAATTAGAGCTTGACTTAAGGTGGAGAGTGACTGCTGTAAATTTAAAAATGTATCACCATCATCTGCTAATAATTTTTGTATTAAACGGGCAGAATACAGCAACCCTATGGGGCTTTGCTGTTGATTCACAACCACCAAGCGATCGCACTGCTCTTTCTCAAAAATCTCCAGCACCACTGCCAGAGTACTTGTTTCTAAGCAGCTGGGTACGGTTGCTAGAAAGTCATAAAGCGGGTACTGTAGCATTGACATAGGGATTTGGGGGTCATTCTTCCTGTTGGAACCTCCGGCATGATCATCTGGCAAATGCTGATGCTCTTTGAGCCTGAAGTAATATTCTCCAAGAAGACTCACATAAGCGATTCTGGTTATACCAACGCCATCAAAATCATCTAATGGGCTTTGCCCTTAAAGACACTTTGCTGTGTCTATTAATTTTCGAGCGGTGGCGTTTATCTTTGCCGCTCTCAAATTTTTCAGCGACCAGCCTATCTTACTGGTATTGAAACTCCTGATTAATCGCAACGGTTAAAACAATTATGGCTCCAAAGATTCGCTTTAGAACCTTGAGGAATTATAATGATTTACAATGCGACAATCCTTTAAGTTCGTTTAAGTATCTTATCAAGGAGTGAAATCTAAAAATCTGTATGTAGATAGATATGCATATGCGAATCATAGTTTAAATACTACACCCTCTGTGGCAAACGCCTCATCAACGACCTACTAAGTCTTACTACTTAGTCGCTGCATCAGGTTGTTAAGTAACCAGTACTTTGTTTAACACAAAGTATTTTCCTGAGATGGTCACAGGTTTACTCCACACTCAATTTTACACTGCAAGCTTCTGTCATACCTATCAGCTAACCCCTCTTGGTCAGGGCGATCAAGGAGATATGTAAATAATAAATGTTATTACCCATATTGATTCTGCCACCTCATGTTAAAAAATGTTTAAATAATTCATCTTCTCTGTACAAACAGCAAAGTTTGAGCAAGTGGATGTGGAATTTTTTCTATATAATCATTGGACAATTGGGCTACCAGCCTGTAGCTGCAACTATCCCTGTTAAAATTCACTATTTACCTAGGTGGGTGCAACCAAAATTGCATGAACAATCCATAGACACAAATTGCTATGTATTTACGTGTCACAAGCAAAAAAATCAGCAGGTATTTCAGCAGATGACTCCAACTGATCAACAAGTGCTGTTGGAGCAGCTTAAATTAGATTACAGTCAAATACTTATCTACTACTTTACCGCAGAAAAAAATCTTAAAGAAAAAATTGATAAATTTATCAACGCCGTATTTTATGCTAATATTCCTGTGCCTCAAATCATCAAAATTCACATGGAACTAATTGAAGAATTTTCTATACAGCTAAAATTAGAAGGAAGGAGTGATGAAACATTACTTGATTACCGCTTGACATTGATAGATATCTTGGCTCACTTGTGTGAAGTTTATAGAAGTTCTGCTTCTAAATAGATTCAATTTATTTATCTTATGTTTTCAGCACAGGCTGCCACTATAACTTTCGTCGCAATCCCCAAGCACATCTTAATATTTATATTCTCAAGCCTAGCCTGTAAATAATATGGATAAAGCTAGAAAAACTTATGTTCTCAAGCTTTATGTAGCAGGGAACACTCCTAATTCAGTACGGGCCTTAAAAACACTCAAAAATATTTTAGAGCAGGAGTTTCAAGGTGTTTATGCTTTGAAAGTAATCGATGTACTAAAAAGTCCACAGTTAGCAGAAGAAGATAAAATATTAGCCACGCCAACGTTATCGAAAATTTTGCCCCCACCCGTCCGCAAAATTATTGGAGATCTTTCAGACAGAGAAAGAGTATTAATTGGATTAGATTTACTTTATGAAGAATTGAGTGAAGAAGACTTTACAGAGTGAATTTAATCATCAAAAATTGATTAAAAAATTTACTATATAGAATAACTGGGTTTAATACCTAATTTGTTACCAAGCAATGAGTGAAAAAGACCAAGCAGAGCGCAACAAAACACCGTTAATTGGGGGTGTAGAAAAAATTCGCACGATGATAGAGGGTTTTGACGATATTAGTCATGGCGGTTTGCCTGTTGGTAGAACTACTTTGGTAAGTGGCACATCTGGTACAGGCAAAACTTTATTCTCTCTTCAGTTTCTCTACAACGGTATCACCTACTTTGATGAAGCAGGAGTATTTGTCACTTTTGAAGAATCACCCAGTGACATTATTAAAAATGCTTATATTTTTGGGTGGAATTTGCAACGCCTCATTGATGAAGGTAAGTTGTTCATTCTTGATGCTTCTCCTGATCCTGAAGGTCAAGATATTGTCGGTAATTTTGACCTTTCGGCACTCATTGAGCGATTGCAATATGCGATTCGCAAATACAAGGCAAAACGAGTTTCAATTGACTCAATAACAGCGGTATTTCAGCAGTATGAAGCGATGGGAGTAGTACGGCGTGAGATTTTTCGTCTTGTAGCACGTCTCAAACTACTGAATGTCACCACCATCATCACTACTGAACGTAGCGAAGAATATGGCCCTGTTGCCTCCTTTGGAGTGGAAGAATTTGTTTCCGATAATGTGGTAATTGTTCGCAATGTTTTAGAAGGAGAACGCCGACGCCGCACAAGTGAAATCCTCAAATTGCGCGGTACAACTCACATGAAAGGCGAGTATCCTTTCACAATTACCAACGAAGGAGTCAACATCTTCCCGTTGGGGGCGATGCGCTTAACTCAAAGGTCTTCTAACGTAAGGGTTTCATCTGGGGTCAAAACCCTAGACGAAATGTGTGGAGGTGGATTCTTTAAAGATTCAATTATTTTGGCAACGGGAGCCACTGGGACTGGTAAAACGCTGTTAGTCAGCAAGTTTATTCAAGATGGCTGTCTTTCTGGCGAACGAGCAATACTATTTGCTTATGAAGAATCACGCGCTCAATTGTCTCGCAATGCCTCCTCTTGGGGAATTGATTTTGAAGAATTAGAACACCAAGGTCTACTCAAAATAATTTGTACATATCCCGAATCAACTGGTTTAGAAGACCACTTGCAAATTATTAAATCAGAAATTGCTATCTTTAAACCAGCTCGGATTGCAATTGATTCCCTCTCAGCACTAGCTAGAGGAGTAAGCAATAATGCATTCCGGCAATTTGTGATTGGTGTTACTGGTTACGCTAAGCAAGAAGAAATAACTGGTTTTTTTACCAATACAACCGATCAATTTATGGGGTCACATTCAATTACAGACTCCCACATTTCCACGATTACAGACACAATTTTGATGTTGCAATACGTAGAAATTCGTGGAGAAATGTCACGGGCAATCAACGTATTTAAAATGCGGGGATCATGGCACGACAAGGGTATCCGTGAGTACAATATCACTGCTGATGGCCCCGAAATTAAAGATTCTTTCCGTAACTACGAACGAATTGTCAGTGGTGCTCCGACCCGCGTTACTATTGATGAAAAGGCGGAACTTTCTCGCATTGTTAGACGTTTTGAAGACAAACAGAGTTCCGATTCTTAAATTTGGTATCGTAGTATATCCCTTCCTAAATTTAGTATCGTGCTATATTCTGTGGTGAGGTAAAGGTTTCTGCCGCTAGATTGATTTTCGTGTGAGGCGATGCGGTGAAAGGACAGCAATTATTTCATAGCTTCTTACCTGGTGTGACAGCAGCGGTCTTAACAACCCAGCCTGCTTGGGCTGGTACTGTAAAAGTAAGCGGGGTACAGCCAACGTCTTCTCCTAGTGTTTTGACTTCTACTCGTAGTCGAACATTGGTTGCGGATATCATGAATACCCAACTGCCAAATACTGGGGATGTTAGTATTCCAGCCCTAGTACCTGCTCCTATCACTACACTCGGTGTAAAGCCTTTAATTAATCATAGTATTCCAATGCTTGTGACTGGGTACACTAGTGTACCAATAGAACAAGTCCCTAAGAAAGATAAAGGTAGATTTTTCAGTTTGACACCTACCTCTGATCTTTTCCAACGGCCAGATGTGAATTATTCTGCTCAAAACCAACAACAGAGTAATTCAGCCACTTATAAGCAGAAATTAGAAAATATAGTAGTTCCCAGTTCTACTTCAAAACCTGCTTTTATCCCAAAAAAAATCTTGCCACTGGCTGCTGTGAAGAAGCCAGCGGTTCCGAAGAAAAATGTTGATACTCAGTTGCAGACATTTTTACAGACTTCAGCCACAGGTGTAACAGCAGCAGAATTGTTGGCAGTGGATAGGTGTTCACAGCAAGTAAGGAAAAGCCAAACTGCTCCTCAGACTTATTTGCTTTTTGCCTCAAACACGTGCTCACAAAAAAATACTGCTGTAAAACGTGTAGCTCAGAATAATACCCCTAGTGTGCCAGGAACGGTAAACCCTGTGTTGCCCGGTTCTGTGCAAACGCCTGTTGTGCCAGGAACGGTGAACCCTGTGTTGCCCGGTTCTGTGCAAATTCCTGAGAATCTCAATCCCAGTCCAAATCCTCTGCAATATCCCACTAAACCGGAGGAAGTGACACTTGAGAGAAATGAGCCAATTACTTTGGCACAGGCTCTAGAGCTAGCACGGCGTAACAATCGGGATTTACAGGTGGCGATATTGCAGCTAGAACGCAGTCGAGCTGCTGTACGAGAGCAGCAAGCTGCTTTGTTTCCTAATCTTAGTATTGGTGCGGACATCACTCGTCAGCAGTCTGCTAGTACTCAGCTTCAGTTGGAACAACAAGAACGACAAACCGGTATACCACAGCCAGGAGACGAAGCTAGTACAGCTTTTTCTGGTCAAGCTGAACTGACGTATAACCTCTACACTTCCGGGAGACGGCAAGCTGCTATCAGACAGGCTGAGGAACAGGCACGCTCCGATGAGTTGGCTGTAGAGACTCAGTCTGAGGAAATTCGGCTGAATGTTTCTACTGACTACTATAATTTGCAGCAAGCAGATGAAAATGTACGGATTGCTCAGTCGGCTGTGCAGAACTCTCAAGCTAGTTTACGGGATGCCGAAGCTTTAGAACGAGCGGGGGTTGGTACTCGGTTCGATGTGTTGCGCTCTCAGGTAAATTTAGCAAATGCCCAACAAGATTTGACTAATGCTATCTCTCAACAGCAAATTGCCCGTCGTCAATTAGCTACTCGGTTAAGTTTGACGCAATCAGTGAATATCAGTGCGGCTGAACCTGTGCAATTAGCTGGTCTTTGGAACCAGACGCTAGAGCAAAGCATTGTGCGAGCTTTTCAAAACCGTCCAGAACTGCAACAGCAGTTAGCGCAGCGTAACATTAGCGAGCAACAGCGACGCCAAGCCCTTTCGGAGCTGGGCCCTCAAGTTAGTTTGGTTGCCAGTTACAATCTGCTTGATCAGTTCGATGATAGTGTTAGCGTTACTGATGGTTATTCGGTGGGTGTGAGGGCCAACCTAAACTTGTTCGATGGCGGAGCATCAAGAGCAAGGGCAGCTCAAGCAAGAGCTAATATTGCGATCGCAGAAACCCAATTTGCCGAACAACGTAACCAAATCCGCTTTCAGGTAGAACAAGCTTTTTCTACCCAGCAATCTAATTTGAACAACGTTCAAACCGCCAATACTGCTTTAGAACAAGCTAGGGAAGCTCTACGTTTAGCGCGTTTGCGATTCCAAGCTGGTGTAGGTACTCAAACTGATGTCATTAACTCTGAAAATGACCTGACAAGAGCCGAAGGTAATAGAGTCCAAGCGATTTTGGATTACAACCGCGCTTTAGCTCGGTTACAACGAGCCGTCACAGCTAGAGGATTACCCTAACACCATACATCTGCCCTCAAGGCATCGCAAAATAAAATAGCATTTTCTATAAAAATCTCCAGAAAATCTTCTATTGCAGTGTCATTGCTAAAGTAGAAGATTTTTTGGTAAAAAAGTTGTATTAAAACAAATATTGGGAACTACGAAGCTTAAAGTAATTGCATTTATACATAGGGTAACAATTACCAATTATCCTGACTCCCAGGATGAAGGTATTAATACATCTTACAATTGGATTAACATAACTGAGTGTTTAAGTAGAGTGATGCAAATAAAGCTAACTAGCAAGAATCATCATTTTTCATTTGTAAGGGTTTCAGGTATATTTACGTTTCTTAATATAGTTGGGTTTATTTTCACCGACTTGCTTAACAGTTATCAGTTATCAGTAAAGAGTGATGTATTTATCCGCATTGTCAGAGTCCCCCACAAATACAAGTCGTAGTTTACCCTGCGGGTTCGCGAGCGTTCCGTAGAGTGCGCCGACGTCCGGCGAAGGAGCGTAAAGCCCTTTGGGCATGGCTTCTCTACGAGACGCTTTGCGTAGCTTGCTTCCCCGTAGGGGTACGCTTACGGCGCAGCCCGCCGTTCGCGCAGCGTTCCGCAGGAAAGGCATCAGAACTTCTCCCAACGCGAAGTAGCGTCTCAAAGAGAAGGGGAGCCACTGCGGTCTTGGGGTCTTCCCAAGTGGAGCAAGTGGCGTGAGACGCAATCATGCGAAGGGAGTTTCCCAACCTAGAAAACTTTTCAAAACAACTGTTTACTGTTTTACTGCTGACTGTTCACTGATTTAATCCCTCGCCTTGTCAAGGATTCATGACTAAAGTAACATCACAAGAGATTGCACAGTTTCGCTCTCAATTAGCAGATGATCTCGTAGCCCTCGAAGCGCTGGACTTGATTGAAGACTGTGATGGAGATTTAGAAGATGCAGCAATGACGCTAGCTATTCGAGCCGGACAACAACCCGAAAGAGCAAATTCAGAGTGGTTAGATGCCTTGGCTAGAAAATGGCGTGCTGTCATTTGTGAACAAGAATACCGAGAAGAATTACTGAACAGCTCACTTTTGGGGATGATGGGACACCTTAAAATAATGCCGACGTTTCCTAAAATTTTGGCAACGCCAGTTTTGATATATGTCCTTAAGCAAGGCGTGAGCAATTTTTGTGAGCCACTGGATTCGCTACAGTGACCAGCTCATTTATATTCCACCAGCACTGTTACGCTGTTAATAAAGGCAAAACTTTTATTAGACAACTATTAGTTAATCAATGAACTACCTTGTTGCTGTATTACCAGACCGTATTCAAGCTGAAGCTGCTTACTTAGCCTTAGAAAAAGAAGGCATAAACAGTACTATCTTGGGGAGGGGGTATAAAACTGCTGACGAGTTTGGCTTAATCGACCCCAAAGAGCAAGCCAAAAAGCAAGCACGGCTGATGACAATCTGGTTAGTACCATTTGGCTTTTTTGCAGGATTTACCTTCAGCGTCATTACAGGTTTAGACACTTTTGCCTGGGCGGGTGAAATTGGTAATCACATCATTGGGGGACTGTTGGGTGCTACTAGTGGTGCTATGGGTGGTGTAATTGTCGGTGGTGGAGTCGGTTTACTCGTAGGCAGTGGTGATGCTTTACCTTACCGCAACCGATTGGATGCGGGTAAATACTTAATTGCAGTTCAAGGTTCTGAAACTCTGACTCGGCAAGCAAATCGGATATTACGCCAGTTTGAGCCAGAAAATATCCAGGGTTATGCCGACACAACTAGTGTGTATTAAGTGAATCATAGTTTACAGATTACGACACAACGACTTGAGTTGCTTCCCTGTTGCTTGAGAGTGGCGCAAGCCGCTGTGACAAAAAACAAATCCGAAGTAGAAAGGCTCTTAGGCGTACGTGTTCCTGATGATTGGTATGCATCTGAGGTGCTAGATATTTTGCCAATGTATGCTCAGATGCTAATAAATGATCCTTCCCAGTTGGGTTGGGGTGTCTGGCTGATAATTCACATCGCTGATTCTACCCTGATTGGTGATTTGGGATTTCTTGGCAAACCTAATGAGCAAGGAACTGTAGAAATGGGTTATGAAGTCATATCAGCCTATCGTCAGCAGGGATTTGCTTTTGAAACAGTAGAAGCATTAGTCAATTTTGCTTTTACTCAGCCGGAACTCAAGAGAATTATCGCTCATTCTCCTGATGACCTTACCGCCTCGATTCGCATTCTAGAAAAATTGGGTATGCAACGAATTAGTAGAGACGAAAGCCTGCTGGAATGGGAATTAAAGTTAGAATCAAGACAGTTTTAGTAGATTAATTCTCAATTTGTAACTCATAATTTTTCAGAATGTTGCCAAGAGAAGAACTTTTAAAAAGTGTTGAAAATCGAGATAGTGTAGCTCGTGTAATCGATCAGGCAGAGCAAGCCATCAAAACTTGGGAAATAGTTTTGACGGATTTTTTGTCTCCTCCAGAATTAGCAGAAATTCAACGAGTGTTTAGTCGGTTAACCGATGTGCAATTGGTAGCGTGGGGTGGATATCCACAAGCTGAACGTCAAAGAATCGCGATCGCGCGTTCGGAAATTCCCCTAGATCAATCTCAAGTCAGCCTAGTTGCACTGGAAATTGCTGGAAATTTCTTGTTTGATACCGCCAGCCACCGCGACTTTTTAGGCGCAATGTTGGGAACGGGAATTGTCCGCGAAAAGACCGGAGATATTATTGTTCTGGGGGAACGGGGAGCGCAAGCAATTGTAGCGCCAGAGTTGGCAGAATTTTTGGAAATGAGCCTTAAGCAGGTGCGATCGGTTAGCGTGAAAACTCAGCCGATTGATATCAACGAGTTAAAAGTTCGGGAACCGAAGAAAAAAGAATTAACCACTGTGGAGGCTTCTTTGCGGTTAGATGCGATCGCCTCCGCTGGTTTTGGGATGTCCCGCAGTAAAATGGTTGATTTAATTGATGCTAGTGATGTCCGCGTCAATTGGAAGGAAGTTACCCAGGCTAGTTCTCAGGTTAAATCAGGTGATTTAATTGCGATTCGCGGTAAAGGACGTTTAGAAGTTGGGGAAATTGCCGTTACCAAAAAAGACCGTTATCGGGTTCAATTGACACGGTATATGTAGAGTTAACAGTTGACATTATTAGGCTTTAAAATGTTTTGCCAACATATTCAGCAAAATTTTGCGTGGTACGAGCCGAGATAATTTACTTCTAAGTTGAGTGGTAGTATCAGAACTAATAACGGTTGGGTAGCCATTTTCTAAAGCTTGCAGTGATTCCCGAACTACTTTTTCGCAAGAATACACCTTATCTGTACTTTCTGCTAGTTCTGGAGGAAAATTAGCTTCTGTAAAAAAGTTTGTTTCTATTGGCCCTGGACAAGTAACTAAAACTCGGACACCATAATCACGATTTTCTGCCCACAATGCCTCACTAAAACTTAGAATAAAAGCTTTGCTAGCAGCATAAACAGAAAGATATGGTATCGGTTGAAATGCGGTAATTGAGGATACATTGATAATATCTCCAGAACTACGTTGCCTCATGAGTGGTAGAAATTTATGGGTTAAATCTACCAAAGCCAAAATGTTTAATTGTACGATTTTGATTTGTCTTTCTCCATCTCCTTCGGCAAAATCTCCATATATACCAAAACCAGCATTATTAATTAATAAGTCAATTGTTAATCCCTTAGTTTTTGTAGCATCAAATACAGCAGCAGCCGCATGAGCTTCTGTGAGGTCTTTAACTATAACGTCTACTTGAATTTTGTATTGCTCTTGTAGTTGTTTAGCTAGTTGATTTAGTTTCTCTTCCGAACGAGAAACGAGAACAAGATTTGTATCTCGTGCAGCTAGTTCTTGAGCAAAGGCTTTACCAATACCACTAGATGCACCAGTAATTAAAGCAGTTGGCATTCTAATTAAAATTTTTTATTCACTTTATAAATATTAACTAAACTTGTTACCAATTTGTAACCATCCAGAGTTATATATCAATAAGAGTAAAAGCATCTGTTAATAGTATAGATAGTTTTCTAGCCTTTAATAAAAGACTGACAACGGGTATAACTAAAAAGGCATAATTAAACATCAAATATATTCATATTCAAGGTTTTAGCCTTTAAAAAAGGGAGGTTTTAGGGGTTGAAGCCCTGACTACGAACTTTTGTTTATTTAGTCCCATGTACTTGTGTAATTTGTGTCTTAAGCAAAAAATCGCAGCATATTTAGATTTACATCTGCATTTGGGAATAATAAACCAACTGCTAATTATCTTAAATATGGCGTTTTTACACAAAATTAACTGGAAAACTCTACATAAAAAACCTCAAAATAATTCTGGAATAGACCCATCTATCGCTAGCCAAAACCCTGTATTACCAAAGCCTGCAACACCATTAATACCAAAAACTGTTGCTGAACTAGAAAATAAAATGGCAGCAGAGACGCAGGTTTTGAGCAAAAACCATCAGCGATCGCCTAACAAACCTAAGCGGAGTATCGGTAGTAAAATTGTCTGGGTAATAATACTCGTTGGTATTCCTGTTAGTGTGGTTTGGGTGGCAAACCAGCCTTATCCGGTGATTCGCCGTCCTGTAGCGCAGAATGTGCCTTTTTTGCTGTTACCTAGCTATATGAATATGGATAATCACTATCGGCAGGCGTTAGCATCAGTTGAACAAGCAGAACAATTGATTGAACAAGCTACCAGTGCAGCAGATTTAGCTTTAGGGGAACAGAAGCTTCAAGAGACACAAGAACATTTAGATGAGTTGCCAACTTGGCTTGTCAACGATAGGTCAGAATACAAATATTGGTGGTATGACCAACGGTTTAGCATCTACGGTTTTAATACAGCTCGCAGCAAAGTTGGGTTTTTAGCAGCTAAAGTTTTTCAAGAAAAAAATGCTCAGACATTGCTCACTGATGATACACAGACGTTATTGAGCGCAAAACAGCAATATAAACAGGCTTCCACAGTAACAGATAAACAAAGTGCGATCGCAGCTTGGCGTGCAGCGCTTAATCAGTTGGAGCAAATCCCTGATCAAACCTTAGCTGGAAAAACGGCACGCCAGCAACTAGACCTCTACGAGCGTGAGTTTCAAGAAATTGTTGGACTGGCTGCTGGGAATGAGCGCATCAGTGCCTTAATTTCAGCAGCGCGGCAATTTTCCTGGCAAGCAGCTAAATCTGGACAAAATCCACCTCATACTGTAGCTGAATGGCAACAGATAGAACATTTGTGGCAAGAAGCAATTAATCGGCTGCAAGAAGTTCCGTCACAAGACTTGGTAGGTTATGCCGAGGCGCAGAAATTGCTAGCAACTTACGAGACTAATTTAGGTCAAGTCAAGATTAGGCGGCAAGCTGAGCAGGATGCTGTGTATGCTTTAGAGGCAGCACAACAGCAAATTGAAAGCTTGATAGCTTCACTTCCCTCTGATGCTCAGTCTGTGGAGGATCGCAATCGCATGTTCAGCCAATTACAGAGCATTATTAATCAACTAGAAAAGGTGCAAAATGGCACAACAGCTTATTTAAAAGCCCAAGAACTACTGCTATCGGCAAAGAATAAACTACAGGAGCTACAACCGAAATAAATGAGCAGTTACGTGAGATTATAGCGTAGGCGTAGCCCAACCTAGGCATCGCCTGATTTATGTCTTTAGTATTGGCTTCTTAGACAAATCTATGCTATCTTTGATAATCGTGTGGTTAAGGACGTATAGCTCAGTTGGTTAGAGCGCTACGTTGACATCGTAGAGGTCACTGGTTCGAATCCAGTTACGTCCATTTAGGTAGTTGTACGATAACATATTATTTTTTATTCTGTTTTCAAGGTTCGGTGTTTTGTCAATTTACCCAATACTAAAAATTGGAGCGATCGCACAAAAATACCATATCCTTTTTACCGATGCAGTATTCAAGATAAAGGTGAAAAAAACCGATTATTTCGTAGAGACGTTGCAATGCAACGTCTCTACTAGTAACAGCTCAGCACTAACAGAAAAATCACGGTGTTTTTGAGGTTTTTAAGTAATTTATATTTTTGATAAATTTATACATTTTAATGCACGAATAATAGTAAAATTCCGTACAAAATAATGCTTGTAGTATAGTACAGTCATAGTTTTTTAATAAATAATCTAATTAATCATAGAGAGCATTTTGTTACCCAGCTTTCCCAAAATTCAACATATAGCAATTGTGAAAAGTTTAACAAATAGGTAAATTTTTCATGAACCTGAGAAATTTTACTGAATACTAAATTTTATAATTCAGTTGTTGTGAAGCTTTTTATCCGCAGAGCGGGCGAAAGTGACTGGTAAATTTACCAGGTATTGCATCAGATAAATAGCGATCGCCATCTCAAAAACCCAGGATTGAGCTAGTAAGTCTTGTCAATATCTAGATTTTGGATTCCAAGTTGACATTTTACAAGGAATAAGTTGTATGGTTTTAATTAATACATTAAAAACAACAGTAACAAAGTTACCAATTTTATGTGGGATAGCTGCGCTGATGACACTGGGGATAAACTCCTCAGCAATGGCGGCAATTCTCTATGACCTTACCAGCATTGGCGAGGTTAGTGCTAATGGTCTCAATGATGCAGGTCAGGTTGTAGGACAATTCTATACTACTGACAAAGGGAATCGCGCTTTTGTGTGGAGTAAGAGCAGTGGCATAACCGACATCGGTACCCTACCTGGTGGATCTTCTAGCGTTGCTAATGACATCAATGATGTGGGTCAGGTAGTGGGGCGATCAAGTAGCAGCAATGGTGATCGTGCCTTTGTGTGGAGCAAGAGCAGTGGCATGACCGACCTCGGTACTCTAGGTGGTAGCAGTGTAGCCAATGCTATCAATAATGCAGGTCAGGTGGTGGGAAGTTCAAACCTTGGATTAACCGAAGACTCTCCACCGCCGACCTCTCGCGCCTTTTTGTGGAATAAAAGCACTGGTATGACCAATCTCGGTACATTGAGCGGCAATGACGAATACGATTACAGTGCGGCTCTTGATATTAATGATTCGGGTCAAGTGGTAGGGTACTCTGCTAATAGTGCCTTCTCATGGACTAGTAATAATGGTATGACCAGGCTCAACACCGTATTTGGAAATAGAAATAGTAGCGTTGCTATTGCCATTAATAATGTCGGAGACATAGCGGGTAGCACCTATGACTATACTGGCCCTTATTTCAGTAACGCCTTTGTGTTGAACAGCAATGGTGATGTGATTGACCTGGGATCTACTATCCCAGCCCCAGGTACAGACGAAAATTTTTATACTGGTATAGCCGCCTATGACATCAATGATGCAGGTCAGGTGATAGGAAATGGATTCAACTACCGTTTTACATATGGCCCCTTTATCTGGACTAGTACTACTGGCGTTAGAGACCTCAACACATTGATCGACCCTAGTCTAGGTTGGAGCTTATCTGCTGTAAAAGCCATTAATAACAAAGGGCAAATTGTTGTACAAGGTAGGAATGAGGATGGTTACGCAGGAGCTTTCTTGCTGACTCCAAGGTCTGCCGAACCTGTACCGGAACCGTTGACAATAGGCGCTACGCTGTTGGCAGGGGCAGGGTTAACCTCTCTACGCTATCGTCAGCGTCAGTTGCATCGTTCGGCAAAGGTTGCAAAATAATTTGTAACTAAATAATGCCATGTTTTGGCACTGCTTAGTACTTGTTCTACGACTGTTCTACACAGCGACAAAATTTATATGTGTGACGATCGCACAATCACGATCGCCTCGAATATGCCTGTCATACCATGTTTACAATGGGGATAAGGACACACTTCTTTGAAAGCACCCTTATAATTATTTCTTTAGGGCGATCGCAGGAGGCGAAATATGGGCTTGGCTGGGTTAAGAATTGTGTTGGTAGAGCCAGCTGGGCCCTTAAATGTCGGGGCGATCGCACGGGTAATGAAAAATTTTGGGCTACATCACTTAGTATTGGTAAATCCACGATGCGATCCGCTGTCGGTGGAAGCTTTAAAGATGGCAGTCCATGCTAAAGAAATTTTAGAATCTGCGGTATTAGTAGCAACTTTACCAGAAGCGTTGCAGGGATGTGTACGGGCGATCGCCACCACCGGCCGCGTTCGGAGTTGGGAAATGCCCTTAGAAAACCCTCGGACTGCGCTACCCTGGTTACTGGAGGAACCAGAAAAACCCGCAGCTTTAATTTTTGGCAGAGAAGACCGGGGATTGAGCAATGAAGAATTAAACTATGCTCAGCGGTTTGTTTGCATTCCCACAAGTCAGGATTATATATCTCTGAATTTGGCTACTGCTGTGGCAATCTGCTGTTATGAACTGGCACAATGTGCGGAACTACCTCAGACTCAGATATCCCAGCCTGATCTCGCCCCTTTGGATGTTGTGGAATCATACTACCAACAACTAGAATCGCTACTGTTGAAAATAGGTTATCTTTATCCGCATACGGTAGCTAGTCGTATGGAAAAATTCCGCCAACTGTACAATCGCGCTCACCTGGAAACAGGCGAAGTAGCAATGCTCCGCGGGATTGTGCATCAGGTTGAATGGGCACTTAAAAACCAGATTGATAGTGAAAACTTGTAACTCATTGTTTAATATGTATCCAATCATCTCCCAAAACGATGAATATGGCTTAAACTTATAAACACAAAAATGCTACTTAGTAGCAAAGGGCAATTTGAGTATCAAAGTGTTTGAAGATTGAGTTTTGGGTCAGGAGTTTGCAAAGAAAAAGTTGAGTGGGTAACAAGGAGTAGCGGTGTCAGAGTCGAGTGACAAACTAACAGCTTTCTCGCGGCGTCAACCCTTAAATAGTCGCCAGCGTCCACTCATTCAAAAAGTGGCACAGAAGAAAGTGAAAAACCAGCAGCACTCTGCTACTGGTGGAGATATAGGGTTAACACGCCCAAAAAATGATGTCAGTCCTCCCTCAATCCCTACTGGTACACGCAGGGTTAAGGGGTTAGTCATGCCAGTAGCAGTAAAACCAATTCCGACTGCGAAGGGAAAGATTCCACCCTTGAAACCGGGTGCTGTCAAGTCAAAAACGGTGCGTGTAGAAAAACAGTTGTTGCCGAAAAAAGGCAGACCAGTATCGCGTAAAACGCGGTTAAAGCCAATGGCAAGAACTATGTTGTATATCCTGCGATTATTAATTGTGGGAGTTGGTATTGGCGCGATCATCGGCACAGTATTGTCAATATTAGACCCTGCTAATCGCATCAACACAACTTCGTCGGGGCAATCTAATCCTAATGTTGGTGTTGGGCGATCGCAACCACAACCTACCCAAAATCCATCAGTTTCGAGCTTATATCTCACCCAAGAAATAACTCCCCTAAAAAATGCTGTGCAAAATCTGGCAGCAGCCAACTCAGATCTAACACCTGGAGCATTCTTAGTAGATTTGGATACTGGGGCTTACGTGGATTTGAATGGTTCCGCTAGTTTTCCGGCGGCTAGCACGATTAAAGTGCCGATTTTGGTTGCTTTTTTCCAGGATGTGGATGCCGGGAAAATCCGCCTAGATGAAATGCTGACCATGCAACAAGAAATGATGGCTGGCGGCTCAGGAAATCTGCAATACAAACCAGCAGGAACGAAATTTTCAGCTTTGGAAGTCGCAACTAAAATGATTACCATCAGCGACAACACAGCGACAAATATGTTGATTGCCCACATGGGAGGTGCGGAAACACTGAACCAACGTTTCCGAAGTTGGGGATTGACAACCACAACAATTCGTAATCAACTCCCAGATTTACAAGGAACAAACACTACCAGTCCCAAAGAATTGGGGAATTTGATCACTATTGTAAATCAAGGTAATTTGGTGAGTATGCGATCGCGCGATCTAATCCTTGATATCATGCGCCGAACTGAGAAAGATAATTTACTGCCATCTGGTTTAGGCACAGGTGCAAGAATATACCACAAAACGGGCGATATTGGAACAATGCTGGCAGATGCCGGTTTGGTTGATATCCCAACTGGCAAGCGCTACATAGCCGCTGTTATGGTACAACGCCCTACCAACGATCCTCGCGCCGAGAAACTGATTAGCTCAATTTCTCGTGCTGCTTACGAACAGTTTAGCCAAAATGCTGTCACGCCTAGTAATACGACAAGCCCTATACCCGGAGCTAGTTATCAACCCCCAATCATCACTCCTGCTGTACCTAACAACACAACAACTAATATGCCCATAAGCGGTTATCAGTCTCCAATAATCGCTCCTCCACCCAACAGCATGGGAAGTACTAGTACTACACCCGCAAACGGTTATCCATCGCCAGTGACGAATCCTCAATACTATCCCCCAAGATAATTTAGGATTTGAGATTGTGGAATTATATTTTTGTCTTTTAACTTTTCTGATACCGCATTCCTGGGAGTTGGGAAACTAAACCCATAAGTTCTAACTGCAACAAAGCGCTGGAAACTGAGCCAGCAGCCATGCTTGTTTGTTGGACAATGATATCGAAAGTCAAAGCATCAAAAGTTAACACATCTATTATTCTTTGTAGTTCTGGTGATAAATTAGGCAAACTCAACTGTTCAGATGTCCGGGATATCTCCACTACATCAAGTTGTGGAACAGCTCCCAACATGCTTAACAGTTCGTCTATTTCCTTGAGAATAAAAGAAGCTCCTTGATTTAGTAACTTTAAACAACCTTGAGACGGGTTGTCGTCTAGTCTTCCAGGTAATGCATAGACATCTCTGCCAAATTCATTTGCATAGGTAGCTGTAATTAACGCACCAGATTTTAAAGGTGCTTCCATTACCAGAATGGCGCGGCTTAAACCTGCAATAATTCGATTGCGGCGAGGAAAGTGGGTGCGATCAGGTGGTGTTTTTGCTGGATATTCACTCACAACTAACCCAGCAGTCAAAATCTGTTTGTACAGATCTCGATTTTTATGTGGATAGATAACATCTACACCTGTTCCTAAAACTGCGATCGTGCGTCCACCTGCTTGCATCGCGGCGCTATGGCTTATTGTATCAATTCCCTCCGCCATACCAGAAACAACTGTAAAACCATTTTTAGCCAAAGCTGTGCTAATTTGGCGAGTCCAACGGATACCATACTCCGATGGTTGGCGTGTCCCCACAATCCCAACCAGTGGTTTTTGTCCCAGATTTTCTTGTAGTTCAACTTCACCGCGATAGTACAAAATTGGTGGTGGACTGGGAGTTTCCAGCAACAAGCGGGGATAATCCGTATCTGCTGGTGTCCAGAAATGCGAGTTTTCTTGCTGGTGTTTGGTGAATAGGTTTTCTGGGTGTAGACGCGATCGCTGTTGTACTACTTTTTCCAATGTCTGAAAACCAAAACCCTCAACTTCTCCCAATTGAGCCTTGCTAGCTTTCCAAGCTATTGCAAGAGTACCGAAATGCTGTTGCAACCGTTGCAGCAATACTGGGCCAATCCCAGAAATTTGCGACCAAGCTAGCCAATACGCGCGTTCATCTACCACAATTCCATCCTCACGCCTACTGGTTTGAGTATTCCCAAATTTAGAACTTGAAAAGGGTAGTCTTTACCCTCAACGTTTTGCTGGCAAAATTTGTTTAGTTTGGATGCGATCGCCTATCTGTCACCCATCTATGGGCATTTTCAGATAATTGGTAAATTTTTCCCCCCTATCTCTGCTAGCTGTACCAGGGGAAAGAACTTCGGCAATTATTTTTGAATTTTGAATACATTTGCGAGCATTCTGGTCTTGCGGGTCGCAACTGACGATAACATCAGGGTAATAGTATGGGCTTTTGGGGGTAACTTGCACCTTTATATCCAACATATTCACCCGACAACCCCTAGCACGTAAGTGTGGATATAGGTTTCTGTACAAGTTTAGCGCCATATCGTTGTGGTGAATTGTACCACCAGTCATGGCAAAGACTTCGCCGTTGAAATATTCGTAACGAAGTTCTTGAAGGGGTTCCCATGCGAGATATTCCTCAATGGTCATTTTTTGCGGTTCTTGGGAGATGGCTACTATAGCAAGATTTTTCCAGTTTGTTCTGATTTTAGCGAATCGGATGAGATGGTTAAGTTGATTTCTAGCGAAAGCGTCCGATCGCAGGTGGGGTTACTAATATAAAATTGGGATTAATGCCACTTTGGGATATTAACGCCATATTTGGATAGACGCGATCGCGAGTATTCATCTACACTCCTTTTTGACTCAGTTGACAATCTTACGCAACAATTTAATTCATTAGTGTGGAGAGTAGTGTGAAAAAGTTGATATTTCTGCCAAGTATGCGTTTGTGGTTAGGGGTTAGTTTATTCGGATATTTTATTAGTTATGGGATACTGATTGAGAGTCGCTGTGCGATCGCTCAACCTATTTTAACTGAGGTGGAAGCAAAGAATAAAAATAGAGACATTATTGAACTGAGCGAGTTTGCATCCCCTGTCACCAATATTAGTGGTTTGCTTTCCCAATCTCCCACACCAACAAACCCCCCCTTCCGTCCCTCCTTCGCAAGGGGGGAAACAGGCAGGTGTCACAATTACGGGTGTGAAAGCCAATCCTACCGACAAGGGTGTGGAGATAATTTTAGAGACAAACCAAGGAGATAAACTGCAAGTTACGAATCGCACTACGGGTAATAATTTTATTGCAGATATCACGGGTGGACAGTTGCGTTTAGCGAATGGTGATGCTTTCGCGTTTCAGTCGGAAAATGCGATCGCCAATAGCTACACAAATTGTTAATCATGCTCTCGGAAAAGTCGAAATTCCAGTTGCACCACAGCGCGTTATTGTATTACACGACAGTATTCTCGATTGTGTATTAGCTTTGGATGTGAAGCCAGTCGGTGTCGCTTATTATCCATATTATCAGTTTGCAGGAGAGCGTTTTCGGGGGATACCGCCAGATTTAGTCGCTAATATCCCCGAAGTGGGTAGTATTAGCCAACCTTCCCTAGAAAAGATTCTTAGCTTAAAACCAGATTTAATTTTGGGGTTAACATTTCAAAAAAACTCTTATCAACTGCTGTCGGCGATCGCACCTACTGTAATGTTTGATTTATACGAGTCACATGATTTCAAGGAAAGATTACGATATTTTGCTCAACTTCTGGGAAAGCAGGAACAAGCAAAAAAAGCCCTAACAAATTATCACCAGCGCGTTCAACAGTTACAGCAGCAATTAGGAGAAAAGTTGCAGAAAACCACCATATCTGTGATTATTCTGCAAGGGCAAAATTTTTATACCTATAGCTCAAACCATGTACTGGAAGCTCAAGTTATTCGAGATATAGGTTTACGTCGTCCACCTATTCAACAAAATCAAAAAAGCTCTTATTTGGCATCAAGTATTGAAATGTTACCCCACCATGATGCAGATGTCTTATTTGTTAAGGCAGACTGGACAAAGGAAAATCCTGAACCTTTATCTTTTTTGAAACAACCGATTTGGTCAACATTAAATGCTGTTAAAAACAATCAAGTTTATGAGGTAAACTGCTCTTTTTGTGGGCCTTTGGCAGCTAATAAAATAATTGATGATTTCTATAAATATCTCGTCAATACCTCTTAAACTCATCCATATCGCTGGGAAATTAGGGATAGCTAAATATCTTCACCCCCAAGTGCTTTTAAGCAAACCAGCTAAAATATTAATGCGATCGCTGCGGGAGCAAACCGCCTTCGGCATCGCGCTAAAGTAACGATAGAGTTCGTGCTCTGCTCTTTTCCTATGCTTTCCAATTGAAAAACCGAGCATAAATATAAGCGATAGTTTCAGACATGATTGTTCGCACACCTTCGCTAGAAACCCACCATTTACTTGGATCGTAATTATTGTTTTTGGCTGCAATTACACCCACTGGAATTTTGGGAGCAAGTATTTGTTTGAATAACAGCCAACTCCTGCGGGAATGAACGTCCCAGGAAAGGAGATTAATTGATTTTATCTTGACATCTGAACTAAATAGCCAACGGCGAAATTCGGTAGCAGATGCATAACTACGATCCTTAATTACCGAAGGCGTAGGAACGGCTATGACTTTCTCTGCTGCTAAACCGAGCTTTTTGAAGGTAGCGGCTGAAACTTCTGCAAAGTTTTTGTATCCAATCAGATAACTACCTCTCTCTATACTGCTTCCTGTAGTAATAATTAGGCGATAAGAACCACTATTAAATTCAGTCAAAGCTTGTTCTATTCCATAGTCTGGTACCCATCCTTCCACAACTAATGCATCTGCTGTTTTGATAGGAGAATTTACGGCTAGAAATGGGTGGATATGAGTGATTGTCAAGAACGTTAAATAAGCAGTAGTAACCAGAAAAATAAACCATCCCTGAGCCGTAAAAGTCCAGATTTGTTGGCGTTTGAGCAGCCGGAATTTGGGAAGTTTTAAAAACTGGCGATATCTTCTCTGCATTAAACCTTTTCTAAGCTTTGTTGTTTCAAATAAGCAAATACAGATTTATCGCCAATATCAGGTGGAATTGCTTGCAGTGTTTTACGCAAAGCGAATACTATAAACAAAATCGCCCAAACTCCTAATAAAATCTGTTCTGCTTGAGTTGGTAAAATACCCACTAAATGTCCTAACAATAGTAACGGTACAGTAACGGTTAATACTTTAGTTTCTAGACGATTAAAGCAGAAGGCTTCTTTGAAATAAATGCCTGTCAAAGCAACGAAAGTAAAACCAACTCCGAATAAGGTAACAGGGTGATTGTAAACAGTCACAGCCAATGGTTCACTACTAGATAGTGCGAAGGCTACGGCTGCAATGCTACCGATCGCCCAAAAAAGCTGCAACAATCGGTGTAGTGATGCCATGTAAATATGAATGGTAAATAAACTCACACCGAGAGCAAGACTAAAACAAGCATATAAAGGCGTCAGTGTGGTGAAAACAGTCGGGTTATTGTTGAGCAAAACCAAAGCGCTGCCGATGGCAAAGCTCAGTGCAGCTACCATTAAACCAGCACGGTAGATAATTACGCCAGTGCGATCGCTCTGAGTAATTGTAAATTCCCCGAACTGACCTTGATAAACTTCTGGTGCAGATAGTGTTTGCGTAGTCATATAAAAGCAATGAGTAAGGATAGCCAGTAGTTTGCGTCGCTGGTAGGCAGACAGTAGTGATGATTCCCTTGTCAAGTGCGAAGGAAATTTGCTGACTGGTTACTTTTATTATGATGGGCAATAAGACTAACGTAGCATCACAATACTTCTTCGCCTTCAACAGCTATGAGCAACAGGCACTTGAGATCTGAGTGATTTCTCATAAAAACAAGACTTGTAACGCATTTTGCCAGTTGATCTGTAACTGTAAATGAGCATTACCACTATTAATGGCAATTTCTACCCAGCCATGACTGCCAACTAAAGCGATCGCTTCTCCAACATTGACATCAGTGTAAGTTTCACACCCAGGTATAGTCAATCCAGCGGCTTGTACACACCAGGTTTTGCTTTGCACGTAACTCCCTGGAATGTTGCTCACTAAGTTACCAAAGTGATCAATATATTGAATGTAACCCGCCACACCTGTTGTTGTTTCGTTACAATAGTTGACATTTAGTTGTACTAAATCTGTGGGATTGATTTCTCGTCCAAGCTGTTTGAGAGGAACACCACTAGCAAGATTGGCTCCTACTGGTGCAAAGATATCCCTACCGTGAAAAGTCTTGCTTGGTTGACGCGTTCTCCAATAATCAGGGTTTGTGAGTTCAACGGTGGCGCTCGCGGGGCTTTGACTTAGTACCCCACTGAAGATACCATTATCTGGGCCTACTAAAAAACCTTGAGCAAATTCTACTGCGATCGCCCTTCGCCTGCCTCCCACACCTGGATCTACTATAGCCACATGTACCGTTCCAACTGGGAAATATGCATAAGCATTCATCAAACAAAACCTTGCTGCGGCAATGTTTTGCGGTGGAATTTGGTGCGTTAAGTCTACCACAGTTAAATTGGGATTGATTTGAGCTATGACTCCTTTGATCACGCCTACATACACATCGCGATCGCCAAAATCGCTTAGCAGCGTGAGGAGTGGTTGATTTATCTGCTTTTCGGACACAGCTTACTCAAAAAATTACAATAAATCAGATTTTTCTGTAACAACAGCTACTAAATTTATGTTATGTTAGGATTACGAGACATAAAGATAAAATTAAAGAGGTAATCATTATGGCCAACAGCAGACTGCAAGCTACAAGAAAAGCAAAAGAAGTTCACAGAGTGAATATTCAAAGAAGCCTAGAGCATCGCTTACAAGTTGCTAGAGCACAGGGTAACGAAAGCCTGATTCGTCAACTCGAAGCTGAAATGAAGTATTTCAGCTAACTCAAGTTTTCATTGTTCATAGTTTTGTTTATGTTTAACCCGCTAAACCGGGTTTTTTGTTTTTAGGGGTAGGGAACTAGTTTCATGCCCCTTTTTTTAATTAAGTCCCTTCGGGGCGGGAACAGGGAATAAGGAACAGAGGAAAAACAGCCCCGAAAATCAGTTTTAAACCATACTTCGTCCAAAAATCCTTGCATTTGGAGAAGATAAAAACCCCGCACGCCACTTGCTCCTCTTGGCTACAAGCCAAGACCGTAGTGGCTCCCCTTGTGGGCGGCTTGGCTTTTTTGTACCCTATACCCTGTACACTTTTATGTAAATTATTTAGCTTCACCAATTGAATATCGGAAAAGTTTACTTCTTTTGTGTAAGAAGCTGTAAATCAATATAGGCCCTAACGTGGAAGCGATATATCCAAAAGTAAATTGTATTAATGGGTCAGTTATGCCAAATTTTACCAAAATGGTTCTCGTAGTTGAGCCAACAAGTATGTGAAGTAAATAGATGGTCATACTAAGCAGACCGAAGTAAACGAAAACGTCTGCAATCGATTGCAAAGACCGATTTAGCCACTGAAACATAGGAAATGGTTGATTCCAAGTGGCAAGTATATACATAAAGGTAAAACCTATGATGCCATTCATAAACTTTATAACTAAGCCATATTCGCTACCTAGAAAATAGTTAATGCTGAGCATCAAGAAAGTACAAGTTAACAAGAGTAAGAAAGTTAAACTAGATGGTGCTTTCTCTAGCTTGAAACGAATATTTGTAATATATGGTGCAATAGCAATTCCAAAAGCATAGAAGATATTGAAATAGCAAATTTCTACCAATGGTTCTTTTAGGTTAAATGAAAGTGCAAACAGGGCAATTGAAATGGCGTAATAAACTAATTGGGAACCAAGTTTTTTTATTGTCAGAAAAGATAAAAGTGTGGCTAATAATAATGCATGGAAGAACCAGAAAATAAAGTTAGGATAAATTACTGATTGAATAAAACCGATGAAAGAGAATTTGATAATACCAGATAAAGAGCGAAAAATATAATAAATTGGGGCCCAACAAACTAAAGGAATAAGTATCCTAGTAAACTTAGAATTGATAAATTTGGTATAACTATTGTTGCTACTACTAAAAATCCTAAAGGAAATACCAGAAATAATAAAAAATATTGGCATGTGAAAAGTATAAATAAAATTATATATCCACCTCATGTATGGTATATCTTGTTCATACAATTGACGAATACCGGAATCTCGATTTCCAATTACATGACCTAGAGCTACAAGAGCGATCGCAATTCCTCGGATAAAATATAAATCTTTTGACAGTGTTTCTTTGATATTAGAATTAGCTTCTGATTGGATAACTAAAGATTTGTTCATGTTTTTATCTGTCGGTGAAAAATACCGATTTTTAAGTTTAATATTTCAACAGCAAAAATTTGATGATAATTTATTTATCTAAAAGAACATGCGATCGCTTCTTTCTAAATAGTTAGCGATCGCATCTTATAGTTATACTTGGCTAATTAGTAAGCGCCAGTCTTTTGCAGTACAACGCTCACAGTTTTCAGCAAAATCTTCAGATCTAGCCAAAGCGACCAATTTTCAATGTAGGTGATATCTAATTTCACCCCATCTTCAAAGTTTTCAATATTAGAGCGACCAGAAACCTGCCACAATCCAGAGATTCCAGGCAGAACTTCTTGTCTGATGAAGTGAGTTGTTTGAAACCTTTCTACATCTCTAACAGGGAGAGGGCGGGGCCCAACTAGGCTCATTTCGCCAATTAGAACATTAAACAGTTGCGGCAATTCGTCTAGACTGTAACGACGTAGAAATTTGCCAACTCGTGTCACACGAGGGTCATCTTTGAGTTTAAACAAGACGCCATCTTTAATTTCATTCTTTGCTTCTAGAGAAGCTTGTAACTTTTCTGCATTTGCAACCATTGTGCGGAATTTCCAGATTTTGAACTCCTTGCAATGCAGACCAATTCGCTTCTGCTTAAACAAGATTGGCCCAGGAGAATCTAACTTAATCAGCAGGGAAATCAACAAATAGATAGGTGCTAGCAGCAATAGCAAAATAGTTGCACAACAAAGATCAAAGCCACGCTTAACCCAAAAATCACTACCTGCAATAATTGGTGCAGGAATTGTCAGACATGGCACTTCCCCAATCATCCACAATACAGTTTTAGGCGGTAAAACTTCCCTTTCTGTAGGCAAAATGCGAAGGGTAATACCAGCACTCATGAAATGCCAAGAAATATACAGGCGGTTTTTAATCGCATTCCAAGAAACAAAAGCCTCAACAATGCCTTGATTGCGAAGGAACTCTAAGGTTGACTCTCGTTTATATCTATCTAAAGAGCTAGCCTCAGCTACTCCCATTAGGTTGTAGCAATTCTCTTTTTCAATTAATCTGATGCTGCTTTGTTGATCTTCTGCATCTGTGATCAGAAAAACTGGATAACGAATTGCTCCTTTTTTTCGCACCAAGTTGGTAGCAACATCAAAACTCAAACGAGCCACACAGATGAAGCCTACAGAAAACAACCAAAATAGAATAAAACTTGAGCGTGAGACATAACGACTTGGTTCATAAAGAAACGCAATCAGCAAGAGGAAAAATTCTGACAGAGAAACTGCTTTGATCAGGCGAGCATAATTACGGCGGTGAATGCCTGCCTCATATAGGCCTTGAGCTGCCATCATTCCTATTGCTACTGCGAGAGTTAGTAATTGAAAAGATGATCTTTCAGTCCAAGGAGAATCTAATGGTGTTCCATAAAATATTGCTAACTTCCATGCAAAGGTTAGAGATATAGCATCAAGTAGGATAAGTGTGATTACCCGAAGTACTTTAAGAGCTAGCCCTCTCTGTATCCTCGTGCCTTTGGCTGATCTTAAGTCTGGTTTGAAGTCTATTAATGGGAGGTATCTGGATGTCATTGTTCCTATACTCTCTGCGTTTCAGATGGAACTGCACTCTGGATTTGATAGATGATTCAGTCATGATTGACTGGCAAAGTCTATTGAAGTAGACTGCAATGCTTTACAAAGCTAGTTTCAACGTTTTAGAGCATGGTCAAACGCTTTCGTTATAGCATTCCATATCAACTTGGGTTTGAGCTTTGAGTCTAGTAGTAAGGAATGCGCTGGCAGAAAAGTATATGTGGAATAGACATAGCGCTATCGCTACTCCCAGTTAACACTGCAATCATGAGAACTCGCCTAGTCACTAATAGGTTATTAAGCACTGAGAATTTCCTGTAATAAGAGTCTGACTACAAACCAAGGTTCTAGTAAGTAACGCCTCCAGAGCCTTCGTGGCTCACTAAACAGGCGATACAACCACTCCAAACCCAACTTACCCATCCAGCGAGGTGGAGTGGGAACAACTCCGGCTACATAGTCAATACAGGCTCCACTAGTCAGAATGGCATTGGTCTGGATATGCTCTAGGTTGTCTAGAATCCAGTGTTCTTGACGTGGCATACCCATACCTACCATTAATATGTGGGGTTGATAATCGTTAATTGCTGCCAGGGTTGCAAGGTTTTCTTGATTACCTTCCATATTGATGTAACCGTGAGCTGTAGCAATCTGTAAACCAGCAAACTTCTCCCGCAAAATCCTAGCTCCTTTTTCTGCTACTCCTGGCTTAGAGCCAAGATAGAATACACGCCAACCTTGCTGAGCTGCTTGCGACATCAAAGGCCATACCCAGTCAGCATAGGTAACTCTTTGCTCTCGCTTGAGTGGAAAACCAAGTAATTTTCCCAGGAATATCAAAGGCATACCATCGATGTGAACATAGTCTGCTTTGCCATAAAAAGCTCGCATTTTATGGCTGTGATGATAAAGATAAAGACTATGGAGATTGTGATTAGCAATGATCCATTTTTTATCTTGCTCGATAGATTCTGTAATCAATGAATTTAGTTCAGGTATGGCAAGTGCGTCTACTTGAACCCCAAGAAATTTGTATGGCGATCGCTTCATGGTAAATTGTTCTAAATTAGCAAAGGCAAAAAAATTGCCCTTAAAAAAGTTATGGGTAAACTTTGCTCTAAGGACTACTTAAATGGATAGATTCTTTTTAATTGATAACTTTTAATAAACAACAGGTTTTCTCAACTATTACTTGACTGACTGTAGAAGCACCTCAGCAACCATTTGTGCTTTTGCACTCCAAGAATATCTATCTTGAATTAGGTTATGTGCAGTTTCTACAAGCGGCTCGTATTTGTTTAAATTCAAAGTTGCCTCTAGAACTGTATTAGCTAGCTCTTGGGCAGAGTCTCCTGAAATCAACAGATGTTTTTGGTGATGAAATTCCTCTAAACCTCTCAAGCCTTCAGGTGTAGATACAACTAACTTTTTACTAGCAAAATAATCTAGTGCCTTATTACGCGCTCCTCCAGCAACCGCTTGCTTAGGAAATGGTAGAAGACCTATATCTGCATATTTGAGATGCATAATAAAATCATTTCGCTTTGGCAGAAAGCCTACAAACGTTATGTTTGATGGTAGTACTTCTTCTACTTCCTTGGCATCACGCCCAATAACAATAAAATGTACTTTTTCTTGATGAGTTTCTAGATATTTAGCTGCCTCAATAGTCATAGATACAGACATGTCGTTGCTGGGAAACTGAAATGTTTTTGGAGCTACAACAACAACTATTTTTGCTGGTCGCAGTGCATGATATGGATCTTTCTCAGGAGCATTTTTAGCATTTACTATATCTTCAGTAACACCATTTCCTATGCAATAAATTTTATGCGATTTCTTCCCATACCACTGTTTAATTAATTGTGGAGTTGACTCACCAGCAGCAATAATTGGATTACCAGAAAATATAAGCACACCCTGAGCAATGTATGTCTTAATAAATTGCAGAAATTCTTTAAATGGATTAGCAACAGAAGATAAACGGCTCCAGTACTCAAAAGCAGAAAAAGTATGAAAGTCTAATACAAGAGAGCAGTTTTTCTGCTTATTAAAGGTGAGTGAAATTAGAGCAGCTAATCCTGGCAGTGTTTCTTGAGCATATACTATATCTGGATGAAAATTTTCTATACACTTTTGTACTGCTCTAATATATAAACCCAAATTTCTTGAACCAACAGATACAGAAGGCGCATAATCAACTGCGGAACAATTTAAGCCCAAGTGATAAACCTCAAAATACTTGAGGAGATATTGTCCAAGATAGAAAGGTCTAGTAAACGCACCAAATGGTTGAGTTGAATCAAGAGTAGAGACTATTAATAAGCGTTTACCCATATTGAGTAGATATCCTTATTTATTAAAAATATGTGTTCTTAAACTATAAGTTTTACCACAGTAGAACAAACTAATTTAAGATTTTAGGCTTATTCAATACTTCATTTAAAAATCGAGTAATATTCCTACTTTGAGATTCAAAAGAATAAGATGTATGAACATTCTCCATATTCAAGCGAAGTGAAGCAAGCATTTGCTTATTGCGAAGAGATTGGGCTAAGTCGTCAACATCAGAAAAAGTAAATCCGAAAGGCTTATCTTTCCAATGTTCTTCAACAAATTTACTGGTTTTAGTCACAGCTAATGGGGTAGTAGAAGTTAGAGAAGAAGCAAAGCGAGTAGATAAACCTGAAGTAACCCAATTACGCATTGTACTGTTGTACTCGTTGTACATAACCAGATGGGCATCAAATTGTGAAATATATTCAGCAAATTGGCCTTCAAATATTTCATCATTAGAGAAGTCAGGGTACAGGTGAAGATTAGGAATATTTTTTGTATTTGCTTGTGATGGAAGAAAAATATGAATACCTGTCTTTGCTAATTGCTGGAAAAACGAACCTAAAGCATCCCGACAACTATGAGCTTTAAAACCGAAATAAGAATTTTTGTGCCATAGTTCGCTTGCTCGTCCAGTAAAGATAACATGAGGATTATCATCAAATCGATGGAGTATTGGTATATTATCAGACTTAATATTAATGCAAGAATAGGCTTTTTTAAAGAATGGCTCAACCATTATTAAATAAGGCTTATTCTCTGTATTAGTAATAGCTTTGATAAACATATTTCTTTGTGTATGCGAATAAAATATATAACTGTCAATCAGTGAACTAACATTACGATAGCGCCAATTCATGCGAATCTCAGTTAATTTATTAACGGCATTAGGATAAGTATTCACACAATGAACAATTTTTGTCCTAGGGTATATTTTTTTCACCATTTGCAGAGGTTTTAAAATCAATGCACCCTCCCAAGAAAATAAAATATCGGGTGCTCCTCCAAGGAAATTCTCTACCTTTTGTTGCTTCTCTATAGAAAAATCATCCCAAAAATTAAATATAGGGATTTCATTTTCTTTCAATCCCCAATTTTTAATTTCACTCTGGGTTGCCGCAGACTGTTTCCAGTCTAAAACTGCAACGTTTAAGCCTAAATTTTTAAGCCCTTGTATCCAATTTGTACAAGTTGGATTTGCTAGAAAGGCTATAACAAGAATTTTGATTTCAGACATTTGTTCTATGTATTTAATCAAATTAATCAGAATTTATGCAAACTTAGGTTATTTACGTATGTAAAAGATTAGAGAGAAACCCTAAATTATGGATATTATCCTTGAATTTACAGCGAATTAAGTAATTACAGTTGTGAAACCTATGTTTTTATTTAGTTAATTTCCTCACTAAAAGTAGAAGATGCACTCAAATTTCTATAACCCATTACTGCACGTAAATAAGGCAAGAACCAATAAAGAAACCAAAAATAGCCAGAATGCCGCATGGTAAAAACAGTCCATGCCTTTACCGGAAAACTTTTGATGCCAAACGCTCTTTTTAAGCGTTCATTAATCGGGAGATTAGCATCCACCCAACTACCTCTAACAGAGTTTTTCGAGCAAGTACCTACATATCCTGGCGTTATCCATACTGAACACCCTAGCTTACGTGCTCTAAGTCCATAATCAAGATCCCCTAGATTATGAATAAAAGCAGGATCTAAATTACCTACTCTTTCTGCAACAGAACGGGGAATAAGGATGCAGTTTCCATACATAGTGTCGCATTCTTGAAGTTTCTGACTAGGCTTCACAAATTCATACTTATTCGAGTACCAATGCTTAGAACGTACAGCACCACCGTAAGTCGGTTTCCCTGTAACTGCATCTTGGGTTGAACCAACAATTATAGAATTTGGCTTATCATGTTCTGTGAGGTAATGGTGAGTAGCAAGCAGTTTACTCAGGGCATTTGGTTCAATTAGAGTGTCGTCATTAAGCCAAAGGTAATAATCATAATTCTTTTTCAAAGCCTCAGCAAAGGCTAATCTCATACCTCCAACCCAAAATAAATTTCCATCACCTTTCAGAACTTGAACTTGTGGATAAGAAGCCTTGATTGCATCTGAAGTACCGTCAGAACTTCCATCATCGGTTAAATAAATATCAAAAGGTTTTGTTTGCTGATATAGCGCAGACAGACAGGCAAGAGTTGTATCACGCCTGTTGTAACAAGTCATAATGACTGCCAATTCATGCTTCATAAGTTCATTAGTCGTAGAGTTAAATCTGGTCTAAATAGACTTGGAATGCAAAACAAAGCAAATGTTTAAAGTAGAAATTTTATTATTAAATACTTTAAAGGTTGGCAATGCGTTTTATCAAACCACTTAAGTTAACATCTATATTAAAGCTACGTAATTTTTTCTCAATTCTTATAAGTTCCAATATATGTCGATGCAAGACTGATTTATATGGCATTTTGTGTTTAAAAATTCCTTCTATTAGCCATTGATATTTCTCTGAAATACTATCAAAATTACTTAAGTTTGCTAGTTGTTTATTCCAATCTTTATAAGCAAACATATTGAAATAATGAATAGATACAATTTCGTCAAAACTATTTAGTTTATATTCTTTAGCTAGACGATTGTGTAAAGGTAAAGGATAGCTATAAGATGGAGAAAATGTATATAAACTTTCTGCCATTGAGCAGGCAGTAGCAGATAGTACAGCCATCTCTGTAAAGTAATTTCCTTGAGGTGGCTCAAGCTTTTGTCGCATAACTTTTTCAAAATTATTTTTCCAAGCCGTAAAAAATCCAGCTTCTTTTCTTGCGGCTACTATTCCACTATTCCAATAGCCTCTAATCTTCTTGTTAGCAATTGGGGTTCTGACAAATATTTCTTGATTGATATCAAGTAATTTATAAAGTTTTTGCCAGTAATCGTCTTGAATATCGTTTTTACCTTCAGAGCCAATACCTTTTCCATATTCAGGACGTAGCCCTATATTGTAATTTGGTGGTAATAAAAACTCTTTTGGCTCAGCAAAAACGCACTTGTCGCTATCTAAAAAAACTAAAAACTTTGCATCTATATTTTCTTCCGCGTAAGCAGAAGTTAAAATTTTATTTGCTAAGTAATAGTCATGATACTCTAGGTTAAGTATGATTTGTTGGTGAGAAACTTCTAAAGAATCAAATAGCTTTGTAGTTTGGCTAGAAATAGACTCGCCTTTCCGAGGATGAAAACTAGATATACGAGTGTCTTTCAAGTGACCACCGAATTTACGAATACTTTCTACCAATAGTAAAGATTGCTGCTCTAGACGACCAGGTTCAGTACAAATTAAAAAAACTATATCATTTGACATATCTATTATGTGAAATCTCAAATAACTAATTTAAAAAAATTTGTTTTTAATTATTTACATGAGTTAAAGTTTTATTTTTTATCTGTTCAAGCTCTAAAACAAGGGATAGCGATATTGATATATAGTAAACCCATAAAAAATTGGGAGTTAACAGTGTATTAAGTTCAAAAATATTGAAACATAACATTAAAAATATCATATTAAACATCCAAAAACACTCTAATTTTTTACTTATGAACAATAAATGTATAGCCTTGTAAATAACTTTTAAAAAATTAAATAATAATAATATTAATCCCACTATACCCAATTGAAGAAACATATCAATAAAACCATTATGAGAATGATTTGCATTCACTTCTTGACGTATCCATAAACCTTTAGCAACTTCTAAAGAGATAGGCGAACTCCAAAAACCAGCATACCCATATCCAAACCAAGGTTGACCACAGCCAACTTCAATCGCTCTTTGCCATAGAGGTAAGCGTCCATTGAACTCTAGGTCTTTACCCATCATGTCAACTACTATGGTTTCTAGATTACCTAGAATCAACATAGCGACAGTAGCGTTAAGCATAAAAGCTACAGCCAAAATTGTTTCCCGAATTCTGAATTTTTGTTTGGCTATTTTATAAAGAGGCATAATATATATGCATAGTAAAAGAAATCCTATACCTGTTCTACTAGTACTCTTCCAGAGTAGTAATAACATAATGAATAGTATTACCAGTTTGAGCCACCAATACTTTCTACTCACTAATAAAGCTATGAGAAAAACCATAGAGCCTACGGTCATAGCTCTCGCTAAATATTGCTTATGTGCATATATACCTTGCCACACAAAAACATTATTTGAGATAGCAGTACCGTAGGACGGCATTGCTACAGCAAATACTAGACTTAGAATTGCTGCTATACCTACTACCCAACTTAGCAAGCGCATTTGTTCTCTAGGAGAGTAGCGTACAGCTAAATACGTACCGAGCAAAGTTGTACGAAATAAAGATTTAAGTTGAGTTGCGGTTTCTTGTGTATTCTCAGTCCAAAAGATTGAAGAACAGGCAAAGAGGCATAATATTATTAAAGACCAATCTCTTGTAACGACATATGCTACTCTTCCCAATGGTTGTCTAATAATTAATAATGCCACTGTTGGATAACTGGCAATTTTAACAAGTTGATCTAATAGTGGATGTAATCTACAATCGCTAGTTAAAATTAATAAAATAACACTAAATGTTTCTAACCATTTTATTATAGAATTTTTCAAACTTTATTCTCCAATTATTTTCTACTTAACAAAAAATGTGTAAGAAAAAAGTCATTTTATTAAATTGTTTCTAAATTTATTGATTAATTGTTATTTTTTTGAATTTATTCAAATTTAATTCGAGTTTAGAAGTTCGTTAAAGATAGATAAGTAACGATTTGCTTGAATTTCTAACGTGAATTCTTTTTCTGCTTTTTGACGGGCCCAGTAAGATAGTTTTTGATACCTATCATGATTTTCTAGTATCCAAATAATACCTTGAGCTAAATCTTCAACTTTATAAGCTTGAGCTAAATAACCATTTTTTTGATGCTCAATCATATCTGGCATACCGCCAATATTGAAGGCAACACAGGGGATACCACAAGCAGTTGCCTCCATCACAGTATTCGCTAAGTTTTCCTGAGTAGAAGGCAGAACAAATATATCTGCTGCTGAATACAATAAAGCCAAAGATAAATCATCATTCAACGTACCTAGATAATGAGATTTAAAACCAAACTCAGGAGGATTCTTAGGCTGAGATGAGCCGAAAATAACTATTTCTAATCTATCTGACCAGCCAGCTTCGCTAAGATTTTGTAGAGATGCTTGCAGCAAATGAAATCCCTTACGTTTATCACTAGTTGACTGTAGCGAACCGAATAGAATTAGTTGTTTATCTTGAGGTAAATTTAGTAGTTCTCGTGCTACTTGTTTATTAATAGGTTTATACGTTTGAGTATTAATCCCATTTGGAATTACTTCTATTCGTAGATCCTTAAAAAGTGAGCTAGCACTGGCACACTTAGCTAACCAGAAGCTAGGCGTAACTATAGTCAGGTTAAGATTTTTCCAAGCTTTAGCTTTGCGTTGCCACACCCAACGAGATAAATCCCAATCTTGGGAACTATGAAGTTGCGGACATTTCCCACAAGCATCAGTGTAACGAGTACAGTCTTGACTGTAGTGGCATCCCCCTGTAAAAGCCCACATATCATGAAGAGTCCAAACGATTGGTTTAGCTAATTTAGCTACTGATTCAATTAGTAAATATCCATTATTGACCCAATGTAGATTGATGATATTTGGATTCAATTGGCTAATTTTAGAAACGAGGGTATCTGGAAGCCATTGAGGCGAATGAGTAGCTTGATCCCGATTAGTGTAAAACTTTAACGGTAGCTGGTCTAAAGTTAATCTCAAACCAGTAACAGCTTGTGCAACTCCAGATGAAGCTCGTGAGCCAATGACATCTCTATCATCACTTTTTTTAAGTTGTACAAGCATCTGTGTAGATATATCAAGATTCTGAAGACCTTGATGTAATCGATATGCAGCACGAGCGGCTCCACCTTCAATATCAGAACTATTAAGTAATAAAACTTTCATTATTAATTTAATTATATATAAATAGTACTATCGTGTAATTCAAAATTATCCGTTAGTTACCTATAATTGATAACTAAGATTTTCAGACTTATAATAATTGATATCCTTAATTTTTTTAGCTGGTACACCAGCCCACACCTCATTAGCTGGAATAGATTTAGTGACGACACTTCCAGCCCCAATTACTGAATTTTTTCCAATACGACAACCAGGAAGAATAGTTACACCGCAACCAATCCAAACATTTTCATCTATAAATATACCCGTTTTATCTTCATTCCAAGGTAAGTCTCTATATGGCTTTTCAGACGATATTGTATGATTACAGGCAATCAGAGATACATGCTGTGCAATAATGCAATTTTGCCCTATGTATATTTCTCCTCCAGCAGCACGAATATTAGCATGTGAACCAATAACAGCACGTTTTTCGATAATTAATCGCCCTGGAGTATTACTATATGGAGATTTCGCTACGACAACAACTTCTACAAATTCTCCTATATTAACTTCCGGGCTAATCTTGATAGCATTAATATCGTCGTATTGCAAAACTACAGATAAAGGTATATCTATACCTTTATTTTGCTGTAGGATATGTAAGTAGTTTAGCCAATTTCTTACTAATTTTTGAAATACTTTAATGACTATTTTTAAAAATTGCAAAATAAACATAAGTTTTCATATTACCTAAAATATTTAGTTTTTCTTTTGTAAAACCAGGCTTTTCAAAGCTTGATAACTCGATTGAGATATACTCAAAAATGGGAATACGGCTTTGGATATTTTTTCTTGAGTGCGGATTTTTTTCCAATTGACTGGTTCTTGGCTCATTCTCTTATATATAGTGGCGTGACTACCATTGCATGAACCAATAGTATCAAGTCCCATAAGATTAGTAAATTGATTAAAGCTATAGCGAAGATGAAAAGTTTCAGGTAAGTGGCACTTAATTACAGGATAAAAACAGTTGGCAATTATTAAATAACCATCAACTTTAACGCTCTCAATCATTTCAGCCAATAAGCTTAAAGGATCAGGAACGTGTTCTAAAACATCTGTGCAGACTAGACAGTCATATTGTTTTTTTAGAGAACTAATAAAATTCACGTTAGAGTAAGCTTTTATTTTCTCAAGAGCAAGCTTACTAGGATGTGGTTCGTAAATATCAACTACTACTTCTTGATTTTTATCTGCAATTAAACGAGCAAGTGTACCAAAACCGCCGCCATAATCTAGAACCGATATAATGTCCCTATTATTTAGATTAATCCAATCAGCGATCGCGTGGCGGTGGAGAATGGAAACATCATGCTGCTCAATAAATAAACCATTCAGTAGCCAAACTGGATGACTATAAAATAAACTAACTTTTTCTGGATCATTTTTTATGTTATCGCATCCTAAACTATCCCAAACTTTATCCATTAGCTGCCAAATTTCTTCAACTTCTATTGGTTGACGTTCAGCATCTAAAAGTATGTTTTCAATTTCTTGTTGGATATCATCTGACAGGTTGGGTAAATCTATGTTCTTTTTCATGGCATTTTTTAAATGTTTCAATTCAAATAATTAATTAGATAGCTTATTAGCAAGATGTTTAATTTTTTGTTGAAGAACTACAGATATTCTAGAATCATAAAAATTATTTCTTTGAGTAAAGAGATCTGCTGGAGAATTACGAATCATAAATAGTGGATGCTGAAGTGGAAAATCTATAGCTTCTACTGGCATATTGGCAAAATCATTATAATTTTTAACTGTGTGAGTTGCCTCTAAAGAATATCCAATATTAGAGACTAGATTTACGTTAGGCAGAATACTTAAGCCGTTTTGAATCCAGCAGCTAAACGTCCATACATAAGCCCAACTATTAATCTTTTCTTCATAGGTATATTGAAAAATACTCTGCCAAAATTTTACTGCCGAAAGGTCTAACAGGATGTCTTTTAGCCAGTTTTCATCGCGAATTTTAGGCCACAGTTTCATTTGATGATCATAGTGTTGCCATGCTCGTCGCCAAGTAGCCCATCCCCAGCAGTGATTGTAGCGTGAAAAATAGTAACTATCTTGATTCCGAACTCGACCATACTGAAAATTATTACCTGCTACAACCATGATTCTATTGTCATCTCGATATTTATCGAGCAATTCATCACAAAATTGGAAAAAAGTAGGATGTGGTAAACAATCATCCTCAAGAATTATGGCTTCCTCAACCTGACTAAATACCCAATCTAAGCCACTAGAAACACGCAATCTACAACCTAAATTAATGTCAGAGTAATTAGTTATAACTTCGCAATTCCAATCGACTTGCTCAATAATTGCACGCGTAGCTTCGCAATTTTCTGCCTCACCAGGACGGTCGGCACGTGGCCCATCTGCAATTACAAAAAGTTTCGGTGGTTTTGCTTGACGAATTGCTTCAAATACTTTTTCAGTGGTATTTGGTCGTTTAAAAATTATCAAAACTACCGGAGTTTTCATAATCAATACTTTAATTGCTAATATTTAATGCCTAAACATTGTTGATAAACATTTAAGGTTTGCTCAGAGACGTAATTCCAATTCCATTTCTCGGCAATCGTGAGATTATGTCTGCCCATTTCTGCTAACCTACATTTATTGTCTATAGTGGATTTCATTGCCTGTAATAACCCATCTTCATGATTTGAATCATAGAGAAAAGAACCATATTCATCCAATACATCATTAAAGAATCCCATGTTTGGAGCAATGCAAGCTCGACTGTATGACATTCCTAATATAGCTACACCAGAAGTGGTAAATACTTTATAAGGAACTACAAAACAATCACATGCATTTATATAAACTTGAATTTCATCATTTGGAATGACTTGATGAAAAAATAAAATATTTTCATGCCCCTGAATTTTTTCCAGTATTGTTTCTTCTAATTGCGTCTCGTAAGACTTCCCTGCAATTAATAGATATGTTTCAGGCTGTTGTAGTTTTTTAAAAGCTTCAATTGCTTCTAAAACCCCTTTATAACGATAAATACTGCCAAAAATCAGAAAATTTAGGCTTTCTAAGGAGATACCTAAAATTTTTCGAGCTTCTATCTGACTAATTTTATTTTCGTAAGTGCCTATGTAGTTGCCATGTGGAATTACAAAAACTTTATTTTTATTTTCTAGCTTAAATGCTCTAGTAATTTCGTTTTTAGTTGTTTCACAATGAGTAATAATAGCATCAAGAAATTTCCCAATAACTGCTGATTGGGTTGAAGATATATTTTTCTGACCATCATCCATCTTGTCATGCCATTCGTGTACAGTCCAAACAACTTTGACATCCAGCAGGTTGAGGATGAATATCTGGCTAGTAAATATTAAAAGTTTTATTAATCGAGAAAAGGAGTTTTTGCCAAGAATGAAAGGATGCAAGGTATGAAAGTGTAAGATATCAAACTTACCTTGTCTCAAAACTAATGGTAGAAAAAAGATTCGTCCAAAAACATTTTCTACCTTGGGTAAACATTCTTTTACCTCAACTCCTTTAGAGTTTAAATTATTAATTAATAGATTTTTATAGGGATTGCCAAACCAATCAGATACGAAAATTGCGTTCAACTGCTTCATACCAATTATTTATTATTAAATCACTGCTGTTATGACAAGTAATCAATTAAGCTAATTGGAAAAAGTTGAGTTTTACTTCAAGATTTCCACAATCATATCGAAGTTATTCACAGCATCCTGTCTCACGCGGGGTAATGCCTCTTTAAGTTGTTCACTGACCTCTTGACGACGGTGCCAAGCGGTACGGATCGTCGCGCAGGCTGAGTCAGAATCGATAAACTGTTCAATTGAGATTAGTAAGCCATTGTTGACTGACTCATTTCCTAGTAGATCAGTCATAATCCCTTCCGCTTTAACAGAATAACCGACGACAACAGTACAGATATTGCTGGAAAGTCCAGCGATCGCAGCATGCATACGCTCAGCAATCAACAGATCACAGCTACTAATTAACCCCTTAAATTCTGAGGCAGAGTGGTCTGCACCAGCAAGATGAACCCTAGGATGAAAATCAAGGCTTTTATGTAGGTTGGTGGCAATGAAGCGATCGTCATTACCCAGGTTGGTACTTTGTGCATGGGGGATAAGCAGCACTTGAGCATCGAATTCATTAAGGATCATATTGATCACCTGAAACCAACTCTTTAAGTGCTGCTCCTCATCACATTTAGAGAATCTAGTTATACCTTGACTAGGAGCAATTGCCACAACTGGGCGATCTGGCGTAACTCCGTAAGATTTTAGTAAGTTACTGACCTGATCTGGTGGTGGTGGTTCAAGCAGAAACGCTACATCAGCGGTATGTTTTACTAGATTTGGCGAAAGACCTAGGTCTTTTGTCAAATACTTGTAGGAAAATTCTTCTCTAACAGTAATCAACTTAGAACGACGGGCAACACCTAACCATTGCTGTGCATCATTATTGGTCTTAAATGCGATTGATTGACCTAGAAAAACTACAGGTATTTCAGCGTGTAATGCTAATTCCAATGGGCGGAGGTGAAAACCGAGCGCTCCAGGATAATCAGAAGTGAATAGATCTCCACCGGAAGCAATAACGATTGATGCCTCTTTAAATAGACTGTATTCAGGAGCTAGAGACTTGTTAAATTTAGAACCTTTAGCACGCAACTTTTGCATCAAATCCTTGTGTTTAGTTGCCATATTGAGCAGTTTGACATTATCTTGCTGTAATCGCTTTTGGTCATAATCTGGCGTTTCAGTAAGAATGTCTATGGTTAGATTGGGGTGTCTTTTGAATAATTGGTCAACAGTAGTTGTTAGTAGTGCTTCGACACCTCGATTGCGTAGTCCTGTTACTCCTGTAATTAATGCTTTCATGCGAAACTAACTTTCCTGACTGGCTAAAGAGAATAAAAAGGTGGTGCTTAATACTTATTTATGTGATGTTTTCCTACCTGTTAGGAGATTTTTCACAAACCCCTTGATCTGCCAAACCATTCTCTTCCAGAGAGGATCATCGTACAAGGCGCGATACTTACGAAGTAATGGCTCAATATTCTGGGTAAAGACGGAAAAATCCCAATCTCTAACTGCATCTTTAAAGGCAATGTGGCTCTCTGCTGCCATTAATATCCGTAATGCCTGGCGCTTTTGAAAATTTTTACTTAAACCCTTTAGGCTTGCCTTGACTCGTTTTGGGGGATGCCACTCACCCTTTTTTTCAATTAAGTGTAGACGGTATGCTAGACCCTCACGTCGATGGCGAAATCCCGAATTTTGTGAACGAGCAACCTCTTGAGCATCGATGCGCTCAAGATGTAAGCGACCTTTAACTACAGCTTCCTCAAGCATGTCGTGAATTATTGGGTGACGCACAACAATCACATTCGTACCCTGGCTATCCTGAACGTATTGAGGTAGCCAAGCGTCACCAACAACGACATCTGCTGTTTCAGCAATCACATCATCGCAGTAGTCACATGCTTTGTACTTGAAAAAACCAAGTCCCCAATCGTAACCGTACATAACATTAACCGGACTGGTTTTTGTGACTACTTGACCATCTATGATGCCAGTCACCTCAACACCATACTTACTAGCATCTCTACCAGGTAGTTTTTTCCGAAAGTCGATCGCTAAGAGTTTACCAGGCTCTATGCCACACTGCCAAGCAAACATCTCTGCAAAGTGTATGCTTTTGAGATGTCCACAAACCAAACCTATACAGAATTGGATACGTTCTGCTAGTACAGAATCAGCTTGCATTAACAAGCGGACTGCCTTAATAAAACAAGGAATACCAACGATCGCATAGCGTCCAGGTTGAGTGCGAACCAACTGCATTACTTCGGACATCTCAATGGGGTAATATCGAGACTTAGCACCATCGCGTACCTGTTCTGGAGTTGTAGACAAATGGTATTGAAACAGCCTGGGATCACTTTCTGAAGGACGGCGTTGATGGATGTGAATTACACCATCGACCAAACCTTGAGTAAGAAGATTGCTGACAATCCAGGTTCCCATACCACCAGAACTACCGCGATCGCGAAAATCATCCTCAGATACATAGCCTGCATATGTTGCCAGATGATAGCCAATTTTGTCGTGGTATTCGCATTTGCTACCAAACAATTCCTGCCCAATCTGAGTCTCGTTTAAACTACTACTTGAGAATGGACACACACTTTGTACCGAGGTGCTTAGAGAAGACTGAACGGCAGATTGATCAACCGTAGCCTTGAATCGACCATAATCGTCTAACTTCATCTGAATAGGTGAGCCGCTTACTGAAGCACAAGCACCACAGCCGATGCAGTAGCCGCCATCAACTACGGTATTAAATAATGTGGCGATCTCTCCAATGTGGTCTTGAGTTATTTCTTTAGTCACCATAAAGTTAAGTACACACAAGTAATTGTACGTAAAAATAATTTATAATCATAGTTCAATTTTTTATTTTCAAGACAGACTGTGGTAAAAACGAACGAAAAACATCTATAAATTGCCGAAATTCTTTGGGGGCAATTAAGATAATTGTGACTGGATATACTATGGCCCCAACTAATATAGAAATTAGCAGTAAAATAGGCAAATTTATGAAATTGCTTAGGAAATATTTAGTCCCTAAAATAGCAGCGACCATTGCTACTGAGCCGACCATCGGAGCAATATATTGTTGTAGATAAGTAATCAAATTAATCCGAATTGTCTTTTTTAAAAACCACAAAGTCATACCTGACATCAGATAACCAGTTATTACATATCCTGCTGCAACAGCTACTATTCCCCAACGAACCGCTATGGCAAAAGCAAGAAAGTATCCGATAGTTTTAATAAAATCTAGCCGCAATTTCCAGGCAGATTTTCCAACAGCCATCATCACCGGGCCGTTAAAGTAAAAGCCAGTATACAAGATACCAATAAGATTTAAAATTTGCATTACAGGTATGCTTGATATCCATTTTTCCCCAAAAACAACAATTACTAGCTCAGAAGATAAAGCAGATAAACCCAAAAATATAGGAATCCCAATAAAATTGCTTAACTGAACTGCTCTATAAAACGCTAAGCGAGTTTTTTCTATATCCTGTTGCAAGCGAGAAAATAGAGGCAATGCAATTGGAGTAATAACCCCAATAAATAGTTGTGTTACTATCTCCAGAAGTCGGTAAGCAATGGTGTAATAACCTAATGCTACAGGGCCAAGGAAGTAAGCAATTAAAAGGTTATCACTTCGAGTGCTGATAAAAGAAAGTAGATTAATACCAACTACATTGATTCCAAAGGAGAACAGTTCTCGAAAGTGCTTATATGAAAAACTAAGTCTTGGTCGCCAATCGCTAGCCCACCAGATAAGCAAAACCCGAACCAAACCATTCACTAACTGCTGACTAACAAGGCTCCAAATTCCAAAGCCTATATAAGCCATAGTCACGCCAACCAAGCCACTAGCAGATACCCCTACAAGTTCTCGTACCGCTAAAGGTTTGAAATCAAGCTTACGTTGGAAAATTGCCTCCTGTGTACTGCTTAAGGAAGTAATTATAAAACTGAGGGATAACCAGCGAATGACTGGTGTTAACTCTGGTAGTTTAAAAAAGTTGGCAACTCCTCCAGCCATAGTCATGCTCAAAACTGTCATTATTAAGCCGATGCTAATGTTAGTCCAGAAGGCAGTATCTAAGTGTTCTGGTTCCAGTTCCTTACGTTGTATGAGAGCTGCTGAAAATCCTTGGTCAAGGAAAATTCCAATCAAACCCAGGAAGATACTAGCCGCAGCGACTAGACCGAAAGCCTTTGGCCCAAGCAGGCGAGCAAGCAGAAAGAAAACGATAAAAGCGATCGCTTGGCGACCCCAATTCTGAATTGCAGACCAAACTACACCTCTAATTGCCTTTTGTCGAAAACTTGATGACTCTTTAGGTGATTCCATTTAGAGGAAGTTTTAATTAAATGAGATTAATTTATTTTTGTCTGCTGATAGCTGGAGATTTTTCTGACACAGAAACAGACTCAACTGATTCTCTAGAATAGTAAAAGTAGCTGTCAGGCTCTAGTTTGATATTCACACCGTTAATTACCATACCCAACACTTGTTGGCCTGACTGTTTGAGGAACTCTTGAGCCGCATTAGCACTGGCATAGTTAATTACTCCAGGGCGAACCACTAATAAGATGCCGTCAGCCAACTTGCTTAACACAGCTGCATCTGCCGTTCCCGCTAATGTTGGTGTATCAAAAATTACAAAATCATAATTCTTTGTAAAAGAGGCAACTAATGCAGCCATCCGCTTGGAATCTAATAGTGCTACTGGGTTAGGAGGTACAACCCCAGACGGAAGAACGTAAAGATTGAACATTACTTCCTGTACGGCCGCATCAAGAGTAACTCGGTCAACGATGACATTTGATAACCCTACGGCATTTGTAATTTCCCAGATATGATGCTGGACTGGATGGCGCATATCGGCATCTACCAGCAGCACCCGCCGCCCTAACTGAGCCATTGTCACAGCTAAATTTGCAGCTACCTCTGACTTGCCCTCTTTGGCCACAGAACTGGTAACTACAATCGCCTTAAGCTTTTTATCTGAACTCAAGAAGTTCAAGTTGGCTTGCAGCATTTGGTATGCATCACCAACAGGGAAGTGCGGAATGTCTCTGCCAATTACTCTCGGAATCTGTTTATCTACTTGCGGATAAGAACTCTTTTTAGCATTCTTACTGACTGAAGGAATCACCCCTAGCAAGGTATATTGGAACAATTCTCTAGCTTCTTTGACTGTCTTTATTGAGCGGTCAATCAAATCTAAAGTGAAAGCAGCAGCTATACCCAGCATCACACCGAAAACTCCTCCACCCCCGACAATTAGAAGCTTGCCAGAACCAATTGATTTATCTGGAACTAAGGCAGGAGAGATGACACGAGCATTCCCAATATTTTGATTCTCAGCTACTTGGACTTCTTGCAGTTTTGTTAAAAGTGCTTCATAAGTTGCTTGAGCCGCTTTTCGCTTCCGCTCAAGCTGTCTTTGTACCTGTTCTAGCCTGGGCAAAACATTTGCTCTTTCTTTGTAAGCAGACCACTCATTCGATAATGTGGTGATTTGTTCAATTAAACCAAGTCGTTGTGCCTCCGTGCGGGCAAAATCTTCAATGAGGTTTTGTCGCAATTCTCCAATCTGGACATTTCCCATTGAGACTTGTTCATTACTAACAACTGCTTGCTCTATTCGCCCTTCTAGCAAGCTTTTGAGAGCAACAATTTTTTCTTGCAAATTGACAATAGTAGGGTGCTCTGCCTGCAAACGGGTTTGCTCAACCGTCAGCTGGCTTTGCGCTTCTTGGAGTTGAGCAAGCACTTGCTGAATTCCAGGTATTTGACTCAACGAGGCAACGCTCACAGATTGTTGCGAATCAATGTTGGCCTGATTTTGTAACTTTTGTGATTGAGCCGTGACATAAACTAATTGAGCTTGAGCTTGATAAATTTGTTGTTCTAAACTAGAAATTGTCTGGACTGCTACCTCTGATTCGGCTTCTAAAGTGATTATTTTGTGTTCTTCTTTGAACTGACGCAGAGTTGACTCAGCGTCTCTTACTGCTTTTTCAGTGCCAGGTATTTCTTCTAAAATAAACTTGCGGGCTGAGACTGCTTCAGCTCGATTTGCCTCTATATTATTCCTGATATAAACTTTCATCAGTTGGTTGACAACTGTTGCAGCCAAAACTGGATCTTTATCTGTATAGGAGATTTGCAAAATCTCAGTTCCTTTGGCATTTTCTATCTTCAGCTTTTTCGTCAAATCCTGTATTGTAAAGGGTTCACCTTTACTATCTTTTAAGTTAAGCGTTCTAATGGTTTCCTGAATAACTGGAACAGATGTAACTATCTTTGCTTGAGTTTCTAAAGGATTGTTTGTAGTAGTTAAAGAATCCAGTCGCCCTATAGCTTCCCCCAAACCTGTTAGTGAAGAGGTACGATTTGTCTTGATTAACAAACTTCCCTCTGCTTTATATGAGGGTTTTAATGAGAATGCATACAAGAATGTAAGGGTAACAACTACTCCAAAGAGTCCTACTGCTGGCATCCAGCGTCGTTGCACAATAAGTAGGTATTTTTGAAAATCTACCTCTTCCAAATTTGATTTAGATTCCATAATGGCAGATATTGATTGATCGTACTAATACATTCAATTTCGACTGCAACTGGCTTAATTTCTTCACTGGAAATACTTACTATTGTTGTTGCCAGCCATCCGGGCTTGCGTGCGAGTAAACTCTCCTACAGAAGGATTTCCTGCGGGATGAATGACTCCGCTTGCTTGTTGCCAAAGTTCTACAGATGCAACTGAAACTTCATAGGTGCGATCGCATTTTTTGACGTGATACCAATTTGTTTGCTCACATTGATCACACCAGAATGCTTCCAACCATTCACCCTCTAGAGAAACTGCGGTCTTGGTTGCCACTAAAATTAGTGCTCTTTGCCGCCCTATCCCTCTTTCCTGCAATTGTCCAGCACTATCGGCATACAAATTGTACTTTTGACTCACGCTATGCAAGTAGCATTTATGAACTGGACAATAGATAGCCCGCCGCTTTGAACGTTTCCGATTTTGGTGACACTTATTCTGCAATTCGACCTCACTTATCAGTAGATACACCACAGACAAGGACAAGGTTGTGTTGGAGGGACTGAGATCTAAAAGATCATCAAAGCCCAACTCCTAAATCCAATATCAGCTATTTAATTAAAGTGAGATTGAGTGATTAATTAAAATCAATCCACTATCAATGTTTGAAGTGTTTTTACCTTAGTCTCATAAAAGAGTTAAAGTTTAACTTTTCAACTCCAGTTTTAAGCGAAAACTGTTTGGTAAAAGCACTTTATATAGAGCTTAGACAGAGTATAAATCTTGGTGCTTACTATTATTGACTATTCAGCACGCTCCTATAAGTAGATGACAGCCTAGTGAGATATCACATTGATTTTGATTAGTAATTAAATTCCAAAACTTTTGAAATTAATTTACTTTGGCAATTTGTAACTCATCAAAATTAATACGACAAAGCACTACTCGGTAGGGAGATTGATCAACAGTACAAAGTACTGCACTCATACAAATTATTTGAACATTGTAATTACTCGTCACTTGATAACTAGACCTAGTTCGTCAGTAAAACTTTCCTGACACATGTTTCTCCTAATAGTAGAGTATTTGGGGTATTGTTTATCACAACTTTTTCAAAGCTAGTAGCGCTTTGATATGTAAGTATACAACAAGTTATGTTTTTTTGGAAGTATTTAGATTAACTTAATTTTCAAAATGTTTCAGCACTTACCCAAGAGAGTACTAACAGGGTATTATATGGTGCGATAGCTATAGCTATCACTATCAATCGCTAAATTCAGCTTAAGAGCATAACTAATTAGTTGGAGTTTTTAATGTAACGCTTAAAATTTATACTACTTAACGCTAATCATCCACAGTACAAAACGTAATCTTTTGTGTTACTTATACTTAAGTATGATTATCAATACAATACTTAAGTAGTATTTCGTAATTCAGGACTGATGCAGCTTAAGATATATCGGACTTACACAAGATGTAACCGAAATGATTCTTCCGTACAGTAATTCATGAATTACCGCTATGTATAGCCAATGAAGAGTGGCGATTGGAACTAATTGCTGAAGGACTAGGAAAAGCGATCGCTCCTCTGTTTTTTTCCAATTACACAATATGATGATTTAAGATTAATTTACTCAAATCATAAAATTCAGTAAATAAACTTTACCTAGGGACACTTGAGTTTACTTTTTTAATAAATGCCAGGAACCAGACTTGAACTGGTGACACGAGGATTTTCAGTCCTATCTCAAATATCCTTAGAACCGTTGCAAATCATGAGTTATCTTTAAAGATTCTCTTTTGACTCTTTAATTTATGCCAGGTTTATGCCAGTATACGGTCATAAAACAAGGCAGATGTGGTAAAGATGCAAGAGATTACACCTAGAGATAACAACGGTTCCATAATCCTCAGATTCTCTTTTGGGGGTAAAAGATATAGTTTCAATCCCGTACCCGGTGGCAACTACGACGATAAACTAGCGATCGCTAAAGCAGAGGAGATAGCTAACCGTATTTACCAAGACTGCATAGCCGGATACTTTGACTCCACACTTACCAAATACAAACCTCACTCCCTCAAGAGAAGAAGTGCAAGTGATGCCTTAGCAGATCTCGAAGAGGCAAGGGCAACTATCGCAGCCCGTGAGTCTGTTAATGCCGTTGACCTGCTAAAGCTGTTTGAAGACTACACCCAATTTAAGTCTAAAACCCTCAAAGCGAATAGCATGATTGACTATGACCGCATTAAAAACAAACTCAAGAGATGCCCTTACAAGTTAGCAAAAGAAGCTGCGAATATAATGCGCTGGTTAGTGGATGACCATAAAGGTACGTCAACAAGTAGCCTTGAGAAACAATGGAAGTTAATCAACGCTTGTTGTAAGTGGGGTGTTGCTGACGAGAAACTACAATCTAATCCGTTCGATGGGGTAAAAAATTTAATCCCACTAACAAAGAGTTCTGGAACCAAGGAAGACATAAATCCATTTACGGATGATGAAAGAAAACGGATTATTGAAGCCTTTCAGTCTAGCAACGCTTATAGTTATTACGCGCAACTAGTAGAGTTCCTGTTTATCACGGGATGCCGTCCAGAGGAAGCCTTGGCACTGCAATGGAAACATGTAAAAGGCAACAAGATTACATTCTCTCAAAAGCTTACAGCAAGCGGCGAGATCGAAGCGGGTACAAAAACTCAATCAAAGCGTTCTATTACCGTAAACAGTCGATTGAAATCTGTTATTAGCACCGTCAAACCTGAAAAATACTCTGCTGATGATTTTGTGTTTCCCGCAAAAAAGGGGGGGCTTATTGACTGGCACAATTTTGCAAATAGGGCTTGGAAAACCGTACTTGAAAGTCTACCGGATATTGAATACAGAAACCCTTATCAGATGAGGCACACAGCAATAACAATGATGGTTAGAAGCGGTATTGACAGCGTAATGATAGCTAAATGGGTAGGCAATTCTCCCAACATGATTTCCAAAAGATATTTGGGTGATGTTGGTGATATTGCAATGCCAGAAATTTAGGATGTTATACCCTTATAAATTTCATGTCATAAAATATGACACAGGATATGACATAGAATATGTCATATATTTTACAAGGGTATGGACAGTGCATTGCTTTTTCAAAAAGGGATTATCGCTTGTCTTTCTTTACAGCTTGCCGTCTGTGATCAGCTTTGATTTAAGTCGATTTTTTTATGGAGCCGTATAAGGTTCCTGGGCAAAAAAGCAGGCTAACAGCGCGTTCCAGAACAAAAAGATTTTTTAATACCTTAAGGTATTAAAAAGACGTTATTAGTTAGTCGCTACCGATAAGGCGTGTTTTGGGAAAATGAGGTTTAAGGCTGAATACTTTAAGGCTGATTAATTAGATCACTTTCTTTTTATTTATTGGCAGTGTTATACCCTTATAAATTTCATGTCATAAAATATGACATTCGCTATGACACAGTAAATGTCATAGCTTTTTTATTGGTATATTACAAAAGAAAATGCGCTATGTCATTTTGCATGTCATAACGCGTGTCATATTCTATGTCATATATTTTGTAAGGGTGTGTCACCGTCTTTTGAATCGCCTACACTTTCGATAAAATTTCCTTCCATTGTTCCTTAGTTCTTGCGGGGTAATGCTTTGCAAGGTATTGAGCATCAAGATCGATATTCCCGGTAATGGTTTTGCGAGTCCTTGAGTTATTCTTGAGTGTTATCATGATGTTAAATCCTTAATTGTTTTGATTTTGTTTTCCCCTCGTTAGTTCGCAGCTATTGAGGGGAGTTGAGTTTTAAGTTGATAGATAAGACTCTCTTCTGTTACTGAGAACTACCCTAGAGAACCCTATCGGGATATACCTTGTTGATTACCGTTAGGCTGTTACAGGGTATTTTTTTCCTTATGTGCATCTTTTATTGCCCTGGTAATACGTTCCGCTACAGTGCCTTTACGGTAACGGGAAAAGTGATATTTCACTCTTGCGACATGCTTAAGTGTGTCGATATCTTCAATATGGTTTAATCCCACACCTTTATCACCACATACTTTTTCTAACTTCCGTAACTCACGAGCGGTCATCCCACACGCGGCGATAGCTAAAGCATCATGTGTTCTAGCAGGAGAGAACCCATAATCATCACAAGCGCGAGTAAATCCATTGTGTTGCTCTGAGAGATATTGTCTAGTCTGTTGCCACTTCTCAAACCAGTCAGCAGTCTGTTGCTCATATTGATGCTCTGTCTTGGTGATACAAAAAACATTGTCACATCGACGTTGCAAGGTTTCCTCCATACACGCAGATATCAAGGCTAAAGCCTTGATATTCCCCTTCATAGCCCGTTCAAGCCAGAATTTTCTAACCATTTCAATGGGTACGATGCTAACTCGTGAATTAAGTCCATCTACAGCTAGGCTGTAACACTCAGAACTATTACTAGGCAATGAGTTCACGCTTATTGACCTGATAAAACGTAACACTGAATTTCGATGCTCATCTACTGCTCTCGCAACTTGTGCTTGATTCATCACATACTCACCATCGGGTAATTGAAATACTTCAATTTCGATACCAGCAAGGCTTATTAATTCTCTTTTTGCTTTAGTGGTCATAATTAATCCTCCTCACTGTTTTGTTTGTTGTTAGCGTAAATATGAGCAGTATTTATTCCTACCCTGTTCAGTAAACCTCTGAGTATACTTACGAGCTTACGTGCTTGCTCATAGCGTGGTGAGGTACTTTTCTCTTCACAGATTTGTTCCCACTTTGTAATTTCTGCATCAAGTTCTAGCAAGAAAGGATAGATATCATCTATTTTTTCCGCAAGAACCACGGGCATCCGCTTGCGAACTGTAGGACTGTCAAACTTCTTTTTTCTGCCACCTCCCGGTTTGCGTGTACCCGTCTTAGGAATGCCTCTAGCAGCCATAATTTATATCCTTTTCTTGATGTGAATAATTTAGTCAATACATGAACAGATGACGGTCAGGGTCTTGACCATCGTCGATGCTTTGCTGTATCGATTCAATGCGATTTTTTAGGGTTTGATAGCGTTTATCCAGTTCGGCAAATTGCTCAAGTATCGACTGAGGTGTTACTTCATCAGTTAAGCCAAAAAGAAATGTGGTTAGCCTTGTTGATTCAGCATTCAACTCTAAAGCACGAGTCTGGATGGTATTCAAGCTGTAATTGGCTGGTTTCATAAATCTGTGTCGATGCAACTTAAACGTTTATTGACAGTAATAACGCTATGGAAGTGAGAATCTCTAAATCCCTTGCTGTTACTGCCTTTTCTTATTTATAGCCAAGAAATAAGAGAACGTCAATTATTTTGGGACAAAAATAAGAACATAAGCTAAAACGCTTACCGTGTCTGGTAAGTTCTATCTTTGTGGATATTGAGCGCTGGATGAATGCTTTGTAGTGAGATGCTATACCCTCTTGAATTCCATGACATAGGATATGACACTCAAAATGACATAAAACATGTCATATTCCATGTCACATTGCATGTCATAAACTTTGTAAGCATATAACACCGTCGGTAAAACAATGACTAACAACTTATCAATCTTTAACTTTGAGTCTCATGAAGTGCGTTTTGTTGGTACAGCAGATGAGCCGTGGTGGGTAGCGAACGATATCTGTAAAGTGCTTGAAATAACAAATTCGTCTATGGCGATCGCCAACCTGGATTCTGATGAAAAAACACATGACATCAGTATTGTTGATGTCAGTGGTAAATTCGCGGGTAAGAGAGAACAGAGAGTATGGTGTATTAACGAGTCTGGCTTGTACTCTCTTGTGCTTACCAGTCGCAAGCCACAAGCAAAGCGCTTCAAGAAGTGGCTAGCATTTGAAGTGATTCCTAGTATTCGCAAAACAGGGAATTATTCAGTAAAGCCCCCACAGCAAATTGACATAAACTGGCATAAAAATATTTTGCTCTAATGTACTGATGTACCAGGCAACTGCTCAATTTAACGACCATAAACGGTTTATGTTGATCGTCAGTAGTTAACGCAGAACCGTAATCATACATAGTTGGTATAAGACTTTTGCTTTATGCCAGATTTATGTCAGCTTATGCCTTATGCCAGTGAGGTTATTTTGCTGTAATGTATGCCAGGAACCAGACTTGAACTGGTGACACGAGGATTTTCAGTCCTCTGCTCTACCAACTGAGCTATCCCGGCGGCTGGGACTTATATTAGCCACGATTAATTAATGTAGCAAACATATAAGAATTTAGCAAGAGCTTGAAGAAAAAAAATTATGCTGCTTTCATCCTCAGCTTCACCCAAATGAAAACCGCGACAAATAGCAAAAATTGGACAAGAACGATACTAGGGCCAGAGGCTAGGTTAAAAAGACCTGATACTATCATCCCAGCAATGCTGCTGCCAGAACCGACAATCACCGACAAGATAAGAAAGCGGCTAAAGTGGTGACTCATCAGTTTAGCTGTAGAAGCGGGAATTACTAAAAAAGCGTTCACTAGTAAGACACCAACAGCTTTAATCGCTACAGCCACAGCTAGTGATAGCAAAACCACAAACCCATAACGATATAATTGAACTGGAATACCTTGAACCTGGGCAACATCGGGGTTAAGTGTCAATAAAATTTGCTGCCGCAGAGTTGATAATAAAAATATGCTGCCTCCCACAAGTATGAGCAGCGTCAAAATTAAATCTGTGGTATCTATGGCCAGAATATCGCCAAACAGCACTGCCATCAAGTTGCCGCGATACCCTTTAATCAAGCTAGTGAGAATCACGCCGATCGCTAATGCTCCTGATAGCACTATACTAAGTACGCTATCGCTACCTAAATCGGTTTTGTCGATAAAGTAGAGGACAACAACGCCAAAAACTAAGGTAAAAGGTAACAGCATCCAAGTGGGATTAAACTGGAGTAGCACACCTAATGCTACGCCTACTAATGCTGCATGACCGACGGCATGGCTGAAAAAGGATAGTTGACGTAAGGTGACAAAACTACCTAACATCCCGCCCAGTATTCCCATTAATATAGCACCTGCGATCGCCCGCTGCATGAAGGGGAATTGCAACAATTCCAATAAGTCATTACTATTAGTGATGGCTAGCCAAATTATCTGGCAACTATTGAATATATACATATATAATATTTTCAACTTATTAGCAGTTATGCTGATAGTAAATAGTCTTTATTTTTAACTTATAGCAGGGAGTATTTCCCATGCTTTTGCCATAAATCCTGTAATTTTCTGTTACCACTAATTTAATTTATAAAATGGGAATAATTCAGTATAATCCGAGATGCACTATAGATAGTAATATTGTGCAACCCCTCTCAGATAAAGTTCTCAGCAGCGAAAAGGCTCAGCGCATGGCAGAGTTTTTTAGCTTCTTAGGAGATGCTAATCGCCTGCGAATTCTCTCTTTTTTGGCTACAAAAGAACTGTGTGTTAGTGATTTAGCAACATTATTGGATATGAGTGAATCTGCTGTATCACATCAATTACGAAACTTAAGGGCGATGCGCTTAGTAAGTTATCGCAAGCAAGGCCGTAATGTATTCTATCGCCTACACGATAGCCATATTTTCCAACTTTATCAGGCTGTTGCCGAACACTTAGATGAAAGTGAGGAGAGAATTGAGAGTGAAGAATAAAAATATTAACTCTTGACTCTCTACTTAATTGTGGTGATGCTGATAGCGACTGAATCCCGGGCCGTAAGTTGCTAAAAGGTTTTGCGGTGAAAGAGCAATTTCGGGCTTACCAGCACAAACAACGGTTTGATTGAGGCAAAGAACGCGATCGCAATGACGGCTTACCATATCAATATCATGGGAAATCTGCAACACCGTCCAACCCTCCTCCCGTTTTAATTCATTTAGCAAAGCATAAAAATCTGCTGTACCTTGGACATCAATCCCAGCAAAGGCTTCATCAAGTATCAAAAGTTTCCGAGGTCTAACTAGACAGTAAGCTAGCAGCACCCGCTTCAGTTGACCACCACTCAAAGTCCCAATAGCTTGGTGTCGCAGATGATAAGCATCGGTTCGCCGTAAAGCTTCTATTACTGCTGCTGATTTTTCCCTGTCTTTTCTCCACAGGCTAGAGACAAATAAATTCTTTCTTTTCCCTTTTCCGTTTTCCCTTTCTCCTTTAATTACCCATCCCAGTCCGACTAATTCGCTGACACAAATAGGAAAACTGCGGTCAAAGATAAAGTTTTGCGGCATGTAGCCCAAAAAATGACGTAAATGCCCCAGCCTGACAATTGGACAACCAAATATTTCAATCTTACCAGCACTTCGAGGTATCAAATCTAAAACCGCTTTTACCAGAGTACTTTTACCTGCACCATTAGGGCCAACTATGGCTGTATCTGTTCCTGACAACAATTCAAAGGATACATCTCGAACAGCTAAATAGTTGCCTTGATATACAGTTAATCCCTCAACTTTTAAAATAGGCGATGTCATTTAAGTAATTCAAAATGAAGAAGTTCAATTAAACCTATTTACAAGCAGTTTCCAGAGTTTGCAAATTAGCTCTCATTGCTTTGAAATAATATTGCGGATCTGTTTCACCAGTTTCTAGAGAATCCAAGGGACGCAGAGTTAATTTTAAGTCTTGAGAAAGACTGGTTAGCAATTTGTTATCTACTCCAGGTTCGCTAAATAAAGCTTTAACTTGATACTTTTTTACAGCATTCACTGCATTTTGCACATCTGTCGGTGAAAGTTGATCTTCAGGAACTTTTACCACAGCAACTTGCTTGAGTTTATATCTTTGGGCTAGGTATGGAAACGCATCATGAAAGGTAATAAAAGTGCAGTTAGGATTTTTCTGCAAAGTCTGTTGAAATTCGCCGTTTAAAGTGTCTAATTCTTTAATATAAGTAGCAGCATTTGCCTCATAAGCAGCTTTATTCGCCGGATCAGATGCAATTAACCCATCACGTATATTTATTACCTGCTGTTTTGCCAAAACTGGATCTAACCAAACGTGAGGATTACCATCTGCGTGGTCGTGGTCGTGATCTTTTTCTGCTTTCGCTGTTTCCTCAACTGGTGAAATTTCATTTAAGGGCTTAATACCTTTGCTGGTATCAATTTCAGTCAATTTAGGATTCTGGGCATTTTTGACAGTATCTTCCAGAAATTCCTCTAACCCCAAGCCATTTTTTACTAACACATTTGCAGTGGCGATCGCTTTGACATTTTCTGGTGTTGCTTGGTACTCGTGTACTTCAGTACCCGGTGGAACTAAAATTTCTACGTCTGCGACATTTCCGGCTACTGCTTTGGTAAACAAATACATTGGCAAAAACGTCGTCACCACTTTAGTTTTTTCTGCTTGCACTGACGGGGTTGATGCAGCCTCTTGTGCTTGCGGTGACTGTTGGGAAGTTGTTCCTTGATTAGTGTTCGATTGGTTACAGCCAGCCGCAATTGACAACATGAGCAGAGCAATTAGAGTCAGAATGCTGCTTCCTTGTCTACCTGTTTTACGTCCTATACGAGTCCAAATCACGGTGTTTTCTCCTCCAAAAGGATGCCTAATCTGCCTTTGGCAAAATTTTTATTGGCAATAAGACTTATTCTACATTTTATACTATAATAATTCTCATTCTCATGCAATCCAAGCAAGATTATTCTTACGTTTATTGTGTAAGAAATGACAAGGTAATTATTTAGGGGGTTCTAGTGTCTACTATTTAGCTTTTCCTAAATAATTAGGATTTCTTGACTTCTTTTTGTTATAAAATTTGCCTAATTCTGATAAGATTATTGAAAAACTTTCTCATAAGATACGCGTTTAAAAAAGCGCAGTGTGGGTGTGAATTGTAATTGAGTGTGAGGAAAAAAATGCAAAAATTCTGTAAATATTTGCTGGCTAGTCCAGTAATTTATGCTGCAATACTTTTTGTTAATACTGCTGCATTTGCAGGTGAAACATCAACTACAGCGGAAATTAATCAAACTGAAGTTACACAAAACAAGGTAATGGCGCAAGTTACCTCGGTGTCTCAGTTGTCGGATGTACAACCTACAGACTGGGCATTCCAAGCATTGCAATCGCTGGTAGAACGTTACGGCTGTATTGCGGGATATCCAAATGGGACTTATCGCGGTAATCGAGCAATGACGCGATATGAGTTTGCTGCTGGTTTGAATGCTTGTCTTGATCGGGTTAACGAACTCATTGCTACCGCTACTGGTGAACTGGTAACAAAAGAAGATTTAGCTCAACTGCAAAAGCTACAAGAAGAATTTTCAGCAGAACTAACGACACTACGAGGTCGAGTTGATGCAGTAGAAGCACGCGCTGCTGAGTTGGAAGCGAATCAGTTCTCAACCACAACCAAACTGCAAGGACAAGTTGTTACAGTAATTAGCGATGTTTTGTCAGGTGAAAACGTCAACGGTGCCGAAATTGTAGACACAAATACAACTCTGGGAGTGCGGGCGCGTGTTGAACTCGTAACTAGCTTCACAGGCGAAGATACGCTGTTCACCAGAATCCAAACTAATAATATTGTTAGCCCTAACATTAATACTCCAGAAGGCAATTTGTTTTTTGCCAGTGGTAATAGTGGTGCAGAAGCTAACAACGATGCTGGCATAGATGCGCTGTGGTATAAATTTCCTTTGGGCAAAAATACTCAGGCGATCGCTATTGCTAATGCTGGTGCAGCAGATGACCTAACCAGTACTATCAATATCTTTGATGGTGATGGTGCTTATGGTGCTTTGTCAACTTTTGGTACACGTAACCCAATTTATAACCAGATAGGTGGTGCAGGATTGGGAATAACCCACGAGTTTGGTGATAAATTAGCACTCAGTTTAGGCTATTTGAGTGGTACAGCGAATAACCCTGCTCCTAGTAATGGTTTGTTTGATGGTGCTTATGGGGCGCTGGCTCAGTTGACCGTGAAACCAAGCGATCGCATTTCTGTTGGTTTAACTTACATAAATTCCTACAAACAGCCACTACTGACGGGTAGTAATGCCGCAACTTTCACGAATTTAGCAGCTGACCAAGGTTTAGAAGAAGTAGCATTTTCCAGCAATTCTTATGGTATCCAAGCATCCATCGGCATCAGTGATAGATTAGTCTTAGGTGGTTGGGCTGGGTACACAAACAGCCGTACCTTGAGTGGAAATCGTGGAGATGTTGACATTTGGAACTATGCTGTAACTCTCGGCTTCCCCGACCTTGGTAAAAAAGGTAATTTGGCTGGTATTATTGCCGGAGTAGAGCCGAGGGTAACAAGTTCCAGCGTTGCCGGATTAGCAGAAGATGATGATACTTCCTATCATATTGAGGCATTCTACCAGTACAAATTGAGTGACAATATCACCATTACCCCAGGAGTCATCTGGTTAACATCCCCAGATCATAACAATGACAACGATGATGTTGTGATTGGTGCGCTCAGAACCACATTCAGTTTCTAATTCTCATAATTTTACGAAAAGACGTGAAGGAGAACTTCGCGTCTTTTTTGTGCATAATATTAAAATTAAAACCCAGCATTGTTGCCAGGTTTGATATCTCAAAACAATATTTTAAACTTTTCAAATAGTCCGAACGGATGATTTTAAGCTGTCTTTGATTTCCGTTTCACAAATGACCCAGCACTCAAAACACCGAAAGCTAGTAAACCCAACGTAGAACTAGATTCAGGAACACTAGCTAATCTGTAGCTATGGTTATCAGTTTCAAATGCGCGACCGGTCGATCTCAAAACTACCTTGTCAAACGTTTCTCCTTTACTGGTATCAGCTAACAAATTAACGTAGACATTATTTGTGCTACCACTCTGTTCACCATTAGCTGGAGCACCGGGAACATCTGCGCCATTGAATGTTTTTAGCAGCGTACCCCCGCTATAAACATCCACAAAGTTATATGTGTCTATTGACCCCCAGTAGAAACCAAAGTAATCAAGATTCTGAGCAAAGTTAATAGTTACATCACCAGAGTTTCCTGCAAAATCATTACCACCTTCTTTATCACCTGTTGGGGAAATTGTGAGATATTTGCTGGTGTTATTAAAAGGGGTAGCGTATTGACCACCTACAGACCCTTGTACAATTCCATTAGTTGCGGAGTAAGTAACAACTCCAGAAAAAGGTGCTACACCGTCATTAAAGTTGATAGTTTGAGCGCCTTGAATATTAGTGTATTGACCTTCTCCTGCAACTGGTGTAGAACCTCCTTGTGTTAAGCTAACAGCACCGGCTGGGTTAGCACCAATAAAAATAACTGCTGTTCCGACCAAAGCGAATGATAGTTTTTGTAGAGTAGACATTGATTTATTTTCCTAATCATTTGATATCCATAGACTGGCACGTCAGCTTAGTATTTGTGTAGTGATGAAGAGTTTTTTTTACTAAAACAATGTATTGGGTGAATGAATCTGAAGTTGAGGAAAAGCTTTTTAAAATAAAAGATTTTAAGACAATTATTTTATCTAGAATTTAAATATATATACGTAGGCAAAGTCTTAAGTTATATAGTTAATTAATTGTTTAAAGGCAATTTTTGAGTGAAGTTAGCTATTTTCAAATCCTATCAGGAGGAAGAAAAGTAAAATTTATAGTAGATTTAACGGAGTCGAAAAAGAGAAATTGTGGAAATTACTTAAAAATTTCCACAAAATGTATAATTCCCAGTGATTCAATCTTTTGGAAAATACTCTTTTGAGGCAGCAGTTTCAGAAAGTCTAAGATAGTTTTTCAGAGGCAACTATCGAATATTGTGTGCAAGTTGGGAAGGTGGTTGAGCTAAGTTTTGCCCAACTTTAATCAAGCGCATCACCCGTTCTGCTGCATACGTTAAAAGGTCAGGCGTGTTAGCGATCGCTTCAGGTAGGGTACAGGGTTCTCTGAGAATCGTTGAAAAAGAGTCAATACCGTAGTCAAAATTTACCCGCGCATCTTGACCAATAGTACCAGCGATGTCTACGACGGGCTACGCCTACGCAATTACTGGTAGGTTATAGCGTTTGGCACGCTGGGCGACTTCCACGGGGATTTTGCCGCGTGGGGTTTGGAAATCAATACTGCCTTCGGCTGTAACTACTAAGTCACTGTTCTGGAGGAGGCTTTCTAACTCCAGATATTGCATCACAATGTCGTAGCGTGGATATAGAGTTGCATCGATAAATGCGTGCAAGCCAGTCCCCAATCCACCAGAAGCACCGCTTCCCGGCATTTCACACACATCAATTTCCAAATATTGCTCAATCACCGCTGCATAATGATCTAACGCAGCTGCCATAGATTCAACTGTTTCCGGGGATGCGCCTTTTTGGGGGCCGAAAACCCTAGCCACTCCTTTGGAACCGCATAATAAATTGTGCCAGTTACAAGCCACATCGATTTGCACTTGTTCTAGACGGCGATCGCGATCGCTCATATCAATAGTATGGAGTTTGATCAGTTCACCACCGCCCCTGCCCAACTCTTTACCAGCTGCATCTAATAGATGTATTCCTAGGGCTTGCGCCATACCAGCCCCACCGTCGTTAGTTCCTGAATCACCACAGCCCACCAAAATTCTTTTTGCTCCTGCATCTAAAGCTGCTTTGATCAGTTCACCTACGCCATAAGTTGTCGTTTTCAGGGGGTCACGAGCATCGCGGGGAACCAGTCTCAACCCAGCCGCCGCAGCCATTTCCAGCACAGCAGTCTTGGTATCCGTATCTCCAAGTAAACCATAGTGGGCTTCTACAGGTTGTCCCACCGGCCCTGTTACTGTCACCAGATGCAAAGTTCCCCCTGTGGCTGCAACCAGCGCCTTGGCAAAACCTTCGCCACCATCTACCAGCGGAGCTTTCTGGATTTTGGCATCTGGAATTGCTCGCAGAATACCGTTAGCAATACAATCAGCGACTTCATCTGCTGCTAAACTTTCTTTGAAACCAGAGGGGGCTATGAGAATTCTTAAAGTCATAAAAAGTTGCTCCTTTTTTAAGGTTATTTTTCTAAGTAGATAAACTCGGAGAAATATTTAAATGGCTAATTTTTTATTCTTCACGCCAAGGTAGCCGGATTTGAACATGTGTACCCAAACCTGGTTCACTATCAATCGTGAGACGACCGCCATGCTGTTCAACAATCGCTTTGGTTAGTCTTAGTCCCACGCTGGGGCGTTGGTTAACTGAGTCTTCAAAGGTAGCAAAAGCTCGATTAATCAACGGTTGCTCGCTACCTGTACCGTCATCGGCAACTTCAATGACTATTTCAGTGTGATGAATCACATCCTTATTAATTGATGACCGAATGCCTATACGTCCTCCTCGTTCTGGTAAAGCCGATAGTGCATTGCGTACCAACTCACCCAAAACTTCACGCAGCTTGAGGCGATCTACCACTGCATATTCAATTTCTGGTGCGATTTGTAACTCAACGCTGACCCCTCGTTGGATAAACATGTCATGAAACCGCAGCAGCACTTCGTAAAGTAATGCCCGGATATCTGTACGAGCTAGATTGCCATTGCTGCAAGATGTAAGCATAAAAAGCTGCTTTATCTACCTGATGCATTGCAGAAATTTTACGACCGCCAGAAACTACTTGAGTGCGCCCCTGGCTAAGTCCTGTAGTGATAATTTTTGTTTCCCATTCTCGCAATTGATAAAATTCTGGATGTCCCAAATAAGCTGTTGCCAATACATCCCAGAAATAATAATCTTGCGGGATAACCAATGCATAACATTGTCCTGCTAAATCAGAGATAGGGTAGTGGCGCTGTCGCCCCATTTTTTGGACTAATTCTGATGTGACTGGAACATTATTAGTTAGATCTAAAGGACACATAATCATTTCAATTTGAGTTTGCCACACTCGTGCGGCTGAGACTGGATCCCAATAAGCATTCCATTCTGCGGAACCATCTTGTCCTGCTTCTAAACTTTTTTCTACATTGCCAAAGACATTCAATGCACCGCCCATCCAGACTATTTTTTGAATCTTTGTTTCAATGTCTGGTGCTTTATCTAAAGCCACTGCAACCGTGGTTAGAGGGCCAGTTACCATTAGCGTTACTGGTTGAGATGCTTCGCGCAACACCTTGATCATAAAATTTTGACCTGTGTCGGCAACTAGAGGGGTGTTGATAGTTTCGCTCTGATTGAGAATGGGGAGATGATCAACGATAAAGGAATCGCGGCGATAGAGACTAGGAAATGGGTTGATACCACGCACAGTGCTTTCTGCAACTGGGATATGAGAAAATCCCATCAAATCGAGAATTTTACGTGTAGCGCTAACGGCTGGTTGAATATAACAATCGGCTGGAGTGACGACGACACCGAGAAGTTCGATATGATCCATCGTTAACAGCAGCATAGTTGCTAGATAATCATCTACACCGCCATCATGATCCATTAATACGAGTTGTTTTGACATAAAAGGAGAATTAATATGGATGAGTTTATGGAAGTTGCGATCGCACAAGCAAAACAAGGCAGACAAGAAGGTGGAATTCCCATTGGTTCTGTTCTTGTTAAGGATGACCAAATTCTCGGCAAAGGACACAACAAACGTGTACAAGATGCCGATCCTGTTACCCATGCCGAAATTGATTGTCTCCGCAATGCTGGTAGAGTTGGTAGCTACAGAGGTACAACACTCTATTCAACCTTAATGCCGTGTTACCTCTGCGCCGGAGCAGTAGTACAATTTGGGATAAAAAAAGTCATCGTCGGAGAATCAAGAACTTTTCCAGGTGCTAAAGAATTTATGGTATCTCATGGTGTGGAAGTAATTGATCTTAATCTTGACGAGTGCGAACAGATGATGAGCGAGTTTATTAAAACTAATCCAGAACTTTGGAATGAGGATATTGGGAAATAGTCATTAATCATTAGTCATTTGTCATTAATTATTCTCTCCCTCTGCCCCTCTGCCTCCCCTGCTCCTCAGTTCCCCAGTCCCCAGTCTCCTTTCTTTAAGAAAAGCATCAAACGTAAACCTATCTGGTAGCGAAGTTTGTGCGCCTGGTCTTGTTGTTGCTAAAGCACCCGCAGCCGCACCCCAAACAACTGCTTGTCTTAAAGAAAATCCTTCAAAAAGTGCCGCTGCTAAACCGCCATTAAAAGCATCGCCAGCGGCAACTGTGTCAATTGTATGAACTGGAAACGCGGGTACAAAGAATTTTTCCTCAGCAGTGGCACAGAAAACACCCTTAGCACCTAATTTGACGATCGCACATTTCACACCCCGTTGCAATAAAACCGCAGCAGCTTTTGCCGCAGATTCCTCTCCATCTACAGAAAAACCCACCAACTGCCCTGCCTCAACTTCATTCGGTGTAATAATGTCTACCAACGGATAAAGTTCATCTGGTAAATCAGATTGTGCGGGTGCGGGGTCGAAAATTACTTTGATGTTTGCATTTCTTGCTGCTTTGGCTGCTGCAACCACGGCAGTAATAGGAATTTCTAATTGTAAAAGTAATGCTCTGCTTCCTGGTAATAAGTGAATCAATCGTTCTACATCTTCTTGATTGACGCGCCCATTTGCACCAGGAATCACGATAATTTGATTTTCACCAGTACGACTGACGCTAATGATAGCAACTCCAGAACTAACAGTTTCATCTACAAAAATATTGCCAGTTTGCACACCAGATGCTTGCAAATTGTTGATAAGTTCCTCACCAAAACTATCTGCGCCTACACGCCCCACCATCTGAGTAGGAATTCCCAATCGTGCTAGTGCTACGGCTTGATTTGCCCCTTTACCTCCCGGTACTGTAAAAAAATTCTCCCCCAGCAGCGTTTCTCCAGCGACTGGCAACCGGGGTGTTGTCGCTACCAAGTCTATATTGATGCTGCCAAAGACGATAATTCCCATGATACTGCTTTATCTTTATCTTAAAGTCAGCTTTGTTGACGGTAGATGCTTCCATATGTTTTGGTTTTACCGTCACAAATATTTGCTGACAAGGCTTGCTTTTTTACTCATTATCAGAATACCGTCTTTTTGAAAGAGCCACACTCAATTTTAATTACCTTGCAAGTTGTGCAAGAAAAAGTTTTGGTAGAAAGGTTATAATATACCAAATTAGTGTAAAAAATGACACTTTACTACTTTTTAGTAAGCAGTATCGATACTGATTTTTAAATATCCAAATTGTATAAAATTTAGCATAAAAACACTAAAACTATTTGAGCCATCAACAGGATTGCGGTTAATAAAACATTAAATCGACTATTAATTTATGGTTCATCAAGGATTTATCATTACTTAATAAATAAGTAAAATATACATTAAAGAAAATACATAAAATATAGAAACAGTAATTAGTATTTAGAATTTAAATGTTGTATATTAAACATAAGATTTAAGTTTTTATCTAGGAGCATTAAGCGATGAAACTCCACTTTGAAACGGATTTTTTCCTTAGCGTACTTGCTTCACTAAATGGATTTACTCAGGCAGTTATTGCCCTTCAACCCGAAGCAATTTATCAAAAAGCTAATCCTGCTGTTGTGTTCATTGTTGCTCCACAAAATCCCAAGTTAGTCTCCTATGGTAGTGGTGTTATTATCTCTCCAACAGGATGGATTATTACAGCTAATCATGTCGTAGCAAATCAGCGAAATGTGACCGTTAAAGTGTCAGAGAAAGTTTATCGTGGAGCAGTAGTAGCACGAGATCAAAACAATGATTTAGCCTTGATAAAGCTTCAGTCTCAAGAAAGACTTCCAAGTTTAAGATTACAATCGCTTCCTCCTACAATTGGGCAAAAGATTTATGTCATTGGCAACCCGCTAACACTTGAGAAAAGCTTTGCGGATGGAATAGTCAGTCGCTTAGAAGATAATGGAGTAATTCAATATACTGCACCAACAAACCCAGGTAATTCGGGTGGGCCATTGCTGAATGAAGATGGTGAGGTGATTGGGGTTGTCAGTCGAGGAACGCGAGAGGCTCGAACTGGAAATTTTGCTTCAGGAATTTACTTTGCGATTCCAGCCAGTAAGATACAGGTTCTTCTTTCCAATATGCAGCGAAATCCTGCTCCAACTAGACAAAGAGCCACTTACCATGCAGATGCCTTAGTTCAAGTGCGGAAGGGGAACTATCGCCGAGCCATTGAATATTACAATCAAGCTATTCGACTAGAGCCTCGCAATGCTAATATTTATGCTAACCGCGCCAGAGCTTACATAAGCCTCAAAGATTATCAAGGTGGGCTTGAAGATTATAACCAAGCCATTCAAATTAATCCAAATTTCTCTGGTGTTTATTACAGTCGTGCTACTGTTTACCAATTGCTTAAAAATAAAAATAAAGCTCTTCAAGATTACAATTCAGCAATTCGCATTAATCGAAATTGGGGAAATCGCAGTATTGCTGATGCCTACTACCGTCGGGGACTGCTTCGAGTAAATCTAGGGGATAGGAAAGCCGCGATCGCAGATCTTCAGACAGCAGCAGATTTATACTTAAAACAAGGAAAGACAACAGAATATCAACAGTCTCTTAACCAAATAATTAAGCTCAATCCTAGATAAGAAATTACATTAGCTTAAAACGTTAGTAAAACTTGGAAACCATCTTTGCAAACATAGGCGATATGCAAAACACAGATGTAGTCGTTATTGGTAGCGGTATTGGTGGTTTAAGTTGTGCCGCTCTTTTGGCACGCTACGGTTTTGATGTGATAGTCTGCGAAAGTCACTCCATCCCTGGTGGTGCCGCCCACGCTTTTGAGCGCAATGGATTCAAATTTGACTCAGGCCCGTCACTCTACTCTGGACTATCTTATAGTCCCTCTGCTAACCCCCTACGACAAGTGCTAGACGCCATTGGCTCTGAGCTACCTTGCTTAACCTACGATACTTGGGGTTGCTGCCTACCAGAAGGTGATTTTAATACATCAGTGGGCGCAGAACAATTTTGTGAAGTCCTGATGCAATTTCGTGGTCATGATGCTGTAACCGAATGGCAGCGACTCCAGGGTGTTATGGAACCACTAGCTAGTGCTGCAACTGCCATACCACCAGCCGCACTACGCTTTGATTTGGGTGCAGCTAAAACTGTGAGCCGATTTGCTCCATCTCTGGTAAAGCATATTGCAAATGTGCCTAAGCTAACGGGCCCTTTCAGCCGGATTATAAATGGTGTTGTTAAAGACCCGTTTACACGCAACTGGCTTGACATGCTTTGTTTTTTACTTTCCGGGCTACCAGCAGATGGCACTAGTACAGCCGAAGTAGCATTTATGTTTGCTGACTGGTATCGACCAGGTGTCGTGCTTGACTATCCGATTGGTGGCAGTGGTGCTTTAGTTGACGCTTTGGTACAAGGATTAGAGAGACATGGGGGGCGGTTGATGCTAGGCGCTCATGTGGAGCAAGTGCTTGTGGAAGGCAACCAAGCTGTAGGTGTACGTCTGCGTAATGGTAAGGAAATCCGGGTGCGTCGGGCAGTAGTTTGTAATACATCTGTTTGGGATACTTTGAAACTCCTACCAGAAAAAGCAGTACCAAAACAGTTTCGTGCCAAACGACAGGCGACACCTGAGTGTGATAGTTTTATGCACCTGCACCTAGGTATTAACGCTCAAGCATTACAAAACCTCAAGTGTCACTACATCGTAGTCAACAACTGGGAAGCAGGCATCACAGCACCTCAGAACGTTGTGTTGATATCAATTCCTTCAATTCTCGACCCATCCTTAGCACCACCCGGCAAGCATGTGATTCATGTTTATACTCCTGGCAATGAGCCGTATGCTCTTTGGCAAGGAATGGACAGAAGAAGCCAGGAGTATGCCAAACAAAAGCTTTTACGTGCAGAAGTAATGTGGCAAGCTTTAGAGCGCATCATTCCAGATATTCGCTCGCGTTGCGAAGTTACACTTGTGGGTACACCTCTAACCCACGAGCGCTTTCTGCGTCGCCACCGAGGTTCCTATGGCCCGGCCATTAAGGCTGGAGTTAGCCTGTTTCCAGGCCCAAGCACACCCCTACCAGGGCTGATGTGCTGTGGAGATTCGACATTTCCTGGGATTGGTTTACCAGCAGTCGCCGCCAGTGGCATGATTGCCGCGAATACGCTTGCACCTGTAAAGAAGCATTTGGCTATGCTTCAGGATATTACGTGTATTTAATTTTTTGAATACAAAACCTAGTTGCCAAAAGAGCCGCACCCGCTAGCAAAGTTGTTAGTACACTTTCAGGTTCAGGCACCGCAGCATCGGGGACAACTTGAGCATCAATTCGTGCAGTTCCACCCAATACACCTGCTAAGTTAGGGTTGCCAAGTACGCTAGCGAATTCTGGAGAAATTAGCAATTTAACATCAGCTAAGGTTAAATCTTTGCCATCAAATGCCACACTTCCCGGAGCACTTAAATCAAACAAAACTTTATTTAGAGAGAATGTGTCTCTTAGAACGAGTCCGCTGGCATGATTAACGGTACGTTTCAAAGCCAAATCAATTGAAAAATTACCAACACTGGTTTGATTATTAAAAGTAATAGTGCCAGTGTGTTTGATTGTACCTGAGAGCGGAGTAAAATCGTGTACGTTACTGAACTTGAAGTTAGTATCTGGGCTGATGCTGAAGCCAACTATAAAATTGCTGTTAATTGGTTGAGTTGTATTAGTGCCTGTTAAGTTTAACCCGATGCTGCTGAGAAAATTCAAGTCATGATAAACACTGGTGACTCCAGATTTTATCTGAAAAGTTGCGGCTTCTGACCGTATGGGCGCAATTGATATAAAAGCTGCTGTTGTACAACCAACAATTGTCGCAATCTGATAAAAACGCATGGATGCTCCTTATTTTTCTGGTTAATTATATAAAGAAAAACAATTTTTAAAAATTCCAGATTAGGTTACAGAAGGTTTTATCAGAATAGACCAAGTAGAGTGGATATTGTAATGCCTACCCTACTACCTAGCCAATAATACTACATACTGAAGGCTTCCAAATTAGATTAAGGCAGAAGCGATCGCTTTTTCAACTGCCAGTGAATTTCTTGATATCTTGATAGAAAACCTCAAATTAAATCTCTGCTGACAATTACAGCCACTATTTCCCAACGGGCTATACTGCAAAACATTAGTTGGCAGACTTTTGAAAGCATCCTTGCAGAAATGGGGGATAATCGTGCCACGCGACTGGCTTGCGACCACGGGATATTAGAAGTCATGACACCTTTGATACCCCATGAACATATAGCGGTTCCCATTCAGATGCGGTACAACATTACATCGTCAGGTGTAAGGGCACGGTAGTGCCCATACGTGTTAACCTTAGCTAAAAATAGCTTTACTGTTGGCCTCCTCATCCGCCAGAGAATAAATTCTCTGGCGGATGAGCGAAAGTCTACTTTAGTAGACTGAGGATTTTGGGAATATTTAGTCATCTTCAGATGACTTTTGCTATGAGCAAGGAACTTGGGTTCCTTGCGGAATGTGGATTTCACGTTAAGTTGACACGTATGGGCACTGCCGTGCCCCTACAGGTATACCTCACGTAAACGAGAACCGCTGCAACAAAAGATTAATAGAAAAGCTAATTGATAATTTAGCCGAGCAACTTAACCTAAACTTGAAAAGCACTGGTTCAGTTACTTGTAAGCGTCCAGACTTACTGCGGGGAGTAGAACTAGATTCAAGTTTTTACATTCAGAATGAATCGGTAATGAGACAGAAGCAGAATCGTAGAGGCATAGATATGTTTTTCATTCATGAGGGTTGTAATTTGTCATGAGTTATTAACCAAAAAGTATTTACAAAGGATAAAGGACTAATAACTAATGACAGCTTTAGCTAGTGAATCTGTAAATTGGATGCACATTAGTTTAACAGCTTGTCGTCAGATATTGCTAAAAGGATGTATCATGTCAAAGTGCATTATACACAAGCCGTTGTTTTATGCCTACTGTTGAACCAGACGAAAACCGAGAGCATCGCATTAAAACAGAAATCATTATCGATGCCGAAGACAAAGAAGAACGGGCAATGGGTTGGTATTACTACCTCGACGATTCTCTGAACGTACCTTTTATGGCTAAGTGGACAAAAAAGGGACGTAAATCGACCTCTGTCGAGGAGAAACAAGTCGAAGTCCTGGGAATGGCACCAGACGATGAGTGTTTAAAAGATATGTTTGTGGAAGTTGTTTATCCTGATGGCAAAGATGAAGATGTATTCTCTGCGAAGTTATCTGAAATCATAGCTATAGATGCTGATAGTGACACTCAAGAAGCACTGGCAGACTGGCACTATTGGCTTGCTAGAGGATATAAATTATAAAATTAGCAATGAGCGATCGCATCGCAATTCAATTCTAGGACAAATCCCGAATAATACGGCATGGATTGCCAGCAGCAACGACATTTTCAGGAATGTCTTTGACAACTACACTGCCAGCGCCAATGGTTGTATTATCACCAATTGTTACCCCTGGACAAATAATTGCACTGCCACCAATCCAGACATTATTGCCAATTTTAATCGGAGCAGCTAATTCTTTACCGGAAAGGCGAATTTCTGGTTCTACAGGATGGTAGGCAGTGTAAATTTGCACATAAGGAGCACACAAAACATTTTCACCAATATGAACTGTGTTGCAATCTAAAATTACACAGCCATAGTTCATATATAATCCGTTGCCAGCATAAATATTGTTGCCGTAGTCACAGTGAAAGGGTGGTACGATCAATACTTGTTGTCCAACTTTTCCAAATAATTCTTGCAAAATTTGCCGCCGCTGCTCTTGCTGTTCCTCAGTTGTAGAATTATACATTCGTAGAAGACGACTGGCTTGCTTATTTTCAGCAACTAATTCAGAATCATTTGCAAGATATAACTCACCTGCGAGCATTTTCTGTTTTTCTGTTTTTTCCATGACATAATTTATAGATGCAATCGAATATATTTTAATTACAGAATTTGTTTGCCGAATGCAAGCATTTATAATTGGCAGATTTTTATGTTTTTTAATAGAAGATAGTAGCTGTAATCAAATTCATATTACACCAGCTTATCACTAATTTGAAACTAACTATTAACAAAAATGCATTCTAATAAACTTTCTAAAAAAACAAATTTTTGATACTAAATATAGTTGAGTTATATTAATTTGTATTAACTAACCAAAAATTGCAGAGAATTCGAGGAAATATGCCTTTTCGGATTTTAAGCTTAGACGGTGGTGGAATTCGGGGAGTAATTGCGGCCAGTATTTTGGCAGTGATTGAGAAGCAAATTGACCAACCCTTGAATAAGTATTTTAACTTAATTGCGGGAACTTCTACAGGCTCAATTCTAGCAGGTGCGATCGCAAGAGGATGCAGTAGCCAAGAAATTATTGAACTATACAAGCAAAAAAGCTCACTAATATTTCCTTACAAAAGTCGTTTTGCATTACAGCGAATTGGTTTATTGCTAAAGTATGGTTTATCTGCACCCAAGTTTTCTGATGCGGGTTTGATTCAAGCTATCAAAAGTGCTTTTGGTGATATAAAAATTCGTGATATTACTTCTACAATGTTGTTAATTGTTTCCTATGACACAATTAACCGAGAACCAATTATATTTAAAAGTTGGCGTCAAGACAAAAGTTATGGTGATGTCACTTTGTGGGAAGCTTGTGTCTGTTCGGCATCAGCTCCAACTTATTTCCCAGCACATAAACTAGACAAAACGGTAAACGGAATCACTAAAAATGCATTTGCGAATGGCATCATTTTAGATGATAATGCATCCTCAATAGAAGACGTATATAAAGATACGCAGATTACAATTACTAGTGGTACAGGTAGTGGTCAAATTCGCAATCTCAAAAAATATGTAGGATCAATTCAACTTGCTTTGATAGACTCACCTTGGGAAAAAGTACCCGACAATACCTCTACTTACTCGATTAAATGTATATACTCTGCCATTGATGGCGGTGTTGCTGCGAATAATCCCTCTAGCTGTGCTGTTGCTGAAGCTCTCAGATTGGGTTATCCAGTTGAAAAAATTTCTATCCTTTCCATCGGAACTGGCGATCGTACCCGAATCATACCATATGAACAAGCTCGACAGTGGGGCCTAATAGAATGGGCACAACCCCTAATTGGTATTTTGTTTGATGGCTCATCAGGTATTTACGAATATATCACCAAGCAGATCATGGATGATCGTGTTTTACGATTACAATTCAAACTTGACCGACATTTAACTGGCAAACGTTTGAGTGATGATATTGATGATGTAAGTCAAGAGAATATTAGTAATTTGATTGAAGCTGGAGAGGTTTACATTAATCAGCCACAAGTGCAAGCCGCATTACAGAAATTTTTGCAGATTAGTCAATAATCAAGAGTCAAGTTAAAAACGCGATTAATGGCGTCTGTAAATAGTCAATAGCATTAGACGAAGAACAAATGACAAAGCGCAAAGTTGTAGCTTGCTTTCCTACGGAACGCTACGCGAACCCGCAGGGTGCGCCGGATAGAGGCGAACAGACGCCAGTGACGCTCTGCATCGCTACCGCTACGCTCACGCACAAGTCTCTTAACCCTTTCCTTTGCAACTGGCTCAATTTTGTGAGACAAGCCACAGTGCGGCTCTGCCGCCCTTGTGGACTGGCGTTCGCCTTACAGCCCTTTGGGCATCCTACGGCAGGCGTGCCGGAGGCATCACCCCGAAGGGGTAAGACAGGACAAATGACAAATAATTAATTAACCAAATATGGCATAAGTAGCTTTTCCCTGCTGCTTAGCTTGGTACATCGCAATATCAGCATCCCTTAGCAGAGTTGCTGGCTCCTCGTAATGATTAAAACTTAAAGCAATACCAATACTGGCTGTAGTAGATACTTGATGTCCATTCAGGCTCAGCGGTATCCTTAAGGCGTCCTGAATACGTTTGGCAACATTGGTAGCGTCAGTAACATCTTTAATATCTTCTAAAAGAACAGTAAATTCGTCGCCACCAAATCGTGCTACAGTGTCGCCACTGCGTAAGCATGACTCCAAGCGTCGGGCGATTTCGACCAAAAAATCATCCCCCATTGTATGCCCAAAACGATCATTAATTTCTTTAAAACCATCTAAATCCAAAAATAATACCGCAAAATAATAATCGTTTTTGCGTTTGCTACGCTCAATTGCTTGCTTGAGCCTATCCAAGAATAAGACGCGATTCGGTAATGCTGTCAACCCATCATAAAATGCATTACGGAGCAGTTGCGCCTCTGTCTGCTTACGTTTAGTAATTTCTTGAAAAATTAAAACTGCACCAGTAATGTTGCCATTATGATCACGGATGGGTGCAACATTATCTCCAATCGGTATTTCTTTACCATCTCTAGCAATCAGCGTACAATTCTCTGGTAAATTCAAAACCTCCCCTGCTTCTACTGCGTGTGTAGCTAGATTTTTAATTGTTTCTTCGACATTTTTGTTAACTAAGCTGACGACTTCTACTAAATCTTTCCCAAGTGCTTCATCTTGCTTCCAACCAGTAAGGGTTTCTGCTATGGGATTCATCATTTGAATACAACCATTGGTATATGTTACAACCACTGCACAGCCCATACTGTTGATAATTGCTACTAGTCTTTGTTTCTCTTCCTGTAATCTCTTTTCAATCTGGTGTTTGTACAAAGCCATTTCCACTGCAATGTATAAGTCTCTTTCAAGAAATGGTTTATTAATGTAGCTGAAAGGCTCACTTGCCCGCTTTTTATGTAATCTTGTATATTCCGAATTCTCTGTTAAATATAATACAGGCACATGGAAATGATTCTGGATAATATCTGCTGTTTGCTCACCATCAATTTCACCAGTTAGGCAGATATCAATTAACACTAAATTTGGATTAGTCTCAGCTACTTTTTTGATTGCTTCTTCACCAGAATCAGTGGTTTCTGGAACAGAATAACCAAACTTTTGTAAACTTTTTCTAATATTTGAGGCTAGGGTCTTTTCATCCTCAACAACTAGGATTCTGCGTGCGAACATGTTACAATAACCTGTTTGCTAAGGTTAAGATGCTGTTGTCCGTATCAACTAAATCTGAAAGTCAATATTCTTATAATAGTCAATTTATAACTCCATATCTCCTTGCTTGGCGAAAATACTGAACTAATGATCAAATAGTATATTATTTATCTATTATAGTCTGTGTGTTTGGCAAAGTTAATCTGATTAGCTTATGCAGTTAATATCAAGTTATTAACGTTTAATTGAAATTGCCGTTAAATTACTAACTGTTAAAGTGTGATTTTTAATAATATGCAATAGTTATTTTCTTAAAAAGCACAAACAAATGTGGTAATTACTTAAAATAAATTTGAGCTTAAAGGTTAATAAATAACAGTTAAACGCTTACATAGCACAGATAAAGTCTGTATGCAAGTATTACGGTTAATTAGGAAATTGGATTTTTGGCACGTCTCAATTACTGAGATTTTTTTTATAAAGGTACTTAGACAGTTTTATTGTTAATTGTCCTTTTAAATTACAGAAAAAACCTAAGTTTGGTTTGCCAGAAACCAGTTTTTAGTATAAAAAAATGCTTAGATAAGTAAGCATGTGTGAATAAACAGCAATAATTAATGAATAGTTAACAGTTGAAAACCCCTGTATCATTAGCTTTTAAATAGAGACCAGCAACTTTGCCACATATATGTTTATTTATGCCCAGTTATTTAGGAACTATTTATCACTTCTGTGCAAGACTTAGGCACAAAACCTGGCATTTTAAAAGATGCAATTTAAATGTATATCAGTAAATAACATAATTTTTTTAGCTTTTGAGAACGAGCAAGTATAAGGGAGAAAATTAAAGAGAGGAGAATAGAGCGATGGAAGAGAAGATTCTGTTTGTTTAGATACTTCTACTCTCCAGATAAATCCACTCTCCCCGCTTGCTGGTAGGTCTAGTTTAAGAAGAAAAGTAAACTTAGGTTTCAGAGACCGGATTTAGTTCTAGTCAGTTCAATGCTAATTTTGCCGCTAAAGTCTGGAATCGGTGCGGCGGGTTTGCTCAAAATAACTTGGACTTGTGTCACACGATCGCACCCTTGAAGGATAGAATCTGCGATCGTGGCTACTAACCTTTCTACTAGGGCAAACTTGGATGTTTTCACCAGATGTTGTACTAAGCTAATGACGCTGCGATAATCTAAAGTATCTGCGATCGCGTCTGTCTTGGCAGCAGTGGAGATATCCAGCCATAACTTCACATCCACCTCAAACCATTGCCCTAAAACTTGTTCTTCTGGCAAATAACCAGTGTAGCCATAGCAGCGAATTCCCGTTAAATGAATACAGTCCATAAGAATTTGAGTGCGAATTTTATATCTTGCAGAAAATGTAGCCAGTCCTGTGAGATAATTTCCTGACTTGAATCAGCGCGTTGCCCTGATAACCAGAGTTATAGCGACTGGCTTAACTTTCAAGACGGATTTTAAATGGAAATATCCTAAACAAAATCTAAAATTTAAGATTGTTTTATAGCTTTATAGGATTGGATGCTAATCGCCTTTAGGAATGTTAATCAACTTTGGGCTTATATTTTAACGGAGACGCTAAAGCGCCTGGGATTAACTTGTGCCATCGTTTGTCCTGGTTCTCGCTCCACACCCCTAGCAGTTGCCTTTGCCCAGCAAGTACCTGACATCGAAGCGATTTCCATACTCGATGAACGCTCCGCCGCCTTTTTTGCCTTGGGACAAGCGAAAGCAACCGGGCGTCCTGTGGCACTACTTTGTACCTCTGGTACAGCAGGGGCGAACTTTTACCCAGCGGTAATTGAAGCCTCATATAGTCGCGTACCATTGTTGGTATTAACCGCCGATAGACCGCAAGAATTGCGAGATTGCCACTCTGGACAAACTATAGACCAGTGTAAATTATATGGCGATTATCCAAACTGGCAAGTAGAGTTAGCCTTACCATCCTCTGACATGGGAATGCTAGCTTATCTGCGACAAATAGTAATTCATGGCTGGGAGCAAGCGCAAACTCCCCAGAAGGGGCCAGTACATCTAAATATTCCCTTTCGCGATCCTCTTGCACCCATTCCTGACCCAAAGACGTTTCATGAAACGTCTTTACAATTATTGCAGTCACAGTTTCACCCAGAAGACTTTTTTGCAGGAATAGCAAGCACCAGCCAATTATCTATTCCCAATTCCCAATTCCCCATTCCCCAAGAATGGCTAAAATGCGATCGCGGTATTATCATCGCTGGTGTTGATCAACCGCAGCAGCTACAAGAGTATTGTAAAGCGATCGCCCAACTGTCCCAAACTCTCAAATGGCCCGTACTAGCAGAAGGACTCTCCCCAGTCAGAAATTATGCCGACCTCAACCCCTATTTAATTTCTACCTACGACCTGATTTTGCGAAATCAACAATTAGCAAAGCAATTAGCACCCGAAATGGTGATTCAGGTAGGTGAATTGCCCACAAGCAAGGAACTACGTAACTGGATAGATGCAACCCAACCGCGACGCTGGGTAATTGATAACAGTAATCAAAACCTTGACCCTTTGCATGGGAAAACGACACATTTACGGATATCTGTAAAAGACATAAAGACAGAGAGAAATTTATCTTTCTCTTCAGACTATGTGCAGAAATGGTGTAATGCGGAAGCTAAGGTCAGGTTAGTTGTTGACCAGACTATGGAGAAAATAGATGAAATAATTGAGAGTAAAGCAGCTTGGTTAATTTCTCAGATTTTACCGCCCGGAACGCCTCTATTTATTGCTAATAGTATGCCTGTGCGGGATGTGGAATATTTCTGGAAACCGAATAATTTAGGAGTGCGATCGCATTTTAATCGTGGTGCAAATGGCATTGATGGCACACTATCCACAGCTTTAGGAATTGCCCATCGCCATCAAAGTTGTGTGATGTTAACCGGAGATTTAGCTCTGTTACATGACACCAATGGTTTTTTAATCCGCAATAAATTCGTCGGACATCTAACAATTTTGTTAATCAACAACAATGGCGGCGGGATTTTTGAAATGTTACCCATTGCCAAGTTTGACCTACCATTTGAAGAATTTTTTGGCACTCCCCAGGATATTGATTTTGCTCAGTTGTGTGCTACTTATAATGTGCAGCATGAATTAATAACTTCTTGGCAGCACTTGCAGCAAAGATTAAACCCGCTACCAGTTACAGGAATTCGGGTTCTGGAGTTGCAGACAAATCGCAAAGCAGATGCGAAGTGGCGACAGGATAATTTGAGAAAGTTTGCCGCAGATATTGTAATTTAACCATCTCATTAAGTGTTAATGAATAGGAGTATAAAAACATAGCATTTGTGGCATCAAATTTAAAAGTACTTTACCACAAGCGTTTAAAGTACTGGTACTGCTGACCCTTGCAAAGGATTAAAATTAGTAGTACAATGACGACTCTAGCGAATTTAGCGACAAATGCGACAAAATGCAAAACGTAACAATAATGATAGTGAAGAAGATATTTCATTTTTGAAAACTATTGAAGTAGCCGAACTTCTTCGTGTTCACCAAAGAACTGTACAAAGATGGATATCATCAAATAATCTTAAAGCCACAAAAGTGGGGCCAAGAATTTGGCGTATCAGAAAAAAAGACTTAAATGAGTTCTTACAAAGGAATAATAGTAGAAAACAAACAGAAGAAAATTAACTCAAATGGCAACAGGAATACCTAGTAAAAATAGTCGTAAAAGTAAACAACAAAATGCAATTCCTTTTCGCTTAGAATATGAAGGAAAAATTCCTGTAGAAGATATATTAAAAATTCCGGTAGCCAAGTTACACCGGATAATAAGTGTAGATAGAAATCCAAGAAACAGATTAATATATGGAGAAAATTTAAGAGTTCTTAGTTCCTTTTTGCATGATGATACTGTCGCTGGTAAAGTTAGTTTAATTTATATTGACCCTCCCTATGCAACAGGGAGTAGTTTTGAATCTCGTCAAAGAGATCATGCTTACTACGACCTAATGGAAGGTGCAGAATACTTAGAGTTTTTACGTCAACGACTTGTTTTATTAAGAGAAGTTTTATCAGACGAAGGTTCTATTTATATACATTTAGATGACAAGATGGCTTGTGCTGCCAAAATTATAATGGATGAAATTTTTGGTTCTAAAAACTTTCGCAACTGGATTACCAGAAAAAAATGTAACCCAAAAAACTATACACGTAAACAGTATGGAAACACCTCTGACTACATTTTATTTTACACAAAAACAGATAATTATATATGGAATCAGCCTTTTAACCCTTGGACTGAAACTACTGCAAAGAAAGAGTATCAATATCTTGAAAAGGATACTGGAAGAGTTTATAAGAAAGTTCCTGTTCATGCACCAGGTGTAAGAAAAGGTGCAACAGGTAAACCCTGGAGAGGAATGCTACCTCCTCCAGGTAAACACTGGCAATATACTCCAGAAACTTTAGACGAAATGGATGCACGCGGAGAGATTTACTGGTCACCAACAGGGAACCCAAGAAGAAAAGTTTATTTAGATAATAGTCAGGGTATTTCAGTTCAAGATATTTGGCTTGATTTCAAGGATGCTCACAATCAAAATATTAAAATTACTGGCTATCCAACAGAAAAAAATCCAGATATGATCAAACAAATAATTCTAGCCTCATCTAATGAGGGAGATATTGTGTTAGATGCATTTGCTGGAAGTGGAACTACTGCTGCTACAGCTGAAGAATTAGGAAGAAAATGGATAGCTATTGATAATTCACAACTTGCTATAGCTACAATAGTTCATCGTTTAGTTAAAGGGACAGAAGTCATGGGTGACTTCATTAACGAAAATAGTTCGATTAAACATGAACCAAAATGCTTAATAGGTATAAACAGAGTTTTACGAAGCGGTCTAGATTTATATATTGAAGAAACACCAGAATTAGAATTTATCTCTGATAGTGTCATACATGATTGGGATAGCAAACTCAACTTTCAAGCCAATCTTGTGTAAATCTCTCATCAAGCATTTTCAGAGTGCATACCATTATTTTGCCATTACCATAGCTTTCTAGACGAGCGTAATCATTCCACATAGATCCTAGTAGTAATCCTGGGCCATCATTCAAAAAAAATACTTTTAAAGCCACTTTATAGGTATCAGCATACCTGAGAATATCAGTTGCTTTATCTCGATTTCCACCAGTTCGATCATCTTCTTGAGAACCTCCTCTATCAGAATCATAACGAGCAAATCCAACTACTAATGGGGTTCCATCTAATCGAGATATAAAAATATCTGCTGGAGTTTGAGCTTCCCAATTATTCAAAACCTTATCAAGCATTACATCTTTTCCAGCACGAACTGGCCCCTGAATTATATAGTTTTTACCAAATACTCTGTCAAACCATAAGAAAAACGCCTCTGTTAAGTCATAGCCTTTTTGCCCTCGTTTACTTTGTTCTAAAAGAAGATCCATTAGAGTTTCATCAGGTACAGGACGGCTTTGCAAATTTCTTCTAACCTCTTCTAAGCTACGAAATCTATCACCAAAGTCGTTAATTATACTAGAGATATCACGTTTTTTCTTAGTCATTTCTACTGTAGTATCTGGTGATACATACCTCCGAAATACTCTAAGAAGTTGAATACGTAAAGGATCAGGCTCTTTTGTAATAATTTCGAGTAAATTTGCAGAGCTTGTTGCTTCGTATACCAATTCTATAAAACGCTCCAAAACTTTCTCGTAAAGCATTTTAGCTTCATCTAAAGAATCTGGGTAGAATGGTGAGTCAAATATGGTAATCCACTTAGATGCAGTTACTTTGTAGCTACTGAATGAAATCAAATGACAATCTCCATTTCGATAATCGATACAAATTTTTAAGTATAAACTACATGATTCTATAAAAAAGTTCCTCAGCAATTTCATTAAATAGTCGTTTTAAGAGTGAGAGGACAAGCGATCGCACTCTTTCTTCCATCGTTTCTGATATACCCGCGTGTCTGCAAATGCTTCTTCACTTCGGGAAACTTTATTTGTAGCCAGAATTATTTTACCGAAGTGCGATCGCCCTTCTTCTTTGCGCCTCTGTCTTTGTAAAGGCTTGAGACACCAATTTTAGCGTAGGCATAGCCCACCGCAGGTATCGCTTGTCCCTACGTCCGCGATAAAATTCTCAAGCACAACAGCGCAGTTATTCCCATGCAAATCAACTGGCAAATCGCCAAAACTTACGAAGACATCCTGTATCACAAAACCGATGGCATCGCCAAAATCACCATCAATCGTCCCCACAAACGTAATGCCTTCCGCCCTAAAACTGTTTTTGAACTGTACGACGCTTTCTGTGATGCCCGTGAAGATACTACTATTGGCGTCGTTCTATTTACTGGTAGTGGGCCACATACTGATGGCAAATACGCCTTCTGCTCTGGTGGTGATCAAAGCGTCCGAGGACACGCTGGTTATGTAGATGATACTGGCATCCCCCGCTTGAACGTGTTGGACTTACAACGCCTGATTCGTTCCATGCCAAAAGTGGTAATTGCTTTAGTGGCTGGATATGCGATCGGTGGTGGACATGTCCTGCACTTGATTTGTGACCTCACCATTGCCGCCGATAACGCCATTTTTGGACAGACTGGCCCCAAAGTTGGCAGTTTTGATGGTGGTTTTGGAGCTAGTTATCTTGCCCGCATTGTCGGACAAAAAAAAGCACGAGAAATTTGGTTTCTCTGCCGCCAATATAATGCACAACAAGCTCTAGAAATGGGTTTAGTTAATTGCGTCGTTTCAGTTGCCCAACTAGAAGCCGAAGGTATTCAATGGGCACAAGAGATTTTAGAAAAAAGTCCGATCGCCATTCGTTGTCTCAAAGCCGCATTCAACGCTGATTGTGATGGACAAGCTGGTTTACAAGAACTCGCTGGCAATGCCACCTTACTCTATTACATGACACAAGAGGGGGCTGAAGGAAAACAAGCGTTTCTCGAAAAGCGTCCACCTAATTTTCGCGATTTTCCTTGGCTACCTTAAATCGCAAAAATCGCACCTCACTGAAGGGTGCGATTTTTGCAAATGTCAAAATTTACAACATTAGAAATCTTAAAAGCAAATCTTATTTTTAGCAGACTACAAACTGATTAGAGTAATAATGGGTAGCTAAATAAGTACTGCTTTAGTCTTAAGCTGTTCAGAGGTGCAAGCAGTTGTTTCCTCTAAAGTAACTAGAGCAGCATTGTCTAAATCTGAGGCTAAGGACTGAGAAGCAGCTAAAACTGGTGTTGCATCTGGTAAACTCCAAGCATCTTCTAAGCTTTCCCAAGAAGGTGCAAAAGGTGGAAGTGCCAAAGAGCAAGCTTTCCAACTTGCTTGTACTTGTACTCCCAACAGTTGACACATCCCACCACGACGACCCTCTGGCTGATAATGACGGCAATATCGACAGGCAGATGTTAAAAATTTAATAGGTTTCATTTGGGTTCATCTTGAGTGCCGTTTCTGGCTGATTTTCACCCTTATATTTTCCTTCTATATATAAAGACGGATTAGAGGCAAAAAGTCATTATTATCTATAGGTTCTAGCGATCCCCGCTCTAAAATAAACTTTAGAATGTCTTTATATTCTTGTTATATTTTTAAATGATCTAAACTTAATAAGTAGGAATTTGGGCTAAAAGTGATTAGGGATCAAAGCTAAAAATAAAGATTTTGATTTAGCTAGCCTTTTAAGTTCCTCCTTAAGAAGGACATAAAATATGCAGTTTGGGATTAATTGGTTTACATTATGGTGTGTAGGGATCGTGTTTTAATAAGAAATTATTATCTGTCTAAATAATTTAGGATTTCTCTATGCAACAGTGGCAAGCTACTTAAAAATAAATTACGTTCAATAAATAATCACTAAATGGTGTTGCCATTAACTTAGGTTAGGACTGACATTAAATCCAGTTTTTTGCTGAGTTTTTAGGCAGAAAGGCGATCGCTGTCCCCTATTAAATTAAGTATATCTGGCGAAACTAGAGCTTCAAACAATTTTGACTCTATTTATTGAAAGCGGCGGTAAACTTAGTCCCCATGCCCCATTATCCATTTATCACAGGTGCAGGTTTTTCATAAAAAGGTGAATTAGGACTTTCATTTGAATGCAGTAACGCCGCAAAATTTTCCTTGTCCTCCTTGTCCCATATCAAGCGTAAACCTAAACTTGTCAAATTCCCTATCCCCTATGCCCAAAAATCACGCTCTTTGTGGCATGTTTTTTTATAACTGCTTAGCGGCACAGAAAGAACAGACAGCCCAACGCTGGAGTTCACCGGGTGGGGTAGGACATTGACATTGGGGACAAAGTGGTAAGCCATGCGATCGCGCTTGCATTGTCTTAGCCCAATGCTCAAAAGCACTATTTGCATCCTTAACAGTTGGTGTAACCTCCCGGTGGCTCATCTCATCACCAAGGTAACTGGGATGCTCAGATGGCAAAATTGTTTGTTGCTGTTTACTCATGACTGGCGAATGTTGCCAACCGACAGTAGAGAAGCGAATATCCACTAAAGGCGTTGGCAGCTTTTGATTTAACTTTAAAAGCAGAGGCGATCGCCCAAAAGTCAGGTTTTGCGCCCAAGCAGCGCTAGAAGTTGCTACCCACAAAACATCGCGCTGAATCGACAATGGTTTAGTATGTGCAGCCACGGCTGTGCCAACAACCTCCGCCCAACACTTGAGCAAGCGTTGTAATGGTTGCTCCTGCCATTGAGCCTGCTTTTCTAAAACGCCTAAAATATCATTAACTGATTTCAACGACATCTTTGAGAGTGCTGAGTTATCTATTGCCCTTCATTCTTTGTTGTGAATGATATATAAATAATTTTCGCTACTATTGGCACAAATGTATCTAAAGTTAATCCAATAGTCTACGTTTGAGATACAGAGGCAATGACTCAAAACCCCTTGATCGATTCCAATTCTCAATCGTCTAAAACACCTGAGTTAAAACCAGCACTAGCAGCCGCACTAGCGAGTTTAGAGGTGCAGCTAGATCAAGAGTTAGCTCGCTACCGACGCACCCGAAATGGTTCGAGGACATTGAATCAACCACGTGCAGGGAGTTACATCAGCAGTCAACCCCAGCATTTTACTGCCATTACTACGACATCAAGTACAACTCAACAATCAGTAGCAGAAATAAAAACCAACGCACTACCTACATCTGTACCCGCAAGTTCCCCCCAGGAGAACTCAGCCCCTACTACAGTAAAGACCAACGCGCCGCCTGCATCTACACCCGCAAGTCCCCAGGAAAACCCAGCCCTCACTACAGTAAAGACTGAGCAACTGGTTCATCTCAAGATGCCATCCAGTCACAATGCCAAAACACAAACTCCACCACCTCCGCCCAATACCAGCAGCATCGTTCCAGCACTTGTTAAGAATACGAAAGGTGAAAATCTCGTACAGCCGGATGAGACTCCCAAACAACCAGATGACTATCTAGAATCTAGTGAAGCATTGTTGCGAAGTCTGACAGAAGAACCAGAAACAAAGAAACCAAGCAATTCTGGCGACAGTCTGTTATCACCTTTGGGTATCGGCTCTATGCTACTGCTATTATTAGCAAGTCTAACTTTGGGCTATGTAGTGTTCAGTCCTAAAAGTTTACCGCAGTTAAATTTAAGTAAATTACTTAACAGCGATTCGTCTCCTACAGCAGAAAATACTGAGGAAATTTCGGGTAATGTTCAACCTCAGTCCCAACCAGAGATCACGCCCATACCCAAGTATCCCAATTTAGCAGCCAAAGAGTTTCCAGAAGTAAAAGATCCCAATGATGTAGTTGGCTTAAAGCCCCAAGTCCAACAAACTCTTATTGCAGTGCCTAATCCGATCGCTCCCCAAAACCCCGTAAATCCGCAAGTAGCATTACCTAACCCGATCGCAATCCAACCGACAAATCCGATCGCCACAACACCATTACCGAATCTGAATTCGTCTCCAGCCCCAGCGGCAAAAACCTCGCCACCACCGAGCGCAACCCCTCCAAAGTTGAATGCAACAATCAAACCAGCAGCAGATGGATACTATCATATAGTGACAGATAATCAAGAACTAGGCGCTCTAGCCTCAGCACGGCAAGTGGTTCCTGATGCTTATTTATCACGTAACCAAAAACTTATTTATCTGGGTGCAGTTAAGTCTAAAGAGGAAGTACAGCGAAAGCTGCAAGAGCTACAGGCAAAGGGAATTCAAGCACGGATTCAGCAGCAATGAGTTGCAAAAATCTACGATACCATGAGATAGCAGCCCTGAGTCATGAATCACCGAACTTTTGAGCAGAGAAAGTTTATCTTGAAAAGTCCACATCGAACACCAGACCTCTGTTCGCCTCTATCCGGTGCTCAGAGTTATTGGAATAACATCGAAAAGCTCAGAGCGGATAGCGCAGCTCAGCCGTGTCCGCATCTCTTGCTAAGTTCTACGTAAAGTTAGGAATCTCAGTTCTCAACACTGAAATCAGGGCAAAGTATCTACATATACAGTTATGAGTAACTATAGAAACTCATTGCTGAGTTCCGGGAATGGAGAGCCGACATGGAATTGATTAAGCGTATCCTGCGGGTAATTAGAGCTAATCTTAATAGTTTGATAGGCAGTGCCGAAGATCCAGAAAAGATTCTGGAACAAACTGTTCTAGAAATGCAGGGAAATCTGGTGCAATTGCGGCAGGGTGTAGCACAAGCGATCGCTACGCAAAAACGCACAGAACGACAGGCAGCGGCTACCCAGTCTCAAGCAGAAGAATGGTATCGCCGCGCCCAATTGGCACTGCAACAAGGCAACGAACCTCTAGCGCGGGAAGCTTTGACTAAACGTCGAGCTTACCAAGAAACTGCCAAAGCCCTCTGTGCTCAGATTGAGCAGCAGAACGATATAGTAGCTAGGCTAAAAAAGGATATGCGGACACTAGAGTTAAAAATTTCCGACGCTAAAACTAAAAAAGATATGTACATTGCTCGCGCCCGTTCTGCCGAGGCGTCTTATCGACTCCAAGAAATGCTCAGCGGAGTTTCTGCCACCAGTAGTCTAAGTGCCTTTGAGCGCATGGAAGAAAAAGTTTCGCAAATAGAAGCGATCGCTCAACTCAGTAGCGACGACCTAGAAAAACGATTTACCTCACTGGAATCTACTAATGATGTTGATGCCGAACTAGCAGCAATGAAGGTACAGGTTTTAAGCCAAGCAGAAAATACCCAGCACGACAGTCTCCTTACCGAGGGGAATCAGAGGACGGTGCTACCTCCCCAACAGCAGACACCCAAATCACAGGAACTATGAAGGTCGAACAATTACCGCAGCTTGGACATATCTTAATATTTAAGAGTTGTTGGGAGGTACTGATCCAACCTGGAAAGATTACATTGAAATAGGTAGCTATTAAAAAGTAAAAAAGCTAACGGTCTAACAAAGCGCGTAAACCACACAAGGATAAACAAGGTTATGGGATTATTTGATCGCATTAAGCGAGTAGTCGGTGCTAACCTCAACGATTTAGTCAATAAAGCCGAAGACCCCGAAAAAATGCTAGAGCAAGCCGTCCTGGAAATGCAGGAAGACTTGGTACAGTTGCGTCAGGGAGTTGCTCAGGCGATCGCCGCCCAAAAACGTACTGAGAAACAGTACAACGATACCCAAAATGAAATTAATAAGTGGCAACGCAATGCCCAATTAGCTCTACAAAAGGGCGATGAGAACTTAGCACGACAAGCATTAGAACGTAAGAAAACTTATACTGATACAGGCACACAACTCAAAGCCAGTCTAGATCAGCAAAGCACTCAAGTTGAAACCCTCAAGCGCAACTTAATTCAGTTAGAAAGCAAGCTTTCTGAAGCTAAAACCAAGAAAGAAATGCTCAAAACTCGGATTACTACAGCCAAAGCTCAAGAGCAACTCGAAGGTATGGTGCGTGGGATGAATAGCAGCAGTGCAATGTCTGCTTTTGAGCGGATGGAAGAAAAAGTCTTGATGCAAGAAGCTCGTGCCCAATCTGTAGCAGAGTTGGCGGGTTCAGATTTAGAAAGCCAATTTGCCCGCTTGGAATCTGGTAGCGATGTTGATGATGAGTTGGCAGCTTTGAAGGCGCAGATGCTACCACCTGCGAGTCCCCAAAGTCAACCCCAACTGCCGCCGCAACAAGAAACCAACGCTCCTAAGTCTAATGAAGTTGTTGATGCCGAGTTGGATTCTCTACGCAAGCAATTGGATCAAATGTAACATTGGCAAAAAACTTATTTGAAGTCAATCCCACGCCTGTTGGTTGTGGGATTTTGCATAACTTGTCAGTTGTTTGTTTTTGTCACTGATGACTGATGACTGACCACTGACTCTCAGTTTGGGATAAAGTATTGTGTGTGCAAACTTTGATCAATGCCACCTCATGGAGACTGCAATGAGTAAGGGTGTAATCACCATAACTGATGCTGAGTTTGAAGCCGAAGTGTTGAAAGCCGATCTACCAGTATTGGTTTACTTTTGGGCTTCTTGGTGCGGGCCTTGTCAATTGATGTCGCCAGCAATTAACTCAGCTGCCACCGCATATAGCGATCGCCTCAAAGTCGTTAAAATGGAAATTGACCCCAATCCACTAACTGTCAAGCAGTACCAAGTGGAAGGCGTACCCGCTCTCAGACTAATTCAAGACGAGAAAGTTTTAATATCCACTGAGGGAGTCATCGGTAAAGACAAATTACTCACCCTCCTAGATACGCACTTAAGTAGTAATTAGTCATAAGTCATTAGCAAATGATCTAGACGCGCCAGCGGCTACTCTTTGAGTTCCCCGTTCGCGGAGCGTCCCATAAGCAAGGAGTACCCGCAGGGTAGGACAAAGCGAAAAGTTTGAGCCGAACGCGAGTGCGTCTCGTAGAGAAAAACCTCGGATCAAACTTTTCAAGAGAGGACAAAGCGCAAAGTCTGATCTAAGGAAGCCTTTGCTCAGCACCAGTGACGCTCCTGCGTCGCTACCGCTACGCTAACGCACAAGTCTCTTAACCCTTTCCCTTGCGACTGGCTTAACTTTGTGAGACCAGCCACACGTGCGGCTCTGCCGCCGAGTGGACTGGCGAACCCGAAGGAGTAAGAGAGAACAAATGACTAACATACAATTTGCAAAACGTTTACAACCCCTACAATCCAATGTATTTGCTGATATGGACAGGGCCAAAGCCACAGCTTTGGCAGCTGGGCGACAGTTAATTGATCTGTCATTAGGATCTTCTGATTTACCAGCTGAGGCACACGTTATTGAGGCGATCGCCCAGTCTCTACATGATCGCAGTACCCACGGTTATTTGCTGTTTAATGGCACTCAAGCATTTCGCCAAGCCGCAGCCAACTGGTATGAACACAAATTTGGCATCAAAGTCGATCCGCAAACTGAGGTATTGCCCCTCATTGGTTCCCAAGAAGGCACAGCCCATTTACCCCTAGCATTGCTTAATCCAGGAGATTTTGCCCTGTTGCAAGATCCAGGCTACCCCTCCCATGCGGGGGGAGTCTACCTAGCTAGCGGTCAAATTTACCCAATGCCACTACTGGCAGAAAACGGTTTTTTGCCAGTCTTTGCCGATATTCCCGCCCCCGTCTTGGCCCAGTCACGGATGATGGTTTTAAGCTATCCTCACAATCCCACCGCTGCGATCGCGCCATTATCTTTTTTCCAAGAAGCTGTCGCCTTCTGTGAGCAACACAATCTCGTTCTGGTTCATGATTTTCCCTACGTAGATTTAGTATTTGAGGCTGGGAAGTGGGAAAATTCTCTTCTCAGTCCAAAATCTAAAATCGTTCGACTGAGCGAAGCCGAAGTCCAAAATCCAAAATCCTTAGTCCCTTCTATTCTGCAAGCTGACCCAGATAAAAACGTTTCTATTGAATTTTTTACCCTTTCCAAGTCCTATAATATGGGCGGCTTCCGCATTGGCTATGCCATCGGTAATCCCCAATTAATTAACGCCTTGCGCCAGGTAAAAGCAGCTGTTGATTTCAATCAGTATCGAGGGATTTTAAATGGTGCGATCGCTGCACTGACTGGGCCGCAAGCTGGAGTTCAATCTGCTGTTGCTACCTTTCGTCAACGCCGTGATGCCTTCATTACTGCTTTACACCACATTGGCTGGCACGTTTCCACTCCCAAGGCCACAATGTATATCTGGGCAAAGTTGCCCTCACTCTGGAGCCAAAACTCCATAGAATTTTGTACCCAATTAGTCAAGCAGACTGGTGTAGCCGCTTCGCCAGGTGCAGGCTTTGGCAAATCTGGAGAAGGGTATGTCCGTTTTGCCTTGGTGCATGAGCCACCGTTGTTAGAAATTGCTGTGAAGCGAATTGCTGAGTTTCTTAATTAACCCTCTATTTAAGTCGCTACCCTCCCCAAGGTTCTAATCGGACAAACCATCTTTGAATGCAATTTAGTATTTAGCTAATGAGTGTTTAACTTACAAATTTTTCAGCAGTATGCTCTAAAGTAAGCTTTGATGCCTCAAAGCTTTATTTGCTAAGAAAAAACACCAGCAGCCGCTACTGGTGTTTTTCTGTGTCAATCTCTGCGCTAATAGAGTATTTGAATTTCAAACAGACTTATTTTTGGCGTTGCTGAATAAAGGGATGAATTAACTTATGCAGGTACAGTTTGATACTTCAAATAATGGAGTAACAATTTAATTGAGTATCTCAGCATTTGTTCTGACTTGGAATAACATAAAGTTTT
>JAHHHK010000016.1 GCA_019359395.1 Komarekiella atlantica HA4396-MV6
CCGAAAAACTTTATGTTATTCCAAGTCAGAACAAATGCTGAGATACTCAATTAAATTGTTACTCCATTATTTGAAGTATCAAACTGTACCTGCATAAGTTAATTCATCCCTTTATTCAGCAACGCCTCTTTTTGAATAGGAAAATCTCATAAATCTACTTGTTAAATAGGTTGAGGTAGTTATTTTATATAAATCTTAGAGAGACGTTGCATTGCAACGTCTCTACAAATTAATCGGTTTTTTGCTAGTTTGCTTTTAGAGCGACATCTACTTGTTTTAGCAGTGCTTCTAGAGTAAAGGAGTTGTCCAAAACGATATCTGCACGAGTGACTTTTTCTTCTAAAGATAATTGGCTGTGAATACGGGCTTTTGCTTGTTCTCTATTTAAATGGTTGCGTTGTATTAATCTTTGTAGTTGTTGCTCTTGTGAACAACGTACTACCCAAATTTCTGTAACAAAATGAGTCATCTCAGCTTCAAATAGCAGAGGTACTACTAATACTAGTGTTGGTAAAGAAGATTGGGTAATTGCTTGGAGGAAGCGATCGCGCACGTAAGGATGAATCAATTCCTCTACCCAGTTGCGCTCATCTTGATGATTAAAGATAATTTCGCCTAGCTTTTGACGGTTGAGGCTACCATCTGGTAGTAAAATTTGTTCGCCATAACGTTGAGCGATCGCGTCAAGAATAGGCGAACCTGTAGATACTGCGTCTCTAGCATAAATATCTGCATCCAAAACCGACAAATTATAAGCACTAGCCAAATAATTGGCAACAGTGGTTTTACCAGTTGCAATACCTCCAGTTAAGCCGATGATGCGTTTTGTCATTTGTCGTTTGTTGGGTCAATAATCAACTATTTTTATTTAGTTGCCCATGTTATTAATGCTTGGGTTAAGCCATCTAAAGTATATTCTTCAGCTTCTACATCGACGCGACCGAATAAGGTGTGACAAGTTTCAGAGGTTTGGGGGCCGATAGAGGCAATACAAACTCCGTCTAAATATGCCACTACAGACGATTGATTGCCATCAGAGTTTTGTGAGATACTGGCTGTGAGTTGACAGAAAAATTGTACAGTTTTGGAACTGGCAAAAGTAATTACATCGACTGTGTGATTTTTAATTGCTAACTCAGCCGCAGGTGGCATACTACTAGGACAGCTTGATTGATATGCGGCGATTTCTATCACTTCTGCGCCCTTAGCAGTTAATTCTTTAACTAAAATTTCTCGTCCACCACTTTCAACTCTGGGAAATAAAACCTTTTTACCAGACAGTTGCTCTGGGAAGTTTTCTACTAAAGAATCGGCGACAAAGTTGGGGGGAATAAAATCTGGTTGAATACAGTGTTGTTTGAGGCGTTGGGCTGTTTTCTCACCAACAACGGCAATTTTGACACCAGTTAAAGCACGAGCATCTTTACCCTGTGTAGTTAGCCTCTCAAAAAAGTAGTCTATGCCATTAGTTGAAGTGAGAATTAACCAGTTGAAATCAGATAAATGAGCGATCGCATGATCCAACGCTTCCCAACTAGAAGGCGGGCCAATCTCTAAGGTAGGCATTTCAATTACTTTTGCGCCTAATGCGGTGAGGCGATCGCTAAATTGACTTGATTGTCCGACTGAACGTGTCACTAGGATAGTTTTGCCAACAAGGGGGAGAGAGAGAGATGGGGAGGGAGAGGGGGGGAGATTAGTTGACATAGCTAGAGGTGTGGCAGTACTTTCGTCTACACATATTTTCTCAGGTTGTAAGTACTTGCGTAGCCTAACAACTTCGCCAATCACAATTACTACTGGGGAGAGTGATAATCCGGTGGTTTGTTTCAAAATATTATTTAGTTGGGCTGTCCAAATTTGTTGATTAGGAGTTCCTGCCCAACGGATGATAGCAATGGGTGTATGAGGCGATCGCCCATGCTGCACCAGTTGATTTATAATCTCCGCCAGATGTCGCCCTCCCATCAAAATTACCAATGTCTCTAACCGTGACAGTGCCTCCCAGTCTAAAGCATCTGGTTCATGGGCTGTAAACACTGCAAAACAGCGACTTAAAACCGGATCTGTCAGGGGAATTCCTGCTAGCAACGGTGCTGCAAGGGCTGATGAAATTCCTGGTACTACTTCAAAATCACAACCAGATGCCTTTAGCGCCTCTATTTCGGAAGTACAGCGCCCAAAAATAAACGGATCGCCTGACTTAAGCCGTACAACTTGTTTTCCTTGCTGACAGTACTTTACTAGTAACTTGTTAATTTCAGCTTGCGGTGTGCTAGGTTTACCACCGCGTTTGCCAACATCCAGCTTCAGACAATCAGGTGGTACGCATTGTAATAATTGGGTATCTACTAGGGCATCGTAAACCAATACCTGAGCAATAGCTAAGAGTTCATTAGCTTTTACTGTCAGGTACGCTACATCTCCAAGCCCAGCACCAACAAGGTAAACTTTGCCCTTTTCTTGAATCATGGTTGAAATTTGTTAGGAGTCAAGAGTAGAGACGCGATTAATCGCGTCTGTACAAGGGTCAAGAGTAGAGACGCGATGAATCGCGTCTGTACAAGGGTCAGTATTTATTCCGCTTGTATTCCCCAGTCCCCATTTAATTTGTTTGGTTGTTAATTTTTGGGAATAGCTCATCAACTTGCTTAACCATCTCTTTGTTTCCCTGAGCTTGGAATAACTGCCTAGCTTTTTTGAGGTTGACGATCGCTTCCTCTACCTGTTGTTCCCTTCCTAGAGTAATTCCCAAATTATAGTAAGCGAGTGCAAAGTCGGGTGCAAGGCTAATGGCTTTTTTGTAATGTGCGATCGCTTCTTGTGGTTTGCCTTGATCGTCGATGGCATTGCCTAAGCCTGTATAAGCTTCTGCATATTTTGGTTGGAGGCGAATCACTTCTGTGTACTCGGCGACTGTCTCTGTTAGCTTGCCTTGTGCATAGAAAACGCTGGCTAAATTATAGCGAGCGTCTACATAGTTGGCATCGAAGCTAATGGCTTTTTGATACTGGGCGATCGCTTCTTCTAGCTTACCTTGAGCGTAAAAAGCGTTTCCCAAGGCATTATAACCGATTGGGTTTTTCGGCTCCAGGCGAATGGCTTCTGTATATTCGGCGATTGCTTCTGTTTGCTTACCTTGTGCATATAAAGCGTTCCCTAAGTTGTAGTGAGCGTTTGCATATTTGGGATCGAGGCTAATGGATTTTTTGTACTGAGCGATCGCTTCTGCTAGTTTGCCTTGAGCGTACAGAGCATTTCCTAAACGTGTATAAGTCGGTGCATAATTGGGTTCGAGGCGTAAGACTTCTGTGTATGCGGCAATCGCTTCTGTTAGCTTCCCTTGCTCGTACAAAGCGTTACCTAAGTTATAGTGAGCTTTTGCATATTTGGGATCAAGACTCAGGCTTTTTTTATAGGCGGCGATCGCTGGTTCTAATTGATTTAGCCTTGCCAAAGTCAAACCCAAATTAAAATACGCTCCAGGGGCTTTAGGATTGAGGCTAATGGCTTTTTTGTAATGTGCGATCGCTTCTTGTGGCTTGCCTTGATCATCGACAGTATTGCCCAAAGCAGTATAAGCTTCTGAAAAGTTGGGTTCTAGTTCAATTGCTTTCCTAAAAGCCGCCTCTGCTCCTTTTAAATCTCCTTGTTTGTAGAGATTGATTCCTTGCTCGAAATTCGCAATTGCGTTTTTATTTTCAGAGCCTACCGCCTGAGACAAGTCTTGGACTTTTAATAAACCAACGCTAACATCTCTACCGAAGGCAGTATTCGCCTCTATCAAACATAAGCCGATAATAGCCGCAGCCAGCAGATTTTTTGTTTTTAGCATTGTTACTATACATTTGGTTTACATGCTAGCCCTGTCAAGGTGTAGCGTTCAATGCTCTTTGTGCCTCTGTGGTGACAAAAATTCATTTAATCAACCACCAAGACACTAAGACACTAAGTAAAATAACTTGTTCATCGCACCAATAAAGCAGATTTTTCACTACCTTGACAGGGTGAGTTTACATGCTTAGTTTTTCTAAGCTTGCTTTTATATAATCTTCAATTTCTCCAAACGTGATTTCGCAAAACTAGATACTAAATATCAGACTAATTGCTTAACGGCTAATTCTTGATCTCTAAAAATCGGGCTTCAATAAATCTGATTTCTAGAAGGTAGATTGCTTAACTAGAATGTTAATCAGTGACGAGGTTAGCGGGACACACTTTACAATTCACTTGACTTAGCACTGATTCTATCTAACAGATTACTAATTCTCTCAGCTTTTTCAGGTTGACGTTGTTTTTGCAATAAATCTTTAGCTTGTAGCAAATTAATTTTAGCTTCTTCTTTTTGTTCTTGCTGCATTAGAACATTTGCTAGACGCAAATAAGCATCAGCATTTTTAGGACTGCGGCTAATCACTTCCCGGAATAATTCCGTTGCTTCTTCTACTTGGCCTTGGTGATTTAAAACATCTCCCAAAAACAAACGTACCACATCATTGCTAGAGTTTAGCGAAATAACCTTGCGAAAAGCTGCTTCTGCACCTTGGTAATCTTCTGCTTGATAAAGATTGACTCCTTTTTGAAAGAAGTCAGAAATAATTAAGGTTTTCCAAGCGAAATATCCCAAGATTGTCAGACTCAAAACAACGACGATCGCAGCGATAATAGAACTGGTTGAAAAGTTTTCTAGCATTGTCTTAAGCCAAAAGACAGGCGATAGGAAAAATTAGATATTCGATAAAAAAGAGTTTCCAAATGAATTGATAGAATTGCGCGATCGCACCTTTATCTTGCAAATCTACCCTCATACTCCGCAACCACATCCAAACCAGCAGCACTAAGTGAGTAATTACCAAGAATATGGGATTAACCGAGGAAATATTTAGCACACCGACTAAAATCATCCCCAAATAGCAGACAGTTATTACCCAAAGAGCGAGATTAAACACAGCTTGGGAACCGAGTTGAATAGTAAAAGTAGAGATATTGTAGAGGCGATCGCCTTCCATATCTGGTATATCTTTAAAGATAGCGATCGCAAACGTAAACACCAAAATAAAAAGCGTCAGCACCCACACCACAAGTGGAATTGATTGGCCTTGTTTCAACACCCAACTATAGTGCAAATACAACCCCAAATTAACAATCGTTCCCCGCACCGAAAAAATACATAATGCTGCCCAAAAAGGAAACTGTTTTAAGCGAATTGGTGGCAAAGAATAAGCAGTACCAATCGCCAAACTAATAGCCACCATCCCCAACAAAAAAGGCCCAGTCAGCCACGCCACAACTAACGCCAAAATACCAGCAAAAGCAACAATTAATTGCCCAGTCTGGCGCGAGAACTCCCCAGATGCTAGCGGTAAATGAGGTTTATTAATCTTGTCAATTTCAACATCTTCTAATTGATTCAGCCCCACAATGTAGACATTGCCACACAAACAAGCAATCCACGCGCCCAAAACCCGACTTAGTGGAATCCCAGAAAACCCAGTCGAGGATACAGCAATGGCAATTAAATATAAACCCAATACACTCAGACTCGTACCAATAATCGTGTGCGGGCGAGAAAACTTCCAAAAAGCATAAAGCCAATGGAAAGATGATTGAACAGGTTTAGGTAAAAGAAGGCTGTTTTTAGAACTCTGGCTCATGAGTAGCTTGGATTCACAGTATTCCGGCTGACTGTTAATCATTGTCACAGAATTTGTGCTGTTAAGAAGATCCAAACATCATTTATTGACCAATGCTCAATGCCCCATGCCTGAAGACTGTGCGATCGCATTTACCAGTGGGAATCATAACAAACAGATTCACCACAGTAAATATCCAATGGCTTACCAAAACATTACCGCCTCCCTTTCCCCAGCAGATATCCAAGAAATTAAAGCAGCCTTTGCGACTATCCAAGCAAAGATGCCCTTTCTCGTTACCCTGAGTGTAGAAGAACGACGTAAGTTATTTAAGATGGGCGATAAAAGACTAGCTTTTGTCAACACTAGCTTGATTGCTGCCCAGTCTAACAAGGAAATTCTCCCAGCCAGTTTTGATTTAGATGAGTTTGTGCGGGATTATCAACTAGCCGCTAACCTCACCGAACTGTTGATTGGACTGCGCCAACTAACAGAACAAGTAGATGATACCCTAATGGCAGTCGGCAGCGAAGCAATGGGCAGCAGTTTGACAGTTTATGACTACGTGAAGACTGCTGCAAAGAAAACTCCAGGGTTAAAAACTATTGCTGAACAATTAGGCGATCGGTTTAAAGCTATTAAAAATAAACCAGCTAAAGCTGCATCTGATCCATAACCTGTAAACATTGCCATATCCTCATGTAGAGACGCGATTTATCGCGTCTGAAAAACTGGCACGTTAGAGAGACGCGATAAATCGCCGTCTCTACAAAGAATGGACTCGTCAATTATTCCTTGACAGACTAATATTTTCGACTTGTGTGTATACTGTAGCTCCGACTCGGAGAGGGACAGACTTGAACTTTAGTTCAAGGCAGCGAGAGGTTTGTCAGATCTACGTCAAATGAGTCTTTGATACTCGTAAATAAACCTCAAAGCTTCGTCGATGAATATCAGAGCTTCGCCGATGAATATCAGAGATTCGTCGATGAATATCAGAGATTCGTCGATGAATATCAGAGATTCGTCGATGAACATCAGAGATTCGTCGATGAACCTCAGAGATTCGTCGATGAACCTCAGAGCTTCGTCGATGAACCTCAGAGCTTAGTGGATGAATATCAGAGCTTTGTCGATGAACCTCAGAGCTTAGTGGATGAGTCTTTAATACTCGCTCACGAGCATTAAAGACTCTCAATCAGGAATTAGGAATTGTAAGGTTCACTCGGAACATCATGCTTGTTGAGATTGCTGGCGCACAGCCTTAATTTCAGCCATGATGTCATCGTCTGTAATGTCATCAACGGGGGGTTGGGCATAAAGTTCTTGAATTAAAGCCGTCAAATCTGAACGTAAACCCACTTTAATCAAAGCTCTAGCAACCTGTACTCGCTCGTCTGGTTGCAACTGTTGCACAGCCGTAATGAGTTGTTCCAGGGTGATCGGAATCGATACCATGTCAGTTGCCGTCATTGAATTTCTTAAATTATAGTGCGATCGCACTGCCTCACTACAACGCGGTTTTCTCCTTCCTTTACATAAATTCTTAAGGTATAGCTGTCGTCACATAGGTTAGGACAGTGTTGATTGCTCAAAGCTCTGAAGCAACTGGGTTTCTACGGGCTAAACGCCCCGCTACCGCTAACAGCACTCAGCACTCAGCACTTTGCTATAGCTTGTTGTTTTTGTAGCTCGCAACAGCTGCGCGGAGATTACCTTGATGTTCTGACAAAAGCCGATCGCCATCGTCTTTTTCTAAACCAGTCCAGTGCATCAATAGAGCTAGCTTGACCCACTTACCACTACGTTCTAGTAAGAAACCAGCAGCTTCACGACTTAAACCTGTGAGGTCTTGTAAAATTTGCAAAGCGCGATCGCGTAATTTTTGATTTGTGACGGCTACATCCACCATCCGATTGCCGTAAACTTTGCCGAGCTTAACCATCACTCCGGTGGACAAGATATTTAAAGCTAGCTTGGTGACTGTACCAGCTTTCAAGCGAGTTGAACCAGCTATTACTTCTGGGCCTGTCAACAGGCGAATGTCAACATCAGCATCAAACCTCACTTGTTCAGCAGGAACACAAGCGATAAAAATAGTAGTGGCTCCCCGCTGACGGGCGGCGTTGAGCGCACCGTGGACAAATGGCGTTGTCCCACCGGCAGTAATACCGACTACTACATCTAATTGGGTAATGTGTCGTTGAGCGATCGCAGCCTCACCATCTTCAGCACGGTCTTCTAAATCCTCAGAACTGCGTACCAGCGCCCCAGCGCCACCGGCAATAATCCCTTGTACTAACTCTGGGGGTGTACAAAAAGTAGGTGGACATTCAGCAGCATCTAACACACCTAATCTGCCACTTGTCCCCGCACCAACATAAAACAGGCGTCCTCCGTGGTGCAAACGCTCTGCGGTGCGCTCAATCGCTTCAGCCAACTGAGTTTTTGCCGCTGCGACTGCTGCAACGGCCTTTTGGTCTTCACTATTAAACAGCTCTACCAATTCCACAGAACTGAGTTGGTCTAAATTAAGACTATTAGGATTTACTTGCTCGGTTAACAGATACCCTCGAACAGGTATAACATCGTTATTTACGTTAGATTTCTCGGAATTATGCATAGTTTGAGCATTAGAGCTAGAAAGCTTGGTACTTGCTATAAACTTTTAATTTATTTGCGTTATGGCTTGTCGCGATATCTGTAGAAATTCTTTCCACACCCATAGGATAGCTTGAACTGAGAATCAGACGATGATATTTTAAAATTATTCAATTTGGAGAAAGTGGCGATCGCATCAGTTCTCCAGTAGAAATAATAGCTGTTAAATAGAATGCCCAACAGCAAAAATGTAAGTGGACTATTTAAGCTCTATTTTTGCCAAACCGATACCCAAGCAGTCTAATAACTAAGCCCACTTACCGATAGTAGCTGACAACGCTCAACCAATAACCTTTGTTTCTGCTAAGTGCAGAGATTTGTTAAACTGTTGGTTAGGCTGTCTAAGGGGAACTGAGATTATTTGCCTTTTACTTGCAGCCTGCTTTTGACGCAAATCATCACAAATAGCTTGTAAATCGTAGTTAAAAGACTTAGCGTGTTCTTCTCGAATCTTGTAAATTTCTTCGAGAACTTCATCCTTCCACATTTTTACTCTTCTATTAGCTTATACGGTGTACAAATAGTCGGTAGCTCATATCCAGCTTCAATGCTAATTTGTGATAGTTTTTTCTGAATCTGAGCATTGGCAATATGTTTACAATTCCACGTTAACAGATAGTTCAAACCGTAAACTGTAGCCACTGCAATATGAAGCGCATCGTCAGCAGCTTTAGGTGGAAGATTACTTTTTGCCAGAAATTGCACAGCTAAACTTTGAACAGCTTCATTTACTTCGAGTAATGGAAAGTCACGCAGGATCTCAAGACGCTTAGCTGCCATTTCTGCATCACCTCGTGCAACTTCATCTAAAACAACTTGGGATATATAAAGGCTAAATTGAGCGCGACGACTATCCCACCATTCATTGCGTGATCTCTAAGTGCGCCATAAGAATCAGATTGTTGCTGAGTCGAGCTGTGAGATAGCCCAAAATACTGGTTTCGATGTAGACAGTTTCACTCATGCGGGATAGGCTGTTACCTTGACGTTTTAGCTTAGGTGATTCCCCGTAAAAATCAAAGTATATATTAAACAGCAATAGCTGTTTGTATTATCCCATAAACCGTATCTGCACCAAAATATTTCACATCCGAAGTAGAAATATCCTCATGCCACTGTTACTCTACTTTTAGAGCATTGAGGAATGAAGTAATGTTAAAAGTTTTTGCCGATCGCGGTGGTACATTCACAGATATTGTTGCCGTTACTAATAATCAGGCAATTATCGAAGGACTTTCCAGACATCCTGAACGTTTTTTAATTGTTCCTCTGCCTCAATATCAATGGATTCTTGTCTATAAATTACTGTCAGAAAATCCTGAACAGTATCAAGATGCAGCTATTCAAGGTATTCGAGATATTCTGGGTTTATCAGGTAATGAACCTATTCCTGGTGAAGCAATAGAAGTAGTAAAAATGGGGACAACAGTAGCAACAAATGCACTGTTAGAAAGGAAAGGCGATCGCGTCGTCCTTCTGATTACCAAAGGCTTTAAAGATGCCCTACGAATTGGCTATCAAAATCGTCCGAATATCTTTGCTCGTCATATTGTTTTACCAACCATGCTTTATGAGCAAGTGATTGAGGTAGTTGAACGTTATGATACCCACGGAAATGAATTAATCCCTGTAAATATTGAACAAGTCAAAAATGACTTACAAGCAGTTTACAACATAGGTATTCGCAGCTGTGCTATTGTTTTTATGCACAGCGATCGCTACCCCAATCACGAACAACAAGTTACTAAAATTGCCGCAGAAATCGGTTTTACACAAATTTCTGTATCCCATCAAGTTAGCCCTTTAATGAAGTTAGTTAGTCGAGGGGATACAACAGTTGTAGATGCTTATTTAACTCCGATTCTGCGTCGCTACGTCAACCAGGTAGCTAGTCAGTTACCGGGAGTCAAATTGATGTTCATGAAATCTGACGGGGGTTTAGTCGCAGCCGAACAATTTCAAGGAAAAGATAGTATTTTGAGTGGGCCGGCTGGGGGCATTGTTGGTGCAGTTCAAACCAGTAAAAGAGCAGATTTTGAGTTAGTAATTACCTTTGATATGGGGGGAACGAGTACAGATGTCGCCCATTTTAAAGGAGAGTATGAACGACAATTAGATTCAGAAATTGCTGGCGTTAGAATGAGAGTTCCTGTACTAGCAATTAATACTATTGCTGCTGGCGGTGGCTCAATTTTATTTTTTGATGGTTCTAGTTATCGTGTCGGGCCGGAATCTGCTGGTTCAAATCCTGGGCCTGCTTGTTATCGGCGTGGCGGGCCGTTAGCGGTTACTGATGCTAATGTCATGTTAGGCAAAGTTAATCCGCAATATTTTCCTTTTGTTTTTGGAATTGATGGTAATTTACCTTTAGATAAAGATATTGTCATTCAACAATTTACACAATTAGCTCAAGATATTGAGGCTGTTACAGGAAATACTCGTACCCCTGAACAAGTAGCCGCTGGATTTATTGCGATCGCAGTAGAAAACATGGCAAATGCCATTAAAAAAATTAGTTTACAACGGGGTTATGATGTCAGTCAATATGTGCTTTGTTGTTTTGGCGGAGCAGGCGGACAAGTTGCTTGTTTAATTGCCGATACTTTGGGAATGAAAACGATATTTATTCACCCTTATGCTGGAGTTCTTTCTGCTTATGGCATGGGATTAGCTGATGTCCGCGCAATTAGAGAAGTAGGCGTAGAAAAGCCTCTAACTCAAGCATTCATTCCTCGACTACAGCAGTTAATCGACTCTTTAGAAATCCAAGCTCAAAGTGAGTTGAATGAAGCTCATAATGAAGAAGTGGTCAAAAAAGTAAATTTAAAATATGAAGGAACTAACTCGATATTGACTATTAACTTTGTCGATGATGTGGCAAAGATGCAACTAGAGTTTGAGACTGAACATAAATCTCGTTATGGTTTCATTCAAGTAGATAAAATATTGATTGTTGAATCTGTTTTAGTGGAAGTAATTCAGAAGATGGATACTCCTGAAGAACCATTAATTACTCGTATCCGTTCAATAGATGAAGTTCCCGCACCTATTGAGATAGTAAAGATGTTTACTGCTGACCAATGGTATGATACTTCTGTTTATCGACGCGAAGATTTACAACCAAAAGATAGTATTAATGGGCCTGCGATTATTGTAGAGAAAATTAGCACAATTGTAGTTGAACCTAACTGGCAAGCAAGTTTAACTGAACGCAATCATTTAGTTTTACAGCGTAAAGATTGATTAATTGCTCCTGCTTTATTTGTATTTGCGAGATAATTATCAATATTAGTTATTTTGTAATAAACCCAAATAGAAATTAAATGTCACCTTACCTTTATCCGGTAATTGAAACCGCACAAATAGAAACTACATTCTTAGAATTGGCGGAACAATGGCGACGTGAGACAGGAATGCTCTTTGTTACCTCCAAAATAGCAATGCACTCTGCTTATTAAAGAATAATCGGGATGGGACAACCTGTTGTACCTTTAATGTTTAATATTGGGCTTCACTGTGCTCAACTCAATCTACAATTATTCTTAACACCTTCGCGGAATCACAGTTTACAAAAATGCATAAATTCGAGTTAAGCAAGCATTCAATAATTTTAACAAGAATAGTATGTATAAATTTGCTGCTGCTTGGGAAAACGAGCCGATTGTCTTTGGCTCTGCAAAACCTGGATATAGTAGTGAGAAAGTCAATCAGTGGATTGATTTTATGCAGAATCAAGATATTAAGCACGTCTGCTGTTTACTTCCCCACACTCAGCTAACTCGTTATTCAGATTTGCTTGGAGTCTACCGAAAAACATTTGGACTAAATCAGGTTTGTTGGACACCAATTGAAGATTTTCAATTAGCTGATTGTGAAACTCTAACCCAGCAAATTTTACCATTCTTGGCGGTTGCAAATCAGCAAAGTGAAAAAGTAGTGGTTCATTGCTCTGGTGGGGTTGGACGGACAGGACATGTTTTAGCTGCCTGGTTAGTTAGTGGACGCGGATTCTCTAACCAAGCAGCGATATCAGCAGTTAGACAAACTGGAAAAAATCCCTATGAAGCGGCACTTGCTGCTGTTTTGAAAGGTCGAAATCCTTGGAAAGTTATTGCAAAACTAAACGCGCTTTTAGATGATTGTCGTCGTGCTAGTAATTTAATCTAAATAAATAAGATTTAAAAATGTATACAACATCTCAAGCTGACCCAGTCCGGTTAGAAATTTTCAAAAACCTCTATCAATTTATCGCTGAACAAATGGGGATTGTTCTCCAAAATACGGCTACATCGGTAAATATAAAAGAAAGGTTAGATTTTTCCTGCGCTATTTTCGACTCTTCTGGATTATTAGTTGCTAATGCTCCTCACATTCCTGTACATTTAGGCTCAATGAGCGAAAGTGTCCGCAGTTTAATTAATGATAAAGGCGATACTCTAAAACCGGGAAATGTGTATTTATCTAATAATCCTTATAATGGGGGGACACATCTTCCTGATGTAACGGCAATTACCCCGGTCTTTGGTGAAGATGAAAAGCAAATTATTTTCTATGTTGCTTCTCGTGGACACCAAGCTGATATTGGTGGAATTACTCCCGGTTCAATGCCTCCTCATAGTAATACAGTAGTAGAAGAAGGAATTCTATTTGATAATTTCCTTTTGGTTGAAGAGGGGAATTTTAGGGAAACCGCAGTCAGACAGCACCTCTCCAATCATACTTATCCTGCTCGTAACCCTAATCAAAATATAGCGGATTTTAAAGCACAAATTGCCGCTAATGAAAGGGGAGTTCAAGAACTTCACAAAATGGTTTCTCAGTATGGGCTTGAAACTGTTCAAGCTTATATGAAATATGTGCAAGCTAATGCCGAGGAGTCAGTTAGAAGGGCTATCAATCTTCTCAAAAATGGCTTGTTTATTTATGAAATGGATAATGGAGCTAAAATTCAAGTTAAAGTAATAATTAACCGAGAAAATCGTAGTGCTACTATTGATTTCACAGGAACTTCTCAGCAACTAAATAGTAATTTTAATGCTCCTAAAGCCGTAACTCAAGCAGCAGTCTTATATGTCTTTCGTACTTTGGTTGATGATAATATTCCCCTGAATGCTGGCTGTCTTAACCCTTTAGAAATTATTATTCCGGTTGGCTGTATGCTTAACCCAATTTATCCAGCAGCAGTAGTAGCAGGTAACGTAGAGACTTCTCAAACTATTGTCGATGCTTTATATGGTGCTTTAGATGTGATGGCGGCTTCTCAGGGAACGATGAATAATTTTACCTTTGGCAATGACCGTTATCAATATTATGAAACCATCTGTGGCGGCTCTGGCGCAGGGATTGATTTTGATGGAACTGATGGTGTCCATTCCCACATGACTAACTCCCGCTTGACTGACCCAGAAGTTTTAGAATCTCGTTATCCTGTACTTCTAGAAAGCTTTGGTCTTCGTCTCGATAGCGGAGGTAAAGGAAAATATTCTGGCGGTAATGGGGTTAGCCGCCGTATCCGTTTTCTAGAACCGATGACAGCTAATATTCTCTCTGGTCATCGGGTTGTTCCTCCGTTCGGCTTAAATGGTGGAGAAGCTGGACTTGTAGGACGCAACTGGATACAACGTCAGAATGGAACCCAAGAGAATTTAGACAGCACAGCAACAGTAGAGATGGAATCTGGGGATATTTTTGTGATAGAAACCCCTGGGGGAGGGGGATTTGGTGAAGTTTTTTGAGTTTTGGATAAACAGATGTGATGGTGGCTTAACAGTCAATTTATTACTTATTGCTGACTGCTGAATCCCTTGGATTCTCCTGTAGAAAGATGCCTAATGGCATAAATTTTGCGAAAATCAAGCTGATAGCAGCTGTTATGGAGGTGGAGGAATGACAGATAGCAGTGTGAGAATCGTCTCCCTGATTCCCGGTGGAACAGAGATTTTAGCGGCACTGGGATTAGTTGATAATATTGTGGGGCGATCGCACGAATGTGACTACCCTCCAGAAATCCAAAATCGCCCCATTTGTACTCAAGCACGCTTAGATAGTAATGCCTCTAGCAGCAAAATTCATAATGAGGTGAATGATTTGTTGCAATCTGCTCTCAGTATCTATCAAATTAAAACGGATGTTTTAGAGCAATTGCAGCCTACACATATTGTCACTCAAGACCAATGTGATGTCTGTGCTGTCAGTTTACACGATGTTGAAAAAGCAGTCGCTACACTTGTCCACAGTAAACCCCAGATTATTTCGTTACAACCCAATATTCTTGAAGATATTTGGACTGATATTGAGCGAGTAAGCAGCGCCTTCGAGGTAGACTCGGTTAAAGTTCTAGAAAACTTAGAAGCTCGTGTCAAAATTTGCGAGCAAAAAATCCAAGGCCTTGGTTTAAATGAACTTCCCAAAGTCGCCTGCATCGAGTGGACTGACCCTTTAATGGTGGCTGCGAATTGGATTCCCGAATTAGTCAACTTAGCAGGAGGACAATCTCTGTTTTGCGTCACAGGACAGCCTTCCCCAACTTTGCCGTGGGAAACTCTGTTAGCAAGCAATCCAGATGTGATTGTTTTTATGCCTTGCGGTTTTGATTTAAATCGCACTCGCCAAGAAGCCAATTTATTAACTCAGCGTTCAGATTGGGAAAAATTGCACGCTGCTAAATCTGGAAGGGTTTACATTACAGATGGGAATGCCTACTTTAACCGTCCAGGGCCGCGAATAGTAGATTCTCTAGAAATTTTGGCAGAAATTCTGCATCCAGAAATTTTTGAATATGGTTACAAAGGAACTGCTTGGGAACCTTTGTGAAGAGTGCTGTTAGCGGAAGCGGGGCGTTTAGCCCGTGCTGAGTCAGTATTTATTCATTGGTGTCAACTTCAGCTAAAAATAGCTTGACTGTTGGCCTCCTCACCCGCCAGAGAATTCATTCTCTGGCGGATGAGCGAAAGTCTACTTTAGTAGACTGAGGATTTTGAGAATATTTTAGTCATCTTCAGATGACTTTTGCTATTAGCAAGGAAGTTCAGTTCCTTGCGGGATATGGATTTTACGTTAAGTTGACACGTATGGTATTTATTCTCTCCCTGCTCCCCTGTGCCCCTCTGCTTTTTACTTCTTAACTCCTATTCTTATTTAGCCATTCAATCAGCGGTCTTAAAGTTCCTGGTAATGCTGCCTCACTGACTGTCACCGTATGTTGCTTGCCGTTATCTTCTAATGTCAATTTATATTGAAAGCGATCGCTCTGGGGGTTAGAGGAAGTAATTCGTTCAGGTAACTTAAATAAATCAGCAGCCTCTACTAGTCGAGGTAATTCCTGGGCTTCGTTTGGCGGGAGACTGTCTGTATCAAAGGTTTTTTTCTTGCTAATCCCAGCAAAGCCGCCCGTGCGTTCAAACGAAATCCGCATTTTTTTTGCTCTCCGTTGTGCTTTTTATGGGGAGTAATACAAAAACTGAGAGATGATACTTATCACCTCCCAGTTTAACAACAACTATGAGTAATGAGTGCTAAGTGCTGAGTGGGGGAGATAGTTTGAGATTCTGAGCTAGATGAATCAGTTTTTGAGACAACCGAAATAGCTTTTGAGACAGCCGAATGAGTATCTACACTATCCCCTACCCTACAAAACTCCTACCTGTTTCCAAGCATTTTGCACAGCTTTCTGCTCAATACAGCCATTACCGTAGAGTTCTCCAGCAACTTTGATAGTTGTGTTGGCGGCTTTTTTAAAATCTGCTTTAGCACGCAAGCGATCGCGTAAACTTATGTACCATATAGTGCCAGCTTTTTCCCACGCGTAACCACCAATCTCAACAGCTGCTAAATAAAAGGCATAGTTGGGAATACCTGAGTTGATATGTACCCCAGCGTTATCTTCCTCACCAGTGTACTTGTCTTTCATATACGCGGGTTGCGGATCTTTACCGAGTACCGCGTCATCATAAGCTGTTCCAGGTGCTTTCAGTGACCGAATGCCAGTACCTTTGACAGTTGGCATCAAAAGATTTTCACCGATAAGCCAGTCTGCCTCTTGTGCTGTCTGATTTTTTGCCTTCTGCTTTACCAAGGAACCAAAGACATCAGAAAACGACTCATTCAATGCTCCCGGTTCGCCATAATATAGTAGACCTGCTTCATGCTGAGTTATACCATGAGCTAACTCATGCCCAATCACATCAATGCATTTAGTGAAGCGTTGGAACAGTTGTTGGTCTCCATCGCCATAAACCATTTGGTCGCCATTCCAAAAGGCGTTGTCGTAATTGACACCATAATGCACAGTAGAATCTAAACGCAGACCCTTATCATCAATAGAATTACGCTCAAATAACTCATAAAACATGTCATAAGTAGCACCAGCAGCATCATAAGCTTCATTTACTGCTTCATCAGTGCTAGGAGGATCTCCCTCGCCACGTACTAAAACACCGGGGAGTTCCTGACCATTTTTAGCATCGTAGATGGTGCGACGTTTTTCACCAGTAGAGGGCGCAAACGATATATTACCTACTATGTTTCGTCGTCCGCGAACCTGTGCCGACACATTTAATGTTTGAAAAGCCCAACTACGCTGCTGAGGAGTGCCATTTACGGCGACATTCTCCAGCATGTGCGGCGGGACGATACAACAGATGGGGCATCTAGTGTAGAGTGGATGCTCACAGTTAAACTTCGCTGATTTCTTTTTATTCCGAGTCATCCAAGATATTCTCCTTTTAAAATTAGGTGATAGCAAATAAATTCAACAATCTTATTGAAAAAAGTAGAAAGTTGCAGCTTTTTTCTACTTTGTATTTTCGGACAGTGCTTTAGAGAATGGACAGTACCCTCACGGGTTACTTTAGATCTGGAAACATTGCATAAAAACATCAGCCAAGCTTAAATAACGCAAGTTTCAGTCAAAATCCTGACGTTAAACAGCAAGACCTCTTTCACAGACCCAATGGGTTTATATAATAGTTCTTGTCTAGAAAAATTGTGTAAATTATTACATTTTATTGCTGAAAACTGTCAGCGCTTGGGGAATGGACAATTTAAAATGCGGGTATCTCTAGTTTCTACAGCCAGCCCCCAAATACAGCCAAACCGTAATACTTCCAAGGTACTACTATTGTCTTAAAGCCAGATGTGCTCAACATTTGCAAATGAGCATCCAAGGTAGCTAGCTGATCTTGACTTGAATAACCTTGTGTAGTAGAGGTGCTACGTTTAGCGTTAACCTCTGCCAAATTAGTTCCTTGTTGCTTTGCCCAATCCTCTCGTGCGGCTTTATAAATTTCTGTTAACAGAGGTGATTCAGGCAAGATAGGATCTGCATTCCAAAAACAACCACTTTGACTAAGGCTGGTAGCAATTCGTTGAAATAACTTTAACTTCATCTCGTCTTGGAGATGATGAATTGCTAAGGATGATACACAGGCATCAAATTCGCTACCAATCTGCAATCCTTCTGGATTATTTGCCCACTCCCCAAAGTCTGCTTGGATTCCAGTCCACTGTTTTTGATATCCTGCTGCTGTAATTTTGTTTTGAGCAAATTCCAGCATTCGCGGTGAATAGTCTAAAGCAATTATTTGAGCATCTGGCCAACGGTTGAGTATCTTCAGACTGAGTTCGCCTGTACCACAGCCTAATTCTAAAATGCGACTATTTGTGGTATGCAGACACCGCGTAATTACCTCCAGCATTTCGTCATATCGGGGTAAAAGTTGACGAATACCAATATCAAAATCAGCAGTGTTAGCAAATACTTCGCCGGGAAATGGCTGTTGCATAGGAATTTACAGCGTTAGATAAATAATCAATCTTAATGATGCCTCATTATCGATATACTTATTGGCTCGAATCTGAGTACATAATGTTATGATTCGTATTGTTTTATGTTATGATTTGTATTGTTGTTCTAATTTACTGTCCAGTACATTATCTGCTGGTTAGAGCTGAAATAGCCTTAGTTTGGAACAATAAAGCCAATACGACCGTTCTTTAAAGATTTTTTCCATGCAATCTCTCCTTAAAATGGAGTTGTACCAAGTTTTACCATCAGCAACTCTGAATAAATCTAAATTCTGAGTTTTCATAAGTTCCTGACGTTAGTATTTTGAATACTGAGCAGTAACTTGACTGAAAAAACTGAAATTGTACTGTTATTCGGAGTCAAACAGACTGTAGCAAGATTAACGATATAAGGTTCGAGACTAATGCTAAAAAACAGCGAACTGAAGGTGAATCAGGGCTGTAATCTTAAATGGAAGCCTGGTGTAGACCAACAATCTGAACAGTTTTTTATGATCCAAGTTTTGCAGAGTCGAACAGTGGCGGAGCCATTGTAGATGAAATAGTGAAATTAATCTGAATTCAGGTTAATTTCTTAAGGTCAATAATCCTGGAAGCATGTAAGTGTCTATGGCAAGATATTGCTAATAGGATTAGTTGACTAGCTGTAAGCGATCGCAAATGAGCGGTTAAAAAAAAGAATTTACCTAAAGAAAGCAGTGTTATTTAGTAACATTGCCTACCAGTAATATTGAGTAAGCTTTTTTTGAATAAAAGCTTATTTGAAGATGCCTTTAACCTAGAGCATTAAGCTCATCCCACCCTTAAAAGGGGATGGGATTTCACGTTGACTGTTAACTGTTAACTGTTAACTGATAAAGAGCATCTTTCGTTATTGGGCTGCATTATGGTAAATCTGAAACATTGTCTTGAATTCTCATAAGTTTTTCATTTGTACTAAGGTCAACAGCAATGAATAATGTCCAAGCGTCGTTTGAAGCAACGGAATCTTCATTTCATGTAGAAGGTTACGAAAAAATTCAGTTTAGTCTTGTTTATGTGAACGGTGCATTTGATATCGATAATCGAGAAATTGCCGACAGCTACGAGAAATTTGGACGCTGTTTAACTGTGATTGATGCCAATGTGCATAGACTATATGGAACACAGATCAAGTCATATTTTAGACACTATGGCATTGATCTGACTGTATTGCCCATCACGATTACTGAGCCAGCTAAAACCCTTGCAACCTTTGAAAAAATTGTTGATGCTTTTTCTGATTTTGGCTTAATTCGTAAGGAACCAGTTTTAGTTGTGGGTGGTGGTTTAATCACTGATGTAGCTGGGTTTGCTTGCGCGGCTTATCGTCGCAAGAGTAACTACATTCGCGTTCCAACTACATTGATTGGCTTAATTGACGCAGGTGTGGCGATTAAGGTAGCAGTTAATCATCGCAAGTTGAAAAATCGCTTGGGAGCGTATCATGCTCCTTTGAAAGTTATCCTTGACTTCTCCTTTTTGAAAACCTTACCAACGGCTCAAGTTCGCAATGGGATGGCGGAGTTAGTCAAGATTGCTGTAGTCTCCAATTCTGAAGTCTTTGATCTGTTGGACGAATATGGCGAAGAACTGCTATATACTCACTTTGGACATGTGAATAGCACTAGCGAACTTAAAGCGATCGCTCATAAAGTCAACTACGAAGCAATCAAAACCATGTTGGAGTTAGAGACTCCTAACTTGCACGAATTAGACCTTGATCGCGTCATTGCCTACGGTCATACTTGGAGTCCTACTTTAGAATTAGCGCCGATGGTGCCTTTATATCATGGTCATGCCGTCAATATAGACATGGCTTTCTCTGCAACTATTGCCGCTAAACGTGGTTATATCACAACTGGAGAACGCGATCGCATCCTCAGCCTCATGAATCGTCTGGGTTTATCAATCGATCATCCTTTACTAGATGGCGATTTGCTATGGTATGCCACCCAGTCTATCAGCTTGACACGAGATGGCAAACAACGTGCAGCTATGCCGCGACCAATTGGTGAGTGCTTCTTTGTCAACGATCTCACCCGTGAAGAACTAGATGCAGCCTTAGCTGAGCACAAACATCTGTGTGCTACATACCCGCGTGGTGGTGACGGAATTGATGCTTACATCGAAACCCAAGAAGAATCCAAACTCTTGGGAGTCTGAAGACATGACTAGCATTTTAAAACCAGACACCGCAAGACCCATAACACCACACAGCATCCTTGTAGCGCAGCTACAAAATACCCTCCGAATGGCAGAGAAAAGCAATGTTCCTTTAGAGATATTGACTTCTTTACGGCAGGGGTTGCAATTAGCAGCAGGTTTAGATCCATACTTAGATGATTGCACCACACCCGAATCGGCTGCATTGACCGCATTAGCGTACAAAACCAGTAAAGAAGACTGGAGTAAACGCTTCAGCGATGGTGAAACAGTGCGTCAACTAGAGCAGGAAATGCTCTCAGGACATCTTGAGGGACAAACACTGAAGATGTTTGTGCATATGACCAAGGCTAAGCGCATCCTAGAAGTGGGAATGTTCACAGGATATTCAGCCTTGGCGATGGCGGAGGCGTTACCAAGTGATGGAAAGCTCGTTGCTTGCGAAGTAGATGCTTATGTCGCCGAATTTGCTAAAGCTTGCTTTGGTGAGTCTCCCCACGGTAAAAAGATTATTGTAGAGATAGCACCCGCTCTACAGACACTCCACAAGCTAGCGGCCCAAAAAGAATCATTTGATCTGATTTTCATTGATGCCGATAAAAAAGAGTATGTAGAGTACTTCCAAATCGTTTTGGATACTCACTTACTAGCTCGTGATGGGTTAATCTGCGTAGATAATACTTTGTTGCAAGGACAAGTTTACCTACCATCAGAACAGCGTACTGCTAACGGCGAGGCGATCGCTCAATTTAACCGCGTTGTCGCCACAGATACCCGTGTGGAGCAAGTTCTCTTACCCATACGAGATGGTATAACCCTGATTAGACGCGTGGCGTAATTTTGACTAAGAACTAGTAACACGCGGTGGTGGTCTGTCCCATTAATTATACAAGGTTCGTAGTGAGCGATTTATCGCTCAATTTCAAGCACTGAAGTGCTTACTACAAACTTATTCACCCCTTATAACTAGTGAGACAGACCACTAGTAGGGGCATAACATTACTGTGCTTCTACGAAAAACTCGTATTTTGCACTAAGGAAAAACTTATGACACAATCAATTCCCTTATCTTTTTCTCAACCCACGACGCCATCAACGGTTGTGAAAACAAAGATAGTAGCTCTATTCAAAACTCTCGGTACTTTAGCACTATTGCTGATCGCTTTGCCGCTCAATGCTTTTGTAGTGTTGGTATCTCTGCTGTGGGGAATTGTGCGTAACCCGTTCATCAAACAAGCAGCCGTAGCTACACATCCTCAGAATATCTTGGTCAGCGGCGCTAAGATGACCAAAGCATTGCAACTTGCTCGCTCCTTTCACGCAGCCGGACATAGGGTTATTTTAATTGAAGGTCATAAATACTGGTTATCTGGGCATAAATTCTCAAACGCGGTGAGTCGTTTTTATACAGTGCCAGCACCACAAGACGACCCAGAAGGCTATACCAAGGCTTTATTGGAAATTGTTAAAAAGGAAAAAATTGATGTTTATGTACCCGTATGCAGTCCTGTAGCTAGCTATTACGACTCGTTAGCCAAGCCTGTACTATCAGAATACTGTGAGGTTTTCCACTTCGATGCAGATATAACTGCAATGCTAGATGATAAATTTGCCTTTACCGATCAGGCGCGATCGCTTGGTTTATCTGTCCCCAAATCATTTAAAATCACAGATCCAGAACAAATTATTAACTTCGATTTTAGTCAAGAAACCCGCAAATATATTCTTAAAAGTATTTCCTACGACTCTGTTCGCCGTTTGAACTTAACCAAACTTCCCTGTGACACCCCAGAAGAAACAGCAGCGTTTGTGAGGAGTTTACCCATCAGCCCAGAAAAACCCTGGATTATGCAAGAGTTTATTCCTGGTAAAGAATTATGCACCCATAGTACAGTGCGGGATGGAGAATTAAGATTGCATTGCTGCTCAAACTCTTCTGCATTTCAAATCAACTATGAAAATGTGGAAAACCCCCAAATCCGTGAATGGGTGCAACACTTCGTTAAGAGTTTGAGACTGACTGGACAAGTGTCTTTTGACTTTATCCAAGCTGAAGACGGTACAGTCTACGCCATTGAATGTAATCCCCGCACCCATTCGGCGATCACAATGTTCTACAATCACCCTGGTGTCGCCGAAGCCTATCTTGGTAAAACTCCCCAAGCTGCACCCCTAGAACCTCTTGCAGATAGTAAGCCTACTTACTGGCTATATCACGAAATTTGGCGACTAACTGGTATTCGTTCTGGGAAACAATTGCAAACATGGTTTAGTAACTTGGTACGAGGCACAGATGCAATCTATCGCATGGATGATCCTATACCATTTTTAACTTTGCACCATTGGCAGATTACTTTACTTTTGCTACAAAATCTGCAAAAACTCAAAGGCTGGGTCAAGATAGACTTCAACATCGGCAAACTAGTTGAATTAGGCGGCGATTGAGTAATTCTTAATTCGTAATATCTCGTTTCTAGAACATCGATTCAGTAATCGCAAAAACCCGATTTATTTTTGGTAAAACGACCAATTCTCGTTGACTGTAGAGACGTTGCATTGCAACGTCTCTACAAAGCATTGCAACGTCTCTACAAAGAATCGGTTTTTTAGCCCCTATCTTGAATATCAATTTTGCAATGCCTTTCTATCACTCTCCAAGGTTTCATTGATAGCGGTTATCAATAAATCATTTAGAGGGATTCCCGCTGCTTTCGCCATAGAGGAAATCACGCTTTTGGGGGCAAAAGAACAATACAATCCGGCTTCTAAGAACCAAGGTTGTCCCTCTGGGTCGATGCGGAAATCAAATAAACTGTAGTGGCGACAACCTAAAGCCTGATGACACTTTTTAGCCACTTGCTGAACCTTTTGGGTGATTGGATCGTTAGGGTCTACAATCCAAGACTTAATATTATCTTTAGCGGCGAAACACAAGTCGCCATCGGCCGTTTGTTGGAGTTTATCAACATAGTTGCGGATGGGTTTATCGTGGGGGTCTACCAGATACTCTTCAAGGGGTAAACCGATTAGCTCCCCGTCTTTGACAATGATGCCGCATCTGACTTCTCGACCGAGTTCGATAAATTCTTCTATGATGATCTCATCTGCATATTCAAAGGCTTTCTTCAAAGCAGCGTCATAGTCCGTAGCCTCTTTAACTAAAGTCACCCCTAAAGAGTTGTCTGAACTTACGGGTTTAATGACTGCTGGAGGTGTAATTGTCGGAACGTCTCCTTGGCGAAGCAGTTCGCCACGAGGCACTTTCACCCCTGCTGCTTCGACAATTGCTTTGGTTTTGGCTTTGTGCGCCGTTATTGCCATGATATCTGGAGTATTGCCTATGTAAGGGATTTTCAGCAGATCGAATAGGGCGCGGTACTGAGTCATTCCAGGAATACAAAACATTTGTGGTAACACGACATCAATGTTTTGTGCTATTAGAAACTGTATGGCATCAAACAGAGGAATCGGTTTGGCCAGAGCAATATCTTCTTGGCTAAGGGAGTGAGGAAATCGCCACTGACGATCAGGTGTGATGTATGCAATCTGAAAGTTATAACGCGATTGATCTGCTGTTGCTGCCAAACAGTCTTGGGCGTAAAGGCGTGATAAATCACAGTAAAAATTATTGTGTGCAGATCCAACTAAATGAAGGATGTGAAGTACTGGCATGATTTATCTTTTTAGCTACTGTTATAACTGGAGTCTAGTGGTTTATGAAGTTGTAGTACAGCACCAACTACTAAACAAGGGCTATCACCTATCCCCTTCCTAGAATACCGATTCAATATTCAAGATAGGGGCGAGAAAAACCGATTATTTTGTAGAGACGTTGCATTGCAACGTCTCTACAGTCAACATTTTGCTCTGAGATCAGCGCCGATTCTCCAGGGCTGCAACAAGTTCAAACTCGAAAGAACCTACTAAACGGTTATCAATATAGACCTCTATCTTATATTTACCAAGTGGATCGCCTGGTGCGATCGTCCAAAAATTTTCAATCACACCATCTGTAGCTGACTGTATGCGTTTCGTTATTGCTGTAGTCCCGTCTTTTGAGATTGAGAAATTTTCACCATCATCTGTACCCCATGTTTCTGGGGGTTTTGGCAAACGCAGGACTTCGCGCCATCTTACTTCACTCTGGTAGTCTTGAAGTTCAATTCGCCACCCATAGGCGTTTCCCTCCTGAAGTGGCACTCTATTTGTAGGGATAAAGTTCGCCTGACCGCTGGGGTCAACTTTCTTTAAGCCGAATTCAGCTTTGCTGACAGTAATCTGTTTCCCATTGGTTGACTGAGAAAATATTGTGGTTTTTTCCGCTAAAACAGAAGTAGCATTAATCGGCTCAGCAGCTTTGACTCCAGATATTAGACAAGCAGAAGCCAGCACAAATATAACAGCCCAAATTTTCATTAGTATAATTTTCCTATCAACATTTGGTACTTATTCAAGTAATTTGACACGTTTTCCGGGTCAAGATCACTTACGATTGGATACAGACAAAATTGTTTTTACTTGAAAATTCCGAAAATCTCAAGCTGGCAGTTAGATTTTTAACACAAGGTAGACAAGATAAAAATAAGTTTCTCGCAGAAGAAACTCGATTTGACTATGAAAACTGCGGTAGCGGGTGGTAGGTGTGGGTGATGGATATGCATCCATTCCTAAGTCTCGCGCCATCAACACGGCTCGTTTCATGTGCAATGGGTCACTAACAATAAGAAACTTGGTTAATTGGTTATCAGACGCCACTTTCAGAGCATTTTTAAGGTTCTGGGAAGTTGTTCGAGATTGAGTTTCAATGAGAATATTAGCTGCTTTAACCCGTTGGGCGATCGCATAATTTTTACCAACTATTGCTTCGGCTGGTTCATTGCGATCGCCAACTCCACCTGTAAAAATGATGGTACTAACATCACCATTTTTATATAGATTAATGGCGTGGTTAATTCGTTCTCTAAAAACAGGAGATGGTTCTTTTCCCCACACTGCTGCTCCTAAAACAATTGCCGCTTCTGCCTTGATATTATTACTCTTACTGCTGTACAAATAAATACTCAATGCTGTAGATATAAACGCCAGCAGAAGGGCAGACATCAAAGCCAATGAAACTAAAATTAACCGTCGTTTTTGAATTTTGTAATTAGGCATTGTTTAAAAGGGGTCTGCCAAATAATCAAATATAGACCCAGACTATTGTAGAGATGTTGCATTACAACGTCTCTACTTATTAAATTCGACTATCTAGTTAATAATTACCTTCTAGCAAAGTCCAGAAATAGCCATCTGGTGCAACGAAGGAGAAACTCATCTCGCCAAACTCATTGCTAACAATAGTTGTGAGTTTTTGGATGGAACTTGCTTTAATGCGATCGCAATATTCCTGTAATCTTCTTACACGGTAAGTATATAAGCACATTCCCAAACTACCTGGTTGGGCTGCCTCAAAGCGCGATTCTAAATTGATATAATCTGGGAAGCGAATCACATAAAGTCTGCCACTGCGTGCAGCCATCAGGTCAGATTTAGAAGAACGCGGGTCATCAAAGGTAGTAACAATAAACTTTTCACCAGGCTTAAGGTCAAAAATATCTCGACCTGCTGCTGAAGATTCATAGCTAGTTTCGACATCATCACGCACACGCAGCAAACCCAAGACCTCTTCGTAAAACTTCAAGGTTTCTTTGCTGTCATCTTGAGTAATTATTCCCATGTGGGTAAACTGACTAGTCTTGAAAGCTGCATTGGGGTTAATTTGTCCATAATGCGGTAGTGTATAGCCAAATCTTTGAAATAAAACTTGTCGAGCTAAGGGTTGCAGTAGTAGCATTTCTCGTACCCCAACCGCCTGTTCGACAAAAGGACGGCTTTTCCTTTCTTTGTTGTAAATAACTTCCCAGTGAGAATTGGTATACCTGATAGGCCAACCTGCGGCTTTCGCATCTTCCGCATGATTTAAGATATTTAACACATCAGCAGTTAAAGTAGTTGCCCAGCGATTTCCTTTAACTTTCATCGACTCTGTTTCCAACCCTTGATGTGTGGGGTTTTGCCAAACCATCAGTCGAATCAAGCCATGATCTGCATTTTGGTGATAAAGGCGAATTGAGCGTAAAGGCGAATTCACCCCATATAATTGATTGGCTACATCCGCGGTTAGTTCACCCACTTGACCAATGCGATAGCCAAATTGTTCCCAATACTGAATAGCAGAAATTGGCTCTGGGATGCCAATACATACTTCATAAATACCTTCAATTGTAGTCATAATGAGTGCTGAGTTATGAGTTAGGATTTTTCACTTATAAAATTGTTTTTTTAACGAACCGCAGAGGCACAGAGGGCACAGAGAGAAGAATAAAGAGAGGTTTTATTTAGGATTGTTATAACTAGTTGCGAAGTGAACGACATTGCATAAGCAAGGGATGAAATTGATGTATTAAGCTCTAAAACTCTTTATGTTCTCTGCGCCTTTGCGCCTCTGCGTGTTAGCAAAGCGGGGCGTAGCCCGATAAATTATCCTCCAAATATGCAACGCCAAGTGAACAAGTGTAATAAACTGTTTGAAAAAATATTAGAGTTTATTTGGAAGTTAAAGTATTGTTTGTTGGAAAAATTCAAAGTAATAGAAATAAAGCTTTTTTAACAGGAGTTATTATTAGCTATGACACAGCGACTAACTCAAGAGCAATTAACACAAATAGTTACTGAAGTAGAAGGGTTGCAAATACGCCAGGATGCGGAATTTGACCTACAGCAGGTTAGGGAAATTTTACAAGAGTTGAATTTACCACCAGAGTTACTCGATGAAGCGCTCATCCAGTTACGTCGCCGGCAAGCATTAGAGGTGCAGCAACGAAGGAATCGATGGATTGTTTCTGGAGTAGTAGGATCTTTATTAGTGGCGATCGCCTGTATAATCTTCTTCATCCAGCAGCAAAACTCTGTATTCTCCCGTGTTTCTGCTCAACAAGACCGCCTCACTCTCGCAGATAATAGCAGCGGGCTAAATACTATCTCTCGCCAAAACAATCCAGAAGTTTTTTACCGTGTCACCTTGAAGGATGCACCCTTGGGTAAAAAGCTAGCTCTTTCCTGTAATTGGATTGACCCTAACGGTCAAATTGTCAAGCAAAACCGCTATCAAACCCGCGAGATTAATACCTCTGTCTGGGATACTTACTGTCGCTATCCTATTAGTTCTGCTGCAAACGTTGGTAATTGGAAAGTGCAGATGTTTTTAGAAGGTCGTCAAATTAGTGATGAAACGTTTGAAGTTAAGTAAGTACAAGTCTAATGTATTTTTCTTTGTGTCTTAGTGTCTTCGTGGTTAAAAAATTGACCCACTGAAATTTTTGCACAGAGCGATAAATCGCTCACTACGAACAAAATTATTAATGGATATCCCACATCACTTTATTGGGTATTGGGGTTACGGCGCTCAACGTGAATTGGAAGCGCTGCTAACTAGTGTAGAGATGCACGCAACTACGCCGAGAAACCAGTTGGAGAATTGTTTTCACCCCATTTGGAATGTTGCTTATGTTGGACTTGGTAAAAATTCTTTACCGCTACAAAATCAAATTGCTGCCATCTCGGCATCAGGAATATTTACTGCACCCGATGCTTGGGTGAGTTTACAAGCAAACAACTGCCTAATTTTGGGAAGAGAACCTTTCGGAAAAGTTCCTTTGTATTGGACTCAGCAAGGACAGATTATTTGGTTTGCATCTCAACTCCAGTTACTCTTACAGATTTTAAAACAGCCAGAGGTCAGTATTCCTGGCTTGTATGGCTATAGTTGTTTTTCTTATGTCCCAACTCCTTTAACCCCAGTTGCTCAAGTTTTTACAGTTCCGGCGGGGACTGAACTGGTCTGGCACAATGAGCAATCAAGTGTGCTGCCAAAACCTCAATCTAGGAAAATCCACTCGTGGCGGGAAGCTTCAGAACAGTTAACAGACGAAGCCGCAGTAACCCAGCTGCAAACCCTCCTCCAAGATTCGATTCAACAACAAATTGCCGATTTAAAGGATGAGCCTGTTGGGGTGCTTCTGTCTGGCGGACTTGATTCTTCAGTGGTGGCGGCGCTGCTGGTGCAAGCTGGGGTAAAAGTTCGCGCTTACACTCTAGATTTTGGTTCTGTAGGACTTCCAGAATATCCTTATGCTGAACAAGTTGCTCAGTTTCTCAAAATTCCTCTGGTAAAAGTCGAAGTAAATCCACGCTCTATCAAGAATGCCTTAATTCCGACTGTGCGATCGCTAGATATGCCATTTGGAGATGGGGTAAGTGTTCCGTTGTATCTTTTGGCGCAGAGAGCTAGTCAAGAAACTCAGGTGATTTTTAATGGCGAAGGTGGAGATCAGTTATTTGGTGGTTGGACGAATAAACCTTTAATTGCCGCAGGTGTTTATCAGGCGGAACTGAAAGAGGAAAATTTTATCCAGCAATATTTACGCACCTTTCATCGGCTTTGGGGATATGAAGCTGAAGTTTATCAGCCAGAGGTATACGCACAGATCAAAAATTTGCATCCTCAAGACTGGCTTTTGGAGGCTCTTGATCCAGCTTTGTGTAAATCTTTGCTGCATCGCCTCCGCCGTGCCACTTTGATGCTTAAAGGCGCACAGAATATCCACCCCCGTGCTACTTCTTTAGGGTTTGCTCATGGGTTGTTGGTGCGATCGCCTTTTTGTTACCTTCCTTTAGCCGAATGGACGTTCAGCCTATCTGGAGAACTCTGCTTGCAAGGAGCTTGTGAGAAATATATCCTCAAACGAGCAGTGGAAAATTTGCTACCGCCGGAAATTGTCTGGCGGCAAAAACGCGGTATGGGAGTTCCCTTAACTTTGTGGTGTTTAAATGAATTGTGGCATCAAGTTGGCATCTGGCTAAATCCGGGTATACTTAGTGCGGAAAATCGCTTTTATCCTCACATAGCAACGCAAATCGTCGAAGGTAAACTGGGAGGAGCTATTCAAGGTCGTCGCATTGGTGAGATTCTCTGGTTACTTATTATGTGGCAACTTTGGCGATCGCATGTCTTAGGTGAAGAAGTAAGCAAAAAATCTTGGGATCATCCGTTTTGGTTGCCTAGTTGGTTATGGAAAAACTACCGAATAATTCGTAATGACGCTCGATGACTCGCTAACGCTACGCTAACGTAATTCGTAATTGATGCACAGAGTAATTAATTTAAATAATTCAACTCACAATTTATCTACTCCATTCTGTGGGGAACTTGCTCAGGAGTTATTGATTACCTATGGTTCTCCGCTGTATGTTTATGAGGGCGATCGCTTACGTCAAACTATTGAGCAAATTACAAAGGCTGTAAGTTATCCTCGTACTCAATTTCGTTTTGCCACTGTTACTAATGGCAATATTGCCCTGTTAAAAATTTTTCGCTCATCTGGGTGGGGACTTCACGCTAATACACCAGGAGATATTTATTTGGGGCTAAAAGCGGGTTTTGATGCTAATGAGATTGTTTACAGTGGGAGTAATTTGAATCGGGTTGAGATGGAACAAGTTCTTGATTGGGGGATAAAAACTCTCAATTTTGATAGTCTTGCTCAGTTGCAGTTGTTTTGTGAGGTTTTTTTGGATCACGCAGCGGAAAGTCTGAGCGCCGGCTCCCGGCGAACAGAACTTTCCAAGACAGAGACGCAAAGACGCAGAGAGGCAGATATTCGGTTGGGTTTACGGGTTAATTTGCCGGAAACGGGAGATAGCCGAATTGGTGTGCGTCCAGAGGAATTTGCTGATGCGATCGCTTTAACTAGTAAGGTTGGACTTAAATTGGGTGGGTTACATTTCTATCGCGGTACTGGAACTAATGCTACAGCAGCTTTTACGCAGGTGATTGATACGGTGCTGGTTACAGCACAAAAGTTACCAGATTGGGAATTTTTGGATTTTGGTGGTGGTTTTGGCTATCCGTATCATCATGGGGGTGCAGCTTTTGATTGGGAATTGTTTGGGGCTGAGTTGACTGAGAGGATTACCCGTTTGGGGAGGGAAATTGACTTGGTGATTGAACCGGGAAGAGCTGCGATCGCTGGCTGTGCTACTTTGCTTGCTCAAGTTGTTTCTGTAAAATGGCAAGCAGAAAAGCAAATTATCGGAGTTGATACCACGGTTGCAAATCTCTCAGTTCCTTCGGTGCATGGTGGCTATCGAGAAGTCGTCTGTTGGAAGAAAGCAGATAAAATTTACACAACTGATATCTGTGGTAACACTACCTATTCACGAGATTATCTAGGGAAAAATTGCCAACTACCAGCGCTAGAAGTTGGTGATATCATTGCCATTTTAGATGTGGGTGCTTATGGTTATGCCATGTCGTCTCACTTTTTACATCGTCCCAAACCCGCGGAAGTGTTGCTAGAAAATGGCACACACCGCCTAATTCGTCAGCGTGAGGATTACAGTGTTTTACTAGCTAATCAAGTGCTTAACTGAAAATTCAACAACCATTATGAAGTGTATTAACTGCGGAACCGATAATAATCTGAAAGACCGGACAGCTAATCAAGGACGATGTACAAAATGCCAACATCTGTTTGCATTTGAACCGACCAGTATGGGTAATGTTAAGATTACTGACCCCATGTTTGCGAAGGCGATCGCTGATATTTCCGCAAATAATACTCTATCTTTCACTCAAAAGCAATTTTATTATTTATTAGATAATCGAATAAAATTCAAAGCTGGCTCAATATTTGGTTATATATTTGTCTATATATTTTTTAATATTTTTATATCAATATTGCTAGGGGAATTTACTTCGTTATTCTTTGGATCTTATTCACCATTGATCATATCACTTATAGTTAATGTGTGTTTTATATATTATTTTTACAGTCAAGCTAAATCAATTAAAATCAACATGAAATATCGCCGCCAATATGCTAGAAGCTTACAAATAATCGGATGTATAATTCTTGCTATTGGAATTTATAATAGTTTGTTCACTTTTAACTCATTCAGTCTATTTGTCATCGTCATTATTATGGGAATGCTATCGATATACTTAGGAACTCGACAGTTAGGTAGAAGTGGATTATTAGAACAAGAATTTTTATTTTCTCAAAATGATTTTCAAGGTTGGCTAAACCGCTGGCAGCAAATCAACGGTTCAATTCTCAAAATTCTGCCTTCTCCGCGTGAAGGAAATAAGCCAACTCCAGTTAATCATGATGTAACTGCTTATAGTTTTGATAGATTAATTGTTTGTGATAGTGCTGTCATTGCTCAACTATTAATTGCTAATAATTTTCACTTTGAAAATAACTGTGCAATTCTGAGCATTAATGGATATCCTCAAAACATTTTCGACACTACAATGCAAATGCTGCGCCGCAATCCCGATTTGAAAGTCTATACACTGCACGATTGCAGTCCCCAAGGAATTAGTTTAATTCACCGTCTTCGGACTAGTCCTAAATGGTTTCAAAATACTGATGTCGTTGTTATTGATGTAGGATTAACACCACGTCAGATTATTGCTACTAAACGCGGCATGTTCATTCAATCCTCTCTAGATTCGGCACAAGCAGCTAAACAATTGAATGGGGAAATTCGTCAGAGTTTATCTACTGAAGAAATAGAGTTTTTGGAATCGGGAAAGTTTGTAGAATTGGAATCTTTTACTCCACAAAAACTGATTCAAGTTTTACAACGGAGTATTGCTGGTAGTAGTAATTTGCAAGGTGATGACAGCAGCTCAATTTTGTTAGGTGATCCAGGTAATGATATGTATGTTGTTCAAAGTTTTGGTTAATCTCCTAATTTCTGATTTACTTGTAACCAAATCTCTAAACTTACCAATAACCAAAGTTTAATGCCATAACGTCCCCAAATATCCCCTCTATAGTCTAGCCAGTCGCGTAGCAATGACTGATTAATATATGGCGCGATCGCACTCTTTTTATTTAACAACAAATTCCTAGCTTCTCGCTGCCAATATTTGCGAAATCCCAGTTGCACAGGAACCATCATGCCACTTTTAGGACGATGAATAATGGCATCTGGTAAGATATCTAAAACCGCTTGTTTAAGTACTGCTTTTTCTTCGACTCCAGAAAGTTTGTATTCTGGGGGAATTTGCATACTCAAGTCAACCACTCGCTGATCGAAAAGAGGCGATCGCCCATGTAAACCCACTGCTTGAGTTAAGTTACTAACTTTAGTGAGGATTTGGTCAGCTCCTTTATACTTGATATTCAGCGCCATTAACCGATTTAAGTAACTAGCATCAGAATTTAAATCAGCAGAAAATATCGATGGTTCTGTTTTTACAGATGTCCAAACTTCCGGTTTTAAAAGTTGCGGCAAATCTAATGCACACTTCTGAAAGGCAATCAGATATGCTTGCAGTGAATCTTGATTAAGAATAGAGCCATATAAGCTATTAATTAACATCGGCTGATTTTTCGGCCCGCCAAAACATGGATCGCCACCTTCACCATTGAGAATAACCTGGACATCTTCTCGCGCCATGCTTCCCACCAGTAAGTTTGGCACTGTTAGCGGATCACCTATGGGATCATCGAGATACGCCATTGTCTCTGGTAGGCGTTCCCACATATCTTTGAAGGTAATTTCGAGAATGTGGTGTTGCGTTTGGCAATGTTGTGCAACCAAACTAGAAAACTCTAACTCATTGGGGCATTCCGAACCAAAATGAATTGAGTAGGTGTGGACTGGTGCATGATGAAACTTCGCAGCTAAAGCGGTGATGCTGCTGGAGTCTAAACCCCCTGATAGCAAAACACCAACAGCTTGTTGTGGTAAATATTCCTGAACAACTTGATCAAGTAGGGAGCGGAGGCGATCGCCATGCCACACTAAAGGTTGATCTGCGTTTTTAATCTGCTGTTGTAGTTGCCAATAAGTATGAACTTTCTCTGAAGGCATTTCTAAAACTGTTCCCGGACGCACTTCCCGCACTTGTTTCCAAAGTGTCCTTTCTCCCGGTACAAAGGCGCAACAAAGATAATCTCGCAATGCTACCAAATCCAAATCAGCTGAGTGATCAGGTGTGAGCGATCGCAGTTTCGGCGCAATTGAGCGAATTGAACCCGTGGTAGTGTAGTACAGCGTACGGCTACCAATGCGATCGCGTACTAACCACAATATTTGCTGTTGACGATCCCAAACCACTAGCCCAAACATCCCCACCAACAGCTTCAAGCATTCCAAACCCCATTTTTCCCAAAGTTGAGCAATCAACTGGCGATCAGTTCCCAAAAAGCCACTCGGCTCAACTCCCAATCTTTGCAGCAACTCCACCCGATTACTTAACCATACATCCCCAACTACAACGAATTGTCCTGTGGGACTGAGTATAAATTGCTCTGTGGCGAATGAAGAAATAATTGCCAATTGGTCATCTCGCCACACTATATCTGCTGTGAGAGTATCTAATCTTCCCCAAACTACACGCCAACTAGGAACTACCTCAATAGATGAAAAGGTATTAGGAGTCTTGAAAACATTAAATAGCATAGTAATTCCTAATGGGCTACGCCCCCTTACTGTTGGAGAAGTGCAAGATCTGAGCTTACTGTACGGCATGTACTTCACACGTAAAACTCTGCGTTACTCCGCGTTTCCTTTGCGTCCCTTTGCGTTTAAAAATCAAGCTAACTAATTCACTTTGTGTAAGTGTCAGTAGCTCAAGATTCCTCAAACAAGCGATCGCCCTTATGCAATCGATGCGCGATTTCATAAGTTTGCCCTTGCGATCGCATTGTCGGCGCGTGTGCTGCTAAATACCGAGATGCTGCAACTAGTACGTGAATACCAGCAGCAGTTTCACCCAGTAAGGAATATTGCCGGAAAGCTGCTTCCATTTCCTGAATTACATGAAAGTCTCGGTTTTCTCGCAACATCAATTTACCCAACATTGCCATCAACTTTTCAGAAGAACCGCCACTGTGCAAATAGTGAGCCACCAATTTACCTGTTTCATTTACCTGTTGCTGACGATCCAACAAATCTGGTAGTTGCTTCAGCAATTCTTCGGGATTTTCAGCGGGGTCTTTTGGTTCTGGAAGTCGTGCTGGTGGAACATTTAAAAAACGGTTGAGATAAACGCTCATGGCAGCATCAAATACACCCCGCAGTAGTTCCAACGATGGTACTCGTCGGATGCCTTGATGCAATGCATTGGCGAAGGTAAACGGATGATGTGCTGAATTCCAGTCTCCAAAGTCGTTGTTAGTGTGGAAGCGAGCAACGCGGAGGGCTGCTGTGTAAGTTACTACACTAGCTAATTGTTCTTCAGTGCAACCTGCTTGTAGGGCATGAAGCAGAGAGTTTGCGATCGCTTGTGGGTTTTCTCCCAATAAAATAGGAACTAATTCATCCCGGCCTGACCACTTTCCTTGTTGCGATCGTCCTGTTTCTAAAGCTGCGGGTAACTGTTCAAAAGCAGATTCCAGAATTGCCACCAAATCCACAGGGTAGCGCCAGGAGTTAGATTCTTCCATCCGAGCAGCACTTGTCAAACTAGAAACTAGACTCGCCAAAACGGACTCCGCCCCTTCCCAACTAACAGCATCAAGTGCTTCTAGCGCCTTGTTGATAAAGTCAAGAGTATGACCGACATCAATGTAGCGGTGGTCTGTGGCAGCCGTGAATAGCATATCTGCAATTTGCACTGAATTTGCCCCCGCCCGAATTGCAGAAACTAAACACCTCTCTGCGGCTTCACTATCCCGCACCTCAACAAACTGGCGAAACCAGCTTTTGAGAGTATTCAAATCAACATTGGAATTAGGCAATGGGTGAACCACAAAGTGAGGCGGCGCACCTGCGCTATCGTTGGCTACTGCTGAAATTCCTTGGAAAAGGGCGCGGGGTCTATCTTCTACATCTAGATAGGGCAGCAAATTCATCATGCAAGTGTGGATGGTTAAGCCAGAACTCCACCCTGCTTTGTTGTAACGAGTACCAAATTCCAATCCTATCTGGAATGGTTCAGTGGGATCTGCTCCCATATCTAATAAGGCGATCGTTGATTTAGCAATAACTAACGAGATACTCTGTTCTAAGCCATCTTGAAGACGCTGATAGTGATGAGCATAGAGGTCAATCGGTGGAGCTAAGTTTACCCAAACTTCCCCATCCCGGATTTCTACAGGAAAGGCAGGCACATCATCTGCCCAGGAGTCGAAAGTTCCGCCACTAGCGAGGTCGAAGCGGGCATAGTGCCACGGACAGGTAACAATGCCATCTTTGCATGTGCTGCCGTGCAGAGGAAAACCCATGTGAGGGCAACGGTTATCAATTGCATAAACTTGATTATCTGAGTAAAACAGAGCAATAGTATGTTTTTCACTTTTGACTAACAAACTACCCTTTGCTTGAACATCTGCAAGTTTAGCAACACAGACATAGTGGTCTATTTGGGTTGGGGGTTCAAATATTTGAGTCATTTAAGCTTTATGAAAACGTGAGATAAAAACTTCTATCTCCACTGTGACGAAATTTTAACCAGTTGAGCAGCTGTCACACCCTAATTTTTGTTAAGGGGTGGGAGGAAGCACCGCCCTAGATCCCTGACTGCTTAAAGAAGTCGGGGATCTAGCCACCGCCAACTAAAGTGCTTACTGAGGAATGAGCTTAATCACCTTTTTGGTTAGACCAAATCGGGAGTTGATTAACTTTCTGTAGCGTTAATTGAACGTAGGTAGTTTTGCTCGTTCCTACAAATGCTTGGCCAAAGTAGCCTTCTGCTCCATCGTGAGCGTGAGGGCCGCTGACTTGAACAGTGTAACGCCCTTCACGACGGGCTTGGTTAAAGGGAGAGCCAACCGTCAAAGGCCAACGCGAGGCAAACAGTAAGCGACTAATGTCCTCAACCCAATCTCGACTACCTTGGAGATGATACATCTGGTCAACCTCCTCAAAACCAGTATTACCATCAAAGCTACCTCCAACAGAAACTACAAAAAGCTCTGCATTAAGCCGTTGCTCAAGGTAGGAAACTGCTCCAAGTGCAACCTGTGCTCCACCGCTAGTGCTAATTAAAATTAGCTTCAGAGGTTGGTTATGGGATTTTGGCATGGGATGTGCAGCATTCATGCGATCAACGATCGCATTAGCAATACCCAGATTATAGATAGAACCGTAGCGTTCATCCGCAGAAATGGCAAATCGCCAAAGATTACGAATTTTAATCAGAATATCTGCATTGGAAAGCCAACCGTCTGCATCCTTGGCAGCACGCCACAAGGGAGCCAGTAATCTCTGCCCTCCCAGACTCTCGTTAGCAGCGGAATAGGGGAAAACATCCAAAACCGCTACACAGTTGGGATGAAGTTCTATTAAATGTTTGAGAAAAAATTCCTCGCCGGGAGTCTGCTCATTGGCAGAAAAATCTCCTACTCCTGGTAGATAAATAACGTAGCAGTCAATTTTTGTAGATTTGATAGCCTTGGTAGAGCGACCTCTTACACCGTACCGCTTGGTGTTTACTCCAGATAGTAAATTGCGTTGGTTCCTGTTCAACCCCAAACTCTCGGCACTTTGACTCAGCCACCACACTAATGTTCCCACAGGTGATAGCGTTCCCCAAACAAGAAGCAATATTCCTGCTAACAATAGCAGCTTTAAGGTTTCACCTCGAAGCCATACTAGTAGCCGCTCAATAAATTTAAGCATTGCAGCTTATTAAGTGTATTTTCAATTAGCAAACTCTTATTAAAGAAAGATTAAAATGTCACCTATAGTGTGTTTTATATAACTAAATTCTCACATTTATTTTCATCCATCGTGAACGATAAACAAGTTCGCATTAGTAACAAAAAAGCAAAACTGGGAGTTTGTAAGACGCTTCAAAACGCCTTAACGCTTAATTCCAGCCTATATAAAAATACTCGTAATACACGAAAAAGTCGTCGAATAGCTTTAACTATCGTAATTTTGGCAGCTTTTTCTCACGCTTTGGGAACTGCTGTAATTTTGTTAATTAATCGTGCTACACCCCCTATATTACTAGTAGCGCTTTTGATTGATGCCCTAAGTATTGTAGCAGGTTACTATTTATGGACATTCTCGATTTGGAAAATTGGGCAGTGGTTGAAGCCAATAGACCCTACTTATCGAGATTTACTTAATCCTATTGGTTTTGCCTATGCCCCACAAGTGCTAAATTTTTTAACTCTAATTCCTTTACTGGGACGACCGATAGAGTTGATACTATCAGTATGGAGTTTGCTGGCAGTAATTGTAGCAGTCCGCCAAGGCTTAGATATTAAAACTCGTCAAGCCGCGTTCATTTGTTTAATAGGTTGGCCTCTAATTCAGATTGCGATTGGTTTTGTACAAGTTTTGCAGCAAAGATTAATAAATTATACACACTAATCCGAAGCTGGTACAGTGTGAGCTGTTAGTAGCCCTAAGATTTCTGTTTTGTTGGTTGTGTGATCGCATGACTTGCTCATCTTTTCATCTTGATATTTGTAAAGACCAATAGCTGGCGTTAGCAGCAAAAATATAAATTAGTTTGCCTTTGAGTTTGGCAAAGGTTTTAGTTACTGTGTTGGGATGGGCATAAGACACTGGGATCTTTCTAGGAGATTGCTGCTACCGTAATTTGGAGATTTTCTGGCGCTATGGAATTCCCTGCATCAATGCCATAACCCATGAAAAAATCTACCGTACCCCTATCAACAATTGAGTATCACTGAAAACCTGAGACTCACCCATTTTGATTGTGACATCTAAAACGTGGTCTTTGTCAGTACCAGTGACAATAGTCTGATAAAATCTGCCGTGTTTAGCTTTTATTATGCAGTTTGTACCAAATGTAACTTTATCCAGTCGAAAACTGGTGGTTAGCACTTGGTTGTCTTTGCGACAAGCAGTCATGATGCTGCTACTAATGCAGACAGAGCTGTATTAAATAAAATGGCAGTATCTAAGGCGATGAATTGCTGTTGATAAGAGTGGTAACAGATTCATAAAACAATAAAATGCTTTCTCCTATCTGCTGTTTTAGCTGATTCTAAATGTACATTCTAGAATCAACTTTTGATTCACTAGTGAATAGGGCTGGATTTCTAAAGCGCGTTGAAAAGCTTGGATAGCTTTACCATAATCACCTAGCGCCGCATAACACAAGCCCATGCCGTGAAGCGCACCAAAATGTATTGAATTTAACTGCACAGCTTTCTGACAATCCAAGAGAGATTTTCGATAATTAGCAATGCTGTAATAGAGAAAAGCCCTACGATTCCAAGCTTCGGCAAAATCTGGCTGGTCTTTAATTAGCTCTGTAAGAGCTGTTTCAGCTTCAGTAATCTCCCCCGCATCTAGTAACTTTTGACTATAGTCAATCCGTTCTAGCCCATATATTCCCTTTTGCTGAAACCAGATCCGCCAAAGTTTTCTGGTTGCCTGTTCGCGGATTATGACATCGGGGTTTTTCAACTCTTCAAGTAAGGAATTAATAGATAAAGAATCCATGAATTTCAAGTTGGGTGATTTATCTTTACTATTAACTTTCTCACAAAATATATCTCATAAGTCATTTTTAAAGTCATCTTTAAATTCTCTTGCAATAATTGCTAGTAATGTAATTGATGTGCTATTTTTTATATTTACCAATATTATTAATACTTGATTTGGTATTTAAGGTTATAACTCACTCGTTACTAAGATACCAAAACTTTAAAAATAAAAAGTGACTATAGATAGTTGACAAATACTTAGTAACAAATAATTCGTATAATAGTAAAAAACAAATGATTATGCCAAAACAAAACAGCGTTTCCAGGCATATTGTTCTCACTTCTTCATCCTAGTAGCTTTGACCCCAGACCGATCGCAATTAACTGGGGAGCAGCCGATCCCATACAACGCGGCCCGATTATTGCAACGCTGACTAAACAGACACACCGTAACGTGATTGGCACGCTGATGCGTAGAGATGAAACCAGCACGAGAAAATTTCGTACTCTCCTCAAAGAAATTAGTTTGTTGGCTTATGAAGTAACGCAGGATTTACCACTGAAATATGAACAGATTAAAACACCACTAGCCACCATGAATGCGCCAGTGCTTGCCACTGATAAAAAGTTGGTGCTAGTTTCGGTGATGCGTGCAGGACAAGGAATTTTAGATGAGATGCTGGAGTTGATTCCATCAGCACAAGTAGGACATACTGGTCTATACCGCGATCCGAAAACTCTGATTCCTGTTGAGTATTATTTCAAAGTCCCTCAAGATGTTGACAAACGGGATATGTTTGTGGTAGACCCGATGTTGGCAACTGGTAATTCAGCTGTAGCCGCTGTAGAACGGCTCAAATCAACTAAATCCCTTATCAATTAAGTTTGTCTGCTTGCTCGCTGCACCAGAAGGTATTGAGCATTTCTGTAAGATGCACCCAGATGTGCCCCTATATACGGCTGCTATTGATAACCATTTGGATGAACACGGCTACATTATTCCCGGTTTGGGAGATGCAGGCGATCGCTTGTTTGGTACAAAATAAACTGACAGGAAGTATAGAGAATAAACTGATTTTTACTTTTATCTTCCTGCTAACTTATGACGGATATACTCATTGAGTAAATCAGGAAACAAATAACAAATTATTACTTCAATTATTTAAAAGCCAAAGACTATCAGCGAAGTAATTAACCGGACATTACAGGCATCATCAAATCTTTAAGGTCTTGAGAAAAATTTATAGCAAATACATTGCATTGAAACGCAAACTTAATATTCAATAGCAATAATATCCTCAGACTCTTCTCCTAGACATTAAAAAATTGAGAACTCCTAATTCACTCATAAAAACTGGAATTTTGCATTGTAATCGATAATGATACAACCTACTATTGGACAACTAGAAAGAGAAATATCACAGCAGATCAGAAATTTATATCATGAAAAACTGGGTCAACGCCCTAGTCAAATCATTTGCCATTTTTTTGATACTGAAATCGTCATTTCTTTAGAAAACTCTGTAACCCAAGCTGAGAAAACTCTGCTGAATGGAGGTTATGATAGCCTAGCTGAACAAATACGATTATATTTAGACAAAATAATTAAACCACAATTAAAAAGTTTGATTGAGCAAATTATCAGTCAACCTGTGATCGACCTGATGACAAACACAAATTTGGCAACAGGTCGCACTGGAATTATTATAATCTTAAATCAGTTGCCTGAAGTTCGTAATCCTGAATCTATTCCTAAGTCGAATGTGAGAAACTTATCTGACTGAGATGACGGCGAATAACCAGTTCTAATTGGTTAAAATTATAGGGTTTGGTAATCCAGTCATCAGAGCCGACGAGCATCTTATAAGGGTACTCTTGTACCCTGATTAAAGGTTTTACTGCAATGATTGGAATAGCAGCAGTTTTTGGATTGTCTTTGAGGTAATTAATAACTTGGTTTGCACTCAAATCAGACAGCATCATATCTAGCAGAATTAAATCCGGTTGATAATTTTGTGCCAATATCACAGCCCTCACCCCTTGTTTGGTACAAATGCATGAAAAATTTAATATTTCTAGGTGAGAATTAAGCAGTTCTAAATCATGTAGATTTTTTTCTACAACCAAAATTAAAGACTGTCCATTCATAAATGATTAGTCACTGTCCAAGAAAGGCTAGGCATCAAGACTTTACCCACTAGGAAATACCCAAGGGTTTTTCTTTGGTAAGTATTTAGGCGAATATCCGAGGCTTTTTCAACCGACTAACTACGGCTTGAAATTAATAGGCTCGTGTGTAACTCACTAGGTTGTCCGTCTGCGCTGAACTTCAAGGAAGAACATAACAAGCTAGTAATAACATCAAGCAAATAGTAGCATAGTAGATGCGTAAATCTGCGAATATTGACTAACGACGATCGCGATTTCTTGAAAAATAGGGAACACCTAAGACCGTTGGGGTTGTGAATTTACCAGCTAATTTCACTAATACCAAAATTGCGATGGCATAGGGCAGCATCACTAGAAATTGCTCAGGTATATTTACACCTATGTCTATATTAGTATGCCACTTACCAAAAATTAAAGCAGCGATCGCAACAAATCCTTTGTTTTAACGCTCAATTTTTTAAACCCAGAGAAACTTTTGCGCTACTTTGCATTTTTAATCTCATCTCTCTTTCTAGCGCGACTTAAACAAGCTGCCAATAGCGTCAAAAGTACGTGAATCCAAGTAGGTAATCCTTGCACACATAACCTAATCAAAGCAAATTGTGGAGAAGTGGGGTTAACTGCGGGTAATATTACACCTCTCCATGATTTCTCACTTCTTATGGGCAAAACAATGTATCACGCGTGTCCCTTCCTGTAATAGGATTAGTGCCTTGGGCAAACTGGCACAATTTTTTTTGCTCATCCTGACGTAGTAGCACATCGGTAAAATCTGCTCCCTCAATCATCGCACCATCAAACTTGGCATTAGCAGCAAATGCACCCTCTAAAACCGCATTTGTCAAATTTGCTTTGATTAGGCGAGCCGAGTCTAGAGTAGCATTTGTCAAATCAGCTCCTTCTAAATTTGCCGACTCCAAATTTGCGGCAAAGAAACTGACACCGCGTAAATTAGTGTGACTGAAGTTGCTCTGGCGGAGATTAGCTTTGGTAAAGCTAGAGTCTGTTAAATCACGTCCTGAAAAATCAGCCTCAACCAAAATTTCTTTATTATATTCAAGTGCCAAAGCTGTTGGAGTAAAACCCACACATGCTGTGATGCCAACTATTGCCCAAAGCAATAAACTGAGCATACTTACCCAAATCCGATAGCCTGTTTTACCCTTCATCCCCGACAAACAGGATGAACCGAGCGTATTATCGACTACGCGATCGCTTAACTTAGAATTCATTGAATTCATGCTATTTTTAGTCAATGGCGAACCTTCCTCCATCTCATTATCCTGACATTGGTCAATTAGGAGAAGACCTAGTAGACCAATGGTTGCAATCTACAGGTTGGATGATTCTCCACCGTCGCTTTTCTTGCCGCTGGGGAGAAATAGATATTATTGCCCAATATCAGGGAAAAGCAGGGGGAGCAGAGAGGCAAAAGAGGGATAAGGGAGAGAATTCCTCACTCATTACTCAAGACTCTATCTTGATATTTGTAGAAGTTAAAACCCGCAGTTCAGGCAATTGGGATGCTGGGGGAAGAAGCGCAATCACCCCACAAAAGCAAGCAAAACTTTGGCGTACAGCTGAAATATTTTTAGCTCAGTATCCTGAGAAAGCAGATTACCCTTGCCGATTCGATGTTGCTATTGTCTACTGTCAGCGAATTTCAAAAAATCTGATTAGGGCTACAGTTTCCCAGGAAGCTCTGGCTACTTCATCAGTAGCCGGATACAACTTGAAGCTGCAAGAATACATTCCAGCAGCTTTCGACTCTTCAATTGATAATGGTAATGCCTAACAGGTAATAAATAAAATATTGCAATCACCAACTACCCTGCGGGTAACGCTCGTAACTTCGCTACTACTGACGAATATCCTTAGGGAGATAAGCTCACCTAGCTAGCTTGCCGCAGCCAGGAATTGCCAACGCCAGTGGCTCATGGTAGAAGGTTAATGCTGGACTCACTACACCAACTCACCATGAACCAATAATTTGTAGTGTTATTACTCCCAAACAGAATCACGCCAAGGTTTCTGGACAGTAGCCCAAACCTCGGACAAACTGTTGCCGAAAAGCCTCGATTTCCTCTCTTTCTGGGTTGCCGTGAGAGACTATCGCTACTTGATAGCGACGCATCACATCTACAGGGCACTGTCCCGCTTCCAAACTCCAAAGTGCCATTTGTACTCTCATTGGCGGCTCATAGCTAATTCCTAATTCATTTAGAAAAGCGCGAAAGTCGCCATCTTCTTGAGGTGAGACTTGACCCTTGAGTTTGATCCTAACCACCCAGCCATCAATCTGATGAATTACGGTGACGAATAAAACTGGCGTCTGGGGTCTGGCGTGCAGGTGTTGAACGACCCTCAGAGTTAAACTGGCATTTGCCAGGTAATACAAGTATTCCATGTTTGTTGGTGCTTGGGATCAAAGCCAATCCTACATTTCTATATTCCTAAATAGATGCCTGTTCCCGGTAGGGTAAATGTCCCCGTTTTTAGATGGGGAGGTTTACCCAATTTTCATATTGGTGTTTCCGTGTCACTTAATAGTACCAATCTTATAGCCCAGTGGAGAAATTGAGCGATGATGCCTTAAAGTTCCTTTATGAAGGAAAGTCCAAACCAGCTTTTTTAAGGCAGTATAAAAGGGACTGGTGAGCCAGCGCGGTCTTCTTTACGAGACGCTACGCGTTCACGTAGTGTCTCGTAGAGAAGGGGGTTTCCATGCCAGTTCCTACAACGGAGGGAACCTCCGCAACGGACTGGCTCCCCATGAGCGATTGACGAACCCGTTGGCGCAGCTTCTCGTAGAGAAGGGGTACTAAGATTTGGGACTGGGGAAGAAATCTATCCTTACGTCGGCTAGGGTTTTTATCAAATCTTCCTAATCTTTAATCTCCGGTTCCGAGTTTCCAATCTCTAATAAATTTAAATGGAGCAACAATTAACACAAGCCAATTTTAGTGATACCCAGAATCAGCGGCCAAAAGACGTTGAATTAGATTGTTCGGTAGCTGGGTATGACTACGAATTACCTCCAGAACTCATTGCCCAAAACCCAGTAATTCCTAGAGATAGCTCGCGGTTATTGGTAGTGGATTCTCGTAGTACAGGTGAAAAAACAGCACCCATACATCATATTTTCCGTGATTTACCCGAACTCCTGCAAGCTGGTGATTTATTAGTAATGAATAATACTAGAGTCATTCCAGCACGGCTTTATGGTCGTAAATCTACTGGTGCTGAAATCGAGGTTTTGCTGTTAGAGGAACGGCAGCATAACTGTTGGTTAGCCTTAGTTAAACCAGGAAAACGCTTCAAACGGGGAGCGAAGATTATTTTTGAAGCAAGGGAATTAGGGATTAGTGACTGGGAAGATTCCCACCCAGTCCCCAGTCCCCAGTCCCCAGTCCCCAGTCCCCAGCTAACGGCTACTGTTTTGGAAACAGACACGGCGACTGGAGGGCGTCTATTGCAATTTGATGTACCAGAGGGAAAGTCTTTGGTGGAGCTTTTAGACGTATTTGGTGAAGTGCCTTTGCCGCCTTATATCACTAGCTCGGAAGCTGATGATGAGCAGTATCAAACAGTTTATGCTAAACAGCCAGGAGCGATCGCAGCTCCGACGGCAGGACTTCACTTTACTCCAGAATTATTGCAAAAGTTGCGCGATCGCGGAATTAATCAAGCTTTTGTGACGCTACACGTTGGTGTCGGTACATTTCGCCCGGTGGAAGTGGAGGATGTAACTACCCACCAGATGCATGAAGAATGGATTGAAGTTCCCACAGCTACGGTAGAGCAAATCCGCGCTACTAAAGCCGCTGGCGGTCGAATTATTGCTGTAGGTACAACAGCAGTACGCGCCTTGGAAGGAGCAGCTAAATCTGGTGATTTGCAACCATTTTGTGGTAAAACAGACCTATTTATTTACCCTGGCTACCAATGGCGAGTCGTGGATGGTCTAATTACTAACTTTCACCTGCCGCGTTCCAGTTTGTTGATGCTGGTGAGTGCTTTAATCGGTAGACAAAGGTTGTTGAAAATATACAATGAGGCGATCGCTTCTGGGTATCGCTTTTATTCCTTCGGCGATGCTATGCTCATTTTGCCAGAGGGTACTGGCCCTGAGTAGTTAAAAGTAGATGATTTGAAGCTGGGTGGTAGCAGCTTTGCAGATGATAAAAGCTGCGCTACCATCTCAGCACGAGATGAAACCTCAAGCTTGCGAAACATCCGTTTTAAAGCTTGTTTAACAGAATTTTCTTGAATCCACAAGGCTGTACCGATTTCAGCATTTGTTAGCCCTTGGGCTACCAGTTCTGCAATTTGAATTTCGCGCGGCGTTAAACGACTAATATTTAGAGGATTGAATCCTACTGAACGTTTTGCCAGCCAGGTTGACAGATGTAGGCAAAGGGCACTCAAATCAGCTAGATGCTGAGTATTAAAAGCAGGGGCCTCTCGAATGCGGGTAAAACCGATTGTACCGACAAGGCGGCCATCATTAACGATCGGCCCAGCCATCACATGCCCGTGATCAGAGCGGGGACAAATCACTTGCCAGACTCCAGCTGGTAACAACAATTCTTCATGGACGGGAGCATGATGCTCAACTAAATAGCGCAAGACGGGATTATGTTCTATCGATAATGCTAGTTGAAACATCTTTTGAGCTTTTGTTTCAGGAGGAAACAACTGATCAAAGAAAAATAGTGCCCAGCGGTAAGTAACAAAATACTCACCTATTTTAACCATGACATGCTGTTGGAGTTCGTGTTGATCACGAGCATGAGCGATCGCCTGAAATAAAGACTGTAAAGAGTTCGCTGTCATAGTTCAGCAAAGTGTACTCTATCGAGGACTAGGTTTAGCCAAGGAGTCAATCTTAATCTAGTTTCATCGCCATTGTAGTTTGAATTCCTGGGGAGTAAGACACTCATGTTTAGTTACGCACATCCTGAAGTAATCGTAGATACACAATGGGTTGCTGACCATTTAAGTGACCCCAAGGTACGCTTGGTTGAAGGAGATTTGGGTTCTCAGGCATATAATGTAGGACACATTTCTGGTGCGGTCTTGTGGAACTTTTTTACCGACATCATGCTTGCTGATGGTCATACTAATTTTGATCCAGATGCCTGGGAAAGATTGCTAGAGCGTTCCGGTATTGCGAACGACACCACCGTGATTGTATATGGTGATATTCCTGCTACTGGAGGATGGATTTTCTGGTTATTGAAAGTCTTGGGCCATCAAAATGTGCGCGTTCTTAACGGTGGTCGTCGGAAATGGATTGCCGAAGGACGCCCACTAACAACGGAACAGCCAATTGTGACAGCGACTCAGTATCGCGTGCAGAACCCCGATGCACGCTTGCGAGCATTGCATAAAGATGTACGGGAATCTATTGGAAGGACGGATCGTGTATTAGTGGATGTGCGATCGCCTCAAGAGTATAATGGCGAATGGTTTTACAACAAACCCCCCGAAGGAACCGAACGCACAGGACACATCCCAAGTGCGACGCATGTTTATTATGAACTCGCTTTGAATGACGATGGAACCTTCAAACCAATTAATGAATTGCAGGCGCTCTACGGTAGCAAGGATATCACAGCAGGTAAGGAAGTGATCACCTACTGCGCTGTTGGAGCACGTTCAGGACATACCTGGTTTGTCTTGAAATATTTATTGGGATATCCGCATGTACGGAACTACGACGGTTCATGGAATGAATGGAGCCGATTCCCTGATACACCTATTGAGAAATAATCATCGCCTTGCCCTGGCTAATCTACAATAACCGCGTAGGCCTAGCCCGTCGGAGCGAAAAGTCGGAGCGGCGGCTTCCGCCGTTGGCGTAGCCCGCCGCAGCGAAAAGTTCTGTAGGCGGGTTTCCCGCCGTAGGAACGCCACTTGCTACAAGCCGGGAAACCCGTCCAACGCAGTGGCTCAACTTTTCAAGACAGGCATCTGAACTTTTCAAGACAGACATCGCATTGAGTCTAAGTACCGCTTTGCATAAATTCGTAACTTTTTTAAACGCAGAGGAACACGGAGTAAGCGCAGAGGAACGCAGAGTATTTTCAAAGTTAGTTCGCTACGAATTAATGAAATGTTTTACTAAGTAAGGAATTTGGAATTTTTTCTTTCATGGTGGGTACTCTGACTTATAAGAAGCTAACAATAAGTAAAGGTCTGCCATTCATGTCTAAAAAATATCCATTTTCTCAGTGGTTACATCTATTTTCTCAGGTGACACTGCTTTACTCTTCGGCATTTTTGCTCTTAGCTGCACCGACAACTATTAATTTCCCAGAAAGCAAGTTGCTGGCCGAAACTGCGATTTCTCAGGATCTTCAAGCGGCTAGCTTTTACCAACAGGGAGTCACGCGTTATAATCGCAAAGATTTACAGGGTGCAGAATATGCCTTTCGCCAAGCGTTGCAGCATGACTCCAATCTAGGGCCAGCAAGGAATTATTTAGGTAATATTTTCATGCAGCAAAATCGCCTGGATGTAGCTGTACAAGAGTATGCAGAGGCGATTAAGATTAATCCGAATTTTAGCGAAGCTTATTACAACTTAGGGTTTGCGTTGCACCAACAAGGAGATAAAGAAGCAGCAATCACTGTATACAAACAGGCCCTTGTAATCGACCCCACAATGAAAGCAGCTCAATATAACCTGGGTTTAGCATTGTACGAACAAGGACAGCTACAAGAAGCGATCGCCGCATACCAGCAAGCAACTAAACTAGATAGCGAGAATGCTAATGCTTACTTTAACTTAGCGATCGCCTTGCAAGACCAAGGTCAAATAGAACCTGCAATGATTGCTTATCGGCAAACTTTGCAGCTAGATCCGAAAAATGCTATGGCCTATAGCAACTTGGGAAGTTTGATGGCAATTCATGGCCAAGCTTCTGAAGCTATTACCGTTTATCTGCAAGCTATTCGCCAAAATCCCAAAAATGCCTCAGCTTACTATAATTTGGGAGTAACTTTATACAATCAAGGTGATATCAAAAAAGCTAGTGCAGTATTGAAACGCGCTCGCAACGAGTATCGTGAGCAAGCAAATCTTGAGCAAGTTGAAAAAATTGAGCAGCTAATCCAGCAAATTGCCCAAAAGGGAAAACAACAGCAATCCCAAGCTAGTCAAACGGCTACTACCAGTACTAGTAATTCACTAGCACCTGGACAAGAAATGCTAAATCAACCAGAAACGTCAGTTAATTCTCATCATTCGCCAGTCTTTGTTGAACAACAGCCTACTTCAACAAGTCCTGGTCAATAACAATTCACAATGGGCTACGTCCCGCTCATATGTGTCAACTTAACGTAAAACTTATTTCCCGCAAGGAACTGAAGTTCCTTGCTAATAGCAAAATTCATCTGAAGATGACTAAAATATTCCCAAAAATCTTTAGTCTACTGAAGTAGACTTTAGTTGTTAGCCTCGAACTTTAGTTTAAGGCGGGTGACAAAGCCAACAGTGAAACTATTTGCAGCTTAAGTTGACATCAATGCGCCCCGCTGCGCTAATTTTAGTAGGATAAAAATTTTAGAGTTAGAAATGAAAATTAATTTCTAACTCCTGATTTTTTTAAATCGGTAAACGATTAATATCTTTGTTACAGCCAATAACTACCATTGCAGAACCGCGCTCTAAACGCTTGGTGGGGTCAGGATTGATTTGAAATTTACCATCCTGACTCACCGCCAGCAAATTCAAACCATAACGGTTACGAAGTTGAAGTTCGGTGATCGTTTTGCCATGAAATTCATCAGGCACGATCACTTCTACAATACTGTTATCTGGGTCGAGGTCAAACCGATCAATGATTGATGGTTTGGTAAGTGTACGTGCTAGGGCACAACCAGCCTCATACTCAGGAAAAACAACATGATCTGCTCCTACTCGATGCAATAGCTTACGGTGAACTTCACTAGAAGCTTTGGCAACTACGTGAGGTACACCACCCTCTTTCACATTGAGTGTGGTTATAATACTTTCTTGAACATAGTTCCCAATTGCCACAATTACCGTATCAAATTCCAAAACTCCAGCTTCTCTAAGTGCAGCTGGTTCGGTAGAGTCTAATTGCAAAGCATGACCAACTATTTCTTCAGTTAAGGCTTCTGAAACTCGTTTTTCATCAATATCTGTTGCCAACACTTGATAGCCAAAATTGTGAAGTGTTGAACAAACAGAGCGACCAAAACGACCTAACCCAATCACAGCAAATTGGTGGTTATCTTTACGTAAACTGCGAAAAAAACCTAATGATGAAAGATGCACAGTTGTTATCCTTGTGATTGCTCCCTAATCTAGGGCAAAAAGCGGTTATACCGCATAAATAAAAAATCCTATTTTTTGCCTGGAGATGTATATTTTATCAGTTTAATTATTAGTTATTTGTCATTTTTCATTGGTCATTTGTCATTAATTATTCCCTCCTCTGCTCCCTCTGCCTCCCTGCCTCCTGCTTACCTTACTTTCTTCATCTTTTTTTTCCTCTAAACTATCCTACAAGTAAGTTTTCTTCAGGATAGTGAATTCTAGTAGGTTTAGGATCTCCTAATACCGCTGACATAAGTAGTAAAACACCCACTCTTCCAATATACATTGTAACAATTAAGATCAGCTTCGCGGCTGTAGAAACACTACCTGTGATTCCTGTAGATAATCCCACAGTGGCAAAGGCTGATACTACTTCAAACAGAATTTGAATAAAATCTAATTTGGGATCTGTAAGTGCAATTAAAATTGTAGACAAAATTACGGTTGCGACTGAACCAACCAATACACCAACAGCTTTCAAAATTAAAGATATTGCTATCTTGCGTTCATACAATAAAACTTCTTCTTTACCTTGAAGAATCGTTTTTGTACAACTGGTTAAGACTCTCAGTGTTGTTGTTTTCATACCACCTCCTGTGCCGCCTGGGCTTGCACCAATAAACATCAATGCAATAGTAATAAATAGACCAGCAGTGGTCATTTTGCCGATATCAATAGTGTTAAATCCAGCAGTTCTGGGAGTAACTGATTGAAACCATGCTAATAATAACTGGTCACGGAAATTGAGCGAACCAAAAGTTTCAGGATTTCTGATCTCTATACATAAAAAAGCTAGTATACCTAGCAATATCAATATAATTGTTGTACTGACAGCAACTTTAAAATCTAGAGAAAATACTTGAGCTCGAGTTTTTTGTGACAGGCGATCGCGTAACCAAATATACATTTCAAAAATTACCTGATAACCAATTCCCCCAAAGATAATCAATAGTGTGACAGTGAAAACTACTAAAGCAGATGACTGATAACTAATTAAGTTATCTTTAAACAAACTAAAACCAGCATTATTCCAAGAATTAACACTATGAAAAATTGCTAACCAAAGTCCTTTATCCCATCCATATTTGGGTACAAAAGCTGGTAAAAGTAAAAATATGCCCGTAATTTCAAAAATCAGTGTTGTAGCAATGATGGAGCGAATAACTTGGGCACTGCCACTCATTCCCGGTCGGTCTAAAGATTGTTGAATAGCTATTTTTTGTCGCAGGTCAAACTTGCGTCCAATCAGCAGAATCAGAAAGGTGGTAGATGTCATGTAGCCCAAACCACCAATCTGAACCAACAGCATAATAAACAACTCACCCCAAAAGGAAAAATAAGTCCCAGGATCAACTACTGATAAACCGGTAACACAAACTGCGGATGTTGAGGTGAACAGCGCCACAATTAAGTTGTTCCAAGTACCATTGCTAGTCGAGAAAGGCATCATCAATAGGATAGTGCCTATAGTGATGACAGCCAAAAATCCTAAGCAAACTGTGCGAGCAACAGTCATAAGCAATTCAAAATTTAAAAAAAATGAAAAATTCAATTATGGCAGGCATTTAGGCAACATAGCGTAGATAAGTTTAATTCAGGTATATAAAAATTTTCCAGCGAGGATAAATCGGGGTTGACCCTCCCTGGAAACAAAAACACTCTAATTTAATTAAAAACATACATGGTAGCCTACCAATATGTTTTTTTTTGAATTCTGCTTCGTTTCAATACTGATTTTTTCATGAGTGCAACACTTTACCAGCAAATTCAGCAATTTTACGATGCTTCTTCTGGTCTATGGGAACAGATTTGGGGCGAACACATGCATCATGGCTATTACGGGTCTGATGGCAGTGAGAACAAAGACCGCCGTCAGGCTCAAATTGATTTAATTGAAGAACTGCTTAAGTGGGCAGGGGTAAAGTCAGCGGAAAATATCCTGGATGTGGGTTGTGGTATTGGTGGCAGTTCTTTATACCTGGCTGAAAAGTTTAATGCTCAAGCTACAGGAATAACACTAAGTCCGGTGCAAGCCGCCAGAGCCACAGAACGCGCTCTAGAGGCTGGTTTGATGAGAACACAATTCCAGGTGGCAAATGCTCAAGCAATGCCCTTTGCTGATAATTCTTTTGACTTGGTTTGGTCGTTGGAAAGTGGTGAACACATGCCAGATAAAACCAAGTTTATGCAGGAGTGCTACCGGGTGTTAAAGCCTGGTGGGATTTTTATTATGGTGACTTGGTGTCATCGACCGATTAATGAATCACCGTTGAGCGCTGATGAACAAAAGCATTTAGAGGATATTTATCGGGTGTATTGTTTGCCTTATGTAATTTCTTTGCCAGAGTATGAGGCGATCGCACGTCAACTTCCATTAAACAATATCCGCACCGCCGATTGGTCAAAAGCTGTCGCCCCATTCTGGAATGTAGTGATTGATTCCGCCTTCACTCCCCAAGCGCTTTGGGGCTTACTAAATGCTGGTTGGACTACCATCCAAGGAGCCTTATCACTAGGGTTAATGCGTCGCGGTTATCAGCGCGGGTTAATTCGGTTTGGCTTGGTGTCTGGTATTAAGTAAACTACCTAAACTATCTTGTATTGCCAAAGCATTGAGCAAGATATGACTCTTATTCATTAACAGCCCTCCTTTTTGGTGAGATCACTTGGCGGTATCGGCTTGCGTCCCGCCAAAGTGGCTGACCCGGCAGTGGTCAGATCCCCGACTTCTTAAATAAGTTGGGGATCTAATAGCCCAAATAACGCAGATGAAGCCTTAGCAGCCGTAGCCAACGCATCCATGCTTTAGAAGGTTGCTCAAAAAATGTGAAAATATCACCGAAACCTAGGTTAGTTTTTTGATGGTGTAGCCAGTGTCTCTCAGGAGTTGTGATGAATAGAAGTTGACACAAAATAGTTACAAGCTTTGGAGTTTGCCAACCCAAGACTATAATGTGTCTCCACCATACGTGAAACTGACCAAACAATAGTCCAGCGATCACGCCAATCGGAGAGAAAGACCACAGAACCACTGACACAAGCAAATATGGCAGCGCACCCAAAATACCATCTAAAAGAACCTGGGTATTGAACGTTAAAATAGCATAGTGGCGGAAGTCCTTCTTCCAGGAGTGGTGCGTTTTTAGATGGAGGCTACCAAAAACATGCTCAGGTATGTGATAAATAAAGGTAGAAAGGAAATCGCCAAGAAATAGTAATAGCCAAGCAACAGCGATAGCCTCAAGCATTTGTACTCCTCAACAGTAAAAAAACTCCACAAAGAAAATGATTTAAATGTCATGCTGAAGGCGATCGCGCGTATATTGTCCAACCTGGTTTGAAAGACCAAGTTGCAACCGAATGAAGTTTGCTGGAAGATGTGCAAAGCGCCTCTAGATAACAGCGTCCACTAAGCGATCACAGCATCTCTGGGCCAAAGCTACTACAGAACACAGAAGGTGCTCCCGAAGTTCTGAGTGCAGGACTGATTTCAATCTGGATTTCTGTAGGTGGATGGAATTGATACATCTAAATTCCGATAAAATTACTGTACTTTACTATTGTTACCTCACAATCTTCTTACCAAGGCATACAGCATTAGCAAAGGTTGAGTTAATATTTGTACAAATTTGGGTTAAGCTTTTTTGCTAAGCAAAAATGTGGGTTAAATAATGCTATTAAAACTAACCTAATACTTTTTGATTAAGGGGGGGAAGGGAAAATGACGCATGTTTGAATTTAACCCTTACCCTTTACCCATATTCCCGCAGTGGAGAAACTGCCGTACAAGGGTTGTACCAATACAAAAGTGTCAACTTTAACGGCGGAGTTCCCGCAGTACAGATCCTAAGATAGCAATCCCTTCGACAATCTTCTCAGTTGGCTGAAAGCTAAAAGCCAGCCTGATGGCATCATCTCCTTGGCCATTGGCATAACAGCGAGTACCTGGTAAGAAGGTGACGCCGTGTTCACTGGCAGCAGTCAGGAGTGTGTTGGCACTGATATCTGGTGGTAATTTACACCAAACAAAGAAGCCACCATCGGGTCGCAAGGCAACCACATCACTAGGAAATTCGTAAGCGATCGCCTCTAACATCAGATTACATTTATGCTGGTAGCAGGCGATTAGATCCTGGATATGATTATCTAGTTTTCCTGTGGCACAGTAGTGAGCGACCACATGACTGACAAACGGCCCAACAGGCCCCTCGCTTTTGAACATTGCCAGCCGCTCAATGATTGCTGGATCGCCACAAGCCCAGCCCAGACGTATACCGGGAGCGATAGTTTTTGAGAAAGTACTCACGTATAACACCCACCCCTCGTCATTGAGAGTCGCTATGGGAGGTAAAACTTCTCCTCGAAAGCGCAAATCAGTGTAGGCTTCATCTTCCACTACTAGGACGCCATACTCTGCTGCCAGGGCTACCAACTTTTTGCGCCGAAACAGCGGCATAGTAACGCCTGTAGGATTGTGAAAGGTCGGGATGGTGTAAATAAATCGGGGTCGGATGCCCTGTTTTTTCAAATCAATTAAAGTTGCTTCTAGGACATCTACATCCATCCCTAACTCATCGACAGGAATAGTTATTAAGTGTGCGCCAGCGTTGGCAAATTTGTTAACCACTCCTAAGAAGGTCGGCCCTTCAACAATTACCACATCACCAGGCTCGACAAATACATCTGGCAGCAAACCGAGGATTTGACTGGAACCATAGCCGATGATCACGCGATCGCGATCGGCAGCGATCCCCCTAGCTCGCAAGCGAAGGATGATCTGCTCATAGAGTTGATCTGAGGGTGGGCCATAGTTGAGGGCAGTTGGAGCCTCTTGTGCCAGCACAGCCGCACTTGCAGCAGCCAAGTCAGCGTGAGGAAAGAGAATTGGGTCAGCTAAACCATAGGCAAAACTGACGCTGACAATCTTGGTTAACTCTGTACCGTAGGTTGGTGGTGTTAGGTTTCTAGCTCGTTCGGCAAACAAATCAGCAATTTGGTAAGCAGGAGTGGTGGAAGTCATGGGGAGCGAGTTTTATTCTAGTTGGACGCGGATATCTGCAATTAAGCTGTTGCACTTTTTTCTGTGTACCCCTGTGACCACAGGAGCAGGTCGTCAATATTTAAGAGTTACTTTTATGGGTTAATAATTATGACTTAGGCTCATTCGTCTAAAAAGCTGATTAGTGGCAAAGAGCATCAATAGCGATCTTTAACCAGTCAATGTAAGTGTGTTCTCTTCGGATTACCAACTCTAGTACGAGCCTTTGCATAATCTGCTCACGACTTGCAAACTGATCACCTAGCACGGGTAACTCAATATTTTCACATGTGGCTAGCTTTTCGCTGCGTGCCGTTAGCTGCTGTTCTAGCAATTGAATAATGGCCTCATTTGGTAACTGTGCTGCAAAAAATAACTGAACGAGCAGAGGTTCTCGTACTGTTGGTAAGGGTTGAGAGGATTGAAGCCACCGGATTAATTCGGCTTTTCCTGCTTCAGTCATGCTATAGACTTTACGGTTGGGGCGATCGTGTTGAATCTTGACGGTACAAGTAATCCAATCCTGCTCAACTAATTTATCGAGAGTTCTGTAAATCTGTGCCTGGTCAGCAGTCCACAAATGAGAAATGCATTGATCAAAGCAACTTGTTTTTAGGTCGTAACCGGTCATTTCTTCTTGCTGAAGTAGACCGAGAATTGTATGTGCTAAAGACATAGGCGGTTTTCCGAAACTAAAGTAGTAGAAATTACATCTGTCATTTCTTATATGGTCTAATGTTAATATATGAGTAATCATATATAGGAACTATATAACAAAGTCATATTAAGTGCTAAGTTCTGAGAAAGCCTTTATATTTTTGCTTGATGAGAAAGGCTTATTTAGCGAAGATAAGAAATATGTGGGAGATGTTGCTGTTGACACAAGACGGTGAGAAAGCGATGGTCGCAAATCCATCAGATGCCAAATCACCATTAGATGTGCTGCTCATCGCTGGCTTACCACTCAACGAACCAATTATTCGCTACGGTCTATTTGTGATGAATACCGAAGCCGAAATTATTCCAGCCTTTGCAGGCGATCGTAACGGGAGGATAAGTTCCATTGACTTCTAACATACTTTTACAACGAATACATCAACATCAACATCTACGTGATTTGCGAAACAAATTCCTCCGCCTTCACAAGGTGTTGCTTGAGACAGAACGCATCGCCTACGAACAAGTTCAGGGACGAGTATCGAGTAGAGAACTTCTGCAACTGGTGATCAATCACGAACAATTTGCTTGGCTACATCGCATTTCTGAGCTTGTTGTGCAAATTGATGAGATGCTCGAAGCAGATGAACCAGTGTTGGCGGAAAATGTCGAAAATTTGATTGCCGATGCCCGCCAGCTGATTGTACCGTCAGAGGAAGGCAATGTATTTGCCAGAAAATACTATGCGGCTCTCCAGCGTGAACCCGATGTTATCTTGGCACACGCAGATGTATCAGGGTTTCTTGCATCCAAGTAAATTAGGCGAAATCAAGAAAGCGCACCGTGAGGCATCTTACGGTGCATTTTTAACAGTAAACAGTCAACAGTCAAGATAATTGGGTTTAAGGGGAACCACTATATCAGCGATCGCAAACAAGCTGAAAACTAATAACCCAAAGCCATCGCCAGGAGCTATCTGGCGGATTTAAATCCCCCACCATCCCCTTGATAACTGTTTACTGTTTACTGTTTACTGATTTAATAATCTACCCCTCGCTTAAGTTCTACGCCTTGATTGGCGTAGTGCTTGTGGCAATAGACTTCAGAGTGAATGCTAGCTAAGTCGAAGTATGCGGGTTGATTTTGGCAGCGACCAGTGATGATGATTTCGGTGTCGCGGGGTTTGCGGAGCAAAGCTTGAACAATGGGTTCAACGGGGAGTAGTTCCAAGTCAACGGTGGGATTGAGTTCATCAAGGATGATAGTTTTGTATAATCCAGAGGCGATCGCAACTTTAGCAATTTCCCAACCGCGTTCGGCTTCTACATAATCTAATTCTTGCCGCGAATTGCGCCAGACGATCGCATCTCGACCACAGCGCTGATGATCCACCACTTCAGGATATGACTGCTGCAAGGCGGCGATCGCGGCATCTTCTGTATAACCACTACCACCTTTGAGCCACTGCATAATCAATACACGGGTAGATCCTGGATGATTGATTCCCCTACCAATTGCTTGTAAAGCTTTACCCAAAGCACTGGTAGATTTGCCTTTGCCAGCACCAGTATAAATTTCAATCCCCTCAAGTAAGAGGGCTTTTGCTGTTGGGTGGTGTTGGGGTTTCATTTCTGAGTGTAGATCTGCAATATCGAGCAACTGTTGCGGTGCGGCGCGTCCAGTGGCGATAATCTCCAATTCTTGAGGTTTAGATTTTAATGTCCGCACTACCTCATCTACTGGGAGTAAACCCAAATCCAGCACCGGGTTAATTTCATCTAATACTACAACTGAATATAAACCAGAGGCGATCGCACCTTTAGCAACATCCCAACCCCGCGCCGCTTCAGATCGGTCAAAAGAGGTAATTTCTTCTGGGCCAAAAAATTCGGCACGACCTGTGCGAACTTGGTCAATTAAATGAGGAAAACCGCGCTGTAAAGCTGCGATCGCGCCATCTTCGTCATAATCACGTTCTGGCCCTTTCAAAAACCGAAGTAATAAAACGCGGTTGGAATAGCTAGGTGTATTTATCCCCAAGCCGATCGAGCGCAAAACCACCCCTAAAGCTGCTTGGGACTTACCTTTCCCTACACCATCGTAGACGTGAATTTGACCAGTGAGCCGTTCAGGACGCACTTGCGCCGTGCGAATACCGATGCCGTTCCTTGTCATCTCTCGAAAAGCTGTAACGTGGAAGTCTTTCATCTTACCTAACGTTATGCACTCTCAGGTAGGGATAAAGGATGATCATTGGTCATTTATACTACAAAATACACATAACAGTCTTGACGCAAAATGTGCAATTTGTACGCACATCAGCTGATCACAGTTATACTCTCTAAAGTTAACCCCTCCCTTTGACCCTTTATGCTGGAAAATTTGACAATTCCTACAATTTTTCCTGTTGGCGCAATTCTGTTTGACTTTTTATTTATATTGATGGCTATTCCCATCGAGGCTTATGTTTTTAACAATCGGCTAAAATTTGACAAAAAAACTAGTACTTTTTATGCCATCTCTGTAAATTTATTTTCGAGTGTACTTGGTTGGTTTATATTTTTTGTATCTGAGCCAATATTACCAATACAGTTTAAATCTGAATTAATTAATTATGTATTTTTTAATAACTTTAAATCAGCTAGTGCTCAAACTTTACTAATATTAACTGCTTTTATAATTTTCTTTGCTACTTTTTTAATGAAGTTTTTCTTGTTAAGATTTTTACTCCTATCATTAACTGAAACACCTTGGAAAAGAGAAGAGGAAACTCAAACATCTCCAAGACGGAAATGGCGTCGTTTAAGCAGTGCTAAATTGCAAAGTACAAATTTGGCTACCACTACATTAATAGCCAATTCACTAAGCTATAGTGCTATTACTATTGTTTTGTTTATTAGTTCAAGGCAGTAAAATTTTAATTATTTTTTGTAGAGGATAAACAGTGAGCAGTTAATTAGTATAAAGAGGTAAATCATGAACGTATTGCTTAAAGATGCATTCGGGATATTTAAATTTATTGAAGGGCTTTACGCAGGAATTAAAAAGGTATTAGTTCCACCCAAAGCCTATTCTTGGCAAACATTTATTTACTTGAGCGTTTTTTCTTGGGTACTATCATATTTTGCTACGGGTTATATAAGAGATATAATTGCATTTTGTGGTTGGTTATTTTTAATTTCTGGTACAGCTTGGTATACCACTGAAGACCCGTTGAGGGTTCCTGGTACTTTTATGCCAGTAGGAGCAGTAATTACCGGATTTTTAGTTAGTGTTTTTGCTTTTGGAAATCAAGAGGATGTAATTACACCAAGAACAATTGTTCTTTGGCCAACAATTTCAGCACTAATTACAGCAATTCCAGAATTTATTGAAGGAACTGATACTGACGCTAAAGCTCAAATTCCTAAGCCGGAAGACCGCCAAAGAATCCTAATTTTAGTTGCCAGTTGTATGTTGCTAAGTTGTTGGATTCAATTTTACTTTGTGATGGACAATTGGTTACGAGAATATCCCAGTTTGCAGGCAGATAATTTTAAGCGCAGTAACTTTGTTGTGAGAACACAAGGGCCAGAAAAAATACCACAAAACGGTGTTGTCATTCTAGAAAAGCTTCAACCACTAATAGAAGAACAAATAGCTGAAAGACCTTGGTCGGAAGTTGAGAGATGGCTGTTAGATGCAAAGCAACAGGTAGGGAATGCGGGTAAACAAGTAATTGCAAATAACCTAGCAGAATATGAAGAGAAAAATCTATGGCTTGTTGAACCGCGTGTAGCCAATATCAAGTCTGGGTATATATTAGATTTACTAAGTATTTGGACAGGCCCTAGTTCTAACCCACGCGGTTATTACTTAAAGAAATCTTGTCGAGTCGAACCAGTTGCAGCAACCAATGGATCTGGGGATAGTATCACAGTTGCAGAAATTGAATGCAATCGTCTCAGCAAATTTATTGCAGGGCCACCGCCTCCGCAGCAGTGAGAAGCAGGGAGCAGGGGGAAAAATGACTTTTGACTCTTGTACAGACGCGATTAATCGCGTCTCTACTCTTGACTCTTGTACAGACGCGATTAATCGCGTCTCTACTCTTAACTCTTGTACAGACGCGATTAATCGCGTCTCTACTCTTAACTCTTGTACAGACGCGATTAATCGCGTCTCTACTCTTGACTAATGACAAATAACTATGAATTTAGGCAGAATTTTTGTACTAGCAAAGAATGTGTTTCAGGAAGTGGTACGCGATCGCATTCTGTATATTATTGGTTTTTATGCAATAATCATTGCGATCGCTTTCCGCGTACTCCCTGAATTTGCAGCAACGACCGAAGATAAAATGTTTTTAGACTTTGGAATGGCGGCGATAAGTGCAATTGGTTTAATTGTTACAATATTTGTGGGTACGGGGTTGGTTAACAAAGAAATTGAAAAACGCACTGTTTTGATGTTAATTGCAAAACCTATCAGCCGTAGTGAAATTATTATCGGCAAATATTTAGGCTTATCCGCAGTGCTAGCCGTACTAATCGCTGCGATGACAACAATTTATCTGGGATTTTTGCAATTTGGTAATATTTATAAACCAACGGTGAGTATTCTGATTGCGACAATTTTCCTATTTTTACAGTTGTCTTTAATCGGTGCTGTAGCTATTGCTTTGGGTGTTTTTACTGGCTCTTTGTTAGCAACTGCTTTAACATTCGCCGTTTATTTAATAGGGAATATTACCCAAGATTTAGTACAACTAGGTCGTCTTAGTCGCAATCCAGGTATGGAACGCCTCACACAAGGTTTGTATCTCATCTTGCCTGATTTATCCCGATTAGACTTGAAAAATGACGCTGTTTATGGTTTACAAGCGCTACCCGACGCAACTGCATTGATTACTAGCGCTGGCTATGGCGTATTGTACAGTGTCATGCTCTTGGCGATCGCTATTCTTGTCTTTTCACAACGTGAGTTTTAGTCATTGGTCAAGAGTAGAGACGCGATTAATCGCGTCTGTACAAGAGTCAAGAGTCATTTTTCCCCAGTCCCCAATTTCAATAAACCAATATCTGAGGTTGCTCAATTGTGCCATCAGGCATGATAGTATCCCGAAACTTTGCATAAATCAGGTTGGTTTCCCAAAGGTTGGCTTCAGTTAAGTTTGCTTTGGTTAAGTTTGTCCATGTGAGATCTGCACTACTTAAATTAGCTTCGGTTAAATTAGCTTCTAGTAATATTGCTCCACATAACTTTGCTCCTGCGAGATTTGCTCTTACTAAATTAGCTTCAATTAGAGATGCTTCAATTAATATGGCTTTGCTCAAGTCTGCTTCACTCAAATCCGCACCACACAAAGAAGTACCCCAAAGTTTACTACCTGTAAATTTCACTCGCCATAAGAAAGTTCCACACAAATTTGCTTGTGTTAAGTCAGCATTCATCAAATTAGCTTCACACAAAGAAGCTTCATTCAAATTAGCTTCACGCAAATTAGCTTCCATTAAATTTGCATTACTTAAATTTGCACGAGTCAGAACACAACCACATAGGTTTGCACCATGCAAATCTGCTCCGATAAAGTTAACGCCACTCAAATCAGCTGCCCTCAGGTCGATTCCACTCAAGTCACATCCACTGAGATCCCGTTGATCAAAACATTTATTTGTAATTTGACTTAATATAAATTCCTGTTGGTCAGCATAATTTCTCATGGCATTCACCTCAGGGTGTAATTTATTTTAAAGACTGTTTTTGAAAGCTACCGTATATTGAGAGTACACCCCAAAGTAAACGAACTAAGCAAATAATCGCTAATAAATTCCAGAAAAATCGCTAAAAACTTGAAAGTACGCCCTTGTAGTGGTTATTCAAACAAAAAATGCTGACATAGGTCACGAAATATTGATAAAAGGGATGAAAGATTAGAAATTGGGAATGAGCTAATATTTATCCAGCAAATTGTTCCCAGTACCTAGTCCTCAATACTCAGTCCCCAGTTCCCTTTATAGTGGTATTTTTTTACTAAGTATTTGTAAAATCATTTACTTAGCAAGAGTAACAATAATCTTAAATGGTTTTAAATTATCAACATTTTTGTTAAACCCCTATCTCTAGGAGGATTTATTTGCTTTCCAGATTGGATTACAAGAAAACGGGGTTTTTTTTATGCAAAAATATACAGTATTCCTGTGAAAGACCTTTTAGCTAACTACTTTCTAAGTGAGTCAGCCTAAATTTATTGGACAAAAAACTTCCGTCTAGTTCTTTGAAGCTAACAAGATGCAAGATCAGGAAAAGTTAAATTATCAGCTGACTGATGAGCAGCTAAAGAATCCGTCACATAGCAACAGACAACTGTATTACTCGGCGATCGCTACTGCCGAACAAGGGATGGTGTTTCAGCTTGCTGATGGTAGCATACAAGCATGTAATGCCAGCGCCGAGCGCATTTTGGGAATCACGTCCGAGCAGATACAAGGATGGAATTTCCTTAATTCCTCTTGGCAAGCTATTCATGAAGACGGATCGCCTTTGAGTGCAGAAACTCACCCAGCTATGGTTGCTTGGAATACAGGCAAGCCCTGTTTAAATTTTGTTATGGGTTTGTATAAACCAAAAGGTGAGTTAATTTGGCTGTTGATGAACTCGCAGCCGTTATTCATGGCTGATGAAACTGCACCCTACGCAATTGTCTCAACATTTAGTGATATCACGCGCGAGAAACAGATAGACGAAACAGACAGATTGATGCAGATGGTGGCGATAGATATAGATATCACTGAGTGCAATCGGTTAGAAGCAGCATTACAGGAGAGTGAGGAACGGTTTCGTCAAATAGCAGATGCATATTCTACTCTGATTTGGATGTCTGACGTTGATCAACTCTGTTACTACTTCAATAAGCCTTGGCTGGAATTTACAGGGCGGACGATGGAGCAAGAAACTGGTCATGGTTGGGCACAAGGAGTGCATCCTGATGATTTACAACGCTGTTTAAAAACTTATGTCAATGCGTTTGATGCCCGTGAAGATTTTAGAATGGAGTATCGGCTCAAACGCTTTGATGAGCAATACCGTTGGGTTTTAGATATAGGCGTACCACGCTTCACTTTGGAGGATGATTTTCTTGGTTATATTGGCTTATGTATTGATATTACCGATCGTAAACAAGCAGAAGCAGAACAGGAAAAAATGCTAGTGCGATCGCAGCAATACGCCAGCCAATTGCATGGGTTGACTGAAGCCGCATTAAAGATTAATTCAACACTCTCTATTGAAGAAGTCATCCGATTAATTACGGAGCAAGCGCGTGCCATTATCGGCGCACATCAATCAGTTACCAGTATGACGGTTGAGAATAGTTGGGCAAAGTCGATCAGTTCGATTTCACTTTCAGATAAGTATGCTGCATGGCGAGATTATCGTGAAAAGGCTGATGGCTCAGGGATTTATGCTTGTGTCTGCCAGATGAATCATCCCATGCGGATGACTCAAGCCGAACTCGAACTTCATCCTAAGTGGCTGGGGTTTGGCAAAGAAGCCGAAAAACATCCCCCGATGCGTGGGTGGTTGGCTGCACCACTAATTGGACGTGATGGTCGTAATATTGGATTAATTCAGTTATCTGATAAATACGAGGGTGAGTTTACCGAAGAAGACGAAGCCATTATTGTACAGTTAGCCCAAATGGCATCGATCGCAATTGAAAACACCCGATTGTACGCAGCCTCACAGCAGGCGCGAACTCAAGCTGAAGAGGCGAACGGTATCAAAGATGAGTTTCTAGCTGTACTTTCTCACGAGTTGCGATCGCCACTCAACCCGATTTTGGGTTGGTCTAAGCTACTCCAAAGTCGTAAATTTGACGCTACAAAGACAGCAGCAGCCCTAGCAACAATTGAGCGAAATGCCAAGTTACAGGCGCAACTGATTGAAGACTTGCTAGATGTCTCGCGCATTCTCCAGGGTAAACTGACGTTAAATGTTGGCAATGTAAACTTGGTATCAACTGTTTCGGCTGCACTGGAGACAGTACGTTTAGCGGCAGAAGCAAAAGCCATTAGTATGAAATTGTTGCTCGTTCCTGAAGATAATCAGATTCATCCCACATTCTTAGTAATGGGTGATTCTAACCGTTTGCAACAAGTTCTGTGGAATTTGCTTTCCAACGCCGTCAAGTTTACGTCCCCAGGTGGGCGAGTGGAAGTTAGGCTAGAGCATGTTGACTCTTGTGCTCAAATCCAAGTCATTGATACAGGTAAGGGAATTAACCCTGACTTTTTACCTTATGTATTTGATTACTTTCGCCAAGCAGATAGCGCTACTACCAGAAAATTTGGTGGACTGGGATTAGGGCTAGCGATCGTCCAACAGATAGTAGAACTCCACGGTGGTACAGTCTTAGCAGCAAGTGCTGGCGAAGGGCAGGGAGCAATATTTACAGTTAATTTACCACTCTGGCACGCAAACGCGATTGCCAGCGAAAGCCAACAAGAGGATGAAGTAAACTCCAACTTGGGCAATCTTCAGGGATTTAGAATACTGGTTGTCGATGATGACACCGATTCGCGGGACTTTATCAGCTTCGTACTCTCAGAAGAAGGAGCAGAAGTGATCGCGGTGTCATCAGCGATGAAAGCATTGCAAGCCTTAGCAGAGTCTAAACCAGATGTTCTATTGAGTGATATTGGGATGCCGGACATGGACGGCTATATGCTGATTCGCCAACTTAGAACTTGGCTTCCAGAACAGGGGGGAAAAATACCAGCGATCGCTCTCACTGCCTATGCTGGAGAGTATAATCAACAACAGGCAATCTCCGCAGGTTTTCAGATGCACGTTACTAAACCAGCAGAACCTTCTGAGCTAGTTACAGCTGTTGTTAGACTTGCTGATAAAAAAGTTTAGTCATTTGTCATTGGTCAAGAGACGCGATTAATCGCATCTGTACAAGAGTCAAGAGTAGAGACGCGATTAATCGCGTCTGTCATTTGTTAAAAGTCAAAGATTAAGGTGAATTCCTAGAAGTAACGGAGCGTTGCAAATTAGCGAGAGCGCGGTTGTAATTTAAAATAGCTGTGACTCGATTACCTTCTGCTCTTGTTAGGTCATTTTCAGCAGCAATCACCTCAGTTTGAGTACCTACACCAGCTTGAAACCTCAGCCTAGCTAAATTCAGAGATTCTCTAGCTTGATTTAAAGCTACAGAAGAAGTCTGCACATTATCCCGGTTGGCTTGCAACTGAGAATAGAATTGTTCTACATCAAAGCGAATTTGGTCACGCTGGTTAGCAAATTGATTTTCAGCGATCGCAATATTAGCTCTCGATTGAGCCGCACTTGCTCTTGCTGCTCCTCCATCGAACAAATTTTGATTTGCTTGAACTCCCACTGAATAGCCATCAGTAACGCCGACACCATCGTCAAAACGATCTAGCAGGCTGTAACTACTAGCCAAACTAATTTGCGGCCCCAGAGATGAAAGTGCTTGTCGTCGCTGTTGCTCGCTAATATTACGTTGTGCCAAAAACTGTTGTAGTTCTGGACGGTTTTGAAAAGCTTGGATGATAGTTTGTTCTACTGTTGGTTGCCAAAGACCTGCTAATTGTACGGGGTCTGCTGCACTGATATTCACTGACTGCGCCAAACTTAACCGAGTTGCTAACCGACGACGGGCAATTTCTTGCTCCGAGAGAGAATTAGTTAGAGTTTGTTGGGCATTTGCTAAATTTACTTGAGCTTGTAGCACATCAAATCGCGTACCCACTCCAGCCTGTTCTCTAGCTTGAGTATCCCGTAAACTAGCTTGGGCATTTTCCACAGCAGACCCATTAATTCGTACTTGTTCATCTGCTTGTTGCAAATCGTAATATTCAGTTGTGACATTCAGCCGAATTTCCAAAGACCTGTTCTCAACATCTAACTCATTTACCCGTAGCTGTTCTTCAGCTGCTCGGATTCTAGCTTGCCGACTACCAGAGGTATAGAGGTCATAATTCAGTTGTGCTGAACCATTGAAAGATGTACTGGATGAAGATGAATTGCTACCAGCAGGTGGACTTGTAATCAGATTATTACCACTGTTGGTAACACTACTATTAACACCAAGAGTGGGAAACAAAGCAGCTTGAGACTCACGTAGCGCCGAGCGACTGCGTTCCAATTCTAATAAGGCTACCTGTAGCTCTCGATTGTTGCGTCGTGCTAGTTCCAAAGCTTGCGCTAGACTAATTGGCACAGTTGCCTGAATTCTTACTTCGTCTGACTTAGTGGGAAACTGTAGAAGATTAGGGTTAGGGTTGAGGGAATTGGGAACTTGTACAGAACCAGTACCCGTGACGCTTGGGGATTTCTGAGTTTGTGGGGGAGTTGTTGCATCTGCACTTCTAGCTAAAGTTGGGATGAGAAAAGCGAACGCCACGGTAATCCAGGTAGAATGCACAAAGAATAAGATAAAATTCATATCTTCTGATGCGGTAATTATATTGTTCTCTACAACTTTGAGGATGCGATCAAAAATTACCCCTCTGATTTTAATTTACAGAATCAGTTGACAATCATACCATCTTGGACTCGAATAATTCTTTTAGTTTGGGCTGCGATATCTGGTTCATGAGTAACAATCACAATCGTGATGCCTTGCTGATTAAGTTCCGTCAGTAAACTCATCACCTCATGAGAAGTCTCAGTGTCTAAAGCTCCCGTTGGCTCATCTGCCAAGACTAATGCAGGTCGGTTAACCAAAGCGCGAGCAATAGCTACCCGTTGTTGTTGTCCGCCAGAGAGTTGACTAGGACGGTTGGAAATTCGTTCCCCTAAACCCACTCGTTCCAAAGCTTCCAATGCCCTTTCACGGCGTTTTGGCTTTGGTAAATTGGCGTAAACCATCGGTAACATAACATTTTCCAGCGCTGTTGCCCGCGCCAGCAAGTTAAATTGTTGGAAAACAAAACCTATTCTTTGGTTACGAATATACGCCAATTCATCATCATCGAAAGTAGTTAGGTTTCTGCCTTCAAAAATATAGTGTCCAGTAGTGGGACGATCCAGACATCCCACAATATTCATGAGCGTAGATTTACCCGAACCTGACGCACCCATAATAGAAACATATTCCCCCTCCTCAATAGAGAGTTCAATTCCCTTGAGTATTGGAACAGTGACTTCTCCTAAATAGTAGGTTTTAGTAATAGATTCCAGCCAAATCATTGTTGCCATAGTTGAGTCCTAAGTGCTGTCTCTTGCATAAAGTCAGATTATTAACTCCAAATAAATAAATTGGCGTTGTTGATTGAGACTATAAATTTGTATCACGCAGAGGCGCAGCGAAAAGTTTCCTGCGCCTCTGCGTGAACCTTAAAATTCTTAATGCTAAGCTTAATCACTTCGTAAAGCAGTAATTGGATCTAATTTAGCGGCGTTTCGTGCTGGAATGACACCAGCAATTAAGCCAACAGTCAACGAGAGTCCAAACCCGACAATGACTGACCAAAAAGAAATGACAAACGGAAATTTGAAAATAGTTGCAGCAGCAAAAGCAATTAAAATGCCACTTCCCATACCAATGCCTCCGCCAGCAATTGAAATCACGATCGCCTCAGCTAAAAATTGATTAAGTATTGCTGAATTGGTTGCTCCTACTGCTTTGCGAATCCCGATTTCTCGCGTTCGTTCCACAACGGAAACCAGCATGATATTGGCAATACCAATGCCGCCGACGACTAGAGAGATACCAGCGATCGCTACTACCATAACTGTAAATAAACCCACAACATTAGTGAAGGTGCTAACAATATCTGCTTGATTAGTCAGGCGGAAATCATCAGCTTGTGGTGGATAAATGTTGTGACGCAGACGTAAGAGATTGGTGACTTGAAACTGAGCAGCTTCTAACTGTTCTTGATTGGCACTTTTGACTAAAATGCCGGTTACAGAAACGCCCACCAGCGCATTGTTACCAACCAGTCTCTTCGACATACTAGTCAAAGGAATGAAAATCTGGTCATCCCGATCCATCGGGCCTTGAGAACCTTTAGGTTCCATCACCCCAATCACTTCGTAAGCCTCTCCCTGAATCCGAATTTTCTCGCCGATGACATTACCACCTTGTCCAAAGAGTGTGTTTTGAACTGTAGGGCCAAGAATGGCAAATTGTGCGGCAGTATCTAGTTCTTCCTGAGTAAAAAATCTTCCTTGTTGGGGGTGTGTATTTCTCACTTCTGGGTAATTCAAATCTGTGCCATAAATAGTTGTTGACGTGTTTTGTCCTGCATAAACAACTTGGGCGCTGCGTTGGAGATAAGCAGAAACCAGCTGAGCAGATGGCGCTTGTGTGGCGATCGCTTTAGCATCCTCCCAAGTTAAGGTACTGCTAGAACCTATCCCTTGACGGACATTTCCACTTCTGGCCGCACCAGCCAAGATTTGCAACACATCCGTACCCAAAGCTTGTATTTGTTGCTCAACTCCCTTTTGCACACCCTGACCGACAGAGGTAATGGCAATAACCGAGGAAATCCCAATAATCACACCCAGCATGGTTAGTCCTGTACGTAATTTGTTACTCCATAAAGTCTCTGCTGCCATTGTCAATATTTCCAGCAACGGCACTGTGCGGGTATTTTTTACTTTGTAAAAGCCCTTAAACATATTGTTGTATTAAAAAAATAACTTTAATGTAATTTTTCAAGAGTCAAGAGTGAGTATTAGCCCTTTCCAAGGTGGGTAAAAAGCCCAAAAAAATTTACCGAATTTTGGACTTTTTACCTTCGTGTCTTAGTGGTTAAAAAATTGATTTTTGAACCACCAAGGCACTAAGACACCAAGAAAAATACATTACACCTTGAAAGGGCTGGAGTGAGTATTTATTCCCCTTGTCCTACCTAGTCCCCAGACGCTTTTACGGAGAACCACCGCGTTGAGAACGACCACCGCCTGATGAACGGCCACCTCCTCCTAAACCAGGAAAAACCCCTCCTCGTGGTGTTGATTGTGGTCGTGACCCTGGTGGAAAGCTGAGCAAGACTCTTTCGTTTCCTTGTAATCCAGATTTAACTTCAGTAAAGTTATTCGCGGTAACGCCAGTTTCAATGCGAGTGAACACAGGTCTGTTATTCTGTCCTGCCACAAATACACCTGTGGCATTTTCTTGGCGCACCACTGAGGCTGTTGGCACCACTAGGACATTTTCCGATTGACCAACTTGAAAATCTGCTGCCACATTCATTCCAGACCGTAATATTCTTTGCGGGTCTGAGAGTGATACTCTAATTTCAAAACTGGTAACGTTTTGCTCTACTACAGATTGAGCAGCGATTTGGCTAACTTTACCTTCAAAGGTTTTTCCTGGATAAGCATCCGCTTTAATCTTGACTTTTTGACCAAGGCTAATTTTAGAAATATTTGTTTCGGCTAAGTTGGCTACAACTTCATTTGTCGAAGCTAGAGACAAGATTGAAGAAGAAGTGGCAGAAGATACGTCACTACTAGCAGTTGTGGGAGTTACGAAAGCACCTGGATCAGCATACTTCTTTGTCACTACACCATCAAAGGGTGCGCGAATAATTGTGTCATTGATTTGGGATTGGATATTTTGCAGTGAGCCGCGAGCAGAAGTTACCTGAGCACGCGCAGCATCAATATCTTCTTGGCGCGTTCCGGCTTTTAGGAGTGCCAAAGCTTGCTGTCTCTGGTTCATTACAGCTCGTGCTTGCTCAATATCTTCTGGACGTGACCCAGCTTTTTGTAATGCCAGTGCTTGCTGTGCTTCATTTACCTGAGCTTGAGCACTATCACGATCTGCACGGGTTTGATTAAGAGTCTGAAGGGAAATTCCTCCGGCATTATAAAGTTGCTGATTGCGACGGAAATCATCTTCCGTTTTACGAAGGGCAGCTTGAGCGCTTTGTAAGCGAGCCTGTGCTTGGGCAATATCTTGAGAGCGATTACCTGCTTGTACCTTTTGCAGATTTGCCTGGGCTTCATCCAGTTGTGCTTGTGATTGGCCAATATCTTGAGGGCGATTGCCTGCTCGTGCTTTTTGCAGATTCGCTTGGGCTTGTGCCAATTGACCTTGAGCAGAGGTGAGTTGTCCGCGCAGATTGGAATCATCCATGTAAGCAACAATCTGTCCTTGTTTGACGGTATCCCCTTCCTTTACTAACAGTGTTTTCAGGATGCCTGAATTTTTCGGGCTGAGGTTAATTGACCGCTCAGGCTTTACTGTTCCGTTTGCTGAAACTGTGATTGTTAAGCTCTGCCTTTCTACAGGCTGTGTTAGTACCCGGCGTCTGGCTTCTTGGCGGGGAAGGATGGCTATCTGGTAATAAACTGCGTAGCCAATTCCACCCAAAAGGCAAAGAGCAAGTAGCCAAGATAGCCAATGATTCTTTTTGCCTTTTTTTACTTCTGGAATCAAAGACGATGAATCTACAGGAGGTGATGTATCAATTTTCATATCCATGTTTTTATTTTTAGTCTAGAAGGAACGGCTACCAAGTTCGTTCATAACAGCTAGAACTATAAACTGGTAGCCTTATACTTGTTATTTTCTTCAGTTTTTAATGTTTTAAAGGTTTATTTGGACTACTACTCCATTGGGTAGTCGAAAATGACCATCACGCACTCTAGCTAATCTCCTTGCAGGAACAACTTCTTGAGTTGGAAGAAGAATATCCCCATTAGGAAGTCTGTAGTAACCTTGATTACGCAGTCTGACTATCCTCCTTGCAGGAACGATTTGCCCATTGGGATATCTGATGTCACCATTCCGCAGTCTAACTGTTCTTGATCTGAGTTCATTGTTGCGGTTCCAATCACGTCTGTTTATAGGAGTTCGATTCCTATAGTTGCGTCTGCCGTCGCGATCCCAATTTTGATCGCGTTCACCAACTACGTAGACTTTTGTCTGGGCATTTGCAGGCATAGACAAGATAGTTGAAACAATGATTAAGGCAGCAGCTAAAACTAAGGATGCACGGTTTCGTTTCAACATAGAATTGACTCCTTATTTGCACTAAAGTTTTATTTTGCTGAGGTTTTGATTAAGTAATCTTCCTATTTAATAAAGCCCTCGTATAAATTCATACAATATATTATCTGTTAAAAAGTCAAAACCTATGTATGACCAAAGTCACTAGTACTTCCCAACTCATATATGACCAAAGTCACCAATTTTTCTCAAGCGATAGTCACAGACTAATTTACGTTGTGTTTCACAATCTTTTATTAACTTGATAATGATTAGTTAATGCGATCGCTCTGCTCAGTTTTATAAACCAAAAAATCAAAATTTAGCTAAAGCATATTGCCAAAATAATTCAGCCAAATCTATCTAAAAATAGGTTTTAGAAATATTAATCGGGTATTCCAACGAAGATGCTATGTATAGCTTGCTTCCCCGTAAAAGTACAAAACACATCACTCCTGTAGAGACGCGATTAATCGCGTCTCTACTCAGCACGGGCTAAACCTTAGCTATCCGCTCTAAGCGCAGCCATGCCCGCAGGGCTTTACATCACTCAGCACTCAGCAAGCCAGTCTCAAAATGGTGGGCTTTTGCTCCAGAAGTTATAAAATTTTGATGCCGTCAACAGCGGAGATCGTTTAAGCTAACTGAAAGATTCTTTGATTTGTGGCTAAGAGGCGGTAGTGTGCCCAAACATGTTAGTTTGATTTCTCTTCTGGTTGTCTGTAGTTTGTGGAGTATGCCAAGAGCTGCTCACGCACAGGCACTTATCCCTCATACACTGCAACTTGATGCAGCGAAGTTGGAGAAGCAGGGGTTGAGTCTAGCCCAGGAGGCGGCTCAACTCGCTCAGTTTCAACAGGTTGAGTTAGCTATGCCACGAGCACGGCTGGCCACTCAACTGGCTCCTAAAAATGATAAAGTATGGTTGCTGTTGGGTGGATTGCAATTGCAAACCAAAGAGTTTGATAATGCGATCGCAACTCTGAAAAAAGCCCAATCTCTCAACCCCAAAAATCCTGACATTCTGTTTGCTTTGGGTTCAGTGAGTTTTCAGCAAAAAAATTACCAGGCGGCGGTTAACAATTACCAAGCAGGTTTGAAGTTAAAACCCAACGATCCAGAAGGGTTATTTGATTTAGGTAATGCTTACTATTTGTTGGGTCGATTGCCTGATGCGATCGCCCAGTATAATAAAGCCGTCTCACAAGATAAAAAATTCTGGCCGGCAATTAACAACATTGGTTTAATCAACTACGAGCAAGGCGATACCCAAGAAGCGATTAAGCAATGGCAATCTGCTGTTACGCTTGATAAGCAAGCCGCAGAGCCACTATTAGCATTGGCAGTAGCACTGTATACTAAAGGCGATCGCCAACAAGGACTAACTTTAGGAGAAGCTGCACTTCGTATAGATCAGCGCTATGCTAATTTAGATTTCCTTAAAGAAAATCTCTGGGGTCAACGTTTACTTGCTGATACGAAAAAATTCTTAGAATTACCCCGTATTCAAGCAGCCTTACAGCAACGGGAAAACTCATCATCAACCCCAAGGCTTGGGCCTACTCAATAGGAGAGATACGAGTCAGGAGTTATGAGTTAAACATTTCAACTCATAACTCAGTCAGAAGTTTGAGCGGCTTCCACCGCCCAAATCTTCGGTACTCACAACTTTTCTATTAATACTTGCCTAATACCACCTTTTTATAGTACATATATACTGATAAAGAGAGGAAATAGTCACCTAAAAGATTTGCGGGGGATTATTCCTGAAATAAGTCGTTAATTCTCAGTGGTCGTCTTTGGGTAAAAGTGCGGTGATTTGGTCAACAAACTGTTGATGGTCAACAACTGGCTTAGAAATGTAGCCATCAGCACCACTTTGTTTGAGAAAGTTCTCGCGATCGCCTTCCATAGCGTGCGCCGTTACCAAAATAACAGGTAAATTTGCTGTTTTTGGATCAGATTTCAACATTTGTGTAATCTTGATCCCATCTACAGACTTACCCTGGTAAACACTTCTGGATAGAGAAACATCCATCAAAATTAGATCGGCTTCTCCTGATTGGGCAATTTTTATTACTTCTTCAACATTTTCTGTGTGTTTCACATCCAAGCCACCGCGCTTGGACAAAATCTTGGAAAAAACGCGAGCATTAATCAGATCGTCTTCGACAATCAAAACGGTTTTCATGAGAATTTTATTTATAGAGGTGAGGGGGATTCAAGAATTTCCGAAGTTCTAAGCAGAGGCTTCCTATAATCAGACTTATCTGAAAATCACCGAACTTCTGTTCGCCCGTGGGGTTGGCAAAGCTATTACCATCCATCGGCGCACCTTGCGGGATCTTGCTACAGAGTTTTCGGAAACTGCCGCTCCGATTTGTTTCAAAATCAAACAACACAATCATGGAAATTATCCTAGTTACTGACTATGTGCAATCTTTAAGCAAGAGCAGATTACCACTTGATCAAAACACTGATTTGCCTCCTTTTTAATAGTGAATCTGCATCCCCGTCATCAAGGATAATACTACTGCTTTTGATCATTTGACTATCAAGATTGTTTTAGGAATCCCATTTCATCCGTTATGCTGTGTTTGCTACAGTGTTCAGTTGCAGCGGTTTTTGTGTAGTTAAAATTCAGGGAAAAAACTCATGGCAAAACAGTTAAACCTTCTCCCTACGGGACAGGTCATTACAACAGCCCTGCACACCGAGATGCAACGGTCTTACCTAGAATATGCCATGAGTGTGATTGTTGGGCGGGCGTTACCAGACGTGCGCGATGGCTTAAAGCCAGTTCACCGCCGCATTTTGTATGCGATGCACGAACTCGGTTTGACACCAGATAGACCATATCGTAAATGTGCTCGTGTAGTGGGAGATGTGCTTGGTAAGTATCATCCCCACGGCGACCAAGCAGTTTATGATGCCTTAGTCAGGCTCGTGCAGGAATTTTCTAGCCGCTATCCCTTGCTGGCAGGACATGGTAACTTTGGCAGTGTCGATAATGACCCACCAGCGGCGATGCGCTACACAGAAACGCGCCTCTCACCCATTAGCCATGAGGGAATGCTGGCAGAAATTGGGGAAGAAACTGTAGAATTTATTGGCAACTTCGATAATTCCCAACAAGAACCGACAGTTTTACCTGCTCAGTTACCGTATCTGTTGCTTAATGGTTGCACTGGTATTGCCGTAGGAATGGCGACGAATATTCCCCCGCACAATTTAGGGGAAATCGTCGATGGCTTAATTGCCTTAATTGACCAGCCCGATTTGTCAGATGAAAAGTTATTCGAGCTAATTCCAGGGCCAGATTTTCCCACTGGCGGGGAAATGATCACTGAGGTGGGAATTCGTGAGGCATATACCACAGGCAAAGGTGGAATTGTGCTGCGGGGAGTCGCCAATCTGGAGGAAATTCCAGCCACTAGGGGAAGCAAGCGACGAACGGCAATTATCATTACAGAATTGCCTTATCAAGTGAATAAAGCAGGCTGGATTGAGAAAGTTGCGGATTTAGTAAATCAAGGACGCTTGCAAGGAATTTCTGATCTCCGGGATGAAAGCGATCGCGAAGGTATGCGGGTAGTAATTGAACTCAAACGCGATGTCAATCCCCAAGAAGTTCTTCAGCATTTGTATCACCAAACCGCTTTGCAAATAAATTTTGGGGCGATTCTCTTAGCTTTGGTGAATGGACAACCACGCCAGTTAAGCTTGCGGCAAATGTTGCAGGAGTTTTTGATTTTCCGGGAGCAGACGCTTAACCGCCGCTATAGTTACGAGTTAGGTAAAGCAGAAAGTCGGTTGCACGTAGTGGAAGGTTTGATCAAAGCGCTGTCTTACCTAGATCAGGTAATTGAAATTTTACGGCAAGCTGCCGACGGTAGTACGGCAAAAATTAACCTTTGTAGCCGACTGGATTTGAGTGAGGTACAAGGAGATGCAATTCTGGCTATGCCATTGCGCCGCCTCACAAGTTTAGAACAGCAAAACTTGCAACAAGAATTTGAGCAACTCAGCGAGCAAATTGAGTTGTTGCGTCGGTTACTGAATGATCGCCGAGAATTACTCAAAGTGCTGAAAAAAGACTTGCGATCGCTTAAGCGCAAATACAGCGATTCCCGACGTACGAAAATATTAGAGGAGCACAGAAGCAGAGGGGCAGAGGAGCAGAGGGGCAGAGGAGCAGAGGGGCAAAAAACTACTAAAGGAGCTGAAGTAGAGCCGGAATTCCAATCCTCAGAGCCTCCAGAAGAGGCAGTTTTAGAGTTTACCCAACGAGGGTATGTACGCCGCACTCCACCGTCAGCTAAAAAGCCGAAAGCAGAAAACGGTCTGCACGATAATGACTTTATTATCCAAAGCGAGTTGACTCAGACAGACAAAGAGTTGTTAATACTAACCAGTGGTGGCAAAGTCTATCCTGTGAAAGTGGGAGAAATTCCCCTCACAACTGGACGTTCTCCAAGAGGAAGACCATTGATCACCATGCTTAGTACTACTGCTCAAGGTGCTCAAGAAGCAGTGATCAACCGCTTTATGCTGCCGGAAAATCTTGAAACTAAACAGATGATTTTCTTGACAAAACAGGGACGAATTAAGCGTCTATCTCTTGGGGAATTTACTAACTTGACTCGTCGCGGCATTACAATTTTGAAGCTCAAAGAAGATGATGAATTGTTATTTGCCCAATTCACTACTACAAAGGAAAATCTAATTTTAGCCAGTTCCGGTGGTCGCTTGTTGAAGTTCGCGGTGAATGATGAGCAGTTGCCCATTATGGGTCGGACTGCAATGGGTTTACAAGCATTACGGCTACGGAAAAATGAGCAAATGGTTGGCTGTGTAACCGTAAGTGGGGAAGATCAATTGTTACTGGTTACTCAAGAAGGATACGCCAAGCGCATCCCTGCGAGTCAGCTAAAACGGGCTAATCGTGGTGATTTAGGCACGCAAGCGCTAAAATTTACCAGCAAATCTGATAATTTAGCTGGGATGGTAATGGCGATCGCTTCCGGTGAGGTAGCCCTACTAACCAATAAAGAGCGAGTGGTGCGGATACCTGTGGAAACAGTGCCGATCTTAGGCAGAGATGTTAAGGGTGAAAGCATCCTCCAACTCAACCGCGATGAAAAAGTGATCACTGTTGTCGAAGTGCGTTCATAACAAGAGTTATGTTCAATCTACGACAAGCCAACTTGCAGGATTTAGAGGCACTTGTCGATTTGCGCCTTGAACTCCTGCACGAAGTTGGAGACATTAAAGGTGACACTGACGCAGCGGCGTTAGCACAATCAACTCGAAATTATTTTGTAGAAAAAATGCCCCAAGGTGAGTTTTTGGCTTGGGTGGCTGAGGTGGATAATCAAATTGTTGCCACTAGCGGCTTGGTATTTTTTCAAAGACCTCTGCACAACGGCAATTTATCAGGATTAGAAGCTTACGTCATGAACGTTTATACAGTTCCTCCGTGGCGCGGTAAAGGAATTGCTACAGCACTCTTAAAACAAATTAACAGCTTTGTCAGGACAACTGAGGCAAAACGTATATGGCTTCACGCTACCCAGGATGGTAAGCGTATCTACGAAAACCTTAGTTTTGCTTCAACGACAAAAGAGATGGAGATTGTCTGGTACTAATCTAAGTGTTTTTGAATCTTGGCATTTTCATTAAATGCTAAAAATTTTAAACTACAGCGGGTTTTAGAAGAATAGACCACAGTAGGGTGAGCATTGCAATACCCACCCTACAAGCTAAATTAGTTGATAAATAATATCAATAAAGATATATTATTGCTGATAGCAAAAGTCTGCACGCTCTTTATTCAACTTCAGCAAATCCACCTGGAGACTGATGTTTAAAACAGAGTTTGTAGTTGATTCTCTTTATGTCAAGTCATAGCAACAAAAGTATAAAAAACTTGTTGCAATTATAAAATTTTTTGTTATATTAGTTTACAGAAAGCAATAATCCTTAGCAAATTTAATTTGGAGCGCCTACCACCATGACAAATGCAACTACAACAAAAGTTACCACTCCTGTAATTGAAGATCGCAACGCTTGGCGTTGGGGCTTTACCCCACAAGCAGAAGTTTGGAACGGTCGTTTGGCAATGATCGGCTTTTTAGCAGCTGCTTTGATTGAGCTTTTCTCTGGTCAAGGCTTTTTACATTTTTGGGGCATCCTGTAGGTTTTAAAATATCAAGATGACCTATAAATAAAAAAACCTGGAGTGCTGATTCACTACCAGGTTTTTTATTGTTTGTCCTTTGTCACGTGTTCTTAGTTATTTGTCTAAAACTAATGACAAATGACAAATGACTTTTAATTACCGAATATATTCCTTAAGAACGCTGTTACGATTCGGATGGCGTAACTTGCGGAGTGCCTTCGCCTCAATTTGGCGAATTCGTTCACGAGTGACGTTGAAAATCTGTCCAATTTCCTCAAGAGTTTTCATCCGGCCATCATCCAAGCCGTAGCGGAGTCTGAGAACATCGCGTTCGCGGGGACTAAGGCTATCGAGGACTTTTTCCAGATCTTCGCGCAGAAGATTTTTGGAGACTTGATCTTCTGGTGTCTCGCCATCAGATTCAATAAAATCGCCCAATCGAGAATCTTCTTCTTTCCCAATGGGCGTTTCTAATGAAATAGGTAACTGAGCAGATTTAGCAATAAACCGCAATTTCTCAATGGTCATTTCCATGCGAGTAGCGATTTCTTCTTCAGTGGGTTTGCGACCCATTTCTTGAGATAGTAACTTGGTAGTTTTCTTAATCCGAGAAATGGTTTCGTAAAGGTGAACCGGAAGGCGAATAGTGCGAGATTGGTCTGCGATCGCCCTGGTAATTGCTTGACGAATCCACCATGTAGCGTAGGTAGAAAACTTATAACCTTTCTCGTGGTCAAACTTTTCCGCAGCGCGAATCAAACCAAGACTACCTTCTTGAATTAAATCTTGGAACGATAAGCCACGATTCATATACTTCTTAGCAATTGAAACCACAAGGCGCAGGTTCGATTGCACCATCTTATCTTTCGCCCTGCGACCAACATGCAGACGATAACGAAAAGCTGGCAATGGCAATTGTACCGCTTCTGCCCATTCACTATCTTTAGGATCGCGTTCCAACTGTTCGCAAAGTCGTTCCCGCACCCTCTCTAATTCAAGTAAATCGGCTATTTTCCGCGCCAATTCAATTTCTTCATCTGCCCGCAACAGCCGAATTCTACCAATCTCTTGCAAGTAAAGCCGAATCGAATCTTCGGTATAGTGCTTTTTCTTGCTTTGTGTCCGACGACGCGATTTAGCGGCTTTTCCAGACTTTGCGTCGTCCTCATCAGACTGAGGCTCTAAAAACTCATCAATTTCGCCATCATCCGTGATCAGCAAGTCCTCTTCATCTTCGATTAAGAGTTCTTCTAACTCGAGCTCAGGCTGATTTATTATTTCTAGGTCAGGCTGATATATGCTTTCGAGTACGTTGTTAGCCTGGTTCATGCCGCGTTCCTCATGCTCCTTGCAGAATCAATTACTCAAGATGTGTTTACTGCTCTTTTAATCGAGCTGGTTGCTAACCGAAAATAGATTTTTTGGCTGATTTGCCAGAATTATTTTCGGAACTTTTACACCTCCGGGAGGAGGGGTTTTTCACTTTATTTTAAGCTACTGCTGAAGGTGACTGGTTCACCTTAGTCAATATTGTATGTATTGCTCTCGCACACACATCTTAACTGACTAGTCAAAAAAAAGCCTTGATCAAAAAACTTGCCACTTCATACAAACGTATTAAGACTGATGGCAGATTTCCCTATAAAGACTGTTCCGATTGTAGCCTGTTTCACAGAAATTGCACTCTCTTTGTGTGTTAATCATGAAGTCATTAAGTAAAGTAAAGCCCTTTTTACCAAAAAGATATTAAAAAGAGTAGGTATATCCTTAAATTTTTTCTCAACCTTTTCGGAATTGCAGTGGCATTTTCATTACATTAATAAAGTATCCACACTTGGTTCTCAGCAATCTTAGGTTTTATATAATACCTGAATTACTTAGAATCAGCGCATTTTATGTTAACTCAGAAGAGAAGCATTAATGCATACATTTTTAAGTTTCCTTCATAAATCACTCAGTCTGTAGAGTAAAGTGTTGCTCTCCCTTGAGCGAGATCTCATAGGGGTAGTAGTGCGGGTGTCAACCTTTTTGCCAATTACCTTAACTGAGGAGTTGAGGCTGCGGCAGAATATGCCATTGGGCAGATCAATTTAGATTTAACTAATTTGGCCTTATCCCCAGGTTAGCGCACTGCTGAGATTTCAGCCCTATGAAACTTGACAAACTCTTATTATTGTATCCAACGATATTTTAATCAATTCAGAAGCGATTTGACATTAGAGATCATATATATCACCCTACTTAAGGCAAAAGTACATTGGATACATGCAACATAATAGCTGTTGCCACAGGTATGAGAAGATATTTGCAAGTTTTCAGCTTGATGTTATCTGCTTCTATCGGCGATCGCTTTTGAGTATAGAAAACTTAGAGGATTAGGTTTTAACTATAGGGCAATTTATTTGCGTAGTTAAATTGTAAGTTTTAATACTTTTGAAGCAGTAAGTTGTTGTCATCTGATGATGATAAATTCTTAAATTACTTATTAACTGCTACTTGGTAAATATAGCTTTGTTTTTCAAGCATAACAAATGCGTTTCTAGCTGATGCGCGACATTAATTACAAAGTCAGCGCAAGGACTTGTTACCTACTACTCAACTTTTGCTGGAATTGACGCATCTGTTGATATCGATACATTAGACATCTAGTAAAAATCAATCTAGAGAGCATAGCACTGCTATGTCTCTACAAGGGTTCTGGATAATATATATTTAATTTCACCAGATGTCTATTACATTAATTTTTCAAAACCTTGACAAAAAATAAATTGTATGAATATGTCTTACTAAGAAATATATAATTTTTGTAATTAATATTTATGTAATTTATTTGAATAGACTACACCTAAGTGCACAATATATTGTCTTGGTGTCAACTTAAGCCGAAATCCTTTTAAAATCTCGTTTCCAAGTACAACCTGGAAATGCTCATCATTGGAGTGCAGCGAGTTTTTGAGGCTTCGCCTCCCAAGAGATATTCCCAGTTTCAAACTGGGAACAAAACAATCTCTCAAAGCTTTCTGGCTTAGTAGCTTTTGATAAAAACTACCTTGGTGTTGGGGTAGCGTTTAGGCTTGCAGGAAAATTGGGTGGCAAAATTACCTTATCAACTACGTGGACAACACCGTTGCTAGCTGGGATGTCTGGCTGAGTTACTCTAGCATTGTTGACTGTGACTGTGTTGTTAGCAGGATTAACCGTTATTTTAACGGGAGTACCCTCAACTGTTTTGACTTGTCCAGATGTCAATTGTTTAGAGGTAATTCGCCCAGGTATAACGTGATAAGCCAGAAGCCTGATTAATTGCTGTTTGTTTGCTGGCTGTAAGAGATTGTCTAAAGTACCTTTTGGTAAAGCAGCGAAAGCAGCGTCAGTAGGCGCGAATACTGTGTTAGGCCCTTGTGCAGCCAATTGTTCAGTTAAGCCTGCGGCTTGCACTGCTCGTGTGAGGGTTTGAAACTGTCCTTGACTAGCTGCTGATTTTGCCAGTTCTGCGAAATTTTGGGTAGTTGTTGCACTAGTAGGAGTTGGCGAAACCGGAGAAATGGTTGCTGTCGGAGTTGGCGTCACTGGAGGAATTGTGGTTATCGGAGTTGGTGTAACTGGAGGAACGGTTGTTGTTGGTGTTTCCGTTACAGGCTGAGCACAGGCAGACAGAGCAACAAGACTACCTACACTAATAATATTGAACAATGCTTTTCCTGCTATGCCTTTGCTCGCTTTCATAACTGTGCCTACAATCGAGTTAAATAGAGAATTATTAACAATAGTTAACAAATTTCTGGCTATAGTCACTCATCTAGCGACATAGTTTTGGAGAATAAAAAATATTTACACAAAAGGTTAGCTACTTTACTAGTTTATCATCTACCAAAAGAGGTAGATTTGAGCTATGAAATTTTCTGTTGAAGTATATTGAGTATAAAAAATAATGCTTAATAGGTTTTCACTCATTAAGCATTACTAAGTTCATAGAGCACCGAAGTATTGACGAAATAATTAGTAATTTGTAATTGAAGTGTAGAGCAACTAAATTTATTGATGCAGAAGAGGAAACTCTTTCCAGATCTCAAGCTACTAACCGTCTTCTATGGAGTAGTAATTACGTTAGCACAGTGGGGCGTAGCCCATTACTGGCTTGCTTCTATGGTTAGACGAATACTACTAATTACAAATTATTTTGACAGGAAATTGGTATTTAAATATCTAAATCTGTGAAGTTGAGTTTAGAACCATAGGTTTCGATGAATTCACGTCTTGGTGCTACACGATCGCCCATTAAAATTGTAAAAATGCGATCAGCTTCGGCTGCATCCTCAATTTCTACTTGTTTGAGGGTGCGGGTTTCTGGGTTCATTGTGGTTTCCCAGAGTTGTTGTGGCATCATTTCGCCTAAACCTTTGAAACGTTGAATGTTGTAGTTAGCGTTAGCAGGTAGTGTGGCGAGGTGCTGTTGCAGTTCGCGATCGCTATAACAATACTGTGGCATACTGCGTCCTCGTTCTACTTTAAATAGCGGTGGACAAGCAATATATATGAAACCTTGTTCAATGAGTGATCGCTGATACCGATAGAAGAAAGTTAACAGTAGCGTACGGATGTGTGCCCCGTCTACGTCAGCATCAGTCATAATGACTATGCGATGATAGCGCAGTTGGGAAGCGTCGAATTCATCACCTTTGACACCCAAACCAAGTGCTGTAATTAACGCTTGGACTTCGTTGTTTTTGTAGATTTTGGCGTCGTCAGTTTTCTCAATGTTGAGAATTTTACCACGTAGGGGCAGGATTGCTTGGGTGCGGCGATCGCGTCCTTGTTTGGCACTCCCGCCTGCTGAGTCACCTTCCACAATATAAATTTCCGACTCGCCAGGATCGCGAGAACTGCAATCTGCCAATTTACCTGGCAATGGCGAAGATTCCAGTACGGATTTGCGCCGTACTAATTCCCGCGCGTGGCGAGCTGCTTCTGCGGCTTTAAAAGCTTGGATAGCTTTATCTAAAATTGAGTCTGCTATGGCTGGGTGAAATTCTAGATATTCGGTAAGGACTTCTCCTACTAAAGAATCTACAATACCCCGCACTTCAGTATTACCGAGTTTGGTTTTAGTTTGTCCTTCAAATTCGGGATCGGGGACTTTGACGGAAATAACAGCAGTTAGACCTTCACGGACATGTTCCCCACTGAGGTTGGGTTCATTGTCTTTTATTTTATTGCGTTTGCGGGCGATCGCATTTAATGTTCGAGTTAGAACCGCTTTCAAACCTTCTAGGTGCGTACCACCGTCAACCGTGCGAATATTATTGGCAAAGCCTAGCACATTATCCGTATAAGCATCAGTACACCACTGTAAAGATACTTCTACTTGTACGTTATTGCGTTCCCCCTGCACATAGATGATTTCTTCATGCAACGGCTGCTTTTCACGGTTCATGTAAGCAATGTACTCTTTGATGCCACCCTTGTACTCGTAGGTTTCTACCTTGGGTGTATCGCTTTTTAGCAGTTCCAGACGGTTGTCGGTAAAGGTAATTTTGACACCTGCATTCAAATACGCCAACTCTCGTAGGCGACCTGATAAAGTGATGTAATCAAACTCAATGCTATTGGTAAAGATTTGGGTATCTGGCTTGAAGGTGACAGAAGTTCCGGTTCTAGCCTCTTTGTAGGACTTGACTTGCAGATCCGTAACTGGAATACCCCTTTCGTAGCGCTGGGTATGAACCTTTTTATCTCGCCAAACTGTAACTTCCACTACCTCAGAGAGGGCGTTAACAACAGAAATCCCAACCCCGTGCAATCCTCCAGAAACCTTGTAGCCACCACCGCCAAACTTACCCCCAGCGTGGAGTACCGTCATAACCGTTTCTAAAGCCGATTTCCCTGTTCGCGAGTGAGTATCGATAGGAATACCGCGACCATCATCTGTTACGGACACAGAACCATCAGCGTTGATCTCCACCTCTATGTGAGTGCAGTAACCCGCTAAAGCTTCATCAATTGAATTGTCCACCACCTCGTAAACTAAATGGTGGAGTCCTCGCGGCCCCGTGGTACCGATGTACATCCCTGGTCGTTTACGGACGGCTTCCAGACCTTCCAGAACTTGAATCTGATCGGCACTGTAACTGCTCGTCATGAAAATTCTCCTGATGCGTGGGGTTGAACTCGCCAAAAGGCAAACAAAAGTTAAAACACTCCAAAATTGTAGCACAAAAGCCCTGGTGGCGACTGTAGGGCATTTTAAAGAGAAGTTTGTCTGGGGGTTGCACTCTAGTATAGAGATGGCTGGGAGAGCAAGCGAGCAGGGGGCAGGGAGGCAGAGGAGCAGAGGGGCAGGGGAGCAGGGGAGCAGGGGGAGAATAAATACTGACTCAGCACGGGGTAAACCATAGCTATCCGCGCTTCAGCATTGTTGACCCTTGACTAATGACTAATGACTAATGATTAATGACTAATGACTAAATTGATTGTAATTTGTGGAGCGACGGCAACAGGTAAGTCAGGGTTGGCTTTGGCTTTGGCTTTGCGGTTGGGTTCTATCATTCTCAGTGCAGATTCTCGTCAAGTTTACCGCGAGTTTGATATTGGTACGGCTAAACCAACTTTGGCTGAACAAAAATTAGTGCCGCACTACTTAATAGATATCTGCGATCCGACAAATATAATGACGGTAGCAGACTACCAGGAACAAGCACAAGCCTTAATTAATTTTCCGCCTCATCTAACACTCTCCGTCTCTTCTCCTCTATTATTGGTTGGTGGCACTGGTTTGTATATACGTTCCATTGTTCAAGGGATGAAGATTCCTAGAGTTGCACCACAAATGGAATTGCGATCGCAACTTGAGTCTTTAGGACAACCTCAACTCTATGCGATGTTACAACAAATTGACTCAGTTGCCGCACAAAAAATTCATCCCAATGATTCAGTGCGAACTTTAAGAGCATTGGAGGTATATTATGTGACTGGACATCCGATTTCGGAACAGCAAGGGGAAAATCCACCGAATTATCCGATTTTGCAAATTGGCTTAGATTGCGATCGCTCCGATGGGTTACGCCTACGCATTCAACAGCGCACTGAGCAAATGATAGCAGATGAGTTGGTTGCTGAGGTGGAGTATCTTTGTCAAAAATATGGCGCTGATTTATCTTTGTTAAATACTTTAGGTTATCAAGAAATCAAGCAATATTTAGCTGGGGATATTTCTTTAGAAGAAGCGAAAGAATTAATAATTTTGCATACGCGACAATTTGCCAAGCGACAGCGCACTTGGTTTAAAGCATATCCACAAATTAAATGGTTTGATGCGGATGATCCTAATTTATTAGAGAAAGTTTGGCAGCGAATAAATGAGTTTATTAGTTGCACAAATATGTAAGATTTTTTTGCTCATTCAAAAATACAAAAAACTTTGCACATTTACATGAGTATCCTAGATAGTGTCAGGATCTACGCCCATCGCTCGGAGCCTTTCTGCTAGTAGTTGGGCACGTTGTTCAGCTTGTTGAGTGCGTTGTTCAGCTTGTTGAGTGCGTTGTTCAGCTTGTTGAGCGCGTTCATCTCCAGTCGGTAGAACATTTCCGTCCTGGTAGCACCAACGTAACCAAGTATCTCGTCTGCCTTCAAATTGACCTTCCCATAGAGTTATACCTAAACCAACTTGTTCTAACCAAGTTTCTAGAGTTTCAAAGTAGCGCCTTCCCCTAAGTTCGTAAACGCGTAGTATTTTTTCTCCTAATTGTTGATTAGGGTCATAAACGATGTAGTAACTAGCCCGCATATGTTCATAAATTTGCAGCTTTTTGCCCAGTTCATCACCTTCTTTATTAGAGACAATTTCAAGAACAACTTCTGGTGGTTTACCAAAACGCCAAACCATATAACAACGATTTTGTTTCTCCCACCAATTTTCAGGCACTTGCACATCTAAACTGAGAAAGACATCAGGCACAATCGGAGGCTGAAGGTCTGTGTAGTAAATGCCGACATTCGCTGCTGCTAAAAAAGTCTGATTCTGTAAAGCGCTGTAAAGAGAGCCAACCAATAGGCGTTGTTGTTTTTCAGATGCAAAATTATCCACAGGTGTATCATCTTCAGTGACTAGCAGGTTGGCATCTGGTACATAGTAATCATCATCATTGATTAGAAGTTGCTCAACCATGACTTTCATCCGGTATTTAAAAGCGTTATTTCTAGATTATTTGATTATCCCTTAAACAAACAAATACAAGTGATGCGATCGCTCTTTACTCACCCTAGAGCGCTATTTTTGCAACAATAGTAGTTACAGCCGTCCAGCAAAGCCTGCAATACGCCATGACAGACGCAGCAGTTAGCATTTCTCCCACCGATATCGAAACTCTTGAGCAGCTTTACACCTTTAGAGAGCGAACCGAAGTTTTAGAATTTCTGGATAAACATCCCTTTCTGGTTCCGGTGCTGCTGGAAGCACCAGAGAAAATTCGCCACTACTTCCCTGACTCCCAGCTATTTCTGGAAGTCTTCGTTGATTCAGAAAGTATTGATTGGGTGCAGTTGATACTATCTATTTTGATGAAGCTTGACCCCCATGAAGCGGTTGCAAGGCTTAATAAGCTGGACTTGGATTGGGGTCTACATAACTCCTATGATGTACGGTGTAAGTTTTTTACTACTTTAGAATATCCAGATGAGTTTTGATTGGTCAGAGTATCTAAATGTAGCTAAAGAACTAGCAGGTGTCGCAACTACTCCTGCCAATCAAGAGGCTAAATGTCGCGCTGCTATTAGTCGGGCTTACTGTGCAGCTTTTATTACTGCACGAAACTATTTGCGTGAGCAAGAAGGAATTTCAATTCCGAAAACAAGTGACGCTCATAGATATGTTAGCGACCAATTCGAGCTTAGTTCCGATCTAATGCGTAAATCAGTAGCAAAAAAATTAGCTAGATTGCGAGGATTCCGCAGACAAGCAGATTATGTTGATAACTTTCCTGGTTTATCTGGCATTACAATCATAGCTTTAGATTGATCTGAGGAAGTAATTTCAATTTTAAGTAACCTGTAAACATCTACTTTCAACTTTAAGAAACTATGCTTATCCAAGATAAAAAACAACGTAATTGGCAACCCATCATCAAACAATTCGAGGCTGTACTTGGCAAAAATGGTGTGGTGGAACGTCGTGAGGAACTTATTACTTATGAATGCGATGGTTTAACCGCTTATCGCCAACGTCCCGCTGTGGTGGTGTTGCCTAGAACTACAGAACAAGTTGCCGCTGCGGTGAAGATATGTAATCAATACTCTATCCCCTTCATAGCACGCGGCTCTGGTACAGGTCTATCTGGTGGCGCTCTACCTTTGGAAGATTCTGTTTTAATTGTCACTTCATTAATGCGGCAAATCCTCAGCATAGATTTAGAAAATCAGCGGACAGTCGTGCAACCAGGAGTAATTAACAGTTGGGTAACACAAGCTGTTAGCGGTGCTGGATTTTACTACGCTCCTGACCCCTCCAGCCAAATTATCTGCTCCATTGGAGGTAACATTGCTGAAAACTCTGGTGGAGTGCATTGTCTTAAATATGGTGTCACCACTAACCACGTTTTGGGATTAAAAATTGTCACACCTGAAGGAGAAATTATCGATTTGGGGGGACAAATCCCGGAAATGCCTGGTTATGATTTAACAGGTGTATTTGTTGGTTCAGAAGGGACTTTGGGTATCGCTACAGAAATTACTCTGCGAATTCTTAAAAGTGCAGAATCTATTTGCGTGCTGTTAGCAGATTTTACCAGCGTTGAAGCTGCTGGAGCAGCTGTTTCCGACATAATTAGCGCGGGAATTATTCCTGGTGGGATGGAAATGATGGATAACTTTAGCATCAATGCGGTTGAAGATGTTGTTGCAACTAATTGTTATCCCCGCGATGCTACTGCTATTCTGTTAATAGAAATTGATGGTTTGGAAGTTGAAGTTTCAGGAAATAAACAGCGAGTTATCGAAATTTGTAAGAAGAATGGTGCGCGTAATGTTACTACTGCTAGTGACCCAGAAACTAGATTGAAATTATGGAAAGGACGCAAAGCAGCTTTTGCGGCAGCTGGTCATTTAAGTCCAGATTATTATGTTCAAGATGGTGTGATTCCTCGTACTCAGTTGCCTTATGTTCTGGAAGAGATTGAGATATTAAGTCAAAAATACGGTTATCGCGTTGCTAATGTATTTCATGCTGGAGATGGCAATCTTCATCCACTAATTCTTTATGATAATTCTGTGTCTGGAGCATTAGAGCAAGTAGAAGAATTAGGGGGAGAAATTCTCAAACTTTGTGTGAAAGTTGGTGGTAGTATTTCTGGTGAACATGGTATTGGTGCAGATAAAAAGTGCTATATGCCTGATATGTTTAGCAAAGCTGATTTAGAAACTATGCAGTGGGTGCGACAAGTGTTTAATCCTCAAGGGTTAGCAAATCCTGAGAAGATATTTCCGACACCACGCACTTGTGGTGAAGCAGCAAACGCATCAAGTATCAAGCAGTTTGAAGGCATAGACAAATTTTAATTTTCCGTCAAGAGACAAAGGTGGACTCATAGCTTAAAAGCCTGTTTTTGACAGGCTTATTTTGCTATTGGATATACGTACTTGTCGCGTTTGTACGGCTGTTAGCAATATTTGGAATTGGAAGAAGTGAACAGATTTTAATCTCGTACCAAAGTATAAAGGTATAAAGTCTTAATTTGGTCTTCTTTATCTTGCTGTAAAATCAGCATCTTTTTAGATAATCCGGAGGGTTATAACTTATTTTGTAGTTATATCTATTCCGATCGCACTAGGTTACACTTACAGATGAATCGGGTTGCTCGCCGTTGGTTTTATTACTTGCTGTCTTTGGGATTAGTAGTCAGTTTAACAGTATTTTCACTCTCTTCACCCCCAGTTTATTCGCAAAAAAGAACTGTAACTACAGAAATTCGCGGCGTTTGGATCACTAATGTTGCTAGTGGGGTACTATTTGTTCCCTGGGGTATTAACCGTGCTTTAAATCAATTATCGGCACTCAATTTTAATACTGTTTATCCTGTCGTTTGGAACCGAGGATATACTTTTTATAAAAGTGCTGTAGCTAAAAATACTATAGGTTCAGATACTCAACCTTTCCTCAAGTTTATGCACGGTGGACGCGACACTTTAACAACGCTAGTGAAACTTTCAAAAACAAAAGATTTGAGTATTATTCCCTGGTTTGAATATGGATTAATGACACCACATAATTCACAATTGGCAAAGCGTTATCCCGATTGGTTGACAATTGGTCAAGAAGGAATAAACTCTATTCAAGGAAATCTGCCAGAAGAAATTGACAACGGCTTAATAACCAAGCAAGCTTGGCTGAATCCCCTACATCCAGAAGTTCAAAAGTTTATCCAATCATTAATTGTAGAAGTGGTCAAAAATTACGATGTAGATGGTATTCAACTTGATGATCACTTTGGAATGCCAGTACAGTTCGGTTATGATACCTTCACCGTTGATCTTTATCAGCAAGAACATCAAGGCAAAAATCCCCCAAGCAACCCTTTTAACTCAGAATGGATGCGTTGGCGAGCAGACAAAATTACTGATTTTATGGCAGAAATCTATCAATCTGTAAAAGCGGTTAAACCTAATGCCAAAATATCTTTGTCTCCTAACTATCAAGCTTTTGCCTACAAATATTATTTGCAAGATTGGGAAAGTTGGATAAAAAAAGGTTTAGTTAATGAGTTGATTTTACAAGTATATCGAAATGATCAAAGCAGTTTTATCGCTCAACTCAAACAACCAGCAGTAGAATTTGCTCGTAGTCAAATTCCTGTAGGAATTGGGATATCAACAGGAACACCGCGTAATCCTGTACAAATCGCACAAATTAGAAAACAGGTGCAAGCAGTGCGCGATCGCAATTTTAACGGTGTTTCCTTTTTCTATTGGGAAAGTTTATGGGGTTATATTACACCTGAATCACCGCAACAGCGACGCAAGGTTTTTCTTAAAATGTTTGATGCCAAAGCTGTCAGACCTTCATTACCACTAGAGAGAGTTTGATGCCATTAGCACCTGAAGATACAAGATTTAGCTTTGCATTACTGTGGACTTTCGCTACTTTTGGCGGTTTTTTACTGAGTTTGTTGCTAATTGAAGTTGGCGAGAAGCCAGATATTGGAGTGGTAGAAGCTGCTATCGGTGGATTTGCTGTTGCACTTCCTCAAGGCTGTCTGCTCAAACAACCTATGCCCTGTATCCGGTGGATTTTGTCAAGCATTTTGGGTTGGACTGTGATCACTGCTACTGGTATTGGTGGTATGGGCTGGATTGCACCTAGCACTCAGCTTCTACCCCTGAGACTCTTGCATGGGGTAATTTATGGCACAATTGGCGGTTTTGGAATTGGACTAGCACAATGGTTGGCAATTCCCCAGCCATTTCCTTGGGCGTGGCGATGGATATTCGTCAGTTCGGCAAGCTGGGCAGTTGCTTTACCTTTAGGTTCTTTTGTCGGGAGCGTCTTGCGTCACCTGACGCAGTTATTCTTAGGCGAAGTTATGGGATTAGCTATCACCTGGCTTGTGGTTGGTATCCTCACAGGAATTGATGCTCACAAATTGCGATCGTGAGTAATCCTGGTTCTCCGGTTTCGTTGTTATCCCGTTTCGGAATTAATGCCGAGATATTAATAATTATAAAATTTTATGAAGATAATGATAAACTACGTTTGGGCATATGCAACAATCTGAAGATATTATTAACAAAAAGTTTTTTCAGTGATTTTGCGCTAGCCTGCAAATGTATTTTCGCCTTCAAAAAGCAGGATTTGTTAAGCTGACTCCTTTTAGCTTCCCTAGATTTCTGATAAGAAGTAGAGAAAGATCCAACTTTTAATGAGCAACGGCTGACAATTCTTGGCTTCAGGCGCTAAAGAGTATTTTCTACAAGCATAATTACATGTGAGCGCCTAGAAGAGTCAGTAATACCAGACAGGGACTCTCGCATGACTAAAAATCCAGCTGAATCAACTCTAGAGTTGACACAACAATCATCACCTCAGATTCTTTTCGGCACAGAAGTAAATGACAAAACAAGTAGTGAGCAGTTTCTACTGAGCATGTACGATTCTGTGCAAGCATCCATATTTGTAGTGGATGTTCTAGAGGATGAAGATTTTCGTTACGTAGCACTTAATCCCACCCATGAGCGATGGCTAGGCATCCGCTCAGAGGAGCTTCGAGGCAAGAAACCAGAAGATATTCTCTCCCCAGTTGATGCTGCTAGAGTGCGTCAGCATTACGTTGACTGTGTGCGCTTCGGCAAAACCATTTCTTACGAACAATGCTTACAATTTCAAGGAATTTCTACTTGGTGGAGTACGACTTTGACCCCGTTGCGGGATGCTAACTCTAGGATTTATCGACTGATTGGCACTAGTAGTAATATCACTCCAGCTAAGCAAGCAGAACAAGCCGGAGGACTTCAAGCCGAGCGGGATCAACTACTAGAAGCGATCGCCGGGCGGATTCACCAATCTGTAGAATTAGAGACAATTCTCCATCAGACAACAAAGGAAGTCAGGCAATTTCTAGAGAGCGATCGCGTATTAATTTATCGCCTAGAACCTGATGGTAGTGGGGTGATTATTGCAGAATCAACAGTAGTTGCAACTGGTTCCCTGTTGGGAAAAACTATTAGCGATCCCTGCTTAAGTGGTAAATATCGAGAACACTACAACCGGGGTTGCATTCAAGTTGTCGAGGATATCCATGCAGCAGGACTGCATCCTTGTCAAATAGACTTACTCGCCTCTTTACAGGTTAGAGCTAATTTGGTCATACCAATTTTCTTAGAGCAAAATATTTGGGGGCTATTTATTGCTCAGCATTGTCGCGAAACACATCAATGGCAGCAAACAGAAATTGACCTACTTAAGCAGCTAGCAACCCAAATCGGCATTGCTGTTCATCAAGCAAAACTTCATCAACAAATTCAGGATTTCAAAGCACATCTGGAGTTGCACAAGCACAAGCATATAGCTCAGTTGCAACAGGTGCAAAATTTTGAAGCCCTGGTGCGACGCATGACAGAACAAATCCGCGATAGTCTGGATGAAAGTCAGGTGTTGCACACAGTTACTCAAGAATTGGTACAACTACTAAACCTTGACCGTTGCCAAATCGAACTTTACGACACTTGCCACACGCTGGTAACTGTTGCCTACGAATACACGACTACTTTACCTCAGTGCCAGGGATCGACTCGACAGATTGCAGACTCGCCTGAAGTCTATCAACCACTGTTGCAAAAACAACCCTTACAATTTTTGGAAATTATTCCTGGATGGCAACCAAAGTTAGTTGTGAGCGCACAGATGGCTTGTCCAATTTTCGATACTCAAGGGATTTTAGGAAATATTTGGCTGACAAGAGCAACCCAAGAAGCGTTTGAAGAATTTGAAATTGGGTTAGTACAGCAGGTAGCAAATGAATGCGCGATCGCCATTCGCCAAGCTCAACTTTACGAGAAAAATCAAGCACAGGTGAGAGAATTAGAAAAACGCGATCGCCTTAAAAACGAATTTCTCAGAACCTTGTCCCAAGAACTGCGGACACCAATAACTAGCATCAGTCTCGCAGCCCAAACTCTCGAAAGTGTCCTCACACCTGAAGAAATCTCAGATATCGAGATAGTTCCTCAACTTTTGCAAATTCTACATAACGAGTGTGGACGAGAAAGTAAGTTAATTAACGATTTGCTCACACTCACATATCTAGAAGCCGAACCAGAACCCCCAACTTTAATTGCCATTGACTTACAAAGTTGGCTTCACCCCATTGTCGAATCTTTTCGTGACCTGACAATCTGCCAGCGACAGCATTTAAACCTGACTGTTGAAACTGCACTCCCGCCTTTAGAGACAGATATTACTGACTTAGAGCGAATTGTCAGCGAATTGTTAAACCATGCTTGCAAATACACCCCAGCAGACGAATCAATCACCGTATTTGCTTACCAAACAGAGGAAACAGTAGAGTTTAGTATCAGTAATTCTGGAGTAGAGATTACCGCCGATGAACTTTCACGTATTTTCGAGCCGTTCTATCACCTTTCTAAAAATGATCCCTGGAAATATAGTGGTACTGGACTGGAACTAGCATTAGTGCAGAAAATGGTCAAACATTTAGGCGGCGCAATTGATGTAAAGAGTACAGCCGGTCAAACTACCTTCACTGTTAAATTCCCCAAAGCAATTTCACCGTCTATTTGAGTAGTTTACAGCTGATTGCTTGCTCAATTACTAGCGAATACGCCAGAAATGTGCTAAGATCAGGTTTCGTGTGGGTGACTAGCTCAACGGTAGAGCAGTAGACTCTTAATCTATTGGTTGCGGGTTCAAATCCCTCGTCACCCACTTTTTAAGTATTTTTGTACATTAACCAACTATTTGTTACTGTTAACAGATTAATATCATTTTTACTAATTAATTTAATATCACTTTAGAGAACTAGAATATAGCTTCTCTATAATAGAATTCCACCTATATCTCACTTTTAGGTGATTACAATGCCCTAAAAAGAACTGCCTAAAGTGCGATCGTGAGATACCCATTTCAGCAGCTTTAGTGCGAAGACTATCTAAGCTGACACCACTGGCTTATAGCAATTCAACATCACTGTTAAGCATTTTGAACTAGCGAATGTCGCCTTCTAATTAGTAGTGCAGCTATATCATAGTTGGGCTAATAAAGAAGTCGCTAATCTAGCTTACCCTTTCTTTACTTGCGAAGCAGTAATTAGTGAGACGTGTTTTCTCTTGCGAGATTTCTATGGTGGTGAGGATACGATTATGTCTTTACTAGATACTGGCTTAATTCAAATCTCTTTTCGTCTTAGTGACGAAATAAGAACGGTTAGAGAGTTGCTGAATCGATATCAGAATGTTCCGATGTTTTTAACTGATGCGTGTTTGGTAAGAATCAGTGAGTTGATTAGTGGTAGTAGTGTATTAACTTTAGATAGTGATTTTCGGGTTTATCGGAAGAATAAAAATGAGATAGTTGATGTGATTATTGCTGATGAAATATGAGATGGGTAAGGACAGTAAAGGCTCTAAATATATATTTCACTCTGGGCTAAAGTTTTGGGCTAGCCAATCTTTTATAATCAGGAACCAAAGTTTCTCAGCCGAAACCACGCTTGTTTTATAACATTCACCCTTTCCAGCTTGCGTAGACTGGCTTTGTTCATATAACCTCGATTTCAGCCGTTTGGCTTATCTAATCAACTACAAATACTCATTTTGTCAGTTTGTCTATTTATGCTATGTCTGGTAAATAAAATAAATAGCCTACATGGTCGGCTGTTATTCTACACTTGACACAAAGCATTGTGAGTGCTAAACGTCTGCCAGAAACCATTGCCCATGTCAGAATTACCCGCCAATCTTGGCAACACGGCTTCCTTGAGGGCGAAGTGAGTGCAGGTGACTTTGAGTGGCATTTCCAATGGCATTTCCGCCGGGGAGAACTTTCCGTTAAGCCTTCCCAAGGTCGTGCCTTAATTAAAGAACCCCTTGGTCGCTTCTTAGAGAAACAAGATTACCAGCTAGAGCCTGGAGGAGACTATGCTTTTACTATTCGGGCTGAGCTTTAGTTTTAGCTGTTAACTGATTCAGTTAGGCGATTTAAGTATCTTTCGATTAAGAGAATGGCAACAATGTCGTCTATTGGGCGTGGTGGCTGTCGCATACTCTGCGGCAATAACTTTGTAAGTCCTTTAGGTGGGTACATCTGCCAATAGCGATCGCGTGCTTCTAAAGTTGTATAGCGCTCATCTACTAAAATAATATTCAGCGGTTCGGCTAATTCCTGATATATTTGCTGTTTCCACTGCTTGGCTGTGGTTTGGTCGCCCATAACCATCAAGGAAATGGGAAACTTTTGACGTAGTGTCTCAATGGTGGTGATCGCTTCTTTTGCGGGCACAACTTGGTGGTAGTGGAGTTGCCGATCCAGTCCCATGACTGCTAAACCACACTTATCTCGACCTGGATCAAAGCCCAAGATGACTGGTTGTGTTGGCGAAAATTCACGGAAAGTCATATAAAATTAGCTGAGATCCTAACTAATCATAGTGTGTAAACATTTTTAATATCACGCTGAATTTTTAATTTTTTAAGTACTAAAAATAACTTGCCCGTTAACTATTGCCACTAGTTTCACTCTCAACGGCCCAGCTGTATAAGTATTTTCTGCTGCGATCGCTTTGATTTCCAATGGTTGCTGGTATTGCCCCAGTTGGGAAACAAAGCGCAAGAAAGTACCTTCTATTTGTACACTTTCTACAATTCCGGCATTACGTGCCCGAAATTGAGAAGCAGAAATCAACAAATCTAGCCGCTGCCTCAGTTGATAAGATGTCATGGTTTTAGGATCGGCAGTAGTTGTAGCTAATATCTCGCCTCCCGAAAAGACCAGTTGATTCCGCGCAGTATCAGCAAAAAATTCTATCTGCTTTTCTCCCCTAACATAGTTTCCAGCGGAAAAAATTCGCATTACATATTCCTGACCATCCTGAATTTGCTTGCTCAATAGCTCTACCCTTTCCTCGGTAACACGTAGTAGCTCTACATTTCCAGGATTTGCACCAGGCTCACTTAATTCGAGGTTAGCATTTCGGTTAGCTTCTTGTAAAAGTCGGATCACAGCCTCACGCGCTGCGGTAGCTTGATTAACTCGAATCACAGCAGCTGCAAGAACTTGACCGCGAACTATAGCCAGCTTACCCAGACGCAGATCGCGGTAGGACTGATAATATTTTTCTAGCCTGGCGACTTCTTCTTCTAGGTAGTCTTGTTGTTTTTCTAATTCCCGAAGACGAGATTCCCGTTTAGCAATAACTTGCTCTCGCGCTGCAACTTCTAAATTACGTTTTTGAATCAGTCGATCTAGTTGGACAATTTTTTGATCGCGCTGTGCAATAGCTTCCTGACGATTAGCAAGTTCGCGATCGCGTTTTTGAATGGCTGTTTTGGCTTCGTCAATCGCTTTTTTAGCTTCGGCGTATAGTCGTTGTCTTTCTGTTTTAAGTTGTTCAACTGCCGCTTGCAGTTCCTTTCTTTGATTGTAAAGGTTTTGCAGTTCAGCTATGGCTTGTTTATATTGAGTTACCACTTGACCCAGCTGACTTTGAGTACCTTGGAGTTGAACTTGGGTTTTAGCTTGTTGGCTAATGGTACGGTTCAGTTGCGCTTGAGTTTCCCTTTGTTTGGCGTTTGCCGCTTGCAAGGATTTATTAATTGCCTGCAACTCTTGCTGTGCTTTTGCCTGCTCAATTTTTGCTTGGTTAAGCTCAGTCTCTACCTGGCTTTTTTGGGTTTCTGCGGTTTTTAGCTGTTCCCGTTTTTGTCTCAGGTCTGTTTGAATATCCTCTAGCTGAAAGACTCCTTTACGCAATCCGTCATCAATCGCAAACAAAATTCCTAAAGTCGATGCTGAAATTAAACCACCCGTAAAAATAGTTACCAGTACCGCAGTGTTTTTCGGGCGTAGGTTAAATAGTGAGAGGCGTGCCTTGCCAACTCGTGTGCCAATGCGATCGCCCACGGTTGCAATTACGCCTCCCACAATTAAAATCGCTGCAATGAGGATGTACCCGGTGGTCATCTTCAGCTACCAAAACGCTTCCAGATACAGCCTACTACTTTCAAACATTTTCTGTGGGGGAGCCAAAATTGGCAATAGCTGAAGTTACTCAATTTTTAGATTTACCTCCGATTGTGGGTGTTATTTCTAAAAACCCAACATGCACCACATATATCCCCCAATTGCTTTTAAGTAAATTGCCTACTCAAAGTAACTGGTTTATGCACAGTAATCTTCTTCTTGTGGATAGAAATCATCTTTTTCTCACGCAAATCTCCCAGTAACCTAGTGACGGTAACGCGAGTAGAACCAATTGCCTCAGCGATCGCCTGATGAGATAGTTTTAGATCAATTGTGATCCCATCTGCACAAGGAACACCAAAATCACGACAAAGAATTAATAAAAAACTTACCAACCTAGAACCCATATCTCGGTGAGCAAGAGTTTCAATCATCATCTCTGTCTGTAAAATCCGCGAAGAAAGACCTCGCAGCATTAACATAGATAATTCTGGATTTTCCTTGAGTGCTTGCTCAACTTGTTCAATTGGCGCCGACAGCAATTCTACAGGGGTAAATGCAACCGCATGGTAAAACCTATCTGACTTATTTCCCGTCAGCAATGACAACACACCAAAAACACTATTTTCCCGCAGCAGTGCTACCGTTATTTCTTCTCCTGCCTCGTATACCCTGGAAAGTTTCACAGCACCCTTGAGAAGAAAATAAACTCGTTCGGCAGGATCGCCGGGAAAAAAGATCGTTTTGTTGCGTTCAAACGTCTCCACAACTGGCGGAAACGCCCCGGTCGCCATCTGACGAAATACATTTGCTAGGGCTTTATCTTGTGTCACGATCATCTCCCTTCCCCTACCCAATGCCGGAAAAACAAAAACCAATTACCTAAGAATACACCTGAAAAATCAATAAAGCACCGTCAACCTTTCTGTACTTTCCTATACTCCAACTTATTGCTTCATAACTCTTTGTTTATAATGATACATAATAGTTAAACGTTTGAGCTAGTAATTGTTGATAACTAGTTACATCTAGATGTATTAAAAAGGTTTTTTGAAGAACAATTTAAGATATCTTGAGAATATCTTAAGAAATAAACAAGAATTTTCTGGCTGCAAAAACTCTTGTCAATATTCATTTTTACAAATAGAGTGCAAAACAAAGACAAAGTAGCCTCAGATTCTAGTATGCTCCTAGTGATTGATCGCATTCACAATTTTTATGCTTAATCTAACTGGAAAAAATGCCCTTGTTACAGGTATTGCCAATAACCGCTCGATCGCCTGGGGTATTGCCCAACAATTACACAAAGCAGGAGCCAACCTGGGTATTACTTACCTGCCAGATGAACGCGGCAAGATGGAGAAAAAAGTTGCAGAATTAGTAGAACCCCTCAACCCCAGCTTATTTCTTCCCTGTAATGTCCAAAATGACGAACAGATTCAGTCTACTTTTGAGACAATCCGTGATAAGTGGGGGAGGTTAGACATCCTCATCCATTGCCTTGCCTTTGCCAGCAAAGACGATTTGACTGGAGATTTTAGTCAAACCTCTCGTTCTAGCTTCAACACAGCTTTAGAAATCAGCACCTACTCGCTTGTGCAACTAAGTGGCGCAGCTAAACCGTTGATGACAGAAGGAGGTAGTATCGTTACCCTCACATATTTGGGTGGTGTCAGGGCAGTCCCAAACTATAACGTCATGGGCGTTGCTAAAGCAGGGTTGGAGGCAAGCGTGCGTTACCTAGCATCTGAACTTGGTTCACAGAATATCCGCGTGAATGCCATCTCTGCCGGCCCCATCCGCACTTTGGCATCTTCGGCAGTTGGCGGCATTTTAGATATGATTCATCACGTGGAGGAAGTAGCTCCCCTACGACGCACCGTAACTCAGCTAGAAGTTGGCAATGCTGCGGCTTTTTTATGCAGTGATTTGTCCAGCGGAATCACCGGACAAGTTCTTTATGTAGATGCAGGATATGAAATTATGGGAATGTAATGGTATTGGGTATTGGGTATTGGGCATTGAGTATTGAGTATTAGTAAAGTTATTCCCTAATCCCCAGTCCCCAGTCCCCAGTCCCTAGTCCCTAGCCCACCATTAACTATGCAAATCAGCGATGCCTCCGGCAAGGACTCCGTTCTACGCCAAATTAATTCTTTAAACTACGACCAGTCAATCACAACTTCTCGGATTGCCACTGTTCACCGCACCACTGGTGAAACCGATGTACAAGTTAGCATCAATTTAGATGGTAGAGGAACCTGCAAAGCAGCAACAGGTGTTCCGTTCTTGGATCACATGTTGCATCAAATTGCCTCTCACGGACTAATTGACTTGGATGTCCAAGCCAAAGGAGACTGGGAAATTGATGACCACCACACTAACGAAGATGTGGGCATTACCTTGGGACAAGCTTTAAATCAAGCACTAGGCGACAGAAAAGGTATTGTCCGCTTCGGTAATTTTCTCGCACCCCTCGATGAAGCTTTAGTTCAGGTAGCGCTAGACTTTTCTGGACGCCCTCACCTTAGTTATGGCTTGCAAATTCCTACCCAACGGGTGGGAACCTATGATACCCAACTGACACGCGAATTTTTTGTAGCGTTGGTGAACCATAGCCAAATGACACTGCACATTCGGCAATTGGATGGCATTAATTCCCATCACATCATTGAAGCAACATTTAAAGCATTTGCTAGAGCAACGCGGATAGCAGTAGAAATCGATCCCCGTCGTGCTGGCACGATTCCTAGTTCTAAGGGCGTTTTATGAAGGAGATGGGAGATAGGAGATTCTCCTGGCTCCTAGCTCCCTCTAGGTAAAGCTGGTTATTATTACTTAGAATGAGTGAAACTTATGATATTAAACAGCTACTTAGTTCGCGAGAATTGACAGACTAGGTGGTGATAGTTATTATCAGCCTACTGAGTAACTTGTAATTAATACTAAGTAGGTAATTGAAACCAGATGAAGTCTGTTGCAAACAACGCGGATTCTCAACTGAATATTAAAGATACTCCACCAGTAGTGCTAACTTCTGAGTTGCGAAAAGTCTATCGTACTGGCTTTTGGCTGAATCAAAAAGTCGTATCTCTCAAAAGCTGTTCTTTAAAAGTTTACAAAGGGGAAACCTTTGGGTTGTTGGGGCCAAATGGTGCTGGTAAAACCACTCTTTTAAAACTGCTGCTGGGAATTATTCGGCCTACTTCTGGACAAGGATTATTGTTGGGTAAGCCTCTAGGCGATCGCAGCATTAAGCAAAATATCGGCTATCTACCAGAAAATCCCTATTTATATGACTATCTCACAGGCTGGGAATTTTTACAGCTAGCAGCTGGGCTATTCCAAATTCCCAAAAAGGTGCAACGCCAGCGTATTCCCCAACTACTAGAATTAGTGGGTTTATCTCAAGCCGATGCTCGCAAAAAGCAGATTCGTCGCTACTCCAAGGGAATGTTACAGCGTGTCGGTATGGCGCAGGCACTAATTAACGAGCCAGAATTGGTCTTTTTGGATGAACCAATGTCTGGACTTGATCCGGTAGGACGCTATCAAATGCGGGAAATTATCCTGGCGCTAAAAGCCGATGGTAAGACAATTTTTTTTAACAGCCATATTCTCAGTGAAGTAGAGCAAATTTGCGATCGCATTGCTATCCTTGCTCAAGGTGAATTAATTTGCTCTGGTTCCCTCAATGAACTTTTAGGCGTAACCAACATATATCAGGTCAAAGGTCAAGGTGGTGATTGGGAAATTCTCAAAAAATGGATACCCAGTCTGGTATTCGAGCCGGATGGTTCTTGGCAAGGTACACTACAAGACAATTACTATGATTTTCTTGCCAGTCTCCGTCTAATGGAGGGACAAATTATTGCGATGAAATTGTCTCGTCACTCCTTAGAAGAATTTTTTATCCAACAGATCCAAAAATAAAATAGCTCGCCTAATACCAAATTGTCCAAGTATGTATTGTTTCAAAAAATCTGTAGTTACTTATTGATCATGTAAATTTAGTTAGTAGTGCTGATAATAATTTTGCCGATAATAACTACCCACAACGTATTTGAAATTACCGCAAAATTGGCAGAATATTAGTTTAGTTCAGAAGATTTTTTTTCCAGGTATATGCTTACACAATAAATAATTTGTTATCTAAACTATATTTTTTTGCGTAAGCCCGATATTCCTTGGAGATTGCTATATTCAAGCTGGTTAAACTTTAGGTTAACTTCACTAAAAATTCAAATTTAATCGATAACTTTACTCCGGAAAATTACACTTTTCTAGGAAAATAAGAGTGTCGGGGAACTTGAATAATTAAGTATAGTCAAGATAAAAATGTTTAGACAGTACTTTACCAATCGTAGTCTCAGAGTCTCAGGTAAATATGCTTAACACAGGTTTGTTGAAATTCCTCACCCAGCCAGCTGCGGGTGTGGCCTTGTTAGCGGCTGTCAATGTCGCTGTGCCATCTGCCAGCCTAGCTCAGGGACAACCAGTACTACCCACTACGCAAATAACACCACTTACGCAAATAACACCAATAACACCCACTAGACAATCACCTACTACACAAACATCACCTAGTGTACAAATAGATACTAATTACTCATTAGGAGGCGGCGATCGCATCCGTGTAAATGTATTTGAAGTACCGGACTATACAGGTGATTATCAAATTCCCCCAGGTGGAGCGATTAACCTACCTTTAATTGGTAGTGTACCTGTTCTGGGGCTAACAACCGAACAAGCTTCCGATGAAATCGCGAGAAGATACTCACGCTTTCTCAAACGTCCTATAATTTCAATCAACTTACTATCGCCTCGTCCCATAAACGTTTTCGTTGCCGGAGAGGTAACACGTCCAGGGGCTTATACTTTGAGCTTAAGCGGCGGCGCAGGAGAAAATCCAGGCGTACAATATCCAACTGTTTTAGCTGCACTTACCACAGCGCAGGGGACACTTGGTAGTGCGGATATGACTCAAGTGCAGTTACGGCGCAAAGTCGGACGTGGGCCAGAGCAAGTAGTCACGCTCAATTTGGAAGAACTCGTCCAAACAGGCAGGTTAAACCAGGATATTACCTTGCGGGATGGAGACACTATAGTTGTGCCAACAGCAACCACATTTGACTTAGCAAGAGCACGTAATTTATCTGCCGCTAACTTTGCCGCCAGCCCAAATACACCCCGTACCGTCGCCATCGTTGGTGAAGTCAACCGTCCTGGCTCGTATCTTGTCAGTACAGGTAGTACAGAAGGGGGGAGCGCCGCCACAGGCACTAGTCAGCCAACTGGCAGCGGACTGCCAACTATAACGCGAGCAATTCAGCTAGCTGGAGGAATTACGCCACAAGCGAATGTTCGTAGTATTATCCTCCGTCGGCCCACAAGAAGCGGCTCAGAACAAACTGTAGATATCAATCTCTGGCAACTCTTGGAGAGTGGTGATGTCAATCAAGACTTAATTGTGCAGGACGGAGATACGATTTTTATTCCTACAGCAACCGAGATTAACCCAGCAGAAGCTACTCAGTTAGCCACTACTACTTTATCTCCTGGACGCATTCAAGTTGGTGTGGTAGGTGAAGTCAAAAGACCTGGGCCTGTAGAAATTCAGCCTAATAGCTCTTTAAATCAAGCACTACTTGCTGCGGGTGGCTTTAATGATGCTAGAGCTAGCAGGGGTGTTGTAGATTTGGTGAGACTCAACCCCAATGGTTCTGTGACTAAACGTCAAGTAAAAGTAGATTTCTCCCAAGGAATTAATGAGGAAACTAATCCTATACTCCGCAATAATGACGTTGTGCTAGTCAGCCGCTCTGGCATAGCCAAGACTAGTGACACCTTAAGCACCATATCAGGGCCTCTAGGCACGATCATAAACGTTCTGAGGTTTTTTGTTGGTTTTTAATTAGGTTTATGAACTGGGGGCGCTGTCAACCTTCCTCGTCCCCAGACTTTCACAAAACTGCATGTTTGACCAACAAGGTTACGCTTTATTAATAACTAATACACTAATTACTAATCACACAGTCTCAACTTAGAGACTGACTTATCAAAATTTGCCAAAACAGGTAAATCACAGAAACTCAAGCTAAAGCTTGAAGCTACACGGACAAAGCCCATTGTCATGGGCTAAATACAGAAAAAATAAATTCTAGCCTGCCAGGAGCAGGCTTTATTTGTATGTTTTAACTTTCAGCAAGTCCCTTATAGATAACAACTGGTCATGTTAAGTAAAGTTTATGACAAAAGTACTCCTTGCCAGCCTGTGATCAAGGTGCTTTAATAGCGATCGCATTGCGCCATAATGTCCTGCATGTATAAGACATACAAGATGCACAGCGACTTGTCATCAGACATCGCTGCTAGTGTTCATAAAATCACAAACTCAAAACATTAGACTGAAAGGTAAGACAAGGTAGTACCATGTCCTTTACACTAAATTCTCCCAAAAGCTGAACAGGAGCATATATGGAGCCAATCATTGCTATAGTATTAGCGCTTATAGGTTATGCGTTAGGTTCTGCAAAACTGATTAATCAAGGTAATGAAGCCTTAGTTGAGCGATTGGGGCGGTATCATCGCAAACTTAAGTCTGGGCTGAACTTTATTGTTCCCTTGATCGATCAGGTTGTGATGGAAGATACCACACGAGAACAAATTTTAGACATTAAGCCTCAGAATGTAATCACCAGAGATAACATCTATTTAGAAGTTGATGCTGTTCTCTTCTGGCGCATCAGAGATATTGAGAAAAGCTTTTATGCAATTGACGATCTTCAAGGAGCGCTGACACAACTGGCAGCAACTACGCTCCGCGAAATTATAGCTCAGAACACCGTAGAGGAAACCAACATCTCCAGGTCTGAGATGGACAGAGCCATCCTAGACCAGTTGAATCGGATAACGGCAGATTGGGGAGTTGAGATTATCCGCTTAGATATTCAAAGTATTACACCGCCTGAGAGTGTGCGGAAGTCAATGGAAGAACAGCGAGCAGCTGAAATTAAAAGCCGCGCTGTCATACTAGAAGCTGAAGGCGAAAGGCAAGCCGCCATTAAGAAAGCAGAAGGAACTATGACTTCAGTGCAAATAATTGCTCAAGCCTTACGTTCCAATCCTGAAAGCAAGGATATTCTGCGGTATCTTGTAGCTCAAGATTATGTAGACGCCAGCCAAAAACTGGGTGAGAGCAACAATGCCAAAATTGTCTTTGTAGACCCAGCCAACTCAACTGAAATGTTTCAGGAATTGATTGCCGAATCGGTAAATCAAGAAGGTCATGTCAAAAACTCCGAAAATGGTGCTATCTAACAGTCACCTTGCGCTTCGTGGCGGAACAGTGCATCAGCTACCAGCGATACATCGCGCATTTCTTGAACATCATGAACTCGGAGGATATCAGCGCCATTAATGATAGCAGCACAACATGCTGCTGCCGTTCCCCAAACTCGTGCTTTTGGATCTGGTTGATTTAAAATGCGACCAATGAAGCTTTTACGAGATGCTCCTACCAAGATAGGGCAGTTGAGTGGTTTAAGCGATCGCAACCGCCGAAAAATTTCTAAATTCTGCTGATAATTCTTAGCAAAGCCAATACCAGGATCAATGATAATTTTCTCCTGGTCAATGCCCGCAGCAGTTGCAGCCGCAATTTGATTTGCCAAAAAACTATAAATTTCTCCCAGTAAATCTTGATAATCAGTATGTTGTTGCATCGTTTGCGGGTTTCCCCTGATGTGCATTAAAATAATCGGCGCACCTAAACTTGCTACTGTAGGCAACATTTCTGAGTCAAACGTGCCACCAGAAATATCATTAACTATATCTGCTCCAGCTTCTACAGCAGCCTTTGCAACAGATGCTCTAGTTGTATCTACAGAAATCGGTATTGAAATCTCTGTTCGTAGCACTTGTAACACCGATAATACCCGGTCAAGTTCTTCTGCAAGAGTTATTTGCCTTGCTCCTGGTCGAGTTGATTGACCACCCACATCTACAATGTCAGCACCAGCGGCTACCAATGCTTGCGCCTGCGCTAAAGCGGCAGAGGTAGTATTAAACTCACCGCCATCACTAAAACTATCAGGCGTCACATTCAAAATACCCATCAGATAAGTCCGCTGTCCCCAGTCGAAACAGCGTCCCCGAATTATCAAGCTTGACATAATTCACACTACTCGTTACCAGGCTGAGCCTGGTAACACTTTTACAGGAGGCTCCGCCTTTTGTTCAAAAGTGAGGCAGAGTCTCATTGTATGCCTTCCCTGACAGAGCCAGGGAACGAGGAGATCAGAAAATAGCACATGAGCTTACTGATAATTAACAATCCGGGCGAAACTCGCAGGTTCTAAACTTGCTCCTCCCACCAAGACACCATCAATTTCTGGTTGAGCCATGATCTCATCAATATTATTCGGCTTAACTGAGCCTCCATATTGAATTGATACATTCGGATTACTTAACTTGCTACGAATTAAGCCAATCACCCGATTTGCCTCCGTTGATTCACAAGTGTCACCAGTGCCAATCGCCCAAATCGGTTCGTAGGCAATTATCAAATTTTCCTGATCAACATCTACTAAATCTTTGTCCAATTGAGCGATAATCAGCGATTCAGTTTCTCCCCTATCTCGTTGTTGTTTAGTTTCGCCAACACAGAGAATCGGAGTTAAACCATGCTTTTGGGCCGCTTTGAGACGCAGATTCACAGTCGCGTCTGTTTCACCAAAGTATTGTCGGCGTTCGCTATGACCAACAATTACAAAGCGCACACCAATTTCTGTCAGCATGGGTGCAGAAATTTCACCCGTGTAGGCTCCATATTCTTCCCAGTGAACATTTTGCGCCCCCAACTGTATACGGCTACCATGCAAATACTTAGACAAACTGTTTAAGTCAGTGAAAGGAGGGCACAATAACACTTCTCGCGCTTCGGGCGTTTCCTCCAAGTTGGGCAAAAATCCTCGTAAAAAGTCCTCGGATTCTGCCTGGGTTTTGAACATTTTCCAGTTACCGGCAATAACTATTTTCCGCACAGTTGATTTAGTCAAGATCCTAACGCTACTAGATGCATTTTTCAGTTTATGACTTTTTGGGAGTCAGGAGATCGGAGTCAACAGTAGAGACGCGATTAATCGCGTCTGTACAAGAGTCATGGGTAGAGACGCGATTAATTGCGTTTGTACAAGAGTCATGGGTAGAGACGCGATTAATTGCGTTTGTACAAGAGTCATTGGTAGAGACGCGATTAATTGCGTCTGTACAAGGGTCAAGAGTCAAAAGTTATTTTCTCTCCTCTGCCCCTCTGCTTCTTGACTCCACCGCTCTCCGCAATACCTTGCTAAAAATAATTACCATAAAAGATGGGGCTAATATAAATACCCAATTTCAATAAATTGATATGACTTCCACATTGCCTCTGCCCGATCCTCACCACAGCAATTCAGCCAATACTGACGCAAATCCTCTCAGCTGGGAGGAAGAACTTGATAGTGCCATTTTTAATTTTGAAGATATTCAAACAGAACTCAACTATAAACAGGCACAGACGGCGCTGCGAAACTTAGTAACCACTCTCGATCTGACTGTTCAGGAAAAACGAGGATTAGAGGCGGAAATTGCTGATTTGGAAACCATGTTGGGCAAGTTAGACCGCATGGTGGTGCAGATTGCTGCTTTTGGTATGGTAGGACGTGGTAAGTCTTCTTTACTTAATGCTTTGGTTGGACAAACGGTGTTTGAAACTGGCCCGTTGCACGGTGTAACTCGTGCTGCACAACGAGTTAATTGGAGTATTAGTGAAGAGGCTGTTGGAAAAACTGAGCACGCTTTGCGAGTCACTTTACCTGGAATAGGTCAATCGCAAGTGGAATTAATTGACACTCCTGGGTTAGACGAAGTGGATGGTGCAACCCGTGCTGCATTAGCTGAACAGGTGGCAAAACAGGCGGATCTGATTCTGTTTGTCATTGCTGGTGATATGACGAAGATAGAACATGAAGCCCTTTGCCAGTTGCGAGAAGCTGGTAAACCGATCATTTTAGTGTTTAACAAAGTAGACCAGTATCCAGAAGCAGACCGGATGGTGATTTACCACAAAATCCGAGATGAAAGAGTGCGGGAGTTGCTCACGCCTCTAGAAATCGTCATGGCTGCTGCATCGCCATTGGTAAAGACGGCGATTCTTCGTCCCGATGGTACTAGGGGTTTGCAATTACGTACAGGTAATGCTCAAGTCGAAGAACTAAAGCTGAAAATCTTGGAGATTCTGCACCGTGAGGGCAAAGCTCTAGTTGCCCTTAACACTATGCTTTATGCTGATAACGTGAATGAGCAGTTGGTGCAGCGAAAACTGATGATTCGAGAGCAGAATGCTAATCAGTTGATTTGGAAAGCTGTGATGACTAAGGCAGTAGCGATCGCACTTAATCCCGTAACTGTTGTAGATATTCTTAGTAGTGTAGTAATTGATATTGCGCTAATTTTGGGCTTATCTAAACTCTATGGCATCCCCATGAATGAAAGCGGTGCTGTACAACTACTCCAAAAAATCGCCCTGAGTATGGGCGGTATCGGTGCTAGTGAACTGCTGGCGAATTTGGGCTTGAGTGGGCTGAAAACTTTACTTGGTATCTCTGCGCCAGTCACCGGGGGCGCTTCGTTAGGCCCCTACGTAACCGTGGCACTAACGCAAGCAAGTGTAGCTGGTGTTTCTTCTTATGGCATTGGACAAGTTACTAAAGCTTATTTAGCTAATGGGGCAACTTGGGGCCCTGATGGCCCCAAAGCAGTCATCCATCGAATTCTAGCAACCCTGGATGAAACTTCAATTCTCAACCGTATCAAGGATGAATTGCAGTTGAAGCTAAAAATAAAAAGGTGAATTACCTACATTTCCCTTACGGGTAAGACCACAGTAGGGTGGACATTACAATAGACCTCTTGCAAAAGTCCGAAAACTATTAGTGTCATTCTGACCAGAACGTAGTGGAGGGAAGAATCTCCGAGATGTTTCGCTCCGCTCAACATGACAATTTAAGCATTTATGCAAGAGGTCTAATGTCCACCCTACAAACAAGAAGCTATTTGCTGTAGTCTAATAAATTAAAAATAGCTGTAAGTAAAAATCTGCATTCTCAAACAGTAATGCGATCGCCCTCTTTAGTAGGTTTGCTTGAGGAACAAAACTCGGAACTTCGTGCTCTGAACTCGGAACTTCGACCTTTGAACTCGGAACTTCGTGCTCTGAACTCGGCACTTCGACCTTTGAACTCGGCACTTCGTGCTCTGAACTCGGCACTTCGACCTTTGAACTCGGAACTTCGACCTTTGAACTTGGAACTTCGTGCTCTGAACTCGGAACTTCGACCTTTGAACTTGGAATGTCAAGTTCTACACTCAAACTACGAGTTCAGAGCTAAAAATTTTAACCTTTAAAGCAGAATTGCCCAGATATTTTCTGAACTTATGATGATTGCAATTGCACTTTTTGAGATTGAAGGCTAAATCTGCGCCTCAAATATTTACTTTTAGCTTCTACCTTTGAAAGAATTTAGCCATTCTTGAACTTGCTCTCGTGCAATATCGCGACCGCCCAGACCAAAAGCTAGGGCCGTAGCTACAGCGATCGCACCTAGTAGAAGTCCAAAGGCTAAATTCACAATATCACTAGCAATTCCAATTTGTTGCAGTGCCATTGCTGAGACTAGGGCAATAATCGCAATCCGTGCTACCTGACCTAAAATCCGTGCTTGGGGATTACCGGAACTGGTAATGATGTTAAAAGCCAGATTTGCCAAAAACAAACCAATGCCAAACACTACCAATCCTGCTAAAATTCGCCCGAATATAATCAAAATGCCAGTTACCAATGCTGTCAGCGCTGGAATATTCAAGATATTCACCGCTGCTACAGTTGCAAACAGCATAATACCAACTAAAACGACGATGCCAGCAATTTCCGATGGAGTACGGGTTGGTAGCGTAGGAGGTACTTCTCCCTCTGTTGAATATACTGTTCGTCTAGCAGGCGTTGGCAAACCTAGGACAGAGAAAATGTTGTTAAATCCTAAACTTGTCAGGATACTAGTGACTAAATCAGCTACAAACCGCCCTAGGAAATAAGCAATAATCAAAATTGCCAGGGCTGTAAAGATTGCAGGTAGGGCATTGAGAATCTGTTGTAGCATTGCGATCGCCGGCACAGATATCGCATCAATTCTTAAAGCATTTAGCGCCGCGATCGCTACAGGAATCAAAATCAAAACATAAACAATTGTGCCGATAATCGTCGATAAAGATTGCACCCCCGCAGCTGATGAAAGTCCAAACCGACTCCCTAAATGGTCGATTCCCGTTGTTGCTAACAAATTTGTCACAATCCGCCGCACCACATTAGCTAGAAACCAGCCAACTGCGGCAATTAAGGTTGCGGCTAAAATATTCGGCAGAATTGAGAAAATCTGTGTAATTAGAGATTGTACTGGTTGTAGCGCCTGCTGTAGCCCCAGAGTATCAAGGATTGGGATGAGAAACAGTAAAAAGATGAACCAGTACAGAGCATTGCCAATTGTCTCACTCAAAGACAACTGATTCAGGCTGAGTGTATCGTTTTGCGTTTCTTGATTCAAACGCTCATCTAGTCTTAACGCCCGTAGTGCGCTTACTGTCAGCAGCTTGACGACAGTAGCTAATACCCAAGCCACACCGAACCAGATTGCCGCACCTACCAACTTAGGCAAGAAGCCAACAAGTTGATCAAGAACATTATTTAAAGGTCGAGAGGCTACCTCTAACTGTAGTGTCTGTAAAACGGCTACAACCGTTAACAGAATAATTATCCAAAAAACTAAGCCGGAGATTAGTTTCTCCACTTGGGGAAGTTGCCCACGATCCCCACGTCCCGTAATCCCCGCAGCAATGCGGTTATCTATATCAGTGCGATTGAGGATTCCTCGCGTCACCGCCGCAGCGATCGCAGCAATCAGCCAGCCAACCAACAAAATCGCCACTGCTGCCAGCAAACGAGGTAAAAACGCAACTATCTGCTGGAAAGTTCCTTGTACATAATCGATTCCTTGAGTAACTCCTGGTTGATTTAGTTGCAGGTTTGGCGATTGTGCCAAAAAGTGCTGCACCTTTGTGGATAAACTAACTCCTATCACCTGGGTTATTCCTTGCCAAGTTGCATTCATAGTTTTCTGGAATTAAGGTCAATAATTCGCCGCAAACCCCTGAGATGCTTCTATAGTGGATTGCTCTAAACAATCTCCCATCTCCGTAAGTTCACTAGTGTTTTGCCTATCAATTTACCTTACCAGTAAAAATAAACATATATGGCATTGATATCAAGAGTAATTTTTGACTTTGTAACAAACAAGAGCAGCAGATTTGAGAGCTATCCAACCCAACATCACTCAGGTTTAGGCTTGATTAGAGCTAAACAAGTTTATTAAGACATCCCTCAACAGAGAGATGAAAATCTACTAATTTTTGTTTTGCACCACAGCTTGCTGTTGCGTTGATGTAATGCACTGACAACCCTCAATTTTGCGTTACTCTAATTGCAGGAACATCATTAAAGATGTAAAATGTCCCAGGTTTTAGCACAATCAATTGAAATTAATGCTACAGCTACGGTCGTGGAGCGCTGTATTACCGATCTAGCACTCATGCACCGCTGGCTCAACCCTGTTTTACGTTGCGAGCCTGTGGGCGTCTGGAGTACTGATGTAGGTAGTCCAAGTCGTTTTGTCATTCAAATTCCTCTAGTTAAACCCACCCTAAACAGCGTTGTCGTGGAGCGGAAACCGGGTTTAGTAGTTTGGGAATTTCAGGGATTTTTTCATGGACGCGATCGCTGGGAATGTCAACCAGTAGCCAAGGGAACACGTCTACTTAACCGTTTTGAGTTTGAGATTCCCAATCCTCTAGTGAGTTGGGGTTTCAACACCTTTGCTGCGTCTTGGACAAAAGCAGATATGCAAGCCCAACTGCGCCGCCTCAAACGAGTCGCAGAAGAAGTACAAATTGGTTAGGAGTCAACAGTCAACAGTCAACAGTCAACAGTCAACAGTCAACAGTTAACAGTCAACAGTCAACAGTTAGGAAACAGCAGTTATTATTCTTCCCCTGCTTCCCCTGCTTCCCCTGCTCCTCATCTCTCTCAGTTATCTTTACTTAACTTAGCGAGTAACTGCCGAATTACAGATGCATCTTCGGCATCAGGAATCTTTGCTAGATAACTTTGTAAGTCATCTGTAGCTTGTGAATAATGACCGAGTTGATAGTAAAGAAGACCGCGATCGCGTATTTCTAGAGACACGCCAGGAAACAGCAACAAAATTCGTTCGACTGCTGCTAGCGTTTTTTCTAACTCTTGCTGTCGGAGATAAATATATTTGAGATTTGTTAACATCCGTGCCAAAAAGTGCCGATGACTGACTACAGCTAAAAATTCTGGTTGTAGTGTCACGGGTTGCTGATAAATTTCAGACAGCTTTTCTTGGCAATCTTGTGCAAATATTATTTCACCGCCATTGAAGGCATCAACGAAAATCTCTATATCTGGAATATCTGGGCGGATTAGGAAATGTCCTGGCATCCCTACACCCACCATCGAAAAGTCAATTCTGCGAGCGACTTCTAGATAAACCAACGCCAAGGTAATGGGAATCCCCAGCCGTCGGTCAATCACATCATTCAAAAAGCTGTTGCGCGGGTCAGAGTAGTATTTTTCATTACCAGCAAATCCCAAATCATTGTAGAGATACTGATTAATAGTTTGAATTATCCGTAGAGGATATCGTGAGGAAGGCAAGCGTTCTTGTAGTTCCACTGCCATTGTATCGAGAGCGTTGATGTATTCTTCTGGATCGAGGTTGGGATATTCTTCCTGTGCGATGTATAAAGCAGCTTTTGCCAGGTCAATATGCTCGTCAGATTGCTGAATTTCCTGGTAAAAATATTGTCGGGCTGACGAGACATTCATAAGTAATTACTCGGTGATATATACGGATGAAGCGGGTCAACTGACACCGATTTTCTCTAACTTTCTTTATTGTAGAGATATTTAGAGGATTTGGAAATGTAATTTGTACAGAGGTTTTAGAGTTTTTTTTAATTACTAATTACTAGTTATCTATATCTGCAACAATAATTGAAATGTTATCTAAGTATGGTTACGTATGTAAATGAAAGCAAAAAAACAGGAATTTTACAACTTGTTTCTAAATATCAAACTAATGTTTCGATCCTAAACCTTATAAAATCTAAATTATGAATATTATTTGCTCTCAGTTTAAATATTAAAATTACGTAAATTGATGTATAAACCATAGCCAAATCAAAATTCAACTATTAATCTATAGAAATGTATGAACTAGGAAAATATAGTTAAAAACCTAGCGAAAACAAAAAGCAAAAGCAAAATTAAAAGCTGAATTTATTCTCAGTATTAATGATATCTGCGATCGCAGCGAGATATTGAACTATCGCTGTAACAAAAAAGCTTTATTAGCAATTTTGCATCCAATATCTTTAAGCACTTAGAAGTATTTCCAACAGTAATCACACGTTTTTGGAGAAAAGAGTTTCATGAATATTTCAAAAACGACAAAAAAAGCATCATTCGCCACCTTTGGGACATCATTTATTGTTCTGGGAATAGCGATAGGAGGTCAGCAAGCACAAGCTGGTACTCTTTTTAGCAATCGGACAACGTTCCAAAACAATCTAGATACTTTTATTATTGATGACTACGAAAACTCTAGTTACCAAACAGGTAATATATTTAATGGGTCAACTCTCGATATCCATACTAATGCTTCTATGAGCGGCGTAGTTGGAGAGACTAAATACAAAACCACAACTCCCTTTGGAGCGAATGGATATAACTTAATAACAGCACAACAATCGGGGAACCATGCGTACTGTGCTGGTTGTAACGGTTCTTTCTTGTTAGATTTTACCCAAACAACAGTAGGAAACGCACTTGGGGTTTTTGGAGCGGGCTTTGATATTCTTTATGGCACTCAATACTTTGCTCAAGTTACCTTCGGAGACGATAGTACGCAAGATTTCTCTTTAGCAGGTCAAAACTTTTGGGGTATAACGTCTGAGAAAAGCATTAAGGGAATTCACGTTGGTCTTCAAGGTGGAGGAGCTACCACCAGTGGGTCAATTTTAATTGACAACTTAACAATAGGCGGCGCAAAGTCTGTTCCTGAACCTGCTTCAGTGATAGGAATTCTAGCTTTTGGTGCTTTCGGTGCTAGTTCACTCCACAAGCGCAAACAGCAACAGAACGCCACAGCTAAAGTCTAAATTAGATACTATTTTATTTTTATGACTGCTGTGTCTGCCATTGCTAGACACAGCAGCTTTTTATTTTGAGTTTTATGTGTTTCTTAATTGCGTAGTTAATATATTTGCATTTTAAAACACTGCCATGTTGTTCAGTAAATACGGATATAAATTTACTTTAAAGAAGTTACATATTTTCACGAAATTTTATTGGTTCATTTATCAATTTTTTAGATATAACTCATATTAGATAAGCATTTTGATTAAAACTTAATTGAAGTGGTATGTATTTTTTGTGTAAATACACGCATAAAACTTGGTTATAAAAAAGAATTGCTATTAGGCTATGTAAATACACAGGTGAGGCAAACACTGATACAAACCTCACTGCTAACTTGAAGACAACAGCTAAGTTAAATGCTGTAGTCATTTTCATAATCTCTTAAATCTGCGATCGCAGCGGAAAGCTGCACTTCACCTGTCAAATGTGAGGTGTTACTTGCAACGCGGAAATTTGTGTATTTGCAATTTGGATATTTTCACCACTAGCATTTTTTGTAGGAGTTAGTTCAATGACCAGATTTAAAATCAGAAAAAATTTTCAAAACGCTTGTAAAAAAAGTCTGAAAATATTTGCAACTATAGGTATTAGCGCACCCTTAAGTTTAGGATTAATTACTAGTGCAAATGCAGCATCAATTATTAGTAACGGTACTATTCAGTTAGGGATAAATGATCAAGGCCATCTTAATGTCTCTGGTGGTACACCATCTTTAGGAGGAGTTACCGACGTTGGTTTAAGATTCCTGCCAACCGGTGCTGAAGCAACTGCTCCAGGCTGCCTTTGTGAGGGTTGGGGTGTGGCAGATGCGATTACAGGACTGACCGGTTACGCCAACGTCGCCACAGATGGGGTTAAAAATCTAAGTCTGATCTCTTTCATTGCCGATGCGACTAAAGCTACTTCCATCGTTCAACTTGGAGATAGTCTTAAAATAACTCACGACTATGCACCAGTAGCAGTAACGCCCTATTTGTATAAAGCCGCAGTTACTATAGAAAACATTGGCACAGCTGCTATTGGAGATCTGCGCTATCGCCGCGTCATGGACTGGGATATCGAACCAACACCTTTTAGTGAGTTTGTGACAATTAAAACAAGCGGTGCTAGTAATGTGCTGTTTACCAGTGATGATGGTTTTGCCTCGGCAAATCCCTTGAGTACACCAAGTAGCATTGTCTTTACAGGAGAAGCTGTTGACTCAGGCCCCAATGACCACGGTGCTTTATTCGATTTCGGCTTTGGTTCGCTGGCTATTGGAGCCACTCGTACGTTTAATATTTTTTACGGTGCGGCCCCGACCGAAACAGAAGCATTAGCTGCACTGGTTGCTGCTGATGCTGACAGGGTATATTCTTTAGGGCAGGCAAGTGGGCCAGATGGGCCAAGTACTGGTATTCCCAATACCTTTATCTTTGCCTTTTCAGGAGTTGGTGAACCTCCTAGCAAGTCTGTTCCCGAATCTGGTTCTATGTTGGGTGTGTTAGCAATAGGAACTTTCGGTGTGAGTTCACTCTTAAAGCGTCAGCAGCAACAGAAAGCCGCAACTAAAGTCTAAATCATTTCTAAACTACTGCTTGAATTGCTGTGTCTTTTAGTACAAGACGCAGCATTTTTTTATTTTGGTTTTTTCTGAGATGTTATTTGGGTTGAAGAATGCAAATCCTGCATCGTCAGTCGTAAGACAGATCACCGAACCTAAATTGAGTGACAGCCGTGTTTAGCGATCGCCTGACACGTCTATTTTCAGTTTTAAGTCTCCCCTACCCATTTGAGAATTTAACCTAATATTTCAAATATCTACCCCAAAGCAGCTGGTCAGCAGGCTAAGCTTTTCAGGATGAGGGTTACAGCCAAAGTAGGCAAGCTCTTTTTTAAGGAATTACTAAGGGAGTTATGTCCCCCTCCGGTGCTAGAGTGAAAGATGACATTGCTTAATCATTATGTCTTCTTCGACCTTATCTGAAATATAGCTTCAATCATTAGGCGCAGCATGGTAACAACCGCAGAAAAAACAAACATTGGTTACATTACCCAAATCATTGGTCCAGTTGTAGACGTTAAATTTCCCGGCGGGAAATTGCCGCAAATCTACAACGCATTGACCATCAAAGGCACTAACGAAGCTGGACAAGAAATCAACCTGACCGTTGAAGTACAGCAATTGCTGGGCGACAACCAGGTGCGAGCTGTTGCTATGAGTTCCACCGATGGCTTAGTGCGTGGTCTGGAGGTCGCCGATACTGGTGCTCCCATCAGAGTACCAGTTGGGAAAGCTACCTTGGGTCGGATTTTCAACGTTCTTGGCGAACCCGTAGATAATCAGGGGCCTGTAAATGCTGAGGCAACCTTACCCATCCACCGTTCTGCTCCCAAATTCACTGAACTGGAAACTAAACCTTCCGTGTTTGAGACTGGGATTAAAGTTGTTGACCTCCTGACTCCCTATCGACGTGGCGGTAAGATTGGTCTGTTCGGCGGTGCTGGTGTCGGTAAAACCGTGATCATGATGGAGTTAATTAACAACATCGCTACTCAGCACGGTGGAGTATCTGTATTTGCTGGCGTGGGTGAACGCACTCGCGAAGGCAATGACCTCTACAACGAAATGATGGAATCTGGGGTTATCAATAAAGACAACCTCAACGAGTCAAAGATTGCTCTAGTCTATGGTCAAATGAACGAGCCACCCGGAGCTAGAATGCGGGTTGGTCTTTCTGGATTGACAGTAGCAGAGTACTTCCGAGATGTTAACAAGCAAGATGTGCTGCTGTTTATTGACAACATCTTCCGGTTCGTACAAGCAGGTTCGGAAGTGTCTGCGTTGTTAGGACGGATGCCCTCAGCAGTAGGATATCAGCCGACACTAGGAACTGACGTGGGTGAACTGCAAGAGCGGATTACCTCGACTACAGAGGGTTCCATTACCTCCATTCAAGCGGTGTACGTACCCGCGGATGACCTCACTGACCCCGCACCTGCTACTACCTTCGCCCACTTGGACGGAACAACAGTACTGTCTCGCGGTTTGGCATCTAAGGGAATTTATCCAGCTGTGGATCCCCTAGGTTCGACTTCCACGATGTTACAGCCCAGCATTGTCGGTGACGAACACTACAATACTGCCCGGGCCGTGCAGTCAACTCTACAACGTTATAAAGAACTCCAAGATATTATCGCCATCTTGGGTCTAGATGAATTGTCTGAAGAAGACCGTTTAATTGTGGCACGGGCGCGGAAAGTTGAGCGTTTCTTGTCTCAGCCATTCTTTGTGGCAGAAGTGTTTACTGGCTCTCCTGGTAAGTATGTGAAGTTGGAAGATACTATCAAAGGGTTCCAGAAGATTCTGTCTGGTGAGTTGGATGACCTGCCAGAGCAGGCTTTCTACTTGGTTGGCGATATTAACGAAGCGATCGCCAAAGCTGAAAAAATCAAAGGTTAGTCATTAGTCATTGGTCATTGGTCATTAGTCATTAGTCATTAGTTCAAGTGCTAGTGACTAATGGCAAATTGCAAAAGACAAAGGACAAGTGATAAAGGACAAAGGACAAAAGACAAATGACATTAACCGTCCGTGTAATTTCCCCAGATAAAACAGTGTGGGATGCCGCAGCTGAAGAAGTAGTTTTGCCCAGCACTACTGGTCAGTTAGGTATCTTGACTGGACACGCGCCACTTTTAACCGCCCTGGATACGGGTGTGATGCGAGTACGTGCCGCTAAAAATCAGAATTGGCAAGCGATCGCCCTTTTGGGTGGCTTTGCCGAAGTCGAAGAAAATGAAGTGACAATTCTGGTTAACGGTGCTGAACGTGGTGACAAAATTAATCTTGAGGAAGCCCGCACTGCTTACAACCAAGCGGAAGCCCGCCTAAATCAAGTCACAGCAGATGATCGCCAAGCACAAATCCAGGCAACCCAAGCCTTAAAACGTGCCCGCGCTCGGTTTCAAGCCGCTGGTGGTATGGTCTAATTTGACTTCTATTTCGTTTATTAGGTTGGACAATATCCAACCTAGTAAAATATTTCTTAATTTGTTTAAAACAATCACACCAAGTTTAAGAAATTGAAGCCAGCCTTAGTGAAGTGTTAACTTAACTAATTAGTTGCCCAAAAGGACACAAATTATAAAATCTTGGTACGCGTAAACAAAATAAATTAGTTGATATACATGGAAAATAATGCAATATGTAGGCGCATTAGTTTATTCCACTGATAGTTGTTAACTTTCCCATAGCAAAAAAAATGTAGGTTGGGTTTTGCGTTGCTCAACCCAACCCACATTTAATGCACTATTTTAGCTGTGTTAGTCCAGTAGATAAGGGTATTCCACTGATAGTTGTTAACTTTCCCATAGATAAGTGATATCAAGGTTAGATGATTATTTATTCGGCATTTCCTAAAGTAAGCACAGCAGTTTTTGATAACTTGCACACTAAATTTAGGTAAAATATAATGCCATTGTTGCGGCAGTTCTCATGACTTCATCTGCGTCTTTTGACACATTAGAGTCTCTCCAGGCGGATATCGCTGAATTAATTGATCATTTACCGACGTTAAAACATCGGCAATTTATCAAACAGGCATTGGCTACAATAGTCCGTCTGGCTGATAGTGAAATTGATCGTCTCGATTGGAAGATCTTATCGGCGGCTTTAGCAGACATGGAGCGCGGTTTCCAGCTATTTCATGCCTACCGACATGTTCGCAAAGTCACGATTTTTGGTTCTGCTCGCCTAGCTACAGATACACCAGAGTACCACATGGCGCTTGAGTTTGCTCAGGCTGTTTCTCGATTGGGATTTATGGTGATGACAGGCGGTGGCGGTGGCATTATGCAAGCTGGTCATGAAGGTGCTGGACGAGAAAATTCCTTTGGCTTAAATATTCAGTTGCCCTTTGAACAGCAAGCAAACCCATTCATTGAGGGCGATCCCAAGTTAATTAACTTTAAGTATTTCTTTACGCGCAAGCTATTTCTTCTCAAAGAAAGTGATGCTGTCGCCTTGTTTCCTGGAGGCTTTGGTACCCAAGACGAAGCTTTTGAGTGCATGACACTGAGTCAAACTGGTAAATTTGGCCCAGTACCTCTAGTTTTAATTGATCATCCTGGTGGTGATTACTGGCGGTCTTGGAGCGAATACATTGATAAGCAGCTAGTGCAAAACGGTCTTGTGAGTCCCGAAGACCCCAGCCTTTACACGGTGACAGACAATCTAGATGTGGCTTGCGATGCCATTACCGGTTTTTATCAGGTTTATCACTCCTGCCGTTATGTAGGTGATAGTTTAGTCATTCGTCTTAAGACAGATTTATCTGATGCTCTTGTAGAGCAACTCAATGCTGATTTCAGCGACATTATTCTTAAAGGACGGATTGAAAAAAGTCAGGCGTTACCTCAAGAAGCACAAGATGAAACTGTTGGGCTACCCCGCCTCATTTTGTACTTTAATCAACGCGACTTAGGACGCCTATATCAAATGATTGCGACGATTAACCAGATGGGTACTCCTTCACCAGAAGATGCGGCACATCCAGAAAGGAAGTAGGTGTTAAGGGTGGATTTTCCACCCTGGCATTTCTTCTTAAACTTGCCACCTTGGCATTTTCTTTTCCTGAAAGAGGTTTATCATGAAAGCCAATTCCCAGGTTTTTCGGGTTTATAAAAACATAAGCTTAAGTTATGTTTATTAGTCTTTATTAGATTGATGGCATAATATTTCCAGTTATATCTAGAAAAGCCTATATAGGAATTTGATTAATAAACGCAAGAACATCTCACATTAGTCAGCAAGCATAGCGATAGTAATTTGTTGCTCTTGAATTATGTGATCTAGAAATATGCGATTTACAATGGGTTTTTTATGAATAGATCACTGTAGGGTGGGCATTGCAATGCCCACCCTACAAGCTATCATAAATTGATTTTTGAAATTAATTGCTAGCAACACCTTAGTTAGAGGTTTTATGTTTTCCTGTGCCTATAGTCATTAGCGATAAGTATTATGGAATTGTAAAATGCGTAACAAAAATAATTTTATTAATTGTAATTTTAGATGAGAAAAACACTATTTGTAATGACTCAATGCTGATTAACTGTAAAAAGCTTGTATATTAGCACAGGAAACAACTTACCACATCCTAATAGGGGAATAAAACATGCTTGTGGAATTGCTGGGTTCAGGTTTAGCATCGCTCTGGCTGGAAATGGCTGGCGTACAAATCAAGCCTTTTGATGCCTTAGATGCATTGGCTTGGCAAAGTAGCCCTGGCTTAGTTCTTGCCCCTGATCCAAATCCAACTGGGGCTACCACAGTCCAACAATATCTAAAAGGACTAATAACATCGAAATTAGTAGTACAAAATCTGACGGGAAGCCAGGGAATTTGGATGCAGTCCGGGCCGATGCTGATGGCCAATCACCAAGGTACGACACCTCTGCCTGCTGCCTCCTTAACTAAGATTGCCACTTCACTAGTTGCTTTAAAAACTTGGGGGCCAGATCACCAATTTGAGACTTTGGTAAGTGCCACAGGGCCAGTAGTAAATGGGGTTTTAAAAGGCGATTTGGTAATTGCCGGCGGTGGCGATCCGATGTTTGTTTGGGAAGAAGCGATCGCCCTTGGTAATACTCTCAATAAAATGGGCATTAAGCAAGTAAAAGGAAATTTGGTAATTACTGGCAATTTCGCCATGAATTTCCAACGTCATCCGTTAATGGCAGGCCAATTCCTCAAGCAAGCCATGAATCATAAGACTTGGACTCGCCCCGCTAACTACATATACTCAATCATGCCCAAGGGTACACCCAAGCCTCAAGTCGTAATTGCAGGTAATGTCAAATTTGAGCCACAATTAAATCCTCAAAAAACGTTGCTACTACGTCACCACTCTCTACCCTTGCAGCAACTCATCAAGGAGATGAATGTTTTTAGTAACAATGAGATGGCAGAGATGCTAGCAGAGTCAGTGGGAGGAGCAACTGTAGTAGAATCAACAGCAGCAAACCTTGCTAGAGTGCCGCAGTCAGAAATTCAGTTAATCAATGGTTCTGGTTTGGGGCCAGAAAATCGGATCTCCCCAAGAGCTGCTTGTGCCATGTTGATGACGCTACAACGAGAAGCTGTCGCTCATAAATTGACTTTAGCTGACTTATTCCCTGTGTCTGGGTTCGATCACCGAGGTACAATGCATTCCAGACATATCCCTGCTGCCACTGTGATTAAAACTGGTACTCTCCGAGATGTTAGTGCTTTAGCTGGAGTTATGCCTACACGCGATCGCGGTTTGGTTTGGTTCGCTATTATCAACCGTGGCACAAATGTGTCAGCTTTCCGTACAGGACAAGACAATCTATTGCAACGTCTTGTAAAACAGTTGCAAGTAGCTCCTTCTGTTCCTGCTGCTATCACACCCCACTCGGCTATCAACTCTCTACCTCAACTGGGTGCAGGCGATCGTAATGATATTTTGTTTAGAAGTTAGTTATTTGTCATTTGTTGATAACTTAAAATGACCTTGATTTTTGACTATTGACGTTTTACATTTTCCTGCGGAATAATCTCCGTCACTACTCTGTTGCCAGAACTACCACCTTTAACGACCATGTTTTCGGTTTGCAAATTACCAACAGCTGTTTCACCTGTAAAATTCAATGGTGGGTCAACTTGCCGATAAACTACATTTCCTTGAGCTTCAATTAACTTATTATCTAAATACCAAGTTAGCGTATTGGATTTTAGAGCTTGGCTACGCTGTCCAACGGCATTGACATTGCCTGTTAAATAAACTGTTTTTTGTGGTATTTTCATTTCGCCTTGATTGGCGGTTACTGTAACTTTTTCAGTTTGGTGGTAGACACGCACTGGTGAATTTGTGTTGACAGTTTCGGCATTCATATTCCAGATCATAGAATTACTAGCTATTTGCATTGGTGGTTCTAGTAATTCCATTTGGGCATTTTGTTTGACAGTGGCAATTTTGGTTTTTAAGTTAACTTCCGCAGAATTTCCCCTGCCACGATCAGTAATTTGATTATTTTTGTAGCGGTCAATTTGTATAGGGCGATTGCCAATTAATTTCTCTTCTTTAATCTGCCAGATCAAATGCTCGGTTCTTATTTGCATTTGGGGATCAGCTGAATTTGCAACTACCCCTCCCGAAAATTCCATACGTTGTTCGCGGGTTTTGACTCGTGCTTCTTGCGCTACTGCTTGGAGTTGTTTATGAGTACCGTTTAGCTGATTGCGGACAATCAATAAATCTTCTTTGGGCCGCCATTCTAATTCATTACCTCGCAACACAATCCCATTGCGAGGATCTGTAGCAAGTATTTTACCTTTAAGAAATAGCTGTTTTCCATCCTGTTCAATATCTGCCACATCTGCCTTGACTTGGTAAACTACTTTGCCATCTTGGTAGAGTTCACCATAAGGACTTTCGGCCTGACCGATTTGTTTTTCTTGAGTATATTTTGCCTGTTTAGCTCTGACTTTCCAAACTGGTCTTCCTACCTCATCTGCCTGTTCTAAAGTGACATCAAAGAAAGTTAAATTGCTGTCTCGGTCAGATGCACCTGAATCAGTTGATTTAGAGGCTATGGGGGATTTCCCCCCGCAGCCAACTAACCCAATTATCAAGAAGGTTAAAAAAATAAAAAAGGAGGTACGCAGGCGAGGAGTAGACGAGTGGAGGGGTAAAGGAGGTAAGTGAATAATTTTCCTGATCTCCCTCTCCTCCTGTCTTCCCCTCTGATTAAATTGATGCTTCATTATTCTTGGATTTCTAAATGTCCATCACTCGCTCTTGGGTCTTCCAAAAAACCCATACTAGATAACGGTCGATATGGATAGCTTTGGCGAGGAGTTTTTTGGATATCTTCTTTGATGGCTTCTAAATCAATATAGCGATCGCTAACATTAATTAAGCTATCGCTAGTCATTGAACGCAAACTCACTACCTCTACCCGCACACCCCGATAGCTCACCGAATTCACTGCATAAGCTAAATCCCCATCACCACTGACTAAGACAGCGGTATCATAAGAATCGACTAGTGCCATCATATCTACTGCTATTTCTACATCTAGGTTAGCTTTTTTAGAGCCATCTGGTAGCTGCACTAAATCTTTAGCGATGACTCGATAGCCATTACGACGCATCCACAGTAAAAACCCTTGCTGCTTCTCGTTCGTCCGGTCTACCCCAGTGTAGAAAAAAGCTCGCAGCAGTCTAGAACCTCCAGTTAATCGACATAACAGCTTCGTGTAATCGATTTCAATCCCTAGTTGCAGTGCCGCATAAAATAGATTTGAGCCATCAATAAATATAGCGACCCGACCCCGATTTTCCAAAACTTGTTCTGGCGTAAATATTGAGTCGTTTTCCAAATTATTCAACATTGTTGTCATACCTCAGTTTTATCCCTGTTATTTTTGATACAAATTACCAACTTTTACATGCGAGTTAGAGCGGTTTATGATAATCTTCAGGGGCTAACTTCAGTTAAGCCCCGATAAATTTTTTGACAGAATTTAGTAGAGATTCAACAAAATTGGAGTTTGATAAGGGTTAATCGTTTTTCGTGGGTTCTATGCGTTTAAAAATGGGTTGGGGTGTACCCAACTGTTGTTTACTGGATAGTATCCCCCATGTTGCATGAATGGCAAAAGGAGCAGTAATTGAACTTTGTATTTGATCGTTAAAATCTATTCCAAAACCCAGTTGTTGATAAATATCGCTACTGATGTTGGGAATAATGGGGGATAGTAGATAAGCTGCTAGTCTAACTGATTCTAGAACTGCATACAGTACTTTTTCTAATGCTTGTTGCTGTCCTTGCTTATATAATGACCAAGGAGCTTGTTCATCAATAAACTTATTGCTGGCTTGCACCAGTAGCAGGATAGCCTCACAGGCTTGATTGAAAGCTAGCGCCCCATAGGCTTGTCTTACCTGTTCCCCTAGACGTAAACCGATCGCTTTCAAAGGATTCTCATCAGAAATAGCTTCATTGGCAATTGATGGTACATTGCCAGCACAGTATTTCTTCACCATGTTCAAGGTGCGATTGAGCAAATTGCCTAAATCATTTGCCAAATCTGCATTCAGAACATTAATGAATCTAACTTCATTAAAATCTCCATCTTTGCCAAATTCGATTTCCTTAAGGAAGTAATAACGAACGGCGTCACTACCATAGCGCTGAACTAGATCTACCGGATCAAGGGTATTACCCATAGTTTTTCCCATCTTTTGACCATCTTTGGTCAAAAAGCCATGCCCAAATACTCTTTCTGGCAAGGGTAAGCCAGCTGACAACAGCATTGCTGGCCAGTAAACTGCATGGAAGCGCAGGATATCTTTACCAATTAGATGCAGGTTGATTGGCCACCATGTCTCTAAAGCATTTGTTAAAGTCGGCTCTGCATCTGGTTCAAGCAATGCAGTTACATAACCTAGCAGCGCATCAAACCAAACATAAAGGGTGTGCTTAGGATTAACTGGTACTGGAAAACCCCAATCTAGATTTACCCGCGAAATTGAAAAGTCTTGTAAACCTTGGCTTACAAAGCTCAAAACTTCATTTCGCCGACTCTCTGGTTGGATAAAATCCGGTCTAGACTGGTAAAACTCTTCGAGTTGGGTTTGATATTTAGATAAGCTAAAGAAGTAGTTTTGCTCGTCTCGCCACTCAACTTCCTTATTAGTATGAATTGGGCAACGCCGTCCCTCTAACAGTTCCCGTTCTTCCTTAAATTCTTCGCAAGATACGCAATACCAGCCTTGTTGTTGTCCCTGGTAAATGTCACCAGCTTCCCAAACTCGCCCGAAGAATTCTTTAACAATCGCTTCATGACGAGTTGCGGTAGTTCGACTAAAGCGATCGTATTGAATGTTCAACAACTGCCATAAGCTGACAAAGCTAGGTACGATTTCATCACAAAACTCTTGAGGCGGTAGCCCTTTACTTTCAGCGGCTCGTTGAATTTTCTGCCCATGCTCATCTGTACCAGTAATCAGTAGTACTTGATGGCCCAGCAGCCTTTGAAACCGTGCTACTACATCTGCTGCCATTGTTGGATAGGCACTGCCAATGTGAGGTACATCGTTTACATAATATAGCGGTGTTGTCAGTGCAAATGTCTTTTCTGTTTTTTCCACTAGATTCATGCAAATAAAAAACAACTTATTAAAACGTTTTATCTCTTACTTTTATCGGTAAAACCACGTAATTATATAACAATACTGCCTTTTTTTCAAATAACACTTTGATGTTAGCAAGTTTCTAGATTTAACGATTGTTTGATGATAGATATAAATCCAGCTTATCTATCATCTACAAGACAGAAATTAGATAGAAATAATGCTTTTTAATGTTTTTGATTAGATATAAGTGTGATTAAAAATACATAAACTAGAACTCGTAAAATATAGTTTGCTTCGTGGTACGGACATTTCTATCTTAAGACGGTCATGGCGGTAGTAAAGAAATGTAAAACTTAGGTTAAGATAAACTGCAATATTTTTTTGAAAAATATATTGATTAGGTATGAGTCGAAATAGCCCCCTGGAGATTTCTCGCGCTTTCCTGGCGGCGCTCTCAACACAAATGTTTCGCTATCATGAGGATCGCATTCCCCAGGATGCAAGCGTGTTGGTAGTTAGCAATCACCGCAGCTTTATGGATGCACTGGTTTTGATGGAGGCGTTATCGAGTCCGATTCGTTTTGCCTGCCATCATTACATGGGACAAGTGCCAATAATGCGAGATATTGTTACTGGGCAATTGGGGTGCTTTCCCTTAGAAGAAACCCATAACCGCCAGCAAAGCTTTTTTTTGCAATCACAGACGTTGTTGCGCTCTAAGCAGATGGTGGGAGTGTTTCCAGAAGGAACTGCGCCAATGGTGAAATTTACTCAGCCAAGTCAACTGGGTGAATTTCAGCGGGGATTTGCTCATTTGGCATTGCGAGCTGATGTACGGGATTTAGCAATTTTACCGATCGCGATCGCCTCGTTAGACGAGGTGAACACTTCTGGCTTCCCTTTAAGGTTTTTGAGTTTATTTGACCCTTCAGAACCTTTATTTAATCAGTCTGGTTGGCATCCTCTGGTACTCTATCGTCGGGTAGCTGTGCTCATTGGTCATCCTTATTGGATTACACCCCAACACCAAAAAAAATATCACGGAAAACAAGCTAGAACAGTTGTGGCTGAACTAACAGAACATTGTCATGGCGAAATTAGCAATTTACTACGTCAAGGCTGTTATTAGGGCTTTTAAGACTGTTTGTGTGTCAACTAGCCCTTCTACATCTGCATAGCTAAACATAAAACAAGGAGTAATCAACTTATTGACCAAAACTTAATATATTCTGCGACAAATATTTTTAAATTAGCTTATACCGATTGCCGAGAAGTTAATTGCTATGTTGCATAGTCTAGGTTTAACCATCGCTAGCAACTTCAGCTACTTTAAACGGGGTTTATACTCTCCACGCTATGATTTTATGAGAGTTTTGATTATTCTATCGCGCTGCAACTTGCGTGTCGTCCCAGACCGTTAAAGTATGGGTTTTAACAAAGAAAATTTGCTCAAACTAGGAAATTCAATTTAAATTTTACAATGCCAGAAGTTGAGTTAAGCCCTTGTTTCCTTACTCCTAAACGAGTACAACCAGAGTATCCACTGTTTGTATATTTGCCAGGAATGGATGGAACAGGTCAACTATTGCGATCGCAAACCGTAGGATTAGAAGTTGGCTTTGATGTCCGCTGTTTAGCACTCCCACGGAAAGACCTCACCACCTGGGATGTACTAACTAAGAATGTATTGCACTTAATCCATGCAGAATTAGAAAAAAGCTCCCAGAGGCCAGTTTACCTGTGTGGTGAATCCTTTGGCGGTTGTTTGGCGATGAAAGTGGCGATCCAAACGCCGCAGTTATTTAAGCGAATTATTCTAATTAACCCGGCTTCTGCCTTTAAGCTGCGCTCTTGGTTGAATTCGGCATCTCAACTAACTTCCTTTGTACCAGAATCACTTTATGATATTGGCGCATTGGGGTTATTACCTTTTTTAGCATCTTTGCCACGTATCTCCAGAAGCGATCGCCACGAGCTATTAAAAACTATGCGTTCTGTCCCGCCAGCAACGGTGCTTTGGCGATTGTCTTTAGTACGAGAGTTTCATGTAGATGAGAAGAAGTTACGTCGCCTGACTCAACCAACGTTGCTAATTGCTGGTGCTAGCGATCGCCTTTTGCCTTCTGTAAGTGAAGTGAAGCGGATAGCCAATATTTTACCCAATGCTAAAACGATGGTACTTCCTGATAGCGGACACGCCTGCTTGCTAGAAAAAGATATTAATCTCTATGAGATTCTTAAAAGCCAAAACTTTTTAGAAAGTAAGTCTCAAACAGTTAAATCATCCGTGTAAAATAAATTATTTATTGGCAACTCAAAATAAAAAAACCGGAATTTACAAGCATTCTGACTACCGAAGATCTGCAAATTATATGTGAAAAAGCTTACAATTTAATTAATCTTGCCAACACACCTCATGAGCCAAGAAATTGTAAAACTCCAAATTCCTTTTGAATCCTTAGTAAATGCGATCGCTTCACTAGAACTGGAAGAAAAACGCAGATTGTGGCAAATGCTGAATGAGCAGATTACACAAGCAGAAGAAGATTTACTAGAATCAGACCCTTATAATTGGGGACACAAAGGACAGCCAAAAGGCAAGCCAGTAGAGTATATCCCCGGAGTTGGGCTAGCAGTTATCGGCGGTAAGGATGCTCCAGCCTGATTTACTTGAGTGTGGCGATGTGGTCATAGTAACTTTACCCAGCCATATTCCCAGAGGACGAGAGCAACAAGGAACTAGACCTGTTGTAGCAGTTGGCTTACCTTGGGGAAAAGTCCGTTATCCAATGCTAATGATTACACCTTTGACTACCCAAACAGGTTCATGAGCAGTTAATAATCCCAGCTGATATCCACGTCTGGAAGCTGGTGCTGGTGGGTTATCTCAGCCTTCTATAGTACTGCTGGATCAAGTCAGGGGGTTAGACACGCACAGAATATTGGCGTATTTAGGAACACTGACCTCTGAGCAATATGCTCCAATTGTTGAGGGACTAATGCAGTTGTTAATATCAGAAAATTATTGATTTTGAGTAGGCTAAAATACCAAATAGCAATATTATTTGCTCAACATTATTCACCTTTTATCTAACAAGTTGTGCTTGTTGGCAGATGTCAAGCCCCTCATATTTTAGCTACAACCAGAATAGAAAGACTTTTATGACGGTGCTTAGCAATGACAGACAAACCCCAACAACAAACAAAGGTGAACCAATCAGTTAATTCACCCACAAAATCTTTAGAAGTAGAAATCAAGGCTAAACCATCAGAAGAGGAGCCGTCTGTATTCGAGTCTTTTGTTAAAAATGCCGCCCAAATTGTCACTACAGCAATTGAAGTAGGACAAGCGGCGACTAAACAAACACACAACTTAATTGAGCAAACAACTCAAACCACCGGAAAGGTAGTGAATCGCCTCAGCGAGAATTGGCTGATTAGAAAACTATCTGGAGTATTAAATCTTAATTGGCTGATTGGTGCTACTGATGTTGTGGATTTGGAAAAAGCAGAAGTTGCGGTGAATAAATTAAAGCAACAATATCCCAATGAATCACCCAGTCAGATTTCCCACCGAATTATGGTAGAAAAAGCAACTAAAGCAGGCGGAATTGGGCTAGCAACTAGTATTTTACCAGGAGTTGCAGTAGCATTCCTAGCAATTGATTTAGCAGCAACAACAAAGTTGCAGTCAGAAATGCTTTATCAGATTGCATCTGCTTATGGCTTAAATTTAAAAGACCCGGCTAGGAAGGGCGAAGTTTTGGCAATTTTTGGTTTAGCGTTAGGTGGTGGTCGTCTTTTGAAAGCTGCGGGTTTAGGTTTGCTGCGAAATGTGCCTTTTGCTGGTGCAGCGATCGCCGCTAGCTCAAATGCAACGATGATCTATTCATTGGGATATGCTGCTTGTCGATTTTATGAAGCCAAGCTGGATGAATCAACTTCTCTCAATTCACAGACATTGGCAAATTTAAAAGCAGAGAGCGAAAAGTATCTGGAAAAAGCGATCGCTCAAGAGGCAATCATGGATCAAATTTTAGTTCACATGATTCTGGCGAGTCATCCAGAGAAAACTTGGTCAGAAATTTTACCAGAGTTAAAAGCGCTAAACCTAAGTTCTACCTCGCTAGAAGCCATAGCGCAAAATATTAAGTCACCCCAGCCTTTAGATACCTTAATTAGCCAACTCAACCGTGATTTTGCCATACCTTTACTAGCACAGTGCAAAAAAATTGCCCAACTTGACAATCAGACTACACCAGTTGAGCAACAAGTGATTGATGCGATCGCTGCTAAATTTAACCTTGAAAACAGGCAATAGGGAATGCGCGATCGTTGTTATGATTGCATAAAATACTGAAATAATCGCGTTTAGGAATTACCTTGACTCCAATCTTCAATTTCTAAGCCTGCAATTTTCTCGAAATCTCTGTAATTGTTAATCGCAATCACCAAATTGTTAGTAATAGCAATTCCTGCAATGAGAATATCAATATCGTCTACTGGTGTCCCCTTCTTTCTTAACTTGGCATAAATATCACCAGAAATCGTTGTAGATTCTGTAGTCAGAGGCAATACTGTATTATATGAAACAAATTCTAAAAAAGATGTTAGTTGTTTCTGTACGTCACGGTGCTTCAATCCGCTAACCATTTCATAATAGGTGATAATACTAATGTTGATTTTTTGTCATATTCTTGAATATATGCATTAAAGTTTTCAATCACCAGAGGTTGATTGCGGAAAAATAAGGATAAGATGTTGGTATCAACCAAGGTCGATTTCATCATTTCTTCTCCCAAAAAAAGCCTGCTGGCGACGTGTGATTATTTCTTCATTTAAGTCAGCAAATGTTTCATCTGACATATCATTCCAGCAACCAGCGAACTGCATAATTCGTTCTGGTGTACCTTTAGATGCCTCAACACCAACTCGAAAATAATAAATAAAATTATATAATTCTTCGAGCTTTTCTTCGGGAATGAGATTTATTTCTTTCAAGAGTCTTGTACGTATATTTGATCGTTCCATATAGCAAATTTTTGTCTATTAATTACGGAATAAATTAATTATATTTGATAGTTCGTAGTTTATTTTTGGATATTTTTTTAATCGGCAGTCCCTTAATTAAGAGCGATCGCTCTTTTGAGTGCGTGAATTACTGAAATGAATTAGTAAACTGGAGTTTGAGAAAGCAATCTGTCTTTCTGCTTACTAAAATCGCCTTTATATGTTTTGTTGATGATAGTAATGAGGAAAGGCGATCGCTACAGTATACGAAGAAATATAAATCGTCCGTAGGGGTACAAAGCGAAACCCAACAAAACCAAGAATTTTTCGTGTTGGGTTGCCCTGCGGTTACTCCTGCGGAGAACTCATAAAAGTAGCCGCTAGCCTATCTTTTGGGAACGACTTCATCGAACGGTAACGCTCCGCGTCTACGTCCCTCAACTCCATCTACCCCAGTTTTAGTTTTTAGGTTTAACTGAACTGTATTGGCTGATATATTCAATAATTAATAACCTTAAATAGTTAAGTTTTTCTATATAAAGTTTTACCTGGGGAAATTGACTGTCTTCTGAAAAGTACCAATCGGCAAAATAAAAAATATCAAATATATTCATTTTTGTTAATTTGTTAATTATATCTTGATAATTTTCTAAGACATCATTAGCAATCACTTGAGACGCACAACCCTCAATATCAGTTGTAAAAATTTCGATTTCCCCTAATATGCTAAAGTCTTTTGACTCTTCCCATATATTTATTTGCCGTCTTTCTTCGCGTGTATTTTTATAATCAATTAACAACTGCTGCAATACTTTACCAATGTAGTTCTTGGCAGTCTGGAAATTTTTAGGTGTATTTGATGTTGTGAGGTTTTGCATACAAATTACTAGTTTTCACCGTATGAAACAATTTTGCCATTCCTTTCAATTATAAATTCATTTCCTTTATTCCATCTATTTGCACCATCGCTAAGTATTGTCTTTCGAGCGCTTTTTTAGTGAAATTATTTGCTTTTCTTAAATATTTTAAATAACTGTTGTTAAAATCGTGTCTGTCAGCATGATTAACAATGCTATTAGCTAAAGTTGGATAGGTGGCTTTATCCCAATTCTCCATGAGTGTCTTCATTTCAGCAATCTCAGTATCTATGTATCCGCTAAATAAAATTTCTTCATAGGGATCTACTTTTTGAGGCTGAGTAGGTTCATCTTGGCTATTGGGATTCATCCAAAGTGATTATAATTAGTTTCTTTGCGCTAATAACGAATTTTAATCTACTCCCAAAATTCCAAAATGCGAATCGCATTTCTTGGTAGCGATGTTTTGGCTTTCAAGACAGTCGCTAAATTGAGATTTTTTAACTAATAACTGTTGATCCCGTGTTGTGTCAAATAGGCTATATAAAGAATTCAGCGCCTCAAGCAGCAGTCCTTGGTTAGTTTCCAAAGGCTGGACAGCAATCCGTGTAACTAGCTCAACATAAAGCGACCATGCAGCCCTTCGTTCTGTGGGGTCAGCTTCCAATTCCGCTGAACCAATGCCAAAGGAAAGCCTCACAGATACTTTTTTCAACTTAGCACCGTCTGATTTAGGCATATTTTTAACTAAGCTAAGTTTCTATTATGGCTAGTATATTCACTGCATAACGGTTTAATAGCAGAGATGCTGTTTGCAATAACTACATATAGATTGCGTTAACTTTCAGCAAAAAAGCAACCAAAGCATCTTAACCTTCTTGTGAGATGCGCGTCTCACCCATCCTATCAACTGGGCGCTGATGTTGCTCACCCCACAAAATTGGATAATTTATTTATTGGAGTTCTCGAAAACTGGTTAATAATCCCCAATTCCCCAATCCCTCTGCAAGCATGAACAAAGGATTTTAAGCAATACTGGTACAAGAAGGAATACTTACACAAAATCCAAAAATGGCAATTCAACCTAGTGATACGCCTTTACTAGAGTGGGCAGGCGATAGTTTGGCAATTGGATTATTTGAAGATGCAGTAGAGTTAACTGGTGAACTAGCAACTTTAAATGAAAAGTTTAGCGGAATCTTAAAAGAACTAATTGCCGAAGAGGAATTTACAGCAAAAGCTAACAGCACCATCTTCACCCGTGTAGGTGCTGGTAGCCCAGTTCGTAAAGTCATTTTAGTAGGTTTAGGAAAACCAGAAGCACTAAAATTAGACACCCTGCGACGCGCTGCTGCGGCTGTAGCCAGGGTAGCCAAAAAGCAAAAAAGCAAAACTTTGGGGTTTAGTTTTCCATTATGGAACAACGACCCCGCAGCAACCGCTCAAGCGATCGCAGAAGGTGTGCAACTGGCACTTTACCAAGATATTCGCTTTAAGTCAGAGCCAGAAGATAAAGGGCCACAAATCGAAACCGTAGATTTACTAGGATTCGGTGGGCAAGAAACAGCCATTAGCCGCGCCAATCAAATCGTATCAGGAGTAATCTTAGCGCGACAGTTGGTAGCAGCCCCAGCCAACGCAGTTACACCAATTACTTTGGCAGAAACAGCTCAAGCGATCGCTAAAGATCACGGTTTGCAAGTAGAAATTCTGGAGCGAGAAGACTGTGAAAAATTAGGTATGGGTGCTTTTTTAGGCGTCGCTCAAGCTTCGGAATTACCACCTAAATTCATTCACCTAACTTACAAGCCAGAAGGTACACCTAAAAAGAAACTGGCAATTATCGGCAAAGGTTTAACCTTCGACTCTGGTGGACTCAACATCAAAGGTGCTGGTAGCGGCATCGAAACCATGAAAATTGATATGGGTGGAGCCGCTGCTACTTTCGGCGCAGCAAAAGCAATAGCTCAGATCAAGCCAGATGTTGAAGTTCACTTTATCTCAGCAGCGACCGAAAATATGATTAGCGGTCGCGCCATGCACCCTGGAGACGTTCTTACAGCATCTAATGGCAAAACAATAGAAGTAAACAACACCGACGCTGAAGGACGTTTAACCCTAGCAGATGCCTTGGTATATACCGACAAACTAGGATTAGATGCGATCGTTGATTTAGCTACCTTGACTGGTGCAAACGTCATAGCCTTGGGTGATGACATAGCTGGTTTGTTCACTCCCAATGATGCTGTAGCTGCTGAACTAGAAAAAGCTGCTGAAGCATCAGGAGAAAAGATTTGGCGGATGCCAATGGAAGAAAAATATTTTGAAGGGCTGAAATCTGGCATTGCGGACATGAAAAACACTGGGCCGCGTCCAGGTGGAGCCATTACCGCCGCCCTTTTCCTCAAACAGTTTGTCAAAGAAACCCCTTGGGCACACTTAGATATTGCTGGCCCAGTGTGGACAGATAAAGAAAATGGCTACAACGGTTCAGGTGCAACTGGTTACGGCGTTCGTACGTTGGTTAACTGGGTACTAGGGGCTGGGGATTAGGGACTGGGGACTGGGGACTGGGGACTGGGGACTGGGGACTGGGGGCTAGGGGGAAAGAATTCTTTTAATCCTCAACACAATATTCAATCCACTAATCCCTACCTAATACAATCTCTAATGCCCAATCCCCAATCTCCCACACTTCGTGTTATTATCCTTTGCCTGCTGCCAAAACTTGTTGCAATACTAACAGAAGTAAATTGGCAGTTATAAATTTACGCTTTTTCAGCAAAGCCATCTGGTAAAATTTGTAAGGTTTCTAATAGCTCTAAGCAATGGGATCGACTCGCGTACGGATCGCAATTGATGCAATGGGAGGGGATCACGCACCCGGTGAAATCGTTGCTGGCGCACTGCGGGCACGAGAAGAATTGGGTGTAGAAGTATTATTGGTAGGTGATCCCCAACAAATTAAAGCTGCCTTGCCGCCAAAAACAAATATCGGGCAGGTGGAGATCGTTCCTGCACAGGAAGCGATCGCGATGGACGAGGAGCCTTTAAGTGCAGTTAGACGCAAACCCCAGGCCTCTATTAATGTGGCTATGGATTTAGTCAAGCAACAACAGGCAGATGCCGTTTTTTCTGCCGGACACTCTGGAGCAGCAATGGCAGCCGCTTTGCTGCGCTTAGGACGATTACCAGGAATTGACCGCCCAGCAATCGGGACTGTTTTCCCCACGATTGTGGCTGGCAAACCAGTACTCATACTTGATGTCGGCGCAAATGTAGACTGTCGTCCTAAGTTTTTAGAGCAGTTTGCCGTAATGGGATCAGCTTACAGTCAGTACGTCTTAGGTACTAGCGAACCCAAGGTAGGTTTATTAAATATTGGAGAAGAAGATTCTAAGGGCAATGACGCAGCCGTCCGCGCCCACCAATTATTACGCGAAAATTCCCAAATTAATTTTATTGGTAATGCTGAAGGACGTGATGTGCTTTCTGGCCGCTTTGATGTAATTGTCTGTGATGGCTTTGTCGGCAATGTATTATTAAAATTCGCCGAAGCAGTCGGAGAAGTAATTCTGCAAATCTTGCGAGAAGAATTACCCCAAGGATTGCACGGTCAAATCGGCTCAGCACTTTTAAAACCAAACCTGAAGCGGATTAAGCAGCGAATGGATCATGCAGAACATGGTGGTGCTCTATTGTTAGGTGTTGCAGGAGTCTGTTTTATTGGTCATGGTAGCTCCCAAGCACCTTCAATTTTTAACGCAATTCGGATGGCAAAAGAAGCCGTTGACAACGAGGTGCTGCAACGAATTCAGTCACAATATATCCTAGAGCGCGAAAGTGGTTAGCGATTAGTCATAAGTCATTGAGTAACTTGTCATTTGTAAGGACGAAGGACAAAGGACAAATGACAAAGCGCAAAGTCTGGGCGGAGGTTTCCTCCGTTGGCGCAGCCCGCCGTTCGTGCAGCGTTCCGCAGGAAAGGCATCAGAACTTTGTAAGAGAGGACAAAAGACAAAAAGCTGATAGCTTGGGAGATTAGGAGTGCATAACTTAGGCGTAGCAATTACCGGAAGTGGCTCAGCAGTACCAGCAACTTCCTTAGACAATCAAAGCTTGTCTGAATTAGTTGAGACATCAGACGAGTGGGTTACTACAAGAACAGGAATTCGTCAACGGCGATTAGCGCTGCCTTCTGAGTCATTGAGTGTACTTGCCACTGCGGCTAGTCGTCAGGCGATCGCATCTGCTGGGATCGCCGCATCTGACTTGGATCTAATCTTGCTGGCGACATCCACTTCTGACGACTTGTTTGGTACTGCTTGTCAAGTACAAGCTGAATTAGGAGCCACCAAAGCAGTAGCTTTTGACTTGACAGCAGCCTGCTCCGGTTTTGTTTTTGGGCTAGTAACAGCCGCCCAATACATCAAAACAGGCGTTTTTCAAAATGTACTTTTGATAGGAGCAGATATCCTCTCTCGCTGGGTAGATTGGCAAGATAGGGGTACTTGTGTATTGTTTGGTGATGGTGCAGGAGCAGTAGTATTGCAAGCATCCAAAAGCGATCGCCTATTGGGGTTTGCACTTAAAAGCGATGGTACTCAAAATCATCAACTCAAGCTTTCCTATGCAGCCTCTTCCCAAGAACTGCTCCCAGGCGTAAATATTACTAAAGGCACTTACCAACCAATAACCATGAACGGTAAAGAAATTTACCGCTTCGCCGTTCAAAAAGTGCCAGAAATCATTGACAAAGCCTTGTTTCAAGCTAACCTCAGTGTTGACCAAATCGATTGGCTAATATTGCATCAAGCCAATCAGCGGATTCTTGATGCTGTTGCCCAACGCTTAAATATTCCACAACATAAAGTTATTAGTAATCTTGCTCAGTACGGCAATACCTCTGCCGCCTCCATCCCCCTAGCCCTAGATGAAGCAATACGGCAAGACAAAGTTAAACCCAATGACATTATTGCTACATCCGGCTTTGGTGCCGGTCTTACTTGGGGCGCAGCAATTTTTCAATGGGGAAAATAGGGATTGGGGACTCTTAAGAAGGGGAAAAGGTGAGACCAGTGCTGCGGGAGGGTTTCCCTCCGCAGGCAACTGGCGAACCCGAAGGGTTAAAGGGTAATAGGGTAAAGGGATGGTTTTTCCTTTTCCCCCTTACCCCTTTCCCTTTCCCCAGTTCCCAGTGCCTAGTACCCAATGACCAATGACCACTGAATAATGACCAATGACTAAAACTGCATGGGTGTTTCCCGGACAAGGTTCTCAAGTACTGGGAATGGGAATGGACTTATTAGATATACCCTCTGCCAAAGACAAATTTGTTCAAGCTGAGGCTATTTTGGGCTGGTCTGTAACCGAAATCTGTCAGAAGGACGAAGAAAAGTTATCACAGACGCTATATACACAGCCAATTCTTTATGTGGTAGAAAGCATTCTCGCCGATATCATCCGGGAAAGAGGACATCAACCAGATTTAGTTGCTGGTCACAGTTTAGGCGAATATGTTGCCCTTTATGTCGCTGGTGTCTTTGAATGGTCGGCGGGATTACACTTAGTCAAGCGTCGTGCTGAACTTATGGATAGTGCCGCAGGTGGGATGATGGCTGCTTTGTTGAACTTTGACCGTGAACAATTGGAAAAAGTCATTGCCGAAACACCCGATGTAGTGCTGGCTAATGACAATAGTCCGGCCCAAGTTGTAATCTCTGGCACGCCGGACGCTGTACAAGCGGTAATTTCTCAAGTTAAAGCTAAGCGTGCTATTCCTTTAAAAGTTTCTGGAGCATTTCATTCACACTTAATAGCACCAGCGGCGGCGGAGTTCCAAGACATTCTAGAATCTGTGGAATTTCAACCAGCGGTCGTGCCAGTATTATCAAATGTAGAACCAGTTCCATCTATTGATGCCGAAATTTTAAAGCAGCGCTTAAACAAACAAATGACTGGTTCGGTACGGTGGCGAGAAATCTCTCTACAATTACCAGCAAAGGGCATCCAGCAAGTAATAGAAATTGGCCCCGGTAACGTGCTAACTGGTTTAATTAAACGTATTACCCCTGATTTAATCTTAAAGAACGTCCGTAATATCGCTGAATTACCGGACTAGGAATTGGGTACTGGGGACTGGGGACTGGGGACTGGGAAAGAATTCTTTTAATCCTCAACCCAATATTCAATCCACTAATCCCTACCTAATACAATCTCTAATGCCCAATGACGCCACTTGTGCTCCACTTGAGGAGACCCCAAGACCGCAGTGGCTCTCCCATGCCCAATCCCCAATACCCAATCCCCGATACCCAGTTCCCAATTTCCTATGTCTCAAAGCCGCGAACCGTTTATTAGTCTGGCACTTTACCACGCCTTTAAATGGTCGGTCGTCAGTCCAATGCTTCATGCTTACTTTCGGGGCCAGATTTATGGTGTGGAAAATGTTCCTCAATCAGGCCCACTGGTGGTAGTGAGTAATCATGCTAGTTACTTTGACCCACCTATTGTCTCTAACTGTGTACGTCGTCCAGTGGCGTATATGGCTAAGGAAGAGTTATTTAATATTCCGATTTTGGCAAAAATGATTAAATTATACGGTGCTTACCCGGTGAGTCGGGGAAGCGCCGATCGCACTGCTATCCGTTCTGCCCTAGAATATCTCAACAAAGGTTGGGCTGTCGGTGTTTTTTTGCAGGGCACTCGTACCCCAGATGGTCGAATTACAGACCCCAAAAGAGGCGCAGCGCTGCTAGCAGCCAAGGCTAAAGCACCAATATTGCCAGTAAGTTTGTGGGGTACTGAGGGGATTTTAAAAAAAGGCTCGGCAATACCTCAAGCTGTTCCCATCACTGTGAGGATTGGCAAATTAATTGATACTCCTAGTTCCACTAATAAAGAAGAATTAGAAGCCATCACACAAAAATGCACCACAGTGATCAATGAGATGCATGATTTAGGGCGATGAGTTAGATCATACTGCGGAATATGCTTTAAGGAAGTGGCGATCGCCACTCAGTCTCTATATGTTTAAAGTTAATGCGCCATAGCAAATCCAGTAAGACTTTGTGCTTAAATGCAACTGCTAGGCAAAATGACCACCACTTTCTCTCTAAACAAGATATGAGCGGCTTTGAAGCCAAAAACTTTTGGGAACGATTGAATAATCTGGCGTTAATCCGCTTTTTGCTTTTGGTGGCTTCTGGCTGGGCAATTGTACAGCTTTTAGCTTACTTTGAAGCAGTTATAGTTATTTTTACATTTGCTGCAATCTTGGCTTTTTTGCTTAGCTATCCTGTAAGATGGCTGCGGCGTTTTTTGCCCCACGGTATAGCAGTTCTTGTAGTTTTCTTGCTTAGCGTTGTAATTATTGGCGGTCTAGCAGTAACCGTGGGCTTAACAATTCTATCTCAAGGACAACAATTAATTGACAGTATAACTGGGTTTTTAAATTCTTTAGTACCTCTGTTAGAGCGATTAGAAGCATTTTTCCGAAGCCGTAATCTTCAGATAGATTTAAGTACCATTGAAGGACAATTACGGGATCAAGCTGTATCCAGTCTTGTAACTAGCTTGGCAATTTTACAAGGTTTTATGACCAATTTTATAACTTTTATATTGGTCGCTGTTGTGGCTTTTTTCATGTTGTTAGATGGAGACAAACTCTGGAGTTTTATCTTAAAAATCGTTCCAAAGCATCGCCGCAGTAGATTTACAAATATAATCAGACGCTCCTTTCTAGGATTTTTTAGAGGTCAGTTATTATTAAGTTTATTTCTTACGACTTCGACTTTTTTAGTGTTCGTATTATTAAAAGTACCTTTTGCCTTGATATTATCAGTAATAGTTGGAATTGTTGATATTATTCCCGGTATAGGAGCGACATTAGGAATAGGTACAATCACACTAGTTGTGTTGTCTCAAGGTGTTTGGTTAGCATTGAAAGTATTGGCAGCTTGTATTGTGCTTCAGCAAATACAAGACAACTTAATTGCACCGCGTATTATGCAAGGTGCGCTGAATCTTAATCCTGTAGTAGTATTCTTCGCTTTGCTAGTAGGAGCTAGAGTAGCAGGGTTACTAGGTGTTTTTATATCTATTCCGATCGCCGGAGTAATTGTATCTTTGTTTGAAATTGATGAAATGAAATCAGAAGTGTAGTTAAGAGTCAAGAGTCATAAACTACGAAGTAGTGAATAATATCAACATTAGAAAATAATGTCGGACTTAAGAGCGGAATTAACAGAAATATTAGATGAGGCAGAGTGGGAGTGGCTAATTCCACATGTGCAGCGAGACGCGGTAATTTTAGTAGCATCTGAGCTAAATTTGGTGGATGTTGGGGAAGCGATCGCCAGTGATAATATTCCCTCAGTACAACAGTGGATTGATGAACAATTAATTACTAAACCATCATCAGTACAAGTGGGAGAATGGAATAGCGATCCCGCCAAGCGATTTCATACCCTCATTGTCCAGCCCTACGTTCTAGTGCAAGAAATTGCTGCTGCGTAAGCTAAATTTAAGTGTCACAGAACGGCTAGAATTGTTACCATAATTTCAGATTAGATGTTGAAACCTTGATCCAATCTGAAACCTTAGAACTACTAGAATGGCATCGCCTCTGTCAGCACCTTTCCACATTTGCGGCAACTAAGCTGGGGGCGACAGCCGCGCGTCAACTGAAAATGCCTGAGTCTCAGGCAGAAAGCGAACAGTTGTTAGGGCAAACCAAAGAAGTTTACCAATTAGAAAGCCGTCTGACTACAGGATTATCGTTTGAGGGAATTCAAGATATTGGTGATTCCTTAGAACGGGCAGAACGCAGCGGAATTTTGACAGGCGATGAACTGTTAGCGATCGCTACTACCCTCGCTGGTGCCAGAAATTTGCGCCGTGTAATTGATAATCAAGAAGATTTGCCAATTCTGACTGATTTGGTTGCCGATTTACGGACTTATCCCGAACTAGAACAGGAAATTCACCGCTGTATAGATGAACGAGCACAGGTAACTGACCGCGCTAGCCAAAAACTGGGAGAAATTCGCACAGATTTGCGGCGATTACGCACCCAAATAACCCAAAAGTTGCAAAATATTCTACAGGCAAAAGCTGGAGCAGTTCAGGAACAGCTAATTACCCAACGGGGCGATCGCTTTGTAATCCCCGTGAAAGCACCTCAAAAAGATGCCATTCCCGGCATTGTCCACGATACCTCTACCAGCGGTGCCACGCTGTATGTAGAACCTAATTCTATCGTGCCTCTAGGCAACCAACTGCGGCAGATAATTAGAAAAGAGCAAGCAGAAGAAGAAGCGATTCGCCGTGTTTTGACGGAGCAAGTAGCAGCAGTCAAACCTGATTTAGAGAGGTTATTAGCAATTGCTACCACTTTGGATTTAGCAACCGCTAGATCACGATATAGTTTCTGGTTAGGAGCTAATCCCCCGCGATTTGTCAACCGCAAGGAAAGTGAAATTATTACCTTGCGGCATTTACGACATCCATTGTTAGTGTGGCAGCAACAGCACGAACAAGGGCAACCAGTAGTTCCTGTAGATTTGTTTATCAGTCCACAAATTCGGGTAGTAACGATTACCGGGCCAAATACTGGTGGTAAAACTGTTACCTTGAAAACCTTGGGATTAGCAGCATTGATGGCCAAAGTGGGTTTATTTGTCCCCGCTCGTGAACCAGTGGAAATTCCTTGGTTTGACCAGGTGTTGGCAGATATTGGCGATGAACAATCCCTACAGCAAAGTTTATCTACCTTTTCTGGTCACATCCGCCGCATCAGTCGGATTTTAGACGCACTGGGAACTGGGGACTGGAGACTAGGGACTGGGGATGAAGAACTTCCTAATCCCCAATCACTCGTCTTACTCGATGAAGTCGGCGCAGGAACCGATCCAGTAGAAGGTAGTGCCTTGGCGATCGCCTTGTTGCAATATCTGGCTAACCATGCCCAGCTAACCATTGCCACCACTCACTTTGGTGAACTCAAAGCGCTGAAGTATGAAGATGAGCGATTTGAAAATGCCTCTGTAGAATTTGACGAAAGTACTCTGTCGCCAACTTACCGTCTGCTATGGGGAATACCAGGGCGTTCCAACGCCTTAACAATTGCTCTGCGCTTGGGGCTAAAACCAGAAGTGATCGCCCAGGCGAAAACTCAAGTGGGAGAGGCAACAGATGAAGTTAACCAAGTGATTGCTGGGTTAGAAGCGCAACGTCGTCGCCAGGAAACTAAAGCTACTGAAGCACAAAATTTGTTGCAACAAGCAGAACGCTTGTACCAAGAAGTATCCGAAAAAGCCTCAGCTTTACAAGAGAGAGAAAGTGCTCTGCGGGTTTCACAGGAAGTAGCAGTGCAACAAGCGATCGCCCAAGCAAAAGGTGAAATTGCCCAAGTAATTCGCCGCTTACAAAAAGGTACACCCACAGCCCAAAATGCCCAGCAAGCAACCAATGCTTTGAATCAAATTGCTCAGCAATATCAACCAACAACACCAGCAAAACCAAAACTTGGGTTTATGCCCAAAGTAGGCGATCGCCTCCGTATTCCCAAGTTGGGGCAAACAGCAGAAGTGTTAACCGCCCCCGATAATGATGGGGAGTTAACTGTTCGCTTTGGGATTATGAAGATGACAGTGAAACTGGAAGATGTAGAATCTCTAGATGGTCAAAAACCAGAACCAGTCGTCAAAGCGAAACCATCCCCACCAGCGATTACGCCACCACCACAGCCAGCCCCAGCAATTCGCACCTCCCAAAATACCGTCGATTTGCGTGGTAAGCGAGTGGCTGACGCCGAATTCATTCTTGACAAAGCCATCTCGGAAGCTACAGGCCCAGTATGGATTATTCACGGGCACGGTACTGGTAAGCTGCGGCAAGGTGTTCATGCTTTTTTGCAACAGCACCCCAGAGTCAGCAATTATGAAGCAGCAGAACCAGCAGACGGTGGCAATGGTGTCACTGTCGCTCACATAAAATAAAGCGGCAATAAATGTAACTGGTAAGAGTTATTGATTGTTAATTGCTAATTACTAATTACCTGATGGTGATTAGAGATTAGCAATTATTAGCTAGCAATTTTAACTTTGTTTATTTATACTGTTGTACTTAGCTAGTAGTTAAAGTTAGGTAAATATTAACTTGGGCTGAAAATTTTTTACTTTGATGAAAATAAATTTTCATTTAAAGTAAGACAAAGATAACTGCTGTTGACTACAGATAAAAGCTAGTTGAAGCTTCTGGCTCATAGCTATAGGAAACCAACTTTGATGCTTGAGAGTCTGGTTTCAAAATGGGTAACAGCAACAGTCCTTATCAGCCTGATCACCTATGCTAAAAGTTATGCACACGGCCGCCAACTCAGCTACTCAAAATTCCCCGTGGGAGGATTTAATCAAGCTTCCAGCGCCAGATGCAGTTCAATGGGACAATATCAAAACCCAGTTAGATTTGGTGCTGTTGGCGCTAGAAACTTTAACCGGCATTGGTTCCGAAGCAATGCTTTCAGCGGCAACTAAGCTGAATTTAGAGTCAAGAGTGCCCGATCGCGTAGCATTGTGGCGACTACGCCAGTCCAACCCCTTACGCAAAGGTCAAGGAGGGCGAAAAAAACTAGATATAGAAGAAGCGCGATCGCTTGTTCTAATCACCTGCTACCTAGCCAAGGAGCACCAAGAATTAATTCGGCGTGCTGTCGGTCTATTAGAACAAATGGCGGAAACCAAACGGGAACCTCATCAGGCTGCTCTACTTGGAGATTACATAGATGCTTTCTGCAACACCTACCAAGAGCGGATGGAAGAGGATGACCAAATCTCGACGGATTTACTTACCAATCTGGCACTTAAATTGCTTGTAGATTTACTTTTTTATAGTGCCCCAGGTGGACACCGCCGTCTCTGGCTAGCACTTATAGACCGTTCCACAAAATTTTAGATTTGAGATTTCTCATCCAAAATCCATTTTAGAAAGTTTGCTAAGTCAGGAAACCAAAGTCAGTTCGGACATGTGATTATGTCGAAAACCTTAATTCATAATCCTTTAAGCAAGTAACTGGCTTAACTTTCCGCAAAATCTATCTTGAAAAGTTTGCTACGGAATAAACCCTCCGACGCTCAATTGTCTTGGGCGCGTAGGCAAAAATAATTAACGATATAGCAACTTTTTGTCTTTGACACGCTACGCGAACGCAAAATCCCAAATAATAATAGACCTTGTAGTTCCTGCCATGCCTCTATCAAATTCTGTTATTCGTCGTTATACGCCCCCCACTTGCACGCTAGAAGTCTTAGCGCAAAGCTCGCCTTTGTCCCGCTGGATGGGAAAAACTGTCCTTAAACAGTTAAGCTTTGAGTTACGTTTTGACGATCCGCGATTACCAGAAGATCGCAGAGTGCCAATTCGGGGCGATCGCGACCAACTCGAAGCTTTGTGTGATGCAGTCACAATCTATGTCCAGGAATTCCTTCAACAGTCTCCAGAAAGCTTTTGGGTCACATTCTCAGGGCCGCAAGAGTCAAACAAAGTACTTGATGAGCCAGAAGAATCAAAAAATTTACATCCCGCTTCGCTATCTGCTAAGACATTAAAGTCCTTAACCTCCCAGACACCAGGAGCACAGATCCACTTAGAACCGAATAGCTATTTGACTCACAACCTATTTCTTGGTTCTCTCGCTAACCAAGCATCTGGTCGTGTTATTCAACTGAGTTTACTGCAACTTTTTGATTTGGCAAGTGCCTTAGATGAATATTCAGCTGATGTTATGGTATTGCCAACTCTCAGCAGTTCGAGTTCGAGTTCGAGTTTGATTCCTACTTGGGCACCTGTTGCCGCAGTCTTGGTGTTAGCTTTGGGTTTAACACCAGTTACCTGGCAATATGCTAACAACATCAGGCAACAACAGCAGACTGCCAAAACTGTAGATCCATCAGAGGCAGACATTGCTGCCTTAGAAAGCTCACCTTCACTAAACTTTCCCACTCCTCAATCTGGACTCATCCCTGATAATTTTCAATCATCACTGCCACCTCTAGGCTCCACTCCTGCGCTACCCACTTCCAGTTTGCCCCCAAAACCCCTAATAGCCCCTAATTCTAACTTCTCCACTCAGTCTCAAATATCCCCTAATTCCAGTTTGCCTACGGCTCCTAAAACATCCCCCAATTCCAATTTCTCTTCAACGCCTCTACTATCTCCAAAAGATCCGCTGACTCTACCTCAAACGAAGACTCCAACTCTTCCCACCAATCCCAGAAGCACAGCACTGACCAAAATTCCAGGACAGGAAACCGCCATTCAACCAAAACTTGGACAGAACCCAGCAGGCTCAATTCCTCAACCTGGAATTGCTCTGCCTGAGAGACAGAGTTTGCCATCCAGTCCCCAAAATGATGATTCTTTAGGAAAAGTTTCTCCTGGAAACAAACCCTCTTCAAATCTGCCCTCTTCAACTACCTCCCCTAGGACAGGTGATAACAATCCATTTATCGATGGATTAGGAGATGGACGCAAAGCCCCTACGCCTCCAAATGTGGCAACTGGCACATTATTTGACACTCCTCAGATAGCAGAAGCTAGAGAATATATAAGTAAGCGTTGGCAGCCACCTGCAAGATTGGGACAAACATTAGAATATAGTTTATTACTAGGTGTGGACGGCAAAATTGAACGAATTTTTCCCCTTAATAAGGCAGCAAGAGAATTCGTTGACAACGCCGGGATGCCTGATATTGGAAAACCTTTTGTCTCCGCTAATAAAACTGGGCAAAATCTCAGAATTCGAGTTGTTCTTAGCCCTGATGGCAAAGTACAAACATTTCCTGAGTCTGAATAATTAATCAAGCTGCTTGATGCCAATTGCAAAACTGGTACAAACTATGTACCAGTTTTTATTTGATTTCAGCACTCTGGAGCTTGCCTTTTTGAGTCCAGTTACCAAACTGGTAATACTATTGTGGTTGGTAAATGTACTAATCAATACAATCACAGTTAAATCACTCAGATGAAAGGTAGAAAATATGCAAACAATTGGCCCTCAAAAAGATAGTGCAGCTTGGGTTATTCAAACTTGGGCAGCTTTTGTAATTTCTATTTCTATGACCACCTTTGGCATTGTGAATTTGCCTGTGGATAGCTGGGTTAAAGGCTTTATGGGTATGGGTTTGGCTTTCTCTATCGGTTCAACTTTTACTTTGGCAAAAACTACTAGAGACTTGCACGAAACTAGAAGATTAACTGCTAGGCTCGACGAGGCAAAAGTAGAAAAATTACTTTCACAACACGATCCTCTCAATCTAAAATAAAGGCAGTAAGTATCTGAGATATTTGCTAAAATTGGGTTAAAGTATTTTGAATTTGGGATTTTAAATAGTTGGTTTGGTTTGTTATCGCCACAATAGAGAAAAATTAACTACATACAAAAACAAAAGGACTGAGTTTACCAGTCCTTTTTAATGTTGATTTAATATTTTGATTTTAATAACGAGACTTTTTGCTCTTTATCTTTTGCTTTTTACGCCGCCTTTCGCTAGCAGCAACCGCATGTTCCACCGGATAGCCCACAACAGGAATTACCTGAAATTTGCGTTCTTCCTCTAACTTTGTCAGAGCAGTGTAATCAACCCAGTGAATGCAATCAACCGGACAAGTGTCAATTGCCTCTTGGATGATTTCTTCCGCGTCCCCATCTTGGCGAATCACGCGCGATCGCCCATAATCTGGTTCAATGTAAAAGGTGTTACGCGCAACATGAGCACAGTGCTTACAACCAATACAGGTGATTTCGTCAACATAAACACCCTTTTGGCGCAAGATACCACCCAATTCTGGTTCAAAACCAGAACGTTCTGGCGAATTTCGTAAAAAACCGCCTAATTCTGGTTCTAAACCGGAACGGTTGTCTTCTTGTTCTTCCGGCGACGGTAGAAAATCAGCCATTACGCACTCCAGCGCTGTACTACCAGGCGAATCGAACCATCTTCATTTTTTTGTTGTTCAGCAATTTGAAAACCCACACGAGTAGTTTCTTTCACAACTGTTTGGTAAGCATAGCGCTGGCTTACCTGGCGTAAGAAACCATCTACAGACAAATCTTGCTGCCAATATTGCAAGTCAGCTACCAATTCATATTCTTTGCCATTCCATCTAAAGCCGATGTCATAGCCATTTTTCTGCTCAATAGTAACTTCGGCAGGATGGGTTTGACCGCGATAACCACGTACCTCGCGTGGGCCTGGTTTCCAGTCTATGCCCAATTCAGTCAGAGCATCTTTTAAAGAATCAAGGTTACGGATTTGAGTCTTAATTTGGCTAAAGTGTGACATGGTGGTTGTGAATTAATAACATTAAACTACTGTGAAAACTTACCAATCGCTGTAAGTGGTTTGCGTATTCGCTAGGCTAGATTGCTGCACCTGAGCGGCGAAATATTCTGAGGTTGGCTCATGACTAAGTACTAGCCCTAACTGTGCCTCTATTGCTGCTGTAACCTCAGCGCAAGAAGCACCCACAATGCCAGTGACTTTCTCTTGTACCCGACCATCTGGATAAATTATGAACTCTAATGTCTCCATGCTCTTGGCAAACCACTATAGTACGCTTGAACTGTACTGCTTTAGCAAAAGGCTAAAATTCTAGCCGTCGGAATTTTTCTACTTAGATACAAACTTGCCATTTGTTAACTAATGTTCCATCTCTCAAAATATATATCTCAGAATCTTTACAAAAATTATTAATTTTATGAGCGTACACGTTAGTTACTAGTTAGTTTCTCTTAACCTCATTGATTAGTCAAGTTCATAATTGGGTTTGCGACGTGAACGTCAAAAGTCCTAAAAACAAGCATTAACGGTAGTATAGCCAACCTAGTTAGTTACAAAAATATAAAATTTATTGAAAACCTTTATCATTATCCTTAGGTTTAACCTATTCTTTCAGGATATTGCAGGTAGGTTGGATACAGCGTAGTGTCAGCCTAGAGCCAGATGGTGTGGTGCGCGTAGGCGTAGCCCAACCTAGGCATTGCAAGTTTACATATACCTCTTAAGTATGGGTAAATGTCTTGAGCGATCGCCCCAACGATATTAAGGACTTTCGTCCACTGCACTGATTTGTTTGCTTACTTACCCCAATTATCCGGTGAAATTAGCGAAGCGATCGCTACAGCATCACCTGCCTTAATGAAATCTGATGCCGCAACTTTAACTAAGAGTTATTGGAATTTTAATTGTGAACTCCGTTCCTTGTCCTGGATCAGATATACAGCTTAGCTGCCCTTTATGTTTTTCTACAATAATTTGATAGGCGATGCCTGTCTTGAAAAGTTTCCTGCGGAGGGAAACCCTCTCGCAGAACTTTTCGCTGCGGCGGGCTACGCCTACGCTAATCCTAATCCAGTTCCCTTGCCCACAGCTTTGGTTGTAAACCTAGCAAAAAATGCGTTGTTTTACATCTTTAGACATTCCTGCTCCATTATCTTTGATATGAATGCTAATCGTATTAACTGTTTAAGCATCTCTATGCCATCCATTATCGGCATTGTGATTGTCAGTGATCATCAAGTCAAGTTGATGTGCTTGATATTTAGTAAGAGCATCCAGACCATTTTCGGCTTCGATCAATTCAAAGCCTAACGGTTCGAGTAAGTTGATAATGACAGAACGGTTTTCCCAGCAATCGTCCACTACAAGAATTTTCTGTTTCTTGCCTGCGTAACCCACAATGTGATTCGCAGACTTAGTAGCATCTAGTTCAATCCATCCAGTTGCCTCAAGCAAATCGACTGCAAACCAGAACGTGCTTCCTTCGCCAATTTTGCTTTCTACCTGCAATTGGCTACTCATCATTTGCACAATTTGCTGACTGATAGCAAGTCCTAAACCAGTTCCTTCTGTCATGCGTTGGCGATCGCCTTGCAGACAATCTTAAAACTATGCTCTTGCTAAAGTTGAGTAGCCGTAGATATCCTCAAAGCATTAGAAATATTCGTCCATCAGCCACACCAAGGTTTTAGGTAGCTCACTCGGCAAACATCTCAGCCAAGATACCGAGAACTACTCTTTGCTCATCAGAACTAATTTGCCCAAGCACCTTAACCAATAGGTGATCACCATGAACCTCAATTTCCACCTCTGTATGAATACCGCTTTGCTCTAACAGAGGTTTGGAAATACGAATACCTTGAGAATTACCGATTCTCACAATTCGTGTTTTGATAGCTGCGCCCATGTTTAGGTCATTTTAGAAAGATTTAGTAATTACAATCATCAAGTACAGAAACGTTTGTTAGTTTCATCTCTCGGCGATCGCTACATTTAGTCATTGCAAGAAGCTGCAACGCAACAGTAACGTTGCTTAATACACTTGAGGAATAAAGAACTGCTCATTGCGGGGAGCACAAATGTAATCTTCAGCCAAAGGTCTAGACTGAAGCTCAAAGGGAAGAGGTGTCATATCTTCGTAAGGAACTTTGCTCAGTAAATGATGAATGCAGTACCTAGCCAAGCCGCGCGTCAATAGCCCAACCACTCTCAAGCCCCAAGAGGATGCCTCGGCCTTCCGCTTCATCAAAGAGGGTTTGTATGATCGTTAACTGCTGAGATACTGTGCTCATACTTCCTTTAAACGTTCCTAATCAGCGGCGGCAGATAACCTTGGCATTACCACCAAGATCTCTCGTCCGTCCGCTTCATCGACTTGTTAGCCTGCTGTCACTGTGACTGATAGGGTTCTCCAATATCACTTAAGCATAAAGTTAATTCCACAGAAAAAGTTTAGGATCGGATGGCTCATATTCACCCAATACCTCACTTGGCAGAAGCTTTCCTTGACCTAACACATCGACTGAAGAACCATCCTGAATCAGGATCTTGAATATAGGTTGGCTATTAACCAGCATTACTGCTTCTAAATCGATTACCTGACCATCTTCCGTTAAAATGACTAGAAAATCAGAAGATGGCAAATACACTTGCTCTTCATCATTTAATTGCAAGGTTAACCTTCCGCCATATTTTCCCGTCGCATCTAAATCTGAAACCTGCCATTGACAATCTTTGTAGGTCTTTGCAAGATAAACTACAATTGAAGTAACCCTTTCCTCAAGACGTTCTTCAGAAGTTTGATTCAATGTAATTGCCCACAAACTGTTTTTCATAGCTAAATCCTTTCCTTATAGCGGCTCTGGATTTTTACTTCGACTTGGAGTACCTCCTGTAGGATTAGGCAACCACCGATGTTGGTGGGGTGGAGGAAGGTAGTCAGGTCGGGGCGCACCATTTGGGAAAGTTGGACTAGTAAAGTCGATATCTCTCACTGGCTTACCTTTGCTGTCAAATTCCCGTCCTTGATAAACCCGTTGATTCAGATTATCCCCTCTTAACTGGGTATGCGCTCCTTGCGCTTGGGATCAGATTTGGCTGCACCTAACCGTAGTGGTTGCTGCCCTTTATATACAGGAGTACCATCCCTATACTGCGAGTGTATAGGGCGCTCATTACCGCCCAAAGCACTTCCACGTCCTCCCATAGTTTTTTCTCCCTAGGATGAAAGTTGGTGAACTTTTGTCAGTCGGTGGGAGTAGCGTTGAACAGAAACTTTTTCTTCCAAAACTCCCGGAAATCCGTTACCGTATACTAAAAGCAAATCTAGTTCACATCGCCGTAGCATTTCCTCAAGCTGGCCAGAAATAGCTGCCGTCCTAACTTATCCTTGCTATTTAATTTCCATAGTTGTAATCGCTAGAGTTCCTCCAATTGGCAACCCCTCAAAACAGAAATAGTAACTTTCCTCAGTAGACCAATTAACAGAAGGAATTACCTGCATACCTTGTTGAGTTCACCAAGATCCCAACCATCGATTTCGATATGTGTTCCATATTTGTATGGACAAAGGCCAGTCTCGATAAAGACTGAAATCTGGTGAAATCACACAGTCGAATCGACAACAAATGCTTTGAAAAGCTCGTTCCGGGTATGTCCAAACACTATTAAACCAATGATCAGTCATAAAGAAATGGAGCGCGACATTTTCAAGTAAATCTTTGTCATACTCATCACTCTTTCGCCGTTCATCATACGGGCATAATTCATCGGGCTTTAAGTTGACCTTCTGCAAAATTGGAATACCATACTTTCCTGTATCACTTGGTATCCAAAATGTATTAAGGTTAGGAAAATTCTTGCTGTAGTCCAAGTACGCCTTTGATTTTACTCTTCTCATAAATCACTTTGATAGCAAATTGCTGAGAATCATAGTGACTTCATATAATCCTCAACAACTGGATTAACGCTTAAGATATCGCAATATGTGATTTGCAGCTTATGTAAAATCACTTACAAAAAAGGGCAAGATTGGGTCACAAGGATGTAAAAACAACAATAATTTACACCTTCTTAACCGTGGTCGTCATGGTGTTCTTAGTCCTATGGATTTTTGATGCAATGCCGCGTGAAAGTTTACTCCAGCCCAAATCACTCAGCAATAATTTGTGGTAAAAAACAGATCTGGCAGGGAAAGAAACCAGGATAATAACGGATAATTAACCTTTATAGTTTTTAGCTATCAACCATCAGCCACAAGCCACAAGCGGGAAGTTGAGATGGTTAATACTGAAAGCTTTTGATTCAACTCAACAAATTGACTATGAATGCAGAACAACTCAAAAGTTCTAATAATTTCCCGCCAGCTATCCGCGTGGGAGTACTGGGTTTTGGCGGACTAGGACAAGCCGCTGCCAAGCTACTTGCTGCCAAACGGGAAATGATTTTAGTTGCAGCAGTAGATCAAAAAGGCTACGCTTACGCTGCTGAAGGTTTAAATATTCAAGAATGCATTGCAACCTACCAGTCTCAAGGTTCGGTGGGTTATTTGGAGCCAGTTGGTAATTTAACAAATCACAGTATTCAGGATTTAATCGAAAGCGCTCATCCTGTGGATGGGTATTTTCTGGCTTTACCTAACCTACCTAACGACTTTATCCCTTCTGTTGCCAAAGAGTTTATCAAAGCTGGTTGGCGGGGGGTGCTAGTAGATGCAATTAAGCGCACTAGTGCTGTAGAACAACTACTAGCAATGAAAGAGGAACTGCAAGCAGCCGGAATTACTTACATGACAGGATGTGGGGCCACACCTGGATTGTTAACAGCAGCAGCAGCTTTAGCCGCGCAAAGCTACGCGGAAATTCATCAAGTAGAAATTACTTTTGGCGTGGGAATTGCCAACTGGGAAGCTTACCGTGCTACTGTTCGGGAGGACATTGGCCATATGCCTGGTTACACAGTAGAAGCTGCCAGAGCAATGACTGATGCAGAGGTAGAAGCACTACTAGATAAAACTAACGGTGTTTTGACCTTAGAGAACATGGAACACGCCGATGACGTGATGTTAGAAATAGCGGGAATTTGCGATCGCGATCGCGTTACTGTTGGTGGTGTAGTCGATACTCGCAATCCAAAAAAACCACTCAGCACTAACGTTAAGGTAACAGGGCGCACTTTTGAAGGTAAGATTTCTACCCATACTTTTACTCTCGGAGATGAAACCAGTATGGCAGCCAATGTCTGCGGCCCTGCCTTTGGTTATCTTAAAGCTGGTACACAGCTGCACCAGCGTGGCGTCTATGGAATATTCACTGCTGCCGAAATTATGCCTCAGTTTGTCAGGTAATAATTAGAAGTTAGGAGTTAGGAGTTAAAAGTTTGAATTAAAAACTTAAACTTATATGTAACTTCAGAATCTTTGAATTTGCGAAAAATTTCTAACTCCTAACTCTTCACCATTAATTCCCAATTTCTTCTAAGTTGGTGGAATTTCTGGAGATAAAGTCTCTATGAGATTATCCTCAACTAACCATTGAGGTGTTTCAATGACAAATGGTAGTTCCGCTCCTATAAGACCTCTCTGGATGCGTTCTGATGTCTCAGGAAAAACTACGAACAAAGGATATATGGTATTAGCTCCTTCACTCAAAACGTGGCTGTGGCGAGGAGGCATTAGCCACTCATAATCTTTGTCTAGAAAAACTTGGGCTTGTCGCCAGCGTCCTAAGAAGTGAGAAAAGTCTTCATGAGGACGATGAATAAAGAGCAAAATTTCTGCTCCAGTTTTAATTTTCCACTCAGGATCGCACATCAAAATTGCTACATCACAGGATAAGGAAGTCGCCTGTGGAACTGTCGTTATAGCGTTGCGGAGGCGAACAATTGGCAAAGGGATAGTGATAATACTTTCATCTGGACGGCGCAGACTAGGAATCATTTCCAAGTATGGTCGATGTTGCTTGAGTAAAGCGATCGCAGCTAGATGATTGCTATACTCTGCCAAGCTTGCTTCATAGTGAGATTTTTGCACAGGCATGGTTTTATCAATTATGAAGTATGAAGTTTAAAGGATGAAGTTTGATATTTTGCTGTCTTCATCCTTTATCTGCTCATCACCTATCCCAACTTTTCAAATACCGCAAACATAGGCAGATACATCGCTAACAAAATGGTTCCAACCATTCCCCCTAGAACTACAATCATCACCGGTTCCAAAATACTAGTCATTGCTTTTACTGCTTGCTCTACTTCATCTTCATAGAAATCGGCAACTTTCATCAACATTGCATCTAATTCTCCAGTTTCTTCTCCGATACTAATCATCTGAATTGCCATAACTGGAAAAACGCTATCTTTTTGTAAAGCAATGCTAATCATACCTCCTTGTTGAATCTCCATGCGAGCTGCATCTATAGCATTGGCAATTACTTGGTTTCCTGATGTATCGCGGACAATTTCTAAGCAAGTTAAAATTGGCACACCTGAACGAGTCAAAGAACCAAAAGTCCGGCTAAAGCGGGCAACCGAAGACTTTTGAATTAAATCACCAAATAATGGCATTTTGAGGGAAAGACGATCAATTGTTTGGCGACCAACAGGAGTTTTATAGTACTGTGAATAAGCAATTTTCAATCCTACAAGAATACCGATAAGCACGAAAACCTTGGGACTTCTCAAAAATTGGCTACAATCCATCAAAAATTGTGTGAGAAGTGGTAATTCAGTTCCAATTTCTGTAAAAATCTTTGCAAAAATGGGAATAAGAAAAATGGTCATCCCAAGAAAGATAGCAACTGCTATACAACCCACGACTACTGGATAAGACAATGCTGATTTAATTTGGTTTTGTAAGCGGGCAACATCTTCTAACAACTTAGCTAAACGATTCAATACTTCGTCTAGAACACCACCAACTTCACCAGCTTGAATCATACTCACATATAATCCATCGAAGCAGTCAGGATGCTTCCGCATTGACTCTGAAAGATTCATTCCGCTTTGAACATCGCTGCTAATATCAACAAGCGCTTGTTTCAGTTTAGTATTACTACACTGTTCGGAAAGTACCCCCAGACTTCTAACGATCGCAACTCCCGCATTCATCAAAACGGCAAATTGACGGGAAAAAACAGCTTTATCTTTAACAGATACCTTAACTAAGGAGTTCTGGATTTTTTTCAAATCAAAGTTTGCTTGAAAGCCTTGAAATTGTTTGATTTCTTGGACTACAAAACCTTGATCTCTAAGATTAGTGCGGGCTTGTGTCAAGGATTCGGCAACAAATTTTTCTGTTCTGGATTTTCCTTGCGAGTCTCGAACACGGGCAACATAGGTTGGCATGGATTTAAAAATTCAAAATTCAAAATAGTCAAAGGTCAAGAGTTAAAAGTCAAGAGTTATTATTCTTCCTCTACTCCCTCATCTCCTTCATCTTTTTGGTTACTTTAATGTGCTCTGGTAGCCCCATTAGCACCGGGTTTTGCACCTGCTGCCTGTGGTGTAGCAGTGCCGATAAGACGTTGGATTTCATCTGGCTTAGAAGTCTTAGACATCGCCGCTTCAAAGGAGATCGTTCCGGCTTTATAAAAATCGGCTAAAACCTTTTCTAGCGTTTGCATTCCCAATTTGCCACCAGTTTGGATAGCTGAGTAAATTTGAGATGTTTTGCCTTCTCGAATCAAGTTGGAAATAGCGGGGGTAACAATCAGAATTTCTTGAGCCATTACTCGACCATACTCACCAGGCTTAGGATTTTTCTTTGGCACCAAGGTTTGGCTAAACACTGCCACTAGCGAGTTAGATAACTGCACCCGCACTTGAGTTTGTCTTTCATGAGGAAAAACGTCGATAATCCGGTCAACAGTTTGTGCGGCAGAACTGGTGTGCAGCGTACCAAATACCAAGTGTCCTGTTTCCGCTGCGGAAATCGCCAAAGAAATCGTTTCCAAATCGCGCATTTCCCCCACCAAAACAATATCTGGATCTTCCCGCAGGGCTGCCTTCAAGGCATTAGCAAAGCTCTTGGTATCTTCACCCAGTTGCCGCTGGTGAACTAAGCTTTTGATTGGTTCATAGACAAATTCAATTGGGTCTTCTACCGTTAAAATATGCTCTGCCTTAGTGCGGTTAATCAAGTCGATCATTGCGGCTAGAGTAGTTGTCTTACCGGAACCTGTAGGGCCTGTCACCAAAATTAGCCCTCTGGGCTTATCTGACATTTCCCGCACCACATCTGGCAGGCCTAATTTTTCAAAGTTAGGAATCTTGGAACTTAACGCCCGTAAGCAAGCAGCATAAGCACCACGCTCTTTATAGACATTGACCCGGAAACGAGCCAAACCCTTAACACCATAAGAACAATCTAACTCCCAGGTCTGTTCCAAGGTTTTGCGCTGGGTGTTGTTGAGCATACTAAAAATTAGTCTTTGACACTGATCAGCTGTCAACACCTCCTCGCCAATAGGTGTGAGTTTGCCACTGATGCGGAAATAGGGAGGCAAGCCAGCGGATAAATGCATATCCGAGCCACCCATTTCAACCAACTGCTCCATCAGGTCTTCGATCATCATTTCCATAGTTCTGCTTCCTTTTGTTATTTGTCATTTGTTATTTGTCCTCTCTTACCGCTTCGGGGTGATGCCTCCGGCACGCCTGCCGTAGGATGCACAAAGGGCTGTAAGGCGAACGCCAGTCCACATGTGCGGCTCTGCCGCCCTTGTGGCTGGTCTCACAAAGTTGAGCCGCAAGGCAAAGGGTTAAGAGACTTGTGCGTTAGCGTAGCGGTAGCGACGCAGGAGCGTCACTGGCGTCTGAGCTAAAGCTTCCTTAGATCAGACTTTGCACTTTGTCATTTGTTTAAAGTTACTAACTATCGATTGATGACTAATGACCAACGACCAATGACTAATCCTGAAAACGGGATGTCATACAGTAAGGGCAATCTAGCCATTCTGGTTTTAATTCAGCATGACAAGTCCGACAGGTAAGACCACTTTTACGTTTGGCTTTTAACTCTGCTTCCAAACCCGTATCAGTAAACGTGACTCTATCTACTTCTTCTAGGGTGGTAGCACCTTGTTTCACTAAGTCCAGGCTATAAGCCAGCAAGGTTTTCATTCCTTCTTCAACTGCAACTTCCTTAATGCGTTCTGTTGGTGCATCTTCGTTGATGAGGGTTTGCAGGTTTTCAGTCACTCGCATGACTTCATAAACACCACAACGTCCCTTGTAACCAGTACCATTACACGTTGGGCAAAGCTGATTTTTGGCTTTGGCTTGGGCGATCGCTTCTAATGTCAAACTGTTAGCTTTATAAAAGGTGACTCCCACATCTTGGGACGCTGACAGACCATAACGAGCTAGTTCCTCAGTTGTAGGAGTGTAAGAAATACGACAATCAGAACATACACGCCGCACCAAACGTTGAGCCAAAACGCCAATTAGGGAACTAGAAACCATGAAAGGCTCAATACCCATTTCTCCCAAACGAGCGATCGCTCCTGGGGCATCATTGGTATGTAAGGTAGTTAATACCAAGTGACCAGTTAAAGCAGCCTCAATTGCTGTTTTCGCCGTTTCCTTATCTCGCGTTTCACCCACGAGTAGCACATCTGGGTCTTGCCGCAAGAAAGCCCGCAACGCAGTAGCAAAATCCAGCCCTTTTTCGCGAATCACCTGTACTTGAGTAATCCCTGGAAGACTATACTCAATTGGGTCTTCCACAGTACTGATATTAATTCCGGGATCATTCTTTTCTGATAACGCGGAATACAGCGAAGTTGTTTTCCCAGAACCAGTTGGCCCAGTCACCAAAATTAAACCAAAGGGACGACTGACCATATCCTGGACAATCTGCAAAGTTTCGGGATCGGTAATTAACTTATTCAATCCGAGTTGGGTAGAGGAGTTATCCAAAATCCGCAGCACTACCTTTTCACCGTAGCGACTAGGCAAGGTATTTACGCGGAAGTCCACCTTACGCCCCTCAAACATCCGCCGGATGCGTCCATCTTGAGGTAAACGCCGTTCAGCAATATCTAGATTGGAGATGATTTTAAACCGGGCTGTCACAGCCGGAATGATTTTTTTGGGCAGGGGATCGAAAGCTTCACGTAGCACCCCATCTTTACGGAAACGAATGCGTAAGTTTTCTTCCTGTGGTTCGATGTGAATATCAGAAACCTTCTCATGCAAAGCTTTAGCGAGAATTCTGTTAACCAGATTGATGACTGGGGCATCTTCTGCACCCTTCATCGCTGCCCCTAAATCAGCCTCCATATCATCAGGGGCATCTTCTAGGTCGAGATTTCCAAGATTTTCTAAATCCTGATTAATATCTGTAAATTTTTCTTGTTCCAGGTGCTTTTGCCGAACAGCTAGTTCATCTAAGTATTGATTGATTAGCTGCTGGTAGTCTTCCTGGGTAATCACCATGCGCTGCAATGCCAAGCCTTGTGGGCGCAAGATGCGGTTTAAGTCATCGGAAGCCTCTAGATTATCTGGAGCGACCATCGCCACTAAAACCGAGGGCGGGGTTTGGTCTTCGTGTTTCGATAGTGGTACCAAGCGATGACGACGACAGATATCTACTGGGATGAGGGTTTCAATCAGGTTCCCCACCATCGTATTGCCAACTTGGTTGACTTCCGGATCGAGGAATTCAACACCGTATAAGATTTTCAGTTCAAATAGCTGCTGTTTTTTGTATTGCCTGAGCAACTCAGGTGAGAGTTGTTGCCCAGTGATTGACTCTAGTACTTCCGTTAAGGGTCTGCCAGACTTACGGCTTTCAATTAGTGCCTGCCTCATCTGTTCGCTATTGACATAGCCAGATTGCACTAGCTTGTTGCCGAAGGGCGAAAACTCTGTTCTGGTAGTTAGAGCGGTACTGCGCCGTTGTGGTGACGAGTAAGTCATAAATGAGCAATGAGTACGGGAAACCTTTGGTTAAAGTATTCCCAGCCAATGACACAGAATTCTCATTGACACTGATTAAATTGAATATTCACTTTAAGCGCCACTCTTTCAAAAGACTTATTCCCAGAACTACTTAACTCTTCGGTTTACCACCCTAGGGGCGTCTACGCTAATGCGTTCGTCATTTGTCACAATAAGAGGACGGTGACATTACTCCAGAAAAATATCGGTAGTAGAATCAGCCTCAATTGCAAGCTTTTAATGGCAACGGTTGTAATTTGTGGTGACATACTGCCGTAAAAAGTATCTGGGAAGATTAGACAATGATGGACGAAAATAAACAGGTAAACTATACAAGCCAGCAATTGGGTGAACCAATAGAGGTAAAGCAAGCAATGATGAGCGACTCCCCAGGCCAAATCAACTCCAACGAATCTGGCAGCGAGGTTAGTGAGCAAGTGGCAGCCCAAACTAATGTACCGGGAGATACAGCTACTCTCAACCAAGAAAATGGCGTCGCTGCGACTGAGAAAACAGAAGCGGAAACGGCAGCTTTAACAGGATTGACTCAACAAATTGAAGCTCTCAAAGCACAACTAGAGGAGCGTAGTACTCAATATATGCGGATTGCCGCAGATTTTGAGAATTACCGCAAACGCACAAGCAAAGAAAAAGAAGACCTAGAGGCGCTAGTAAAGCGGAATACGATTACTGAATTGCTGCCAGTGGTCGATAATTTTGAGCGGGCCCGATCGCACCTCAAACCGCAAAGCGATGGCGAGATGACAATCCATAAAAGTTACCAAGGCGTTTATAAACAATTAGTGGATAGCCTCAAGCGCCTCGGTGTGTCACCAATGCGTCCTGAAGGTCAAGAATTTGATCCCAACCTACATGAAGCAGTAATGCGGGAACCTACGGATGAACATCCTGAAGGAACAGTGTTAGAAGAGTTAGTGCGCGGATATTTCTTAGGCGATCGCGTGCTACGCCATGCAATGGTCAAAGTAGCTGCTCCAAAGGAAGATACACCCCCTACGGAGGAAAATCAGTCGAGTCCAGCCAACAGTTAAGCTGTAGTTGCTCGCCTCGCTGACCATAAGTGCCTTGGTTGTGGCAAGGGCGAGCATCGTAACTGAGGCATAAAAAAGATGAAGAAGATGAGGTACAAGAAGACACTAGAGAGCTTGGAACGTGCGGTAACGTACAGAAAAAGACTCTCCCGTGTCTTCTATTTCTATTTACCCATTTTTAACAAATGTTATCTTTTGTCTTCGGTTCGAGCGAAAAAAGTTAGTCCGCCACATAATTACAGCATAAAGACTCAGTAAAAATACTGGTAAGTATGGGAAAAGTTATTGGGATCGACTTAGGCACTACTAATAGTTGCGTCGCAGTATTGGAAGGTGGTCAACCACTTGTGATCTCCAACTCTGAAGGTGGACGCACTACTCCTAGTATTGTGGGATTTGGGAAAGGCGGCGATCGCTTGGTGGGCCAACTGGCAAAGCGGCAAGCTGTAACCAATGCCGAAAACACAATCTACAGTATCAAGCGATTCATCGGGCGACGTTGGGAAGACACCGAAATAGAACGCGATCGCGTACCCTATAACTGTGTTAAAGGTCGAGACGATACTGTTGATGTTCAAATTCGCGGACGAAACTACACACCGCAAGAACTATCCGCCATGATCCTCCAAAAGCTCAAACAGGATGCGGAAAACTTTTTAGGCGAATCCGTCACTCAAGCAGTGATCACCGTACCAGCATATTTTACAGATGCCCAAAGACAGGCAACTAAAGACGCTGGTACAATTGCCGGACTAGAAGTCCTGCGGATCATCAATGAACCAACCGCCGCCGCTTTAGCTTTTGGGTTGGATAAACAAGAGCAAGAGCAATTAATTTTAGTATTTGACCTCGGAGGCGGAACCTTCGACGTATCCATCCTCCAACTTGGGGATGGAGTTTTTGAAGTTAAGGCTACTTGTGGCAACAACCACCTAGGTGGAGACGACTTTGATAACTGTATCGTCCGCTGGATGAGTGAACGCTTTCAGGAACAAGAGCAGCTCAACCTTTCCCCAGATAAGATGGCACTGCAACGCCTGCGAGAAGCAGCGGAAAAGGCAAAAATTGAACTTTCCAGTATGGCGAGTACTTCCATTAACTTGCCATTTATCACCGCCGATGAAACTGGCCCGAAGCATCTGGAAATGGAACTCAGCCGCTCTAAATTTGAAGAGTTGGCAGGGAATTTAATTGAAGCTACTCTTGAACCGATGATCCAAGCGCTCAAAGACGCAGATCTCAAGCCACAAGACATTGATCGGATTATTTTGGTAGGTGGTTCCACACGTATTCCCGCAGTCCAAAACGCGCTGATCAAGTTTTTCAATGGTAAAGCTCCTGATCGCTCTGTCAACCCTGATGAAGCCGTAGCACTGGGAGCTGCTATCCAAGCTGGTGTCCTGGGTGGCGAAGTCGATAATCTTTTACTATTGGATGTCACCCCCCTGTCTCTAGGAATTGAAACTTTGGGTGAAGTGTTCACCAAAATTATTGAACGCAACACTACAATTCCTACGAGTAAGTCACAAGTATTTTCTACAGCAGTTGATGGGCAAACCTCGGTAGAAATTCACGTCCTCCAAGGTGAACGAGCAATGGCAAGGGATAACAAGAGTCTCGGCAAGTTTCTACTGGCAGGAATTCCCCCATCTCCTCGTGGCGTACCCCAAATTGAAGTATCTTTTGAAATCGATGTCAATGGTATTCTCAAAGTTTCTGCCCAAGATAAAGGTACAGGTAGAGAGCAGAGTATTCGGATTACCAATACAGGTGGGTTGAGTACTAACGAAGTTGAACGGATGCGGCAAGAAGCTGAATTATTTGCTGAAGAAGACAGAAGACGCAAAGAACTGGTGGAACTTAAAAACCAAGGGGATAATCTGTTGTTCAGTTATGAATCCACCATCAAGGACAATAGCGACTTAATCGGCGAGCAGATGAAAGCCTTGGCAAGTGAAAAAGTTATACAACTTCAAACTGCTATGACTGATTCTAGTATTTCCATAGCAGAATTTAAGCAGCGTTTAGAAGATTTCCAGCAAACACTATTTGCAATTGGTGCCGATGTTTACAACCGTGCTAACAACCAAAGTGATGAGGTTGACGAGGCTCCAGCTAGTCTCCTTAACTCAGAACTAGACCAACCGATGAATGGCACGTTAATACCACAATTTAACTTTGATTTTGACGAGGAAAGTACCGCTCAGGCTGATTACGAAGCGATAGATTAACGTGATGTCTTAAAAGAAACAATCTAGTTTCTTAGAATTTCGACAAACTTCACCCTGCCTTGAACTTTAGTTTAAGTCTGTCCTTCTCCAAGCCGGAGAGGGACAGTTTTTGTGTGGTAAGACTGACTTTATGATCTGTTTTTTAGCAATTGCATTAGTCATTATTGATTTACAGAGTTTCATACACACACCTTAATATGAGAATCCTAAATGATAATTAGAAGGGCTTAATTAAATCAGAGCTATTAGTAAGGGATTTATCCCTTGAAAACCTTATAGAGAGAGATAAACCGCTCACTACTAACAAAAGCTTTATCTGACATTTAATTATGTCTACCTACTTATGTGAAAAATTTTAAGTAATGTAGGGTGGACTTTGCTCACCATATCCAAGTTTTGGTGGGCTTTGCTTACCCTAGGTGTATTTCAAAAATCAAATAGGAGTCCTAATATATCTAAAATATATTGATAATCAACTGAACGAAGTTTCACAAGACCCCAGTGGTTTGTTAGATTGTAGAAGCAAATTGCCGTTGGCTAGACGGTATCCCAGTAAAAAGAGAAGTCTGATCGTCTGCTTCCGAGAAGTCCGAGGATCAGCTTTCTATGTTTCCCGCAGGGTTTTGCCAAAGCATCGGAACTTCGAGCGACCGTTGGGATCTCGAATGCGATCCAAGGCAGATGGGGGGTTTTCCACACCTGATAGTGCGGCTAGCTCCTCTAGTTAATGGGCGGGGTTTTCTCTCCTACGTAGCACAATTGTAAAAGAGACAGCCGACTCGGCAGTAATAAGTTCGAGCAGAGCTTTCTTCTGTTCTTAACTTCCCTATCTTTTGTCGTCTCCTACGAGGAAAACATCTGTTGCTAAAAATTTGCTGGTGATCTTTGTAAAAGGTAAAAGGTAAAATCAATTATTAATAAAAATTAACTTTCGCCTTCTGCCTTACCGAACTTCTGATGTCTTACGACAAACCCTCCGGCTGACGCTCCCATAGGGTAGCAAGCTAAGCGCAGTGTACCGCAAGCAAGACTAGCTACCACAGCGCTATCACAGTCTAGGTCGGGTCTCTTTACAGCACTGTCTCACCGCCTACAGGCGTCTACGGCAAAAGCTGCAAATCTAGAGTTCTCTCTGCTTTCTTCCTTCTAACTTTTACCTTTGCTATATGGCCCGCGACTATTATGAAATTCTGGGTGTCTCCCGTGACGCCGACAAAGAAGAACTCAAACAAGCCTACCGCCGCTTAGCCCGAAAGTATCACCCAGACGTGAACAAAGAACCAGGAGCGGAAGAGCGCTTTAAAGAAATTAATCGCGCTTATGAAGTACTCTCAGAATCAGAAACCCGCGCTCGTTATGATCGCTTTGGCCCAGAGGGTGTGTCAAGTGGAGCTGGTGCAGGTTTCCAAGATATTGGCGACATGGGTGGCTTTGCCGATATTTTTGAAAGCATTTTTAGTGGCTTCGCTGGCGGCATGGGTGGCCCAACACAACAAAGACGACGCAGTGGGCCTGTGCGGGGTGACGATCTGCGGCTAGACCTGAAGTTAGACTTTCGGGAAGCCGTGTTTGGCGGTGAAAAAGAAATTCGGATTTCGCATTTAGAAAACTGTGAAGTGTGTAGCGGTTCGGGTGCTAAGCCTGGAACGCGCCCCAGGACTTGTTCAACTTGTGGCGGTTCGGGTCAAGTACGTCGTGTCACTAGAACCCCCTTTGGCAGCTTTACCCAAGTCTCAACTTGTCCCACTTGTAATGGAACAGGAATGGTAATTGAAGATAAATGTGATGCATGTGACGGTAAGGGCGCAAACCAGGTAACGAAGAAACTCAAAATTACTATTCCTGCTGGTGTGGATAATGGTACACGCTTGCGAATTTCTAATGAAGGGGATGCTGGTCAACGAAGTGGCCCCCCTGGTGACTTGTATGTCTATTTGTTCGTGAACGAGGACGAAGAATTCCAAAGAGATGGCATCAACATTCTCTCAGAAATCAAAATTAGCTATCTTCAGGCAATTCTCGGTTGCCGTTTAGAGGTGGATACGGTAGATGGGCTGGTGGAACTGATAATTCCTCCTGGAACTCAACCAAATACAGTGATGAAGTTGGAAAATCGTGGCGTACCTCGCTTGGGTAATCCTGTGAGTCGGGGCGACCAAATGCTGACGGTGTTAATTGATATTCCTAATAAGGTGACTCCAGATGAGAGGGAATTGTTGGAGAAGCTAGCTAAAATTAAGGGAGACCGTACAGGTAAAGGCGGTCTAGAAGGATTTTTGGGAAATCTGTTTAAGTGATGAAGCCCTCCTCCCTTTCAACTCCTGATGCTCAACTCGATTTGCGCGGTACTCCTTGCCCCATTAATTTTGTACGGACAAAACTACGTCTGGAGAAAATGCAGCCAGGAGGTTTGCTAGAAGTCTGGCTAGACCTAGGAGAGCCAATTGAGCAGGTTCCTGATAGTCTGACAATGGCAGGCTATCAGGTTGAACAAATTATAGATTGCACTAGTTATTTTTCTCTATTAGTACGCCGCCCACTTACTGAGCAATGAGAGGGGAAGATATTGCTGAAAATGGACAGTTATTGGGTACTGTGCTGGCCGTGCAGGCTAATTTTTACCAGGTACAGATGGATGCAGGAGGAGAGGAAAGCAAAGGAGCGGAAGAAAAAAAGGATTTAAATGCCCCTCTGCCCCCCTGCTTTTCTGCTCCTTTGCCTCTTCATTCCTCTCTTCTGCTTTGTACTCGCAGAACACGCCTGAAAAAAATCGGACAACAGGTGATGGTGGGCGATCGCGTCGTTGTCGAAGAACCAGATTGGGCTGGAGGGCGGGGAGCGATCGCTGAGGTTTTACCCCGCCAAAGCGAATTAGATCGTCCAGCGATCGCTAATGTTAACCAAATCTTATTGGTATTTGCTGTCGCTGATCCGCCTTTGGAACCTTATCAATTGAGTCGGTTTCTAGTTAAGGCTGAGTCTACTGGCTTGGATGTGCTTTTATGTTTGAATAAAAGTGATTTAATTTCACAGCAGGAACACCAGCAAATTAGCGATCGCCTACTTGCTTGGGGCTATGAACCATTATTTATTAGCGTCAAAAATGGTATAAATATTAACCAAGTAGCTAGTTATCTCAGCAATAAAATTACTGTAGTTGCTGGGTCTTCTGGCGTTGGTAAATCTAGCTTAATTAATGCGCTGATTTCTTCGGCTAACTTGCGCGTAGGAGAAGTTTCTGGCAAACTAGCTCGTGGTCGTCATACTACCCGCCATATAGAATTATTTGAGTTGCCTAGCGGTGGTTTGCTAGCAGATACTCCCGGCTTTAATCAGCCTGATTTGGATTGTACTCCAGAAGAATTAGTACATTATTTCCCAGAGGCTAGAGAGCGCTTAGCAGTTGCTAGCTGTCGGTTTAGTGATTGTCTGCATCGAGACGAGCCTGATTGTGCCGTGCGGGGAGATTGGGAGCGGTATCAACATTATTTAGAATTTGTGACGGAAGCGATCGCCCTTCAAACTCAGCTTCACCAACAAGCCGATCCTGAATCCAACCTCAAGTTAAAAAGCAAAAGCAAAGGGCAAAGTCAATACGAACCCAAGCTGGAAAGTAAAAAATATCGCCGTGTTTCCCGGCGGACTCAACTGCAAGCACTGCAAGATTTGTATCAGGACGAAGAAGAGTAAAAGTTTTACTTAATGTATAGCCATGTAGATATACCACACAAATAGCAGTTATCTTCTTTTAAGATTTATTTATTATTAGGTTATAAGTTCAGATCTGCCGACGGCAGTTACATGAGGGAAGAAGCCAACCCTCAGACTTCTCTGTCTGTGCAACGCAATGGTTCCGTAGCGCTGTATTCTGATATTGAACGGGATAAATTGCGAATAAATCACTAATCATTATAACAATCTCCATAAAGTCTTAAAATATTGTTAATTTCTGCCAAACCTCTCGACCTTCAACTTACAAGTACCACCAAATCATTATGGCTATCGGCTACGTCGCTCTTGTACTCCACGCACACCTACCCTTCGTTCGTCACCCAGAAAGCGACTATGTGCTTGAGGAAGAATGGCTTTATGAAGCCATCACCGAAACATACATTCCTTTACTGAAAGTATTTGAAGGCTTAAAGCGAGACGGCATCGACTTTAAAATCACAATGAGCATGACACCGCCTTTAGTGTCTATGCTTCGTGACCCTCTGTTGCAAGAACGCTATGACGCACACTTAGCCCAACTTGAAGAACTGATAGAATTGGAGGCCGAGCGGAATACCCACAATGGGCATATTCGTTATTTAGCCGAACATTACGCCACTGAGTTTAATGGAGCGCGTCAGTTATGGGAACGCTACAACGGTGATTTGGTAACAGCTTTTAAGCAGTTCCAAGACACTAACAACCTAGAAATTATCACTTGCGGCGCTACCCACGGCTATTTACCGCTGATGAAAATGTATCCGCAAGCTGTTTGGGCGCAAATTCAGGTAGCGTGCGAACACTACGAGCAAACCTTTGGACAAGCACCCAGAGGTATTTGGTTGCCTGAATGCGCCTATTATGAAGGTGTAGAGCGGATGCTAGCAGATGCCGGGTTGCGCTACTTCCTCACCGATGGGCATGGTATCCTTTATGCCCGTCCTCGTCCGCGTTTTGGTACCTATGCTCCAATTTTTACAGAGACAGGTGTTGCAGCCTTTGGTCGAGATCATGAATCTTCTCAGCAGGTATGGTCTTCTGAAGTGGGCTATCCAGGTGCAGCAGAATATAGAGAATTTTACAAAGATTTGGGCTGGGAAGCAGAATATGAGTATATCAAGCCCTATATCATGCCCAATGGTCAGCGTAAAAATACGGGGATTAAGTATCATAAAATTACTGGACGCGGCTTAGGGCTTGCAGATAAAGCACTCTACGACCCATATTGGGCAAGGGAAAAGGCTGCGGAACATGCCGCTAACTTTATGTATAATAGAGAACGGCAATCTGAGCATCTTTATGGTATAATGCAACGCCCGCCAGTGATTGTTTCGCCCTACGATGCAGAGTTATTCGGACATTGGTGGTATGAAGGCCCTTGGTTTATAGATTACCTGTTCCGCAAGTCATGGTATGACCAAAAAACCTATGCAATGACCCATTTGGCAGACTATTTACGAGCGCAACCAACTCAGCAAGTCTGCCGTCCTTCCCAATCAAGCTGGGGTTTTAAGGGATTCCATGAGTATTGGTTAAACGAGACAAATGCGTGGATTTACCCCCATTTGCACAAGGCCGCAGAACGCATGATTGAAATCTCGCACTTGGAGCCGGAAGATGAATTGGGGTGGAAAGCACTTAACCAAGCAGCGCGGGAACTGCTATTGGCACAATCTTCCGACTGGGCGTTTATTATGCGGACGGGAACAATGGTACCTTATGCAGTCAGGCGGACGCGATCGCACCTGATGCGGTTCAATAAACTCTACGAAGACGTTAAAATTGGCAAAATCGACAGCGGTTGGTTAGAAAAAGTCGAGTTAATGGACAATATCTTTCCCAAAATTAACTATCGCGTCTACCGTCCGTTGGCCTAGTCTTGGTTGTAGACGCCATAGACATGACGCCAGTTGCTTAGCGTAGGGTGGGCATTGCCCACCTTATATTAGAAGTGAGGAGTGTTTATTTTACCAACAACAGAGCAAGCCTTAGCCTGTGTAAGGGTTTGTCAAATGTTGTCAAATCTGTACAAAGACATCCGCTTATTTCGATTTGACGACAAAACCAGACAGGTTTACATTTTAGCTGGAGATAATCTCCAAATTATCGTATTAAGTAATGGGATCTGGGATTTTATCAATGAACCAGAATTATGAGCAAATGAGTTTTACACAGTTGAGAGCTTATGTTATTGAAAACCGCGAAGACATGGAAGCTCTACGTTTTCTAATGAGCAAACGTGATCCTAATTCTAAAGGTTATCCTATGCCTATGACAGAAGCCGATATGCAGGCACAGATGGAAATCATCAGGCGTAAGATTAATGGAGAGCTTTAGTAGGGTTGTTGCCCAGTAAATGCAGGTGTGCGATCGCTATATTCTATATTCGCTGCTAGTAATAAAATTAGCCAACTTTTCAAAGAATTCAGAACATCAGTTAAGTTCTTGGCTTATAAAGGTAGCTTGATGGTGAAAGTAGCTCCTTGTTCAACGCCTGGGCTAGCGGCTTGAATAGTGCCGCCATGCAGTTCTACTAAATGATGGGCGATCGCTAAACCTAGTCCTAAACCACCTTGTTTGTGAGTAGAATGTCCTTGATGATAGCGTTCAAAAACATGGGGCAGTAACTCTGGGCTGATACCAATACCTGTATCACTTACTTGTATGACTGCTGAGTCGGGGTATGTTGATTCAGAACAAGTCGATAACCGTACTTCTACCCGTCCTCCTGGCGGAGTAAACTTAATAGCATTCGAGAGTATATTTCCTAAAACTTGCAGTAAGCGGTTGATATCGGCAGAAATTGCTGGAATTGACCTGTCAAGTGTGGACTCTAAACTAATATTCTTAGCATTTGCGGATGGGTAGACGGTTTCGATCGCTACCCCGATAATTGCTCCAAGATTAACTTGGCTGAACTCCAGTTGTAGCTTGCCTCGGATGATGCGAGACATATCCAGCAAGTCTTCCAAGAGTTTTGCTTGAGACTTGGCATTGCTTTCGATGGTTTCTAAAGCGCGAGTCATATTCTCTGAATCAAGTTGCCGAGTCCGCAGTAGTTTTGCCCAGCCAAGAATAGCATTAAGTGGCGATCGCAGGTCATGAGATACCATTGCGACAAACTCATCCTTAGTGCGGTTAGCAGCCTCAGCTTCAGCGCGAGCGGTTTGCTCAAGTTGCAAAAGCAGATCACGTTCAGCTTCTAACTGCTTGCGATCGTTTATATCTGTACTTGTGCCAAACCATTTCATCACACGTCCTTGCTCATCCTTAATTGGCAAACCTCTGGCTAAATGCCAGCGATATATGCCGTCAAACCTGCGATAACGCATTTCATGTTCGTAAAGTTCACCTGTTTGCAAAGATTCTACCCATGTCTGGATAGTTAGTTGAATGTCCTCTGGATGTAAAACTTTTGTCCAGCCAAACCCCAGCGCTTCCTGAATCGGTTGTCCAGTAAATTCACACCAGCGTTGATTGACATGCTCGTATTCACCGCTAGGATTGCAAATCCAGACGAGTTGTGGCATGGCATCAGATAAGTAGCGGTAGCGTTCTTCGCTTTGACGCAAGGCTACTTCTGCATGTTTGCGATCGCTAATATCCGTCGTACTGCCAACTGCCCTGACTGGCTGCCCATTGGCATCTCGTTTAATCACCCCTTGATCTAGTACATACCGATATTGCTGATCTTTGTGACGCGTTCTGTATTCAACAGCGTAGTGGTTTTGATTGGCAGACATAGCCCGAAAATAGTTACCCAAAAGCTCTCTATCTTCGGGATGGGTTTGCTCTCTCCACCATTGATGAGTTGCTTGTGTCTCTTCTAAGGAGTAGCCCAAAATTCGAGTTAGCCCCTCAGTTCTGTCAACCGTATTTTTTTCAATATCCCAGTCATAAATTAAACAATTTACTGCTGCTGCCGCCAGTTGGAAGCGCTCATTGCTTAAGCGTAGCTTTTCCTCTACTTGCTTGCGTTCTGTGATGTCAAAGGTTGTACCAATAATCTGGTGGGGTGAACCGTCAGTATTCCTGGTGAATATAGTATCTCGACTACAAAACCAGCGCCATTCCCCATTAGCGTGTCGCATCCGATACTCATTTTCGAGAATGTCACCATCCTTAGCTGAGTCAAATCGTGTATCCCTAACAGGCGAGCGAGCTAAATCATCAGGATGCATTAAATTGATCAGGAACTCGGTTCCCATATCTTGAATTTGTTGAGGAGTGTAGCCAAGCAATTTATTAACCTGACCATTGAGATAGATATTCCGCGCTTCTAGCAGGTCGTAAACGTACAAAATTCCTGGAGTTGTTTCGGCAATACGTTCAATGAAACTTTGGCTCTCCTGCAACTGTTGCTCTGCTTGCTTTTTTTCAGTCACGTCCCGCCAAGAAGCGACAAAGCCATCTGCCATTTTGGTGATCCGAATATCAACGGCTTTGGTTAACTGCTGCTTGCAATTAAAGGAAGTGTAGGTCAGTGATTCTTTCGCCAAAGGCTTGCCCGTTTCTACAACTTGGCAACACTCATTAAACAAGCCACTTTCTCGAAAATTAAGTAGAATTTTGCACAAGCTTTTGCTTTGCTGTTCCTCCTGACTCATGCGGTTAAATTCACAAGCAGCAGCATTCACATAATCAACCTGAAAGTCCACTATTTCACCCGTTTCATTCCGAATAGCTGAATAAATACCAAAACAATCCAGCATATTCTCAACCGAAGTGCGGAAACGCTCCTCACTGCGTTGCAATTCTTGATGTAGCTGAGCATTTTTGATTGCCGAGTGGATAGTAGAGCGCAAACGCTCCGCTGTCGTCTGTCCCTTGACTAGATAGTCTTGAACGCCACTTTTCATCGCCTGAACAGCCACAATTTCGTTGCCATACCCAGTTAACATGATCACAGCAGGCATGGCTCCCTGTGTCTGCTGTTTTAATTCCGCCATAAATTCCAGCCCGTCTAAGTCTGGCAGCAGAAAGTCTAATAAGATGCCATCAGGCTGAAACTGCCGACATAATATTAATGCTCCTTCTCCCGATTCTTCTTCGAGAATTGTGTAGCTGTGTTCCTGGTCTTGCAGTAGATAGCGACGATATGCCTGGCGGTCTTCAGGAGAATCATCGATGATTAAAATGGTTAGCGGTTGTGCCATGACTACTTGCTAGCAGCATTAGGGAGAATCGCAATATCCAACCAATAAGTAATAAAGCTTTGAATCGTTTGTACTAGTCTGTTGATATCAATTGGTTTCAAAATATAACTAGCAACACAGCAGCGGTAACATATTTCAATATCTCTGGGGTTAGAAGAAGTAGTAAATACGACCACAGGAATAATTTTCAAGTCTTGATCTTGCTTGATTTGTTCTAAGATTTCTCGCCCATCGGTTCCCGGTAAATTCAAGTCGAGCAAAATAATTGAGGGACAGGGGAACCTTTGAGCATCGCTGTAGGGCCCCTTGTGGTAGAGAAAATCCAACGCTTCATCGCCATCGGTACAGCGAAAGACAGGATTGATTACGGCTTGTCGGTGCATGACTCGACGTAAAGCTTCAAAGTCTTCGTCGCTGTCTTCAATCACTAACAAGGGTTGGGCGGTTTTGCAAATCATGGGTTCAGTCCACTTCCTGCAATGTGAAATAGAAGGTACTACCTTCGCCATAAGTTGACTCCACCCAGATTTTACCGCCATGTCGTTCCACAATTTTTTTTGCAATGGTCAACCCTGCCCCAGTACCGCCACCGTATTTGTTTGGCCCGTGTAGTCGTTTGAAGATGCGGAAAATTGACTCAAAGTGTTTTTCTCGAATACCAATACCGTTATCTCGCACGTAGAAGATGATTGGTGCTGTTGGGTGGTCAATATAGCCAATTTCAATCCATTTTTCGGTTTTGTCGTTGTATTTAATGGCGTTGGCAATTAGGTTGTTGAAGACTTCACCTATCTGGACGCGATCGCAATACACTGTTGGTAACGGTCTAGGAATACAGATTTTTATCTGCATTTGCTCAATTCGGGCGCTTAACAGATCTAAACTTCGATTGACAACACTATTGATGTCGGTTTGCTGCATGGAAAGATCCACCCTTCCCAAGCGAGAAAAATGCAGCAGCGAATCAATTAAATCCTCCATCCGCTGAGTGAGACGAATCAAAGTTCTTAACTTGTCTCTTCCCTCGTCGTTGAGGGTTTCGCCGTAGTCTTCAATTAGAAAATTAGAATAATTATGAATCCCCCGCAGTGGTTCTTTCAAATCATGAGAAGCAATGTAGGCAAAAGCATCCAATTCGTTGTTACTACGTTCTAGTTCGATATTCAACTGCGCTAATTCATCTGCCTTCCGCAGCACCACGCCAATAATTGCACTTCTTAACTCCAGCGCTGCATTCACCTCACAAGATTTCCAAGGAAGAGATTTTAACCTGACTGTTTCTTTCCATAATTCAAAAGACTTACGTGGTGATAGACGCAAATCGCCATTTGCGTTCATTTCTACAGTTTTACTCGGATTCCCTCCCCAATTTACAGTTTGTACCACCTCTGGACGAAACCATAAAACATAGTTTTTCTGAGTTTTAGAAAAAGAAAATGCCATCAAACCACTAGCCACATCTCGAAATTTTTCTGCCTGTGGATAAACTTGTGATAAAGCATCGGTATATAAAATTTCTTCTTGCAAGTTTTGATAAATCCATTCCACCAAATGTTTAATATCCGGTTTTTCTGGAGTATTACCAATAGTAAAATATTCCCCTTCAAAAGATACTGCCGCTCCTTGGGCATTTACGAGATTAAGTAGATTTGGTTGATAGTTAATTAAACCCTGAATAAAGTTTGTTTCTGCCGACATATATTCTACTAACTTGCTATGGACAGATTTCAACTGAATCTTATATTCAGAATCTTCACTATCCTCTTTAGCACCTAGCTCTAAAGATGTCATTTGCCCCAAAAATTCACAGGCATTACGAATTTCATAGGGAAGAAATTTAGGTGATTGGTGATGGCAAGCAATGAGTCCCCAAAGTTTTTTGTTTTTCATGATGGAAATTGACATTGATGCGGTTACACCCATATTGTGCAAATACTCAATGTGGCAAGGCGAAACACTCCGCAACACCGACTTGCTTAAATTTAAAGGCTGTTCAGTCAAAGGATTATTTGTAGGTACAATTGCCGCTGGTTTGTAGTTAGCATCTGGTATCAGCCTCAGCCAGTTTTGGCTAAAGAGTTCTCTAGCTTGTGGGGGAATATCTAAAGCGGGGTAGTGTAAACCTAAATATGAAGCGAGATATTCTGGCTTATCGTCAGCAATAACTATACCGTTAGAATTATCATCAAATCGATAGATCATTACCCGATCAAAGCCAGTAATTTTTTTTACTTCTTTGACCAAGATTTGGCTTATTTCTGTGACAGATGATGCAATCTGCAACTTAGATATAGTCTGTTTAACTAAGTGATAAAATCTAAAAAATGCGTTACTTTTTTCTAAAAGTGCCGGTTCTAACTCTAGAATCAAAAGTTGATCACTACGATGAATAATGCCATCAAAGTGTATAGACTTACCTCCTGCTTTTATAGTAAATTCAATAGGGTTGGCAAATTGCAAATCTTCTTGTAATAAACAATCTTGCAAAAAATTTATTTGCTCAGGTTCAAGTAATTTAGTTAAAGGTTGATTTAGCAATTCTTCTGGACTTATGCCAAAGAAATGGCGAGTATTATTGCTACTTTGTAGAATAGTTAACTCTGGTTCTTTTAATGCTAAAAGGACTCCATGAGGTTGAATTGAGCCAGGAATATGAATTGGCTCTAAATCATAGTTAGTCAGTTCAACTTGGAAAGGAGTGATAATATCTTTAGCGTTCACGTCTTACGTACCCATGATTACAAGTATGTTTTGATTAGATATAGTCTCTGATTTAATTATAAAATTTTAGGTTTGATATATCTATAGAAATATGCCTAAAGTTAGATGTAATTAGATCTAAATAAAATTTTCTCATTAGTTTGCTGTTTATCAAAGATAAATTTATAAATATCAATGAATATAAACATATACAGAATTCAAAATAGGAATGAATTACCAATGCTAGTGAATAATTAGCCGTAAATAGGATTATGGCTAGATAAATTGAGTTATTCTCTAGGTAAAATTGGCGCGATCGCAGTAAAATTGCCAATGGTATGTTACTAAACAAAAACAACCAGTTCATTAGCAATTATTCTGATTTTTCCAACGTTAATGGAGATGTTATGGAACCTCCTCTCTCGCTTGCTGGCTTAAATATCCTTGTAGTTGATGATGATGATGATACTCGCTTTTATATTACTACCGTATTGGAAGCAGATGGGGCCACCGTCATGGCAGTTGCATCAGCAGCAGCAGCACGCCAAGCGTTACCTGAATTGCAACCTGATGTATTGATTTCTGATATTGCTATGCCTGGTGAAGATGGCTACACTTTAATCCGCAAGGTAAGGGCGCAAAAGCCAGATAATGGTGGACAAGTCCTGGCTATTGCTTTAACAGCCTATGGCGATAGCGAGGATCGTATCCGCGCCTTAGAAGCTGGCTTTCATACTCATGTAGCTAAACCCATTGATCCAGAAGAACTAGTTGCGATTGTTACCGATTTGGTTGCTTCTTGTAATTGGTAATTGTTGCTCTTAATACTTATTTTTTCCAAGAACCACTTTCGCACTTCAATAAACGCTCAAGCGTATTAATATCTTTTTGATTACCCGAAGTGCGGATTTGCTTTTCAACAGCGATGTTAATTAGTTCCATCTCCAGACGTTTGAGATCAGCTTGCTGTTCATCAGTTTGAATTTTTTGGCTATTTACACTTTTCAAGCTTTGCAAAATCGGCTTTTGCTTGTCTAACTCAAATCTCTTGACTAAAGAATTAACTACGTAGGTTTGTTCTAGACGAGCAGTCTGTAAAATTTGGCTAATTGATTGACTTGAAATTGTTTTTTCTTGTTTTGTAGAAAATTTGTTCTGCAACCAAGCTTCGGAAGTTGATATCGGTAAATCTATCGATTTTTCATCAACTTTAGCGAAAGCATGAGCTTCAGCATAGGCAACTCGCCCATCTTTATTGTAGTCGGCAGAGCTAACAGTTTTACCTGTGCGATCGCGTCCACTCAAACCAGCAAAAAAACTAGAACTATAATCTCGATAATCAGCTTCGTTTACCTCTGGTGTACAGCCTACTGAAGGTAGACTTTTAATCGTAGCAAAAAAACCACAACGTGTCTGAAGTGCTACAGGACGTTTGGGATCTCCACCCTCGTAAATAAAATTAGCAAAAGAACCAGAAAAGCACTGAGCCATCATTACAACGACAGGTGTTTTTGGTGACATTTTGTCCAACATTTGAGAAAACTGTCTCACACTCAACTGTTGCTTATTCCATAAGTAAAAAGAATTGTTATCTAAATCTTGTTCATTCAATCCTCCATGTCCTGTGAAATATAAAAATGAAGTTTTAGGATTTTTCTGTTGTGCTAGCTGTTGAAAATAACGCTCTAAATTACTTAAAGTAATAGCACCTTGGAGATCAGGAATATTTGGCCGTTTAAATTGCTGTCGTCCCTGCTGATCAATATAGCGGATAGAAGCTTGTCCATCATTACCATTAGCAAAGAAAATGGATGCAACTTGCTTTGGGTTGTATCCCATGAATTGCAGAGTGCGCTGAAAGAAAAGCACATTTTTCTCTAAAGCAATTTCGTTGAAAGAAGGCGCACCACCACCACCCACAACTAAAAAGTTTGGCGTTGACTGAGTACTTTGACAAACATGAGACTGTTGTGGACTCGCTTCGCTAGAGAGTGGAACTACTATTAACAAGCCACAGATAAAATTAACTAATAAGCGGCGCATTTGGGAATTATGCTGTGTTATTTATTCCATTACAGCACCTCTATAGCAATCCTGAATCATAGAACAAAAAGATACCTGGCTTCTTTCTTTGAGAGGTTATTTTGCTCCAGCCTCAAAGCTAATATATTCAGACTTATATGCAGGTGGCTCGACGTGAATTAAAATCCTCACGGGACTAAAGCGCTCTGATAGCCGACTTTCTACTGCTTCGGTGATGTGGTGAGCAGTTTCAACATCTGGTGCATTTACTATTAAATGCATTTCTATAAAAACTTGGCGACCAAGAACGCCACGAGAGGCGATATCATGACAGTTAACCACGCCAGGAACAGAAGTAGCGATCGCATGTATTGCTTCTGGTGCGATCGCCATTTGATCCACCAACCAAGGCAAATTCTCTTTTAAAACTGACCAACCACTCCAAAATACTAACAAAGCAACGGGAAAAGCTAACACTATATCCATCCATTGATAACCTAGCCAAACCCCGATCAAACCGCCAATTACAGATATTGTCACCCAAATATCGCTCATAGTATGTGTAGCGTCAGCGATTAAAATTGGGCTACCTACCCGCTTACCCACGCTACGTTCGTAAAACGCTACAAAAATATTTACGCCTAGCACAATTAGTAATAACCACAACTCAGGTAGTGAAATTCTCACAGGTTCGCCACCTTTGATAATTCGTTCTATCGCTCCTTGTAGAATTTCAAAGCAGGCTATTCCTAAAAAAGCAGCAATTCCTAAAGCTCCTACAGCTTCAAATTTGTGGTGTCCGTAGGGATGCTCGCGATCGGGTTGTGGAGAAGAAAACTTACTAGCAACTAATCCTAAAATATTATTTGCACTATCTGTCACACTATGCAAAGCATCAGCTAACAAGCTTAAAGAACCTGTCGAATAGCCTACAACTGCTTTCAAACCCATTACAAACAGATTGAGCAGTAGAGTGATAATCAAAACCTTTCGGACTTCGGCGCGGTTATCGTAAGTCATAGAGAATTTATAAAATCAAGTTCTATGACTTCTAATGTAAAACCCAAAACCCAAATAAATACAAATAAAATGTATCAAAGTCTGACACAATAAGGATTAAAGCTCTCTATAACCTATAAATTTATCTAAATTTATTGAGATTATTTTTAACTAACAGCAGCTAGAAGCTTGACATAGGTTGATAATGACTTTGCTAACAACAGCAGATTTTTAGCATTAATAGTAAGGCAATTTTAATTAGTTTTCTCTGTCTCTAAATGCTCCAGTAAGTTCACACTACTGTGTTCAAATTAGCCCCATGTCAAGAATTTTGTTTAAACCAGCGCTACCCAAAGAAAAACTATCATTTTTCTCTGAAATTCGTCTATTTTATAACTCAGGAAGTAAATTCTGCATTTCCGGTTCCATGCGTTCGTTATCGTTTTCTTGAATGAACGCTTTTTGAATCATCTCTACCTCTGGTCTGAAAGCATCAGGCTTGACCAGTATTTTGGTAATATTAGTAATTATCAAGAAGCTTTAATAAAAAAAATATGTCTTCGACTCCTCTAACACTCAATCTAATTGAAGGTTCTGTCTCCTTTAGTTTTTCAGCCCAAGCAGCACGAGAATTAAAAGCAGCAACAGATCAATTAATGGAGCGTTTAAAAACTGTCGCCGCCAAACCCACTCCTGGCGGTGGTAAAGTTATTCCTCAGCCTCCCTTGGAATATCGTTATACGGGTGAGGTATTTTTAGAAGTTTTCTGCAATCCTAATATCTGGCCGACTCCTTTCGCGGCGAAAGTCCTGCTTACTGTCCGCAATGTCAATATCCGCTTGACAACCGAAGCTGAGCTTACCCGCATCATTGAGGATATTAATCAATATTTAGAGCAAGTAGGATAATCCGAAAAGTATTAGGACTCAGCCTTGAGGCGATGCGGATGAAAGTAATCCTAAAAAAATGACCGGAGCAGTTCTATATTGCGAACAGCCCCGGACAGGGAATCTACATAGTACACTCAAGTTGTAGAAAAGAATACACAAACAATCGGTTCCGATGCATTCGCCGTTTGCCATAGGCGTTGGCGAAACCCAGGCTAATTTGAAAAATTGTATAAATTCAGGCTCTAATGCTTCTGCGTTTACGGTAAATGGAAGATTCTGAATTAGGCAATTCTAATAAAAACAGAGATTATCCCTCAGATTGGATGTTGAATCTTTTATGCTGAAATTCAGACATGGAAAATAAACTCCCAATCCAAAATCCGAAATCAAACCTTGATTAGTCGTTATCCCATTCTTCACGACCAATCAGGTCGCCAATGCGATCGCGTAACAGAAAGTCACATTTCTCTAACTCACATTCAACACAAACCCATTCTCTGGCTGGAATGTATTGGCAGAGTGTATATATTGGCTGTTGTCTGCTGACCATTCCCTTTTGCACTAGTCGGCGTGCTTCATCCTGGATCACGTCTAGAGAGTAGTAATTGATAGAGGGCACCGTATTGACACTCATGGTTTTTACTCACAAATTTACACGTAAATAGTGTTCCCGTCATCTATTGAGAACAAACATAGCAAAGTTAGACTTGTGGCTAGGGTTTTGTAGTTTGCTATACGGAACTGTTTCCATTTTGACGCTACAGACCCTAAAATTATTTAAAGATATGTTAATAAAGTCAACGTTTCCTGACATTTGCCTAACATCTGCTTCACATTAAGAATGTCAGAGTAGTTAACTTAACCTGTCAGGCTGGCTGTATGACTCTGATTCAACACGTGTGAAAGTTTTGCTGTAGCTGGCTGAAAACATAATTTGGTGCGCGGGAATAATTTATCTGGCGATCGCTTAATGTACCAATTAATCACCGTAAAGCTCTGTTTAAGGTTACTAGTGTTTGTCCAAAGAAAAACAAGTTAGAAATATGTGCCACGGGACAAGGTATAAACTGTTGCAAAACATAATTTTTTAACGTACACCACGAAAGCTTTAAGCCTAGCATCTGTTATCAACTTTTTCAATAATTACGTAACCCCTCGGTTAACTTAAACACTTTATTACATAGTTTATTCTGGATAAACACTTGTTTTGCATTATGAATTAGCGAAAATTCGCTGATATCAAGTAATATCCGAGTTTTTTTTGTAAAATATTTTACTATGATCTCCGGCATTACTCACAGTATTTAAGTGTCTGTACAGAAGGGCCAGTGTGTCAACTACCTGAAAAGTGCATCCCTTAGAATAGAGACGCAAACTAAGACAAACAAAAAGCGTATATATGCAACTACCAAAACCTGAAATAGGTATAGTCAAATTAAAACAGACGCGATTTAATCACGTCTGTAAACTGTTTGGCGAATTCCTAGAGATTAATTGTTCTAAAGTTACATTGTTATTTAAGTTACTTATTCAGAAGATTATTCATTATCTTCATTTCTACCTTCCTCTACAGTAGCTAAATCTTCTGGTGGACGCTCATCCTGGAGTCGGTTCAACAGCGACAGTACTTTATTACCCCGTTCAATGGAGCGGTCTTCGATAAAAACTACCTCTGGTGTCCGACGTAGCCTTACCCGCGCACCAAGTTCACTGCGGACGTAACCCGTCGCCGACTTTAAACCTGCCATCGTTTCTGCCTTGGCTTCGTCTGTACCATAGATACTGACGTAGATTTTGGCGTGTTGAAGATCGCCAGAAACATCAACATCAGTAACGCTCACCATTCCCGTAGCCACACGGTCATCCTTAATGCCATTGAGTAGCATTTGGCTAACTTCCCGTTTGATTAATTCAGCAACGCGGGAAACGCGGCGATTTGTAGCCATAATAATTTCGCCTCCACACAGAGGTTGTGTAACATAATATAGATGCAAGTTGATTAGACAGTATTTGGCGATGCCTAGGTTGGGCAAAGATTACGCAACACTAAAAGCAACTGTCCGCAGGGCAAAGTCCTAGTCTAGATTGTACTCAAGCCCAGCATTGCACGTAAGGTGAAAGTAATGAATACCAGGGTGCTAATAAATAAACCTAAGATGGCAATCAAGGTGATGGGACGCTTCAACAGCGGCACTAATGGCTCAAAAGTGTTCAAAAACACGCCTAAGAGCACAGTAACGAAATAGCGGGGGTAGCGAAATACGTTATCCCAAAATCCGTCAAACATCTGAATTTAAACTACCTTGTTATATACTTACGTTTGTTTTGATATGCTTTATCTATTCAATTGTAATATATATGGTTGGAAAATTAGCCAGTTAATATAAAATATGATTCGTCAGTTATATTAGCTATATTTAGTAGCGATTATTTCAGTTGAATCGGAAGTAAATGGTAATTCAAATCCCAAAGGAGACTTGCCCGCGTCCATTTTTGAAGTGGGCAGGGGGTAAAAGTAGGTTAATTCAGCAATATATTCCTTATTTTCCCAAAAGCTATCAAACTTACTATGAACCATTTTTAGGTGGCGGTGCTGTTTTTTTCTATCTCCAACCAACCACAGCAATTTTAACTGATATTAACGCCGAATTAATTACAACATATCGTTGTGTTAGAGATAACGTTGAAGAATTAATTTCTATTTTAAAAGAGCATAAAATCCGACATAATAGAGATTATTACTACAGTATGCGAGCTACTTTAAAGTTTACTGATTTAGAGAAAGCTGCTCGTCTAATTTATCTCAATAAAACTTGTTTTAATGGTCTTTATCGCGTCAACTCACAGGGAAAATTTAATGTGCCATTAGGTAGATACGAAAATCCTAATATCTGCCCTGAAGACTTGTTACGAGCAGCTTCAGTAGCACTTTCTAGATCTGAGATTGAACAAGCAGATTTTGCAGATATGCTAAATTATGCAACAAGCAATGATGATTTTGTCTTCTGTGATCCACCTTATCATCCTATAAGTAGCACTAGTTATTTTACTGGTTATAGTCAGAATTCGTTTGATGAAAAAGACCAAGAATGTTTGAGAGATACTTGTGCTGAACTAGCAAGCCGTGGTGTCAAAGTTATGGTGTGTAATTCTGATTGTGAGTATATTAGAAAGTTGTACAAGCAAATTAATTTTAATATTTACCCTATAGTAGCAGCACGCTCAATAAATTCTAATACAAAAAAAAGAGGAATGATTTATGAGTTATTAATTACATCATATTAGAAATGTTTATTTGCCCAAGCAATAAATCTATCTAAACTATAAACTGCTAATAAATTATGATTATATGTAACTTGTTTTCTTAACCATTGAATTGCACCTTCTCTCATTCCTTCACCTCCTATAACTACGATAGTAGGTACTGGGTAAGAGTACTGAATATTCATGCTTAAATAAGGAAATTTTTCATCAACAGAACCACCACTTTCTTGCCATTTGCACTCGATAATTAATCCCGATGGCATGATAGGTAAACCAACAATATAAAAGTCAACCTTCAGGGCAGTTTGATAAATTCCTGTTCCAATATAAACTTGTTTGGCATAGCGTTTTGGTAACAAACTAGCAGTTAATAAAAATTCTTTTTGGATATAGTTCCCTACTTGGAAATAATGATGCCCATTCAAGATTGCTTCTACATTACTTTCTAGAATCTTTCCTGCTTGATTTGCCCGTCCGCCTTGAGTGAGAGCCATCCTACTAAATCCTTCTGCCAAAATTCCCGCTTATCCTAGGATTCCACGGAAGCAGTCGCAAATGATTAGCTGCTTAATATGAATTTTTGATTTTTGATGCGAAGGGCTTGATTAATAGCTAGAAAATCGAAAATATTTGGTACTTTTGTACTAAATAAATACAAATGTATTAAGTAAAAGAGCTTAATTGAATAAAAGCTTATAGTAAGCGGGTCTAGCCCTTTAAAAGTTCACACAGAGCGATAAATCGTTCACTACGAACAGAATTTTTACTTTATATTCTACTTAGTAATTTAGATAAAGAATGAGTTTTTAAGTGATTGTGGTTCAAATAAAGCGCGATTTATTTAGTTTAGATTGACCTGACTCTGACCGCTCTCCTGGATCAGAATCTAAAGCGGGAAATAATTAGAAAAGATTTTTTGTGGTCAAGTAATGGGGAAATTTATCTGTAACAACTGGATCAAGCTTGGGCAAATTCAATGATTTTGCTTTGGCTCAACCTGCTTGAACATCAGTATTACCGTTGCGAATAGCCCATGCTAGTTCTAACAGTTGAGTCCAGCGCTTTTGTAGCTGTTTTGGTGTGCATTTAATGACTTTAGCGATCGCCTGATCATTTTGTCGGGCTGTTTTCAATTGTAAAATTTGCTGTTGCTGTTCTGTGAGTTGATTTACAAAGGCTTCCCATTGTTGAGAAGATAGACCCAACTTTTGTTCTAAACCCGCGCCTAACCATTGATGTACTAATTGCCAGTGGTGTTGCTTGGCAAACTTTTCTACATGGTATTTAAACCGCTGTTGCAGATAGTCGCGCTGACGGCTAGTTAAACCGAGAATTTGGTCAATTTCTGGTGCTGAGAGGTCTTGGAGTTTGAGACTGAGGTAGTTCATACAGTCAGATTGACCTTGCGACTCCAGGTATTTCATTAATTCCGAGATCACGCGATCGCGTTCTGATTCTTCAGATGGATCAAAATTAGTTTGTGCAATCATCTGCGATCTCAGCTGTTGCACCGCCGAGTTACGCTGGTAAGATTCTGCTTCTTCACCCTTAGCAGACTCCACCGCCATTTCAATATCCACAGTGGTTTCTTGAGGTTGGCGACGAGCAAAACCTTGAGCACGTAAGATAATTAATTGCTGATTTGCACCACCTGGTAAATTGATGCGGCGTTTGGCATATTGCTCTGTAAACGCCATATATTCTGCCAATTGCAACTGAGTACGTGGTGTGTGATCATCAGGTAGTTCGTTTTCTCTGCGGAAAGCTTTGATAGCTTCGATATAAAATGCTTGCAGAAAATCTTCAATTAGGTTGTAACGAGCCTCAAACCCCAACTCCGAGCCTGATATAGTTACGTGGCGGTAAACCATAGCACCTAAAGTGCTGTGTAACTCCACACGCCCTTGTTTTGAACCTAGTTGGTAGTAACGTAAGCACTTTTGCAGACGATGCCTTCCCAAGGTAATTTGCCAAGACTTAATTTGCCCAGATGTTTGGATACGAGAGCTTTTATCGCAAATGCGTTCTACTTCTTTGGCTATGCGCTTTGCTAAAGCTTCTACACACCTGGGTGCTGCTTTCACTTGATCTGGTATTTCCTGACATAGCAGTTCGATCAAGCTATTAGTATTACTGGCTGATAATTCTTCGGTTGAGACTTGGTTTTCAAAAGCGGGTGTAGAGTTTGGTAGATTGACGACGTTAGCTTTCATAACTTTTGTAGGGAGTAGTATTGCACCGTAATTACAACGCAGACACAGCAGGTTTTGGCTGAAGAATCTTTTGGTATTCATCCATCAAGATTTGCTGCATGTACTGCTCACATATCAGGTTCATATATAAGACTGTAGTAAATCCGAAAAAGTTACAGAGATAGTAATGTGTCGGTTTTTTCACAAGTTACTATATCGACACTGATACAGATGTATTCACGATTTTCTCAAAGTTGTCAAATGCCTTGCTATGCCGACTTTTGTCGCCATTATGTTCTATACATTGCCTAGGCGTAGGCGATCGTAGACATCGCCTTTAGTATGACAATTTCAAAACTGGAGCCTTTTTATAATATTTTCCGAAACTCAGGGATGCGCCGATGAAGTATACTTTTTATACCCATGCTGCTGCTGCTTCCCAACCTAAACCCCGTCGTGTAATCATTGCTTCTTCTCCTGTCAAATCCAAAATAGTAGACACTTCATATGTAGGCTCCTCGCCAGTATCTACAATTACATCTACCAATTTATCCAAACGGTCAAATAGCTCCACCCGCGACAGAATAGGTTCTGGATCTACTCGATCTATCCCATCATCTGCCTCATCTGGTGGTAAGTGTGCTGAAGTCGAAATAATCGGATTGCCTAACGCTGCCAACAAAGCTAAACACGCATTATGATTTGGCACTCGAATCCCAGTAGTTTTTCGCTTAGGATTTTGCACTAATCGCGGTACTAACTTAGTCGCTGGTAGCAAAAATGTGTATGGGCCAGGTATTAGGCGCTTCATAATCCGATAGGCTGTGTCACTTACGAAGGCATAAGTTGCCACATTTGAAAGCGAGGGACATAAAAATGTCAGTGGTTTATCATTCGCTAGCTGCTTAATTTGCCGCACTCGTTCTACTGCCGACTTAGCATTCAAATCACAACCAATCGCATAAACTGTATCAGTAGGATAAAGCATGACTGCGCCACTAGAGAGCGCCGACTTTATTTCCTCTATTCGACGAATTTGAGGATTGTCCGGATGAACGGGGAAAATTTTTGCCATAGAACGGGGATTGGGGACTGGGGAACTCGGGGCCCCCTCTGGGGATAAGGGGCAATGGGGAATGGGGACTGGGGGATAATGACTAATGACTAATGACCATTGACAAATGACTATGAATAAAATAGCTTATCTTCAATGTCCGACAGGAATTTCTGGTGATATGTGCCTGGGAGCCTTGGTAAGTCTAGGGGTTCCTGTAGAGTATTTAGTTGAAAAAATCAATGGGTTGGGAATTGAACAGGAGTACCATTTAAGAGCGGAACTTGTCCAACGTAATGGTCAGGAGGCGACTAAAGTTCATGTGGATTTAGCTCATCACCACGACCACGATCATGAACATAGTCATCAGCATGGACGCCACCTGCCAGAAATAGAGCGGATGATTTTCAAAGCGGGGTTGCCATCACGGGTAGAAGCTTGGAGTTTGGCAGTATTCCGACAGCTAGCAGTAGCAGAAGGGGCAGTGCATGGTATTGCCCCAGAAAAAGTTCATTTCCATGAGGTGGGTGCAGTAGATGCGATCGCGGATATCGTTGGTACTTGCCTAGGGTTGGATTGGTTGGGTATTGAAAGTAATAATCAAGGATTGCCCTTACTTTACTGCTCAGCGTTCCCGACGGGTGGTGGAACTGTTTGGGCAGCACATGGTCAGATGGCAGTACCAGTACCAGCAGTGTTGAAGTTGTGGGAAATGCGGGGTTGTCCGGTTTATAGCAACGGCATTGAACGAGAACTGGTGACACCAACAGGAGCCGCGATCGCCACTACTTTGGCGAGAGATTTTGGTGCGCCACCTGCGATCGCCATCAAGCAAGTAGGACTGGGAGCAGGTTCCCTAAATTTACCCATCCCGAATATATTACGCCTCTGGTTGGGAGAGAGCACCAGTCTAGAGTCTAATGTTACCGATTCTGAAGCTACTAGCCCTACTTTAGAAACCATATCGGTTTTAGAAACTCAAATTGATGACTTAAATCCCCAGGCGATCGGCTATGTGTTTGAGGCCTTGTTTACCGCTGGTGCGGTGGATGTTTTTACCCAACCGATAGGGATGAAAAAATCCCGTCCAGGAATTTTGCTAACTGTGATTTGTCATCCAGAAAATTTAGTAAGTTGTGAAACTGTTTTATTTTGCGAAACCACCACTTTAGGTATTCGGCGCACAACTGGGCAACGTGCCATCTTGCAACGAGAAATTCAACAAGTAGAAACTAAATATGGTAAGGTGCGCGTCAAGGTGGCGTGGAGGGGACAATCACAAGATAAACAGATTACTAATGTGCAGCCAGAATACGAAGATTGTGCAGAATTAGCGAGAAAACATAATATTCCCTGGCGAGAAATTCAGCGGTTGGCGCTGCATAGCTGGTATTTAGAAAATCAAAAATAGACCCCAGAAACACCTCTGTTGAAAAAACGTTATGCAGCTAGATTGATTGTGTAGCAATGCTTTTAAAGCTATTTAGTACTTTTGTACAAGGATAAATTTAGTCTAGCTGTTGGCGAAAGTCCTTATCATACATAGCCGCTTCCCAATAAGCAGACTTGACTTGATCTATCGTTAGATTTGTGGCTCCACGGAGGTCGGCTCCATCGAGGTCAGCTTCACGGAGGTCGGCTCCATCGAGGTTAACTTCACGGAGATTGGCTCCATCGAGGTTGGCTCCACGCAGGTTGGCTCTACGGAGGTTGGCTCTACGGAGGTTGGCTCTACGGAGGTTGGCTCCACGGAGGTTGGCATCTTGCAGTTGAGCATTCTGCAAATTAATGTATTCTAAATTTTGTTTTTCGGCAGTCAAACCTCGTAAAGAAACTTTATCCCTATTCAAAGTTTCAAGAGCATTGATTTTTGTATCTTGAATAGGTTTACCAAGTATGATGTGAGTAACTTGTAATGCTTGATAAAGTTCCTGCTTTCTTCGCTGCGGGGCTTCCCATAACCATCGCCCTAATGTAAGAGCAACAGTTATTAAAGCACCTTTTTCTATAACTGCTAAAAAACCATTTATTAATAATTCGTTTCGTTTTGCAAGTGTAACTTCTTCAAATAACCAATAATACCATGCTAATATAGACCATTTATGTACTGGGTATTGAGGAAGAAATTCTTTATTTCTAGGATAAATTTTCAACAGTTCGCGGTAATTATTTACTGATTCTTTATTATTTTTAGCTTCTTGCTGTAATGTAAATTCACGAACAAATGGGTCATTTTCCCTATAAATTTTTGCTAACGTTTGACGTAATTTCAGTACATTTTGTGGGGTTTGTTTAATTAAAGTAGGATTATTGGATTTTTGTGCATAAAAGATACAAGTACCTGTATAAACTATCAATATTGTAGAACCTGAAATAATCCATAATTTTTGATTTTTCCACATTTCACCTGCTCGCTCCCTAACTTGGTTTAAGCGTTCCTTTGTTGGACTTTGGAAATTTTTCCAGCGTGTGACTGTTTTTTGCCAGACTTTGTTTAAACGTTTTTTTAAGTTAACATCCATAAAATAAAGCTTTTTTAGAGCTAAGGAAGAAAAATATAATATAAGAGACTTAGTATAGAATAAGCAATTCAAATATTTTTGATTCCTTATGTTTGCGGAAATTATTTTTTTTATATAGTACCCTTAAGGGTACTTTTAATTTTAAAAGCTACCCTGAGATTTCATTGACATTATGTACAAAATATCCAGTTCTTAAAATTAGCCCCGACCTCGCAAGAAAAGTAAACAGCATTGGCTCACGAAAAGCCCGCCTGTGATTAGTTTCACTCTATGTCACATGCGGGCTTTCTTGCTTTTTTCTTTTCTAGAATGAATTTATAAACCCATTGAATATAACATTAGACGGTCATAAACTTTGTCGGGTAAAAAACGCTTGAGAACTGCTGCGATTTTGGCATCTTGTCCGACGAGGTAGCGGGTCTTTGGCTGCTTTGCAGTGAGTGCATGGACAACAGCTTGAGCTACTATATCAGCAGAAATTCCCTTAGACGCGATAATCCCCACTTTCTTACGTACAGCATTCATGGCATGGCCGTAGAGATAGTGTGCCGAATCGGATAAATTCTGTTGTGCTATGTCAGCTTGAGTGAAAGACTTGTCCCAAATTGGGGTAGCGATCGCACCTGGTTCTATAATTGAAACCGAGATTCCCCAGGGTCGTAATTCCATACGCAAAACATCTGTGAGTGCTTCTAGCGCAAATTTTGAAGCATTGTAAGCTCCAAGCAACGGGGCGGCACTTCTACCACTAATCGAACCCATATTGATAATTCGACCATGACCTTGGCGTAATAGTCCAAGAAAGGCTTGTGTTACTGCTAATTGTCCGGTGACGTTAACATCCATCTGCTGTTGAAATTCAGCAATGGGTACTAATTCTAACGGCCCTGGAACAGCAATTCCAGCATTATTTACTAAACCGAAAATCCCATTACTACCGACTGCATTTGTTAATGTTTCAACTGCAAATTTAATTGAATCGGCGTCAGTAACATCTAAAAAAATAGGAATGAGTTTTTGTGATGCTTTTTGTTTGAGTTTTTGAGCATCGATATCTTTACGCACGCCAGCAAAAACAGAGAAACCCAGCTTATCTAAAAGTAAAGCACATGCCTCACCAATTCCTGTTGACGCGCCTGTAACTAGAACTGTACGTTGAATTTCTACAACCATTTATTCTCTCCGCGTCAGCATGTTTACCTACCAATGCTGCTCATACTAACTTCTTGATCATTAGGCTTCTTGCAAAAATTGGAATTCGACTTATGCAAGAGATCTATTGCTATTATTGTTGAGTAATTTATTTTTTGTTGCTGCTATAGTAGTAACAAATTATTTAAATATTTTTTAATTCGCTATTGTTTAGGTTGACGGCAAATGTAAGTAAAAAATCAGCGAATTGCTCTTTTTTGTGTCCCTGAACACATAGAAAAATAACTGCGATCGCAGTTGATAAATTAATCATGAGATATTACAAGGTTGAAAAAAGTGTTGTGACACTGGGAAGTTGCGATCGCCAAGTCAGGTTTTCATCAATAGCTTGTCTCATCACACTTTCGGTTTAATTTAGAATATTTGAATTGATAATTAACATTTCGCTATAAAACTGCTGAATTTAACAGTGTATAATCGCTACGCAATAAGTACTATAGATAACCTGCCAATTTAGTCTTTGAGATTGACTGTTGCTTCATGCAACTTTACAGTTCGGCTTTGTTCTAGTGAGTCAGTTGGGTAAATACCAAGCTGTGATGTTGCTGATTGGTAAGGAAATAAGGACGATTTCGCACAAACAAATTGTTCAAAGGGCCTATTACATTGTTTAAAGTTATGTAGCCTTTTGATTACGGCCTATCAAGCGCTGCGGTAAACTATGCCTTGATTATGATTCTTTCGCAGAGAAGAACACTCGGAAGGAGCGGTTTTTTCAATGTCTCATACCGTAAAAATCTACGATACCTGCATTGGTTGCACTCAATGCGTCCGTGCTTGCCCTACTGACGTACTGGAGATGGTTCCCTGGGATGGCTGCAAAGCTGCTCAAATTGCCTCTTCACCTCGTACAGAAGACTGTGTAGGATGTAAGCGCTGTGAAACAGCTTGCCCCACTGACTTTTTGAGCATCCGGGTTTACCTAGGAGCCGAAACTACTCGCAGTATGGGTCTGGCTTACTAAAAAGCTCAGTACTGAGTATTGAGTGCTAAGTACTGAGTGCTGAGAAAAGAAATAAGATTAAATAATTTCTTGATTCTTCACTTAGGACTCAAAACTCAGCACTCAAGACATTTTTCAAGTGTTTTAATAGCAAGCATCTTTAGCATTGTGAGAGTGAGCGCTGCCCGCCTTGCAAAATCTGACTTTTAGGTTGGGGATGTAATCTCTTGATATCCAACTCCTAGAAGCTGCTCTGATAACGTAAGCTTAAAAGCAGAAAATTAGCTGTAAAAACCCAAAATCTATAACAATACCTAGTGGTAAAGGGAGCATACGGCTCCCTTTTTCCTTTGTCAAAACGCTACGTTTGTGGTAAGAACTATACTGGATTTAATAATCCTGAAAACAAAGTGGTGTGAGCAATGTGCGGAATCGTTGGGTATATAGGCACTCAAGCAGCGACGGAAATTTTATTAGCTGGGCTAGAAAAACTTGAGTATAGAGGTTACGATTCCGCTGGAATCGCCACTATTTGGGAAGGTGAAGTTAATTGTGTACGGGCAAAAGGTAAACTGCACAACCTGCGTTCTAAACTTGAACAAATAGAAACACCCGCCCAAATTGGTATTGGTCATACACGTTGGGCAACTCATGGTAAACCAGAAGAGTACAACGCTCATCCCCATTTGGATACAGCAAAGCGAATAGCAGTGATCCAAAACGGTATTATTGAAAACTACCGCGAGTTACGTGAAGAACTTAAACAAAAAGGTCACGAGTTTCGTTCCGAAACCGATACAGAAGTCATTCCCCACTTAATAGCTGAATTCTTAAAAAATCCTCCCTCTTTACCTCTTCCCTTCTCTCCCTCTCTCCTCCTAGAAGCAGTTCGCCAAGCTGTTAACCGTTTGAAAGGAGCATTTGCACTGGCAATTATTTCTGCTGACTATCCAGATGAACTAATTGCTGTCCGCCAAAATGCGCCCTTAGTGATTGGTTTTGGTCAAGGCGAGTTCTTTTGTGCTTCTGACACACCGGCAATAGTTTCCCATACCAGCGCAGTGCTACCACTGGAAAATGGTGAAATCGCCCGTCTGACACCATTGGGCGTTGAAATTTACAACTTTGCTGGCGACAGATTGAAAAAACAACCCCGAATGCTCAACTTGAATCCCATGATGGTAGAAAAACAGGGATTCAAACACTTCATGCTCAAGGAAATTCATGAGCAACCAGGGGTAGTAAGAGCCAGTTTAGAAGCTTACTTTAATCCTGATGTGAATCCAGTTGGCGAATCTGCCCAATCACCAATCAATCTTGGTTTACCTGGAGAATTTTACACCGATTTAGAACAAATTCAGATTGTCGCTTGCGGTACAAGTTGGCACGCAGCACTAGTAGGAAAATATTTAATCGAACAACTAGCAGGAATATCAACTCAAGTGCATTATGCTTCTGAGTATCGCTATGCACCATCACCCTTAACGCCCAATACATTAATCATTGGTGTTACTCAATCAGGTGAAACTGCTGATACCTTAGCAGCTTTGGCAATGGAAAAAGAACGCCGCCAAGGAAAAGAACCAAAATATCAAGCCCGAATGCTGGGAATTACCAATCGCCCAGAAAGCAGTCTTGGTCAAATGGTATCGCACATCATCAATACCTTGGCAGGAATTGAAATTGGGGTAGCGGCGACAAAAACTTTTACCGCTCAACTAATGGCGTTTTATGCTTTGGCATTAGATTTAGCTTATCGCCGCCAGACGGTTTCTCCAGAGAGTTTAGAGAATATTATCGACGGATTACGGCAGATTCCTAAAGATATTGAAGCAACTTTAGAAAGTCAAGAAAGTTTAACCGAACAGCTAGCTCACGAGTTTGCTGAAACTACAGATTTCATTTTTGTGGGAAGGGGAATTAACTTTCCTATTGCTTTGGAAGGTGCATTGAAATTAAAAGAAATTAGCTACATTCACGCTGAAGGTTATCCCGCTGGAGAAATGAAGCACGGGCCCATAGCCCTTTTAGATGCGAAAGTACCAGTAGTTGCGATCGCAATTCCTGGTAATGTTTATGAAAAAGTTATTTCTAACGCCCAAGAAGCCAAAGCCAGAGACTCGCGTTTAATTGGCGTTACTCCAGTTAATGATGGCGAAGCGGCGGAAATCTTTAACGACTTGCTCCCAATCTCAAATGTGGATGAATTACTTTCTCCCATCCTCACAGTAGTACCTTTGCAGTTATTGGCTTATCATATTGCTGCACGTCGCGGCTTGGATGTTGACCAGCCAAGAAATTTAGCAAAGTCGGTAACGGTTGAATAGGCTAGTGATAATAGAGGTAGTGGAGCTTAAACGTTACTACCAGCCAAGGTGCAATTCTTTATGATCTTTTGAGAATTGCCTCAACAATATTTTATTAGAGTTTACGCCATGACACAGACAACTACAGAGCGTCTATACTCTTTTGAAGAATATCTTGCTTATGATGATGGTACTGATAGCCGTTATGAACTGGTGGATGGGAAACTAGAACTTATGAATCCACCAACTTTCAGACATTTGCTGATTTCTAAATTCATTGAACTGACGTTTGACACAGAAATCAATCGTTTGAGTTTACCTTGGCTATGCTTTAGAGAGGCGGGGGTGAGAACGGGATGGCGGAAGTCAAGATTGCCTGATGTTTATGTTGTAATGGCTGAACAGGTGATAGAATTCCTTGATGAGTCTGCTGTTTGTCAGTCTGCGCCGATATTAGTAGTGGAAGTAGTGAGTCCTGATTCAGTAAAACGCGATTATCGCTATAAACGTTCTGAATATGCAGCGTTGGAAATTCCTGAATATTGGATTGTAGACCCAATGGAGTCAAAAATTACGATTTTATTCTTGTCAGAAGGATTGTACGAAGAACAGGAGTTTACCGGAAGTCAGCAAATTGTGTCTACAACTTTCCCGGAAATAGCGTTGACAGTTGAACAAGTTTTAGCTGCGGGTAATGTTGCTTAGAAAATAGCGATTACCAATAATATTACTTACATTGTCTCTATTACTAAATCGGCGACAGCTACTAATTCTTGAAAATTGCGATCGCGTTCTGCTTGATCAACTTCTATACGACTGCGAGTAGCATTAATTGTATCTTCTAAAAGTTGCAATTCAAGCTGCATATTTTCGATATCTTTGGTAATTTAATGTGAGCGATCGTGATCGCACTCTCTGCGATGGCATTGATACCAAGAGCAATTAGCTTTGCAGCAAAAAATCAATTACTGCTACTGCGATGCCTGTCTTGAAAAGTTTCCTACAACAGGCGTAGCCATCGCACTTTCGGTTAACTTCTGGGGCGATGCTTACAAAGGTCAAACAATGCACTTCTTAAAATAGGCGACTTTGCTGATCTAAGGTTGACTGCTGTTCAAGTTTTACAAGGATGATGAAAATTCAGAAGGAGTGTTCCCTTCGACTTCGCTCAGGGAACACTTTTTCTAATAGAAAGCGATCGCGCAAATCAACTTATGGCTTATATCTACATTCTTGAATGTGCTGATGGTAGTTACTACACGGGTAGTACAACGGATCTTGAGCGGCGGTTGTGGCAACATCAACAAGGTGAGAGCGCAAACCACACGGCGAAACGGTTGCCTGTGAAGCTAGTTTTCTGAGAGTATTATCAATACATCACCAACCAAAATTACTGATTTGGTTTTGTCTGGAGAGCGATCGCCATATCTTGCACTTACCGAATTTCCGTCAGAGAATAAATTCTCTATCTCACAGCAAAATATTACTGAGCAAAGATCAAAATATTCCTCCCTGTAGCAACTTTTGTCTTCCTTGAAATAACTTCTGCTTTTACGTTCGGGTGTTTCGCGCAGTCTGTAGCAATTTCCGCCTTGACGTTATTAGAAACAGACTTGTGTTACCGCATCTTCTCTTAAATAAAATACGCTTATCTGATACAGCAGTGCTCATACGTGTCAACTTAACGTGAAATCCATATCCCGCCTTGAACTCAAGTTCCTTGCTCATAGCAAAAGTCATCTGAAGATGACTAAAATATTCCCAAAATCCTGAGTCTACTTGAGTAGACTTTTGCTATTAGCCAGAGAATTCATTCTCTGGCGGGTGAGGAGGTCAACAGGAAAGCTATTTTTAGCTGAAGTTGACACCAATGAGCAGTGCTGTGCCCTTACAACAAATGTGGTTTCAATTTGCAAAAAATGCTGTAAATTACTTAAATTTTAGGCTTTTTCAGAACAATCAATAATTTCACGTATGACAACTTTTTCAACAATTGTCCACTATAGAGTCATTAGAATTTAGAAAATGAGTATTAATTATGGCAAGACAAAAAAGTAACTCACGTACCCTCGACAAAGCTGAAGTACGTTTAGCAAGCATTAAATCTATTAGTCCAACTCTCGATGTTGGAGAAAAATTAACAGTCAAAGACTATACTGAAAAAATCGAAAGCCTCTGACAAACTTTAGAAGCATACAATACCACCCTCTCCACTATTGATGTTTTACTAACCCAAATCATTGAAAATGAACAAGATTTGGCAGACTATTCTGAGAAAATGTTGCGTGGTATTGCTTATAAATATGGTAATAATAGCCATGAATATCAGATGGCTGGAGGTACTCGTAAAAGCGATGTCTACGACGGGCTACGCCTACGCAAGCGTACTGTGCGTCAAAGCGTGGTTTTGCCAAAGTAAGTAGGCGTGATTGAACAAGTGTTAGCTGCGGGTAATAAGTAAGTCATACTCATAGATTGAGCAGCTTGTCAATCAATTAAACCTGCTTCTCTAGCTCGAATTTGAGTTATGATTCGCAGATTTTTCCCTTGATTTTTCAATTCTTCACCATCAATACCTAAAGCGTTTTGCAGCTTATCCCAGTAGTGGCGTACCATGCGTTCAGATACACTAATACGTTGAGCGATCGCCTTATCTTGTAATCCTTCTTGAAATGCTAGAGTTAGCAATAACCGCCACTCTGGTTTTAGTTCCAATTCTGAATAAATTTCTTGAATATCTTTTGTATGAGTTAATCCCTGTAAGGCCCACCTAACTCTAGCAAGCATTTCCTTACTAGAAAGACTTTTATCGGCAACGGTAAAGCCTCCTTTGTAAGCATCAATCTCAGGCTTCATCCGCACCAACGTCCGAATATGGGTGCTTTGAACAGTAATATTCAGGTTAGGATATTTCTCCATCAAATTTCTAAGGAGTTGCATACCTGCATTAGTTGATGCCATTACTCCAGGCTTTTCTGGAATATAAATATCAATTACAACAAGGTCTGGCTGCAAAATCGACACTTGATTTAGAGCGTTTTCGGCGGTTTTAGCAGTAAAAATTTTAGCATCTGTGTACTGAGAGCGTAGCACCTCGATTGTTCCATTCAGACATATTTCGTGACAATCAATTAAAAAAAGTTTAAATGATGCCTTTTCTGGTAAATTTTGGCTCATGCTTGCTAACTCGCCTTTCAATGCTTCTTTGATGAATGACTACTTCTTGTTTAAAGGGTTTTCCTGATGCTGCGAGTATTTAATGGCAGATAATACCTCCGATTCTCGGAAATAATCCTTCTTTTGTAAGATGTCGGCTTGGTCATATTCCCTACTGCAATAATCACAATTTGCTGCTGTAAGCTTTCATAAACAGCTTTCTTTAAGTAGTTGCGTTGTCACCTCTGCCAATATCGCAGCCTTGATGGATAAATCGACAATTCCCGTTGAGGTGAGCAAACCATCACATTGACCAGCAGGTGCAAAGGCGATCGCGCTAGGTATACTCTGATCAGTATCAGCTAATAACCTATGCGTCACTAAATAATCCTGGCAGCACATAGCGATCGCATTGGCAAGTGGTGACTGCGAAAGTGTATAATATACCCGATTATTGATAAAAATGCCGGAAATTTTAACTGATAAAAACTTTACTTATGGTTTGAAGGTTATTGCTTCCCACGATTGCGACCTAGCAGATATTCTCCAAGCTCTTGGCTCCCCGCCTCTTTGGGTACGCGAACCAGGCTTTGCAACGCTGATTCAAATCATCTTAGAACAACAAGTGTCTTTAGCATCAGCTAGAGCAGTTTTTGAGCGTTTGCAACAAATTATATTACCAATTACTCCAGAAAACTTTCTGACTTTAAATGATGACCAAATCAAAAAAATTGGTTTCAGCAGGCAAAAAGCCCTTTATGGGCGCTTATTAGCAGAGTCTATAATTACCGGACAGCTTGATTTGCTTACTCTTAACGCAATGGATGATGAGGATGTACGTTCTGTTCTCAAAAAGAGTAAAGGTATTGGAGACTGGACAGTTGATATATATTTATTGATGGCACTCCAGCGACCAGATAGTTTACCGAAGGGAGACTTAGGATTAGCCTTAGCAATACAGAAGGTGAAACGGTTGGAGAAACGACCTACACCACAAGAAATAGAGAGTATTGCCGAAAACTGGCGGCCGTGGAGAGCATTGGCCACTCGCATACTATGGCACTATTATTTGAGTGAGCGATCGCTAAAGCAATGACATTATGTATTACTGGCAGTGCGATTGCAAAGAATTTTAAACCAATTTAAAAAAAGAATGCAACAGATAAACCATTAAAGAGACGTTGCAATGCAACGTCTCTTTATTTAAACCTGCGATTAAAAGTCACCAGAGCGAATTATTCAATTAATCAAGTTGAGTACTGTAGGCGCTAAAACCATAAGCCAAAGTTCCTTTCAAAGTATCTGATGGCTTGAGACTTCTGTTAAGAGCTTTAGCAAAAGGCATTGGAATACCTTTAATGGTTTCCGGCAAAATTGCATATTCTTCTGTAGGTTCAACAGTGTATTGCGGACACTTCGTTTTGATGCCAGCATCAGCCAACATCTCCTCGATTTCAACGGCTGAATATTGCTTAAGATAAACTGGATTTCTGGAAAACAGATTCAGCCTTCTAATAAAGTTGTGAATAATATGGGAAGGACAAAACTTGTTGTGAAAAGAATGATTGAAAACAAAAATTCCACCAGGCTTTAGTACGCGAGATATTTCAGCCAACAGGTTTCTTAATTGTGCATCTGGTATATGCATAAAAACGCAGTTAGAAATTACCAAATCTATAGAATTATCTTCTAGAGGTAATATTTCCGCAGAAGTGCAAATTAAGTTAAATTCAGAATCAGGAAAAAAATCATATTCTTGTTTAACTTTGATTAAACGACGTAACAAAGGTTCAGAAATATCAATTCCATAATATTTTTGGCATCTCAAATTTTTATCTTTAGAGAGATGTAAAGGAGCACGACCGTAACCACAACCCAATTCTAGAATAGAATCAACAGATTTATTCAAAGGAAATTTATTCCAAGTACCTCCAGGTCTGCCACCTAGTAAAGTGTAATCTTGTTTAATAAGTGAAGTTTCTGCAACTTGCTCAATTTTTTGGGAACCATAGTATGTCTTACCAATTTTGTCCCATGTTTGTTTGTGTTTAGTCTTATTTAACTGTTCGTAGTCGCTAGGAAAATAAATGCCATCTTGTAATTCAAAGTCATTCAGACTGAATTTAGCATTTGCTAATTGAGCCATTAGAATTATGCCTCATAAAGAGTTAAGTCTGTTCTCTGTTATACTCTCAACTCAGCATTATCAGCAAGTATCATTTGCTCAGTCGCCTTGTATGAGGGGATAAACGAAAGAATTATTTTCTCTAAAGTCTAATAACCTTCTGAAGCTTATCTGAACGCAAGTTCGGATACATTAGTTGATGGGCTGCAATAATTGGAGGCTAGGATGATAGAAGAGTCACAAAAAAAACGAGTGGTAGTTGTAGGTGCAGGTTGGGCTGGTTTGGGAGCAACCTACCATTTGGCAAAACAAGGTTACGATGTGACACTTCTAGAAGCGGGCCCCTATCCTGGTGGACTAGTCGCAGGTTGGAAAACAGCAGCAGGAAAATCTGTAGAAGCGGGCATTCATGGCTTCTGGTATCCTTACAGAAATATTTTTTCTCTAATCAATGAATTAGGAATTAACCCTTTCACTACTTGGACTCGCTCCTCACAATATTCGCCTGCTGGCTTAGAAGTTGAATCACCGATTTTTCAAGACTTACCTAGACTCCCCTCTCCAGTAGGAACTTTTCTCTACACTCAGTTTAAGCGGCTGCCATTAATTGACCGTGTTAGCGCTCTGCCTTTACTTTACGCTGTTGTAGATTTTGACAATACTGATGCGGCTTGGCGGCGTTATGATTTTGTAACCGCTCGTGAATTGTTCAAAGATTTTGGCGTTTCTGCGCGACTTTACCGAGACGCCTTTGAACCAATGTTGTTAGTGGGGTTATTTGCTCCTGGCGAGCAATGTTCAGCCGCAGCAACTTTAGGAATGCTTTACTTTTTTATTTTGGCGCATCAACCTGATTTTGATGTCGTTTGGTGTCGAGGAACTGTAGGGGAAAAAATATTTCGTCCTTGGGTAGAACGTATTGAAAAAGCAGGTGTGCGGATTCTTCCCCAGCGTCGGGTTACAGACTTAATTGTTGATAGTAATCAGCGAGCAACAGGTGTAGTTTGTGGTGATGAAGTATTTGATACCAATGCCGTAATTTTTGCAGTTGGTATTACTGGGATGAAGAAAATTGTCTCAACTAGCCCTAACTTACAAAGCCGTGAAGAATTCCGCAATTTGAGCAATTTAGGGGCAATTGATGTTTTAGCAACTCGGTTGTGGTTTAACCGCAAAATTGATATACCTCGTCCTTCTAATGCTTGTTTTGGGTTCGACACAACTACAGGATGGACGTTTTTTGATTTGAATGCTCTACATGATGAATATCAAAATGAGCCAGGAACAGTTATTGAAGCTGACTTCTATCATGCAAATCAATTTCTAAGTTTGAGTGATAAGGAAATTGTGACAATAGTTCAGCGTTATTTAGCAACTTGTGTGCCAGCATTTCGAGAGGCGAAGGTAATTGATAGCAGTGTGATTCGGCTACCAAATGCGGTGACTCACTTCGCACCTGGTAGCTATCGCTATATGTTGCCAGCTAAGACAAGTTTTGAGAATGTGTTTATGAGTGGAGATTGGATTGCGAATCGTCACGGTTCCTGGTCACAGGAAAAGGCTTATGTTACTGGTTTGGAAGCGGCAAATTTAGTAGTGTCTTATTTGGGTCAAGGCACAACTGCGGAAATTCTACCAGTTGAGGAGGATGAGGTGCATATACAAGTGGCAAGAACACTGAACCAAACAGTACGTAACTTGGGTAAATCTATCCTGCCTGACTTTTGGTTGCCGTAATCAATAGACTTGTTGCAGAAATCGTAACGTAAGACTAAAAGGAACCATAGATGAACACAGAGAAAAGTCAGAGCGGCGGAAGCCACCGCTTTGAACTCCAGTATAAACACTGATATTTGTCTGTGGTTCGATTTAATAAATCTCGACTTAAAAGTAGAAGGGCTTAATTAAATCAAAACTCGTAGCAAGGGCTTTAGTCCTTAAGAAATTTATTTTATATAAAGCTATAGAGCGATAAATCGTTCACTACGAACAAAAGTTTTATCTTACATTTAATTACGTCTACCTACTTACGAGAGGTCTAATTATCAATCATCAGCCTAATTTACTGTTTACTGTTTAACGCTTATTGTAATGTCGCATAGCTTTATGAATCTTCTTCCATCGTTCTTTCTCAACTAGCTGCGCTCTTTGGTCTTGTTTGCGAGTCAGGTAGTTAAGTTCTTTTTGCAGTTTTTGGTAGCTGAGAAACCTAGAGTAGTCAAGTTTCCCCTCTGCTAATGCTTGCTGCACTGCACAATCAGGTTCGTTATCATGCTGACAATTGCGGAAGCGGCACTTCTGCGCTAGAGTCTCGATGTCTGCAAAAGTCTCTTGCAAACCCTCATCACCTGCCCAAATTTGAATTTCTCGCATTCCTGGGGTATCTATAATTAAGCCGCCAGATGACAGCAAAATTAACTCGCGATGAGTTGTCGTGTGTCTACCTCGGTCATCGCCTTGTCGCACTGCTTGCACAGCTTGTACAGATGTTCCCTGAAGTTGGTTAGTGATGGTGGATTTACCAACACCAGAAGACCCCAACAAAGCAACTGTCTGTCCTAGCTGTAAGTAAGGTTTTAAGGCATCCAATCCTTGATGATTAGTCGCACTTAAGAAAATAATGGGTACACCTAAAGCAACTGCTTCCACTTCAGCTAAGCACTCTTCCAGCGAGTTGCATAAATCTAATTTGTTCAAGGGGCGACAATCGCCTCTAAACCGAGGCAGATAAAGGTTTGGGGGATAAAGACCCCTTGAAAAATTTGTGTACTTATTGAGAATGAAGTGTATAAGGGTAGTAGATTCTTCTGTGGGAAGC
>JAHHHK010000017.1 GCA_019359395.1 Komarekiella atlantica HA4396-MV6
GAGATACTTCTGCTTTAGTTCATCTGAATTAAAGTGGTTGGCTAAGTACGCTTTTTTAGGCATCTCATTTTTTGAGGTTATTTTTCCTTGATTATAAGTGGTTTATGATAACCGGACTTGGTATAACAGAGAATACTGTTTCCTCAAGGTAACAGTAGGGTAGGCATTACAATCATACGTGTCAACTTAACGTGAAATCCACATCCCGCAAGGAACTTCAGTTCCTTGCTCATAGCAAAAGTCATCTGAAGATGACTAAAATATTCCCAAAATCCTCAGTCTACTTTAGTAGACTTTCGCTCATCCGCCAGAGAATTTATTCTTGGGCGGGTGAGGAGGCCAACAGTAAAGCTATTTTTAGCTGAAGTTGACACCAATGCATTGCAATGCCCACCCTACAAGCTGGAGGTTTTAGATGAAATAATAAGCTTTGAAGTTGCTCGAAAATCCTAGTTCATCACTAATTGACTTAAGGAAAAGTTTGAATGAAGTCAAATTCGCAATCAATAAAACTGTTTTTAATACTAGCTTTTAGCGGCACAAGTTTACTAAATAGCCTAACCTCAGTACTGGCAAAACCAACCCTACCAGCTTCAGCTCGCGCTCAAGTTGTACGCTTTAATCCCCCCCCGCCTCCACCCGGGCCACCCCCTGGAGGTCGTCCAACTGGAGGAGCTAGTCGCGGAGGCAGCTTAAGTGTGTGTCCATCTGTTAAAACTGAACTCACTGCTCTAGTCCCCTTTAGCGATGAACCCAGTACAGTAAAGAATGTCTGGGGATTGACAACCGTAGAACGCCCAAGCTGGTTGTTCTATGTGCCATATACTAAGGAGTCTACCTATCCAGCTGAATTTGTACTGCAAGATCAAGAATCAAACCCTATTTATCAAAAAGCGATCGCCTTACCAGAGCGTCCAGGATTAATCCGGGTTTCCTTACCTGCCAATGCTTCCCCATTAGAAGTGGGCAAACAATACCGCTGGTTTTTAACCGTTTATTGTGACCAACAAAAAGAATCACCGCCGATTTACGTTGAAGGGGTGATACAACGAGTCAACCTGAAACAGGCAACTGTTAAGGAGCTAAATACAGCAGATCCTCTAAAACGTGTTGTTATCTATGCCCAAAATGGGATATGGTACGAGGCACTGACGACACTCGCAGAACTGCGTCAGAAAAATCCTCAAAATCCAGAAATTCAAGCAGAGTGGCAAAATTTGCTTGCTAGCATCCGTTTAGATAAATTAGCTGCTGAACCGATTTTTTCAGAAACACGGTAAACGAGGAGTAGAGACGTTGTAATGCAACGTCCATACACTATTTTTTCTGCCGCAAATACTGGGGACGGCAGGGGTTTCCCCAACTAACATGGCTAGCAGGTATATGAGTGAAAACACTACTACGAGCGCCAATTACTGCATTAGCTCCAATTTGCACTCCTGGGCCTACGAAACAATCTGCTGCTACCCATGCACCATTACCAATAGTGACACTCGCTGTTTTCAAACCAAAAGCAGGATCTTGGATATCATGACTACCAGTACATAAGTAACTTTTTTGCGAAATTACACAGTGTTCACCGATAAGTATCTGATCAAGACTGTATAAAACTACATCATCTCCAATCCAACTGTAGTCGCCAATGGTGACTTTCCAAGGATAGGTGAAGCGGGCCGTAGGTCGAATCAGCACGCCTTTACCAATACGAGCGCCAAACAACCGCAGTAAAGCACGACGCAAAATATTGAGTGGTTGAGGTGTGAGGGGAAAAGCGATCGCCTGCACAATCCACCACAACAAAATATACCAACCTGGACGCCCTCGATCAAACCAAGATTGGTCATACTTACGTAAATCTACAAAAGGTTTGTCATTGGTCATTAATCATTTGCTATTTGTCATTTGTCAAGAGTAGAGACGCGATTAATCGCGTCTGTACAAGGGTCAAGAGTAGAGACGCGATTAATCGCGTCTGTACAAGGGTCAAGAGTAGAGACGCGATTAATCGCGTCTGTACAAGGGTCAAGAGTAGAAACGCGATTAATCGCGTCTGTTAATAATTTTCTCATTGTCCCCCCTGCCCCTCCGCCCTGGTTGCTGAGTTTCGACTACGCGGCAGTTGAGCGAAGTCGAAACTCAACTGCCTCGAAGTCGTAAAGCCTGCGGCATAGCTACGCTTAGGGCGCAGCCTCAAAGTAGAGAAGCACTGCTCCCCTACCCCTTGCTCTCTCCCAATATCTTCTAACTTGCTGTTTGCCCAATTTCTTGAGTTAGAGATGCTGGCACAGACTTAGTGGTAGTTGTAGTATTTAACTGACCACCACAGTTACGTAATTCGTAAAGTTTGACTCCAATTTGATATTCATATTGACTCAGCAGGCGTGCATAGATATATCCGGCTTTGCCATCCAAAAAACCACGCTGAATAATGTAGAACAAAACAAATCGTAAAATTGGTTTAAATGGCAAATGTACCCAGACTTTTTTCAAAAAGCGCTTACGTTGTACCGCATCACCAAATAGATTTGCACCAATAGTGCCGCTCTCGTCTTTACCTGTAAGAATATTGAAATAAACACGGGCTTCCCAGTTGGAATAGCGGTTATGCCGTTCTAACCAGTGGTAAAGGTCGCGGAAATCTTCGTGGAGCATATCGTTTTTGAGATACCCGACTTTTCCCTGTAGAATTACATGTTCGTGAACTTCGTTATCACCAGTGTTGGGAATATCTTCGGTATTGAGGTTTTCGTAACGACCTTTTTGATGCTTGAATAAACGTAGATTCCAATCAGGATATTTACCACCGTGGCGAATCCATTTTCCTAAGAAAAAGACACGGCGATTCAGGTAGTAACCGTTATCTTGATTATTGTGAATTGCTTGGTCAATTTCTTCCCATAGTTCGGGGGTGATGCGCTCATCGCAATCTACAATTAATACCCATTCGTTGCGAAAAGGGAGATTATCTAAAGACCAATTTTTCTTTTTAGGCCAGTGTCCATTGAAGCTGAATTGTACAACATTTGCACCGTGACTTTTAGCAATTTCAACACTATTATCGGTACTTTGAGAATCTACTACAAACACCTCATCTGCTCTGGTAAGGCTAGCAAGGCAAGCTGGTAAGTTTGCCTCTTCATTTTTGGCTGGAATGAGTACTGAAACTGGGATTTTAGATGACATAATATTTAAGTTTTTATTTGTTATTTTTTATTTGATTTTGAGATAGTAGACCTTGAATAGCGGCATTTAAGTAACCAATCTGGCCATAAGCGTATACAAGTTTGTCAAATCGTTCTGCTGGGTCGGAGAAATATTGCACTGCTTTATATAAACCACGTAAAAACCGTTCGCTACCTCGCTGCAATTGAGCAACACCAGCTTTACCAGAGAGTTGTTCTCGATAACATTCACTGATACCTTGCCACCAGCCTCGGTTTAAAAACCAGGAACGTTGGAGACGCTCTGGGGCAACATTGTGAGCAACTAAAGCTTCGGGCAGATAAGCAACTTGCCAACCACGCTGTAGAGCTAATTCGGTCATTTGCAGTTCTTCATTAGATAAGAGGTTTTTCCCGACTCGACCAAGCTGAGGATCAAAACCTCCGATTTCTTCAAGAAAGCTGCGGCGTATAGAGTAATTCAAGCCTCTGGGTGTTAAACCTGGTTGTTCAATGTAAATGATGTTGTCGCCTAAGTCGTATGCTCCCAGATTTCCAGCTAGCCCTGGAGATATCCAACGTGGTTGTTGGATACCTGGGGGCCATAGTAGAGTGACTTTGCCACCTGCGATCGCTAACTGAGAATTATCTTGGTAGGCGAAATACAAAACTTGCAGCCAGCCAGGGCTAGCTACGGCATCGTCATCTAAATAAGCAAGAATATCACCACGAGCAACCCTTGCGCCGGTGTTCCGAGCAACAGATAAACCGATGGTGGGTTCAAAGATGTACCTCAGACGGGAATCGCCAACTCTTTGTTCTACAACTTCACGAGTGCGATCGCCAGACCCATTATCCACGACCACAACCTCAAAGTTAGCAGCGAAATCTTGCGCCAAAAGACTATCAATCGCAGCACCTAAATACATATCTCTGTTATGAGTGCAGATAATGGCAGAAATTTGAGGGTCTGGCATTTTGTTATTTATCAGTTGTCAACTATCAGTGTTCAGAGATTACTGTTCACTATTTACACTTGCTGCCTGTTAATCTAAACCAAAAATTCCCAACCCACCAACCGAGTTTCTTCGGATATAATTTTTAAAACTTCATGTTTGTTGGATGTGACTGTGTAAAACCACAAGTGTTTGGGCTAGTTGACTCAGACGAGTTTCCAGATATTGCTTGCGTCCTAATAGTTGACGTAACTTTTGGTAACGGGCGATCGCCATGCTGACAGTGGGAACCTGATCCGGTGGACATGGACGTGACCAGACTTTACCAGAATTATCCACGCCACAAAGGCGATAATCAGTACTAGATGATTGATAAGATACTTTCTTGTCGGTCGCGCAGATTTCTTCTACGTAGTCCATGAGGCGCTCAACCTCCGCATGGCGCAGTGTTGCAGTCCCTCCCTGTTCTGGTTCTTGAAGATTAGATTCTAACCAGCCATTGACAATTGGCCCTTCTAAATAAATATCTTGAATTTGCTGTAATATTTTTTGCAGTTCATTTTGCCAACCAGCCACAGTTGCCTGAATTTCTTGTAATAGATTCATCGCCAAGGTTGGATTAGCTCCGTGGCGATGACTACTTAAGCTAGGAGTTTTAAACTTGGGTAGGCTCGGTGTTTTGTCACCACTCTCTTGTGCTTGAAAAGTCTGCACAGAGTCATGTTGAGGAAATAAATTTGGTTCGGCTGAATAGTCACCATCGGCATCTACATCAAGGTCTACTGTTTGCCCTTGTGCTTTTACGTCCTCTTCAGATGGCGTCTGTGTACTTCCCGTAGGTTCATTTGCACCGACGCTAATCCGAAAGGAGAAAGGCCGCTTTGTCGAATCACCTGTTTGATCGGCGGAGGCAGTGCCGCGAGTCCCTATATCGTGTAGAGTTGCCTCAATGCGTTTTAAGCCTGCTTTCATAAAAGATAACCTTAAATTTGCTGTCCCCAATGGTGTTAAATAATTATGAATGGGGTTGTTGGGATTTTGGCTTTTGCCATTTGTAGCATCAAAGATGCTGTGCTGGTGCTAATTTTATCTCCTAAAAGTTATTTGTTAGCAAAAATTTCACCTATAAAGTAAAAAACTGTGGTGATAAATTAGTACCAGAGTTATCTTTTCTAAGATACTAAGGAAACAACTTTGGGTAAAGTCATCTTAGTCACAGGGCCAGCGCGATCTGGTAAAAGTGAATGGGCGGAAACTCTGGCGATGCAGTCGGGGAAAACAGTTGTTTATATAGCAACAGCTAATGACAATCCAGACGATCAAGAGTGGCACAAACGCATTCAAAAACACCAAAATCGTCGCTCTCAAGACTGGGTGACGCTCTGTGTACCTATAGAACTGTCTGCTACCCTAGCTGATGCGAAGCCGAATACTTGCCTCTTGGTTGATTCTTTGGGAACTTGGGTAGCTAATTTCTTGGAACAAGACGACCTCAGCTGGGAAAATGTTCTTGCAGAGTTGTTGGAGACGGTGCAGCTGGTTGCTGCTGATCTGCTATTTGTTGCAGAAGAAACAGGTTGGGGTGTCGTACCAGCTTACCCTCTTGGTCGGACATTCCGCGATCGCCTCGGTTCTCTAGTACGCCAGTTAGGTTTGCTTAGTGAAGCCGTTTATTTAGTCACTGGTGGTCATGTCCTCAATCTCAGTGTTTTAGGTTCACCATTGCCAAACATAGAAGAAGTCAGGAGTCAAGATTCTTAACTCTTGATTCAAATTAGTCCAAAATCTCAAATCTTAAATCTAAAATTGTATTATGGCAACCAAACAAGAAGTTAGAGGATATCTTGCCTACTGGTTTCAGTTAGGTAAGAGAGTTATCACGGGTAATGGTCAGGCAAGCTTTTTGCCCCAACCAGTACTAGAAGGCGATCGCTATAGTCAAGAATTTGAAGAGTGCTGGCAAAAAATTCTCTCACCAGAATCAGGTGATTGTTATTTGGAAGGTACGCAAGAAACTATTGCTGAACTATTAACACCAGAATGGGATATGTTACCTTGCAGCCGTTGCGCTATGCCAGTAGCCGCACGAAATATCGGGATGCCAGCTTTGTTATGTCCCTGCAATAATTTACCTAATTGGCCTAATACAGAACTGCCAGCACCGCGTAGTCCAATTAATAGCCAAGAACAACTAGTGCTAATTCGTAAACGGCTTCTGGATAATCTTCCTTCAGCAAATAACTGAAGTCATGAACAAAATCAAAAAAGCTCAATTGGTAATGTCCCTCTCTAGGGCATCAGCCTATCTTATAGCAATCCCAAATCCTTTAAACTTCGTCGTGTAATCTCGATTCTAGCGACTGCATCTTCTGGCTTATACATGTCAATGGTTGTCGCAAAGAAATAAACGTTTTTATTCTGCTCTAAATAGCCCACAAACCAACCAACTTCTGGGTTAGTGCTATCTAACCATCCCGTTTTTGCTCGCAGTGTGTAGTCTGGAGTTTGTTCGCGCACCATAATATCTTTGACAAGATTCATTGTCCGTTGCGAGAAGGGCAAATTGCCTCCATACAACCTTTGCAAAAACTCTATTTGCTCTTTGGGTGTAATTTTTGATGGCCCTTGCAACCAGAAACGATCAATATCTGCGGCAGTACCAATTTGACGATTGCCATAATTAACTTTATTAATTAATTGTTGCATCCGCTCATATCCAGCTTTGCGTGCTAGTACTTGATAGAACCAGACAGTTGAATCCTTGAAGCCTTGACGCAAATTCGTATCATGATTCCACGCATCAATATTCCGGTGAATTCCATCCCAAGTCAGGACAGCCACATCATCAGGAATGATACCAGTTTCAAGAGCCACCATCGCGTTGAAAATTTTGAATGTTGAACCTGGAATAATTGCAGTTGCGTTACGTTGAGAATTATGTTCGTAGGTTTGATTTCTATTTAAGTCGTAAATCAAGATCGAACCCTCAAGCCCAAATTTTTTGAAGTGCCGCCCTAGATTTGGTGCTTGAACAATCACTGTTGAAGCCGAAGAAGATTGAGCCATAACATGCATTGTCCCAAAGTTAACTATGGTTAGCAAAGTAAGGCATCCAATGACTGTGAAAACAACAAATTTTAATCGCCAGATGCGAAACAAAATTTTTTCTCCTTACAGATTAAAAAACATTTAAACGTAAAAGTGATTAGGGATCGGGGATTGGTGACTCCGACGCTCGCACTTGGCTAACGTCGTGGCGAGTCGATTTACCTAATTTTCTCATCCTAACGTCCCTATAACCTGCAAAACTTCTAAAACTATTAATTTGGTGGATCAAAACGATTCACAACTGTCGCCCATATAATCATCGGTGAACCTACCGCTAAACAAAATAACCATTGTTGCAAACTCAATGGTGCTGTTGAAAAAACCTCATTAATCAACGGCACATGAGCAAAAATGATTTGTAAAATAATTGCCCCAATAATCCCAAAACCAATTGCAGGAATATTAATATTCTCTTTAATTGTTCCATCCATCTTAGCAATGATATTTGGGATTAATTGACTAATACTCAATAAATAGAATATTCGTCCAGCAATTAAAGAATTAATCGCCATTGTCCGAGCTAAATCCACATTGCCAGTTATTTGGCGGATGTATTCAAATACTCCGAATATGATAATCCAGTTAAACAGAGAAATTGCTAAAATTCGCTTGATGCGACTGCCTAATAGCAATGGTTCATTAGGACGACGCGGCGGTTGTTGCATAACATTTTGCGCCTTCGGTTCAAATGCTAAAGGTACTGTCATTGTGATGGAATTTAGCATATTCAACCAGAGAATTTGTAAGGATAAAATCGGCAAATCTCTAGCAAGTAATGTGCTAATAAGAATCGTCATTGATTCCCCACCGTTGACAGGCAAGATAAAACAAATAGCTTTTAGGAGGTTTTTGTAAACCGCGCGTCCTTCCTCTACAGCAGCTTCAATAGACGCAAAGTTATCATCGGTAAGTAGCATATCAGATGCTTCTTTGGCTACTTCTGTACCAGCACCACCCATTGCAATACCAATATCTGCTTGTTTCAAAGCTGGTGCATCGTTTACACCATCCCCCGTCATGGCGACTACTTCGCCTTTTGATTGTAAAGCTTCGACTAAACGCAGTTTTTGTTCTGGTGCGACACGGGCAAAGACTACTCCCTCTTCAGCGACTTGGGCGAGTTCTGTTTTATCCATTTGCGTGAGTTCTGCGCCTGTAAAAGCCAGAACTGAGCCATTTTTGTTGATTCCCAAGCGGCGAGCGATCGCCTGTGCTGTAACCGCATGATCTCCGGTAATCATTTTTACTTGGATTCCCGCCGATTGACAGGCTTGTACTGCCCTAATTGCACTTTCACGCGGCGGATCAATCATCCCCTGCAACCCTAAGAAAATTAACCCGGTGGCAATATCTGGATGATCTAACGTATTTTGCTGCTCACTGACGGGCTTTTTCGCCAAAGCTAACACTCGCAAGCCCTGCCGTGCCATGATATTTACTTCTCGCTCAATAGTCGTTTGCCTTAAAGTTTCTACACAATCTAGAGGGCGGGGTTGTCCATCATTATTCAGCATCAGGGTGCAGCGTTGAAGAATTGCCTCTACTGAACCCTTGACATAAATAGTCTTTCCTTTGGGAGTGGCGTGCAAAGTCGCCATGTACTGGAAATCAGATTCAAACGGTATTCCATCCAGCTTAGGCATTTGCTTTGCAAGGCTAGACTGGCTAAAACCCGCTTTGTTAGCTGATGCAATTAAGGCTCCCTCTGTGGGATCTCCCATGACTACCCACTTATCATCCTTCTTTTCTATATGGGAGTCATTGCACAGCAATCCTGCTAACAGGCATTCTTGCAAACCCTTTTCACCGTCTAAGTTCACTGGTTTTTCATCGATGAAGATTTCTCCCGTTGGTGCGTAACCTAAACCGCTGACTGTATATTGATGTCCCCCAGCGTAGATTGCTTGCACTGTCATTTGGTTTTCTGTCAAAGTTCCAGTTTTATCGGAACAGATGACGGTAGCGCTACCCAAGGTTTCCACTGCTGGCAATTTGCGAATAATGGCATGACGCCGCGCCATCCGCGAAACACCTATGGCTAGTGTGACTGTAACTACGGCTGGTAAACCTTCTGGTATGGCACTTACTGTTAAAGCTATCGCAGCTTCTAAGGCTTCTTGAAAACCTCGAAAACTTAATCCCACCACAAAGCAGAGGCTAGCTAGCCCTAGCACCATGTACAGCCAATTTTGACTGAATTTGTCGAATTTTCGGGTTAAGGGCGTGGAAATATCTATATGCTGCTGCATTAACTGGGAAATTCGCCCTGTCTCGGTGGCGTTTCCTGTAGCAACTACAATGCCAGTCCCTTGCCCAAAAGTAACGAAGCCTCCGGCATAAGCCATGTTTTTGCGTTCTGCTAAAGCTGCGTGCAGATTTAAAACACGGGTGTCTTTTTCTACGGCTACCGACTCACCTGTGAGAGCAGATTCATCAATTTGCAAGTTTCGCACTTGGATTAAGCGTAAATCTGCTGGTACTTTGTCGCCAGAAGTCAGCAACACAATATCACCAGGAACTAATTCTCGTGAGGGAATGCGTAATTTTTGACCATCGCGGATGACAGTAGCTTCTGTGGTAATGGCTTTAGCTAAAGCTGCGATCGCACTTTCGGCTTTCGATTCCTGAATAAATCCAATAATGGCGTTTGTGGTAGTGACGCCCCAAATCACCCCCGCATTCACCAAACTGCCAGTTATTGCTTTCACAAAACCCGCACACAGCAAAATAATTAGCAACGGCTGGTTAAATTGCAGTAAAAATTTCCACCACCAGGGTTGGCCTTTTTTGGCAGTAAGTTCGTTGGCTCCTAAATCAGTTAATAGCTGTTTTGCCGTCGCGCTACTCAAACCAGTCTCGGCATCACTTTGCAAGCGGGCGATCGCTTGGGAAATATCCAAACTATGCCAGATAAGCTGTTTATCTTCTGGCGCAATGGTAGACACTGCCTGAGCCATATTTGAAATCCTCTTTAAAAGTGTTAAATCTAATATGGCACGATTTATTAGTGTTAAGTATTTTATAGCACTATTTATTTTTAATACTAATCATAGTTGTCCTCAATGGTTGCTGAGTAATCACAGAAGTGAGTATGCTTTCGTTACAGGCGAAAGGCGGGTGAACTTGGATTTGTCTACTCCTTTGCAATTAATTGGGCGATCGGCAGAATTTCAGCGCATTGTTGAAGTACTTGCCCAGGATGGCGACTTGCTGATTACTGGAGTACCTGGAGGTGGACGGCGTACCTTAGTGCGGGGAGCAGCGCAAGAAGTCGGCGCGATCGTGCTGGAGATAGACTGCATCCGCGCTACAGATGGGGAGCGATTTGTACAATTGCTAGCAGAGGCGATTAGCCAAAACTGGCAACCAGCAAAAGTTCAAGATTGGGTTGCTAAGAGTGCTAGTAAGTTTTTTATTTTCGTGCTGGAGGGAAATGGTGGGAAACTAAAACTATTGCGATCGCCAAGTGTCAAAACAGATGCGCTCAACCAACAACTATGGCAAGCATTTGAACTATTGCTAGAGTTGCCGCAAATCATGGCTATTGATTTGCATAAGCGGGTAGTGTTGATTTTGCAGAGTTTCCCTCACATCCGCTCTTGGGATCGCAATGGTTTGTGGGAAGCCACATTCAGGCGAGAAATCAAAGTGCATACTCATGTTAGTTATGTCCTCATAGCAACTATTGCTGAAACAAGTAATCATGCAGATGAGACTAACTATCCTCTGGAAACTGTGCAATTACCTCCCTTAGCTAAAGACGTTTTAGCTGTGTTAGCCAGAGAAATGTTGCATACACAGGGACTAACATTTGATTCTCGTTCAAAAGCACTGCAACTATTTTTAGATGCCGTACAGGGACACATTGGCGATGCTATGGCACTAATTCGCCGCCTGCAAACTTTGTGTCGTCCTGATAGATTAATTACTGAGCAAGAGGTAGAGCAAGCAATTGCTGGACTGCTCCAAGACCTGTCTATCACGTTTGAATCATTACTGATGCTACTTCCAGCAAATCAGGTGCATCTTTTGGAATGTTTGGCTCTAGACCCCACAGACAAGCCGCAAAGCAAAGATTACATTCAAAAAAATGGGCTTTCAAGGGGTGGTAGCCTCCAAGGCGCTTTGAATGGGTTACAGCACAAAGGTTTAATTTACAGTGCTGAGCAGGGTTATCAACTAGCCTTGCCTTTACTAGCTTTGTGGTTGCGTCAGCGATTGAGATAACCTCTGTAGAGACGTTGCATTGCAACGTCTCTACTTGCAACGTCTCTACTTTCCTGTCGCATTTTTTTCAAATTGGACTAATTTCTTCCCTATTCCCTATTATTAACAGAAACCAGTATCTTGCAAAAACTCAATAATTGCTGCATTCACTACCTTAAAAGCGCCTGTTGAGGCATCATGACAGCAATTTGGCAGAATTTGTAACCTGGAATTAAGCAGGTGTTGATGCAATTTCTCACCATGACTAGCCGGAAACCAACTATCTTGCTCGCCCCACAAAATTAGTGTAGGACACATAATAGTATCCAGGCTATTTTGAATTTTACTGAGCATATTTGGCTTATTTTCTTGGAAATTTTTGATCTCTCGTGCTGCTATTTGTAATTCTTCCGCAACTTTCACAAGAGTACCAGGTAGCTCAATAAACGGGTAAGTTATCCAGTAGACATCTTCCTGTGTCAGGATTGATGGATCGAATAGTACCCCACGCCTTTCTATTGCCATAATTTCTCTAACTAAAGGTGCTAAGAAATATGCCAGACGTAAAGAGTCAATTGTTTGGACTATTTCCAAAGGCGCTTGGGCAATCAACTCCATAGCCCAATGGGGTAGTTGTTCGGCAAAAATAGGTGCATTTACTACTACTAATCGCCCAATTAGTTGGGGATTTTCTTGAGCAAGGGCAAGGGCAACTAATGCACCTAAAGATTCTGCCACAATCACTGGTGGCTCATCACATAATGCCTGAATAATTCTCTCTAACTCAATAACTTGATGACCGTTATCTTCTCTGCGGGACAATGGTTTTTCTGAGAATCCATAGCCTTTAGCATCAAAACAAATTACACGAAAATATTTAGATAATGGTGCAATACTGTTGCGCCAATTGTAGCTCCAGCTACCCATGCCATGTAAGAAAATTAACGGCTTACCTATACCTTTTTCGCCGTAAGCGATTTGTACAGGATATCCTTTAGCATCAGTAATAATTAGACTTTGCCGCCCTTTAGGAAAAGTGGCTTGCCACCAATCTTTCATTCTGTCAATAACTAATTTAAGTACCAGTGAAGGCGTTCAATAGAATTCTAATTAGTATCACAGGTAATGCTACTAAGACAATAGCGATCAGCAATAATCCAACCAAAACGGCAAAGATAAACCACCTGTCTGCACTTCTTTTCTGGCTAGGAAACTTTAAGTGTTCTTCCAATAGCCTGAGATTATGAGTATTAGCTGTCCAGGCAAAGTCAAAAAAGTCTCCTAATACTGGGATAGCGCCTACTAAGCCATCAATAATTACATTCAAAAACATTCTACCCAAAGTGGCTCTAGATGCGCCCAGCCGCGCTGCTTCTAGGATGATATAGCTAGAAAGCATGATTCCCAAAAAATCACCACCAATAGGTACAAGCCCTAAAATTGGATCTAGACCAATACCAACTTTAGTTCCGGGAATTGTAATCATACTATCCAGGAGTCGGCTCATTTGACGCAGACGCTTTAGACTTGGGGCTTTAGCATCAGGTTCAATCATTGAAAACTGAGGAGGAGATTCAGACATTGGGGCGATCGCTTATTTGTATTGAATCGTTAGATATTTTACTCCCATACTGAGATGTTTTAACAGTTTACACGGGGATTTATGAGTATATTTATCTTTAATATTCTTTGCTAGATTGCGCTCGCGTTTTCAGGCGCATATCTTCACCAACACTCACGTTTAATTGGTCGCCTACTAACAAAACAGCAGCGCTCATCCACAACCATAGCATTAACACTATCACAGTCCCTACTGCACCATATACTTTATTATAGTTGCCGAAATTCGCCACATAAAGCCGAAATAGAGCAGACAAAATTGCCCAGGAAACAGCTGCTAAAATTGCTCCAGGCATCATCGGCGTGCCTGAGTTCCATCTGCTGGGGCCATAGCGATAGATAAAGCTAAAAGCAGTAGCAACAATGCTTAAAGCTAGAGGCCAGCGTAACAGTTGCCAAATATGTAATAAAAAGACTAAATAACCATTTTCACGCACCACCAATGCTAAAAGTAGGTCGCTAGTAAAGACTAAGAAAGAAGCCATCACCAAAAGCAATATAGTACCGACTGTTAATCCTAAAGATACGAGTTTGGCTTTCCAAAAGGGGCGCGTCTTTTCTGAGGGAATTTGATGAATTTGATCAAAAGCAGTCATAGCCGTACTTACTGCTCCAGAAGCAGTCCAAATTGCGATCGCAAAGCTCAAAGAAAACAAACCACCATTTTTGGGGTCAGTAATTTCTGTGGTGGCAAAATCACGAATTAGCAGCAGCGCTTCTTCGGGTAAAACTTGACTCAGTTGCACCGCCAGTTGTTTAAAGGTGTCTTGCAAAGATTCTTCAAATAAGCCAATAGCTGTGAGGATAGCAAGAATCGCTGGAAACAGCGATAACATGGCATTGAAAGCAATTTCCGAAGCAAGTCCTAAAAGTCGTCTTTCGGTTGTCCTAGCAAAAGTTTTCTTGAGCGTACGCCAATTGAGGTGGCGAAAAAAGCGGACAAAACGAGGATTTGTCATAACTACAGTTGCAGCTGATTCAACGAGTCAAAAGTAAAAGGGACTGGGGACTGGGGACAAGCTCAGTGCATCGCTGGGGACTGAGGATTTGGGATTGAGTGCTAAATGTAAAAATTATGGTAGTTGCTCATTACCCACCACCAAATTTTAAAAAACTTTTTCCCAGTCCCCAGTACCAGAGAGACGAGGAGTTGAAAAAGGAAAAACTTTGCTACTTTCGGGTTTGGGGTTAAACGATTAAAGGACAATTAGCACTAGCAAGTTTCTCAGTGATTCTACCGTAAGATTGAGTATTGCACTTCGTTTAGAGTCTGTTCATATTTGCAGGGTTATTTGCTCACTACTGATTTACCACTTTGACTGTAGGTATAAAGTGGGATAGAAATTAAGAAAATTCTTTCTTTGGCTCCAGCAGCCTATCATATTAATTTTCGATAAAAGCCTTTACTACAAAGCTATTCTGTAAACTCTCAAACAATACTACTTATCCTAATTTGGTATCAGTCTTTATCGGAAAAGGTGAATCAAAGTAACACAAAATAATTTTCTATGAGTCAAGATTTAACACAACAATGGTTGACGGAAATTCAGAGCCTCAAACAACAACTAGCAGAACTGCTGCGCGATCGCGATGCGGCTTGGGAAAGCGCCCAAAAATGGCGTAAACTTTACAATACAGAAGCAGAGCAACGCCGCACAGATGCCCAGATGTCACAACAGGCGATCGCATCCCTCAAGGCAGAGCTTCAGAAACTCCAGGGTAGAGAAGAAGTGAGGCTTGCTGATGGTACAGTAACAGCTATCCAACAAGAAATAGAACCATTAAAATCTATAGAGGACTTGCAACTTAAACTCATCGCCGTCATCAAAGAACGCGATCGCTTGGTGCAAACTTTGAAAACTGAGCAAGATAACCATGCTCAAACCCGCAAAAGTCTCACTACCGCCTTGGGTGATGCCATTGATCGGTTGACACAAGAGCGATCTGGGGAAGAGGGGCAGGGGGGGCAGGGGGGGAATAAATACTGACTCTTGACTCAGCACGGGCTAAACCATAGCTATCCGCACTTCGGAACTCAGCACTCAGTATGGTAGACAAATATTTTCTGGAAGCGGAGTCGAGATTTTAGATGACTGAAGCGAAGGCAGCAAATTTCAACGACCTCTTTGTTAAAGGTGGCGAGATGGGGGCGCTTATGCGATCGCTCGACTGGTCGCAATTGCCGCTTGGTGCCGTTGAAAACTGGTCATCAAGCCTGAAAACCGCTGTAAGCATTTGTCTGAATTCTCGCTTTCCGATGGTGATTTGGTGGGGCAAGGAATTAGTGTTGCTTTACAACGATGCTTGGCAACCGATTTTGGGTACTAAACATCCACACGCACTAGGACGCCCTGGTAAAGAAGTTTGGGCTGAGATTTGGGACATTATTGGCGTGCAGCTTGAAAGTGTGTTGGCAACCGGGCAGGCAACCTGGTCTGATGACATGTTGCTATTGGTTGACCGCTACGGCTATATCGAAGAAGCCTACTTTACTTACTCCTATAGCCCCATCTTCTTAGAAACAGGAGAAGTGGGAGGAGCATTCACGGCTGTCACTGAAACCACTCGCCGAGTGATTGGTGAGCGGCGTTTGAGCACATTACGGGAATTGGCTGCTAGCACTGTGGAAGCGAAGTCGGTTGAGAAGACTTGTCGCATTGCTAGCACAACTCTGGCAACAAATCCTTACGATATTCCCTTTGCGTTGCTGTATTTAGTAGAGAATGATGGCGACGAAGCTCAGCTTGTGGGAACAGTGGGGCTGGAAGTGGGCATACTTAGCAGTCCTCAACAAGTTGATTTAACTCAGAAAACTGACCTCTGGCAGCTGTCACAGGTGAAGAGAACTGGACAAGCAGTAGTTATTGATCAGTTAACAAACCAATTTGGTGAGCTACCGGGTGGAGCCTGGGAAGAATCACCGCGATCGGCGATCGTCTTGCCGATCGCTCAAGCAGGTCAAAAACAGCAATTAGCCGGTTTCCTTGTCCTTGGGATTAGCCCCCGGCGAGAGTTTGATGATGAATATCGAGGCTTTTTTGATTTAGTTGCCAGTAACGTTGCTACAGCGATCGCTAACGCCAGTGCCTACGAAGAGGAACGCCAACGAGCCGAAGCCCTAGCAGAACTTGATCGAGCTAAAACTGCTTTCTTTAGTAATGTCAGTCACGAATTTCGCACGCCGCTAACCCTAATGCTGGGCCCATTAGCAGAGACTTTAGCCCACGATTCAGGACTCCAGCCACAGGAGCGTGAAAAATTGGAGATGGTGCAGCGTAACGGATTACGTTTACTTAAGCTGGTCAACACCCTCCTTGATTTTTCTCGCATTGAAGCCGGACGGGTGCAGGCAGTTTACGAATCCACAGACTTGGCAATGCTAACAGCAGAGTTAGCCAGCGTCTTTCGCTCCGCCATTGAACAAGCCGGGCTACGGCTTTTAGTCAATTGTCCACCTCTGCCCGAAAGAGTGTATGTAGACCGCGAAATGTGGGAGAAGATTGTCCTCAATCTACTTTCCAACGCCTTCAAGTTTACCTTTGAGGGAGAAATTGAAGTAGTGCTGCGTTGGGGTGGTACTCACGTTGAATTAGAAATCAGGGATACGGGTATTGGTATTGCGGCAATTGAACTTCCCCATTTGTTTGAGCGATTTTATCAAGTGCAGGGTGCGCGTGGGCGGACTTATGAAGGATCAGGGATTGGATTATCGCTGGTTCAGGAGTTAGTGAAACTGCATAAAGGCAGCATTCAGGTCAACAGCGTTGTAAACCAAGGAACCCGGTTTACCGTGTCGCTACCCACAGGATTTGCCCATTTGCCAAGCGATGCCCTACGCACCAGATCTGCTGAACGTATCGCCCCATACTCAACCGCAACAGTTGCGGCTCCTTATGTTGAGGAAGCATTACGTTGGCTACCCGAAGAAGAGGAGGGGGAGCAAGGGAGCAGGGAAGCAGGGGGGCAGGGGAGCAGGGGGGCAGGGGAGCAAATTAGTTCTTTGCCTGTGTGTGAATCTGCACGAATTCTCTTGGCTGAGGATAACGCTGACATGCGTGATTACCTAAAACGACTGTTGAGCCAACGGTATGAAGTTGAGGCGGTTGCTGATGGGGTTGCAGCCTTGGCTGCTGCTCAGACACAACTACCTGATCTGATTCTGAGTGATGTGATGATGCCAGAGCTTGATGGTTTCGAGTTGCTGCATCAGCTCCGAGCCGACCCACAAACGAGAGAATTACCCATAATTCTGCTCTCTGCTCGTGCTGGAGAAGAGTCTCGTATTGAGGGGTTGGAAGCCAGAGCTGATGATTATTTGATCAAGCCGTTTTCTGCCCGTGAACTGCTGGCACGAATTGAAGCAACTTTAAAGCTAGCTCGGATACGGCAAGCAGCAACCCTTCGTGAACAGACATTACGGGCTGCTAGCGAGGCGGCACAACAAGAAGCTGAATCAGCTTATAACCAAATCAATCACATTCTGGAGAGGATGACTGATGCGTTCGTCGCCCTTGACCGAAATTGGCGAGTTACATATCAAAATAAACAGGCTGAGCGGCTCAACGGTAAGCCACGAACTGAGGTAATCGGCAAGACCCACTGGGAGGAGTGGCCTGCATCAGTTGGCACTAACGTAGAGCGTCAGTATCGACGGGCGATGGCAGAGCAGGTTCCTGTCCACTTTGAACACCATTACTACTTACCGCCTGATTATGATGTTTGGTTTGAGATTCATGCTTACCCTTCTCAAGAGGGGCTAGGAATTTTCTTTCGCGACATTACTGAGCGCAAGCGGGCAGAGGAGGCGCTACAGCAACGAGAAGCAGAACTTAGCCTGATTACAAACGCCTTACCAGTCCTAATATCCTTTGTAGATTCAGAACAACGTTATCGCTTCAACAACCGAGAGTACGAAGTATGGTTTGGGCATTCCGCAACAGAGGTCTATGGCAAGTATCTTTGGGAGGTTTTAGGTGAATCTGCTTATGAAGCGATTCGTCCCTACGTAGAGCAGGTATTGGCAGGACAGCAAGTTATCTTTGAGAGCCAAGTATCTTACATTGATGGTGGTTCACGCTACGTTAGTGCTACATATATTCCTCGATTCAACACTCAAGGAACCGTGGTGGAAGGGTTTGTGGGATTAGTTAGTGATATTAGCGATCGCAAGCTAGCTGAGGAGGCGTTGCGGCAAAGCGAGGAACGCACACGACTTGCCATCAAGGTGGGCCGGCTCGGTACTTGGGCCTACAACCCTAGCACAAACCTCGTCGAGTTGGACGAGCGGATGCGCGAGATCTGGGGCGAGCCTAATGACGCGGTGATTATTCCTCTACCAATGATCATGGAGCGCATACACCCTGACGACCGAGAACGCGTAGCGAGTGCCGTCGGCACTGCACTCGATCCCAGGTCGTCGGGTATTTACGAAATTGACTATCGGCTTGTGTGGCCCGACGGAACCGAACGGTGGGTGTCGGTTTACGGACAGGCGCAATTTGAGGGAGAGGGAGGATCTCGGCGATCGCTTGAGTTAATTGGAACTGCACTCGATATCAGCGATCGCAAGCTTGCCGAAATCGCCTTGCAACAACTCAACGAAATCCTAGAGCAAGGAATCAAAGAACGCACAGCCCAACTAGAAGCTGCTAACCAGGAACTCGAATCCTTCTCCTATTCAGTATCTCACGACCTGCGAGCACCGTTTCGCCACATCGCTGGATTTGTAGAATTACTGCAAAAGCGGCTGAATTCAACCAGCTTGGATGAAACGAGTCAGCGCTATTTACGGACGATCGCTCAAACTGCCAAACAGGCAGGTATACTAATTGATGAATTGCTGACATTTTCCCGGATGGGACGCAGCGAGATGCGTTCTATTAACCTGAATATGGATCAATTGGTGCGAGAAATCAAACGCGATTTAGTCATAGAGACAAAAGGACGCATAATCCATTGGCACACTGCGCCATTGCCAGAGGTGCAAGGCGACCCTTCTATGCTCCGGCTCGTCCTCCGCAACCTGATTGACAATGCAATTAAGTATACTATGACTCGCACTATAGCAGAAATTACTATTGGCAGTACCAACCATGAAAACGAAGTTATCTTTTTTGTGCAAGATAACGGCGTTGGTTTTAATATGCAATATGTTCACAAACTGTTTGGCGTCTTTCAACGCCTACATAGCGACCCAGAATTTGAAGGCACGGGTGTAGGATTGGCAAATGTGCAGCGGATTATTCATCGACACAATGGTCGAGTTTGGGCAGAGAGTGTGGTTAACAACGGAGCCACATTTTATTTCTCACTGCCTAAATTGATAAAAAAGGAGAGTGAATGAAGGAACTCAAGCGAATTCTGCTGATTGAAGACAGTGCCAACGATGCCGAATTAATCCTGACTGCCCTTTCGGAAAACCATCTCGCTAACGAAGTAGTGGTAGTACGTGATGGCGAGGAAGCGTTAGATTATCTCTATCGTCGGGGACTGTTTCGGTTAAGAATGGAGGGGTATCCTGTTGTAGTACTGCTCGATTTAAAGCTACCTAAAATCGATGGGCTAGAAGTGCTGGCACGACTCAAATCTGACCCCAAAATGCGAGTGATTCCCATCGTAGTACTGACCTCTTCGCGCGAAGAACCAGATCTATCTCGATGCTATGAGTTAGGCGTCAATGCCTATGTCGTCAAGCCTGTAGACTACCATGAATTTGTCGATGCGATTAGAGGTGTGGGACTGTTTTGGGCAGTGATCAATCAGCCTCCTCTTGGTGCTTTACCTCCTGTACCTCATCGTCAGCAGGAGAACAAGTGATGAGTGTTCTGCGTTTCCTCCTGTTGGAAGACAGTTTGTTAGATGCAGAGCTTGTCCAAGCAATGTTAACAGAAGGAGGAATTGATTGCGAACTCGTACGTGTTGAAACCAGTGCTGACTTCTTGGCTGCACTGGAAACAAAGGCTTTTGATTTAATTCTTGCCGATTATGCTTTGCCGTCGTTTGATGGGATTTCTGCACTACAAATTGCTCGCAATCGTTGTCCAGATGTGCCTTTCATCTTTGTCTCTGCGGCATTGGGTGAAGAATTGGCGATCGAAGCCCTGAAGAATGGTGCAACCGATTATGTGTTGAAGCAAAGACTAGGGCGGTTGGTTCCTTCGGTACAACGGGCATTGCGCGAAGCTCAAGAGCGTCGTGAGCGCCAACGAGCAGAGGATTCTTTACAAAAGAGTGAAGCCAGGTATCGCAGAATTGTTGATACCTCTTATGAAGGCATCTGGATGATTGATTCTCAAGCCCGAACAGAGTTTGTGAATCAACGGATCTCTGAAATGTTGGGTTATACAGCAGAAGAGATGTTTGGTCGTGCCATATTTGATTTTATGGATCAGACTGATGGTATAGTTGCCCAACAGAAACTTGAGTGGCTCAAGCAAGAAGGAAATGATCTTAAAGAAGGTCGATTGCGCTGCAAAGATGGTTCGTACATCTGGGCATTGATTTCTGCTAGAGCAATTTCGAGTGAGCAAGGTGAATTCTTAGGTGCGATCGCCATGCTAACTGATATCACAGATCGCAAGCGAACCGAGTCAGAACGCGATCGCCTCCTACAACTTGAACGAACAGCACGAGCAGAAGCAGAGGCAGCAAACCGAATCAAAGATGAGTTTTTAGCAGTCCTTTCTCACGAGTTGCGATCGCCCCTAAATCCGATCTTAGGTTGGTCAAAACTGTTGCAAAGTCGTAAATTTGATGAAACAGCCCTCAAGAAAGCACTGGAAACCATTGAGCGCAATGCTAAATTGCAAGCTCAACTAATTGAAGATCTGTTGGATGTTTCTCGCATTCTCCAAGGTAAAATCAACCTCAATATGACAGCAGTCGATCTGGCATCTACCATTGAGGCCGCAATGGAGACAGTGCGCTTAGCAGCAGAGGCGAAAACCATTCAAATTCAGACGATGCTAGATCCGTCGGTTGGGCAAGTTTTGGGTGATTGTGCTCGCCTACAACAAGTCCTCTGGAATCTGCTATCGAATGCCGTCAAGTTCACACCCAGTGGCGGACAAGTCAATGTGCTATTGGAGTGTGTTGACGCTCAAGCTCAAATTACCGTGAGCGACAATGGTAAGGGCATTAGCCCTGACTTTCTACCTCATGTGTTTGAATACTTTTATCAAGGTGATAGTACGACAACCAGAAAGTTTGGTGGACTAGGGTTAGGTTTAGCCCTTGTCCGTCACTTGGTTGAGATGCATGGCGGAACAGTGTGGGCCCAAAGTCCAGGTGAGGAGCAAGGATCTATCTTCATAGTTCAGCTACCCTTGCTCAAGGACAGCGCAATCATCAAGGATAAAACTAATACCGTATTAACTACTGCTACTGCTTCTTCCCCCCTCACAGGTATACAAATCCTGCTTGTAGATGACAATGCTGATACCCGTGACTTTTTCAGCTTTGTGCTTGAGGAATTTGGCGCACTCGTAACCGCAGTAGAATCCGCAGATGAAGCATTACAAACCCTAGCACAGTCAAAACCAGATATCTTGCTCAGCGATATAGGGATGCCAGAAATGAACGGCTATATGCTGATAAAAGAGGTGCGTGCTATGGAAATAAAAGAAGGGCGACAACAGATTCCGGCGATCGCCTTGACTGCTTATGCGAGTGAAATTGATCAACAGGATACACTAGCAGCAGGGTTTCAACAGCACATCGCCAAACCTGTAGCACCAGAGGAGTTGCTCACAGCGATTTCTAACCTAGTTAAATGTATTTAATAAATGTGATATTAAAGACAACCGCACACATAGACGGATGAGTTGGGATTGAAATGACGCTATTTATAGCAGAGTGCTGTAAGCCTATATAAATCCAAGTACTTCAAGGCTTTGAGCAATCAACATTGTCCTAACCTATACTTCGACTACTATAAACGGTTGTTTGGAGTTCATTAACTTACTAACTTTGATACAAGACTATTGGCACAACCACATTTCTCTAGATTTAATAGAATAATTCCTGGTAGTTAAAGTTACTTTCTTTCAGAAACACTATAAAGCATAGTAGCTGTATTTTGAACACCTCAAAAATCTTTTAGTATTTTACTAATTTTGGAATATTTTGCGTTTGATATTCGTTGTTTAGTAATAGCGACAACGCTAAACAATCTATCTAGTTAGTGAGGTCATTAATTATGTCACATCAAATGTTCACCACCGATTTACTTGCAGAGTTATCTACAGAGGAACAACAATCTCTATCTGGGGGACAAGAAACGCAAGTATTATTTGGACAAGGACACTATCGTTGTAAAGCGGGCTTTGATGCAAGTAGTTCTTGGGATTGGCATTTGGCTGGGCGCGAAAACAAACAAGGTAGAACATGGGAATATTTCTCTTGTAAGAAATGGTCTTATTAGGGGATAGTTAGCTATTTGAGGATAGTTCGGTCAAGTCTAACTCAAGTGATGAGCACTTCTAAAATCTTTGATCACTCATGTGTGGCTTCATAACCGAAAGCCCTAACTACTCAGTACTCACCACTCTTAAAATCCCATTGCCTCGGCTACTGCTCCCAGTTCCGCTGCGATGCCCTGTTTAAATAGACTTTGATTGTGTTTAATGGCTGTATCTGGGTCTTTTAAACCATTGCCAGTCAGGACGCAAACTACTGTCGCCCCAGTGGGAACTTGGTCTTTTACCTGCAATAAGCCGGCTACAGAAGCAGCGCTAGCGGGTTCGCAAAAGATGCCTTCAGATGATGCCAAAAGTCGATAAGCGTCGAGAATTTCTGCATCGGTAACGGCGTTGAAACTGCCCATACTGGCTGATTGCGCTGCGATCGCTAACTCCCAGCTAGCGGGGTTGCCAATGCGAATTGCTGTCGCTAAGGTTTCGGGGTGCGCTACTGGCTGACCAGTGACTAAGGGGGCTGCACCTGCGGCTTGGAATCCCATCATTCGGGGTAGGCGATCGCATTTTCCAGCTTGGTGATATTGACAAAACCCCATCCAATATGCTGTGATGTTTCCCGCATTACCCACAGGGATACATAGCCAGTCTGGAACTTCGCCCAGCACATCAACAATTTCAAATGCGCCTGTTTTTTGCCCTTCTAAGCGGTAGGGATTGACTGAATTCACCAAAGTTACCGGATAACTTTCTGCCATCTCGCGGACAATTTCCAGCGCTTGGTCAAAATTACCTTTAATTGCTAGTACCTCTGCCCCATACAGCAAAGCCTGAGCCAACTTGCCCAGTGCCACATAGCCATCGGGAATCAGTACAAAGGCACTCATCCCGCCACGCCTAGCATAAGCGGCGGCGGCGGCTGAGGTATTGCCTGTGCTAGCACAGATTACTGCTTTTGCCCCTGCTTCCTTGGCTTTGGAAATTGCCATTGTCATTCCCCGGTCTTTGAAGCTACCGGTGGGATTAAGACCGTCATATTTGACAAATACACGTACTTGTCTACCAATGCGCTCTGCGATCGCTGGCACTGGTATTAAGGGAGTGTTACCCTCGAACAAAGTGACAACAGGCGTTTTTTCGCTGACAGGCAAGTATTCACGATAGGCTTCTATCAGTCCAGGCCAAGGTTGGCGATAAGATTTAGCAGTAGACAGGCTCAAAGTCACGGAGTTTATCAAGATTGGGGATTGGGGACTGGGGAACTCGGGGCCCCCTTTGGGGATAAGGGGCAATGGGGATTGAGGACTGGGGACTCTTAAGAGGGGAAAAAGGTGAGACCAGTGCTGCGGGAGGGTTTCCCTCCGCAGGCAACTGGCGAACCCGAAGGGTTAAAGGGTAAGGGGATGGTTCTTCCCTTTTCCCCTTGCCCCTTCCCCCTTTCCCTAATCCTAATCCCCAGTCTTTTGATTGGAACACGAGTATCAAAATTGCAGTCTTTTATGAAATAATCTAAAATTTATTAGACTAAATGATTAAAATTATACAATATTTTCATAAAGGTTAAATTTACATTATTATATTATCTCTAATGGTGTGAGTTAAGTTGTGGATTTAAATAAGTGATGTCTACCTGTTCACCAAGTGTTTATAATCGTGAGTCTCAGGCTCTTTGGGCTAGCAAGTTGAGCAAGTCTTATTACCAAGATGACCAGCAAGCTAAACTTATGCATCTGCAAGCAGAGATAGATTCTTTGCTAGAGCAGTTGCAAAACCTGAAGCACCAACGTCTAGATGGTGTTAGCCAAGAATAATGTAAGTTGTTTCGGACAGCGATCGCTAGTATCTCTCGATTCTGAATTTTAACAAGAGAGTTGCTATTCAAAACGCTGGTTTTTCTCTGACCAGCGCTTCAGACTATAGTTATTAGCGTTTTCCACTAGTAAAGCTAGGGAATGCGTGTCTGAAAGCTTAGCGATCGCTGTCAACACTTGCTGGGAATTTTCGGTAAAATCTGTATAAATTACTTTACCAGTATCAGACAAAATTAGACTCCGGGGACGTGATTGCTCCTTTTCCCCATAAATCCCAGGTACAGCCTGATTCAAAGATGCTATTGATGCCTCTGAAATAGTTAATACTGTTTCCGGCTGGGCATTATTTGTTAAATCAATCAGTTGAACAGGCCAATAACTCAATTTTTCGTGCATCTGCTCAAAGCTAGGAATAGCCTCAGTGGAAAGATCGCCTGACTGTTGTAAAGAACGCCACACACTTGGTAAAATTGTCTTTACCTTTTGGGGATCTTGTTGATACAGTGCCTCTATAGTGATTGGAGATGGTTGCACCCATTCCAGCGCTGTATTTGTCATAGCTAGGGGTCTGGGTTGAAGACCATTATTTTGATTCTCTGGAATTGTGACGCCAGTAGCTAATAGGCGCAAAACCCCACCTCGTAATTGCACTGCTTTGATAGTGGCGGTATTTGTTTGCTGTTCTCCATTGGGTAGCCAGACAACTATTTGAATTCCAGGGTCAGAACTAATACCCAAAGTTTGCCAAAAAAATTTAGCTGGGGAAGTTTTAGGAGGCTTTAAGTTATTAAATGGTGAATTTAGCCAGCGTTTCCCGTCATGAAATGCACTGACTTCCACCTGATACCATTGGTTGTCTGTGAGTTTTATATCTGCTGTGGAATTTAGTTGTAGCCACTCGGCGCTAGTAACTTGAGTAATTGGCTGCACCGAACCAATAATCTGACTAGGGTGAGTAGAGAGGGCTTGCGACTTTGTTACCTCACTACTAACTCTTGCTAACAGACCTTGAATATATGCAAGAGTATCTTTTTTGATTTGTGGTTGGGCGCTCAACCAGGAATTAGCATGTTCTCGCCCCCGTTGAACTGCTAAAATTAATGCTCCCCAAGCTTGTACTTCCGACCTATTTGGATTCACTCGCAACGCCGCAACTGTGCGATTCCACAACCGTCCTTCATCAGCTTTCAGTAAGGTAGCAATTTCTTGAGCATTCTGGGGCGATGTTTCAAACACCTGTAAAGCTTTCCCCCAGCGACCATCAATCAAATCTGCTAATACTTGTTGACTCGGACTGGCCCAACTTTTTTGAGCTTGGGCTTTGCTAAGTTGGGAGTGCAAGCGAATCAAATCCATTTGCGCTTGCGCCGCCTCTGGTAAAACTCCTCTTCGCTGTTTTTGGATAAATTTCAACCACTCAAAAGCTGGTGTCCATAGTCCGCTACGGGCAATTGAGAGGGCGTTTTGGTATGCAGAATCTTTGAGGGCTGGTGAATTGAGAGTAATCGCTTCTAATTGAAGGGGTTTGAGGAATAATTTGACAGGTTTGACTTGATAAACTTGTAATTGCGGTTCTAAACCTACTGTTTGATCAACCACTAACTCTTTTTTCTTATCACCAGTTACCTGCTGCCATTTGGGCTGTTGTCCTTTGGGACTTGTCCAAGACAACATCGACTGTAAATTGATGCGTTCTGGATTGTAATATATGATGTTACCGTAAGCAAACGTACTACTGCCTTGTTGGCGCTGACCTTGCAAAGAAAACCAAACCCCTGGTGATGTAGCACCTTCAAAGCGTTTCACTTCAGTTAAAGGTAAAGGAAGGTTGGTATCTTGCTCTGATGTCGCATCCAATACAAAAGATTCTTCTGGGCCTGTTACAGATAGTTGAGTTGCTAGATAATAGTATTTTTCGGACTGGGATTGAAACTCTGACTCTTGTGAGCGTTGATAAACCCTGAGTTCAATAAGTTCTTGACAATCAGACTGACAATTAGCACGTTTTCGAAAAACTGGCAGTAAAAACGAGATTTCTACATCTGTATCTAAAGGTAAGATTTTCCCGGCTATGTGTTTTTGCTTACTCAGATTGAGTTGAATATCTTCGAGAGTATGGGGACGCTCGTAATTACCGAGGGGAATTTGTGCCCATTCTGGTAAAACTTTATTCAGCCAACTTACCTGATTTGGATTGAAGATGTAGAGAGTGCTAATCCAAGCAAAAGCCATAACTAAACTAGCACTGCTAAGCAGAATTGCGACCGCTAGCGTTGACAATAAACGATTTTGCTTTTTCGGCTTTTTATCGGGTTTTTTAGCCACATCTTTGGTCACGCCTGTATGCGGCTGATTTCGTTTAGCAGCTTTTGGCGTCAGCTTGCGCCAGCGATTTGCCATAGTAGTTTCCAATCAATCGAGTGTGTCTTTTTAAGTTCCCAGTCCCTAGCCCCAGTTCCCAATCCCTAGTCCCCAGTCCCTAGCCCCAGTTCCCAGTCCCTAGCCCCCAGTACCTAATACCCTGTTATACTCGCGCTTTCCGAAGTTGCCCATACGCGCAAAGTCTAATTTTGTACAAAATCCGTACATTTCCCCATGTGGACGCCAGACAATCGAGAATACACTCTTCACGTAAGTATGTGAGCAGAGTGTAAAAAGTTGAAAGCTAGACTTATTCGCCGCAGTCATTGTATTGGGATGCTTGCCTGTTTATTAGTTGCGGGAGCGAACGGAGTTGCACAAAAAGCAGCAGCACAGGAGTATACTGACACGGGAATTACCCAGGAGTCAGAAGCTATATTATTTCCCTTGTCCCCCACTCGCCCACAGTCCAACTCCTCCACTCCTGCACTCCCCATCACAGAAGAACCGATGGCACAAGTCACATCGGTTTCTCAACTTAAAGATGTACAACCTACAGATTGGGCATTCGGTGCATTACAGTCTTTAGTAGAACGCTATGGTTGCATAGCGGGTTATCCAGATAGTAGTTATCGCGGTAATCGTGCTTTAACTCGCTACGAATTTGCTGCTGGTGTGAATGCTTGCTTAGATAGAGTCAATGAGCTAATTACTACAGCCACTAGTGATTTACTCACACGCGAAGATTTAGCAACTTTGCAAAAACTACAGGAAGAATTTGCTGCTGAATTAGCGACTTTGCGAGGTCGTGTTGATAGTTTAGAAGCCCGCACCGCAGAAATCGCAGCGAATCGATTCTCAACAACAACTAAACTCAGCGGATTACTCATAGTTGGCGTTCAAGGACGAACTAGCAATCGTGGTGACGTTAATCCCAGAGATGGGATAAAAGATACAGACGATACAGGCACAAATACTAGTGTTATATCCTTGGCGCAGCTGTATTTAACCAGTCAAATCACTCCCCGCAGTTACTTGTTTACAGGTCTTTTATCTGGTAACGGTACTAGTGCGCCTAGATTTAACAATAGTGTTTCTCGAAATGATGTTTTACTTGGCTACGAATTTCCTACAGATAACTTAATCATCAGTGACCTTAATTATCACTGGCTGGTGACAGACAACTTAGCAGTGATGGTGGGAACAGAAGGCGTGAGTATGCCGGCTGCTTTTCGAGGGCCAAACCGGGTAGAAAGTGCTGCAACAGGGCCATTATCTTATTTTGCCCAAAGAAACCCAATTTTAAATATGGGGTACGGTCACGGTGGTATCGCTATTGATTGGCAATTTGCTAAACGCGCCAGTTTACAAGCAATTTATTCAAGTTATAGTCCGGGTAATCCCGGTACACGTAGCGGTTTATTTGACGGAAACACCACTACAGGCGTACAGTTGCTACTGACACCAACGGATGCTGTGGATCTGAGTTTGTATTACGTTAACAATTACTCTTCAGATGGTTGTTTACTGACTTTTGTTGGTGATGAATGCTTAACTACTCTTAATTCCAACACAGGAAAGTCAGCACCTCTGCAAACTAACGCTGTTGGCGTTACTGTAAATTGGCAAATTTCACCCCGCATTACTTTAGGTGCGTGGGGTGGTTATACTAAGTCTTACATTCCAGGGCGATCGGGAAATGTAGAGACGACAAATTATATGGTGTTCCTGAATTTTCCTGATTTATTTGCTAGGGGAAATTTGGGCGGAATTTATATCGGACAACCTCCTAAAATTACCAGTAGCGACTTACCTGTAGGCAACAATGTGCCAGATTTTGTAAATACAGGTTTAGGACGAGCAGGAGGACAACCAGGAACAACTACTCAAATTGAAGCATTTTATCGCTTCCAGCTAACAGATAACATTAGCATTACACCAGGTATAATTCATATCCTAGAACCTGGTCATACACCAAACAATGACCCAGCGACTATTAGTATTCTGCGGAGTAGTTTTAGTTTTTAATTTTATTTTTACATTGATATAATAACAAAAATATGATTTTATATAAGTTTTGTTAACAACTGTATGTATTAAATCTGCTTGTCTTATGCCAGCGATGCCTACGCACGCAGCGCGAATATCTATCTGTAAAGCAATTTGCCAAAATACAAATGCGAAAAGTCATAACGTAGTAATAGAAATAAAAAAGGTTTGGCGATGAACCAAACCTCATATATAAATCCAGTGCATAACAACATCCCGAATTAATTTACTCATGATTATTTTCCTAGGTCATCTTCCTATAGGATGTGTGCAAATATTCTGAAACCTGATAGGACATTACTCCAGTATTTTGGAATACCTGAAAGCATAAATAATTCTTGAGCCATAACCTAGAAAGAAGCTATGGCTCAAGAATTTAGAGACTAAGAATTTTGATTTATAATATGATGTTAATTCTGTGGGTTGTGTTATATTACGTTGATTTAACGGTAGTCATGAGCATTAGCTTCCACGGCTCATCCTACCTTCCAGCAGTTTTTTTACTTTATAAAACCTTTTAATAATAGTCACAAAACTCCAAGTATTTTTACATCCAGAACTTGCATTCAAGCATTTTTCTAGCTAACAGACAAAATAAAAGACGGGTTTTATCCCGTCTAGATAGCTTGAAAGTAGTAATACACCTTGGACTTTGGAAAAAATAGCAAAAATAAAGTTAAATAAATTGAAAGACTGGCTAATGACATAAACAAGAAGAACAGTGATTTAGCTCGTGCTAAATGTCTTAATCATAGTCCCTCACGACAATTTTGATTAATATATCACAGAAAAATTTTAATATTGTGCCAATATGCCAAATAGTTAACAACAAAAAAGACGGGATTAAACCCGTCCTTAGTATAACAAGTAAAAACATCTTGGTAATTTCTGCAATATATCAAAACACTATAATAACCATCTGCCAAAATGCCAAATCATCACAGATAAAAATTTTTAACCACCCTCCGGGTGACGCTCCTTCTCCCAAGGGGAGACGCTTCTCTACGAGAGGCTACGCCAATGCGAACGCCGCTCTAAGCAAAGCCATGCCGCAGGCTTTACGCTGCGCTAACACCAGTCGCCTACGGTGGGAAACCCCAAAGTTCTGATGCCTTTCCTGCGGAACGCTGCGCGAACGGCGGGCTGCGCCAACGCTCCTTCGCCGGCGCACCCTGCGGGATCCTGCTACAGACTTCTCTTTGCCTATAGCGCTGGTTCACAAAGACACTGAGACACAGAGATTAAAAGCCGAAAACTGGGCTGGGTTTTTTAGTATTTTTACTCCTCTTGAAAGGTTAGAGATTAAGCTTGATGCTGAAGATTGGTTGTGGGCAACCTGGAAGTTAAATAATTTAAATTATACGTAGCAGAATTTATATACTGTCTTGTAGTTAGAACAAAAAGGATTGTTTGACCTTTAGCAATCCTGTTAAGATGCTTCGATGTCAAAAATACAACATCCCCTAAACCAAAAAGCCGGTTGGTCTTTGGATAAGCGAGATCCAAGGTTCATCAAATCTTTGATGCCTCTATTAGGCTTTTTATATCGTTACTATTTTCGAGTTCAAACTAGCGGCTGGGAGAATATTCCACTTCAGGAAAAAGTCCTATTTGTCGGTTCGCACAATGGGGGACTTGCGGCTCCCGATATGGTGATGATGATGTATGACTGGTTCCGCCGATTTGGTGTAGAACGACCCGTTTACGGTCTGATGCATCCCAAGGCTTGGCAGGTTAGCCCGCCACTAGCGCAACTGGTTGCTAAAACTGGAGCAATTGTAGCTCATCCTAAAATGGCTTACGCGGCCTTGCGTTCTGGAGCTAGTTTGTTGGTTTATCCAGGTGGAGCAGAGGATGTCTTCCGACCACATTATTTACGTCACAAAATCTATTTTGCAGGGCGACAAGGGTTTATCAAGCTGGCGCTACGGGAGAATGTGCCAATTGTACCTATGATTTCCGTGGGTGCTCACGATACGCTGATTGTATTAGCTGACTATTACAAAATTGTGCAGCAACTCCATGAGTGGGGGATGCCTTGGCTGTTGGGGATTGATCCAGAAGTCTTTCCCGTTTATATAGGACTGCCTTGGGGATTAGCATTTGGCCCACTGCCTAACATTCCATTGCCTGTGCCTATATATACACGTGTTTGCCCTCCGATTAGATTTGAACGTTACGGTCGGGAAGCTGCTAGCGATCGCCAGTATGTCAACGCCTGCTACGAACTGGTCAGAAGCCAGATGCAGCAGGAGTTAGACAACTTAGTCAAGCTAAGTGCCGAGTCACAGACAATTAAGCACTAAAGCTATTTGGAACTAAGGAAGGCTTGAGGTAAGGATAAGGTACAAACCGTTGTCGGTTCATTGCATCAATCCGCTGCTCAATCTCATTCAACTCCTGCTGGAACTCTTGAACCATCATTTTGACTGGAGTTCCGCGGAAGGTGAGGTTAAACACTTCGTCATAATAGCCCAGGCGATCATGTCGATAGAAAGACAAGTAACTAACAATTTTGATTTGAGCTTCCGCCTGATCCTTTGGTGGGAGAAACTTCATCAGTGCTTTTTCATCTGTAATCATGCCTTTACCAGTAATACTGAGGTATGCAGCCTGGGGCATATTCGGAATATATGCCATGTAGTCGAATTGTGAATAGTTGACTGCTGCGTGCTGTGGGCCACAGGTGAAAATAACGTTGGTAACAATCTCAATAAGTTGCTCTACTGTGGCGATCGCACTCGGCATTCCTTTAACTCGTCCGCCATCTGGCGAGGTTAGTTCCTTTGCCCAAGCCTGTAGTTCCTTATCCTCCTGAATATCTGCGGCTGTGGGATAGCAATACTTGAGATAATCAGATACAAACTTATTAATAGCATTCCACAGCAACATTCCATCATCCCGATAGGGGAAGTTCGGCAGTTTTTTCACATCCTCCAGTCCGCGACTCTTGATTTCTTGTGGGAAAGCAAACTTATCTAAGCTCCACTCAGAATAAGCTTTCTTGACAATTCCATAGGATTCCTCTAATGTGCCTGCCATAATTCGATCAACGTGACCACCCACTTGACCCTCGATGTAAGGATTGATCAGTAGTTGTCGGCCTTGATCGTTAATTGCTAAGAGGAAGCGTAGATGAGGAGCTAGTAGTAAATGTACAGGATGGTTAATGGCTAGTTGGCGAGGGGTGGAAATGGCAAAAGGCTCCATTACAAAGTGTGTCCAACACAGATGGCTGCTCATCTCGTGGTGGTTGGCATCTGCTACCTGAACGCACATCTTGGCTACTAGCCAATCCAGGGGTTTATCATGCGGGGTAAAAATCGCTCCACCCCGTTTAGGTTGTACTTGAATTGCGATCGGGATTAATTCTTTCTTCGTTTCATCAAAGTAGAAAAATGCAATTGGAGTGGGTAGATATTTTTTCATCCCCTTAAAAGTCCCACCCTGGACAAAGCTCAGACTACTATAATCGGCAACGTAAATATTACCATTGGCTAAGGCGTTATCTAAACGCACATTGGGACAAGCTGCCTTGAGTTCTTCTTTTGTCACAGAACAATGAGGTGTAATCTGCATGATTCGCCGTAGCACCATCGGATTTACACCAGCCAATCTCTGCTCGGCAAAAGAGCGATCGCTTTGATAAATCTTACTGACTTCTGGCTTACCCTGCGTCGGGAAAAAATCATCGAAGGCTTGCAGTCCATCAAAGGGGTCGAGGGTGTTAGGCAGCGACGACCGAGTGAATACGTAAGTAGGTGATAAGGTGGAAGACTGAGGCACACGGGGGTAGCCCGGCGGAACTGGAAACGTTGGAATAACTGGATGAAGGGTAGCTAGCGGCGCTAAGATATCGTGGTCAAACTTATACTGATCGCGATCGGGCAAAAACTGGCGCGTTTCTTGAACTGTTTGTGGCAATAGCGGCTTAATTGTGTTCATTTTGCCTCTTTTTTAATCTTTAACTATTCGATTTAAATACTCTAATTTGTACTGTATTCCTGAATAAGAACTGCATTTTTATACAAAAAGTTACGTATATTTACTTTCTTGAAAGGATATCAATAATTTTTCTGTATAAAGCTTGGTTATATCCAGAATTTTTCTTGATTCTGTCTGCGAACTACAAAACTGATAGCTTTTCGCTGCTAACTACTACTCAGAGTTACGTTTCTCTTTTATGCAGAATTTAGGTTTTTGTAAAAGTTCTTTACTTAATCTACTCGCTATCCGTCAAATTCCGCTTCACTACGGTGTAAATGATTGATGCTATTTGCTTAACCAAACAAGCTCAGTCAGTGCGTGATAGCGCACCCAAGGCAGCAATATTTATTAGCCGTGCTATTAAAGGTACAAAGTTACTGGATAAAGCGATGTCTCACAACAAGCCAGGAGGCGGAGCGTCTCCAGCTCCGTGCTACGCGTCTATGCACTCCTATCGAAAATCAAAGAAGTGGCAATTTTAAAATAGTTATTCGGAGTAGGCTAAGGTGAGTTCGATTACTTGTATTGCATGGTACTACAATAATTGCTCAAACGCCAGAATATTCATTAAAGATGACAAATTATCTGTTAATCGACATTAGTTGCAAAATATTGACAATTAGTAATTATTGTTTAATAACTGTCTTAAATGTTCTAACTATCTGCTTAACAGTCTTAACTGTCTTCTAATTCTTCAATTAATTATTTTACTGTTTACTTAACTGTCTTAACTGTCTTAACAGTCTTAACTGTCTTCTAATTCTTCAATTAATTATTCGACTGTTTACTTAACTGTCTCAGTCTACATGTTGCTTTTTTTCTATAACTATGAAAAATTATGAGAGCACCATAATAAATTTCTACAAATTCATCTGCAAGCATCGTAAATAAGTAATGACTTAAACAGCTTTTTCAAAAGCCTGATCTTCCTATATAAGGAACTTCAAATCAAACGTACATAGCTCGTTATTTGGATTAGGAGCATCTTATATTATCGCCTTGACACGACCCACCACGAGCAAAGCGTGGGGACGTACTGGGGTGATGAGGATAATCGTGAACCGCAACGGTGCTCAGATCAGCCACGAAATAAAGACAGCAAAAAGACTCCAGAGGAAGTTACACGCAGATCATGCAACCCTTTGAACTGCCAGAATTTTACATGCCTTGGCCCGCGCGGCTGAATCCCAACCTAGAAGCGGCGCGAGTGCATTCCAAGGCGTGGGCCTACCAGATGGGGATACTTGGCTCACAAGAGGAAGCGGAAAGCTCTCCTATCTGGGACGAACGCACATTCGATGCTCACGACTATGCCTTGCTTTGCTCATATACCCATCCAGATGCTCCAGCGACGGAGCTTGACCTAGTGACCGATTGGTATGTTTGGGTGTTCTTCTTCGACGATCACTTCCTTGAAATCTATAAACGTACTCAAGACATGGCTGGGGCGAAGGAGTATCTCGCAAGACTACCAACGTTCATGCCAGTGTACCCCACCGACACACCCCCAGTACCCACCAACCCTGTGGAGTGCGGCTTAGCTGATCTATGGTCTCGCACCGCCTTTACCAAGTCTGCGGCCTGGCGGCTCCGGTTCTGCGAGAGTACCAAGAACCTCCTGGAAGAGTCTCTGTGGGAACTCTCCAATATCCGCCAGGATCGGGTCGCCAACCCCATCGAGTACATTGAGATGCGTCGCAAGGTTGGCGGTGCTCCGTGGTCAGCGGATCTCATAGAACACGCCGTGTTTGTTGAGATCCCGCCCGAAATCGCCACAACTCGACCGATGCGTGTATTGAAAGACACATTTGCCGATGGGGTGCATCTTCGTAACGATCTGTTCTCCTACCAGAGAGAAGTAGAGGATGAAGGGGAGAACGCCAATTGCGTGTTGGTCTTTGAGCAATTCCTGAATGTGAGTACCCAGGAGGCGGCTAACTTGACCAATGAACTGCTGACCTCGCGGCTACAGCAGTTCGACAACACCGCCATCACCGAGTTGCCCCCCCTATTTGAGGAATACGGATTAGACCCAGTGGCTCGCATGAACGTTCTGTTATACATCAAAGGACTTCAGGACTGGCAGTCGGGCGGTCATGAGTGGCATATGCGATCGAGCCGTTACATGAACAAAGGAGCGGACAATTCTCCGACATCCACGTTACTTCTGGGCGGCCCCACTGGGTTGGGTACATCGGCGGCGCGTATTGGATCGTTATACAGCGCATTGGGTTTAGGAAGGTTCAAGAGCTTCACTCACGTTCCATACCAGGCCGTGGGGCAGGTGACGCTGCCGAAGTTTTACATGCCATTCTCTACAAGTTTGAATCCGCATCTGGATGCCGCGCGGCAGCATTCTAAGGAATGGGCGCGTCAGATGGGGATGCTGGACTCATTACCTGGCATTCCTGATGCCGTCATCTGGGATGACCACAAATTCGATGTTGCAGACGTGGCGTTATGCGGTGCGTTGATTCATCCGAATGCGTCCGGTTCTGAGCTGAATCTGACGGCGGGCTGGCTGGTCTGGGGAACCTATGCCGATGATTACTTCCCGGCGCTCTACGGGCACAGCCGCAACATGGCGGGTGCAAAAGTGTTCAACGCCCGCTTGTCGGCGTTCATGCCTCTCGATTCCACCCCTGTCCCGTTACCGACCAACCCGGTAGAATGCGGCTTGGCTGACCTGTGGTCTCGCACAGCTGGCCCCATGTCTGCAAACGCGCGGGGTCAGTTCCGCCGTGCTATTGAGGACATGACCGAAAGCTGGTTATGGGAGCTTGCCAACCAAATCCAAAATCGGATTCCAGACCCGATAGATTATGTTGAGATGCGTCGTAAGACGTTTGGCTCGGATCTGACGATGAGCCTGTCTCGACTAGCTCAGGGCGACGAGATCCCGCCGGAGATCTACCGCACCCGACCGATGCGCCAGCTGGATAATTCGGCAGCCGACTTCGCCTGTTTAACCAACGACATCTTCTCTTACCAGAAAGAAATAGAATTCGAGGGCGAACTCAATAACGGCGTGCTGGTCGTTCAGCAATTCCTTAACTGCGATTTGCCGCAGGCCGTCGAGGTCGTCAACAACCTGATGACCTCTCGCGCGCTCCAGTTTGAACACATCGTCGCCACCGAACTGCCAGTTCTTTTCGACGATTTCGACCTGGACGCAAATACCCGCAAAAAACTGCACGGATACGTCGAGAAACTACAACAGTGGATGTGCGGCGTGCTCAAGTGGCATATAACGGTAGACCGCTATAAGGAATTTGAATTGCGTAATAGTTCGGCAGAAGGGCGGCTGCTCAGCGGCCCCACAGGGCTGGGTACTTCGGCTGCGCGGATCAGATCGTTGGTCAGTGCAGGGGGTATAAGTTCAATACTCAATCAAGTAGGGTCGGGTTCTTTTGTCGGTGAATAGAGTTTGGTGGTGTGAGTCCAAAGTCGGTATTGGGCCAATCAAGTAAGGTTTTTTTGTTAATAAGTAGAGGGTTAGGTTATGACAGAATCTATCGAGTCAAATTTGAATGTTGAGAATGAACATCCCCGGCTAAGTTTGAGTACCGCAGCTGCGCGTAACTTGGCGACGACAACCAAATCTGCACCACAGATGCAGAACATTACATCACGGTGGTTGTTGAAGTTGTTGCCGTGGGTGCAGACGAAGGGTGGCACTTATCGGGTGAACCGTCGATTGACCTACACTCTTGGTGATGGGCGCGTGACTTTCACGAATACTGGAGCCGAGGTGCAGGTGATTCCCCAGGAACTTGGTGAGTTGCCATTGCTGCGAGGAATTGACGATGTTGGAGTGTTGAGTGCGTTGGCGGGTCGGTTTGTTCAGCGGGAGTTCGCAGCAGGTGACATCATAGTGCAGTTAGGTCAGCCAGCCGATCAGGTTTTCTTGATTGCTCATGGTAAGGTGAACAAGATTGGTGTTGGCAAGTATGATGAGCAGACCGTGTTGGGTGTGTTAGCTGATGGCGACTATTTTGGCGATCGCACCTTGGTAGAGTCCCAGAGCAATTGGGAGTATACAGTCCAGGCTCTCACCCGAACCACAGTATTGGTGCTGCCACAACAGGCGTTTCGGGAACTGCTCAACCAGTCCGAGGCGCTACAAACTCACATTGATCGCTTCAGAACCCGCTCACAAGTAGGACAGAACGAGTACGGAGAAGCTGCTATTGAGGTGACTTCAGGTTATGTTGGAGAGCTTGAGTTACCTGGAACCTTCGTAGATTACGAACTCTCACCGCGCGAATATGAGTTGAGTGTGGCTCAAACCGTGTTGCGGGTGCATACTCGCGTAGCGGATCTGTACAATGAACCGATGAACCAGACCGAACAACAACTGCGGCTGACTATCGAAGCATTGCGAGAACGTCAAGAACATGAGTTGATCAACAACCGCAGCTTCGGGTTGCTGCACAACGCCGACTTCAAACAGCGCATCTACACCCGCAACGGGCCACCCACGCCCGACGACCTCGACGAACTGCTAGCCACGGTATGGAAAGAGCCAGGATTTTTCCTAGCTCACCCCCGCACTATTGCCGCGATCGGTCGGGAGGCAAACAGCCGCGGTCTCTATCCACAAAGCATTGACCTGGGCGGTAATCGGGTTCCTGCTTGGCGAGGCGTACCTATCTTTCCCTGCAACAAGATCCCAATTAGTAATACCCGCACCAGTTCTATTCTCTTGCTTCGTACTGGTGTAGAAAAGCAAGGTGTGATTGGCTTACATCAAACTGGTATCCCCGATGAATACCAACCCAGTTTATCTGTGCGATTTATGGGCATCAGCGAAAAGGCCATCATGTCTTACCTCGTCACCGCCTACTACTCCGCAGCCGTCCTTGTCCCTGATGCACTCGGCATTCTCGAAGACGTCCAAATTGGACTTTGAGAATTTGTGAGAGGTTAAGAGGATGTTTGAATAACTAAAAACTCCTCTTTCAACCTCTCAAGGTTTTGGGGAAATGAGAAACTTTTTTAACGCAGAGGGGCGCAAAGTTTCACGCAGAGGGGCGCAGAGGTTTTATCAAAGCCGGGCATTTTTGTTAGTAACTGGAGAGTGAGGATGAGGTATGACAGAATCTATCGAGTCAAATTTAGATGTTGAGAGTGGACAGCCTCAACTGAGTTTGAGTACGGCCGCTGCCCGGAATTTGGCGAAGACAACCAAATCTGCGCCGCAGATGCAGGCAATTACCTCGCGGTGGTTATTGAAGATGTTGCCGTGGGTGCAGACGAAGGGTGGCACTTATCGGGTGAATCGGCGGTTAACTTATGCTGTGGGTGATGGGCGGTTGAGTTTCTCCAACACCGGGGCTGAGGTGCAGGTGATTCCCCAGGAACTTGGTGAGTTGCCATTGCTGCGAGGATTTGACGATGTTGGAGTGTTGAGTGCGTTGGCGGGTCGGTTTGTTCAGCGGGAGTTCGCAGCAGGTGACATCATAGTGCAGTTAGGTCAGCCAGCCGAGCAGGTTTTCTTGATTGCTCATGGTAAGGTGAACAAGATTAGTGTTGGCAAGTATGATGAGCAGACCGTGTTGGGTGTGTTGGCTGACGGCGACTATTTTGGCGATCGCACCTTGGTAGAGTCCCAGAGCAGTTGGCAGTTCACAATTCAGGCTATCACTCGCTGCACAGTATTAGCACTACCACAACAGGCGTTTCGGGAATTGCTCAACCAGTCCGAGGCGTTGCAGGCTCACGTTGATCGCTTGAGAACCCGCCAACAAATTCCACAAAACAAGTATGGTGAAGCTTCAATTGAGGTGACTTCGGGGCATGTTGGGGAGACTGAGTTACCGGGGACTTTCGTAGATTACGAACTCTCACCGCGCGAATATGAGTTGAGTGTGGCTCAAACCGTGTTGCGGGTGCATACTCGCGTAGCGGATCTGTACAATGAACCGATGAACCAGACCGAACAACAACTGCGGCTGACTATCGAAGCATTGCGAGAACGTCAAGAACACGAGTTGATCAACAACCGCAACTTCGGGTTGCTGCACAATGCCGACCTCAAACAGCGCATCTACACCCGTAGCGGCCCACCAACCCCCGACGACCTCGACGAACTGCTCACCCGCCGGAGGAAGTCAAAATTCTTCCTGGCCCATCCTCGCACTATCGCCGCCTTCGGTCGGGAGTGCAATCGCCTTGGCATCTACCCAGAAAGCATCGATCTGGATGGTAGCATGGTGTCCGCCTGGCGTGGTGTACCCATCCTTCCCTGTAACAAGATTCCCATCACCGATGCCCAGACCAGCTCTATCCTTGTGCTCCGTACTGGCGAAGAAGACCAGGGCGTGATTGGCTTACATCAGACTGGTATCCCTGACGAATACCAACCCAGCTTGTCCGTCCGATTCATGGGCATTAGCGAAAAGGCTATCATGTCTTACCTCGTTACCGCCTACTACTGTGCAGCCGTCCTTGTTCCTGATGCACTCGGCATCCTCGAAGATGTCGAAATCGGACGCTAAGGAAAGGGGTCATACCGATTCAATTAATGATTGCAACAAATCCTTTGGTAGAGGCGTTGCAATGCAACGTCTCTACATAGTCTATCTGTCACATTGTTTTTTCAATTGGTATCAGATACCTAGATATCAAGGAGATGACCAAACACCAGTTCGTACGCAAAGTGCTGCCTGAAAACTGTAACATCATGTCCGGCTTGAAACAGCCTCGACCGGACAAAAGTGTTAAACAGTTAGACTGGTATCGCTTGTCGTACTTCTACTGGTGAACCAGTCAAGCTAAAAGAGTTAGACTGGTATCGCTTGCCGCACTTCTACTGGTGAACCAGTCAAGCTAAAAGGACGAACTTCGGTAATTTTTACCTTCACTAACTGCCCTTTGAGTTCGTTAATATCGCCAGTGAAGAAGGTAAGGCGATTACCGCCTGTGCGTCCCATTACCTGAGTTTTGTCTTTGGGGTTTTGGTCTTCTACTAGCACTTCTTCGATGCGTCCGAAATAACGTTGCGATCGCTCGGCGACTTTGACGTTGACTAGATGATTTAATCTTTGTAGGCGATCGCTTTTGACTTCTTCACTTAACTGATTTATCCACAAGGCGGCTGGTGTCCCTGGACGGGGCGAATATGCTGCTGTATTCAGCATGTCAAAGCCAATATCTTCCACCAGTTTCAAAGTATTTTCAAACTGTGCTTCTGTTTCTCCAGGGAAACCCACGATCGCATCGGCACTAATTGACGCATCTGGCATATACTGCCGAATTGTATCGATAATCCGGCGATATTTCTCATGGGTATAACCCCGCGCCATTGCTTTCAAAAGTTCGTTATCCCCAGATTGGAAGGGAATATGAAAGTGTTTGCACACCTTGGGCAACTCGGCGCAAGCCCGAATCAGCCTCTCAGTGAAATAACGAGGGTGACTAGTAGCAAATCTTAGCCGCTCAATTCCTGGCACATCATGCACGTAGTAAAGCAAATCTGTAAAATTGTGCAGATGTCTACCTGCCGATGTTGCACCGGGTAAATCCCTACCATAAGCGTCAATATTTTGACCAAGTAGAGTTATTTCTTTGTAACCTTGGCGTCCTAGTTCTACCATTTCGGCGTGAATAGCTTCCGGTGTACGGGATTGTTCCACTCCTCGCACATTTGGAACTACACAGTAAGTGCAGCGTTCGTTACAGCCGTAAATCACATTTACCCAAGCCGTCACTTGACTATCACGTCGCGGTTTGGTGATATCTTCGATGATATGAACTGGCTCGGTTGCTACAACTTGATTCCCGGCAAACACTGACTCCAGCAAATCTTTAAGACGGTTGGCGTGTTGTGGCCCCATTACTAAGTCTAATTCTGGGACTCGTCGCAACAGTGTCTCACCTTCTTGCTGGGCAACGCAACCAGCGACAATCAGAGTTAAATCTGTTTGCTCGTGCTTACGCTTTGCTTGTCTGCCTAGGTAAGAATAAACCTTTTGCTCGGCATTATCCCGAATCGTGCAAGTATTGTAGAGGATCAAATCTGCATTATTCGGATCTTCTGACCACTCAAAGCCCATGTCTTCTAAAACGCCAGCCATGCGCTCTGAGTCAGCTTTATTCATTTGACAACCGAAAGTAGTAATGTGATAGCGGCGTTTAGAAGTGGTCATGGGCAATTATGCTTAATCAGTGAACAGTCAACAGTAAACAGTAAACAGGTGGGGATTTAAATTTGAGTGAACAGTCAACAGTAAACAGGTGGGGATTTAAATTTGCCAGATAGTGCCTGGCACTAATCGGCTTGAATCAGTGAACAGTCAACAGTAAACAGTAAACAGGTGGGGATTTAAATTTGTCAGATAGTGCCTGGTACTAATCGGCTTCGGGTTATTAGTGTTCAGTTGGAAGTGTCGTTCCCCGTAAACCCAATTACCTTGACTCATAACTGTTTACTGTTGACTGTTTACTGTTTACTGTTTACTGGCTGGGTTCCATGTACCGTGGAAGCTGTGGGGGATGACGCTGGGTAATCCGAGTTTGCAAACGGGTTCTTCGTCTAAGCGATCGCTATTAAATACCCAAATTTCACTACTATGAGTATTACCATCATAGACAACGGTGAGCACCCAACCTTGTTCAGGATTTTGGCTATCTTGGGCGTGGATGGGTTCACAAGGGTAGCGATTCGCTCCTAAGTCTGCTTCGGTGAGGGTTCCGGTTTTGTAGTCAAAACGAGCGATCGCCTCAAACAATTCTTTGTCTATATCTGCTCTTTGGGGCAGCACTGAGATATAAGTATAACGCCAAGGCTGTCCAATTTGCGATCGCTGCACGACTGGAAACTCACATTTACGGTTGACAATTTCCTGTGTTGTTGTCACTTTACCAGTTTGCGGATTGAGATGCACTTGCCATAGTGTCCCTTTTGCAACTGTGTGTGTTTCACCTGTAGCCACTTCTCTGAGAAACTCATTAGTTTGGTGAAAGTCGGAATATCGCACCACGTCCAAAATTATCGAGCCATCTTTGTCCTCATAACCATTGCCAAAATGCCATTGGAACCAAGGATCAGTTTCGCCGCGACTAATGAGGGATAGGTTTTCGCGATCAAAGATTAACACCTGAGTTCCTAACTGAGGTTCCCACAATAAAGCTTCACTGAAGGTAGTTAGACCTAGTAAAGTTGACAGTGTTTTCATCCCCATTGGTGGAACAAAGAACACGAGATACTTTTGAGTCAGGATAAAATCATGTACTACTGAGTAGCGATCTAGCTTAAAAGCGGATTTTTGGATAATCTTACCAGTGTGATCGCTCTTGTAGAGATTCAGTTGTGCAAAAGCTCCTATACTGATCCCAAAATTAAAAATCTCGCCTGTGCGGAAATCGCGCTTGTAATGAGCCGAATAGGGTAATCCTTTGTCCAAAGCACCTAAGTCATCTAATCCTTTGGTTTCTAGAGTTTGCAAATCTAAGGCGTAAGGCTTGGTTGCTTCCCACAAAGCCAAAAGTTTATCAGGTAAAGCCAAGACTGAAGTATTGGCTGCGTTTTTTATCTGCTGATTCCAGCGCTTCCAGATTGGCCCTGGAGTGTGTGTACCATAGACGGTGTAGAGGAATTTATCGGCTTGAGTTTCAGCTTCGTATTCTGCTGTTTTTACGTAGCGATAAACTCCCGTTGCTCCTGCATCGGTAAAATGGACGCCGAGAATTGCCCCATCTCCATCAAACCAGTGTCCCACTCGGATGCCGCCGCGTTCTAGCCGTGCGGGGCCATTGCGGTAAAGTGAACCACGTAAGCCATCTGGAATTTTACCGGAGATAATTGGTAGCTGAGTAGGGGAAAATTCTTCTGCGGGTTCGGCGATCGCACCTGCCCAAGCTCTTTTTGTTGACTTTTTGCTAATTGTCTGCATATAAAATGTATTGTTATAAATATGAGACACACATATAACTGCATTCTACTATTGTTATATTTGTTGCGATTAGTTAACAATGCCTCTGACTACAGGTAGAGCCTCAATATTACTCGGTTAAGCGTTTTGAACTTAGAATTTCGTTTTGGGAAAAGGTTAAAGGGTAAGGGTTAAAGGTTTTTTCTTTCCCTTTTTCCCTTCTTTTTAATCGACAAGTATTGGGTAGAGCCTTACTTTTAGAGTAAATGTCTGGCTAGAGTCACAGAATCTTTTGTACTTATTTGAAAATTCTCCAAGTTCCGAGTTCTGAGGTCGAAGTTCCGAGTTCTGAGCACGAAGTTTCGAGTTCCGAACATGAAGTTTCGAGTTCCGAACATGAAGTTCCGAGTTCCGAACATGAAGTTCCGAGTTCTGAGCATGAAATTCCGAGTTCCGAACATGAAATTCCGAGTTCTGAGCACGAAGTTCCGAGTTCTGAGCACGAAGTTCCGAGTTCTGAACATGAAGTTCCGAGTTCTAAGGTCGAAGTTCCGAGTTCTGAGCACGAAAGGTAGAAAGTTCTTCTTCTACACCCAGCCCTAACAAGGATTTCACTCCTTATCTGAGCTAGCTCATAGTAACAAATAGAAAGAACCACTAAATTGAAATCAACATTCAAAGTGGTTCGAGAGACTATGATTAGCCAACAAACAATAAATATCGTCAAGTCTACAGCACCGAGCTTAAAAAAGCACGGTCAGCAAATCACAACTCGCATGTATGAAATCATGTTTCGGAACCATCCTGAAATCAAAGAACAATTTGATATGTCTGCTCAAGCAGATGGTTCTCAGCCTACAAGGTTAGCTACAGCAGTTTATGGTTATGCTACCCAAATTGATAATCTACCTGCTTTAAAATCAATGGTTGAAAAAATTGCTCATCGCCATGTGCAGACCCATGTTTTACCAGAGCAGTATCCTATTGTAGGAGAGAGTTTGCTGCAAGCAATGAAAGATGTGTTGGGACAAGCAGCTACAGAAGAAGTAATGTCAGCTTGGACTGAAGCTTATCAAGCATTAGCTGAAGTCTTTATCAATAGGGAACATGATATATATGTGGATGATTTGGATAAATTATCTGTGCAAAAATGAATAATCTATTTGCCGTTACACACAACTCCTTTTTCAGCTAACTATAATCTGAGCCAGGACAATAAATTATCCCACCAAGAATATGTCAAATTCCCCACATTCAGCTTCATTTTGTTGCGAATGTCTTGGATATTCCAGTTAGTTAACTTAGCGAGAGTTTGCGCCTCTTGTTCAAAACGCTTAGGCAAAGACCGCTTGTATTCTCTGCCTGCTTGACATTGGATTTCTCCAGTAAACGGATGTTGTAGAACATAACGCCCTTGGAAAGATTCACGGTTGGAGGTTTGTAGAAATGTCGGATCTTCAGGGAATTTGTCGCGGGTATAGCGGATGTGCAGACGGGTAATGAAGACATTACTGCTAGGAGAACGACGAAAGCCGGGGGATACTGGCACATTACTAGAATTATTATCCAACCAAAATACGCCTGCTTGCTTCAGTTCTTCTTGAGTCAAAGGCTCGGCAGAACAAGGATCGCAATTACCCATATCCCAAGCGTATTCTAAGAAACCGACTTTCCGGTCTTCTTTAGTGTAGGCAGTTTGGAACATGGACTTGTAGAATTCACCAAATTCATCTTTAACAAACAGAGGAATATTGGTGTTGGAGGGGATTTTTACCGTCCGGTAATTAGTGATTTCAGCCTCTCCTTTGGGCGAGAGGATATAGACAATTAAATCCTGCTCGGTAGTAGCATTGATCATGCCCAAACGAATTGGCAGCATGAACTTGGGTGATTGATAAGAAATTTGCAGCGGACGGAGGAATTGATAGCCAGATTGCTCAAATTTATCCAGATTAACTTTGGCAACAAAGAACTTCATCGAGGAGCGGATGTAAGGCTGAAGTAACTGTTTCGCACCTCTGGGGATTTTGTAGCCGTTGCGTTTGAGCCAAGTTTCTAGTCCACCAGATTCTTTTGCACTCAGGATCAAAATGTCGTATTCGCCGACGTTGAAACGTGCTTCGACTGTAACACCTAAGCTGGCATCGCCCCTCGTCCTACCTCCTTCATTTGCTGCTGTTGGTGCTGGTGCTGCTTGCATTACCCGATCATAAGCTGGCTCACAAGGGTCAGAGTCAAAGTATTCCACCAATCGCGGCGCACTAAAAGCATCCAGGCGTTCGATAATTTTGGGTTCAGCTACACGAACTTGCTCTTTTTGCAACACCGTCGGAACAGGTATCACCATCGCAAAATCTTTGACCTCGCCTTGGAAGTCGTTAGCCATCGTTAGGACAGTGCGATCGCCATCTCGCGCGATCGCCACCTGAGAAGCTTTGTTATACAGTTTCGTATCAGCTTTGGCTACATAAAACCCACAAAATGCCCAAGCTGCGGGCGTAAAGCATAGCACAGCCACAACCGCCAGTAATAATGATGTCAAGACTCGAAAAAGCTTCATTTTATACCTCTATAAATAAATGGTGAGTCAAGAGTAGAGACGCGATTCATCGCGTCTGTACAAGAGTCAAGAGTAGAGACGCGATTCATCGCGTCTGTACAAGAGTCAAGAGTAGAGACACGATTCATCGCGTCTGTGCAAGAGTCAAGAGTTAATAATTTTCTCATTGTCCCCCCTGCTCCCACTCCCCCAGTCCCCCGTCCTTTGGCCAAGAAAATTGTGCGCCCAACCAGAGAAAATCTAGGAGTATGGTCAACGGGGCTAGAGCGAATAGCGCCCAAAAAACTGCTGTCGGAACAAAGAAATAATTCCGCAGAATAAAAGTGAAGATGGCGATGCATGTCGCCCAAATTACACGCCCGATTCGAGCATTGGGAATAGACCGGGGATCTGTAACCATAAATAGGGCAAACAGTAGCAAAGACCCGCTCATTAAACGATGCCAGTAAACGTCCCAAGTCCAACCCAGCCAGAGGTTGCGAATCGCCTCCAGCAAAGAATACGTACCCAAAAAAGCTGCTGTGGTGTCCCAGCGACCAACTCGCTGCAAAATCATCCCGCCAGTCCCAGCAAATAACAGTCCATACCACCATTCCTCGCCCCACTGTCCCGGCGAAACCCAAGCATCGGGTGTCAGAATTAAGGCACAGATGATACCAAAATTGGCGGGATTGAAGAAATGCTTCTCACCAACTTGGAAAAGAAATTTGCTGGCGATCGCACTTGCTGCGGCGATTGCCATTGTCGTCCAATGATCTGCCCGCAAAAGCAAGCTGAGTCCCAAAGAAGTAATTAAAGCGCTGCGAAAATTCATCATTTGTTCTTTGCTAGTGACAAATGAGAATATCCATTGCGTTACTAAACAAGTAGCGATCGCCACCCCAATCAACTCTGGTCGCAGCGTCCAGTCTCTCGTACTAATTCCCAAGACCAAAAACAAGCCCAAAAATAGAATTTGATAATCGCGTATATCTTTAAGCAGCATTACCCCATAATTCCGGGATTTCCCTGAGATTTGTCATCAATCTAGACGAATAAAAGCTAAAACGATGTTGTTGTTACAGATTTTGTTACAAAACTGGAAATAAAACTTACAAAGCGGGTAGTGCACGGGACATTTCATGCTATGTATATGACTTACTTTTATAGTAAATTTCATATAAAATGGACGATGATGAGGATATTACAGAAATTCCTTTACGACCTCTGGTTTGGATGGGAGACTCTCTCAAAAATATCCGCTTATTTCCTGAAGAGGTACGTGCATCAGTAGGTTATGCGCTGCAATTGGTGCAAGCAGGGGAAACACCAATGGATGCCAAGCTTTTTAAAGGGGTTGGAAGTGGCGTGTATGAAATCGTCAAACGCTACGATACCGATACTTACAGGGCAGTCTATGCGGTAAAGATTGGAGAGAAAATTTATGTCCTGCACGCTTTTCAGAAGAAATCGAAGCAGGGGATTAAAACTCCACAGGCTGATGTTGATCTGATTAAACAACGTTATAAAGACGCGGTAGCCAGGGAGAAAGAACAATGACACAGGAACCCGTTTTTGAAGAAAGCAGTGGCAACGTATTCGCTGACCTCGGTTTAAAGGATGCTTCGGAACTTTTTATGCGGGGCAAGATAGGAATTCAGGTACTCCGCCTCCTCTCTCAACGCAACCTGAAACAGCGTGAAATCAGCGAACTTCTTGGCATTCCCCAGCCAGAAGTATCTCATTTGATGAAAGGAGAGTTTCAACGGTTCAGCGAGGGCAAACTTCTCATTTTCCTCAAGCGACTCGATACGGAAATCACCTTACATCTTCGCCCTCGTTATGCGCCGGGCCAATCTGCTGAAACTGTGATATCGCTATAGGGCAGGATGGAAGACATATTGGGTTTGAGTTTAGAACAAACCAGGATTTATCAATGTCACAATAAAATAAAATCACATAGACTGCTCGTAAACAGAAAACTAAGCTTACGTTCCAGAACAAGATCCTCAAAGCGAAGATGCAGCTAGCGCCCTTTTTTCCGATTTTTTACCGTATTCTTCAACCAACGTTTCCCAACTGCCTTTGGGGTGGCGATCGCAATTCCAAAATGATCGCACTAACATTTGATGATGGCCCTCATCCTCAATACACGCCTCAAGTATTGGCAGTTTTAGACCGCTACAATATTAAAGCCAGTTTTTTTTGGTTGGGTGCTTGCGTCAACCGTTCACCAGCGATCGCCAAAGCAGTAAGCGATCGCGGACACTGGATAGGATTGCATGGCTATGATCATCGCTCTTTTCCCATGCTTTCCCCAATTGACCTCAAGGATAGTTTAGAAAAAACCCAAGTTGCAATCTATGATGCCTGCAACTTACTACCTGAACAAGTGCGCGATGTCCGTCCTCCCAATGGTTTATTCACACCCACAACTTTAAAACTATTTCTTCAGTGGAATTACCGTCCTGTTATGTGGAGTGTTGTACCAGAAGACTGGGTAAGACCAGGTGTTAACACAGTAGTGCAGCGAGTTGTTGAGCAAGTAAAAAACGGTTCAATGATTGTCTTGCATGATGGTGCATGCGGTGGACAAGATGTTGCAGCCACAATCAAAATCCTTATTCCTCAACTGCTACAACAAGGTTATGAATTTGTGACTGTTAATACCCTATGGCAGCAAGTTACAACCAATCCTCTGTGGTAACGCATTTGAGAGCTAATCTCACTCCCAAAGTAAAATTAAGTACAGTTTCAAGCAAGAATACAAACTTCAATCAACAATGACAATCAATTGCAGCCACCATCTTTTCTTGATGTTGGTATAAAAGATTTCGGAACTCTTGTAGCCATTCTTCGCTGGACTTTCCTTGACAATCATGCCACTTTCCATCAGGGGTAACGATAGCGTATGAAACTAAATCAGGCACTAGGGTAGAGATAGGGCGAATATTGTCTTCTGATTGCACAACATCTAGCCCGTATCGACGTTGAAATTCTTCGGGGTTGAGATTGTAATGCTGCTCCTTACCCGAAATGATGCCATCATATCGACCACCAATCACAAATCCGTCACATTTTGCTTGCGAAGATGGATTATCTTCATCTGCTTCAAAGTATGGCATCATCAATTCTTCAGCTTTTTTGCTGAGGTTTGGTTCTGTGTGATCAATAATCACAAGTGTTAGAAAATGGCTCATATCTAAGCAGGTAAAGTTGTAATTATTAGACCTCTTGCAAAAGTCCGAAAACTATTAGTGTCATTCTGACCAGAACGTAGTGGAGGGAAGAATCTCCGAGATGTTTCGCTCCGCTCAACATGACAATTTAAGCATTTATGCAAGAGGTCTATTACTGTTGTAAAAGATATCTTATAACTTATGGAATTTGCAATATTTTAGCAAACGAAGGTAATAAAAACGATTTAATTGCTTTGATGAGCGATCGCACTAACACTAAATGTTAGACGGTTGTCAGCCGGAGTTAATAACGGAATTTTTTGTAGTAACAACCGCTTTTTAAAGTTCAAAATTAAAACTCAGTACTCAAAGTAGCTTTAATTTTTAGGTTTGAGTAACAGATAAAATAATTGTCCATTACTGACTGTAACGCCAGCGCGATCGCCTGCCACTTTACCAGTACCTAAAAAATAATCTACTCTACCTGCACCTTTAATTGCGCCTCCAGTATCTTGATCAAGAACATAGCGGCTAACAATTCGATGCTCTATTCCATTAGCATTAGCAAAGGGAAAAGAAGCACGAATTAAGGCTAAAGCACCAGGAGGCATAAGAGATTTATCTGTAGCAATAGAACGCTCTGCTGTGACTGGTACGTTGATCGAACCTTGTGCTGGGTTCCCATGATTTTCTTGGAAAAACACAAAGCTGCGATCGCGCGGAATATAAATATTTAAATCTTGGGGATACTTCTGGAAATAGTCGAGAATAATTGGCATAGTCATCCCTTCTAAAGGTAATTTGCCATCGTTCGCTAGTTCTCGCCCAATACTTTTGTAAGTATAAGCAGTATTACCGGCATAACCGATTGTTGTCTGAGTACCATCAGTTAGCTGAATTCTCGCAGAACCCTGAATTTGAGCTAAATATGGCTCAAAGCGATCGCGAAACCAAAACAACTCTAATCCCCGCAGGTTGCCTTTCTCGCCTTGCAAACCGTCTGCTCCTTCTAACTCTTGGCGTGTAGGATGAGGCTTAGGCCAGGAATCTAAATCAGCGGGTAATCGATAAATAGGATAGCGATACTCTGCGGTGGGAAAACGACTAGCGACATAAAGTGGTTCATAGTAGGCGGTGAACAAAACCCCACCTTTGGTATCGTGTCCGACTGATTGATAAAAGACAAACTCTCTTTCTATAACTGTATGTAATTCGGTTGCAGAGTTAGTTTTTACTAGCAATTCCCGAAATCTTTTCAAGCTCTTTAGCACGCGATCGCGTGTAATTCCAGTCACCTGATATCTTTGATAAGCAGCAATAGCATTAGCTGTTTGTAGATATTGCAGACTGTGATCAATAGCTGTCAATAATGCCTTTTTATCTGGTAGTTGACTATTTTTTGCATAGATAAACTCATCTACACAAGAAGCGTCGCCTTGGCAACAAGTCACTGGCAATCTCTCAATTAGTACTGGTGACGGTGGTACTTTTGGCTTTTGAATAGATGTATCTTGATTTTGGCTATTAAAAGAAGACGTTGGTATATCCCACTTTTTCACTCGGCATTCTGGCGGACTGAGTTCTTGATGCGCTAAAGATTGCATACGCACCAGAAAACCCGCTAGAATCACGGGTATGCTAATTGCGATCGCTGCAAATGTCTTTTTCATCTAAAAAACAGGGATTAGGTATTAGACCTCTTGCATAAGTCGAGATTTGTTAAATCGAACCACCGATGTAGACGCGCAGCGGCTTCCCGCAGGGTACACTGATAAACACCGATATTTATCTGTCTTGAAAAGTTGGGCCACTGCGTTGGACGGGTTTCCCGGCTTGTAGCAAGTGGCGTTCCTAGGTTGGGAAACCCCGTTCGCATGATTGCGTCTCCCCTTGGGAGAAGTTCTGACGCCTGTCTTGAAAAGTTTCCTGCCCAGGGTTGCCCTCCCCGTTCGCGCAGCGTCTCCCCTTGGGAGAAGTTTGCTTGGAGGGAAACCCTCCGACGCTCGATGACTCGCTCTAAGCGTAGCCATGCCGTAGGCTTTACGCTGCGCTATGGCAACTTCTCTCCGCAGAACTTTTCGCTGTCTTGAAAAGTTTTGCGCCGGGAAACCCTGACGCGCAAACTTTTCGCTGTGGTTTATTTTAGTCTTATTCCGATTTTTGCAAGAAGTTTATTAAGTATTTGATATTAAATATTGGGAATTAAGCCAAGCATTAAGCAAAATTTTCCTATTTCCCAATCCCCAGCCTCATTATTCATTCATATTACGGTAAGTTGCAACTGCCGAAGGTGATATACGGTTCAAGTATCGGAATATCCAATATTTAAATATGGTATCTAAAATCACTGGAAATGTGGCAATAAATAAGAAGATAAAATCTCTATTAGCTGGTAATCCCCAATGGCGCGATAAACCTTCTAGAATTACTTCCCAGCCATGAGGAGAGTGGAATCCGACAAAGACATCAGTGAACAAAATGATAATAAATGCCTTGGCACTATCACTCAAACCATAGACAATATGATCAAAGAAATCTTTAATCACCCCAATAGAAGACTTGCTGACTAGCAAAAGCCAGATGAAAGCACCAACAGAAAAAATATCAGAAAAAACATTTTTGATTGCATTAGCACTTTCGCCACGAAATTCCTCAGCAATTTCGCGAGCTTTCTCTTGCATTTCGATTTCAATCTGCTCAGGAGTTAGTGGAGGTACATTACTAATAAGATTTTGAAACTTGATTTTCTCTTCAAATCTTTGTAGTTCTCTAAGAGCTTCTTCTTCCATCTCAAAATTGAGAAATACTTGTACTTGCTCAGAACCTCTAAAATGGTCAACAAGTGGCCCTACTACAAAAACTTTTGCTAACTGATGAGTTAAAAGTGGTACTATAATTAACAATAAGATAAATCTAATAGATATTATTGTTCTTCTTTGAGTTTGACGAAAATTTTGAACTACATCTTGTTCAGAATTAGGATCTAATTCAACTTGCAAACGAGTAATAGTACTTAAAATTGAACGAGGTAAAATACCCAATGTGTCGGCTTTGAGGCGTGGCTTTTTCTCCAATTTTGGCTCTACTTTTTTTGTCAGCAATGGTGGAGTGCTCGCCGTCGAGTCAACTGGCAAAGCTGGAGTACTAGCTAAAGTTGAAGAAGTTGTTGATTGATTAAATACAGTGTATTTTGATATAACTTGATCAATAAAGTTTAGCTTTTCCAAAACTAAAGAAGCATTAGGATATTCTATGCCTGCTTTTTGGGCTGCTTTTTGGTTTTCTTCGTTTAAGAACCAACGGCTGGCTCTAAACTCTGTAAGCCTCATCCGGGAAATTTTTAATAGCTTTTTCAGATCTGACTCAAAATAATCCATCACGCTGTTGCTGTACATGGCTGAGTCAACGTCTATTTTATTACCATTGAAATGCTTAGTTTCTATCTCCTTAATCTTTAATGCCGCTTCGTAGGCTTGATCTAGAGAACGCTCTGGTGTTTGTAAATACCAACGGTAAGCAGGGAGTAATAAATGATAGATTTTTTGGCTAAAAACAGAGTTTTTCATCGCAGACAATCATCCAGCATGTTTTGGTGATTCTTAACCCTAAGTTAACGCACGAGGTATATTAACAAATCTACAAGGAGAAGTTCTGTGGTTTCCCATTCAGTTTGGATTGTTGGTACTAGCCGCAGTGGTAAGACTGCTCGCTTGGTAGAGCAATTTTGTAGTTGGGTGCAAACTGAAAACAAATATATTGAATCATTTTATACTAAAAATCTAGGACAAGAAAAACGTGGTCAACTGCCAAAACTTTTGTATCTTCGGCCAACAGAACCAGGAGTTTTAGTCTTAGCTGCCAATGATGACAATCGTCGAGAATTGGGAGATAAAATTGTTACAAATACTCTAGGAAAATATCCGGTTCGTGCTAAGACACCGCTAGGTTTTTTTCAGGATGAAGTTATTCTATTTTGGCCGTTGCTGATTCAGTCGTTGAACTTGAAAGCACAATTTCCAGTCAGATTGCGTCCAGAAACGGAACAAGAATTAGCAACAAAACTCTGGCGTTCCCAATTAGACGAAGAAATTTTACGCCTTGCGGGAGTAAATGAGTCTCGTTTTGTGCGTCGCATTCTAGACTTATTGCAATTAGCAGCTTACAGCGGTACGCCTTGCGAAGATATTGCCCAAATTTTGCAAAAGGGTTTGCAGGAGAATGCCATAAATCTAGAGCCAGAATTTTTGGCGTCTTTGCTGCTAGATTGGCGTAACTGGTGTCTAGAGAGGGGATTTCTGACTTATGGGATTATTACCGAACTCTATAGTCAGCATTTGTTAAAAGACTGCAATTACCAACAGCACCTAACTAAACGCTATCAGGCAGTACTGGCGGATGATGTAGATGATTATCCTGGTGTAGCACGTCACCTGTTTGATTTGCTTTTAGATCAAGGTGCGGTAGGAGCGTTTAGCTATAATCCCGATGGTGCAGTGCGATTAGGATTAGGGGCAGATCCCAACTACTTAGAAGAATTAGCAGGGCGTTGTCGTATAGAAACCTTAACCGGGCCAACCTCATCTCTTGCAGATAGACTCGCAACATCAATGGTGGAATTAGTCACAGAACCGATGGGACTGCTTAGTTTACCCAACACAGTGCAGTCAATTTTAACCACCTCACGTGCTCAACTGTTGCGACAAACGGCAGAGGTAATCGCTAATGCTATCAAATCTGGACAAGTTGAACCAGAACAAGTAGTAATTATTGCACCTGGTTTGGATGCGATCGCTCGTTATACCTTGGTAGAAATCCTCGTCAAGCAAAACATACTCGTAGAATCGCTTAACGACCAGCGTCCCCTGATTACTTCACCCGTTATCCGTGCCTTATTAACGATGCTGGCACTAGTTTATCCTAGCTTGGGACGCCTAGTGGATCGGGATGCTGTGGCCGAGATGCTCGTGGTACTAAGTGGAAGAGAGGGGGTGAATGGGAGAGTGGAAGAGGGGGAGAATAATTCTTCATCCCATTACCCAAAAATTGATCCGGTACGTGCTGGATTAATTGCCGATTACTGCTTCGTACCCCATCCTGATCGTCCTAACTTATTGCCAGTATCAACGTTTGAGCGTTGGGATAGAATCGGCTATGCAGCTACTACAGCTTATAATGATATATTGCAGTGGCTAGAAAAACAGCGATCGCAACAAGAACTGCGCCTAATTCCCAGCCCCATTTCCCTTTTAGACAGAGCAATTCAGCACTTTTTGTGGAATGGTAGCAATCTTCCCTACGACCAACTAGCAGCATTGCGGGAATTGCTCGAAACTGCCCAACACTACTGGGAAATTGACACCCGATTACAACAAATTGATCCCGTAGAGACGACACCTCACACCACCATTAACGAATTCATTCAACTACTACGGCGTGGTACAATCACCGCCAACCCCTATCCTGTACGCCCCATCGGAACAGCCAAAAAGGCTGTCACCTTAGCCACAATTTTCCAATACCGCTCTAGTAGACGATTTCACCGCTGGCATTTCTGGCTAGATGCTGGTTCACCCCTGTGGGCAAAAGGTGGTGCAGCTACATTGTTTGGTGCGCCGTTTTTCTTGCAAGAAAGGTTAGGTGAACCTTGGACAGCAGAAGATGAGAAACTTGTAGAAGAACAACGACTACGAAGAATTTTGGCAGATTTGCTATCTCGTGTATCTGAAAAAATTTATTTGTGTCACAGCGATTTAGCTGTTAATGGTCAAGAGCAATTAGGGCCATTATTACCTTTGGTGAATGCCTGTGTATCTGTTATTTCTGAGGCGGTTGCTACTTAACTAATTTCATCATTCAAAGGGCGATCCTGGATACTGCTCAAACAAAATTTAATATGAGAGCGGATAGCTCGCTCATAAACTATAGTTTGCTCTGTGCGTATCCCTACAGGCTGATATATCAAGTTAATTTCTGGAAATTCGTGCCAACACATTAAATCAGTAAACGGTCAACAGTAAACAGTAAACAGGTGGGGGATTTAAACCCGCCAGATAGCGCCTATCACTAATCGGCTTTGGGTTCTTAATTTTCAGTTGTCAGTACTCGCCGATATTGTGGTTTCCCCTAAACCCAATTATGTTTACCGTTTACTGTTATCCCAATTATGTTTACCGTTTACTGTTTACTGTTTACTGTTATGCTGGTACATAGAAAACTAGTTTTATCTATTACTTTTTATTAAGAGAAAAAACTAATATATTTGTATATATCTATATTGCTATATGCTTTTGTATGTTTTCAATATTATGTAATAGCATCTTTAGTAATCATACAATCTTAATAAAATGAGGTTTGTTAATGAAAAACTTGATTCCCGATCGCAAAACATCTGAGGAAGAACGTTTCCAAGATGATTATTATTCTTACTTTGAAGCGCCTGAAAATGTTACCCGATATACGCCGACAGCTGGTTTTCTGGATAATGCTTTTCTAGAAAAGTCATTTTCTTTATTGGATTTAGGATGCGGTAATGGAGCTTTAAGCAAATACCTACCTACTCGATGTGACTACCTTGGAGTCGATCACAGTGAATTAGCTATTGAACAGTGTTTAAAACTCTACCCAAATAGAAAGTTTATTGCCAAAGATTTATCGCTTTTTCTGTCTGAGCTTGCTAATGAAAATCAAAAATTTGATGCAGTCGTGCTAGCAGGTCTGCTGTTTCACAGCGTTGATAAGGAAACTCAAGAAAAAAAAGATGATCAAGAAATAATTCAATTTTGTCTGGATAAAATACTCAGTGATAACGGATATCTCGTGATTATTGTACCTTTTTGCTATGGTAATCACCCATCTCATAGTCTATTTGTTCGAGCAGAGTGGCTGCAAAACTCAGTAGAAAAAATGCTGGAAGTTGCTAAGGCAAAGATAGTTCACGAAAATATCTCTATACAGGTCGGCTTGGAAAAAAGGGTTCAACAGCAAAAGGCGATTCCTGACTGGTTTGTTGCTGATAGCAGTGCTGATTATTCTAGTATATTTGTTGGAACATACATGGCGAGTTGGACATTTATCGCCTCCCCCTCAGCGATTAAAAGTTAAATTCAAGCTAAAGGCAGAAAAAACTTAAATGTACTGCCAACTCCCAACTTGCTTTCTACATAAATTTGGCCGCCTTGCAGTTCAATCAAGCGGCGGGAGATAGTTAAACCAATGCCGGTTCCTCCAGAATGGCGATCGCGCGATCGGTCAGCTCGCCAAAAGCGCTCAAATACATGTGGTAAACTCTCTGTGGCAATACCAATACCTGTATCTACAACCGCAATCCAGAGCTTAAATGCTTCTGTCCAAGTGCGAATAGTAATTGAACCATTAGTAGTGTAACGCACTGCGTTACCAAGTAGATTTACTAATACTTGTTCTGTGCGGTCAATATCTGCTAACACAGAAGGCAGCACAGATGGACACTCCAAACGCATAACTGGCCCATCTTCCAATAGCTGGTCACTAAATTTCTCCACTAATGACTCTAACAAAGGACGCAGATTTACTCGCTGTATCTTAATTGGTAAATAGCCTGCTTCAGCCTTAGAAAGTTCTTGTAAATCGTTTACTAACCGCTCTAAGCGCTTAGTTTCTTTTGCTAAGCGCCGATAAATCTCAGGAGATGCTTCAATTTCCCCATCAGCCAGTTCTTCTAAGTAACCACGCACGACTGTAAGCGGTGTCCGTAGTTCATGGGTCATATCTCCAATTAGTTCCCGTCGCCGCGCTTCCACTCCTTCTAAACTGGCTGCCATCCGATTAAAACTTGCACCTAGTCTATTGAGTTCTGGAATGTTAGATAAAGGTAGTCGTGCATCCATCTGACCAGCAGCAAATTTTTGGGTAATTTGTTCCATCTCGGTTAATCGCTGCATAATCCGTCTAGATACCCAGTAACTCAATCCTCCGGCTGCGGTGGTACCGGCTAAAACTGACCAAATAGTGCTTCGCCGCCATGCAAGTTCAAATCCTGTAACCAATTCAGTACGGACAGCAATTAAGTTAAATCCACGATTTTCTAGTCGTTGCAAATGTAGGACAAACAAACGCGGAGAAGAAACTTTGCTAATAATCACCAGACTAGCTACCCCCACCATCATCACTACTAAGTGGGAAAAAAATAGGCGAGATGCCAAAGGTAAGGACTTCGTCCAACGCAGGCCCATCTTCATGAGGCTCACACTACTAGGGAATCTTCAAACTTATAGCCCACCCCAACAATAGTTTTAATAAAAGTCGGATTTGCCGGGTCAGGTTCAATCTTTTTTCGCAATCGAGCTACATGAGTATCCACCACACGCTCATCACCAAAAAAGTTATCCCCCCACAGTTTGTCAATTAATTGGGTGCGGTTCCAAACTCGACCGGGATTGCTGACAAAAGTGCTTAGCAGGTTAAATTCTAGGGTAGTTAAGTCCAGAATTTCTGATTGCTGAGAATTCATTTGGCGACTGGCAGTGTGTTGGTCTACATCCACTATAAAGTGTTGGGTACGATTGACCTGATATTGTCCCCCTTGGCGGAGGCTACGCCGCAATAGGGCCCGCACCCTAGCTACCAACTCTCTAGGACTAAAGGGCTTGACCATGTAATCATCAGCACCAGTAGACAAGCCAATAACACGATCAATTTCTTCGCCCTTAGCCGTGAGCATCAAAATATAAGGATCTTTTGCACCTGGTTTTTGGCGAATTCTAGCACAAACTTCCAACCCATCCAAACCAGGAATCATCAAATCGAGGATGATTAAATCAGGTTGCTGCTCCTGAAACATCTGCAAGGCATTCATGCCATCGCGGCTAATGCGACAGAAAAATCCTTCTTTTTCTAAAGAAAGTTGAATTAAATTAGCAATTTCTGGTTCGTCTTCAACTATTAAAATATCCATCTCATTTAGAGTTGAGTAAAATACACAGAATGATTTCCTGGTTTGCAATTTTACTCTATAAAATTATTCAGGTTTTTGCAGTAATTTAGTGTAGACTGCGATGGATTTTAGATTGAAGTTTAAAAATTTGAATTTGATGATGCTCGATAACTATAGCCTAGATTAGAATCTTTTTGAATATATTTTTTAATACTATCGAGGTCAATAAAGCAATCAGCAACATCAATCAAGCTGTCGCTGGTCATTGTTCGTAGACTAACGATTTCTACTCGATCTCCCATTCTGCTGACAGCGTTTACAGCATAGGCTAGATCGCCATCTCCACTAACTAAAACCGCAGTATCATAGTAGGGAGCTAAATTTATCATATCTACAGCAATTTCTATATTCAAATTTGGTTTTTTGAAATTATCTGCTAGCAAAACTATATCTTTGGTAACTACACGATAGCCATGACGCCGCATCCACAAGAGAAAACCCTGCTGCTTTTCATTGGTGAAATCAACCCCAATGTAGAAAAAAGCCCGCAACAGTCGAGAACTGTTAGTTAAACGACAAAGCAATTTGAGATAATCAATTTCAATGCCGAGTTGTAAAGCTGTATGAAGTAAGTTCAAACCATCAATAAAAATAGCAACTCGACCACGATTTAAACCATTGAAAATAGAACTATCAATTGTATGATCTGGCATCTTGGTATCTCGACCTTTGACAGTAGTATCAATCATTGGTTGCCCTGGCCAATGGGGTTTATCTCTGAGCACTTTATATTCATTAAAATCATCTGTTTGTTTGTTAGAATTATTAATAGTCATTCATACCTCTGGATTTTAAAGTTAGAAAAAATTTTGGTTAAATTAGCGATAGTATAGTTAATACTGATTTATAACCTATCAGGAAATTAACATAAGTCACTAAATGCAAATAAACTTAACTAGTTTATACTGCATAGAATCTAAAGTAAACAGCCTAAAGATTTTTACTATACATAAGATATAAGATCTGGTTTCTCTGTCTATATACATGCTAGTATCTTGACATCCTGACTGCAATACGTTTGGGAAATAGGTTGTTACTGTAAGGATAGGGTTTGAATGAGCGATCGCCATCTACATAATCTATATACTTTTATTTTACCTCTGTATTTCAAAAACCCTACAGCTAAAGATTTTCTGCATATTTAGCTAAGATGTGTACTGCATAATCAGGCACTCAGGTATTGATATATAAAAAAATTCAGTAATTTTCTCAATATAGAGCTTGTGGTTTAATAAAAACATCTCCAGGGAATACTTTGTACACTACTCATCATTACTCTTAATCTTGCCGATAAAAGATGAGCAATCCTTATCCAAACAATAAGAAATCTTTAACCTAGTGTCAAAAGTTTATTGCTAGATAAAATTATAAAAATAATATGCATTGCGGCTAGACCCAGACTGGCTCAAGTAAAATCTGAGTTTACTGACTCCAACATCCAGGTATTGAGGTAGCTGTAGAATTTGCTCACGTTAATTTGTAAACTCCCCTCGGATTTGCAGCCAAGAGGAGCGATCGCTAATATAAACAATATGAAATAGATACGGAAATTATTCCTCAGCCTTACCTGTGGAAAATTCGTGAGTTTTGCCAATTGCCAGTTAAAATCTCAAACCAACACCACCCTGCACAGAAACAGCTGCACCACCGCTATCACGATAAGCATCAAAAGCAATGATGGCGTTGCCAAAAAATACAGTATTACTATTTGGGACAACGTAATCAACTCCCGGCTGTAAGGCAAAACTAATTTTGTCGCCCACAGGAGAAGAGTTACCACCACCAGCCAACACCAACCCGGCTCCTAAGTAGGCATCAGTATGCCAGTTAAGGGGAAGGTCATAAGAAACCGTTGGTACAATTGCTGTATTCTGTCCTATCAAAGCTTGAGCGCGAAAAGAAATCGGTGCTTCCAGCAGCTTGTAGCGGGCTGCTAAAACTCCCCCCAATTGGATACCGTCAGTAATACCAACAGTCGGCCCTATACCAACATAACTCCCATATGCTACTTGAGCCTGTGCTGCTTGATTGCTAACAGCCAGATTCAACACCAAGCTAGCTCCCACAACTGAAACCCAACAAGGAAAATACTTCATTACCCTACTCCTCACACCATTTTTCGATTTTGTTATTTGTCAAGGGTCAAAAGTCAAGAGTAGAGACGCGATTAATCGCGTCTGTACAAGGGTCAATTGTAATTTTTCTTCCTCTGCTCCTCTGCCCCCTGCTCCCCATCTCATTTTATGGGCAACTGGGATGAATGCCTTCTTGAGAACAAATGTAAGCCACTTGCCTGGTATCTAAATTTTTGGCTTGAGTAAAATCAACCCCTTTTACTACAGCAGACTGTGAACCGGTGTCTGGAGTTTTTACAAACTGATCTGCTGGATCTTGTTTGCTAGGAGCGAGAATTGTCCCCTGAAAATCTGCTCCTGCTACGTTTGCCCCTTGTAAGTCTACAAGACTCAGATCAGCATTCCGCAAGTTGGCGTTTTGCATATAAGCAGAGCGCAAGACAGCACCAGTCAGACGAGTAGCGCTTAAGTTAGCATTACTCAAATTAGCATGATCCAAATAGGCTCCTGATAAATCTGCTCCTTGCCAATCGGTTTTGGTTAAATTGGCGTGAGATAATATTGTTCCGATCGCAATTACACGACCTAAACGAGCTGCGTACAAATTGGCTTCGTTCAATTTGGCGTCACCTAAATCAGCCCCAGTCAAGCTAGCATTTTCTAAAACTGCGCGATGCATATCGGCTCCCACTAGCTGAGTACTACTGAGGTTTGCATCAACTAGACGCGCATCGGATAAGTTTGCTCTGTTGAGAGTGGCGCGGCTTAAATCGCTACCGTTCATCAAAACACGGCTGAGGTTAGCATCAGTCAGATTAGCTTGCTTCAACTGAGCTTGGCTCAAATTAGCGATCGTATCATCATAAGTATCCCAGCGTCCATCCTCACCCATGCCCCGAAAGCGACTACCCTTAAAACTGGCTTGGTTAAGATTTGCAGATTTGAACTTAACGCCAGATAAATCAACATTGTCTAGTACTAGGTTGAAAAAGGAACTTCCTTCGGAGCCGCTACGACCTAATTGAGTACGATTGAGATCGATACCATTAATTTGACCACTGGAAACAGCAAGAATCTTGTTGATTGTTCCTTGGTTGATTTGTAATCGCTTTTGTCTCAACTCTCGCTCTTGGGAAGCGCTATTACCCACAGATTCGATCTCGCCAGCTAGAAACTGATTCTTAGTTTTTAATTCAGGGATAGCTTTTAGACCGACACTTACTAAAGCTTGTTGAGTTGTATCCAGAAGCGTGGGGTTGGTTTCGTTAACTAGAAAGTCTACTAGAAATTGGATCGCCTGCGGGTCATTGAGACTACCCATAGCTAAAATTGCACTCCGGCGCTCCTCGTTGGTAGCACTAGAGTTGGGACTTAGCTGTTTGACGAGTGCAAGAAACTGTTGGCTATTAATTTGCTTAGTTGTCCGCTGGGTTTGCTGGGTTTGGATGTAGACTTGAGTACCTATTAAAGTAGCTAATACAGCAGTCATGCTCACCAGCGCTACCCCAAATAAAATCAAATTCGGGTTTTGCTGTATCCGCCGCCATAAGTTAGGAGAAGTATCACTAGATATCGCTATCGAGGTGGTGGCTACCTGCTCATTTCCCTCCTGCCATTCATCGGTTTCATTGTCTTTTACAGACTGACTCTGGCTTTTGCCATCCTCGTTTTTGGGTGGTAAAGGGCGAGTAGCATCGGTAACGTAAGTACCTGCAAGTTGATCGTGCAGTGCGCGACGTCCCCGGCGCGACGGCAAGCCCATCCCTTCTCCTAGTACCATCAACACAGCCAAAAATGTGAATAGACCTAGATTGGGAAAGGCAAAGCTATAACGCCACAGCAAATAAGCGATGGACATGGGTACAGTCCAACGACCAATTCCTTCTCTTACGACAACTGCCCCCAAACCAGGCGGCTTCCCTTGCTCGTTGACAACCCGCACGCCAAACCGACGCTTGGGAATTGTGCTACCAGTTTTACCTAGTAAATATAATTGCCACCATGAGAGAGTTACAGGTGCTAACAGGGCTAACGTCCACAAGAAATTAGTCGGCCATGCTACGTTACGGATGCCATAACTGACAGGCAAAGCCAAAGGTCTGGCGATCGCTCTTTCTGTTACTACCAGCACTGGGTTAAGTGGCACTCTGTTAAAATCGCTTCTAGAGTTCGCATACACACCAATACTAAAGGGAATCAATCCACTAGCAACTACTAGTGTGATTTCTGCTGCCCATGCCGCAAAACGCCTAGTTGCTAACGGCAACAAATTGGCTTTTGTCGGTTCTTTTGAGCGACTAGATTCATTACTACTTCTCCTCACAATTGGGATCGCCATCGTATAATTTCCTTTGACTTTAATTTCTACGCCGCTATTGACGCAGTTAAATTAGACTATTACTTACCTTGAAAGTTATTAGACACAAAAAATTTGTATCCAACATACACCAACACGGCCAACACTGCCAGACTAATAACAGATACAACCAGTTTGAATACTGCTTGCAGCATCGCAAAGCCGATTAGCACTGCTACACCAGAAAATATCAACTTTTTTATTCCAGATAAGCTGTTAAACCAGCTTTGAAATCGCTCTAGGTATAAGTTCAAGCTAGCACCAGACTGAGGGGCCTGTTTTTGTTCTTGTGGTTGGATAACCACTTCAGAAGGAGTATTAGTATTAATCTCTGCCTCTAGCTTTTCGAGGCGATGCTGCAAGTTTTCTTCAGGTTGAGAATTCATAAACTTTTTCTACTTCAGCTAGGACACTTATTCAACAACAGAGCAACCAAATCTCATTATTGGCATCTTTCTTAGTGATTTTAGCTAATGTCTGTGGGTACAAAACCCTTGTATGCAGAGAAAAATCATGTTTTTCTCTTGTTGCCTTCCAAGAGTTGATGTCATCTAAATTCACTAGTGATTAGTTATTTACACCAAGGTGCTCAGGGATTAGTAATTGGGCTGAGACTTCTTCTAGCCACCGAGTACAGCATTATTTCTGAATATTTAGTTATATAGCAATTAAGTTACAAAATAAAAAATTATACGATGCCTTTCGGAACAAAGACCGTTAGCCGCCGTCTAAAAAAATAGACGATGCATAGTATCACAATATTGCTCTAAAAACAGTCGGGAGCATTAATTAAAATGAAGACGCTTAGGCTATTTAAGTTTGTTCCCGCAGCTTTGGCAATGAGTTTGGTTATTACCGAGGCTGGTTTTGCACAGACACCACAGATCCAAATTAATCAAAATTTCCAGCCAGATCCACTAATTTTGAACGGACAATCTGGGGGTTCAGTTAAAAGCAATTGTGGCAATATAACTGCTGCACCTAATCAAGTTATCCAAGTTACAGAGTCACTGCCTTACTTGCGATTAACAGTTGAGAGTAAGGGACAGCCAACACTGTTAATTGATGGCCCTGGGGGACGCTTCTGTGTATTGGCGGATAAATATTCTGGCGGCAAACCAGAACTTTCTGGTTACTGGCAGCCAGGAAAATATTTGCTATTTGTGGGTGAGTTATCGCAACAACAGCATAGCTATACCCTCTCTATTTCGCAACAAAAGAAATAGTCCAAAATCCATAGCCCACAGTCCAAGGGTTTTTAACTCTTGACCCTTGTACAGACGCGATTAATCGCGTCTGTACTCTTGACTAATCTTCGAGTGATTTTGCTGGTACTTCGACTGCTGTGACATCAATTGTGCCTTCTGGTGTGAAGCGCCGAAAACGACCATTTTGTAATAACAGAGGCTCTCCACAGTTAGGACACTGCAATTGACTGTTATTTAAACCTGTAAATTCATATCTACAGACGGGACACTGGTCAGCAACTAAGTTGCGTTGTAGCCACCAGCGAAACCCAAAGAAGGCAACAATGGGTGCTAATAACAGCAACCCAAAAATAATTAGCAAGGAGTTAACTAACCAACCCAAGCCCAATGATGCCAGCAACCAAACAACTGCTAGTAGGGTGAGCCAAGGGCGGAGATTCAAAAGATTCAATTGAAATGTCTTAAAGCTCATTTTTTAAATGTCGTCCTGCTCTCCTTCTAGGATAGCGAGTTTAGTCATTGGTCATTAGTCATTTGTCATTATGACTTAGGGATGGGGATAGAAGTATCTGTTGCAACCGTTTTTGGAAAGCATCCATACCAAACAAAGCGATCGCCTGCTCTCGCAACCACTGACCATTACAACGCAGATCATCTCCTTGGAGAATTTCTATACAAGCTGCTGCTACGGCATTTGGGCTGCGGTGCGGCACTCGCCACCCCAGTTTACCATCCTGCAAGGGGTCAGCTGAACCATCGTTATCACCTGATAAAACCGGAATCTGACAAGCCATCGCCTCCAGATAGACAATGCCAAAGCCTTCTTGAGAAGGCATAATGTAGGCATCAGCAAGGCGGTAATGTTCAATTAATTGCTCTGTGGGAACAAAACCTGCAAAAACAACGCGATTGCTCACACCTAAATCTCTTGCTAGCTGGGCTAATCGCGGTTGGTCATCGCCACGACCAATTACCAAGTATTTTACTTCTGGAAAAACCTGAGTGATTTGTGGTAGAGCTCGAATTGTGACATCTACACCTTTGTAAATATCTCCTGACCATAGCCGCGCCACGGTCATTAACACCTTGGCATCTTTTAGAGCATACTTCTCAACTAATTCTGGCTGTTTAGAACCAGGAGTAAATTTATCCCCATCAATGGCGCAAGGTATCATCTGAATAATGTTGGGGTCTAAACCATTAGCAGCACAAGCGCGATCGCGACTGTAACGACTAATTGTCCAAATTGTAGATGCTGAGGACAAAGCACGACGTTCTTGATTTTTGAGCGGTTCCCAAACTTCCTTGCCATAAGTTAGCACGGTGTAGGGAATGCCCAAAGGCTGGCAGAGGGTTTGTATTAGTGCTGCTAGGTTAATATGTCCACAGAAAACGCGCTGGGGACGCTTTTCCAATAAACACTTGAGCAAAGCCGCTGCCATTTTAAGTCTCCCTATCTGGGGGGACTGATTTTGAAAGTAATGAAATTTTAAATTTTCGGACTCAAAAGGATTTGAGCAGTCAGGACGATCTCGCAGTAAAAACACTTCTGCTTTGTAGGCTTGGCTCAATCCCAAATATGAGCGAAAAACATCTTTCACGTAAGATTGAATACCACCTTCGCAAGTAAAAATTTCTAAGAATACGAAAATATGGTTAGCTTGATTGTTAACTTTATTACTTAAATTTAGGTTTTTTGCCACTTTACTAGTTATCATATTTGTCTATTTAAAATCGCGGTAAGGGTGCGATCGCGCCGCTTTGTAGCCGCTCTAAATCGGTTTTTACCATTTTCTCCAAAAGCTGCTCAAAGCTGACTTGGGGTTCCCAGTCGAGGTTTCTTTTGGCTTTACTGGGGTTAGCAACCAGTTGAAAATGTTCATCTGTCCGCAATAAATTTGTATTGATAATTACATGCTGCGTCCAGTCTAGTCCTACAGATTCAAAGGCTGTGGTAACTAACTCTCTAACACTATGTAGTTTACCCGTACCAATTACGTATTCGTCTGGTTCATCTACCTGTAACATCCGCCACATCACTTCGACATAATCCCCAGCAAAGCCCCAATCACGTTTGGCATCCAAGTTACCCATTTCTAAGGTGTTGGTTAAGCCCAATTTAATTGATGCAGCTGCCAAAGAAACTTTGCGCGTAACAAACTGAGGTGGGCGTAGAGGAGACTCGTGATTATACAAAATTCCACTACAGGCAAATAGGCCATAGCGCTGTCGATGATGCACCATTGTCCAGTGAGCGTGCAACTTTGCCGCAGCATAAGGATTTTTAGGGCAAAAGGGAGTTTCTTCATCTTGCGGCGAAAGCAAAACATCCCCAAACATTTCTGAACTGCTGGCTTGATAAAATCGCGTAGACAAACCAACCTGTCGCACAGCTTCTAATAGCCTGGTAGCCGTACCAGTTATTAAATCCAGGGTTCCCAAGGGGTCGTTCCACGAATCGGGTACGAAGCTGGGAGCCGCCAAATTATAAATTTCTTGAGGACGGAGTTGTTCAACTGCGGTTAACAACGCTGTACCATCTCTCAAATCAACAGTGTAAATTTCTACCTGATTTGCTAGAGTTCCTAGTTTTGTTAAATTAGGTTGTCGATGTGGAGATACCAATCCCACAACTCGATAACCCTCATTGAGGAGCAAACGGCTAAGATAGTAGCCATCTTGACCAGTAATTCCTGTAATTAGGGCTGTCTTAGTCATCTTTTGTACCCTACCCCCTCTGTCTTTTAAAGCACTAGATGGCACATGTTGGAGAAAAAATCGGACTCCCAACACTGCTGACAAATCCTAACAAAGGAGCTATTGCAACTCGAATGCTGACTTTACTGTACTCACTAATCTTTTTTATACATAACTATCTCGTTTTAGAAACGAGAAACTTAAGTAAATTTACACAAAGTAAGACCAATGGAAAGATAATTAGCAGCTACTATAAAGTGAGCTAATTACAAAGTAACTTTGCTTGTGAAAAAAATTATTAAAACAACAGCATTACAATTCAAAAAAATGCTTCCGGTGGCTGGGTGGTCTCGTTATATCCGACCATTTGATGGATATAAACAAATAGATGCAAAAATTAAAGAAACGTTTTTAGCTAATAACTCTAACTTGACTTTTTCCCGTTACAAAGCATTATTTGAATATTTTACTCTTGGTTTTATTAAGTATCGCTCTCTTCACGGAGCACTTGTTTACTATCCAGGTGCAGGTAGTGAGCATGGAGCAAAAGTAGATGCACTAGAAGGATTTGCCCGCTTTTTTCCACTCGCTGCGACCTGGCTTTCATCTGGATATGGAAATATTTTAGATATTAACGGTGAAGTAATCGACCTGATTCAACTTCTGCATCAAAGTATGGTTGCTGGTACTGATATTCAAAATCCAGAATACTGGGGCAAAATAAGAAGGCGCGATCAACGTATTGTAGAAGCAGCAGATATCGCCCTTGGTTTGTGGATTAGTCGTGAATACCTTTGGCCTACTTTCTCTCATCAAGAACGCCAAGCTATTGTTACTTGGCTAGAGCAAGTAATAGATCAAAAAGTATATGATAATAACTGGCTGCTATTTCCCATCATTACCCTAAAATCTCTACAAGGGTTAGGAATAAGCAATCAAAAGTATGACCAAGTAATCAAAGAAAAGTATCAACAATATAAGCAATATTACATAGGTGAAGGCTGGTTTTATGACCCGCCTAAAGGAGTTGATTATTACAATGCTTGGGCAATTCACTATAGCCTTTTCTGGCTCGATCAGATTGATTCTCAATTTGATCCAGATTTTATTAGAACAACGCACCAAGAGTTTTTAAAGTTTTACCGCTATTTTTTTAGTAGCAATGGATTTCCCGTAATGGGAAGGAGTATATGTTACAGAATGGCTGCTGTAGCGCCAATGCTCACTGGAACTCTACTTGCTCCAAAAGTGGTATCCCCTAATCTTGCTTATCGAGCCTTAGATTTGACTTGGCGTTTTTTTGTAAAGCAGAATGCTTTACAGTATGGCACAGTTACACAGGGTTACTGCTGTTCAGATTTAAGTACTCTTGATATATACTCAGGGGCTAGTAGCTGCTTGTGGTCTTTGCGCTCCTTGATTGCTGCTTTTTATATAGACAAATTTATTCCTATTTGGAATTTATCTCCTGAAAAACTACCTATCGAAGTTTCTGATTATTCATTAACCAACCAGTCTATTGGGTGGATTATTAAGGGAAAACATTCAACATAAACAGTTGAGTTGCATTTATTGAAAGAACAAGGTAATGAACCGCCACAAATAAAAGAATACGGAAAACTAAATAGAATACTTGAATTTATATTTCAGCGACCTTTCCGTCCTCAAAACTTAGCAGCACTATATCAGCGTCCTATCTATTCAACAGCTTCACCAGTAGTTAAATGCGAGATAGACGCTTTTCAAGATAATCAAGACAACAGTGTATCTTCAATAGACTTGGCTAGTGAATAAGAGCTAAAAAATGGCAAGACTGGAATTTTATAGCATTCATCAAGTGTAAATTTCAGAGTTTAGTAGTAGTCACTATTAAGCGACAAGTCTATTTTGTAAATTAACTATTATCGGACAATAAAGTAAGCCCACACCATAGCTTAACGTTTCGGTGTGGGTAATTATACTATTTTGAAAGAAGAATGCGACAGATAGACCACTCTAGAGACGTTGCAATGCAACGTCTCTACCAAAGGATTTGTTGCAATCATTAATTGAATCGGTATTAGTTTACTGTTCTTCTACACAGTATTTGACGATGAGCAGACAATTCCTACCATCCGCACCACGTTCGTAGACGACACGATCTGCTAGGCGTCTTAGGAGAAACCATCCATACCCGCCTACTTGCAGAGTACCTGGTGCAGGCTCAGCGATCGCATCAGGATTGAAAGGTTTTCCATGATCCCAAATTTTAATCTCTAGCCGATCAATCCACAGATAAACGTCAATTTCAATGGTTGTTTCCGGGGGTAAAGCATGATGAGCGTGACGAACAGCGTTGGTAAAGCCTTCTGCTAATGCTAAGTTGAGGCGATAAAGTTGGGTTTCTGACCAGCCAAGTTGAGACAAATGTTGCAAACAAAATTGCTCAAACCATTGTTGCACCTGGTTTAGGAGCTTAAGTTCGCTCTTTACCGTCAGATGGTCTTGCTCCACTATGCTAAGCATTGACCGTGACTTGAATTAAGTTAAGTGAGAATTGTTTGTGTTTGTTAGCTTTTAGTGATTTTAGCTTTTGGAATAGCTTTTTTATCCAAAACTTAAAATCCAAGATGCAACCTGGACTATTAAAATTGACGCCTGTTGATTTTTATCAAAAGCACATCTGCACATGCTCTTGAAACTCACAGGCGTCAAAGCACTTTGTAGTGACTAATTTAGAACAGTCCCAAGGTTAAAGATTTATCCAATGGGAGGGCTGCACCAATACCTAGCCACAGGGTAACAAGAGTACCAAAGAGGAACACCGTAGTCGCAACTGGTCGACGGAAGGGGTTCTGGAACTTATTAACATTCTCAATAAACGGAATGAGGATCAGCCCCAGAGGTACGGACGCCATTGCTAACACTCCTAAAAGTTTGTTAGGAAGCGATCGCAAAATTTGGAATACCGGATACAAGTACCACTCTGGCAGAATTTCCAATGGGGTGGCGAAAGGATTTGCGGGTTCACCTGTCATAGCCGGATCTAGCACAGCTAGAGCTACGATCGCAGCAAAGGAACCCATGATTACTATTGGAAACACGTAAAGTAGGTCATTAGGCCAAGCTGGTTCACCGTAGTAGTTGTGACCCATACCTTGAGCGAGTTTAGCTCTTAACTTTGGATCGCTAAGGTCAGGTTTTTTCTGTGTTGCCATATTTAAGTGTGCTCTCCTGCTTAAATTAAGTTAAAGCATTTGTGAAAGCTATTAGCTATTAGGCAAGCCGCCCCAGGGCTTTTACAGCTTTCAGTTTAAGATGCAAGTGTTTGTCTTTGTGTAACTGATCTGTCACTAAATTCTTATTTTTCATAAGTTTAGAACAAACAACTCCATCTGGGAACTGATATTTGTTGCCTTTCGCTGATAGCTGAGATTACAAAGGGCCGGAAATGCCTTGCTTGCGAATCATTAAGAAGTGAAACAGCATGAAGACTGCAATCAACCAAGGCAATACAAAGGTGTGGGCGCTGTAGTAGCGAGTCAGGGTTGCTTGACCAACACTTGAACCACCGCGCAGCAGGTCAGAGATGAGAACGCCGACAACGGGAATTGCTTCTGGTACGCCACTGACGATTTTCACAGCCCAGTAGCCTACTTGATCCCAAGGCAGGGAATAGCCTGTGACGCCAAAGGAAACGGTGATTACAGCCAGGATAACACCACTTATCCAAGTCAATTCACGGGGCTTTTTGAAACCACCGGTTAGGTAAACCCGGAAGGTGTGCAAAATCATCATCAGCACCATCATGCTGGCAGACCAGCGGTGAATGGAGCGAATTAGCCAACCGAAGTTGACTTCATTCATGATGTACTCTACCGAGGAGTAAGCTTCGGCTACAGTTGGCTTGTAGTAGAATGTCATCGCAAATCCAGTAGCAAACTGGATCAAAAAGCAAGTTAGGGTAATTCCACCCAGGCAGTAGAAGATATTGACGTGGGGAGGGACATACTTGCTAGTAACGTCTTCAGCGATCGCTTCAATCTCTAAGCGTTCCTCGAACCAGTCATAAACGTTGGCCATACAATCTCAAGTTCCTAAAAAGCGGTTGCGGTTGATAAATTCCGAAGTTCTGAATCGGCGATCGCTCGCCTAGCATCGACCATAGGAGTTCCGATGATCGCAAACCTCAGATTGAAAAGTCCAGATTGGACACTGAACTTCTGTTCGCCTCTATCTGGCACTCAGAGTTCTAGGATGACTTTCTGGCTTTTCGCTCCGCTCAGACTTCTCTCCCAATTAGCAATTTTGGGATTTTAGCAAAGAGGAATTTGTTCGTTTGCTTGTTAGCTTTCAGAGCGGTTAAAGTTCTAAGGAACTTAACACTCTGTAAACATCGAATATATTGCTATCTCTTTGCAACCTAGCACCAAAAATGGTGTTAACAAAGTAGATTTTATCGTCTGGTGAGTGGGATGCACTAGCACCAGTTGAGGAAACAACTTGATGAGAGCAATGCACCACTTCTATAAAAAAAGTAACATAATCGAGAGATAGATTTCATAAACAAGGTAACTGGGCAGTTCTAGGCAATTTGGGTTGAGGTGGAAGTTAAAATGGGGTTCATGCACACAAAGGTTTTTCGGTTAGGATTTTCATTGTTAGTGGCGGTTTGGTTGGTGCTGGGCACACTTGTTCAACCAGCGGTGGCTTTAACGGGGGAACAAAAACTTGTTTCAGAAGTTTGGCGAATTGTCAATCGTACTTATCTAGATGAGACGTTCAATCATCAAAACTGGGCAGCAGTCAGGCAAAAAGCTCTAGAGAAGCCGCTACAAGACAATCAAGCAGCTTATGGGGCAATTCAGAAGATGCTCAAGAGTCTCAATGATCCATTTACACGCTTCTTAGACCCAGAGCAGTACCGCAGTTTGCAAGTAAATACTTCTGGAGAACTGACGGGGGTGGGGTTGCAAATTGCTTTGAATCCCGATACTGGTAAGTTGGAAGTAGTGGCTCCTATAGAGGGTTCCCCAGCAGATAAAGCCGGGATTAGACCACGCGATCGCATCATCAAAATTGAGGGTACTTCCACTGAAAATTTAACTCTTGATGAAGCTGCAACCAGGATGCGCGGGCCAATTGGCAGTCTTGTGACTCTCTTAATCGAACGAGATGGAGAGGGAGAAACAGAAATTAGAGTTACGCGCGATCGGATTGCTCTTAACCCTGTGGTGTCAGAATTACGTGTTTCCCCAGAAGGTACACCCATTGGCTACATTCGCCTCACTCAATTTAATGCCAACGCCTCAATGGAATTGGCACACACTATTTCTAGTCTAGAAAAAAAAGGCGCTGCTGCCTACGTTTTGGATTTACGAAATAATCCTGGGGGGTTATTGCAATCAGGAATTGAAATTGCTCGTTTATGGTTAGACTCCGGGCCCATAGTGTACACTGTTAATCGACAAGGCATTCAAGGAAGTTTTGAAGCCTTCGGCCCACCACTGACAGAAGATCCTCTAGTGATTTTGGTGAACCAAGGCACTGCCAGTGCTAGCGAAATTCTGGCCGGCGCACTCCAAGATAATGGTCGTGCTCAACTCGTAGGCGAAACTACTTTTGGTAAAGGCTTAATCCAATCCTTATTTGAATTATCAGATGGTTCAGGCTTGGCAGTAACAATTGCTAAGTACGAAACCCCTAAGCACCGAGATATTAACAAACTAGGTATTAAGCCAGACAAAGTAGTTCCCCAAGAGCCGATTAACCGTGAAAAGATTGGCACTCAAGCAGATTTACAATATCAAGCAGCGGTGGAACTTTTGATCAAAGACTCAGTAGTAGCGGGAAAGGCGTAATTAGGGACTGGGGACTGGGGACTGGGGACTAGGGACTAGGGACTGGGGAACGAGGTAGACAAAGGGACAAGGTGAATAAATAAATAATCAATACCCAATACCCAGTACCCATTGCCCCTTATCCCCAAAGAGCGCCACGTGTTCCCAATACCCAGTCCCTCACAGGATGGGTTGTGACTGAAGCAAAGCCTGTAAATCTAGGGAGGCAAGTCGCTGATAGGCTTGATCTATTACACGTTTGCCTCTGAGAAAGCCAGTATTAGCACCGGGACAAATATACTGAAGAGTTTCTGGTGTAAAGCGCTCTAAGAGTAACTGAAGACTCTTAATTTGTCGGGGCCAGTGAAAGGTTTTTGCCGATCGCAATGGTACTGGTTCGCCCTGCTGATTGGGGACTAAATGGCGTCCAGAAAACAGCACACCTTCCAGGTTACTGTAGTAAAGGCAAGATGAGCCAGGAGTATGACCTGGTGTCCAAATTACTTGTATTGTTGAATTGAGAGTAAATTCCTGACTAAAGGTAGTTACGGTTAAGCCTGGTAATAAATAAGCTTCTTGCTCTTGGATGAGAATCTCGCTTTCAAAGGCTTGTTGGATTTCTGCTGTTTTGCCAATAGCACCTCGATGGGTGAGGAATAACCAACGTACACCTCCATGCGATCGCAAAAAATCCTGATTCGTTTGCTCTAAGGCAGGGCAATCTATAAGGATATTGCCTTCATTTCTTACAATAAAGTAAGAGGTTCCCCCTAACGTGTCCCGATTGGGTGGAAAGGCAAATATGCTTTCTGGCGCGAAGTTTTCATTAGAGGATGTTTGAACTTCATGAGAAAACACAGCCCGTGGTGGCTTAGCTGTATGACTTGGCTGTTGAGGTAAGGGGCACATGAGAAAAAAGCTGAAATTGAGGAGTTGTGGATAATCAAGTTAAAGTGTGAAAATTCTCAAGAATTGCAACTTGAGAGATAACTAGCACTATTAACAGTTGTTGAAAAGATCGGAGTTTGAAATCTGCCTTGTAGTTAGTACAGTGGTACTCATAATACAAGAATGATATTCTGTCAAAATTACTGAAGATAACATGGCATTTTGGTTTCTCCTCTTACTGGGGCTGGCTACTTATTTAATGGTGCAGCGTAGTGTCGCTCACATCACCCGAACGCCAGTGTGGTTGTTATGGCTGGTGTTAATGACACCTGCATTCGTGTTGAGCGGATGGACGCTGATGTATGGGGCAAAACAACCACCGCCGCCATCCCTGCTGATTTGGCCGTCAGTTGTATGCCTGCTGTTATACTGGCTGTTGTTTCAATGGGGGCGTCAAGCACCAAGAGACACACAGACCCAAGCCCAAGCCCCGGAATCACAGTCGGCGGCGACCCATCTTGTAGCAGAACCAGCACCAGTGCGTCCCATTGAGCCAACAGAAGAAACTCAGCTGCGAAATTGTTTTCCCTGGTCTACATACTACGTCCAAAACATTGAGTATCGACCCCAAGCGGTAGTTTGTCGAGGTCAGTTACGAACTACACCAAACAATGCTTACCAGAAGATTAAGGCAAATGTTGAAGCACAATTTGGCGATCGCTTCTTGCTAATCTTTCAAGAGGGTTTGAATGGTAAACCTTTCTTTGTGCTGGTTCCTAACACTCAAGCTGCTAAAGAGGTTGATTCACAACGCAACCAGGAAAGGTTGACTCGACCAGGATTAGCACTCCTGCTGCTAGCAGCTACTTTGGTTACTACTACTTTGGTGGGAGCAAAAATTGCTGGTGTTGAGCCAACGGCGCTGGAATCTGATCCAACTGTTCTTTTAAAGGGATTGCCCTATGCTTTAGGACTAATGACTATTTTGGGCATCCACGAACTTGGTCACTATTTAACAGCAAGATTCTACAAAATTCGCTCGACGCTACCTTACTTTATCCCTATGCCTTTTTTCTTGGGGACTTTTGGCGCATTTATTCAGATGCGTAGTCCGATTCCCAACCGCAAAGCTTTATTTGACGTTAGTATTGCTGGGCCTATTGCAGGCTTTATTGCAACTTTGCCATTACTAATATGGGGCTTGGCTAATTCAGAAATGGTTCCCCTCACTGAAAAAACAGGTCTGTTGAACTTTGATGCTCTTAATCCCAGATATTCAATTTTATTAGCGTTGCTTTCAAAGTTGGCTTTGGGTGGTCAGTTAACGTCAAAATCAGCTATTGATTTGCATCCCTTGGCAGTAGCAGGTTTTTTGGGTCTGATTGTTACAGCATTGAATTTGATGCCAGTAGGACAACTAGATGGGGGTCACATTGTTCATGCAATATTTGGGCAACGAACTGCAATGGCAATTGGTCAAATTTCTCGCTTGTTGTTACTAGTACTTTCGTTAGTCCAAGATGAATTTTTGCTGTGGGCGATTATCTTATTGTTCATACCGTTAATTGATGAACCTGCGCTGAATGATGTTACTGAATTGGATAATGGACGTGACATTTTAGGTTTACTGTCAATGGCTTTGTTAGTCTTGATTGTATTGCCGTTACCGCAGGCGATCGCTAACTTTTTGCAAATTTAAATTATTACAGTATTCAGAGAATCTAATGCATCTAGAACAGATATAGCATTTCCTAATATTTTGAGGTAAGAATTTATCTATGTACCCTGCGGGTTCGCCGCCAGGCTTTCTTCAAGCTACGCGTAGCGTTTGCGTCAGGAGAAGAGTAGCCGCTACGCGTCTATATCTGTGATGAATTACTTCTTCTGGTATCTGACTCAAGTGAAAACTGCTGTATACCCGTCATCTTTAATATTTAAATTGTAAATTAATAAGAACAACTAGTGCAAAAAACGCACAAATAATATAACGAGATTTCAGGGTGATTAAGTGTTAAATTCGATCTAAATTAACTGCTAAATTCAATATGATTTCAATTAATAATATTTGAAATCCTCACTGATTTTAAACGCCGTTAATTATAAAGGGGAATTGACTACGGAGTAACCAAACCGTTTGTGCAAGCTAGTTCAACCTAGTACTAATGATTCTGCTATCCTTCACTACTGATTTTCCATTGCATCATAGCTGCAAACTGGATGTAACAAAATTTTAGGTTTATGGTAATTGCTGGTTTAGCCTTCTAGATTTATGAGTTCTGAGCATCACGATCCATATCTAACTGTATCTGAGCAGAATGGGCCTGCTGGATCCATTGATTTTCGTGCTCTGTTTGAGGCGGTTCCCGGCTTGTATCTCGTGCTAGCAGCCGACTCACCCAAGTTTACGATCATCGCAGTCAGCAACGCTTATTTGCAGGCAACAATGACCCAACGAGAAGAAATTTTGGGTCACGGCATTTTTGAAGTGTTTCCTGACAACCCTAATGATCCTACAGCGAGTGGAGTCCGCAACCTGCAAACTTCCTTGAAGGCAGTAATCCAGAGCCGAACCAGCGATTTGATGGCAGTTCAGAAATATGATATACCGCGTCCAGAGTCTAAAGGCGGTGGTTTTGAAGAACGCTACTGGAGTTTGATCAATTCGCCCGTACTGGGAGAAAATCAGGAGGTTGCTTACATTATTAACCAGGTTCAGGATGTGACTGAATTCGTGCAGCTTCGACAGCAGCGTAACGAGCAACAGTTAGAAAATCTGGCGTTGCAGAGTCGGGCTGAACAAGTGGAGGCAGAGGTTTATCTGCGTGCTCAAGAATTAAAGCAAGCGAATCGACAGCTTCAAGAGGCAATGCGGTATGAGCAAGAACTGCGAATGGAGGCGCAAGTTGCCAAAGCAAGCTTGGATAGCGTATTGACGAGCCTTAGCGACCAATTTTTTAGACTTGATCGTGAGTGGCGCTACACCTATGTTAATGATCGCGTGGTGGAAGTGACTGGCAAATCTAGGGAAGAACTAATCGGACAAAGCATTTGGGACTTGTTCCCGGAAATGGTAAATAGCCAGTTTTACACTGAGTTGTATCGCGTTGTTGTTGAGCAAACTCCTACCCAGTTTGAATACTTTTATTCTCCCTGGCAACGCTGGTTTGAAAACCGTGTCTACCCTTCAGAAAGCGGAATCACCATCTTTGTCACTGAAATCACTAATAGCAAGCAAGCACAAGAAGATCTCCGGGAAGCTCATGTGCAGTTAGAGTCTGCTTTGTTGGCTGGAGCGGTTTACACTTGGCGGTGGAATATTCTTGAAAACCGAGTAACTACAGATGCCGCTTTTGCTCACTTATTCGGAGTAGACGCAGAGAGTGCGGCAAAGGGATTGCCAATTGAGATATTTTTGCGTGCTATGCATGAGGAAGACCGACCACGCGTCTTAGCAGCAATTAACCGGGCGATCGCCACAGGCGAAGAATATCTGGCTGAGTATCGCGTCTATACTGGCGGTGGCGAGGAGCGGTGGGTTACTGCACGGGGACGTGCCGAATATGATACTGCTGGCAGAGCGGTCGCTTTTCCCGGCGCACTCGCAGATATCACCAAGCGCAGGAAGGCCGAAGAAGACCGCGATCGCTTCTTTCAACTTTCCCGTGATATGCTGGCGATCGTTAATACTGATGGGTACTTTTTACAGGCTAGCTCGGCTTGGACAAAAACGCTTGGCTATACCTTAGAAGAGTTAACCACACAGCCTTACATTAAGTTTGTTCATCCAGACGATCAGGCTGCAACGCAAGTGGAAGCGCAAAAGCTAGCCCAAGGTATACAGACTAGTGGGTTTGAGAACCGTTACCGCTGTCGAGATGGCTCCTACCGCTGGATTTTGTGGAGTGTTGCCCCTTTTTTAGAGCAAAAGCTGCTCTATTGTGTTGCGCGTGATATTACCGAACGCAAATGCGCGGAGGCAGAGCGCGAAAAACTATTAGCACGGGAACAAGCTGCACGAGAGACAGCTGAGGCAGCTAATCGGGTCAAAGATGAATTTTTGGCTGTGCTGTCCCATGAACTCCGCACCCCTCTCAACCCGATTTTGGGATGGTCAAAGCTGCTGCAATCCCGCAAGCTAGATGAGCGGAAAACAACCTATGCACTGGAAACGATCGAGCGGAATGCTAGACTTCAGGTGCAACTAATTGAAGACCTGCTTGATGTCTCTCGCATCTTACAGGGCAAACTCAGCTTGAATGTCGCTCCAGTCAATCTTGCTGTGACTATTACAGCCGCATTGGAAACTGTGCGACTGGCGGCAGAAGCCAAATCCATTCAACTTCAAACGGTACTAGAACCGAATATTGGGCAAGTGTTAGGCGATGTAGGTCGCTTACAGCAGGTGATCTGGAATCTTGTCTCGAATGCCGTCAAGTTCACACCTCAAGCAGGAAAAGTAGAGGTGCGATTAGAGCGCGTTGATTGTCATGCTCAAATTGTAGTCAGCGACACAGGCAAAGGTATCCATCCTAACTTTCTTCCCTATGTGTTTGAGTACTTCCGACAAGCAGATAGTGCTACGACTCGAAAGTTTGGTGGATTAGGATTGGGATTAGCGATCGTCCGCCAAATTGTCGAATCGCACGGTGGTACAGTTCAGGCAGTAAGCCTTGGAGAAGGACAGGGAGCCACCTTCACTGTCAAACTTCCGCTGATGCAGCAACAATTAAGAATGCATCAAGAAATCAGGGAATCTCAACCCTCTCCAGATTTGCAGGGCGTTACGGTTTTGGTAGTGGATGACATGGCTGATATGCGGGAGTATATCAGTTTTATACTAGAGCAGGAAAAGGCAAATGTAATTGCCGTGGCTTCGGCTGCCGAAGCTCTGAGTGCTTTAACTCAGTTTCAGCCAAGTGTGTTGGTGAGCGACATTGGCATGGCAGAGATGGATGGGTACATGCTAATACGGCAAGTGCGAAGCTTAACATCCGATCAAGGCGGAAATATTCCAGCAATTGCCTTGAGTGCCTACGCTGGAGAAATAAATCAGCAAAGAGCGATCGCAGCAGGATTTCAGATACACCTCGCTAAGCCGATAGAGCCAGATACATTAATTGCAGCTATTGTGAGCATTATTAAATAAAATCTATGCATTAATTTTTACAATAATTTTATTGTAGTAATTGCTACTATTTACCAATTATTTTGGTAGTATGATGTCTGAAATTCAGGATTATTGTAGACTAATGCTCTGCTTTTAAGATTTTCTTATGATCTATTTATTACCAACTTAAAAAGACTTGAGATCATAGAGCATCGATTCAGTAATCGCAAAAATCCGATTTCTTTTCGGTAAAACGACCAATTATCGTTGACTGTAGAGACGTTGCAATGCAACGTCTCTACTACGAAATAATCAGTTTTCCTCGCCCCTATCTTGAATACTGAATCGGTGTTCTAGAAACAAATAATCAACGCATTTTTACTTTGATGAGTAAAGAGATTGTGCAACTTTTATCTGGTAATCAAGCCAAAACTGTGTTTAATAAACAATGTTTGATGCTAGCGAAGAGTTGACAAAAGAGAAATTTTAATTAGGTTAATTTGAACTATTCATAACAAATTGCATACATTAATTCTTCTACACACATCTATAAAAATGGATTTATCGCCCCTCTGGATATCACTTAAAACTTCATTACTCGCAACATTTATTACCTTCTTTTTAGGTATTGCTGCTGCCTACTGGATGTTGGAATATCGCGGCAAAGGCAAATCATTGATTGAGGGTTTATTTATTGCACCACTCATTTTACCTCCCACAGTAGTTGGCTTTTTGTTACTGCTATTTTTTGGTAAAAATGGCCCAGTCGGGAAATTAATGGAACCTTTGAACTTTAGCATTGTTTTTACTTGGTACGGTGCAGCGATCGCAGCTACAGTTGTTGCTTTTCCATTGATGTATAAAACTGCATTAGGAGCTTTTGAACAGATAGATGGGAACCTACTACGGGTAGCCAAAACCCTTGGCGCAAAAGACACTACAATCTTTTGGCGCATTAGTTTACCCTTAGCATTACCTGGCATTGTAGCCGCCACGACTCTCGCCTTTGCCCGAGCTCTAGGTGAATTCGGCGCCACGTTGATGTTGGCTGGTAACATTCCTGGGCAAACTCAGACAATCCCTATGGCAATTTATTTTGCTGTGGAAGCGGGAGCAATGAACGAAGCCTGGTTTTGGGCGATCGCTATTATGGTAATTTCTCTATCTGGCATTATTGCAGTCAATTTTTGGCAGGAATTTAGGGATAGCAGCAGGGAGAGCAGGGGAGTAGGGGAGCAAGGGGGCAGGGGAGTAGGGGAGCAGAGGAGCAGGGGGGCAGGGGAGCAGGGGAGCAGGGGATTATTTGTAGACATTGAGAAACGACTGCCAAGTTTTCATCTTCAGGTGTCATTTAATAGCAATGAGCAACCTTTGGGATTATTGGGAGGTTCTGGAGCAGGTAAAAGTATGATTTTGCGCTGCATTGCGGGGATAGAAACACCGACTAGAGGGCGCATAGTCTTGAATGGTAGAGTATTATTTGACTCGGAACAAGGGATTAATTTGCCAAGCCGCGATCGCCGCGTCGGTTTTTTAGTGCAGAATTACGCTCTTTTCCCACACATGAATGTGGCGCAAAACATCGCTTTCGGCTTACCCAAAGGACTATCTACTGGGGCTATTCGGGTACAAGTAGAACAGCAACTAATAGCCATGCAGTTACAGGGATTAGGCGATCGCTTTGTGCACCAACTTTCTGGGGGCCAGCAGCAACGGGTAGCCTTAGCCAGAGCATTGGCTAGTCAACCAGAAATCTTACTTTTAGATGAGCCGTTTTCCGCACTCGATACCCACTTGCGTAGCCAATTAGAACAGCAAATGACGGCAACTTTAGCTGAATATGAAGGCGTGACTTTATTCGTCACCCACAACATGGAAGAAGCTTACCGAATTTGCTCTAATCTGTTGGTATTGGAGCATGGGAAAGCAGTTCATCATAGTTCTAAATACGAGATTTTTGAGCACCCTGCTAATGTGAGTGTTGCTCAACTAACTGGGTGTAAAAACTTTTCTCGTGCTGTTTTCAAATTATCAGAACAAATAGAAGCAGTTGACTGGGGTTGTAGCCTCCAAGTTATTGAACCGATCAAGAGCGAATTATCCCATGTCGGCATTCGCGCTCATCAGATCACATTTACCAGAGATTCATCCTGTGAAAATACGTTTCCTTGCTGGGTAGTACGCACAAGTGAAACGCCCCACCGAATGACGTTATTTTTAAAGCTGCATTCTCCTGCTCATAATCTTCAAGATTATCATCTGCAAGTAGAAGTTTTTAAGGAAAAATGGGTAACTATAAAAGACCAACCTTTTCCTTGGTATGTGCGTTTAGATCCCTTGCGGTTGATGTTGATGGAATAATTGGAAATAGTGACTCCCCCGTTTCCGGGGGGTTTATTAACTAGCAACACTAACTCGATGCTGAGTTAGCTGTTTCGGAGGCTTTCGCAGCTGGTGGAAAACCACCCATGCGAATCTCAGAAGTGAAAGAAGCTATACTAAAGCCGTCAGAATGCTTTAATACACTGGCCCGCATTCGTAAATTAGGACTAGCAAACCACAGGCGTTCCTCAGACCAGATGGTTTCATACTCTGTAGTTAAGGTCAAAGCACCATCACTGTCTATCTTGTACCGTCTGGCTACTGGGGCTGTCTCGGTATGATCCATTTCCCGTAGTAACTTCCCCTCGGCGGGATTATCTGTATCGGGTACTGAAACCAAGACAGTAGAACCATTGGATTTTTCTGGCTCCGTGCCGTTCCAAGTAACTCTAGCGCCACAGGATGCTGAATCAGGAGCAATTTCGTACAGTTGACACAGCTTAATCACCTCTGGATGATCTGCTGCTAGCGTCTCAATGATGATGTCTGACTTGCCATGTTCAAATTGCTTATCAGCCAAATGATGACTAGTACGATGGGAAAACCATTTACCTGCACTCAACTGAAAAAATTCTTCAATATTCATGAATGAAATTACCCTGCATCAAAATGCGAAAAACCCCACTTATTATTAAAAGGTAGTAGGAGCTGATATTAAGCTTGATTGCCTGTTTCCTCAAGTTTTTTAAGAGAAAACCTTGCTGCTTCAGCAACGTGGTTGTGATTGTCTTTTTCTAAATATTTTAAAGCAGAGATACTCTTGGGAGTAGGAAGATGACCCAAAGCTTCTGCAAGACGTTGCCTTACTAACCAATCATCTGATTGAGCAAAGCGCAGGATTTGATCTACGGAATCAATGTCTTGAATTTCTCCTAAAGCGGAGATTGCAGCTTGTTGCAAGACTACTTCTTCGCTATCCAACGCCTTAATGAGGACTTCGTGGGCGCGGGGGTCTTTAATATTGCCTAGAGAAACGGCTGCACTAAAGCGTACTAACCAATCAGTATCTTCATAAAATGCCCGTGAAAGCACCTCAAAGGCTCTGACGTCACCCAAATATCCTAAAGCACCAGCGGCATCAGCACGAATACCATAATCTGGATCGGTTTCTAGTATTCTGACTAAAAGTGGATAAGATTCTTCGGTAGGCTTGATTCCCAAGGCAAATATTGCCATAGAGCGTAGTTGCAGAGATTCATCATCTAATACCTTTTTAATCAAAGGTACTGCGTCTTCAGGAGAAACGTGACGCAGATTAGCAAGGGCTACCATGCGATCGCGCAAATTCGGACTTTCTAACTGAGCAGAGATTTCCTGTAAGGTTAGAGCGGTCATTTAGTTAAATTAGCGTTTCTTTACTTATCTTTAATTTACCTGATTCGCCCATCAGGCTGTCGCCATACTGAAGTAGCATTTTGCCTACTTTACGGGATGGCTCGATTATGAATGACAGAAGTTGAGTAATGAAGCTAATTTGTCTACATGACTGAAAAACTAGTTTTTTAGCGTGAGATATCATCTAATTCATTACCTGCCGCGATCGCGTTCCAAATCATCGATGACTTTTTGTAAATACCATTCCTCTGACATTCCAGGATAATAATCTTGTTTTTGATCAATCAATCTTTGAGCTATTTCCCAATATCCCCCAACTAGTCGCAAAAGTCGTTGACGTAGTAAGTTATCTTTTTGCTTTTTGGATTCCGGGCTGAATTTCTGAATTTTTTCGAGACTATTTAAAACTTGTTGGTAATTTTCCCAATCTTCTTGTTCACAAAAAATACTTGCTGCTCGTTGATAATCTTCCACAGCGTTTTGCATTTCTTCTAATAAAGTATAGGCAATGCCGCGATTATAGTAAGCTTGGGCATCATTGGGATTAATTTGTAATACTTGATTGTAATCTTTAATCGCACTCAGATAATTGCCCATTGCCCGATAGACATTACCTCTGGCAACATACACTAAGATATCCTGCGGTTGTATCTGGAGTGCTTGGTTAAAATCTGCGATCGCTCCTTGATGATCACCTAACAAATAACGTGCTTTGCCTCGGTTACGATAGACAATTGCATCTTGAAAATTTAGTTTTAGTGCTTGATTGAAATCTGCGATCGCTTCTCGATAATTCCCGATTTTACAACGCACAACCCCACGACAGCAGTAAGCTTGGGCATCTTGCGAATCTGCTTGTAACACCCAGTTTAAATCAGCGATTGCCTCTCGCGTATCTCCCTTTTCAGCTTTTTCTAATAATTGGGTGAAGTAATCGTTTGTAGATAGAATCGGTGTATTTTTAATTGATTTAACAGCTAGTTTTTCTGGTGGTTGTAGCTTTTTAATCTGTTCTAGACAGAGGCGACAATTTTCTTTATCCTGTTGCTCTAAATATAATTGTGCTGCTTTTTTAAAATTAGCGATCGCATCTTGAATATACCCTTGTTTGCGCCGCACAATTCCCCGCAGACTATAAGCAGCCGCATAATTTAAATTCAGACGAATAGCGCGTTCAACATCTTCCAGTGCTCCTGGCAGATTTTTCAGGGCTACCCTTGCTAATCCACGACAATAATATGCCTCCATACTTTCAGGATTAAGCTTGATAGCTTCGGTGTAATCTGAAACAGCCTGAAGAATTGCGCCTAAGTCGTAATATGCTAAACCTCGCTGAAAGTAAGCTTCAGCAAAGTAAGGTATTAGTTGCAAAGCGTGGTTAAATTCCTCAATTGCACCAGCATAGTCTTGTTGTTTGGCTTTTTCTAATCCTTTATAGTAAAATTCGTCATTCATAGCATTTTTTTAGGTTGAATCAGTTAGTTTAATTTCAGAAGGCGTTCGCCCTTAATATTTGAAGTATTCAGTGTAACTTTGATTCACTTTCTATTTTCGGTAAAACAAAACTAATATGTTACCGTAAATTTTTGTAAATAGTATATACCCAATGGAATATTATACACTTCCAAAGTTTGGAGTTAGGTTTAGTCTAAACCTACGCTAAAACAATAATATATAAACTTTTGTTCTCTTAATGATACTTCGTACTCATGAAAATTAGAACTATTACGACAGGTATATCACTTAAATCTCTAAATGAGATAAAAAAGATTAAGCAAGCAGCTGAGTTTAATCAGCAAGCAAAGGCCTTTTTTGAGCTACAAGGTTACGAAGTACAAACCACTAGAATATCTACTAATGCTTGGGCAGAATATTTACAAGGATTATCAACAGTTGAAAGTATCAGTAAAATTCAAAATTTAGAACAAGTTTGTCAAAATCTTAACATTAGCTTTTTCAATATTGGTTATGCAAGCCAACCTGAAACTATAGCTATAGTTCCAGATTTTAACAAAAGTACATCTATGATTTACTCCTCAAGCAAAATTGGCGATCGCCAAACTGGTATAAGTATTGAAAATGCTTGGGAATCTGCAAAAGCGATTAAACGTATTTCTCAAGAAACAGAAAATGGCTATGGCAATTTTCGCTTCTGCGTATGGGCAAACTGTCAACCAGGTATTCCCTTTTTTCCTACTTCTTATCATGTAGGAAATACCTCTTTCGCTATAGGCTTAGAATTAGGTAGTTTGGTAATGCAAGCCTTTACCCAAGCTAATAATATACAAGTGGCAGAAACCAACCTGCAATCCCTATTGGAAGTTGAATTAAAAAAGATTGCTGCGATCGCTGAAAAAATCTCTGATAAATTTGATATTGTATATAGAGGTATTGATACATCTCTTACACCATCATTAGATAAACAGAATAGTATTGCTGTTGCTTATGAAGTACTAATGAATGGCAAGTTTGGACATCAAGGAACATTAGCAATTTCTGGTATGCTAACTCGTGTCTTGAAAAGTGTATCAGTAAAAATCTGTGGCTACTCTGGTCTTATGCTTCCAGTTTGTGAAGATGTCGGTTTGGCTGCAAGAGCTAACGAGCAGACCTATAATATTACTAATTTATTATTGTATTCGGCAGTTTGTGGCTGTGGACTAGATACAGTTCCGATTCCGGGTGATATCACAATAAAAAAGATTGCAGCACTATTAATTGATATGGCAACTTTAGCTATTAAGCTAGATAAGCCACTATCCGCAAGATTATTTCCGATACCGGATAAAAAAGCTGGGGAAATGACTGCGTTCAATTCCCCATATCTCGTAGATTGTAAAATATTTCTAGTTGACTAAAACAGCAAGTATTAGAATTATTTAGGACTGACGCGAGAGTTATGGAATAATAAACCGCAGAGGCGCAGCGAAAAGTTTGCGCGTCCGGGTTTCCCGGCGCAAAACTTTTCAAGACAAAGGACACGGAGAAGTAGAAGTTTGAGAGATATTTTGCGTAAGTTCTATTATTCAGAAAGCAGACTGGGGGAAGTTAGAACAAAAACGTCTCTCGTTCCCTGAGCGTCCGTGAGTGGTTTTATGGGAGTAGTGAAGTGGAAAAAGTCATGATCGTTGACTAATAATAGTTCTCCTGGATTTAGAATTTTACTAAACACAGGCTTTTCTTTTTTAGCAGTGTATAAATGTGTTTCTCCGCCTTGAATATTATCTCTATCAACGGAGAAAATAGCAATAAAATCAGTGCCGTCTTGATGGATACCTTCCGGCGCTGGATTACCTAAATTATCGGGTGAACAGATAGTTCTAATTTGATGAACTCCGATTTCAGCTTCAGGATGGAGTTTACAGGAATCACTAAATGCTAAAACCAGATTTTTAAAGATATCAAGTTCTATGAGTGTATCATCTAATTCTGCAAACTCTCTTTTGAGATCACCCAATAATGGATTATATTCTTTGCTTTGGAAGAGGTAGCCATGAGGTAGCTTGATTAAATTATCTCTAGAAACTATGAACCTAGATAATCTTCTCAAACGATAGTTACCTTTGATATAAGGGTCAACAGGTAATTCGTTAAAAAATTGCTTAAAACCTTCTAAATTGATTGAATTTACCTTTCTCAGGGTAAATAGAAAGGCATATTCTAATTCCGTTAATTCCCATACTTTTTGCATAGGATTTACCTCCTTGCATGTTTAAATCCTCCCGAATTTTTCTTTATGGGAGGCTTATACTATTAAGTATATGCTACTTTTTATTAAAATGTCGTAAAAACAACTACATAAATTGACAATTTGTGATATTAGAAAGACAATTCAAATGTAGTTACAGCACTTTTCCACAAGTCCCTACAAACAAGCTCTACTTTGGCAAGCTTCCAAAAAGCAGTAGAGTGTATGCGCTATCAGTTTTAGTTTTCCAAAGAAGAATTACAGCAAAATCGGCGTATATTTACTAGCAGTACCAAAGTTCCATAATGATTGATTGGCTTTACCGTTATCCACCTCTGTATCCTGGTATTTTGCTCAAGCGCTACAAGCGCTTTTTTGCTGACGTTCAACTCGTTTCTGGCGAAGTAGTGACAGCACACTGTCCAAATACAGGGCCAATGACTGGAGTATCGACACCTGGAAGTGCGGTACAGCTTTCCAAAAGCGATAATCTTAACCGCAAACTGGCTTACACCTTGGAACTGATTCAGGTGCATGATAATGAGCCGACTTGGGTAGGCATAAATACTGTTTTGCCCAATCGATTGGTGAAGCTAGCTCTAGCAAAACAACTTTTCCCAGAATTGGGCGACTATAGCCAAATCAGGGGTGAAGTAGTTTATGGGCAAGATAAAAAAAGTCGGGTAGATTTTTTCTTGACAGGGAGTGATGAGTATCGCCCGATTTATTTAGAAGTGAAAAACACAACTTGGGCGCATGGGAGATTAGCAGTATTTCCCGACACAGAGACGACAAGAGGACAAAAGCACTTGCGAGAACTGACGGCGCTGCTACCCCTAACTCGTGCGGTGATGCTTTACTTTATTAATCGGGGAGATTGTACTGAGTTTGCCCCCGGCGATATCACAGACCCTATATATGGTAAGTTGTTGCGAGCTGCGATCGCTCTCGGTTTAGAAGTCTTACCCTGCCGTTTTGACGTGTCTCCAGAAGGCATCCGTTATCTGGGTTTGGCAAAGCTAAAAATTTAATTACACAATAATACTTCTGCATTCCTCTGTGTTCCTCTGCGTTTCCCTTTGCGTTCCTACCCTGCGGGAAGGCGAAGCGCCTATGCGTTAAAAGCTAACACCTCATCATCTCAACTTTGTAAATTTTTTGTTATACTAGTTAATATAAATTTACAGAAGCTCACACCCACAAAGAAGGGAAGACCCTCAAGCTCAATGGGTGTACCGCTCAGTTCATCTAGCTGCAAATCAAGTTAGTTAGCATTGACCTTCTAGTTTTCACCAATTTGGCACAGGAGCCAGTAATGAACCAACCCATGAAATTATCTTTAGAACAAGAATTTAGCCTCCGTTGCTTTGCCGACCAAGTACAGCAAATGTCTCGTGAACAATCCCAGGCGTTATTACTCATGCTGTATGAGCGGATGATGATTCAAGAAAAGACTTACCAGCAATTGCTCAAGCATGAGTGGGAACTAGATTCCGACGCAATTCCTGGATAAAGCAAGGAAGTAAATATGTGGTTGATGGCGTTGAAATCCAACCGTATGCGAGTTTTACTTTAATAGACCTCTTGCATAAATGCTTAAATTGTCATGTTGAGCGGAGCGAAACATAGGAGTGAGATTCTTCCCTACGGAACCAAGGCGTAGTTTGCTTCCCCGCAGGGCTACACTCCACTACGTTCTGGTCAGAATGACACTCATAATTTTCGGACTTTTGCAAGAGGTCTAATGAACGTCCAACCACTCTTCTATCAGTTCAGTCAGTCGATTAATTTTGGCAACTTAAATGTGACGAGTAGAACGCTACTATTTCAGACCAAGCAGAGGTAGCAGCAGCAGAATCGTAGCGATAACCGTCATCGCGCATGAAGGTATGTTCTGCTTCATACAAGAAAGTTTTGTGAGATACCCCAGCATTTTCCAGTGCTTTAATTAAGGTTTGACGGTCATTTTCCGGTATATGTGGGTCAAGAGTACCCAACACAATTAGCATCTCGCCTTTAATTTCACTCACCCGCTGGATTGTATCAGCTACTCCCTTACCTAACTTACCACTGGGAATACCAGTAGGATAACAGCAAACTGTTGCCTTAACTTCACTCATGAAAGCTGCTCTAAAAGCTAAGTGTCCACCAATACAAAAACCGAGAGTGCCTATTTGTCCTGGAGAAACTGAACTCTCTGTTTTCAGAAATTCAATCACAGCACGGCAATCAGCATCATAATCAGTTATCAGAGTTCGACGAGCATTATCATTGCCCCGCATCCGTCCAATATCGTCTGGCTCAATTACTGCACCAACTGGCTCAGTTCGATGGAAAATTTCCGGGGCTGCCACTACATAGCCATATCCTGCTAAGTAGTTAGCTAGGCGAATCATTGCACCACCTAACTGATAAATATCACTAAGAAACAGAATGCTTGGGTAAATTCCCGTTGCCTTGGGAGCCGCTACATAAACGCGCATTAAACTGTCGTCTACTCTCAACTCGACATTGCGTTTGATGATTTGCACTTTTCTGTCTCCATCTGGTGCTTGCTTTGATTAGCTTCACCGCTCGTTTTCGCTTTTGCTATTTTTCTAAAGCGAATCAACGTATGCTTCACCGCGTTGAACAAGCTAAATTTCATCTATGTTTAGCAAATGCACCCTTGACACTCCATTGCACTGTATAAATCTACCTTGACTATCACCCAAAAATAGTATTAGTTACTACATTTTGGGGCTGAATGTTCATTTTGTTGGTGCGATCGCGCGAAAATTAATCAGCGCTCAAATTTACTAGCACTTCCTAACCCGTACAAAGACTGATTAGGCACAAGTTGACTCTCAAAACGGCTATAAACAATTTGAGTAGGATACCAGGGAGAAAACCAGTACAAATCTTGAATTGCTTGATGAGGTTTACTGGTGTCTGCCAATTCAAATTTAACTAGGGCCAAATTATTTAATCCCACCACTTCTCGTCCCTCTTGAAACCAGGGGAACTTCCAGAACATTAGCCGCTGTAACCATCTCCATTTGTCGTTTCTTGCTTGTTGTTTAGTAGTAATTAACCACGGTATATTAGCTCCAAAATAAGGAGTCCGAGTCTTTTGTCGAGGAATCCACTCTAATGCACAATACCAATCGGGTTGTAGCTGGCGATCGCGGCGAGATTCTCTGGCTTTTTGTTCTACCATATTGAGGGGATTAAACCATCCGATCCAACGTCGGACTTTTTCTGGTAAAAGCCAGTCTTTCAATCGTGTATGGATGATCCGAGTAATAGTCTCTTCATTCTTCATAGCACTAGCAGTTAACTGCACTAAAACAGATTGCGCTTGAGAATTTGGAGAAGTGTCTACATGAGACATACGAACAACAGAACCGTAGTGAATATCTCCAGATAGCACAACAACTTGTTGGCGTTGCTCAAATAGAGTAGTTAGAAACTGCGCCAATGCTTCAGTATGAATATTCCAGGAATCCCCAACATCGGCAGCAAACACTTTGTCGCGTCGCAACTGCCAATGGTGAATCCAATCAATTACTTTTAAGCTAAATAGATTAGTAGGTGCAATCACCAATGTGGCTTGAATCTGGGGTGCTTGTTGTAGAGGTAGAGAAAGTTGTTTCTCAAAAGCTTGGGGACAAAGCAGCATCGGTGGCGCAGTCGGTTTATCATCGGCAGGGTAGCCCCGCCATGTCCGCGTATCTAAAACAATTACTTCATGGCAATGACTCCGTACGGTATAGTGCCAAGTAAGTGCTTCAGGATGTCGCTCTAGCACCAATACTGAACCGTCTTGAACAAACTCAGGTAAGCTAGTGCGTGGGTTGGTCGGTGGCATCCCTACATAACGAGCGATCGCATTATAAGCTGCAATATTCGTACCTTGGGAAGCAGACCACTCCTGAGCAGCCGCCAATAATTTTTCACCAGATTGACCAGATGCAAATTGATTGGGTGTATTGCCCCATGCCTGAGAAACTGCATAAGCTAACAGGGCGTTTTGAACGGTTCTTTGCCCTAAAGGTCGTCCCAGTACTCGTAAACACCATGCCTGATTGAGATTCCAATCATCGCTAACATCATGGTCATCAAAGATACTATACACAGGAACATTTGCGAGAGCGCGTCGCACTTTCCAAAGAGTATGGATAAACTGCCGCATCTCTTGAACTTCCCGATCCCACAGCCGACGCGTTTTGCTACTGCCCATCATCTCCCGCCCCTTGGGGAAAGTGGTCGGCCAGCACACAGGCGACCAAACCAATAGGTAAGATGCGTAATACTCACCAAGACCTAAAAGGTGACTGGCAACTTTGGCCTCTTTATTGTGCAATCCGGCTGTAAAGCCAGCTTGGTAAGTCGCAACTTCAACTCGCTGTCCGGGAGGTAATTGCTTGGGTGTGTAGTACCCAACATCTGTAGGTTTATTCTGAGTGACTGGTAGTCGTTCTTCCCAGCCTAGCAGCGCGTCGCCAAGCATACTAGATACCCACAATAGCGGCGCGGCAACATCGTCTCCATAAATCTGATCGCCAGTGAGAAAAAGTTGATGGGGTCGGTGTTCTGGTTGGTTTGCAGCTTCTTCGATTAAGCAATCTAAGATGGGTAGTGCATCAAACCCATCGCCGTGGGGCTTGCGACAGGAACCATGCACGATTCGTAAATCTTGCAGATGGCTGGGCGGTAGAACAAACGTTGGTTTTTGATGTTCAAAATAGCTGATGTTGACGTTGGGAAAGCGGTTTGAACATAAAGCCTGCTGCAAAGGTTGCTGATGGGAGTTTTGGTCAGTGAATTGGAGGTCGTAGGCATATATGCGATCGCTAGTTAGGCATTCTCTGCCCGTAGACTGAGCCGTTACCGCCACAATATGAAGTGATTTTCCCAGTGCAACTGTAGAGCGTCTTCCTTCTAACAAAGAATTTCCTAACACTGTACCGTTATTTGTTGTCTCGTAAACCTGAAGTTCTACTAGACAAGGCTGTTTGAGTGCGATCCAGACCGTCACTGATTTAGGTTCGGTGTGTTGTAAAATGGGCCCCGCTAGAATCAGTGGCAGATCTTGTAAAAACTCGTCCTCAGATTGATTGTTCATTGCATCGCTTAATATGAGGTTTTAATGCCATCAGGGCAAAGTAGTACAACATTGCCTAAAACTAAAGCTTGTAGTGTTTTATTGACACGGCTCAAACTTGAGCATTTGATATCAGCACAGCTTAACTTTGCCTAATTAGAAGTGAAATAGGCAAAAACTATAAAAACCGCTAGCTGAAACAATTACACAGTAGTACTTTCAGAGCCACTCTGCTTTTAGTGTCATGAATTCTCATATTATCCCAAACTGTAGACCTTGTGCCCACCGCCGATGAAGTTTACAGAATTGTTGAGGGGGGCGATGGGCTACGCCCCGCCGGAGGCGATCGCATGACTGCATATCTTAGTTGATAGGATAAATTGACTGTGGTAACGAGTTAAAGCTTCACAGTAAGTAGGCGATTGCTAAAGAGTCTTTTTATTTTTGTGTCTTTGCGCCAAATTAATATGATTATTCTGGTAATGGGTGTATCTGGGTCTGGCAAAACTACTATCGGGCTTCTACTGGCGGATGCATTACACTGGGAATTTAAAGACGCTGACGCTTTCCACTCGCCAGCAAACATTGAGAAAATGCGGCTTGGTATTCCTCTAAGTGATGCCGACAGGATACCCTGGTTGCAAGATTTGCAAAGAGCTATCGCCCAGTGGTTGCAAGAAGATAAAAATGTGGTGTTAGCATGTTCAGCACTCAAAGCTAGCTATCGCCAGTTTTTGTCATTGGATAGCGATCGCATCAAGCTAGTTTACCTCAAAGGATCTTTTGAGGTCATTCAAAATCGATTACAAGAACGCCACAATCACTTTATGACCGAAAAACTCCTCAAAAGCCAATTTGATGCCCTTGAGGAGCCACCTGATGCTATGTATGTCGATGTTTCTGATCCCCCAGAAATGATTGTGGAATATCTCAAGACATATTTTGAATAGACATATTGCAAAAATACCTTTTGCAAGATATTGGCTAAGGTTAACCTTGGTAAATACTCATCTTTTATTACGATATTGCAGTGGGTAGCGGTTGCCTCGCCATGTCGTCCAACCATCTGCCACCTTTGGGGCTTTGTCAAGTTTATTTGAGGAATTTAATGTATATTTTCGATTTCAAGATTAATCATGTCAGAACACTTTCTTATTATTGAGGTTCCTCTAAATGTTCCTGAAGCCGATGAAGATTTGGGAACAAAAGAAAAATTTTGGTTCCGCTATCAGGATTGTCGTTACCTCTACAAGAAAGCTAGACCAAACACAGGAGAAGATTGGGCAGAGAAGATTGTATCTGAGTTGTGCGAGTTGCTAAGGCTACCCCATGCTGATTATGAATTGGCAATATATAACAGCAATAATGGCGTAATTTCACCCTCGTTTTTGCCGCTTCAAGAAGGTGGAATTCTCACGCTTGGTAATGAAATTCTGGCTCGAATACTATCTGACTATCCACAAGATTCTAGGGATTTGTCCCAACATACAATAGATAATGTATTCAATGCTATTGGAGATGTTTCGGTTAATTTGCCCTTCGACTGGACACCGCCGGAGGGAATTAGTAATGCGATAGAAACTGCAATTGAATTTGCACAAAAAATATTGGAATTAAATCAAAGTAAGCTGCTGAACACCCTACTATGAAAACACTTTTTTTAGCTTGGCAAGATGCAAAAAGTCGAGCTTGGTTTCCCATCGGTCGGTTAACATTTGATGGAACAAAGTATCAGTTTGTGTATACGCAAGGTGCTGTAAAAGCTCAATCTCAGTATAAGTTTCAACTGTTGTATTCTTTTCCAGACTTGAACAAGGTATATACATCACTTGAACCGTTTCCTTTGTTCTCTAATCGATTAATGCGACCCTCTCGCCCCGACTATAAAAATTATATTGAATGGCTAAATATCCCTGAAGGTGAAGATGACCCAGTTACCATCCTTTCTCGGAGTGGTGGACGAAAAGCAACGGATAGTTTTGAAGTTTTTCCTTTCCCGGAGCCAGATGAAATTGGTTTATACCATATTCACTTTTTTGCTCACGGACTGCGACACCTTCCCGCTTGTGCAACTGAACGGATTAATCAATTACAAACGGGCGAGTTGGTGTATTTAGCTAATGAGTTTCAAAATCCTTATGACCAGCGTGCGTTGCTTTTGTGTACCAAGGATCACTACATTGTAGGTTATTGCCCTCGTTATATTGTGGATGATGTTTTTAAACTCAAAAGCAAAAATCCAGAACTTGTAAAAGTACACATTGAGCGTGTTAACCCAGCACCAACACCACTTCAGCTACGTTTGCTGTGCAATATGACCGCAGAATGGCATGAGGATTTTCGTCCATTTTCCAGCTGGGAGTATCAGCCGTTAGTGGCTGATATCCCAACTGCTTATGCCACTCTCTAAAGTTGATTTGAGGCTAGAAAAGCTTCGACTTCAGCAGATGTTGGTTGAGAAGCGATCGCTCCTGGTTTAATGGTAGTCAGCGCCCCAACAGCACTGGCATAGGCAACGATGCGTTTTGCTGTTTCTGCATCCCCCAAGCTATGGATACCATGCTGACTCAGCTGGTGGATGAATCCTGCTAGAAAGCTATCTCCTGCACCTGTTGTATCGACTACGGGGATGGAAAACGAAGGTAATTTCCCCTCGTTCTCACCCAGACAATAGGCACAGCCGTTTTCGCCATCTGTCACCAGCGCTCCCTCAACTGAAGCTAGGCGATAAGTAATGGCTCCTGGGTCGGCGGTATCAAATAGCCATTCGGCTTCTTCTTTGGAGAGTTTGAGAAAATCGACTCGCTTCAATGATTCTTGAATTTTTTGACGAGCGATGTTTGAATCTTGCCAAAACACAGGACGCCAATTGACATCTAGCACAATCTTCAGGTCGTATTGTTCTGCCAGTTCTAGGGCGCGGTGAATTGCCTGCTCACTTTCAGGATAGGCTAATTCCAAAGTACCCAAAACCAGAAAATCTGCCTCTTGAAACAGCAAATTTGGTAATTGCTTGGCTTGCAGGCGGGTATCGGCAAATTCTGCGGTGTTATACTGACCAAATCCAGCAAAAGTGCGATCGCCTGCTAGATCCCGCGTCACATAAACTTGTCGTGTTGGTGCTGTGGAATGGCGTTGGACTCCCGTAGTATCTACACCTACTTCTTGTAATAGCTTGACCAGTGCATTCCCTGGCTCATCTTCACCAACTGCTCCGATAAATCCTGCTGGCGTTCCCAACTTTACTAAAGCACAAGCTACATTAGCTGGCGCTCCTCCTGGGTAAGGAGTCCAAGATTGAACTTCTTCCAAGCTTAGCCCCAATTGATCGGCTAAACAATCAAATAAAATTTCACCGAGGCACAAAACACGGGGATTGCTCATTTCATTTTAGATTTTCGATTTTGCCAAAAGTTGAGCCTGTCACGTACGGGGAGAAGTCAAGGCGCCGGAAGTCGGCGAACTGAACTTCGGGGGTTTCCCGACCTAGCAAACTTCTAAAGACAAATGACAATTTTCCAGTATAAAATCTACAATGTTCTCTGCTTATTTGTCGCCAGTCCTTCATAGAATGAAATAGCAATTTTTACTACTCTCATATCATGTACACGCTCTTGATCCTCGCTTAATTAATTCAATAATTTTACGGTAATATTTCATGTTAAAATGCAATATTTAATACACAAAATATTTTTGGTTTAGATTACTGTCAATTTGAAATCCAAAGAAAATATTGATAATGGTATTGCCGCGAACACTTGAAACCCCTACCTACAAAAGAATCTTCTAGAATTAGAAAGAGCGATTAAGTACATATACCAAGGGAGGATAGAAATAGTCATGGCTGGTGGCGAGTCTCAGACCCCTGTTAGTCTGTCAGACAGAGAACTGCAAATTATCGACTTAGTGGCCGCTGGCTTAACTAACCAAGAAATTGCAGGAAAACTGGAAATTAGCAAGCGTACAGTTGATAACCATATCAGTAATATTCTGACTAAGACCCAAACAGAAAATCGAGTAGCTCTTGTCCGCTGGGCTTTACAGTGGGGCAAAGTCTGTTTGAATGATGTCAATTGCTGTATTCTGCCTAACCAGAACGAATAAACAATTTGCTAGTAACAACGTGATTAATCTTGTCTAGTATGCTGACAACCCAATTTTGAGATTTACTGATTGTTCTCCTCACGCCTTTATTTCAGTGTGATCATCTCTACCATAAGTTCCGCATCCTTTACTTAGTGGGAATTTACGCTAATGGAGCAAAAGCTAACCCTCGGAAGCGGAAACTATAGATTCAGAATTCCTCTCAAAATGCAGCAGAACGGATTACTAGCCTATTGGTTCTGGGTAAAGGCAGTTTTCCTTTCATCGGTACTATTATATTTCTTTAGGGAAAAATAATTGGTACCGATGAGAAATTTCCTCTGTACTCAGCTGACATTTACAAAGACGAGAAGAAAACTCAGTTCAACGAGAGTGTAGAACGAGCAGTTTCCTCAAGTCGGCTTGTCAAAATCCATAAAGATTTTTATTGGAATATAGTGCTCTAACTTTGTTGTCAACGAATCATCAATAAAAATTAGCAACAATCCATTAGCTCAAGCGTTACATTTGAAAGAAATCTATGTTGCTCCATAGGCTTGGGGGGCAGTGTTCCTATGAATACTTCTGCTTCTGCCAAAGGTAGTTCATCTCCCTTTGACTTTTTTGGTTTTGATTTTACGATACCTCTATCTGGGCAAGTTCCGAGCCTCGAAGACCGACCTACGGACTTTCCCCAACCTACACAAGATGCCGATTTACTCAAGCAGCTATCGTTTATTCCAGGTTTGAAAGAAATTTTGACGCTGCGACAGGTTCACGCCCTAGAACACGCCACTGTTTGGGTTCTAGGTGAATCAAAAAGCGCCCATTCTCCTCCATTCGGGTCTACTAATATTCAAATTGATAACGAACTATTAAGCGGTTTGTCTACCGAACAGGGTTTCTACCTTTATGGTGAGGTAAACATTAGTGATTTACGGCGAGCGATCGCACTTGCTCAACATCGCCTCATCGGTGGAGAATGGGATTTGGCTGTACATCCCCGTTGCGGCACCAATTTATCAGTAGCAATGCTCTTAACCGCTGGACTAGCTGTGGGTGTAAATCTTCTGCTACCGTTCCGACCGATTGAGCAACTGATAGGTTTGGGGTTAGCAGCCACGACAGCAGCAGAACTTGCACCAAATTTAGGTTCTATGGCGCAGCGTTACTTAACAACTGCCATTCCCTTTAACCTAGAAATTGAAAATATTACCCGTACACGTGACGTTTGGGGACGACAAGGGCATTTTGTTAAGGTGTACTGGCAAGATTAATTAGAAGAAGGGGGGTCAAGAGTAGAGACATTAATCGCGTCTGTACAAGGGTCAAGGGTCAAGAGTAGAGACGCGATTAATCGCGTCTGTACAAGGGTCAAAGGTCAACAGACAGTAGTTATATATTCTCCTTGTCCCCTACTTCTTTACTCCTCCACTCCCCACTTCCCCTACTCATATAAAAAAATTGTGTAATGAGACTTTACTTCTTACTCCCTGGGACAGATGGCAAATTTGCTTGTGGTGGCTTGTTTGCAGAGTTAAAAACAGTTAATCTTGCTCAGCACTTCTGTAATGCTGATGTTGTAACTTATCGTCAACGAGAAAAAGGCAAGCTTTTCATAGATGATTTGCTAAAAGAGAAAAATTTAAATGATGTCATTTTTGTCATTAGCTGGGGATTTGATATTGCTAAACTTGTCACCAAGCTAAAATCTTGCAACGTAGTTTATCATGCTCATAGTGCAGGTTATCCATTTGTGCTACCTGCAAGTATTCCGATCATTACTGTGAGTCGAAATACGATGGGATATTGGGGACAAAAATCACCTAATTCTCTAATTTATTATTTGCCTAATCAAATTTCTAAGGAATTTCAAAATTTACATATTGAGCGGGATATTGATGTTTTAGTTCAAACTCGAAAATCTTCGGAGTATTTAATTAAACAATTGATTCCGGCGTTGCAAAAAAAATGTAAAGTATTGGTCGTTGATTCCTATGTAGAAGATTTACCTGGATTATTTAATAGGGCTAAAGTTTATCTCTATGATTCTGCTGAATATTGGGCTAAACAGCGTGTTAGTGAAGGATTTGGACTGCAACCAATGGAAGCGATCGCCTGTGGCTGTCAAGTATTTTCTAGTGTCAACGGTGGGTTGTCCGATTATTTAGACCCAGGATTTAATTGCTATAAAATTGCTGGCTATTCTCAAGAATATGATGTACAACGTATTTTAAAAGTTGTTAATTCTCCAATGCAGCTATCTTTTTCTAAAGAGTTTTTGGCTGAGTATAGAACTGAAAATATTATTCAGCGTTTCCAAGTAATAGTAGATGAATTAAACGAATTTTTTGACCACAAAATCCAGCAGCCATCCAATATTAAAAGTTTGACGAGTACGCGGATGGCACAATTAATGATGCAGAAAATATACGATAAGTTCAGCAAAAAATATTTTAGGGGTTAATATTGTGGTGCGGCGTAAGAAAGATTGACGAACCACAAAAAAAGAGAGGAAGTTAATGAATCGGCGGTTATTAGTAACAGGAGGTGCGGGATTTATTGGGGCAAACTTTGTGCATCACTGGTGTCAGGTTTATCCTAGTGACCGAGTGGTAGTGTTGGATGCTCTTACCTATGCTGGAAATCGTGGCAATTTAGCGCTGGTTGAAGGAAGAGAGAATTTTCGGTTTGTGCAAGGGGATATTTGCGATCGCTCCATTGTAGAGCAGTTATTAACAACTGAAAATATTGATACAATCGCCCATTTTGCCGCTGAATCTCATGTTGATCGCTCAATTCTCGAACCCGGCGCTTTTGTGCAAACTAATGTAGTAGGAACTTTCACCCTCCTAGAAGCTTTTCGGCAGTATTGGGAAGCAAAATCACAGCCATCTAGTTATCGTTTTCTGCACGTTTCTACTGATGAAGTCTACGGGAGTTTGAACCCAGATGAGTCAGCGTTTTGTGAAACAACGCCCTACGCTCCTAATAGTCCCTATTCAGCCTCGAAAGCTGGCAGTGATCACTTAGTTCGTGCTTACTACCATACTTACAAACTCCCGACAATTATCACAAATTGCTCTAATAATTACGGCCCCTATCAATTTCCCGAAAAACTCATTCCATTAATGTGTATCAACATCTTAATGGGTAAGCCATTACCCGTTTATGGTGATGGTAAAAATGTACGAGATTGGCTTTATGTTGGCGATCATTGTCGTGCTTTAGATGTGGTGATTAATCACGGTAAACCAGGAGAAACTTACAATATTGGTGGTAACAATGAGGTGGAAAATATCAACCTTGTACAAATTTTGTGCCAGATGATGGATGAATTAGCACCTGACTTACCAGTTGTTCCCTCAAAGCAGTTAATCACTTTCGTCAAAGATAGACCAGGACATGACCGGAGATATGCAATTAATGGGAATAAAATTAAAACTCAACTTGGTTGGACGCCTTCAGTTACAATTGCTGAGGGTTTGCGTTTAACCGTTGAATGGTATCTCACTCATCGTCATTGGTGGGAACCTTTGCTGTCTGCGGAATATCAAGCTTTTTACAGCAAAAATTATCTTGAATCGACAAGTGATCGTTGACACTAAGTTTGCTTCTCGGATTCTATCCCTCCCACAGTCTAGCGAGATAATGACTATCCTTAAATAGTAAGAGAATCAGATCAGCGTAAATTGCAAGCAGGTGTCAAATGCTGCAAGCAGAGCAGATATTACAAGAGCGTTATCAAGTTCAACGCCAACTCGGCAATAATGGGATTCGCCAAACTTGGCTAGCAACGGATTTACGAGCTGCCGATGCGGAAAATCCATTAGTTGTAGTCAAACTTTTGGCTTTTGGCGGTACTGTACAGTGGGATGACCTAAAACTCTTTGAGAGGGAAGCACAGATTCTTAAACAGCTAAATCATCCTCGTATTCCTCGGTATATCGATTATTTTTGTATTGATGATCGCACACTCTGGTTTGGCTTAGTGCAAGAATATATTCCTGGTGAGTCACTCAAGGAACAACTTACTGTTAGCAAAAGGTTTACTGAAAAACGAGTTAGGAAAATTGCTATTGAGGTTTTAAATATTCTCATGCATTTGCATGAGCTGAATCCAGGAGTGTTGCACCGGGATATTAAGCCAAGTAATTTAATCTGGGGTGAAGATAATCGAATTTATCTAGTTGATTTTGGCGCAGTTCAGGATAAAGCGGCAAAAGAGGGCGTTACATTTACTATTGTGGGTACTTATGGTTATGCCCCAATGGAACAATTTGGTGGTCGAGCGGTTCCAGCATCTGATCTCTATGCATTGGGAGCAACTTTGATTCATTTGTTAACTGGTATTTGCCCTTCTGATTTACCGCAGCAAGATTTGCGGTTGCAATTTACTGAGCGAGTTAACCTGAGTCCTAGTTTTATCAGCTGGCTACAAAAGTTAACTGAACCCGCGCCAGAACAGCGCTTTGCTAGTGCTCGTCAAGCGTTGAATGCTCTCAAATCTGGTCTAGCTGTCAAATCTGCTAAAAATCAGCTTTTGCCATTAAAAGAAGTCACCAATAATTCTGGATGCGGAATCAATAATTACACTGAAGCAGTCCCAGAGGAAATTCTGGGGTGGAATTGGGGAGCATTTCTACTACCTTGGCTATGGTTATGGACTAATCAAGTGTGGTTTGGATTATTCTGTTTTGTGCCCCAAATTGGCTGGATAATGGCGATCGCTCTCGGTGCAAAAGGCAATGAATGGGCTTGGAAAAGTAGACAGTGGCGCAGTATTGAACACTTCAAAGCCCATCAAAGAGGCTGGGCGATCGCCGGTGTCCTCATTGGAGCACCTATAAGTATTGCATTGTGGACGTGGGCGATCGCTTTGCTCAAATCTGCATTGTAAGGAGATAGGAGTCAGGAGCATTTTCAACTGGGAATTTGATTTGGGAAAAAGGTTAAAGGGTAAGGGTGAAAGGTTTTTCCCCTTTTCCCTTAACGACAAGTATTTCCCCCACTCCTCTGCTCCCCTACCCCCCTGCTCCCCTTTAACTCCTGTTCTAACTGCTCACTTGTGATTCAACTACACCCACTGGACAAGCAACGTTTGTACCACCCAAGCCACAATAACCATTGGGGTTTTTAGCTAGATACTGCTGATGGTAAGCTTCTGCGTAATAGAATTCAGGTGCATCCAAGATTTCTGTGGTAATCTCGCCATAACCTGATTTGTTGAGAGCTTGCTGATAAGCTTCCCGTGATGCTTCTGCTAGCTGCTTTTGATCGGAATATACGTAAATACCAGAACGATACTGAGTGCCAGTGTCATTACCCTGACGCATTCCTTGGGTAGGATTGTGGCTTTCCCAGAAGACTTTCAGCAGTTGGGAGTAACTAATCTGTTGGGGGTCAAACACAACTAATACGACTTCATTGTGACCAGTCCGTCCACTACATACCTCTTCATAGGTAGGATTGGGCGTGAACCCGGCAGCGTAACCCACTGCGGTGGTGTAAACTCCGTTCAGTTGCCAAAATTTGCGTTCTGCACCCCAAAAACAGCCCAAACCAAATAACGCCTTTTCCAATCCATCAGGATAAGGAGGTTTTAGGGGATTTTTGTTGACATAGTGATGAGCGGGTACTTGTATAGCCTGTGCCCTTCCTGGTAAAGCTTCTTCAGGAGTGGGCATAACCTGTTTTTTGCCAAATCCGAATAACACCATTGATTCTGACTCTGATATACATCTTTACCTTATTTAATATTGTAAAGATTTTAGCGATCGCTTGGGATTTTCTCGAAATACTCAATATAGCAAGTGTTGCACTTATGACTTGATTACGTGTGTGTTTTACAACAGTTACAGGAATTTTCAAATGCGTGGAATACGCATTATTGTGGAGGCACAATACATTGTGCTCCTAAGGGTGTGCACTATATTAATTAAAAGATAATGTATATTTTTTTGCAAAAATAAAATTCCTTATACACAAAAAAGCACTTGAGAGTCTTGCTCACTCAAGCACTTTCCCGTATAACTTTATACCAGATTCCTTTTGTTTGTAACACATTAAATTTACAATACTCCCTTAATAGGGAGTATTGCGAGGATAAATTGTGACAAACATGTGGTGAAATGGTATCACTCCTTGCACTAAATAAGAATATCTCTTCTGCAATAAAACGGGGAATCTAGTGAGTGACAGTTTATCAACTGAACACTAAAAAAGACTCATCATGGATAGTAACGAACAAAATGAAGCATAATTTGAGAAAATTGATGTGTTTAGTATAGAAAAATTATATTTATTGGCGATCGCTTACATTTAGGATCAAATCAGACAGTATCGCAACGCGCGAAATGTAGTTATATAAATTACTCATTTTTGTAGTAAATACACTGCAACTCATTAGTAAAGAATTGCCATTGAATATACAAGAGATAGCTTGTGTATTTAAATTACAATTTTAATTATCAACTAATTGAAATCCTCAAAAATAATCACTTGTAATTTTTTCCAAATTTAAGCTTTAAAACTGACGATTTATGCAAAAAAAGCAAGTTAACAAAGCTGTGATTCCGGCGGCTGGTTTCGGCACTCGTTTATTTCCAGCTACCAAAGTTGTCAAAAAAGAACTTTTCCCAATTATTGATCAAGATGGTAGGGCAAAACCTGTGATTCTAGCCATTGTTGAAGAGGCAATTAATGCAGGAATTGCAGAAGTTGCAATAGTGGTGCAGCCGGATGATCAAGAAATCTTTGAAGATTTGTTTAAAAATCCACCCAAAAAAGAACTTTTCGCCAAACTGTCACAACATAATCAAGAATATAGCCAATACCTCCAAGAGTTAGGCAACAAAGTCACAATTTTAACGCAAGAGGAGCAAGCAGGCTACGGTCATGCAGTCTTTTGTGCCAAGGACTGGGTGCAAGATGAGCCATTTCTGTTGATGCTGGGCGACCATGTTTATACATCTGACACAGAAAAATCTTGTGCGCGTCAAGTTTTAGATGTTTATGAACAAGTCAATAAAAGCGTTGTTAGTTTAACTAAAATGTCAGCAGAGATGATTCATAAAGCTGGATGCGTAACAGGAGTTTGGCAAAAATCAAACTCAATTCTTGAAGTTATACAACTATCTGAAAAACCCACTATTGAGTATGCATATCAGCATTTGCGTATAGAAGGAATGGCAGAAGATGAGTTTTTATGTATATTTGGTTTATACTTACTAACGCCACAAATTTTTGATTTTTTGGCAGCACACATCAATAAAAATTTCCGAGAACGGGGTGAATTTCAGTTAACATCTTGTCTTGATAGATTGTGCCAGGAAGAGGGAATGACAGGATATGTTGTTAAAGGTAAGTGTTTTGATACAGGATTGCCAGATGCTTATCGCCAGACGATGATTGATTTTAGAAATGTATAAATAAAACATAATAATTAAGTTCATCGTAGGGTGGGCATTGCCTAGCAAAATCTGAGTCAAAAATCAGAGCAATGCCCACCTTACATTTACTATAGTTTAAATGTAGCGATCGCCCCTTCACAAGAACATATAATCAAGCGATCGCCTCTGTGTTATTCTGCACTGACAGCCGCCTCTAACATTCGTATTGTTCCAAAATTGGCATCTATTTCCACTTCTACGCCAATTGGTAGGGTAAATTTATCCTTAATATGACCAATCATTGAACCATACCAAGCAGGAATATTTAGAGGAATTATGTGGTCTTGTAATACTTGCATTAAGGTAAATGACGGTTCATCCCCAAGACTACAATTAGTACATTGCCCAAATATAAAGCCAGCGATTTGGTTAAGAATACCAGCAGTTTTTAACTGCGTTAGCATCCGGTCTAAACGATAAACATCCTCGCCAATTTCTTCCACAAACAGGATGCTTTTATTCCAGGAAGGCAGGTAAGGTGATCCTACCATCGCTGCTAACACTGACAAATTACCGCCCACAAGTTTACCCCTTGCCTTTCCGGATGCGATTGTCTGCACTGGTACTTCCTTAGGATTAAGATTTTGCATGATCACCGCTTCAGCATTAAATAGGATGCGCTTGAGGTAATCCACCGTTAACTGATTCCAGGTAGACGTGGCAACTGGCCCATGAAAAGTAATAAGCCGACTACGGGCATTAATTGCCAACAACAAAGAAGTGATATCGCTGTACCCCATGAGGATTTTGGGATGGGAACGGATCAGCGAGTAGTTCAGTAAGGGTAAAATGCGATTACAGCCCCAGCCTCCACGCATAGCAATAATTGCTTTCACTGAGCGATCGCTAAACATCAAATTAACATCCTCAGCGCGATCGGCATCTTTCCCTGCTAAATAACCGTAACGATCTAAAATATGCTTCCCTAACTTGACTTTTAAGCCTAGCTGCGATATGGATTTCTTTGCTACTTCGATGTCTTTAGCGTCAATGATACCGGCAGGGGCAATCAATCCGACTGTATCACCTATTTGCAGGCGGGGTGGTTTGAGGATGATGCTTGGAGATAGCTGACCGTGGGCAACAAGTGGAGAGATTTGGGTAGCTAAAGCAGTTAACCCAAAGGTGAGAAATTGTCGGCGCTTGATAGTCATGATGGGATAGCGTAACATTTACCACCCATCTTGAGAAGTTCTGGGAAGGAGTTTCCTTTTGAAATCAAAGACACGATAACGCCAAAAGTGAAATTGCGATCGTGTCCGTTACCATTTTCTCTAAGCGACTACAAAATTCACCAACTTCCCAGGCACCACAATCACCTTTTTAATCTCCTTACCCGCGATGTAACGCTGGGCGACTTCTGATTCAAAGGCATATTTCTCCTGCGCTGCTTTATCTGCTTGCGTCGGCACTTGAATCACGCCGCGAAATTTACCGTTAATCTGAATCGTCAAAGTGATTTCATCAGCTACTAAAGCAGCAGGGTCAAAAGACGGCCAAGTTTGAGTGTGGACTGAATGACTCTCACCCAACAAATGCCACAACTCATCAGCAATGTGTGGCGCAAATGGGGCTAGCAACGCTACCAAAGTCTGAATTCCTTCTGCATAAATTGGTGAATTTTTGCACTTGGCATCAGTTAAGGCATTACTCAACTTCATCAATTCTGAAATAGCTGTGTTGAATTGATATTCGTCCTCCAAATCTTCTGTCACAGCTTTGATAGCAGTGTGAATCGCCCGCCGCAATTCCTTTTCAGGCGAAATCAAATCAGAAAGTTGGGACTTCTTATGAGATATTCCAGCAGCAACATAATCTGTTACCAACCGCCACACCCGATTTAAGAAGCGGAATTGTCCTTCTACATCAGCTTCATCCCATTCCAAGTCTTTTTCTGGCGGTGCTTTGAACAAGATGAACATTCGTGCTGTGTCTATACCATATTTGCCAATTACATCTTCCGGCGCGACACCATTACCCTTAGATTTGGACATGGTGGCATAAAGGCGTTGCAGTGGTTCACCTGTTTGAGGGTCACGAGGATCACCTGGATTCACAAGATTAGAGGGAATCCATTTGTCTTTACCACCCTTGTTGGGATTCAGATAAGTTAAGCCCTGTACCATGCCTTGAGTTAACAAACGTTGGAAGGGTTCATCAAAATTCAACAAGCCTCTATCCCGCAACACCTTAGTAAAGAACCGCGAATACAACAAATGCAAAATCGCGTGTTCAATTCCACCCACATACTGATCAACTGGCATCCAGTCATTGGTTTTACTCGAATCAAAAACCTGTTCCTCGTTCTTGGCGTCAGGAAACCGCAAGAAATACCACGAAGAATCAATAAAGGTGTCCATCGTGTCGGTTTCTCGCTTCGCTGGAGTGCCACAAGTCGGACAAGGTACATTCACCCAGCTTTCTAACTGAGTCAAAGGTGAACCACCACGTCCAGTAAATTCTACATCTTCGGGCAACTGCACTGGCAAATCTTGATCGGGGACTGGCACTATTCCACAGTTGAGACAGTGAATAACTGGAATGGGTGCTCCCCAGTAACGCTGTCGCGAAATCAACCAATCCCGCAAGCGATATTGCACTCGCACCTTCCCAAAACCTTCTTTTTGGGCGTATTCAACGATCGCTTGTTTAGCATCTGTAGAAGTCGTACCAGTAAAAGGCCCGGAATTAATTAAGATTCCTGGTTCAGTATATGCCTGGTTATATTCAACCTGAATAAGTTGTGTGACTTCATCTATCTCTGATGCTGGAGTTAAGCCAAAATCTGCAACATCATCTGGCGAAGCAATGACAAAATCAATCGGTAAATCATAAGTTTGGGCAAACTTAAAATCCCGCACATCATGAGCAGGCACACCCATCACCGCCCCAGTACCATACTCATACAGTACATAATCAGCAATCCAAATGGGCACTTCTTCCCCTGTAAATGGGTTAATTGCCTTACCACCCGTGGAGATACCCCGCTTAGGTTTATCTTCCGCAGTGCGTTCAAGTTCACTTTGATTGGAAACCTCTTTAATAAAGGCTTCTACTGCGGCTTGTTGAGCTTTTGTGGTGACGCGCTTTGTGAAAGGATGTTCTGGTGCTAACACCAGGTAGCTAACACCATAAACTGTATCTGGGCGTGTAGTGTATACAGCAATTTTTTCATCCAACCCGATGATGGGAAATTCCAAGTAAGCGCCTGTTGATTTGCCAATCCAATTTGCCTGCATCAACTTGACGCGTTCTGGCCAACCTGTCAACTTATCCAAGTCATTAAGCAATTCTTCGGCGTAGTCGGTAATCTTCAAAAACCATTGCCGCAACAATTTGCGCTCAACTATTGCACCACTGCGCCAGGAACGGCCTTCGTTATCAACTTGTTCGTTTGCCAGTACAGTTTGGTCAATGGGATCCCAGTTTACCGCTGCTTCTTTTTGGTAAGCTAACCCCGCTTGCAAAAACTGTAAGAAAATCCATTGTGTCCACTTGTAATAATCCGGTGAACAGGTGGCAACTTCGCTATCCCAGTCGATAGACAAACCAAGACGCTGCAATTGCTGACGCATCTGGGTAATATTTTGATAAGTCCACTTTGCCGGTGGAACGCCACGATCGATGGCGGCATTCTCTGCTGGCAAGCCAAAAGCATCCCAACCCATTGGGTGCAACACCCGATAGCCTTGCATTCGTTTAAGACGGGCAATTACGTCCGTAATCGTATAATTACGGACGTGACCCATGTGCAGGCTACCCGATGGATAAGGAAACATAGACAGAGCGTAAAATTTTGGCTTGTTGCTTGCTGTGGGTGTCTTATCTAAGCCAAGTTCTGCCCATGTTTTTTGCCATTTTTCCTCAATTGCTGCTGGGTTATATCTAGATAAATTAGAATTAATACTTTCAGCCATTTTTATCTCTAATAATACTCAAATAATAATACTCGAAACGCTTTTTTCAGCATTTTATCGCGATTAATGAGTATAATTTTCTACTAATCAATCTTATTCAACTAATGCTTACTCTCTTCTTATTTATCTTCCTATCTTTTTTAGTTGCCTAAAGTTATTGAAGTAATACTTTAAATATACCACAATGCTTACAGCATAAGCATCCTAGCATTTTTTTTACATGATTAACTCATTTTCACTATTCTCATTCCCTTATTACTAGCCGCCTCATATGCATTTTATACCAAGTTGATAAAGATAGTATTTTGTCATACTGAGCGAAACGTAGACAAGCCTTATATTTCTGAGATTCTTTTCTCTGCTCATAATTATAAGAAATGATAACTTGGTATTAGGTAAAAATAAGAACATCTCTTATAAACAAACATAAAAAATTCCCTGCTCAAAGGGATATTGTAAAATACTTTAACATCAGTCAGCTATTGTTTATGTTTCTAAATACTATCAATACAAATGATTAATTATCCTAAAAGTTAAATTGATTCTTGGTTGAACTTGTTTCGATGTTTTAGGGATTTGATGCTGCCAAAAATGTTGTGTTATGCCCGCCATGAGCAGTAAGCTGCCATGTTTTAACTCAATTTCTGCCTTCAAATCACGATTGTGTTTATGCCTAAACATAAACCTCCTTGCTTCACCAAAGCTAACAGAACCAATTACAGGATTACTACCTAGCTCCGGTTCCGCGTCTGTGTGCCAAGAGATTCCATCGTTTCCATCTCGGTAAAGATTTAGTAAAACGCTGTTAAACTTAACTTCTGCAATCTCGTCAACTTTCTCTTTTACTTGTAATAGCGTAGGTGTCCAAGGTTCTGGTTCAAGATGAATACCTGAGAATTTATATGACATATTTCTATCTCCATACCAAGCAGTTTTTCTTGGTAAGTTTACTTCCTTTCCGTATATCTTCATCTTGTCTTGCCGCCACATGATTTCGTCAAGCAAGGTTTGAAAAAGCTTATCGCTGTCTTGCTGATTGAAAAAATGGCGGTAGAAAGTAACGTCTGCGTCTGGCATAGATAAAACTTTTTTATCCATACTCTTTATTGGCTTAAATCTCTTGCAAAAATCAATATTTTGGAAATTAAGCCACAGATGGACACCGATGAACACAGACAATTCATCGGTGTTCATCGGTGTTTATCTGTGGTTAATTTTTCACTTACAGCGGTTTTCGTTTAAGTGAGGTATACCCGTAGGGGCACGGCAGTGCCCATTGGTGTCAACTTAACCTGAAAGCTTAGTCTGATAAGCATTTCAAAGTTTTTCGATGTACCACCTAGATTTGAGACCCCCCCACTACCCCCCTTAAGAAGGCAGGGCTGTTTCATTCCCCAAAAGACCTTAATTTACAAGTGTATCAGTCAAAAAAATCAGGTTGCTAAACAATCTAATTGGGTCGAAAACCAGGCGAACGCACTGAAATTTATTGTTTGAGACAGTAATTTTTCGATTACCAACTCACTAAAATTTCTAGTTGATACTCTTGACAAAATCCTGATCTGAGCAAATGAAACAGCCCTGCCTTAAGAAGGTGGGAATTAGAATCGAATGCCTCCTTTTGAAGGGGGTTGGGGGATCTGAAACTACGGGAAATTGAGTGTTTGGGCTGAAGTTGACACTAATGGGCACTGCCGTGCCCCTACACCTGACGATGTAATTTTGTACCGCATCTGAATGGGAACCGCTATATTCGCATTTTTGCAAGAAGTCCATTCTTGCAATCAGTCAAGAATTTAGAGTTAATAAAGTGGTAAAGATACTTAAATCTCTTTACTTTAGAAGTTCTTGTATCCATTGATTAAAATAGGCGATGGCTGAATCAAAAATAAAATTTTCTGGTTTGGTACGGGTTTTTGTCTACGGCACACTCAAACCAGGGGAAGCTAATTATAAAAGATACTGCGCTGGCAAAGTAGTTGATGCCAGACTAGCTATGTTACCAGGTAAACTGTTTGCTCTACCGATGGGCTATCCAGCGATGACGCGAGGAGATAGCCAAGTCTACGGATATTTACTTTCCTTTACTAACCCAGGAATTTTAAAACAGCTAGACGTACTGGAAGATTACCAGCCAAGCAGACAAATGTCAAAAAACCTCTATAACCGCCAATTTATGGAGGTTTACGAACCAAAAGGAGTATGCCTGGGTGACGCTTGGGTCTATTTAATGTCCCCAGAGCAGATTTGCCAATTTGGAGGGGTTCCTCAACCTGACGGCTGGTGGAGCAACTCCGGTTTTACTCCAAATTAGTTTATATCTTGTTTAGTATCTCGCTGTTGTGGCTGTATGTGATTTAATGGATTTTCTGGAGGAGCCACTGCTGCTTTGGGAATTTCAATTACTGGGTTATTTAGTCCCACCATCAGCGGGGAAGCTGGAGGGATAATAGACGCTGAAGTCGTTTGTGTTGGTTCTATTAGTGGCTTTTGCGCCAGTTGCGGCGCCTTTGCCCCACCACCGGGTAGTACGCCGGATACTGCGCCGATAATGCAAGCAGCAATAGCAGCACCTCCAAACGTCCAAGCTAACCGAGTACGGCGGCGCAAACGTGCAAAGACTTGCTGGACTGCTGCTTCTGGCGACTGTTGGGCTGCTGGTACTGGCAAAGTTCGCAAGCCTTGGCGTAGCTTTAATAGTCGCGCATACAAGCATTGAACTGAGGCATCGTTTGCCAACCATTCTTCTACTTGCCTGCGTTCGGCGGCTGTTACCTCACCATCGAGGTAAGCACTCAATAACTCGAAGCGATCGCGCTTCACCATATCCATAAAACCCGTTGATTCATTGGTATGCTTAGCCATTCCATTTGGCAAATTTTTAGGTAGTTGCGAGCGGGAACGGTCATAAAACTGAGAATCAGTAGTCATCTTAACATTATTACCAACTCATACACGGGTAAAAGGATTCTGACAATCTGGAGAAATTAATCATTTTTCCTCCTGATGGCAGAAGTAATTTGCTTGTTCCTCACAATTCTTAATCAATGCTTAAATTCTGTTAATGGTTAAGGGAAAGATACTGTAAATTAGGTATCTAGATAATTTTGCAACTGAGCTTGCAACCTGGATCTTGCTCTGGCTATTCTTGACTTCACAGTTCCCAAGGAAACTCCAGTGATTTCGGCAATTTCTTCATACGCCATGCCTTCGATTTCTCTAAGAACAATAGTAGTACGAAACACTTCTGGTAAATCCGCGATCGCCTCCCGTAGTTGTTCGTAAAATTCTCTAGTGGTAAGTGCTTCCTCTGGGCCTGGAGTATCTCCGGCAATTTCCCAATCCATCTCGCCGTCCTCTACTGAGCGAGGTGCATCCAGCGACAAGGGACTGACAACCCGCTTGCGTTTTCGCAACTCATCGTAAAACAAGTTGGTAGCAATGCGGCTTAACCAGCCTCGAAATTTGGAAGGCTCTTGCAATCGGTTAATATTCCGATACACGCGAATCCAAACTTCTTGAGCTAAATCAGCTCTGTCTGACCAATCGGGAGCCAGGTGATATAGAACCCTATCGACTTGCGTCTGATAGCGGCGCAATAGTTCTGCAAACGCAGCACGATCAGGGCGCAGTCCTACTTGACAACGCAAAATTAGATCATGATTAGAGAGTTTGTCAACTTGCACTGATGCTTCTGGATACCTTGCATCAACAGTTGACCAGGATACAGTAATCGACTGACTCATAGATCGTACTGGCTTTAAATCATCCCTTCCTATTAGACCTGCTAATGAGCAGTAAGTTCCTTGGTAAGGTGACGGATTTATGACTGGAACACTGAAGTATACAAGTTTGGGTAGATTGTTGGCAACGGTAAGAGCCACTGTCTCCTTATGCTGCTTGCATAGCTGCCTTTTTATTTATCAGTTAACAGTTGGCAAGGGAATAGCAATGTTACGTAGATTTGTGCTAATTATGGCAACTGGATACACACGCTTGACAAAACTGAGTGGATATGATTTTAAAGATGAGGGATCAAAATTTTTCACTTCTAAATTGATATCTCATACTTTATCCTGGATCTAAAGCGTAAGATTTGATACCCTTAACCAGGTGAGAATTTTTGTAATTTATGCTGCTATATTTGCTATGACTCTTATTTTTTGGGATTTGTCACCAGAATAGTTGATGTTTTTTCTGAATGTTGTTGGTAATTACCAAAATTAGTGTGTTCGGGTACACGAACTTGAAAAAAGAAATTGAGGGAAAATGTAATTGTGACTGTTAGCAATAATTTTTCAAACATGGTCTTTCTTTCACCCACACCATTAATGATTGATTGCTACATTTCCAGAGTTCCAGAAAGCATTCAAAGCAAAGGCTTCCGACCTTTGGAACTTCACAGAAATGAAGTTTTTTACCTAGATTTCTGCTGGCATCTACATAGCTTTAGTTTGCCCAGAGCTATTAGCAGATTCATAATGAAACTGATAAGTATTTATAAATTTTTGATACTTGGAGCATGAGCGCATTCAATTTGTTTGCTGGATATGTCAGGGATAAATAATAAGCAATGGCAATGGTAAGAAATGAATCAGTAGGGCGTATGGTAATGATGCTCTGTTTTGGCACAGCAATTTTATCTCTGGCTGTCCATTGGCGCATTACTTCAGCTGAACCGTATTTGGGACAACCTGCGTCTGCTTCGTTGCGGCGAGATTCCAATTCTCAAGGAAGCCGCCCAAAGGCTGTTTATGGAAATCTCTCGCAAGCAGGCTTAGGGGATACGCTGAGTGAGTCTGTGTCTAGTAGACGTGTAACAGGCCAGAAGGTGTCTAAATCAAATTCTGCTATTAGCAAAAATGTAGCTACGAGTAACCTCCCAAGCAAGACGCGATTAGTAGCGCAAGCACAAAAAGATGATGTAACTAAAGACAGCTGGCCAAAGTCTTTGTTAGCTCAGGCTTTACCTCAACAAAAAACCTCTAATCAGAAGACCTCTACTAACACGCAAGTTGTTGTTGATTTGAGCGATCGCCGCGCCTATGTTTATGCCAAAGATGAAGTGATAGCTAGTTACCCGATTGCGATAGGTAAGAAAGGTTGGGAAACACCTACGGGTGATTTCCAGGTGATGCACATGCAACATCATCCTATTTGGCGCCACCCAATTACTGGCAAAGTATTTGAAGCTGGTACTGACAGTCCTTTGGGAGACAGATGGATTGGCTTTTGGTCAGATGGACGCAATCATATTGGCTTTCACGGTACACCAGAGGTGGAAGTGATCGGAACGGCTGTGTCTCACGGCTGCTTAAGAATGCGTAACCCTGATGTCCGAATGTTGTATGAACAAATCAAAGTTGGTACAACTGTAATAGTGCGTGATTGATTGGTAAATAGTCAATGGTCAAGAGTCAATAGTCAAAAGACTCTTGACCATTGACTTTTGACTAGAAAGATTGTGGTGATTTTTGCTCAAAGTTAGGTGCGTGTGCTTGTAGTAAAGCACTGACTTGGCGTACAACATCATTAGCAGTATTTTTACCCAAGTCCTGACGTTCTGGAAAGAAATTGGGTCGGTCTAGGTAACGACCGATCGCTTCGCCGACTTGCTGAGAAATTAATTCTTGAAGTTCTGTCTTAGCCCGTTGACGTTGGTAGTTAGCACCTTCTTCGGTGGTAGCATACAAGGGCGGCAGACGGTTGAGGGCGTAAGCGGCGATATCTCCGACATCCAGAGAACTTTCGCTGGTAGCTTCAATTTCTGCTACACGGGCGATCGCTTCTGTCAGTACCAGTTCTTCCATGACGTTAATAAATTGTTTGCGAGGTACCGCCACTACCTCACCAGTCAACAGCGACCCCATCAGCCGATCTAGTGCCATGTACTCTTCTATTGAGAGTTCTGAGGCATTATCACAGATTCGTCCGACTTCTGCTTCCATTGCTGGTGTCAAATAACCATCCTGGAGAGCTTGTTCTACAATTTTTTCAATACTCATAACGCTCATCATCTTTACTCTAGCCAAGCAAGGTAGGGACGGTATCAATCTAATTTATTTTGCCTAATTCTCGGCAAAAAAACACACAAGTTCTTCACCGAGATGATCAACTGAGTCTCTGCTAATTAACGATGTTGGTTCGCCAGGGTGTTGGATCAACAGATTGTCCATTGACATATAGACCCCAGTGCAAATGTGGGCCTGTAGAAGCACCTGTTGAACCTACTGCGCCAATTAATTGACCAGGTTTTACAAAATCACCTTCTTTAACATTAATACGACTTAGGTGCATGAAAATACTGGTTACTCCTTGACCGTGGTCGATGCCAACTACGTTCCCGTGAACCCGGAACCCTTGAGATACTCTACCTACCAACGCAACTCGCCCTGCGGCTGGAGCAGTTACAGGCGAACCCGTTGCGCCAGCGTAGTCAACGCCACGATGGTAGTAGTCCTTTGCAAATTTACCATTATAGTAGCGACGTACACCATAGATCGTACTAATCCGCCCTGCGTTGGGTTTGAGGAAGGAACCACTCCAATACTTTTGTGGTGTTTGTAGTGCCTTAAAAGCCGCTACGCGTTGAAGTTCTAACTTTGTCGCTTTCACCCCGGCTTTTCCAGGTGGTAGATTAATGCGTTGTACAGGGAATTTGCGATCGCTCACTTTCACTGCCAAGTTTTGCACCTGACCATCCCCAGAAATTCTGAATTTTCTAATTCCAGCTGTTTCTAATGGAGTTGTGGGAACAAAAGCCCGATATTTACTGGGTGCAATTGCAAATGCTGGGTAAGTTTTCTGGCCAATAGCCACCGTTGGATTACTACCACTTTGCGGATTATCTAGATTAATCTCTACTGACAGCGTATCCCCTAATTTAGGATTAGTCGGAGTCACTTTTACTTGCAAAGCATCCACAGGCAATGCCATAAGGGGGAAAGCTGCAAACATTCCCACTAACAAATTTACTGTTCGGTAATTTCCTGGCAAAACTTTGACACCAAAACCGAGTAAATTTTTGTTTAAACTACTGGCAAAACATTCCATCATAGACATGTAAAAAATCCCTTGCTTCTGTTGAAAAATAGACTAGCTAATTACTACTAGTGTTTCCTTCTGGAAGCAGATGTTTTTGGAAGATATGAGGGTTGCGAAACCTCCTAGAGACTTAACTCTAATAACCGAGATATATGACATTAGGAATGAAAATATAATTTACTTAAACAACTTATTTTAGTTATCATTTTTGTTTTGCTCAGACTTTTCAATATCAAGGCTAGTGTAACTGTTTTTTAGCTTGATAGATCTATCCCAGTTTCTAAACAATAGAATCTTGGGCAGAAATTGTAGCATCTTCTGGATTTCAACCTTAACCAAACCAGGCAAGCCAGAGGGGAAGTGCGAAAAATAACCCTACAAAAGTTAAAGCGATACTGCTAGCCAACAAGTTCCGATCTAGGTCATAAACTTCTGCCAAAATCAGTACAGAAAGTCCTGTAGGTGTTCCAGACATCAGCACTAGTACTAGACGGTGTTCGCCAGTCACGCCTAAAGAGGTAGCACCTAATCCCACCAACGCTGGCACAATGAAGACTTTCAATACGCTGGCAATTGAGGCGATTTCCAGACTTTTCCAGCCTTTGATTGTCCCAAGCCGCAGACCAACCAGTAACAAAGCAAAAGCGATTACAACCCAAACGGCTTGGTCAAGTCCCGACTCAACCACTGCTGGCAATTTCACAAACTGAGTATTTAAGCCAATAAAAAATGTCCACAGACTAGGGACAGTTGCAAGATCCCGCAACTGAGTCCACCAAGAGTTTTGGGTTTGACTCTTACCAAAATAGCTGGCGATTAAGATAGCAATACCGTATGTGCCCACAACATTGTTGGTAACACTAAATAATACTGCCCAATCAGTATTTTCAGGACTGGTTAGCACCTGTGTGAGTGTTAATCCGACAAAGCCTGTATTGCCTAAAATTGTCGCCAGAATAAAGCTGCCCAAACTTGCCCGCACCAAGGAGTTAAAACTAGAAGATGAAGCATTAAGCGACAAATCCAAACTTTCTTGTTTTGGCTGCTCTTTTAGACTCATTAACCATTGTCGTACCCACCAGATTAACAGAGCTAAAACCAGACTCATTAACAAAATTACTATTGCTATTCCAGGTATTAGTCCGCCATTAGATAAGTTAGTATGACGTGCCAGAACTAAAAGTTGTAGTGGAATTCCAACCCAGTAAAGCGCATAACCCAGTAGCTTCAGAAAACTATCTGGAATAAACCGAGATACTAGAAAACCTAAACCTATCCATGTGAGTAAAGGGGTGTAGGCATGAAATAGGGTTTCCATCATGTAAAGTTGCACCCTCTGTTAAACCTGTTTATACTCTCATGGCTGAAAGCCGATAGCATTAGCGATCTCTCGAACGTCACGAGCAACTGGGATTTTATTAACTCACAAATCACGAGTCAAAAGCAAAAATTCGCTCTTTCACTAGAGTAAAAACGCGATTTTGCTCGCAACTCTACTTAAAGCCTATCCGAAAAGTCACTATAAATTTTTTAGGGTAGATGAGATGAGGCGCTCAGCAGTGACTATGTTGTTTGTCTCTACAGAGAAGTTGCTCACTGTAAAATAGAAACCTATCTTTAGATAGAGAAAATTACTGCAAGGAATCAAAGCAGCATGTTAAACGTCCAGCGCTTCCATCTACAGCGCCACTGTATTTCTTGTTTGTCAGTTATGCTGGCACTGCTACTGGGCTTGGGACTGGAAGGACTTTTTAAACTGGACGTTTCGCCACTTTTTTTTGCTGCTATAGTTTTTAGCAGTTGGTATGGTGGACTGGCTCCGGGTTTAATAGCAACAGTCTTGGCTATTTTAGCCAAAGACTACTTTTTCATCTCGCCTTTCCATTTGCTAGGGTTGTCAAGTGCGGCTGATGTGCTAGAACTCATCGTATTCAGCGCAGTAACATTATTGATTAGTTCGTTAAATGCGGAGCTAAAGGCTGCTCGACAACGATTAGAGGCAAATAAGCAAAAATCACTGCAAGAGAGCGAAAAGAGTTTCTGCCGACTGGTTGAGCAAAATATTTTACAAAAGCAAGAATGGTGGGATTTAGCTCAAAACAGCGACTTAATGTTTCGCACATTAGCGGATACAATGCCGCAAATGTTTTGGATTACACAACCGGATGGCTATCATGAATATTTCAATCGCCGCTGGTATGACTACACTGGAAAAACCTTAGAACAAACACAAGGCGAAGGATGGCAAGATATTTTGCATCCTGACGATGTGCAGCGCACGATCGCAGTTTGGCAAACTTCCCTTCATACTGGAAAAATCTATGATATTGAGTACCGTTTTCGTCGTGCTACTGATGGAGAATACCGCTGGCATTTAGGACGAGCGTTTCCATTACAAAATCAAGATGGTCAAATTGTCAAATGGTTTGGCTCTTGCACCGATATTCACGATCAGAAATTGGCAATTGAGGAACGTGCCCAGGCTTTAGAACAGGAACGTAATGCCAGGATAGAACTCGAAAAAGCCAATCGCATGAAAGATGATTTTTTAGCAATTGTCTCCCATGAACTGCGCTCTCCGCTCAATCCGATTCTGGGCTGGTCAAAACTTCTGCTTAATCGCAAATTAGACGTAGCAAAAACTACTCAAGCGCTCGAAGTCATCGAACGCAACGCCCAATTGCAAGCGGGGTTGATTGAAGATTTACTAGATGTTTCGCGCATTCTCCGAGGTAAGCTCAGCCTAAATATTAGTTTGGTTGACTTAGTTGCCACAATTAAGGCAGCACTAGATACCATCTACCTAGCAGCTGAAGCCAAATCGATTCAGATCCAAACGCATGTCGGTTCGGTAGGCATAGTGGAAGGTGACTATAATCGTTTACAGCAAGTATTTGTAAATTTACTTACCAATGCTATTAAATTCACACCAGCGGGTGGTCGGATAGAAATTCGTCTAGACAAAGTTGGCTCTCAAGCTCGAATCCGAGTCAGTGACACAGGCAAAGGAATTAGTCCTGACTTTTTACCCTACGTATTTGATCGCTTTCGGCAAGCGGATGATACAACGACAAGAAAGTCTGGTGGGCTAGGGTTAGGATTAGCAATTGTCCACCACATTGTCGAACTCCACGGCGGTTCTGTCGAAGTTGCGAGTTTAGGAGAAGGTTTAGGCGCAACCTTTACGGTGATGCTACCTCTAATTACATCTTCTCAATATAGTCAGGGCGATCGCTTGCCTGACAATTTCCCAAATCTTCAGGGCTTGCGAATCGTGGTTGTAGATGATGATGTTGATACTCTAAATTTATTAGTCTTTATCCTTGAGCAGTATGGCGCTCAAGTAGAGGCATTTAGATCAGCCCGTGAGGCATTAGAAGCGATCACTAACACCAAACCAGATTTTCTCTTAAGCGATATTGCCATGCCTGAGATAGACGGCTATATGCTAATTCGTCAAGTTAGAGCGTTGGAGGCATCCCAAGGAAATATGTTACCTGCGATCGCTCTAACTGCCTTTGCAGGAGAGGTTAACCACAACAATATCATCTCAGCTGGTTTTCAGAGACACCTCACTAAACCTGTAGAGCCAGCCGAATTAGCAGCGGCAATTGCCGACCTCAGCAGGCGCAAATAATCAACAAATCTCAGATTCCCGACTTTTTTAAGAAGTTGGGAATCTTGGTAAGAGATACATAAGAATTAAGTTGATATTAACGATTTCTTTGTAGAGAATTAATCTCCTACCAGTAGGTTGTTATGCGGCAACAGAATATCTAACACATTGATATCAGTGGAAAAAACTGCAAATTCAAACTTGATTTTGCTAAGGGTGTTAGCTGTTGCTGTGCTTTAACTTACCTGTTAGTCAGGAGTACAGATGGTAGATTACCGGAATTTTGAGCAGCTCTTACACAGTCGGATCAAACGACGTAACTTAATTATCGGAGCAGGAGCATTTACTGGATTAGCGATCGCCAATCAATTTTCGCATCAACCAGCGATCGCTAGAGGCAGATTTTCTAATTATCCTTTCACTTTAGGTGTAGCATCGGGTGAACCTTATCCTACCAGCGTAGTGATTTGGACTCGTCTAGCTCCCGAACCTTTAAATGGGGGTGGAATGCCGTATGCTAATGTACCAATTCGCTGGGAAGTGGCAACTGACCCGGACATGAGGCGTGTTGTCTCAAGAGGTACTGTAATTGCAACTCCACAACTAGCCCATTCTGTTCGAGTTGTGGTGGAAGGACTACGATCCGATAGTTGGTATTGGTATCGGTTTATTGTCGGTCGAGACGCTAGCCCAATTGGTCGCACTCGTACCGCTCCTCTAGCAGGAATCTACTTGAGTAAATTTAACTTTGCGCTTGTCTCCTGCCAAAACTATGAGCAAGGGTACTATACTGCCTACAAATATCTGGCCCAAGAGAAAGACCTCAGCCTAGTAGTACATGTTGGCGACTATATATATGAGGGAGGCATCAGAACAGATCGGGTAAGACAGCACAATAGTCCAGAAATTGTGACTTTGGAAGATTACCGCAATCGTCACGCCCTCTATAAAACCGATTCTAATCTACAAGCAGCTCATGCAGCGTTTCCCTGGATTGTCACCTGGGATGACCACGAGGTAGAAAACAACTACGCCAACAACATTTCAGAACTTGATACCGAACCAGATCAAGACCGGGCACTTTTCTTACAACGACGAGCGGTTGCTTATCAGGCTTACTACGAACACATGCCATTGCGTCCCTTCTCACGACCCACTGGCCCCGATATGCAACTTTTCCGACGGCTGGACTTTGGTAATTTAGCGACCTTCCATGTCTTAGATACCCGCCAGTATCGTACCGATCAGCCCTGTGGTGATGGTACTAAAGAACGTTGCCCAGAAAACTTTGATCCAAAGGCAACGATTACTGGTAAAGCACAGGAAGATTGGTTATTCCAAGGTCTAAATAGCTCACACACTAAATGGAATGTTTTAGCTCAGCAAGTACCCATTGCTCAGCGAGACATGACACCAGGGGAAGGCGGAACCTTCAGTATGGATAAGTGGGATGGTTATTTGGCTTCGCGCGATCGCCTCTTGGCTTTCCTCGGACAGCGCCAGCCTTCTAATCCAGTATCCTTGGCAGGTGATGTACATTCTAACTGGGCCATGAATCTGAAGGCTAACTTTGATCAGCCAGAATCCGCTACTGTTGGGAGTGAATTCGTCTGTACTTCAATTAGCTCTGGTGGAGATGGAGCAGACACCACCCCCACGGTTGAAGCTTACTTACCGGATAATCCTCACATTAAATTCTTCAACGCTCAACGGGGATATGTTCGTTGTGCGCTGACTCCCACAACTTGGAAGACAGATTATCTAGTTTTATCAGATGTAACAACTCAATTTGGCACAATTAGTAAGCGTGCTTCATTTGTGGTTGAAGATGGTCGTCCGGGAGTACAGCAAGTCTAAGGGATAAGCATTCCACTTTACTTATGGTTTGGGTAAAGGGTAAGGGGTAAGGGGGAATGGTTTGGGTAAAGGGTAAGGAGTAAGGGGGAATGGTTTGGGTAAAGGGTAAGGGGGAATTCAAACATTTTTCCTTTTGGATTTTTCCCTCTTATTTATAAGGAAAATGCTGAAAATCCCTGAAGATATAGCAGGCTTAGCCACCAACATATTTTTTCCCATTGTCATCAAAGCATGGACGTACAAAAGATGATCGCTAGACATCATGCTTAGATCTCGGATGTTGCAGTTCTGAGCACGAAGTTCCGAGTTCTGAACACGAAGTTCCGAGTTCTGAACACGAAGTGCCGAGTTCTGAGCACGAACTTCCGAGTTCTGAACACGAAGTGCCGAGTTCTGAGCACGAACTTCCGAGTTCTGAGCACGAAGTTCCGAGTTCTGAGCACGAAATTCCGAGTTCCGAACACGAACTTCCGAGTTCTGAGCACGAAATTTCGAGTTCTGAGCACGAACTTCCGAAGACAGGTCTATTCAATACCTTTCGATTAAAGGGTAAAGGCTGAAATTTACCCCTTACCCTTTCTCCTTTATCCTTTTCCCAGACCTCAAAAAAGATAAGAAGTGCTTATCCGAAAACTATTGCCAGTGCATCTGTTGTCTTGCTGGTAGCTACTTGCTCCTGCAATTCTCGCCAGCGGACATCTTCCAGACTGGAAAAAACTACATTAGCTCTACCCACTCGCTCAACTGGGCCAATCCCCACAGCCGACATACCAGCAGCATGAGCAGCTTCTATACCTGCTGCGGCATCTTCTACTACAACACACTGTGATGGTGATAGTCCAAGTTGTTGAGCAGCAAATAGAAAGAGGTCTGGTGCTGGTTTCGGTTGGGAGACGCTGTAGCCATCGGCTATGGCATCGAATTTGTCCCTAATACCCAACAGTTCAATTACAGTTTGGGCATTTTTGCTTGATGAACCCAACGCTATTTTTATCCCAGCGGCTTGTAAGTCCTGTAATAAATTAGTCACACCTGGTAGTAAATCTGCGGAAGTTATTTTCTGCATTAATTCCAGGTAGTAGCGGTTTTTCCGCTCCATCATCTCCTGAATTTTCTCTTCAGTGGTGGGGCGATCGCCTAAAATATGCATGAGTGATTCCCGTCTAGGCAATCCTCGCATCGCCTCGTTGGCTTCTCGATTAAAGGGGATGCCTTCTTCATCTGCTAATCGCTTCCAACCCAGATAGTGAAACTCTGAAGTATCAGTTAACACTCCATCTAAGTCGAAGATCACACCGCTAATTGTCGGACGTGTATCTAGCATGGGAACTTTGACTTCCTGGTTGCTTTCCATTTCTTTTTCGGCTCGCAAATCGAAGTCATACCACTCATTACGCCATTGCAGTCGAAATTTTAAACGCGTCCAACCAGGGGGCAGATTTGCACAAGCAACCGGGCCAAATTGAGTCATCCGAATACCGCCAAATCCGAAAACTACCGCCTGCCAAACTCCTCCAGCACTGGCGGCGTGAATTCCTTCAGCTGCATTAAGTCTGACATCCTCCAAGTCTACCAACGCTGCGCGGAGAAAGTGGGTATAGGCTTGGGCTGGTTGATTGAGGTCACAAGCCAAAATAGCGTGAATTGCCGGGCCTAGTGAGGAACCATAACTATGGTCGGTGCGCTGGTTGTAATAATCCCAGTTGGTGACGAGGGTGTTATAGTCATAGCGATCGCGCAATAAGTAAAGCAGCATCAACACATCCGGTTGCTTGAGAATCTGCTTTTGGCTAGTAGCTTCAATTCCTAGCAGTCCTTGCAGAGATTTGCTGCGCGGTTCGTAATCAGCAAGATTGACGTGTTCTAGTTGGAAAAAGCCTTCAAACTGCTCAATCAAACCTGTTTGAGCATCTTCATTGATAAACAGACGTTCTTGGATTTCCGCCCATCGGTGCAGACGTTCTGTGGTTAAGTTGAGTTTTTGCACAAGTTGTGCTGAAGCTTCGGGATAAGCTTGCTTAAACCAGTCCCAAAGTGCTAGAGCAGATTGTAAGTGCCACTGTACCATGAGATTGGTGAAGGCGTTATTATCGACGCGATCGTGATTTTCATCTGGCCCAATCACGTCAAGGATGTCGTAACTATTGCGTTCTTGGTTCCACTCAACTCGACTTTCCCAGAAAACAGCCGTATCGAGGATAATTTCTGCGCCATAATCCCGCATCCAATTATCGTCGTCGGTAGTTTGCCAGTAGTGCCACACAGCATAAGCCACATCAGCAGTAATATGCACTTCAATGTCACCGCACCAAATGCGGATTTGTTCACCATTAGCACCTGGTACCCACCGAGGAGTTACTTCATCGCCAGTGGTGGCACTTTCCCAAGCAAACATCGCTCCTTGATACCCCGCTTCCTGGGCTTTGCGTCGTGCGCCTGGTAAAGTGTGGTAACGGTAGGTGAGCAAGTTACGCGCTAAAGCTGGTTGAGTTAAGGTCAAGAAGGGAAGGATGAAAATTTCTGTGTCCCAAAAGATGTGTCCGCTATAGGCAAAACCAGAAAGAGTTTTGGGAGGGATACTGACGCGCTCGTCGTGACGCGGTGCAGCTGCTAGTAATTGGAAGAGATTATAACGGACACTTAATTGAGAAAGGCGATCGCCTTCAATAATAATGTCACTGTCTTGCCATACCTGATCCCATGCGGCAATGTGAGCGGCTAGTAGGGTTGTGTACCTCGGTTCATCAGCCAACCTTTGTAAAGCTGCTGTCATCGGGGTTTCTGTCTCCCGTGACGTAAATATGGTGACAATCTTTTCTACAGTTACCGTTTTTCCTTTTAGTAACTCAAAGGTGGTTTCCAAGCTTGGAGAATTGCAAGTATTCTCAATACACATAGATACACCATTGTCACCCTCTACCACTAACTTAGCTGCCATGCCGACTTGAGCGCCTGAGTGGAGAGTTTGGCTGTGCAGCCAGATAATATTATCTGCACCACCTTGATTTAAGGTTTGCCAATGTTGAATACCTTGAGTGTCTGGTTGAGCGTCAAACCCAGCTTCGACAGTAATTTCACCCTCAAAATCTACAGATGTAATTTGACAGCGAATTGCCAAAACATGTTGGTCTGCTAGACTGACGAAACGCTCAAAGTGGAAATCCAAAGTATGACCAGTAGGACTGCGCCAGCGCACATCACGGCTAACTAGACCTAAACGTAGGTCAAGCCGACGCTCGTAGTTGAGAATCTCACCACTATCCATGCTAAAGCGTTGACCTGCCACTTTTACTATTAATGGCAGCCAGTTGGGGCAGTTTACTAGTTGGGTATAGGAAATTTTCACATCATCATACACACCGTGGATGAGTGTTGCAGGAAAATCCTGGGGATACCCTTCCTCGAAAGTACCCCGCGTCCCTAAGAAACCGTTGCCAAGTGTAAAGACAGTTTCTTTATGGTGGAGTTGCGTGGGGTCAAACTCCGTTTCAATAACGTTCCAGTTAGTAGCGTCAAGCAGTGGTTGATTTTCTTGAGAGTTAGAAACTGACAGATTGAGCATGAGCAATAAAACTTATGGTCTGGGGTAGTTGTGGGTAGAATGAAACACAATTTTTCGGAGTTTCAAAGTAATTCGCTCCTTTCCTTTGCTGTTTAGACTTAGATGCAGTTTAAACAGCGAACATTGACGTTTCGCTAACAGAAACGTTCCTGATTTCATCCCTCTATAGTAGGTTTCATCAATAACTCAGGTTAGAAAGCACAAGTACAAGAAACTATACTAATCGATACATTTAGTTAAATATAGTAGAAAAATAAATATTTTTTTATATAACTTATATTTTTGAGCTTTGAAATGTGATGCATCGTGTTTTGAAGCGTTAGGGCGCTTGCTAACGATAATCTAAAATGATTTTTTATTTTGATTTTTATACCGAAGGATGAAACTATAAAAAATTTACCAAGCCCAAAAGGGTTATCACTAATGAAAGTGTAATATTTTTACTAATAAATCAGCGACGGTGATCCATGCTAATTGAGAATTGTCTATCAAACTTACACCGTCGCGATCGCAATCAGTAGAGAAACAATGAGACTTCTTGCAAAAGTCGTTCTTTTCGCGTTCTTCGTTCACGCGAAAAAAAATATTTATGCAAGAGATACCATGAACAGAGTGAGCGCAAAGCACACGCCACGCAAGCACAATGAAGGAATGAAAATATCTCTTTCCCAGTCCCCAGTCCCCAGTCCCCAGTCCCATTTTTTGTTTAGAAGGCTTTTGCTGCCAATGGTGAACGGGCTTCAAAAGCACCTATATCTATCCTTGCATCGCCGTTACCATTACCATCTTGTGGACGACTAGCACCCCTCTTGTCAATCATTGGTGCTTGCACGCCATTAAAGGCGCTAGTGCCGGCATCAATCGCTAAGCTACCGAGTTTCAGGGAGAAATTTCTATAGCCAATATCTACAAATAGTGGGTTTTGTCCAATGATATTATGAAGCTCTGAACTGGTGAATTTGGATGAATTGTAAATCAGGTTGTAATCAAACTTGACATTGTTATCCGCTTTATTAACATGGTTGACTATGCCGTTTTTCTTGGCGTACATAATGTTATTAAACACCCTCACATTCTCAGTCATAACTACTGCAATTTCTCCCAAATATTGAGTAGTAGAATTATGAGAGTTCTGATAGGTCGTGTTGTTAATCACATCCACATTGGGACTTTTAAATACTTGAATTCCAGCAGCACCATTGTTGTAAACAATGTTATTTGCAATTAATGTCTTTCCCCGATACGGTTTAAGAAGTGAATTTTTTTGGGTATTTAGAGCATCATCAATCATGATGCCATTAGACTCTGCGATCGTTCCAGAAACTTTCCAAGGAATTAAGCTTTGATTATCATATACAGTATTCCCCCGAATAATCATTTTATAGTCGGTGGTATTATCGTCATAATTCCAGTTGTGAAGCGTGGTAATTGTGTTTGCTCCTGTCGAACTATACAAGCAATTTTTAAAGATAAGATTGTTCTCGATAGTCACGTAGTCAGTTCTGAACGCACCAATTGCTCCAGCACCAAACTTAGAGATTTTGTTGTTGCGAATCACTATATGGTGAGAATGTTGTTTGATTATTCCTCCTGCAAAGGATGGATGGAGCGCAATCCCTGCGCCGTTTGTTAGCGGATTATGTATGTTGTCTTTTTGCTGTTGTGCATACACCAGAGTTACATTATCGTTATTTCCAACTAGCTCAAGACCATCAATAACAATGTAAGAGGAGCCAACGACGTTAATGGCGTAAGGATTTTGTGATTTAATGACGGGGCGGTGTCCATGATAGGCCTTGAAAGTAATTGGAGCAGTTGGTGTGCCATGTTTCTCATAAATCACGAGGATCTCTTTGGAGGTATCTGCTCGCGTATAAGTGCCATTCATGACGTAGACTTTATCGCCTGGTGTTGTCACCTGATTTGCTGCTCTTTGCAGCGTCCGAAATGGAGTAGTATGTCTGAGTCCGTCATTTTTATCGTCTCCATTCTCAGAGACGTAGTATGTTTTTCCAGAAGTACTCAAAGATAATCTATCAGAGCCGACTTTGGAAGTCGGTGCGCCTTTACCCCAGTCAAAATTCACCGTGGTATCTGTGCGTGTCAGCTTCGATTCGTTTAAGTCTGCGTTCCCAAAAAATGCAGCTTTTAACCCCATGCCAATTCCTGGTCTGACAACTAGGGTTATCGCTAGAGCTTGAGAAAGAAACATAATTTATTTTCTTAAAGTGTGTAAAGGCTTTGGAAGAAAACGGGAATCTGAAAACCTGTTAAATATTGTGATTAATGGCTGCTAAAGACTTGGATTAACTAATCTCAGCCCAAAGGATAAAGAATGCCTATGCTCCTACAGATGATGTAGGAGTGGCAAAAAGTTGGCAAAACCTGATGAGCTTACCTGTTGTTTGATCATTTCAATGAACTTTAAATAATCTTTAAAAAACTACTTAGTTCATAGTATTTGTTTTAACATTTACAGTACTAATGTCAAGTCAATACCAGTATTCAGCTTTTAAATTTGTTACAAGTCATTGCTGAGCAGCCTTTACCCGCCAGGAGTAGTGTCGTAGTTAAGGGAGGCGAGGAGGAGAGGAAGAGAATAATTCATGACAAATGACTCCTATCTCCTGTTTCCTGACCTTTGACGAACTATGAATTACGAAAGTCGTCGGTTACTTTTGCCAGAAGGCAACTTAGCATAAAAAGTTTTGTTTTATTTATATAAGTCTCATATAAAAACTCATATAAAAACTCATATAAAAACAGTTAATTTCATCTAAAAATAATATTTTTCATACATATAAAAAAATCTATATTTTGTTATTGTTTTTATTGTGAAAAACATGAGTAAGGCGATGATTTATTGTGTTAAGTTAATTTAGAGATTATTAGCGATCGCCCTTGGTACTGTATATCCATGAGAGCTATTCAACGTCTTATTTCAATTACAATTATTTCCATTTCAATTGTGTTCTTAACTTGGGTTTCTGCAAGTTTAGCGTTCGTTCTAACTGAAACAGACTTTCAGAGGCAGTTGCAACCAAAACCAGAAATAATTGCTGCGGAGGTTCCCCATAATCCCAATCAAGCTAAACAAGAAGCATCCTATCCAAACACACCACGAGTAGTTTTTATTGACCACTTTGCTTGGCAAGTCTTCGCTGCTTTAAATTGGCCAGCTGACTGTCAGCAAGGCTCTCCCTTAGCAAGGAAAAAAATAGGTGAAGCTCCAGATGCTCCGCGTGTCTGGGAATTCTACCACACCCCTGAAACAGTATTTCTTTCAGGAAAAACACCCAGCACCCCAAACAAACCCTTTATCTGTCTGAATGCTGAGAATAGATTACTTCCACCAAAGAACTCAATTGTAAAACTTACAGAACAGGGTAAGCTAGACGCCAAAGGTCAGAATACAAATCCTCAAGATTTACCTCTTGTTGATCAGCGAGGCAACTATATTATTGTTGAAACCTACATTAACCCACAAGAGTTCAACCAAATTGTTAAAAACAAGTGGTATGACGGCGTTAATTTAGCACAATTCAATAATGACAATAATCAGTTTGACCTTGTATGTAGCGGCAGTCAAAACGACAACATACTAAGAGTTCCATGTAGTACATACGATAAGGAAGGTGCGATTGAAATTAAGGCTAGCTGGCGAGTTTTTGACGACCAAACATCTGAGGAGGAAAAAGCTCGTTACTACACCACCAAGCGAAAAGTTTTAATTCCGGGACAGTCAGACAAATGTGACACTGGTAAAGCATTTTGTAGTGACACTGGTGAAGAATTTAGTCAAGTAATAGAAGTAGGTTTAATTGGTTTCCATATTAAGCATAAAACTAGTGAGCAGGGATGGATTTGGTCTACATTCGAGCAGGTAGATAACGTTCCAGATGGAACTTTGAAACGAAATCAGTACACGCTGAATAATCCAGACTGTCAAAAAAATTGCGTGGAAAATACTTCCTATGTAGAGCCACCATACCTTTGGCGAAAAGAAGCTCCCCACGCAGTGACGAAGATTGGAGGCGAAATTAAAAATCAGATTCCGTCGCAGATAGTTCGCTCATTCAAACCAAAGCCACCGCTCGATTCTCAAATATCGGAGCAAAATCAGCAATGGCATCAAGCACTAAAAGATATTTCTAAATCATCGGTCTGGCAATACTACAACCTCGTTGGTACTCAATGGCTGACGAACCCAAGTCAACTTTATAACGAACAACTTAGAGAGATTACACCAAAGTTACCGTTAGCCAACGTCACTCTAGAACCCTATATCCAAAATAGTAATTGCATCGGATGTCATACTGGCGCAAAACTCCGAACTCGTGTGCAACCTTATGCAGATTTTACCTTCCAAATGGCTAGAGCGAATTCTAACAATGGTACGACAAATGCTCAGTAGATAGTATTACTCTCAACTAACATTTTCGTAACTGAATAATTGATTATTCTGTAATCCAAATCAAACTAATTTAAGGAGTTTCTTACAATGGCAACCCAAATTGAAACACCATTTCCTAAAGAATTACGTACTCCAGAAAACTCAGCAAAAATCAGAATTATTATTAAGCAATGGACTCAACTTATAGCTTGGACTTGGACTAATTTTCTGGCATTTGAGCAAGATGAAACAAATAAGCAGGAAGAGAAACTCCTCAAAGAATACTTCAGTTCTATCCTCAAAAAACAAGCCCTATTTCGGCTAGCAGCACTTGAATATGGCGATCCCCAATCGGCTCAATCTGCGGAAGAAACAAGCAAAATCATCAAAGAAGTTATAACCTCAAGTAAGACTGCACCAGGAATTAGCTTGACTTTGGCTGATGTCTACAAGCAACTTACTACGAATGATTATATTTTCACTGATCCTCTTGTACAAGATTTTCGATTTGAGGTAACAGTCGATTCGTTTACTGGCAACATTTCCTATGAGTATGATGAAGAAAAAAAGGAGAAATATGTTGCTATTATTGCTTATCCACCACGTCCCGCATTGAGTGAATTTACTGTTACAGAAGATCAGTTGAAAGATTGGATGCAAGATAATCTTAGCGGTAATTATCTTCCTCCTTCTGTATATATTCCTGTTTCTGGGTCATAAGTTTTACAAATTTAATTGATGACAAAAATCGAGGTAGAAATAGGAGAAAAATTCTTTCTACTCTACCTCTTTTCTTGCATATAAATCTTGCGTTGGCATTCAGCTGTCGCGTAACCCTAGGCAAATATGTTTAGAAAACCGAAGTTTAAGTCTCGCTTTCGTGTGGAAACGGGTGAAGAAGGTGTATTTATTCTATCTGAAAGAGGTGCGATAATACTTCGCGATCGCCTCTATCAGTTGTTAGTTCCTTTACTTGACAAAAATCTAACTACTGATGAAATTGCAGAGCAACTCCAAGATAAGCTACCAGCACCTTACATTTATTACGCCCTCATGGAGTTAAAGCAAAAAGGCTATCTCATCGAAAATGAGGAGGTTTTGTCTGCAAATATAGCCGTATTTTGCGAGCATTTGAACGTTAATCTAGAAAACGCCCGCCATCGGTTGCAAACAACTAAAGTTGCCGTCAAGGCTCTAGGGACACCGTTTGCATTAGAATTTATTGCTACCCTTGAATCGCTGCAAATTCAAGTCGCTGAAGAAGCAGACTTAGAAGTTGTCTTGACTGACGACTATTTACGAACAGAACTAGTAGAGATTAATCAAAATAACTTGGCGCGATCGCGTCCTTGGATGTTAGTCAAACCGACGGGAACTATAATCTGGATTGGCCCGGTCTTTCATCCCCACAAAACAGGTTGTTGGGAATGTCTATCCCAACGCTTGCAAGGTAATCGTCCAGTTGAAGGATTTATCCAGAGACGCAAGAATGACGCATCACCTTTAACGCCACCGTTGGCTAAACTACCCTCAACGCTGCAAACTGCTCTCTCAATGACCGCGACTGAAATCCTCAAATGGATTGTCCAGGGAGAAAATAAGCGTCTCGAAGGGGTGCTTGTAACCCATGACACCCTAGCGCTGGAAACGCAGAACCACACCCTGATTAGACGCCCTCAGTGTCCCGTCTGTGGCATCATTAAACAAGAGCATCGCCAGCCTTTACCTGTGGTATTTGGCAGTCGAAAGAAAACTTTTACTGCTGATGGTGGACATCGCTGCTTAGAACCTGAAGCAACCTTTGAAAAATATCAACAGCACATTAGCCCCATCACCGGAATTGTGCGAGAGTTTGGGAAAATTTCCCGCAACTTAAACGGTTTAACGCCTACTTACTTTGCTAAGCATCATTTTGCCTCGATGTTTGATGACTTAAGTGTATTAGAGCAAAACATCGGTGGTAGAAGTGCTGGAAAAGGCAGAACGGACGCCCAAGCAAGAGCCAGCGGTTTTTGCGAAGCCATCGAAAGATATTCTGGCGTTTTTCAGGGAGACGAAATTAGAGTCAAAAGCAGCTACCAAAAAATGGGCGATAAGGCTATCCATCCCAATATCTGCATGAACTTCAGCCAAGCTCAATACGATAACCGGGAAAAATGGAATGCCTATTGTGCCAGTTTCTTTCAGAGAGTTCCCGAACCTTTTAACGAAGAAAGAGAAATTGAGTGGACACCTGTTTGGTCTGTGACTCACCAATGTTTCAAGTACTTACCCACTGCTTATTGTTATTTTGGCTATCCTCTGTCTTCTGAGCCAGACTGTTGGGCAGATACCAACGGTTGTGCAGCAGGTAATACCTTGGAAGAAGCTACAGTTCAGGGTTTTATGGAATTGGTGGAGCGAGATAGTGTCGCCCTGTGGTGGTATAATCGCATTCCCAGACCAGGGGTAGATTTAGAAAGTTTTAACGAGCCGTATTTTCAAGATCTGAAAAGTTATTATCAATCTATCCATCGTGAACTTTGGGTTCTTGATATTACTAGCGACTTGAATATTCCTACTTTTACCGCAATTAGTCGCAGAAGTGACCATCGCCAAGTAGAAGACATAATTTTAGGCTTTGGTACTCATTTCGATCCAAAGCTTGCCATTCAAAGAGCTCTCACGGAAATGAATCAAATTCTTCCTGCGGTTTTGGCTTCTCACGCCGATGGCACAACTCAATATGCTGCTTCGGCTGAACCACCTGTTTTAGATTGGTGGAAAACGGCAACACTAGAAAATCAGCCTTACCTAGCACCCGATAACAACATTGCCCCTAAAGTGCATTCTAACTATCCTCAGATTGAGCACAATGATCTGCTAGATGATATCAAGCTCTGCCAGCAAATTGTTGAGCAACGTGGCATGGAAATGCTCATCCTCAACCAAACTCGTCCAGATATTGGATTGAAAGTTGTCAAAGTTATTATTCCAGGAATGCGTCACTTCTGGAAGCGCTTAGGAGGGGGTCGGCTTTATGAGGTTCCGGTACAACTGGGTTGGCTGAAAGAACCTATTCCAGAGGAGCAGCTTAATCCGTTTCCGATGTGGATGTAAAGCGCTCTTAGTATCTCAATACTTTTTTGTTGTCTGGGAAAAGGTTAAGGGGTAAAGGGGAAAGGGTTGCCTAGTAGTCCGCCACAGCAACTTTGATGGGTGAATAAGTTCGTAGTCAGGACTTTAGTCCTTGGCTTGAGTGCTGAAGCGCTCACTACAAACCTAGTACAGTTGCCTTGCCAGAGTAATAGTATCTGCTCTTAAACTTGTTTTGATTATAAAATATGCTCAAAGGATATAAAATTATTGATGCAGATTCCCACGTCTACGAGCCATATCAAATGTGGGAAGAGTATTTGGAACCTGCATTTAAAAGCTTCGCCCCATCTCCAGATTTCACGATTAAAGGTGAGGAAATTCTTAACAAATACTCGGATCTGCTGCGTCTTGAAGGAGCTAAACAAGTTACTCAAGCTTATCCCCTATCTTGGCTTAACAGCTTTGACTCAGAATCTCATGTATTAGCAATGAAGCAGATGGGGGTTGACATTTCGTTTGTTTATCCGACGTACTTTTCATGGATGATTGCTGTAGATAACATGGCTCCTCAACTGGCTGGTGCATTTGTCCGCGCCTATAACAATTGGCTACGAGATTTTTGCAGCTATGACCCGCAAATTCTTAGAGGCGTGGGAGTTGTGAATTTACATGCACCAGAAGAAATGGTGTTGGAGTTACACCGGGTGGCAGATTTTGGCTGGAAGGCGGTGTTTTTGCGCCCTAACCTTGTCAAAGGGCGATCGCTAAGTAGCCCCGCCTACGAGCCATTTTGGACAAAGTGCGAGGAATTGGGCATTGCAGTTAGCCTGCACGAAGGAACTCACTCTCGCTTACCTACTGCTGGTGCTGATCGTTTTAATACCCGCTTTGCTCTACACGCCTGCTCACACCCATTAGAGCAGATGATGGCTCTGCTGTCTCTCATCGAAGGCGGAGTTTTAGAGCGCCATCCTCATCTGAAAGTTGGATTTATGGAGTCTGGCTGTGGCTGGCTCCCCTACTGGTTATGGCGACTCGACCGTGAGTACGAAGACTTGCAATGGGAAATTGGAGACGTCGTAAAAATGAAGCCTTCAGAGTATTTCCGCCGTCAGTGCTTTATTGCGATCGAACCTTCAGAGCCTTATCTGAATGAGATTCTTGAGTATCTTGGTGCAGATAATTTAATTTTTGGCTCTGACTACCCTCACATGGATCACAAGACGGATATTGTCGCACAGATAGTAGATCTGCAAGAGAAACTCCCCAAGAACACCATACAGAAAATCCTTTGGGATAATCCTACTCGTTTCTACGGTTTGGAGTAAGAACTTAAATCAGTGAACAATGAACAGTAAACAGTAAACAGTGGTCAGAAAAAAACTGATGACTGTTAAACAACGTTTGCTACTAATCGACTTTGGGTTATTAGTTTTCACTTAGAAGCGATCGCCCCCTTAATGGTTCTCCTTAAACCCAATTATCTTAACTGATTACTGTTTACTGTTTACTGATAACTGTTAAAGAACTATGGGTTATGATACATCATAATCTTGGCAACGGCTGAGATGCTTGTGCTGACAATCTCTTGGTTGATCAGGGAAATCTTTTGAGTGACTTGTATTCGACCAGACGGTAAACAAAGAGTGCTGTTTTGGAGGAAAATTGAAAATGAGTGCGATACCTTCTCTTCAAGACGCTACGCGAATGGTGAGCTTCGCTAACGCAGATTACCAGATTATTTCTAAGATTTATGAAAGTGCTAATTCATTAGTTTATCGAGCTGTTATTAATTCCAGCACTCAACCTGTTATCCTCAAAGTTCTTAAGGAAGATTACCCGATACCTTCAGAACTGACTCGATACAAACAAGAGTACGAAATCACTCGCTCCCTAGAAATTGATGGAGTGATCAAAGCTTATAACTTACTTCCTTATAAAAGCACCTTAGCAATGGTTTTGGAGGACTTCGGGGGCAAATCGTTGGATATTTTGATGAATTCTCAAAAGTTTGCCTTCTCAGAATTTCTCTACATTGCCATTCAGATTTCTCAGACGCTAAGCGAGATTCACGCTGCTAGTGTAATTCACAAAGATATCACCCCTGGTAATATCGTTTTTAACTCCGAAACTAAGCAACTCAAAATTATTGACTTTGGCATCTCCACAGTATTTACGCGAGAAAATCCGACAATTAAAAATCCCAACGTTTTAGAAGGAACGTTAGCTTATCTATCGCCAGAACAAACAGGTAGAATGAACCGAGCACTCGATTATAGTACTGACTTTTATTCTCTTGGTGCAACTTTTTACGAGCTACTCACTCAAAAGCTGCCTTTTGAAACCAGCGACCCTTTGGAGTTAGTCCACTGTCACATCGCCAAACAACCTATTTCTCCCCACGAAGCCAATCCAGAAATTCCTCAAGCCGTCTCTAATATCGTCATGAAGTTGTTAGCAAAAACATCTGAGGAGCGGTATCAGAGCGCATTGGGGCTAAAAGCGGATTTAGAAGTATGTATGACACAGTTACAGCACGGACAAATTTTAGAGTTTCCCTTAGCTCGTCATGATATTTCTGACCGATTCCAAATTCCGCAAAAGCTCTACGGTCGAGAAGCAGAAATAGAAACTCTCCTCTCAACATTTCAGCGGATTGCTGAACGCGACCACCAAGAGCAAGTAGAAAATATAGCAGGTCAGAAGCGAATTGAAATGACGCTGGTTGGTGGTTATTCTGGCATTGGTAAATCTGTGCTGGTACAGGAACTCTACAAACCCATAACACAGCAACGCGGCTACTTTATCTCTGGTAAATTTGACCAATTTCAGCGCAATATCCCTTATTCTGCCGTTGTCTTGGCGTTTCAATCTTTGGTGCGCCAATTGTTAGCTGAAAGCGAAGCTCAACTAGCTCAGTGGCGCGAGAAACTCCTGGCGGCTGTTGGTGTGAATGGACAAGTAATTATTGACGTTATTCCTGAGATAGAACTAATTATCGGTTCTCAGCAGCCGGTGCAGCCACTAGAACCAACTGAGGCACAAAATCGCTTCAATGCAGTCTTCCAGAATTTTATCCGGGTTTTTTGTCAGCGATCGCACCCTCTAGTTATTTTCCTCGATGACTTGCAATGGGCCGACTCTGGCAGCCTCAAGCTACTTGAGGTGATGATGACTGACGATAACATGAAGTATTTATTACTACTTGGAGCTTATCGTGATAATGAAGTTGGCCCCAATCATCCCGCATCGCTAGCCCTTGCTCGCTTAAGGCAGCTAGGGGGAATCATTAATTGTATCAATCTTGAACCCTTAAAATTGGAGGAAATTACTCAGATGATTGCAGACACCCTCCACAGTGATCAAGAAACAGTCAAATCATTAGCGCAATTAGTTTATCAGAAAACTTCAGGAAATCCCTTTTTTATCAATGAATTTCTCAAAACTATTTATCAAGAAAATCTCCTAACTTTTGACCGAGAGCAAAAATGTTGGCAATGGAATATTGCCCACATTGAGTCCCTTAACATCACAGAAAACGTAGTGGATTTAATGCTCGTCAAGCTCAGAAAACTCTCAGATACAACTCAGAAAGCGTTACGTTTAGCTGCTTGTATTGGTAACAGTTTTGACCTGAATACATTAGCAATTATTGACGAAAAATCCGCACATGAAACTTTTAAAAATCTTTTACCAGCTATTCAGTTGGGGTTGGTTCAGACTATCTCAGAGTTAGAAACAACTTCAAACACACCAATTGAATCTGAATTAATTATTCAAAATTATAAATTTCGGCATGACCGAGTACAACAGGCTGCTTATGAACTAATTGATGAAGGTCAAAAAAAAGCAGTTCACTTACAAATCGGCAGGCTATTGCTTGCTAATATCAGTAAAACAGAACGTGAAGAAAAAGTTTTTACTCTGGTCGATCATCTTAATCAGGGGCGAGAGTTGATCGAAAGCTTGGTTGAAAAGAAAGAACTAGCAGAATTGAATTTACATGCTGGTAAAAAAGCCAAAGAAGCAACTGCATACGCTGCATCTAGAGACTACCTAATTATTTGCAAAAATGAGTTTCCAGGCGATATTTGGCAAGAGCGCTACGAAATGGCTCTTGAACTTTATAAAGAACTGGCAGAAGTCGAGTATCTCAATGGTAATTTTGAACAGTCTCAGTCTTTGCTGAAAATGTCACTTAAGCGGGTAAAATCGGCTCTTGATGGCACAGACTTTTACTACTTACAAATTGTTCAATATACCTTGTTAGGACGAATCAGCGAGGGAGTTGAGTTGGGGCGAACTGCACTAAGGCTACTGGGAATCGACCTATCAGCAGAGAACTTACAAACAGCTTTTGAGGCTGAGCTTGCCGAATACCGCCAAAATTTAGGTGAGCGAGCGATCGCTTCTTTATATGACAATCCAGAAATGGAAATACCAGAAAAAAGGGCAGCTTTAAAAATACTAACTCGTATTTTTCCTGCTGCTTGGATTTTAGATCCAGCCTTGAGAAATCTGGTTGCAACTAAACTAGCTAATCTAAATATCAAATACGGCAACATGGAAAAATCTTCAATGGGCTATAGCTTTTTTGGTGTAGTCAATACTTATGTGTTGCACGACTATCGCTCAGGTTATGAATATAGCTCTCTTGGCATGAAGCTAGCTGAAAAGTATCAGGACTGGTCTTGTAAGAATGCAGCTACCCAAATTCATGGCAGTTTTACCATGCACTGGTTGAAACACATTAAGCTGTCGGAAAAAGTTAATACTGAAGGAGCTGATGCCGGATTGCAAGTTGGTGAGTTACAACTTGTGGGGTATACCTTTACTTACAACTTGTACAATCTGATTTGTCAAGGCAGAAGTTTAGACTCTCTTTTAAAGGAAGCGTCTCGCAGTTTGCTATTTAGTCAAGAAACTCAAAATCAGTGGGCAATTAATTGTATATTGGGTGCTAAAATCCTCATCCAAAATTTGGTAGGGTTTACCCAAGATAAACTATATTTTGACATAGAGCAGACAAAAGAGTCTGATTTTTTAGCAGCCTGCGAACAAGATAAAACGCTTGCAGCGATTTGCTTTTATTACATCTTCAAAGCTCAGGTTCTTTATTTATATGGTGAGCCAATTGAGTTAATTTATCTAGAAAAAGCAAGAGAGTTGGTTGACTATATTCCCGGAACGATCGCAATCGCTGAGCATAATTTTTATTACTCGCTAACGCTAACTGCTCTCTATCCCCAAGCTTCATCAGATGAGCAAGATAAGTACTGGCAACAACTGGAAACCAATCAACAGCATATGAAAGAATGGGCAGATATCTGTCCAGAAAACTTCCTGCATAAATATCTTTTAGTAGCAGCAGAAATGCTTTGTATTTTTGGTCAATGGTATGAAGCTGTGGATTTATATGACCAAGCCATTGAATCCGCCAAAGAAAATGAATTCATCCAGAACGAAGCTTTAGCGAATGAACTAGCAGCAAAGTTTTGGATAAAACGAGGAAAAGAAGAGTTTGCCAAACTCTACATGAGAAAAGCCTATCAAGGCTACCAAATTTGGGGGGCAAAGCGTAAGGTAGAGGACTTAGATCAGAAATATCCGCAGTGGTTAACTTCTACATCATTGGCCAGCAAAACAACTTTCAGCAGTACTTCAACAAATACCAGCAGTTCCGGTGAAGCGTTAGATTTAGCCACGGTGCTAAAAGCCTCGCAAACAATTTCTGGTGAAATCGTTTTGAGCAAGTTACTGCAAAATATGATGAAAACTGTAATTGAGAATGCCGGTGCTGAAAAAGGTTTTCTGATTCTGGAAAAAGAGGGTTACTGGTTTATAGAAGCTGAAGGAGCAGTGAATTCTGATAATGTTACTATCTTGCAATCAGTTCCAGTAGACTCTGTTGATGCTCAGCAAATCCCTCTTTTGTCAGCCGCTATCATCAATTATGTCGCCCATACTCAAGAAAATATAGTTTTAAATGATGCTGTAAATGAAGGACAATTTACTCGCGATTGCTACATTACCATCACTCAACCCAAATCAATTCTTTGTACTCCCCTGATTCATCAAGGCAAACTGAGCGGCATTCTATATTTAGAAAATAATTTAACAACAGGCGCTTTTACTAGCGATCGCGTCGAAATCTTAAGAATTCTTTCTGCTCAAGCCGCTATCTCTATTGAAAATTCCCGTCTATATGAACAGTTAGAGGGTTACAGCCGAACTCTGGAACAGAAAGTAGAGGTAAGAACCCAAGAATTACAAGATAAAAATCATGAGTTGGCTAGCATCCTGCAAACGCTGAAAGCCACGCAAGCTCAGATCATCGCCCAAGAAAAATTGGCTTCTCTGGGAGCTTTAACAGCGGGTATCGCCCATGAGATCAAAAATCCCTTAAACTTTGTTAACAACTTTGCCGAGCTTTCTGTTGAGTTAACCCAGGAACTATGCGAAGAGATGAAAAATCAAAAAGACCGCTTAGCTCCAGAAAGCAGAGAATATATTGAGGAGATTTTGAACGATCTCAAACAAAATGCTCAAAAAATCCATGAGCATGGTACTAGGTCTGACAACATTGTCAGTGGGATGCTAATGCACTCACGAGGGCAATCTGGCGATCGGCAAATGACAAACATTAACGCCTTACTAGCGGAAGCGATCGAACTAGCCTATCACGGAATGCGTGCCAAGGATGCTGCTTTCAAGATAAATATAGAAACCGATTATGACAATAAGATTGAAAAATTGAATGTAGTGCCGCAAAATATTAGTCGCGCTTTTATAAATGTTATAAACAACGCTTGTTACGCAGCGCATAAAAAGAAGACGCGTTTTCCAAAAACAGGGCAAGAAGGTGAGGGCTTTTTACCTACGCTTTCAGTCAGTACTAAAAACTTGGGTGAGCATGTAGAAATTCGCATTCGCGATAACGGCGAAGGCATTCCCCACGACGCATTAGATAAAATATTTAATCCTTTTTTCACCACTAAGCCTACTGGTGAAGGAACCGGCCTAGGTCTATCTATTACTCACGATATCATTGTCCAGCAGCATCAGGGAAAAATTTTCGTAGAAACCGAAGTAGGCAACTACACAGAGTTTATTGTCACTTTGCTTAACAGCAAGGAATTTTAAAAAAGATAGAGCTTAGGGGTTATTTGTCAAGATAAATTTGCTTTATGTTGCAATAATTCGCTTAATGTTAAAGCTATTACTAAGGAATGATCAAATCGCTGAGACTTAATTTAATAAAATATTTTATTACATACTTGACAAATAACCAATGGCTTCTATCTACTGACTTCTCCTCTTATCTCCTATCTCCTGCATAATAAGCCTTACGTTCACCGATAAAATAAGTAGAAGAGTGTTATTGATTGACATTCTCTTAACTACTAGTGCGTCAAGTTTAAATTGATGGATAAACAAGTTCGTAGTCAGGACTTTAGTCCCATACGTGTCAACTTAACGTGAAATCCATATCCCGCCTTAAACTGAAGTTCCTTGCTCATAGCAAAAGTAATCTAAAGATTACTATAATATCGCCCAAAATCCTCAGTCTACTTGAGTAGACTTTCGCTCATCCGCTAGAGAATTCATTCTCTAGCGGGTGAGGAAGCCAACAGTAAAGCTATTTTTAGCTGAAGTTGACACAAATGCTTTAGTCCTGATTGTTCTAAGCACTAAAGTGCTTACTACAAACCTCCAAGCTAACTTGACAAAGTAGTACTATGTTCATGTCAATACATAAGTCATAAATGAAAATAATGATTGTAGACGACGAACAAGATGTTCAATTCTTGTTTAGGCAGAAATTTAGAAGAGAACTTAAAGAAAATCAAATTAAATTATATTTTGCTTTCTCAGCAGAAGAAGCGTTAGAACGTTTACAAAGTAGACTAACTAATTGCCCAGTTTTAATTGTCACAGATATTAATATGCCTGGAATGAACGGGCTAGAAATGCTCAAAATTATCAAAGATAATTATCCGAATTTAAAAGTAATTATTATCACTGCTTATGATGATGAACATAATTACTTAACTGCTAAAAAATATGGAGCTGATGATTATATTACTAAGCCAATTGAATTTGATAAATTAAAGGAAAAAATCCTCAAACTATAAATACTCCCAATCAGGTAATAAACTATGCTAGCTAAAATACTGGTTGTGGATGATGAGCCTGACTTAGAACTCTTGCTTCGTCAAAAATTTAGAAAAAAAATTCGGGAAAAACAGTTCCAGTTGATTTTTGCTCGTAATGGTATAGAAGCACTAGAAAAGCTGCAAACAGAACCGCATATAGATATAGTCTTAACCGATATTTATATGCCAGAAATGGATGGATTAACTTTGATCACCAAGCTTAATGAGTTATATCCCATCATTAAAGCAGTAATTATTTCTGCCTACGGTGATATTGAAAATATCAGAACGGCGATGAATCGCGGTGCTTTTGACTTTTTAACTAAACCGATAAATTTTCAGGATTTAGAAATTACCACCAATAAAACTCTGCAACATGTGCAGCAGATGAAAGCGGCTAGAGAACAGGAACTCATAGCACAGCAAGCTCAAGCAGAATTATTAACTCGTTTGCGACAAGAGGTTACGGTGCGCCAACGAGCCGAAGAAGCATTGCGCGAAAGCGAGGCCAGACTGGCTCAATTTCTGGAAGCTTTGCCAGTAGGTATCTTCGTAATTAATGGTAACGGTCAACCTCAATACGCGAATCAAACTGCTCAACAGATACTTGGTAAGGGAATTGTCACCGGAGCCACAAAAGATCAATTGAGCAAGATTTATCAAGCCTATTTAGTAGGAAGAGAGGAGTTATATCCTACGGAACAGCACCCCATTATACAGGCATTGAGTGGCAAAAGTTCTACTGTCGATAATATGGAAATTCACCAAGGAGAGAAGATTATCCCTTTGGAGGTATCAGCTACTCCAATTTTTGATGAGAAAGGTGAAATTATCTATGCGATCGCTGCCTTTCAAGATATCACACAACGCAAAAGGTCAGAAGCCGAGCGGATTCGGTTGATCTTAGAACTAGAAGTCAAAAATTTTGCCTTGCACGAAGCTAAAAACGCATTAGCCAAATCCAACTTGAATTTAGAACAAAAAGTCAAAAAGCGCACTCAAGAACTATCACAAACTCTAGAAATTCTGAAAGCTACCCAAGCCGAACTAGTATTTGAAAACGCACTACTCAAAAGTGCAGAACAACCCTCAACCTTTGATTATCAAGTCGGGGGAAGTTTGCCAATGGATGCTCCTACTTATGTGGTACGCTCCGCAGATCGTTATCTCTATAAAGCATTAAAGCAGGGAGAGTTTTGTTACGTCCTGAATACACGGCAAATGGGTAAATCCAGCTTGATGGTACGTATGATACACCATCTTCAGCAAGAAGGATTTAGCTGTGCCGCGATTGACATCACCCGTCTTGGCAGCGAAAACATCACTCCGGCTCAATGGTACAAGGGATTTGTGGTGGAGTTGTGGCAAAGTTTTGATTTGCTAGAAAAGATAAATTTTAAAACTTGGTGGAATGAACAAAAAGATTTATCGCCTGTCCAATGCTTAAGTCGATTTATAGAAGATATTATACTAGCTCAAGTTAAAAGTGAAAAAATTTGTATTTTTATTGATGAAATTGATAGCGTTTTATCCTTAAAATTTCCTGTTAATGACTTTTTTACTTTAATTCGTTTTTGTTACAACCAGCGCAGTATTAATCCAGAATATCGGCGTTTAACCTTTGCCCTTTTTGGAGTTGCAACACCTTCAGATTTGATTACTGACTATCAAAGAACTTCTTTTAATATTGGTCAGGCAATTCAACTAAATGGCTTTCAAATGCATGAAGCTCAACCTTTATTGCAAGGATTGACCCAAAAAGTCAGCAATCCTCGAATAGTGCTTAATGAAGTTTTATCCTGGACAAGTGGTCAGCCTTTTCTGACTCAAAAGCTCTGTAAGCTCATCCGCAGTTCTTTATCTCCTATTCCCACAAATAGTGAAGCAGAGTGGATTGAGAATTTAGTGCAGATGAATGTGATCAACAATTGGGAATCTCAGGATGAGCCAGAGCATTTGAAAACTATTCGCGATCGCATTCTCAAAAATACCCAAAAACCAGTTTGTCTACTAGACCTTTATCGACAAATTTTACATCAAGGAAAAATCGTTTCAGTTGATAGTCCAGAAGTAAGGGAATTGCTCTTGTCAGGGTTAGTAGTCAAGCAACAAGGTTATCTGAAAGTCCATAACCGGATTTATGAACTGATTTTTAATACTAGTTGGATTGATATGTATATTTAAATGATATAGTCACTATTCAACAGGTGCGATCGCCTACGGCGGGGCGTAGCTCATCGCAAAATACTGTATTGCAGTGATAATTTAAATATGCCTTCCTCTGAGCAAATGCGAACTTGTTTCATTCTTGGCTATTGGGCAACCAAGATGTATCTACCTATATATTTGATTCGGATTGACGAGCGCACAAAAGATATTCTCATTCTGGCTGGAGAAGAGACAGAAATTTTAATTTATCCCAATGGAAAATGGAGATATTTATGAGTAAACCAGATTTTATATCAATGAGCCGCACTGAATTGCGTAATTATATTCTTGAACACAGAGAAGATGAGGAAGCTTTTCAAATTTATATCGATAGATTTAAATCAGACAAAAGCGAAATATTTCCAGCACCACAAACTATAGACGATTTAACCAACTTTCCAGAATTACAACGTCAGCACCAACAAAAACCCAATCAAGGTTAATTATTGTTCTCTTAACTCCTTGCCTTCCATCGAGTTACTTCTAACAGCTTGACACTGGCATAAATTGCATCAATGTAGGGTGTGGGAATTTGAGTTAGTCGCCCCAATTCTGCTACTGCACCGACAATGGCCTCTATCTCCGTAAGGCGTCCGGCTTCAATATCCTGTAGCATTGAGGTTTTGTGAGCGCCGACATTTTCCGCTCCATTAATTCGTTGTTCCAAAGTAATGCCAAACTTAATATCTAACTTTTCGGCGATCGCTTGAGCTTCACGCATCATTTGCCGCGCTAGTTCACGGGTGAGGGGATACTGACAAATTTGCTCTAGAGTCGCACCAGTTAAGGCGCTGATGGGATTAAACGCCAGATTTCCCCACAGCTTAATCCAGATTTCGGTGCGAATTTGATTCCGTACAGGTGCTTTGAATCCTGCTTGCTTTAAAACCTGTGCTAATAACTGGATGCGTTCTGTTTTTCTACCATCAATTTCACCTAAAGTAAAGCGATCGCCTTCAATATGCTTAATCACACCTGGTTCAACTATCTGAGTTGCTGGGTAAACGACACAACCAATCGCCCGCTCAGCACAGATATGAGTTTCAATAATCCCATCTGGGTCAACAGAATGAATGCGCGTACCTTCATATTCACCACCATGTTGGCGAAAGTACCACCAAGGAACGCCATTTTGAGCTGTTACCACCATTGTGTGAGAATCATAAAGAGATGGTAGAGAAGGAGCGATCGCTGCAACACTGTGAGCTTTGACAGCCAGAATCACTACATCCTGTTTCACCGCTTCATAAATATCGCTGGTTGCAAGAGTCGGAATCGCTATCTGGCTGGAACCATCTGCCATGATTAGCCTCAGTCCATTTTTTTGAATTGCTTCTAGGTGAGAACCACGAGCAATCAGCGTCACTGCTTCACCTGCTAGTGCTAATTTTGCTCCTAGATAACCACCAATAGCACCCGCGCCGACAATACAGATTTTCATGATTAGTTTTGGCAACACACTGTTGAGCTTAGCGCGATATTAATTTGTTAACGACAACAAATAATTTGTTACTCAAAACGAACCGCCTTCTCTACGTTCGCGTAGGTGTCGTAGACAGAGGCTTCCGCCAACGCGAAGCGTCTCGAAGAGAAGTACGCCAAGAAATAAGAGATGAAAAGACTTTGGCGCAGCTTCACAAATAAACGGTAAAAGAGCACAAGATATTTTTGATAAAACGCATTGCCGTTTCGGGATAGCTATCGGCAAATACATGAGCAAGTAATTTTCTCAGTATTTACTTAGTCAGTTTAGATTACTATACGTCTTTAAATTATTGCCGTACTTTTCATTAAGAGTTTATATCTTTAATATTTAAGTTAGTGAAATATGCGGGTTATTAGTTAATTTATTCAAAAAAATATGGTTCGCTGCAATTCAGTAATATTTCTCTTTGAATAACAATATATATAGAACTACATTATTAGTTGTGCTGACTTAGTTAATAACTAAGCTGAGATTATTACAGGTGTATCTTTTTGCAGAATATTTAGTCTTTTAGATTAAATTGCCTTAAAAATTGAATATTTTCTTAATTAATCATTTTTTTGATATTGCAAAAAGTTAATTAGAAAGATAGCAAATTTTATTTTTGACTGATAAGCAGCACAAAATTTTCAAATTTTAAATATCTATTAACAGATTTTGGAAATCTTCATGCAGCAATATATTTTGAATCTACTAATACTGGGATTAGGAGCAAGTTCTGCTTTCATCATTACTCCATGTCACGCTCAAACTCCAGTGGAGTCAAACAGCAAAACTACCAATAATATAAGTTCCACCTCTGCTGAACGAACTCCCGTCATAATAGAAGTGAGTGATTCTACCAGTTCTACTAATAGCAAACCACCTATTTTTACGGAGGCTACTCCTAACTCTTCTGTTTCTAGCGCCAGTATAGCTGCAACTAAGCCTAAGCTACGCATCCCAATATTCAGTAGAGTTTTTCCTTCACCTTCTATGCAGCAGTAACGGTGAACAGTGAACAGTAAACAGTAAACAGTAAACAGTTAGCAGGGCTGTTTCATTCCCCAAAAGACCTTAATTTACAAGCGTATCAGTCAAAAAAAATCAGGTTGTTAAACAATCCAATTGGGTCGAAAACTAGGCGAACGCACTGAAATTTATTGTTTGAGACAGTAATTTTTCGATTACCAACTCACTAAAATTTCTGGTTGATACTCTTGACAAAATCCTGATCTGAGCGAATGAAACAGCCCTGGTAAACAGTTAGGGGATTTAAACCCGCCAGATAGCGCCTACCACTAATCGGCTTTGGGTTATTAGTTTTCAGTTGGAAGTCAGCACCCCCTTAATGGTTCCCTTTAAACCCAATTATCTTGACTGATAACTGTTTACTGTTTACTGTTTACTGTTAAAAAGCTTGTTCCATTAGCCCACGAAAGTGGGCTTTATTTTTTGCCTGCGCTAGTTCGTTAATGTGCTTAGTTTTACTCAGCACTGTTTCGATAAAGAGTCCTTTGAGATACCTTCAGATGCAAAACGTAAATTGTTGGTTAGCGGCAGTAGTTTACAATAAAGAACTGTAATAAGAAAAATATTGTTAAGGTAATTTAGTGAGTCCAACTGCTCAATCCACGGCAACTGCGCGTCGTGTGGTATTTCCTTTTACGGCAATTGTGGGACAGGAAGAAATGAAACTGGCCCTACTGTTGAACGTGATTGACCCCAAAATTGGTGGTGTAATGATCATGGGCGATCGCGGCACTGGTAAATCCACAACTATCCGGGCGCTGGCCGACCTACTACCAGAAATTTCTGTGGTGGCTAATGACCCCTTCAATAGTGACCCCAGTGACCCCGATGTGATGAGCGATGAAGTCCGCCAACTCTTAGAACAAGGTACGGAAATTCCTATAGCTCACAAAAAAGTCCAAATGGTAGACCTGCCACTGGGAGCCACAGAAGACCGAGTTTGCGGTACTATCGACATTGAGAAAGCCTTATCTGAAGGCGTCAAAGCTTTTGAACCGGGCCTACTAGCAAAAGCTAACCGGGGCATTCTCTACGTGGATGAAGTCAACCTACTAGATGACCACCTCGTAGACGTGCTACTAGATTCTGCTGCAAGTGGCTGGAACACTGTAGAACGGGAAGGTATTTCAATTCGTCACCCAGCGCGTTTTGTGCTTGTGGGTTCTGGAAACCCGGAAGAAGGTGAACTACGCCCCCAACTCCTAGACCGCTTTGGAATGCACGCAGAAATCCATACGGTTAAAGAACCAATCTTGCGGGTGCAAATCGTAGAACAACGGGCAGAATTTGACCAAAATCCCCCAGCTTTTCTTGAAAAATACAAACCTCAGCAAGAAGCACTACAACAGCAAATTGTCAATGCTCAGCAGGTTTTACCAGAAGTAAAAATTGACTATGATTTGCGGGTAAAAATTTCTGAAGTCTGCTCAGAACTGGATGTAGATGGTTTGCGGGGTGATATCGTCAGCAACCGCGCCGCTAAAGCTTTAACAGCATTTGAAGGACGTAACGAAGTCACAGTTGATGATATCCGTCGGGTGATTACGCTGTGTCTACGTCACAGACTACGGAAAGACCCCTTGGAATCGATTGATAGTGGTTACAAAGTTGCAAAAGCTTTTAGTCGCGTTTTTGGTGTCGAACTACCAGAAGATGATACTGCACAGAAAAATGGCGCAGGTCAGAAAGTTAGGAGTTAGGAGCAGGGAGAGCAGGAGGAGCAGAGGGGAACTTTGTACTCCTAACTCCTAACTCTTAACTCAGCACTCTTTATTCAGGACGGGCTAAACCATAGCTATCCGCACTTCAGCACTGATTATGAGATTTTGGAATTTTTGGTTAAACAGCTTTATTTTAGCTAGCCAATACAATCCGCCTCGGTTTGTAGAGTTATTGATGCTATTGCTAGCGATCGCTATGCTGGCAATAGCGAGTATTTCACCTGACAGACCGTATTTAATCTTAGGTTTGAGCTTAGTAGTTGGAGCATCTATTTCTATCTTAGTGCGAGAAGCGATCGCCCCCTCACCCCAGACACGAATGACCCAAGTCACAGCATTACTATTGCTGTTTATCAGCCTCTATGGTTTTGCTGACTTGATTTACACTCTTTAATTTGTTATTTGTCCCTTGTCATTTGTCATTTGTACAAGCTAATGACCAATGACTAATGATTAATAACTAATGACTCCATCCCTGCATTTCCACTAATTCCATACACAAGTCATTAATTTGCTCTAAGCCAGGTTTATGAGGTAGAGTAGATTGTTCGTAAACAACTTCCATTTCGGCAACTAAATCTTCTGCCATTTTCATCACCTGATCATAAGAATATTCGCCCTTGAGGATAGCTTTTAAATCTTCAACATCACCAGCAATCCTCCTATCAACAATCACTTCTCCGCGTCGCAATATTTCTACTCCACTGCGTAGCAATCTAATGCAGTGCATCCCATGTTTGAGGTCAAAGCCCGACTTTCTTTCCATTTCTGCTCTAGCCGGATTTCTATTTTCTTGCCAAGATAAATAAGCCTTCCACTCTCTTAAAGCTATTTGATAGTTTTGACTTTTCTGAAGCAAGCGGATAAAATCTTTCCGACTATTTGTTAACTTCTGGGTATAGTCTAAAGTCTCATCAGGTAAAGTATATTGTTTCAACATACCTTTGAAATCAATATCTGCCGTCAGCAATTTGTATAATTGCTCGGCTTCTTCTAAAAATTCAATTCGCCCTCTAATTAAGTTATAAAGATACTCCAGAAAAGCGTTTAGCTCATCTTTACTAAGAGGTGCTTCGTCTTCTATAGCAAAATCAGATGGTATTGGTTTCTTTTGCGGCGGCTTTAACAACCACTTACGATGAGTTTCCATCTTTTTGATTTGAGCAAAAGCGTAACCAGTGTAAGTATGCTTAACTTTCTTGCTCAAAAATAGCTGTCTATACTTAATTAAGTGTTGCCCTACTGACGTTAAAACAGGATAGTTATTTAACCAAAGCAATTCTAAAACATTCGGATTTGCTCCCGATAATAACTGGATAATTTTTCTTAATTCATATATAACTGTGTCTTTATTGCCATCAATGAAGGGAAATATTCCTGATTCATCCCAACCTCCATCTTTTTGTTCTATGCGATCAAATCCTAAGTAGTACTTCTTAGGTGCAATAAACACTCCCCGATAATCCAAGTCTGAATCAGGACGATTTAAACCATAGCCGTGGCTACCTGCTAAACCAATTAAAATAGTTCTTTGCTCAACTTCTATTCTTTTCATATCAACCGATTAAAATGTAGCTATCCTAACTCATAAATTAAGCAGTATAGGCAGTGATATCTTGCAGCATTCTCAATTAGCGTCCTGAGTCAAGAATTCTCCCCCGCTTTCCCAGATCCCCTAGCTTTCTTCTATTACGCTACAACAGAAAAAACCCTCTGCTAAACCCGTGAAAAAACGAGTAACACTCACCTTCCCAAAACGCGCTGTCCAAATGCCAATTACTTACCTATTGGCTAAAGAGTTCAATGTCGCAGCCAATATTATCCGCGCCCAAGTAGCCCCAAATCAAATTGGCAAACTGGTAGTGGAGTTAGCGGGGGACATTGATCAGTTGGATGCAGCGATTGAGTGGATGCGATCGCGAAATATCAATGTATCTCATACCTTGGGCGAAATTGTCATCGATCCAGATGTATGTGTGCACTGTGGCTTGTGTACTGGGGTTTGTCCCACCGAAGCCCTCACCCTCAACCCCGAAACATATAAACTGGTATTTACGCGATCGCGCTGCATTGTCTGCGAACAGTGTATCCCCACTTGTCCTGTACAAGCAATCTCAACTAATCTCTAGCCGACAAGCTTTAATACATCCGCCATTACACCACTATCACCCACCAGCCTAGTTTTTGCCGGAGAGTCATAAACTATCAATAACGAAGGTACGCCAGTTACATCCTGAAAAAGCGTCATTCCCTCAGCATGATCTTCCCGATTTCCATAGGGAATATCTTGCACGAACTCTGGATTGCTGAAGACATTTTCTCGCAAATTCACGCCATTTCTCCAACGATAAACTTGCACAGGCCCGTCTAAATCCATCGTCGGCCCCGCTAAAATTAACAAGTCTGTACCATCAACGCACAAATCCCGAATTCCCAAACCATTCAACCAGACTAAATGCTTTTTATATACTTCATTCGCCTCTCCAATTTGTTGCAGTGTCAGGAGTCCAGGGCTAGAATCTTTTAGTTCGATTTCTAGCACCATAGCCCAACCCCGCAATACAGGGCCACGTAAACCTAGAAAAATGCGGTTTTGATAAATAGCTATTCCTTCAATATCAAAGCCGTTATCTTTTCCAGGAATTCCTGCTTTAATAAAAAATCCCAAATGGGGATCATTTGCTAAAGCTGCCATCAGTAAGTTACCCTGGTTATTCACTTCCAGTTTAGCGGCACTCAACAGCACATCTGGATTTTGAGGATGTGGGCAAGATGAAAGTAATTTACCATCTACCAAAGGAATACGTCCTAAGAGGTAGCGGTTGGGTTCTGATTCAATTTTTGCCAGCCTTTTTAAGTTTTTTACATCGGTCTTATCAGGTTTACTTTTTTTGCGCTTGTAGCTATGAGAACCAACAAACCATAAGTAATAATCTGTAGAAGCAAGTCCTTCTATATCAATTTCCTGGTCTTCTGGTGCAGGTAAACTGATAAATTCTGCTACCCGAAATTGTTGGTGGTCTGTAGTTTTATCAGTACCAACTAAAGAAAGACGTTCAATAGTTGAGGTTTCATCTGACCCAAACCATAAACCCTTTTGGTCAGTTAGCAATAATGCTGATAAATCTTCTCTATGTTCTTTAAAACAATCACCAAAAGTTAGGAGAACTTGATTAATCAAATGTGAGTTAGACATTTTACATGATCTCTCTGAATTACGAAGATGTTAATCATGCTGTTCTAATGTTTTATTTAATACTCAGCAATTATAATTCATCATAAACCATAATTTATATATAAATAGCAATAGTAATATTTATATTTATACCTTTGATAGATTGGTATTTTTTAATAAAAACAACAAGCATCAATAGTTATAATACTTCGCAATATCACTGTAGTAAAATTAAATCTCAAAACATACATACAAATTTTTAACTAATGTTATTATGCAATGACCTGTTTAGGTATTTAATCAAAAATCAGTTATGGAATTAGCCACCCAACCCACCGTAGAAACTCTTGGAGATTACGCCTACCAAGCAATTCAAAAACACTTGAAGAAAACCTTGAAGTGGGAAAAAGCAGTTAAGAAAGATGAAGATCCAGAAGCACTCCACCAAATGCGAGTGGGGATGCGTCGCCTACGTACTGCCGTCAGTAGGTTGAGTATAGCGTTGGATTTGCCAAAGTCAGTTAGTGATAAAAATATTGGTAAAATAGCTCGTCGTCTTGGTAATCTCCGAGATTTAGACGTGCTCAAAGAAACTTTGGAAACGAACTATAAACCAAACTTACCGCGCAAAGAACAACCATCTTTGCAAACAGCTTTCACTGCTTTAGCTAAACAACGTGAAGATGCACTATCGAATGTGCAAAAAACTTTAAAGGATGACCCTTACAAATCTCTAAAAGACGAATTGAATGATTGGTTGGATAAACCTAGTTATCAACCTTTAGCATCGATTGCCATTCAGCAAGTACTACCAGATTTACTTTTACCGGAAGTGAGTAGTTTTTTGCTACATCCGGGTTGGTTAGTTGGGACTCAATTTGTAGAATCTGAGGTAACAATTCAGACTAACTGGAAACCAGAAAAGATAGAAAAACAATTGACAGAGCAAGGCGAAAGTCTTCATAGTCTGCGAAAAGAAGCTAAACGCATACGTTACCAAATGGAGTTATTTACTGAGTTGTATGGCGAGTCATATGCAGCTTATCTTACAGAGGTAAAAAATATCCAAGAAATTTTGGGTACGATGCAAGATAGTGTAATTTTAACTGAGTGGCTCGCGGATATCTTCAAGTCAGAAATTCACACTCAGATGCCTACGCTTGCTACTTTGTTAACCGAAAATCGTTATCAGTCATGGCAGCAATGGCAACCCTTGCAAGAGCGATATCTGAAAGCTGAAACTAGACATAGCTTTCATTTAACAATATTGCACCCTTTGTGATTTGGGGAAAGGGTAAAAGGTAAATTCAAACATGCACCCCTTTAACCAAGAAATATGGGGAGACATTGAGTATCGGGGTATGAAATGAGGAGGGTGATAAATAAAGACGGGTTGAAGCCCGTCCAAATAGCTTGAAAGTGCAAATACACCTTGTATTCTGCTAAAGCTAACACAGCTAATTTTCCAGGGGTTGCCAATTTGCCAATTAATAATCGGTGGTGCTGAGTGAAAGTGGGAATTAGAATCACCTACAGAGAAGTCTGCTCAACGGTAACTAATCTACGGGAAAGTCTCAAGCCGAATCGGCGAACAGAACTTCTGGCGCTGCTGAATCAAAATATGAATCAGTGCTGCCGACGACAGCACTGACTCCTACCTTATACAATAATTATTTGATTTTTTGGAAGTCCCTTAATCCTTGATGGGCACCCTGAGCATAAGCGCACCCACCCAGTCCGATGTAGGGCCGGCCGGGTAATTGATGTGGCAGAGCGCACACTCCGCTCTGAAGTTGCTGAGGGGAATCGATCGCCGATAGTACCATTTATTATCCCCGCGCTGGACTGAGACGTATGGCTGCCCTGCCATTGCCTGCGTATTTGCTTGACGCTCGAAGTTGTCGCGGGGGCGATCGCTTTCTCGGAGTGGGCCAACCGTACCGACCAATCGCATATCTTTATTCTGATCGTTAAATATCAGCGAGATGGAGTGCTTACCCTGCTCCACGTTATCCACCGTGGTTTCGTCGAACTCTTGCGTTAGCGCCGCGAACAACGTATTGAGCATCAAATCGCTCGTCTGTTCGGCGAACGTAATCTGCCCACTTGTGGGTGGAATGTCATAACCACTAGCAATTGTCGTGAGACCAACCCCGATGACGACAATCAGCACAAAAATCCCATAGCTGACTAGCTTTCTCAGACGCATTATCTCATCCTTTGGTTTTGTGTTCTTACTCAGCAATTCCGCATCATGGATAGAACTTTTACCCTGCCTTTTAGCAAAGCCCTAAGCTTATCCAGACAATCCTTACTCAGCGTTCGCCAGCCTATAAGACACTACCAGCCCTCAGTTCGCGGAAGCCTAAATAATCTATATTAAGCCGCTATAAAAGGAAAGAAATCTCCGATATTCTGGGTAAGAGGGCTTTTATCCTCTTACAAGCTCAAATTTAAAGCTTGATATGCAGAATCTTACCAATTGCTAGGGGAAAATACAAGCTTTTGCCTGTCTATTTGATACCGCAACAAACCAAAGTACCTTCTGTGGCGATCGCAACACAACACTAGACTTTTAATTTCCGCATCCCGTGAAAATCAGGTAAAGTGCAGTGAGATAATAGTAAGTTGCTTCATTGCTTGTCCTAAGCTATGTGACTACGGCTATATCTCCAAGCATTGGTTGGAGGAAGTTAGAAAAGCCTGAATGCAGTTAAGAAACTCTTCTAACTCGGAGATTAAGTTAGTAGTACCTCTACGTTCTTGGTGGCAAGCTAGTTGTTCTAATTTATCGGCGGCTAGATGCATGGTTGTAGCGCCGATATTAGCACTAGCGCCTTTAAGATGGTGGGCTTGTTGGGCAATTTGCTCAAAGTCATTAGTTGCGATCGCAATTTTAATTATCTCTAAACGGGGTTGGATATCTTCAATAAATATTTGCAGTAACTCAAACTCAAATTCTGCATTGTTTTCTGAGAGTTGATGCAAGTGTTCCCAATCAATTGGTAGGCTGAGGGAACTATCATTTTTGGTAGCACTTGATTCTTGTACACTCAGTATTACGCTTACCCAATGCTCTAGCACGGCTGCTAATTTTTCTTTCAACACTGGCTTGCTCAGATAATCTTCCATTCCTGCATCTAGACACATTTTTTTGTCTTCTGTCATGGCATTAGCTGTCATAGCAATGACCACAGGACGGTGATGGTTAGCAAAGTCGCTCTCTTGCCAACGATGAATTTCTCTTGTGGTTTCCAAACCGTCAAGAATTGGCATTTGGCAATCCATCAGAATTAAATCGTAAGGAATTTTTTCCAATAGTTGCAAAACTTCCTTTCCATTGGCGGCGACATCAGCTTTGTAGCCTAGACTCTGGAGTTGCTTCAAGGCTACTTTCTGATTTACTAAATTATCCTCAGCCAGCAAAATTCTGATTTTAGGCTTTAAAAGCAGAGGGAAAGAGTCAGAAGAGGCATAATTGCACTTGTTTTCTAAATTATTTACTTCTGCCTGCTTCCTATCTCCTAACCCTTGTACAGAAGTGATTAATCGCGTCTCTACTCCTACCTCCTGTTTGCTGTCTCCTGACTCCTCTTCTAATTCACATTGAGTTCCTAAGATAGTCATAATAGTATCGAGCAGCCGAGATGGCTTAACAGGTTTGACCAAATAAGCCGCAAATCCGATGTTTAACGCCTTTTGCACTTCATCCCGTTGATTAGTAGAGGTGAGCATAATTAGAGGTAACTGTGCGATCGCAGAATTTGCTTTAATTTGCTCTCCTAAAGTCAGGCCATTTGTTTCGGGCATTTGCATATCAACCAAGGCAACATCATAGGGTATGTTCTGCTCAACTGCTTCCTGAATTGCCCTCAGAGCAGCAGCAGCACTATCGACTTTATCCACCTGCATCCCCCAACGGGTAGCTTGATGATAGATAATCTTGCGATTGGTAGCGTTGTCATCCACTACTAATAAACGCTTATTGTCTAGAAGTCCGCGATCTTGGATTGGGGAAACAGGCTGAAGTTGCTTGATGAAAGTCACCTCAAACCAAAACTTAGATCCTTGTCCAATCTGACTTTCCACTCCTATTATCCCTCCCATCAAGCTGACTAATTGTTTACAGATGGCTAATCCTAAACCTGTGCCACCAAACTTACGAGTGGTGGAAGCATCTACTTGCGTAAATGGCGTAAAGAGTCTGCGTTGGTCTTCAGGACTAATGCCAAGACCAGTATCAGTTACAGCAAAGTGAATAGTAACTGTGGTAGAAGTTTGCGATCGCAATTCGGCTCGTAATACTACCTCTCCGGTACTGGTAAACTTAATAGCGTTGCTGAGCAAGTTCATCAAAATTTGCCGCAGCCGACTAGCATCACCTTGGAGGTCGGTGAAGACGTTGCGATGAATTAACGCCGCAATTTCCAATCCTTTATGATGAGCTTGAGGCGCTAATAATTCCAACACCTCTTCAACACAGGTAGATAAGTCAAAATCTAGAGTTTCTAGAGCCATCTCTCCCGCTTCAAGTTTGGACAGATCTAAAATCTCGTTGATTAGGCTTAAAAGAGCGTCTCCACTAATGCGAATTGTTTCAATAAAATCTCGCTGCTCTGGGTTCAAAGGAGTTTCTAATACTAAGCCAGTCATCCCTAACACAGCATTCATCGGTGTACGAATTTCATGACTCATGTTAGCCAAAAAGGCACTTTTAGACTCAGAAGCTAATTCGGCTTGATGGCGAGCAATTTCGAGTTCTTGTCGTTGACGAGTTTCTGCTTCTAGTAATTGAGCCTGAGCTAAAGCAATACCTACTTGATCAGCTATTTGTCGTAAAAGATGAGTTTCAAAACTAGACCAGTGACGGGAGGTGGCGCACTGATGGACAATCAACAAACCGCAAAGTTCTTCTTTAACAAGAATTGGTACAACCAAGTTGGCTTTAACCCCAAACTGTTGCAGTAATTCGATGTGGCTTTGTTGAACTTCTACCAAATCTAAATCAGCGATCGCCTGAATCTTTCCTTGCCGATACTGTTGTAAGTAGTACTGTTGTAGGTATTCCGTTCGCAAATAGGGGTCGGTGATGTTTTGCCCTTTGATTGCAGTCCAGCCAGAAACTACTGCTTCTATAATGTTGGTTTGAGATCCGTCTGGTAAAAGTTGATAAATTAATACTCGGTCAGTCTGGAGAATCTTTTGCACCTCCTTGACAGTAATTTGCAGAATTTCTTCGATTTGTAACGACTGACGAATCTTGAGGGTGATTTCTGTAAATAATTGCGATCGCAAGTTTTGGCGTTGAATTTCTTCCTCAGCCTGTTTACGCTGGATAAACTGTCCTACTTGCTCACCAATAGAATTGATCATTTTGATCAAATCTGGGTCAGGTTGCTGGATCTCATTGCTAAAGCAGGTAATTACACCCAGAATTTTGTTACCACTCTGGATCGGAAAACCAAAGGCTCCGTGTAGTCCGATTTGAGCGGCAATTTTGGCACGAGGGAAGTTAAAATCTTTAACGACATCAACAATCCAGATCGGTTGAGAACTAGCCCAAACGCGACCAGGTAGTCCAATTTCTGGGGCAAACGTGGCTTGGCGAGTCAGTGCTTCAAACTCTTGCACCTCAAGGGATGGTTTATGCCAGATGTCGAGAAAACGCAACACATTTGCTTGCTGATCCACCATCCAAATTTCGCTCAAATCCCATCCCAAACTTTCGCAGATGCCTTTAAGGATTTGGGGAGTAGCTTTGTTAATCGTGGTAGACTCTGCTAAGACACGGGTTGTAGCATATTGTACAGTCAAATGCTGTTCAACTCGCTTGCGATCAGTAATGTCAATCCCAGTGCCGATAATGTATTCAACTTCACCTTCATAATCTTGTAAGACGGTGTTTGACCATGCAATTAGTCGTCGAGTACCATCCTTTGTTACCCAATAGTTTTCATATTCGTTTGCAAATTCACTACCTTGTAGCTGCTGAAAAACTGCTTTGACCGGCTCTACTTCTTCAGGAATTAGAAATAGGTTCCAGAAATATCTACCCCTCACCTCATCGAAAGAGTAACCCGTTGTTTGCTCACAAGCTTGATTGAAGCGAACGATTTGTCCTTGCGAGTCGAGAACTATTACTAAAGCGCTAATAGTATCAATAACGGCGGAAATAAAATTGCGCTCTTTGTTCAAAGTCTCTTCTGTTAACTTTCGCTCAGTGACCTCACGATAAATCAGGTAGTAGACTACAGCAAGAACAATAAAACTTAAGCAGATGGCGATCGCAAGTGTCACAATTGTATTATTCGCACCAACCTTTGCAGCTTGTGACTGCTGCTGGAGCAACTTTTTTTCCTCATTCTCCATCTCATAGATGGTTTTACGAATATCATCCATCAGGTTTTGTCCCTGATTTGTCAGTAGTACCCGCAACGCTGCTTCAAATCCCTGGTTTTGACGTAAGTCGATAGTCTGCTTGAGTTCGGAAAATTTTGCTGCTATCAGGGGTTCAATAAATCTGATCTGTTTTTGTTGGTCGGGTTGTTTTGCTGTTAAACTTTTGAGTTCTGCAATTTTTTGAGCGATATTTGCCAGTGCAGCTTGATATGGTTCTAGATAACGTTCTTGTCCAGTCAGAATGTAACCGCGTTGTCCAGTTTCAGCATCCTTTATTTGGGACAGTAATTCTTCCAGGCTGTTAATTTTATCTTGAGTTTTTTTTACATGAGTATTAGTATCGATCAATACTTTTGTGTTCTGATAAGAAACCACACCAATTAAAATTAAAATTGCTGACGCTAACCCAAAACCTCCCGCAACTCTTTTGAAGAATTGCTTGCGTATCTTCTGTGATTGTTTGCGTTCATTGGTTATAAGTACTAAATTCGCTAAATTGCGCCGTAGTTCCAGTTGCTTAATTACTTGGCGGCCTAGAGTTCGTAATGCATCAAACTGTTCTGGAGTAAGTTCCCTTGGTACATGGTCAATCACACAAAGCGTTCCCAAGGCGTGTCCTTCAAGGTTAGTTAAAGGGACACCAGCATAAAACCGGACATTGGGGTCAGAAGTGACTAGCGGGTTTGTGGCGAATCGGTCGTCAGCTCTTGCATCAGGCACAACAAAAATCTCTGGCTGTAAAATAGCATGGGCGCAGAATGCTTGATCTCTGGGTGTTTCTAGCGCCTCCAAGCCGACTTTGGACTTGAACCACTGGCGGTTTGTATCAATTAAGCTAATTAAGGCAATAGGAGTTCCACAAATATACGAGGCTAAACGAGTGAGGTCGTCAAAGGCTTCTTCAGATGGAGTGTCAAGAATTTTATACTGCAAAAGTGCCTCAATTCTCTGTGCTTCGTTATCAGGTAATAATGCTTTCATCCTTAAGCCTTATCTATGGCTGAAGTTGTTGTTAGAGGTAAAACTTACTCAATTAATGGCAATAGTTTAGTTAAAAGCGTTAGCGTAATTTCACTGATTCGACTTTATCTATGTTCATAAATTACTCAAATGATTAAGTCGCTGCTTTATTTTATGTGGGCTGGTTTATTTGAAATTGGAGGCGGATACCTGATCTGGTTGTGGTTGAAGGAAGGTAAGTCTTTCTGGTGGGGGATATTAGGTGGAATTGCTTTAACTCTCTATGGAGTAATCGCTACTCTCCAAACAGCAAATTTTGGCAGAGTATATGCTGCTTACGGAGGCGTGTTTATTGCAATGGCGATGTTTTGGAGTTGGAAGGTAGATGGAGTGACTCCAGATCATTACGACCTAATTGGAACTTGTTTAGCTTTAGTAAGTGTATTAGTTATCATGTTTTCACCCAGAAGCTAAGTGAAAATTTCAATAGAAAATGCTTTGTAGCCTGTAGTTTGCGCTAAAGCACTAACTAGTAATTTTTATCTTTATTTGTAGTGAAAATTAACTAAAAACTTAAAATTTTAGCTCGCTAGAGCAAAATGCTATTCTTGAAAAAGAAAGATGCAATTGTTGCATCTATATATACTTATTTAAAATTTAATATCTCTGATTGAGATTATATTTTTATTAACCTTTCAAAAAGACTAAAGCAGAGTAACTTACATGACAAAATAGAGTATCAAATAGTACTGAAATGTATTTAGCTAATACAAAAATTATTGGTCTTTAGAGACAAAAATAAGTGTTGAAGAAAGTTGTCACAATTGGGGCGATCGCCCTCCTAATTTGGGGAGTACCGCTGATAGGCAATGCGTTTGCCCAAACACCAGCTACTCCGCCTGCTGCTGATACTGGAGATACAGCATTTATGCTGATTTCATCAGCACTCGTTCTGTTAATGACACCAGGATTAGCATTCTTTTATGGTGGATTTGTCCGATCGCGCAACGTTTTAAACACGTTGATGATGAGCTTTGTGTTGATGGCGATCGTTGGCGTTACCTGGGTTTTGTGGGGTTATAGTCTTGCTTTCGCGCCAGGGTTGCCGTTTATTGGTGGATTACAGTGGATTGGTTTGAATGGCGTTGGGCTAGAGACAACCGATTATCTCAAAGGATCAAACCCGGTGGAAGTCGTTTCTTACGCCGCGACAATTCCTCACCAAGCATTCATGATCTATCAAGCCATGTTTGCAATCATTACCCCAGCCTTAATTTCCGGGGCGATCGCAGAACGGATGAGTTTCCGCGCCTATGCACTATTTGTGCTATTATGGTCAACCTTTATTTATGCCCCCCTAGCCCACATGGTATGGGCTAAAGGTGGATTTTTGGGTTTGTATGGTGGTTTAGGCGCTCTTGACTTTGCAGGTGGCACAGTAGTTCACATTAGTTCTGGCGTTTCTGCCCTCGTTGCGGCGATCGTCCTTGGGCCTCGAAAAACCTTTCCTGACCGCCTTAGCCCTCCGCACAACGTTCCTTTCATTCTGCTAGGTGCTGCTTTGCTGTGGTTTGGCTGGTTCGGCTTCAATGCTGGGAGTGCCTTGTCTATTGCTAGTGGAATTTCGGGTAATTTAGTCACAAATGTAGCCACAACAGCATTTGTTGCTACCAACACAGCAGCAGCGGCGGCAGCTCTAATGTGGCTGATTTTAGAGGGGGTTTTGCGAGGTAAACCAACCGCAGTGGGAGCCGCTACAGGAGCCGTTGCTGGCTTAGTGGGTATTACTCCATCTGCTGGATTTGTCACACCGCTATCAGCGATTTTAGTTGGTTTCATCACCGCCTTTGTTTGCTTCTACGCTGTGAGTTTCAAACACAAACTGCAAATTGATGATGCTTTAGATACCTATCCTGTGCATGGTGTTGGTGGTACCGTGGGTGCAATTTTGACCGCAATTTTTGCCACTACTCAAGTCAATGCAGCAGGTAAAGATGGCGTGCTGCGTGGTAATTTCGGTGAATTGGTAATTGAACTATTCGCGATCGCTATTGCTTATGCGATCGCCGGAATTGGCACGTGGATCATTCTAAAGATTATCGATGCCACAATCGGTCTGCGAGTCAAAGAAGAAGCCGAATACCAAGGTCTGGATATCAATGAACATGGTGAAGAGGGTTATAACTCCGAGTTCGGCGATCGCCCCAAGTAATTAATAGAGTCTAATTTTTCTTCCCCTGCCCCCTGCCCCCTGCTCCCTTGCTTTTTGATTGCGAACAACCGTTAAACTTCATTGCAAATTAAGAAGAGAGACTAAACAACGTGATAAGTAGTAGTGATGTCAAGACACGGCACAGGATTTACAAAGGAGTACACAGTGGCAATGGAATCAAATTTCTTAACGGGCACAGTTGCACCAAACGAAGATATCAGTGAATACGTCGCCCACCTGCAACTTCACATGACTCTGCACGCTCGCAATCTGGTTCCAACCCTAAAGCAGACACTTGAAGATAGTCGCCAGCAATTACTCCATCAAACCCAAGCCAATTTTGAAAAGCTAGTTTCTCGGCAAGTTCCATAATCTATAACAATTTTTAACCAAAATTCAAATAAAATAAAAGCAGATATTGTTGGGTTAACGCCAATGGTGTTCCCGCAAAGTCTGCTTTTTTAAGTATTTAGTTACGAAAATCACTCTTTTGGAACAATAGCAAAGAGCATAAAGCCGTTAATATTATGGCAGCAGTACCTTAAAAGAGCAGTTAGTTAAGGCTAAATGGCGGCTCGAATCAAAATGACTTCATTACTTCCTCGAAATCTCAGCGTGATCATTCGACCAGTCCAATACCGGGATCTGGACGGAATTGAGCGCCTAAATCAAGAGTCATTCGCAGCCCTCACTCCCCAGGGAGCTCGTTTTGTCATCAGCCAGATGCAACAGTTACGCCGCTGGTATGGACTACTCAAGTTCTTGAGTTGGTTTCCTAACCCGCTTCAGTATCGCTTCTGTGCCTATATAGCAGAACAAGGGCGGATGCTTTTAGGGATGATTCAAGTGTCACCGTTTAACCGGACACGCAGTACTTGGCGGATTGATCGAGTGATGCTAGAGCGTGGTGCTGATAAACAAGGAATCGGTTCGCAACTTTTACGCCATTGTTTTGAATCGATTTTGGAAGCTCGCACTTGGCTACTGGAAGTTAACGTCAATGATATGGAGGCGCTGGCACTGTACCGACAAAATGGCTTTCAGCGCCTAGCAGAAATGACATACTGGGAAATTGAACCAGAATTGCTGGCTGAATTGGCAAAAGGAGAGCCAGACTTACCTAACCTCTTGCCAGTAAGTAATGCTGACGCCCAGTTACTATATCAGCTAGATACAGCATCAATGCCGCCTCTGGTACGTCAGGTCTTTGATCGCAACACCCGCGATTTTAAAACTAGTTTGTTCGGCGTTTTAACTGATGCAGTCAAGCAATGGCTGACCAAAACAGAAGTAGTGAGTGGCTACGTGTTTGAACCCCAACGCAAAGCAGCGATCGGTCATTTTCAGGTACAACTTGACCGCAAGGGTGAGGCCCCACATGCAGCAACACTGACAGTTCATCCTGCTTATACCTGGCTATATCCAGAATTGTTATCTCAACTAGCTCGTATTGCTCAAGATTTTCCTCAACAAGGCTTGCAACTCGCTTCCTCAGACTATCAGCCAGAGCGAGAAGAATATCTGGAGCAAATTGGAGCAAAACGCATAGAACACACACTAATTATGTCTCGCTCAGTCTGGCACAAGTTAAGGGAGTCTAAATTTGTCTCCTTAGAAGGAATTCAGTGGAGCGAGATGCTACAAGGTCTGCAACCTGCACGCAAACCAATACCAGGGGGTATGTCATGGGTACAACCGGGAAAATCGCCATCATCAGATAGATCAGTGCCAACCAAGTCAGAACCTCTTAACTTTTCGGGTAACAACAGTAGCATAGAAGCATCTGGCCAGCCGGAATCAACAGATGCACAGCAGGAGAATTAGTGTGATCCCCCAAGAGCAACCAAAACCTTTTATTTCAGCCTTGGGATTAGATGTTGGTAGCAAACGTGTTGGCGTAGCAGGGTGCGATCGCACGGGTTTAATTGCCACAGGCATCACCACTATTGAGCGTACATCCTTTGAACGCGATGTCGAGCAAATGCGACAAATAATCAATGAACGTGAGGTGCAAGTCCTGGTTATCGGCTTACCTTATTCAATGGATGGCTCATTGGGATTTCAGGCGCGTCACGTCCAGAAGTTTGCTACTAGGCTTGCTAAGGCTCTCAAATTGCCTGTGGAATATGTAGATGAGCGATTAACTTCATATCAAGCAGAGCAAATGCTAATAGCTGAAAACCGCTCCCCATCACGCCATAAAGGCTTGATTGACCGGAAGGCAGCTTCTTTGATTTTGCAACAATGGTTGGATGCCAAGCGAGTCAGTTCCCGCAGCTCAGTGGTAGGTGTTGAGTATTGATACCTTTTAACATGATATTCTGAAAACGATTACCCAGCAGTTTTATTTAGATCTCAAACTATTTGGTTGACATCATCTAGTCATTCAATAGTTAAGTAATTTTGACGATTGCTGGTATTTATTAGAGTTTCACATTTCGGCTATGTTTTCCTCTCAATTTCCCGAAGAAAATGACCACGCTCATGCGGGTTCAATCACTTTAACTGATGAAAGAGGGCGATCGCTCGAATGTTATATTGAGCATTCCCTTGAAGTGGATGGGCAAGAATACGTTTTACTTCTTCCTGTAGACTCACCTGTAGAAATTTTTGCATGGCAAGGTGAGGAAGAGGAAGAAGAAGCCCTGCTAGTAGAAGATGATGCCATCATTGAGCAAATTTTTGATACAGCCCAAGCTGTACTATCTGAGCAAAACCTGATACTTAAGAACACAGCCTACGCTCTAACGGTTGCAGGTGATTTACCTCCGGTTGAAGAATCAGAACTCTTTACTTTAGAAATCGAAGACGAAGAGGCAGATTTAGAGCCTGAGCAATTACAGCTACTCTCTAGCTTCTATTATGAAGACCAAGAGTATGCAATTTATACCCCACTTGACCCACTACTGTTTTTTGCACGGATATCAAAAACAGGTCAACCCGAATTACTTTCTCCAGAAGAGTTTCGCCAAGTGCAACCACTGTTAGAAGAACATCTTTTTAATGAAGTCGAATAAGATTATAAATCCCCGAAGTTCAGACGCCTGTGTTGAAAAGTTTAGTTCGCTCTACAGCCCTTCTCCTAAAAAAGATCGGAGGCGAACTAGCATTCTACGGCAGGCTTTGGCGGAGATATCGCCGGGAATTGCCACTCTGATTTTTCGCTCTTGGCGGGTTGCGCCAACGGTGGTACTTCTACTCTACGGGACGCTCCGCGAATGGAGAACCCGTAGGGTAGCCGCCGCTTTGACTTCTCTCAAAATTAAAAATTAAAATGTAGTATTTTTAGATTTTTAATTGGGAATTTCTAATTATATATGAATAGACCACAGTAGGGTGAGCATTGTAATGCCCACCCTACAAACTCATTGGTACTAGCATAGTATTGAAATAAAAGTTAAATAGTACCATCAAAAGTACTCAGAATGTGTTCTTCTGAAGATAGCAATCTTATTTGCATTTTAAGCTTGACTGTTGACTATGACCTGGAACAATCTCTTACAGCCTGACTTGATATTAGAAGGTTCGATATTGAACCTGACGCCAGATATTATCCAACGATATGGATTGAAAGGGCTGGTGTTAGATGTGGATGAAACTTTAGTGCCAATGAGAGTAGGGGTAGCGTCAGCAGAACTACAAAGTTGGGTGGAGCAAATCCGCGCCTGTGCTTCACTGTGCTTGGTGAGCAATAACCTGAGTGAAGCGCGAATTGGTAGAATTGCCCGCTCTCTCAATCTACCTTACTACTTGGGTGCAGCCAAACCCTCTCGACGCAAAATTAGAGCTGCACTTAAATCCATGAATCTACCAGTGCATCAAGTAGGGATGGTAGGCGATCGCTTATTTACTGATGTCATCGCAGGTAATCGCCTAGGAATGTTTACCATTTTAGTCGAACCAATTGTTCATTCAGATACCGCCCTTCGCTCTCATCCAATACGCAACTTTGAAGTCTGGATATCAGAAATTTTAGGAGCCTCTATTGCCCCCAAAAAAACAAAGATTCGCAAACCTTGACAAATCGTCAGGAAAGTAAATCTAAAGAAATAATTAAGGAATCTCACTAGAGTCAAAAAATCGGGGATCATAAGTATTAATAACATGGGGTCAGCCAAAAAAGACCCTAACTGATACCAAATAAATATAAACCCGTAGAGCGTCAGCCTTCACTTATAGAGGGACTGGCGCTTTACAATTTCTTTAGTCCTTTATCATTAGTTATTTGTCTTCTCTTACCCCTTCGGGGTGATGCCTCCGGCACGCCTGCCGTAGGATGCCCAAAGTGTAAGGCGAACGCCAGTCCACAAGGGCGGCAGAGGCGCACGTGTGGCTGGTATCACAAAGTTGAGCCATTCTTTAAGCGGGTTAAGAGACTTGTGCGTTAGCGACGCAGGAGCGTCACTGGTGTCTGAGCGGAAGCCGCGCACCCTGCGGGATCTTGCTATAGACTTTGCGCTTTGTACTTTGTCATACCAATTCACGAAAATGTTGATACATATAGATTTATCGTAGGGGCACGGCATTGCCCATTGGTGTCAACTTCAGCTAAAAATAGCTTTAGTGTTGGCCTCCTCACCCGCCAGAGAATGAATTCTCTGGCTAATAGCAAAAGTCTACTAAAGTAGACTGAGGATTTTGGGAATATTTAGTCATCTTCAGATGACTTTTGCTATGAGCAAGGAACTTGAGTTCAAGGCGGGATATGGATTTCACGTTAACTTGACACGTATGGGCACGGCACTGCCCCTACCAACGGATCTGTATCATTTTTAAAGTTAAATGGTATCAGTTGTTGGTTGTAAAAACTAGTTAATGACCAATGACCAGTGACCAATAACCAATGACCAATGACCAAAACGATTGTTGTCAAAATCGGCACTTCTAGCCTGACTCAACCAGAAACCGGACAATTAGCACTTTCCACGATCGCAACTTTAGCAGAAACACTCTGCTATTTGAGACGCCAAGGTCATCAGGTGATTTTGGTTTCCTCTGGCGCTGTGGGCGTGGGTTGTGCGCGGTTAGGCTTAACTGAACGCCCCAAAGCGATCGCCCTAAAACAGGCAGTAGCAGCAGTTGGGCAAGGCAGGTTAATCCGCGTGTATGACGATTTATTTACGACCCTACAACAGCCAATTGCCCAAGTATTGCTAACACGCAGCGACTTAGTACAGCGTAGCCGCTATCTCAACGCCTACAACACCTTTCGAGAACTGCTGGGATTAGGAGTGATTCCCATAGTCAATGAAAATGACACCGTAGCAGTCGAGGAACTGAAATTTGGCGATAATGACACCCTTTCGGCATTAGTTGCCAGCATCGTAGAAGCAGATTGGCTATTTTTACTCACTGATGTAGACAGGTTATATTCTGCCGATCCGCGTTCCGTACCCGATGCCCAGCCGATCGCTTTAGTTAGTAGTATGAAGGAGCTGGCAGAATTGCAGATACAAACAGGCTCCCAAGGCTCTCAATGGGGTACTGGTGGTATGATGACAAAAATTTCTGCTGCTAGGATTGCCGTTGCCGCGGGAGTGCGTACCGTGATTACTGAAGGGCGATTTCCTCGAAATATCGAAAAAATTTTAAATGGGGAACCCCTTGGTACACACTTTGAACCGCAGCCTGAACCAACTTCTGCCCGTAAACGCTGGATAGCTTATGGTCTTGTACCCACTGGTAAATTGTATTTAGATGCGGGTGCGATCGCGGCAATTTCTCTAGCGGGAAAATCTTTATTGCCAGCTGGAATTAAGGCAGTAGAAGGAGAGTTTGATACACAAGATGCCGTGCAATTGTGTGATCCTAACGGTCAAGAAATTGCCAGAGGACTTGTAAATTACAGTAGCGATGAACTGCAAAAAATCAGCGGGCGTCATTCACGGGAAATTCCCACAATTTTGGGCTATGTCGGTGCAGAAACCGTAATTCACCGGGATAATTTGGTTTTGACTTAGCATGGAGATTAGACTACTAACGACTCTCACCATATTCTTAACTCATACTTATAAAGAGTCTGAGATTCACTGCACCAATACAAAATCGTAGCCAGTACTAGAAGAACAAGACTTACTTGACTCACAAGGCTCAACTTTGACTAAAAAGACTCCACCTTGGCGATCGCCTGATGGCGAAAACTGAATCTTTCCTGTTGCTCCCGTAGCTGAAAAATTAGGATTAGACAGCACCTTTTGCAAACTCTGGCGGGTACTCCCTTCTTCTAAGCCAGCGATAATTACTTGAAGCGCATCATAAGCCGTCGCAGTTCGTGGACTCACTTGTCCACCCCAAAGTTTAGCTGCTTTATTAGCAAAAGAATTACCTCCTCTGGCATTACTATTAGCATCATGATGCCAAGATACGGGTAACACCATTCCTTTAACATCTCCTTGCCCAAACTTTAAAACTTTTTCACCGTACATTAGTTGAGAACCAAAAAGTGCTAGTTTGCCTTGACTCTCTCGTGCTACATCAAGAGCGGAGTCAATTTTGTCTGGTCTAGGCATTAATAGTAAAGCTTCTGCACCATCTGCGATCGCTTTAGTCACAAAATCGCTGGCTCTAAAATTTGGGGCGCTTAAATTACACTCTATATCAGCGACTTTTCCCCCTGCTTTAGTAATCAAATTAGTGTATTGTTTTTTAATTTCCTGACTTCTTTCTTGTTGTATCGAAGCTTGACAAATTGCAACATTTGTTCGCCGTTCTTTTTTGACAATATATTCAGCAAGAGCTTGAGTGAAATTGTCACGATTTGGACTAGCATAAAATACGTATCTTGCTTGTCCAGGCTGTGTTTGATTTTCTCCAAGTTGCGTCATTGGACTTGTAAGAGAAATCCTAACCAAACCACGTTCGTTATAAATCTTTTCGTTGCGACTAAACCCTATTACTGCCACAAGGCTAGAGTCTTTAACAAATTCATTATCTAACTCTTGGAGTTTTTCAATATTATCAACATTGGCAATCTGAAGCTGTAACGGTACACCATTAATTCCACCGTTATTATTAACTTCATCTTGAGCTTGTGCCACTCCGCGTAAAAGCTCTTTCGCTTCATTCAAAGTACGACCAATCGGTGCAATTACGGCAACTTTTAGCGCTGGCGATTTACCAATTTTGGCATTATTTAAATAAATTAATGCCTCTGGGTCATTACGATTTGTTTGTAGGGATGATTGAAATTTCGTGACAGCCGTGGCGAAATCATTAGCTGCAAAAGCTTTTACTCCGGTTTCTTTATCAGCAGTTTTATCCGCTGTCACCAAAATTTTTCCACCCAAACTCATCCATTCAGGAAGAGATAGACTTGGCTCTGAAGATGAGATCGGCATTGAATTTGATGAGGGTGTGAGGTTAGAAGAAAATTTACCTATTAACCATAAAATACCCGCAACCATGACTCCCGCCAGTCCTAAAGAAATTAGCAGCCGAATATTTTCTTTCTTATTGGTCATAAGTAATTACCTGAATTGATAAAATAATTTTATTAAATTTATTTATAGCGGTTCTCGCTTGAGTAAGGTACACAAAGAAGTAATTAACCACAGCGAAAAGTAAGCGAAGCTCCGGGTTTCCCGGCGCAAAACTTTTTAAGACAGATGGACACAGATAAACACAGATAAATTTGTACCTAAATAGATTAGTAAACGCTAGAAAAAATCAAAAGTTTTGATAGATAAAGTTGTTTATTATTTGAGAAATACCCATAATCATAAATGCCAACAATCCAGCTAGAACAACTAGTAATACTACAACTATTAGACCATTTATACCTGATTGAATCGGATTAATTATTTTAAAACTTTTGAATATAAATATAATAAATATATTTGTAATTATAGCAATAATAAATAAATAAACTTTTTCAAAAAGCGAACGAGATTGAGAAAATATTAAGCAACCTAAAATTAGTAGCCATAATCCAGAGCTAATCCAGATAGTTCCTACAAAACTTAGAATCGCGATCGCTAAAAATGAACTACCTGAACTTGCGATTACTGACCCTGGTAAGAATTCCCAAATAGAGAATTGCGGTATATATTTAGTTGGTTGTTCTGTAACTTCTGAGTGTGGCGGGTTCCGAGGCAAGATGACTGTGTGAGGTATTATAAACTGTGGTGCTGGTAGAGAATTTAAATCTTGTAATATTGCCTTTACTGACTGATAACGCTGTTCATGGTTTTCTTGTAGCAATTTATCAATAATTAGCCCTAATTCCTGACTTAATGGCTGCGTTAAATATTGTCGCCAATCAGAAGCCCAACTATAGCCTTGTTTCAGCCATATTTGTGAAGGAGAAATATTAGTCAGCAGATAAAAGCAAGTTATTCCTAAACTGTAAATATCGCTAGCAGGATAAGCTTCACCTAGCTGAATTTGCTCAATTGGTGCATACCCCAACGATCCAATGATTGTTCCTGGTGTAGAGTTTACTGTTTCCGTTTTTTGCTTTGAAACACCAAAATCAATTAGCACTAATTTGCCATCACTTTGACGACGAATGATATTTTCAGGCTTAATATCTCGGTGAATCACTTGCTGCTGATGTATTACTTCTAAAACAGGTAACAAACCACTTAAGAGTTCTCGAATTTTTAGTTCATCAAATATTCCCTGCTGGTTTAATTCCTGCAACAAATTTTGCCCTTCGATAAACTCCTGTACTAAATATAGGTAGTCACCTTCCTTAAAGTAAGCATACAGCGTGGGAATTTGGTTATGTTTCCCTAACTCTTGCAGACGTTTTGCTTCTCGCTCAAACAACTCAGTCGCTTTTTTTTGTGCTTCACTGCCGCGACCGCCATAAAATTGATCTCGTACTAGCTGCTTGACAACGCATTCTTCATTAAGCTTATCTATATCCTCTGCAATGTATGTGCGAGCAAACCCCCCTCGTCCAAGCAGTTTAATAATCCGGTAACGATTTCGTAATAACGATACCAATTTTATCCCGCAGTTGAGGCAGAAGTTTGCTTCATCAGGATTTAGGGGATTTGTACAGTCGGGATTTAGGCAGCAGATCATATAACTATCGCTGTCATTTATTAATTGTTAAAATATAACTCAAATTTAATGTGAAGTTTTATTTTCATAATGACTGTTAATATCATGCTATTTTTACAATGATTTTGATGTAGTAAGAGTGAGGTGATCATGTCATGATCGAAAAGGCGATCGCTTAAGCTTTCACATCCGAAATATGTCATCTCACAAAATGGTTTAAATAACATCTTGTTCATATCGAAGTAAGCGCCACCGCCCCCCATAATGGCGCATCATCACCCAGAACCGCCGGGACAATTTCAAAATCAACTTCTGGCAAAGCTGTCTCCCGCGCCACTTGTTGTAACACTTGCCAAAAATCCTCTCCCGCCTTGGTTACACCACCTCCCAATACAAAGCGCTGCGGATTCATGAGGTTTGCCAGATTACCAATACCCACACCCAGCGCCCAAGCAGCCTTGTGCAAAACTTCTTTAGCCAAATCATCCCCAGCCGCCGCCGCCTCACTCACCAACTGTCCCGTCAGCAACGTTAAATCATCCCCCACCAAACCCCTCAAAATTTCTCCTCCTTGGCGTTCTTTGTGCCTTGGCGGTACCCTCCGGGAAGCCGCTAGCGCGTCTACGTTTTCCAAAATTTCCCTAGCATTTTGTGCCATATAAGGCCCTGACGCCAACCGTTCCACACATCCCCGCTTACCACACAAACATACTGGCCCAGCAGGATCTACAACTATATGTCCAATCTCACCAGCCATCCCACCTGCACCTCGCCAAGGTTTACCGTTGAGTATCCAACCACCACCTACACCTGTGCTGACTGTAATGTAAAACAGACTATCGTATCCTTGTCCCGCACCAAAGCGATGTTCCCCCAAAGCAGCTACATTAGCATCGTTATCTACACCAACCGAGACACCAAATTCATCCTCCAATAAGTGTTTGAGAGGAATATTTTCCCATCCGGCAACATGATGAGATAGTCGTACCGTTCCTGTGGTAGCATCTACTGGCCCTCCAAAGCTGACACCAATAGCAGCTGGTTTTGTTCCTTGCAGCAAAGAGTAAATGAGCGATCGCATAATTTCCAAATCAGTACTAGCATCTGCCTTTGCTGGCGATAAACGGCGTTCATAACCTAACCACTCTCTAGAACCGACATTTACTATCGCTGCTGCTAGTTTAGTTCCACCAAAATCGAGAGCTAATATTAATGTCATAGTCTTTACGTTACTCCCATAGCATCCGTGGGTTTCTTTCTCAAGAAAGATGTTTGCATTCACAATAAATTCAACACTAGAGAAGAATATATTATTTAACAACTCATGACTTCTGAACAACCAAATCCACCTATTGATTTATCTCACGCTAAAGAACCTCCTCGCTCTCTTAATCTTGAACACGAGGCGGCTCCCATCGAAACAGAGGAAGTGAACGGACAGGCAGATCAAAATTCTCTTACTGATGATTTGAACCGTCCAGAAGAAGGTACGGAAAATCTTGGAGAACGTCAAATGCTTATTGCCAACATTCCAGGTGCAAGCATTTTGCAATCTGAATGAGAAACACTACTAACTTACTCACCCAGAGCAAAGACATCTTATTTTTTAATGCTGGTAAAATAGAGACGTAACATGTAACGTCTCTACGTATGATTCATGAAAATGCCAACTACTGGATGTAGAATTTATAAAATTTTCAGAGTCAAAGAAATCCAGCATTGAGATGTGTTTGTGCCATTAAATATAGAAACCTAAAACAATGGCTAAAATAATAGATTCCAATTTCCATATTACTGATGTACAGTTATTTATGGATGAAATAAATCCAGTACAAATGGAGGCTATATCGGGAGGTTATTGTCAGTCTTGCAGTGCTGATTCTGAAATTTCTGTAAGAACTTTTAGAAAAGGCATAAATAAGGTAAAAAAAACCGTTGAGGGTACTGGTTCTTCCAAAGACAAGAACATCAACAGCATAGACAATTCAAAAAGAACTTACATCAATGGATTTCTGGTTGAGAAAAAATCATAATATTAGTAGCAATTAAGATGCGATCGCTTCATCACTCAACTCTTCTAGACTCAATTAAGCCGTCAATAAACTGTTGCAATCGCTCATAATGTGATCCTTTCCAATAAATCTGACCACAGTCTTGACAACGATTAAATTCATCAACCTGCGATCGCACTGTTTCTGGTACTTGCTCAGTAATGGCTTGTTTATCTACAGGTTCTAACAAGCCATTGCAACGCAAACATCGTTGAAAGGGAGATACTTCTTTGAATAAGTCAAAGCGCTGTAGTACTTCCAAAATTTGTTGCTGAGGATCGGTGTTTCTAACATAATATCCGTATGTGACTAAACTACGCATCAATAAACCGCGATCGCGAGTTAGAATAATGCGTGTTTGACTGTAGGAGATATTTGCTAATTCCTCATCCTCGTAGTCATTGCGATATAAAGTATCAAAGCCTAAAAGTCGTAGAGATGTTGCTAACTTGCCTAAATGAATATCTAAAACAAAGCGGATAACACTGAGTGGTTTAGGTAGAACAGAAATACTGGGTTTATTAAAACTCCTAGCAGAAATTGGATAAACATTAATAGTATCTCTATCTTGAACAATATAAGAAAAATTTACATATTCACCATTAACTTCTATAAAGTCAACTTCTGGATGAGGAACACCCAAAGCTTCAATCATGTCCTTAATTGAGGCTCTTTCATTAAAAGAATGGGATATTCTTACCTGCTTTTGATGCCGTGGTAAAAAATCATTCAATTCTGCATAAAAGTAAAAAGATGCAACAGCCATATTCACAAATATTTGAATTAGTTAATCGTAACTGTTAATGTATTCTCTTGGACAAAAAACGCATCTTAATTAATTTTCTCATTCTGGCTCTTTTTTATCCAAATCCAGTAGAGACGTTGCAATGCAACATCTCTACGAAATAATCGGTTTTTTGCTGAATTGGTGTTCTAGCGCAGTGTAACAATATTGACAAGACCTAATTACGATTTGTATTAGAGTCTGCTGATAAATAACCTAGTTCTCTAAAATAGATATTTATGCACACGTGTGCAATTGTCTTTTGAAGTAAAATAATGAGTAAACGAAGAGTTTCAATTGAAGATATTGCTCGCAGAGCAGGCGTTTCTCATTCTACAGTTTCACGCGCTTTACGAGATAACCCTCTAATTAGCCCGAAAGTGCGAGAGGAAATAAAGCAACTGGCGCGGGAGATGAGTTATGTACCTAATGCTATTGCTCAAAGCTTGCTTTCTTCACGCACCAATACCATTGGGGTAGTAGTAACTTCAATAGCCGATCCTTTTTTTGCTGAGGTAGTAGAGGGAATTGAACAGGTTGCTAAACCAGCCGGCTTGAGTGTTGTGTTAAGTACTTCACATCGAAATTTGGAGCAGGAAATAGCAGCTATTGATAATTTTCATCGCCGTAGAGTAGATGGTATTTTAGTAGCTGACTCACGAATTAGTAAACAGCACACAAAGCAACTAACACAAATTGCTATACCAACAGTTCTGATTAATAGCCAAGCCGAAGATAAATCTGAAATATTTCACTCAGTAGCAATAGACGATCGCTTAGGCGCTAAATTAGCTGTAGAGCATCTAGTCAGTCTAGGACATACTTCTATTGGTTATCTAGGTGTGGGCGATCGCAGTAAATCAAATCAACAGCGTTTGGAAGGATATCGAATCGCTCTTACTGAAGCTGGTTTACCACAAATTGATGATTGGGTTGCAATTAATGATCAAGACAAGACCAGAACAAGCGATGTTAGTACTGGTCAAAAAATGCTATCTAAATTATTTACTGCTGGGGTAACTGGCATCTTTTGCTATAACGATATGGTAGCAGTTGGTGCTCTTTTGACTTGTCAGGAATTAGGTATTGCAGTACCACGAGATTTAAGTTTAGTCGGATTTGATGGCATTGCTCTATCCTGTTACGTGACGCCGCCACTCACAACAATCTGTCAGCCAATGTTAGAAATAGGTGGCTCTGCTATGCAAATGTTACTTGATTTAGTACAGGGAAAAACTGTGGAAAACCGCGTTTTATCTCCTTTTTTAGTACAGCGAGGTAGTAGTGCAGCATTAAGCAATAACCACAAATAATTTTAATAAGCGTAAATAAAAGTTTGTAGTAAGGACTTTAGTCCTAACAATTTTTGTTTTGAGCGATGAATCGCTCACTACGAACTCTGGGTTTGTATCTGTTTCATTATTTTCGTGAAATGGTATTAGCGGTATAGTACTCCAATGATTAGCGCAAAGACAATTGGGATAATAATTGGGACAGCAACAATAAGTCCCCATTTACCAATCCGAATTTCTTCACCTTCGGATTTGAGAAGTGCTATCCAACCACCAACCCCCATCAATAACCAGATGCATCCAAAGGCAATAAATATAATAAATACTGAATCTTGCATGTTAATCAACCAGCAACTTTCAAACGTTTAATAATTGTTTAAATAATCTAGCAACACTGGAAATGCTAACTAAAAAGAGGGGTAAAAATAATATTTCTATAATTAAAATATCTGCGTGTCACCGCGCCTTTACATTAGGTTTAATAGTATGAAAAACGACGATTATCAAGTAGGTCGGATTCTGAGTCGAAGAAAAGCACTTATGCTATTTAGGGCATCTGGAACTGCAATGCTTTTTGGATGCATATCTAAAAAGTCCCAAACAGTACAAGCACAATCGAGTGTATCTGTTCCTACAACATTGTCCGCATGTATCGTTAGACCACAACAGACCGAAGGCCCGTATTTTGTAGACGACAAGCTCAACCGCTCTGATATCCGCTCCGACCCCTCGGATGGTTCGGTGAAAGACGGTGTACCACTCAAACTAACGCTTCGTATTTCTCAGTTTAACAGTACTGGTTGTACGCCACTTGCTGGTGCGATCGCAGATCTTTGGCATTGTGATGCTCTAGGCATCTATTCAGACGTACAAGACCCAAGTTTCAATACTGTCGGCAAAAAATTCTTGCGCGGGTATCAAGTGACAGACGCCAATGGAACCGTCCAGTTTACAACCATCTACCCTGGTTGGTACGAGGGTAGAGCAGTCCATATCCATTTTAAGATACGCACAAATACGACATCAAAGCAAAATTATGAGTTTACCTCACAACTATACTTTGATGACTTGCTCACAGATCAAGTGCATACACATACACCATACGCCAGCAAAGGACAGCGTACGCTGAGGAATACCGAAGATCGGATCTTTGAAGACGGTGGAGATCAATTGTTACTTACACTTACCAAAACAAATCTTGGTTACGCAGCAACCTTTGATATTGGACTTCAGACAGTTTAAGCAGCAGTTAATCCTGATTTACAGCTAAATGTGCAAAAAAACTTAACATGCTGTTTTTGCACACGTGTGCAAAAATAAGTTTAAGACAAGTTTAAGCACAGTGTGCAAAAAATGAAGTGCAAAAGTATTATTTAAGGGACTTCCAAGTAATAAAATATTCCAATATTTCTTGTAGGATGGGCAACATGAGCGTCCTGTGAACTGGGCGCTCATGTTACCCACCCCACAAGATTAGATAATTTATTTGTTGGAGTTCCCTAACTAAAGATATGTCTCAAACTTTAAAATATTCTATCTTCTTATTGATTGACAAAAAACAAAATTATACTACGAAGATTTAGTTACTAACTATTTACACACAACAATCAAATTCTAAATATCCGGTAGCAGCACAAGCAGAAATTTATAAAATACCGCACAGGTAATATATTTGATTGAGCTTGTGCAAATTTTGATTATTTTTTGCTGACTATGATGAGCAAAAATTTTTCGGCAAGACTAAACTAGCTGAGGTGTTTTATAAATCTGAGTAGCACATCAATATATATAAAACATGTGTGCAAATGACTATAAATTTTAGTTTTAAATGTTAAGTTTCTTGAATTTAACCTCAGATCAAGGCTGCTTAATCTTCGCAAATTCTCTAGGATAAAAAGCTTGAATTGCTGAGAAATGAAACAGTCTTCTTTGTTTTGTAAAGTTCGATAAAGGGAGTTAATTTTTTTGTCATTATGCAGGATAGACTAATAACTATAGTCAAATACTATCAGAATTTGCAAATTTGATAGTATGAGGCTCAAAATTTTAGTTAACAGCTGTTTTCAATTCCTGCACCTTCAAATATACTTTTACAAAAAATTAAAGTGAATTTTTGAAATAGTGCAACACTCATAAGTTTTGCTTTAAAAAACCAAAAAGCTAATTTAGTGATAATAGCAATAACTCCAATCATGTGATATCGCTTGATGTTTGAGAACAGTTTAAATGGCAAAAGCTAGCAGTGTGACTGAGTTGGGTTTGAAGTTTCCAGACCTAGTTCATCTGGCGATGACATTGCAGATTTGGATTGTGCAGACCTTTCTCAATTTCAAATGTGTTGTTTGATATGGATGAATATGAAAAAAATTGCGATCGCAGCTAGTATATTAAGTATTTTTAGTAGTACTCTTGTAGGCTGTACAAATACGTCGCCCAATGAGAATACTACTACTAACACCGATACCTACACTGCTACCAACACAGCTACACAGAGCAAAGATAGTAATCAAGATGTCAAATTGCGCTCAGTCGGAGTCACCGTTGGTGATCTAAGTAATCCCTTCTTCGTTTTGATGGGACAAGGAGCTGAGAAAGAAGCAAAGAGAATTGGGGGTAATGATGTCAGAGTTACTGTGGTTTCCAGTGGCTATGATCTCAACCAACAAACCAACCAAATCGAAAATTTTGTTGCTGCTAATACTGATTTAATTATTTTGAATGCTGCTGATAGTAGAGCAATTAGACCAGCGGTCGATAGAGCAAGGCAAGCAGGTCAAATCGTAATTGCGGTAGACACAGCGATTGATGCAGATGTAGATGCTACAGTCACCACCGATAATTTACAAGCCGGAGAGGTGGCTTGTAAGTATATTGTTGATCGCCTTAAAGGCAAAGGCAACATAGTAATCGTTAACGGCCCGCCAGTGTCCTCGGTGATCCAGCGAGTTGAAGGCTGCCAAAAAGTATTATCCAAATATCCCGATATTAAAATACTCTCTAAAGACCAGAACGCCGAAGGCAGCCGGGATGGAGGGCTGAAAGTAATGAGCGATTTGCTGACAACCTATCCCAAAATTGATGCTGTCTTTGCCATCAACGATCCGAGTGGCGTGGGAGTAGATTTAGCAGCTAACCAAGCCAAACGCAAGGAATTTTTCATTGTTGGTGTTGACGGTGCGCCCGAAGCAATCCAGGCGATCGCATCCAACAACAGTTTATATGCTGCGACTGCCACTCAAAATCCCAGAGGAATGACCCAAAAAGCAGTTCAGGTTGGCAACGACATCCTGCATGGCAAAAAACCTGAGTCACCCACCATTCTGATTCCAGTCAAGCTGATCACAAAAGATAACGTCAACACTTCCCAAGGTTGGTAAGCAGCGATTGGGGAAATGAAGAAGCAGTGCTTCTCTACGAGAGGCTGCGCCAACAACTGTGCTCAGCAACCGGGGCAGAGGAGAATAAATTACTTATCTTGACCCTTAACCCTTGTACAGACGCGATTAATCGCGTCTCTACTCTTGACCCTTGTACAGACGCGATTAATCGCGTCTCTACTTCTTGACCCTTGTACAGACGCGATTAATCGCGTCTCTACTTCTTGACCCTTGTACAGACGCGATTAATCGCGTCTCTACTCTTGACTCAATTGTTTTACAGGATTCGCTTATGACAACAACTACTGAAACTTCTTTTTCTGATACACCAACCACCACCCCTGTATTAGAAATGCGAGGGATTGGAAAGCGATTTCATGGTGTACCTGCTCTGCAAAATGTCAATCTGACGATTTATCCAGGAGAGGTTCACGCCCTGATGGGTGAGAACGGCGCAGGCAAAAGCACATTAATGAAAATCCTGGCAGGGGCTTATATTGCTGATGAAGGCGAGATTTACATCAATGGTAGCCCTGTCAAAATTACCGATCCGGGTACAGCGCGTAAGGCTGGTATTAATCTGATTTATCAAGAACTAAATGTTGCGCCCAATTTAACCGTTACCGAAAATATTTTTATGGGTAGCGAGTTGCAGCGAGGTCAATTTTTAGACCGTAAAGGTATGGAAATTGAAGCACTCGCTGTGCTTCAAAGCCTGGGAGCCAACTTTACAGCCCAGACTGTGGTTGGTAACTTGTCGATCGCCGAACAGCAGCAGGTGGAAATTGCGCGGGCGCTGAAAGATAAAAGCCGCGTATTGGTGATGGATGAGCCAACAGCAGCCCTTTCTGACCGCGAGACTGAGCATTTGTTTGAGGTAATTCGCAAACTGCGGAATGATGGCATTGCCATTATCTACATCAGCCACCGCATGGAAGAGATATATGCCCTGGCTGACCGAATTAGCGTATTGCGCGATGGTCAATACATTGGTAGTCTCACACGGAATGAAATTTCTCCACAGCGATTGGTGCAAATGATGGTTGGTCGTCCTATGGAGGATTTTTACGAACATCAACGGCAAATGAACCCTGGCCCGGTGGTGCTGGAAGTCAGAAATATTAGTGACGGACGCAAGATTGAGCCGATGAGTTTAAAAATTCATGCTGGAGAAATTGTTGCTCTAGCAGGGCTAGTTGGTGCAGGACGTACGGAGGTATCCCGGCTGATTTTTGGTGCTGACCACAAGGCAAGTGGTGAAGTATTCCTAAATGGTAAAAAACTGGATATTCATTCGCCCAGTGATGCCATTGCAGCTGGAATCGGCTACGTCCCGGAAGACCGCAAAGACCAAGGTTTATTTCTGGAGATGAGTGCTCGTAAGAATATTGCCATAAACACATTGAAGCAGGATGCAAAAGCTGGCGTCGTTAATTGGGGTTCAGTTAATCAGCTGGCAACGCAAGCGGTGGAAAACTTCAATATCCGGCTGGCCAATTTGGAAATTAGAGCGGTGGATCTTTCTGGTGGCAATCAGCAGAAGCTACTGCTAGCGCGTTGGCTAGCCATTAAGCCGAGAGTATTAATGTTAGATGAGCCGACACGTGGCGTAGATATCGGTGCTAAAAGCGAAATTTACCGAATTATGAGCGAGTTGGCAGCACAAGGCGTTGCCATTCTCATGGTTTCCAGCGAACTACCGGAAGTTGTGGGAATGAGCGATCGCGTCCTAGTGATGCGAGAAGGACAACTGGTGGGTGAACTTGATGGCAGTTCTGGTAAAGAAATTACCCAAGAAAAAATTATGCACTATGCAACTGGAGCATCGGAGGTACTAGGATCATGAGCCATACGTTAAAGCCTGCCAATAACAGACTAGGCAAGGATTCAACATCGCGCAACCGCAAATCAATCAGCACTCTGCTTGAGGTTGCAGGTATTCTGCCAATCCTAGTAATTATCTGCATCTTATTTACATTCCTTTCTCCCAACTTTCTCACAGGCGGCAACCTCGTCAACATATTGCGCCAAGCATCCATCAACATTGTGCTGGCAACAGGAATGACGTTTGTGATTCTGACCGGAGGTATTGACCTTTCAGTTGGCTCAATATTGGGTGTTTCTGCCGTAGTTGCCGTACTTGTATCGCTACTTCCCGCTTTAGGTTGGGCGGCTGTACCTGCTGGTTTACTGACGGGATTGCTTTTAGGCTTAGTCAACGGCGCTCTGATCACCTTTTTGGATGTACCGCCTTTTATTGTCACGCTGGGTTCACTCACTGCCCTGCGGGGTGCTGCCTTTTTGGTTGCCAACGGCACAACGGTGATTAACCGTGACATTAATTTTGCTTGGGTAGGTAATAACTATTTGGGGCCGCTTCCTTGGCTAGTAATCATTGCTCTACTGACTGTATTAGTCAGTTGGTTTGTCCTGAGACAAACTGTTTTAGGAGTGCAAATCTACGCAGTTGGTGGTAACGAACGAGCAGCACGATTAACTGGTATCAAAGTGAATCGCGTCTTGCTATTTGTCTATGGCGTCAGTGGAATGCTAGCGGGTTTAGCAGGAATAATGAGCGCCAGCCGTCTTTATAGTGCTACTGGCATGTTAGGTCAGGGTTACGAATTAGATGCGATCGCTGCTGTAATTCTTGGTGGAACTAGCTTTACAGGCGGCATTGGTACGATTGGTGGAACTCTTCTAGGTGCATTAATCATTGCTGTTCTCAACAATGGTTTGACCCTATTGAACATGTCTTACTTCTGGCAACTAGTCGTCAAAGGTCTAGTAATCATTGTCGCGGTGATGATTGATCGCCTCCGCAGACGTTCCAGACGTTGAAAAATCGAGGGGACTCTTTAGTGGGGAAGCAGGGGGGCAAAGGAGCAGAGGAGCAAGAGAATAATTTTTTCCCTTTCTCCTTTCCCCTTTACCCCTTTCCCCAATACCTCATGCCCAATATATATAAGAAACCATGTCCTCCACTACTACTCGTCGGAAATCCAACACGTTTTACGTCATTTTGATTGCTGGTGCTGCGACCCTTGGCGGCTTTTTGTTCGGTTTTGATACTGCTGTGATCAACGGCGCGGTTACAGCTATCTCCAAAGCCTTTAACGCCAACAGTGTACAGATTGGTCTTGCCGTATCGTTGGCATTGTTGGGGTCTTGCGATCGCCTTCGTCGATAAATTTGGTCGCAAGCCTTTGCTGATCCTAGGGTCGTTTGGCATGACCCTAACATTGGGGACGATGGCTACTATTTTTGGAACCGCTCAGCTAGATGCTGCTGGTAATCCCACTTTGAGCGGCTCAGCGGGTATTGTAGCTCTCCTAGCAGCCAACCTCTATGTATTTTGCTTCGGTTTCTCCTGGGGGCCAGTAGTCTGGGTGCTGTTGGGAGAAATGTTTAACAACAAAATTCAAGGTGCTGCACTTTCAGTTGCAGCTGCAATGCAATGGATTGCGAACTTCGTTATTTCCACAACATTTCCTCCCATACTGCAATATTTCGGGTTAGGTTCTGCCTATGGTCTTTATACAACCGCAGCAGCCATCTCTTTGTTCTTCGTTCTATTTTTTATTAAGGAAACCAAAGGAATTGAGTTAGAAGACATGTAATTCACATCAAACTGGTAGTTCACCAACCCAAAAATGCTGAGTGAAGCCTGGGGAAAGGGATTAAAAACATGCACTCTTTTCCCTTTAAAAAGCCAAATTTCTTTGGCAAACTATTAGAGCTACCTTCTAATTAGCTAGAAACCAAAACGTATGACATTTTCATTGAGCATTTGAACACAATAAAAAATTAGATATTGCTGAATTGGAGTATGTGCGTCTCTGTGTCAGATTCTCATACTTGTATTTAGCAACGGCAAAAATTAATAATATATATATCAGTAAACATGTCAAACTATCATCAGTTAGATAATAAGACAAACAACACAACTCCAAAAGTCTGTATTGTCAAAGAAAATTTTGGTGAAGTAGATAATCATCCAGTTTATCTATTTACATTTACTAGCAAAAACGACGAACAGTTAAAAATAACTAATTATGGAGGTATCATTACTGCATGGATTTCCGCAGATAAAAATGAAAACAAATCAAGTATCGTCATCGGATATAATAATTTAGAAAGCTACTTAGCAAAACCACCCTATTTTGGTGCTTTGATTGGTCGCTTTGCCAATCGAATTGTAAAAGGAAAATTCCAGATTGGCGAAGAAGCCTATTCGTTAACTATTAACAATGGCGAAAATCATCTACATGGTGGCAATAAAGGCTTTGACAAAGTAGTGTGGGATGCAAAAATTCTTGATAGTGATACACCTGCATTACTACTAAGCTATCTGAGTGAGGATGGAGAAGAGGGTTATCCTGGCAACCTAGAAGTAACAGTTCGTTACACATTTACAGAAGATAACGAACTAAAAATTGAATATAACGCCAAAACAGATAAAGCAACCCCGGTTAATTTAACCAATCATTCTTATTTTAATTTAACAGGCGATGTCAGCAATACAAGCTTAAATCATACCCTAATGATTGATGCGGATAGCTATACGCCTACAGATAGTAATAGTATTCCTACAGGTGAAATAAAATCAGTAATAGGTACTGCCTTTGACTTTAGACAGCCTGAAAAAATTGGTGTAAGAATCAACGAGATTGGTGGATATGATCATAATTATGTGTTGAATAAAACAGAGGATTTAGTCAATCCAATAGCAATATTAACTGACGATATAAGTGGCAGAAAATTAGAGGTATTTACAGACCAACCGGGCATACAGTTTTATTCAGGAAAGAACCTAGATGGCACATTTAAAACTGATGACGGCAAAGTAATTGAAAAATATGCAGCAGTATGTCTAGAAACGCAGCATTTTCCCAATTCGCCCAATGAGTCTGCATTCCCGTCTGTAATATTACATCCCGGAGAAAAATATCAAACAACAACCAAATACAAACTTTCGCTTCAATAAAAACTATGTTCTCAAATGAAAAGTTCTGTATGTGGGTTTCTTCTGCGTAGAAAATTTTTCAAGCTAAGAGCATCATTTTTAGGTATGGCGAATTGAGGCATAGGCATCAGGAAGAGTAAACAGATGCCCTATGTCCTATCCCTTTTAAGTTAAAATTCAATGATCAAAATTCTTTTTCATAGCTTTTTCCTGCTATTTTTAGCAATTCCAGCAGTTTCGGCAGCACCTTCAGAGGATACTAATACAGCAAATGCTGATGACAGCTTGCACGCACAAGTTACTTCTGTTTCCCAGCTTTCCGATGTCAAGCCGAGCGATTGGGCATTCCAGGCATTACAATCACTGGTTGAACGCTACGGCTGTATTGTAGGTTATTCTGACTCCACCTATCGCGGCAACCGTGCCTTGAGCCGTTACGAGTTTGCAGCTGGTTTAAATGCTTGCATGAATCGAGTCAGCGAATTGATTGCTGTGGGTACGAATGATTTAGTCAAAAAAGAAGACTTGGCAATGCTGCAAAAGTTACAAGAAGAGTTTGCAGCAGAATTGACAACTCTGCGTGAGCGGGTGGATGTACTGGAAGCACGTGCAGCGACACTGGAGGAACAGCAGTTTTCCACTACTACTAAACTGAATGCTCAAATTATTACTGCGGTGAGTGATACCTTTGGTAGTAGAGTGGGTGGCGTTCGCGATCAATCCCAAATTTACCTTGCCGATCGCGGCCGTCTCAACTTTGAAAGCAGCTTTACAGGCAAAGATTTGTTACGCGTGCGCCTAGAGTTCGGGAACTTCTTAAATTCCAATAGTACAAGCCAAATCGCGTCAGTGACAGGTACGGGGATGACGCGGCTAAACTTCGATAGTGGTAGCAACAACACACTTTTTATTCCCCACATTCGTTACTACTTCCCAGTCAGTGATTCTCTTTCCTTTATTATTGGGCCAACAGGTATAGGCTACACCGATATTACAGATACCGTGACTCCTGCAACGATCGCTGATGATGGTAACGGGGTTCCCTCACTTTTTGGATCATACAGTCCCCTCTTCCGGCGGGGTGGCGGTGGTGCAGCCGCTAACTGGAAAATCACCAATGATTTAGTTCTCACCTTGGGTTATTTAGCAAATAATCCCAATGTTCCACAGGCGAGAAACGGGTTATTTGATGGCGGTTACAACGCTCTGGCACACCTGACGTATTATGGCAAACAAGGATCTGTTGGTGTTGCTTTCTCTCACGGCTACACCCCCGGTGGCTCTATTGATATCACATCTGGAACAGGTAGCCTGCTTTCAGGCGCTCCTTTTGGCAACAGCATTGCGACTTCCAACAATATTGTAGGTGTACAGGGATACTATCGCTTTTCTCCACATTTCCAAATCCACACTTGGGGTGGATACATTTGGGCAACTGCCAAGAACTCTGGTTTTAGCAATATTTCCAATGGCAGAGGTGGAACAGATTCTCTGTTCGTAAACAATGGTGACAATGCCAATGTCTGGTTTGGGGCGATTGGTATGTCGTTTCCAGATGTGGGAGGTAAGGGCAATCTGCCGGGGATTCTCTTTGGTTTACCCCCGCGTGTGTCTAACAGTGATGTTCGTGAAGAAAGCGACAACTCTTACCACATTGAAGCATTTTATCGCTGGCGAATGAACGACAACATTTCAGTGACTCCTGGTTTGTGGGTAATTCTCAACCCAGAAAATGACAGCAACAATGATCCGCAGTATGTTGGTGTGATTCGCACTACGTTCGATTTCTAAATCTATTTTGATGGTTATATGTGTTTGTAGTCATGACTTTAGTCATTGATTTTTTAAGCACTAAAGTGCTTACTACGAACCTCTCAAAACCACTAGTTACTAGCAACTTCACAAATCACCATGATCCGTGATAAGTATTTGTCTGTACTATAGTGAACGAGTTTTAGTCCAGCTTGTTCTATTTCTTGGAGAAGTTCAGGTATTTTATACTTATGATGTCTCCAAATAGTAATCTCTTCACCTTTAAAAATTTCCAGATTCTTATTTATTCCCTGAGAACAGAAATTTATAGTGTAATTATGATGGAGTTTCATATTGGCAACTATACTATCTGTTTGGGAATCATACTTTCTCACAAGTTCACAATCTTCAGATCTAATCCCAATTTTGTTTTTAATCCATGCATATATTTCTTCTGCATGATACTTGCAGCCCCCTCTAATACTGCCATCCCATTGAGAGTTAGAACCAGTTTCGTTAGTAAACACCAAAAAATCATTCTTCTTCATGCTGTCTCGAAAGTTTTTGAGGACTTTATTTCTATGATGATGATTGCCAATGGTTACACCTAAGTGCAAAATTATATTTGCTGTATTGTTATTGTGGTCATTCAACAAATCTTGGGGAATGCAACTATTTTCTATGTCAATTGTCTGACTTTTGAACTCAATTAGTGGAAACCATTTGCTAAAATTTTTTCTAGATACATTTAGTAATTCTTCACTAATATCTAATGCAATATATTTATTGATTTTTTGCAATTTGTTTAGTTTATAAATAAACTTTTTAACAGGATATGAATTTCCTGAACCTACATCGATAATATTTACTTTTTCACATTTCTGAATGTTACCATTAATGTATTCAAAGTTAGTTGATAAAAGGTCAATTTCTACACTTGATGTTCGATACCATTTAGGAATAATATATTTTAGATAAAAATTATCCCAAATTTTTGCACCTCTACCTTTATAAGAGTACTTTAGAGGGATTTCTCGTCTCACTTCTAATGTATTAATTATTCCTAAAACTTCTTGTTCAGAAAAAATAGAGTAGAACTCAGAATTTGGCTTTGCTGTGCGAGTGATAGGAGTTGAGATATCGGAGGGAAGTTGTGAATTACTATGAAAATTTGTAGCCATTATTCTTGTTCTTTGATTGCCTTAGCTATTTAAGTGCATCAATATCAATCACCAGTGTCTCTGCTCTACTGTTGCGAGTGTACGGAAGTGTATTATCTGTAAACAGGCTTAGTTGCTGGAGTTTCAGGGTGTACTGAATCCGACGCTTTGTCATGATAAGGCATGTCAGGGGTGCAATACGCTTTGTTTACTGCGATCGCCTGGATTTTTGAGCTTTTTATCTTTCACGTAGCTCAAAAGACAGCCGCTTGATTTTTTAAAAGGAAAATTGTGTATTTGAGTTTTCCTCCATAAATTTTTGGGTATCTATCTACACAACCCACACTCGTGCTCTAAAATAAGGAGGGCAATATCGTTTGACTCTCAGCTTCGGTTTGCCTTTGTTTACTTTGATCGCGATCGCTTAGTCTAAATAATTCAAAAAATAAGCTCTTGATTGAACTAAAAGGTGATTTCACTCCTTATGAAGCATCATATTTGCGACTTTGAGGCGACTCAGGAATGGCTCACCATTGAATCAATTGATTATATTGCCGAGTGTTTAGAGGCTTGCGAATCGCCGGAAATGCTGGCTGACTTACGGGCAATTTTCCCGCGCCAAGCCCTGCGCTCAGCAAGTATTCAGGTAAATGATGCTCAGCGCCAAAGACTCGTTCAGTGGTTGCAGCTGTTGAACAAGGAGCAAGCTGCTGCATGAAGATACCATCTTACGCTTTCGTGAGAACCAAGTCCCCGACTTTCAAGATCCCCGACTTCTCAGAAGTCGGGGATTTGAACACCGCGACTTCTCGTTTTTCTATTCAAATAATTCTAATAAACCTACCGTACCTACAAAAAACGTGTAAGTACCATATTGAATTGAATCCTTGCTTTTTGAGGGTGCATACAAAGCTGCTACTATTCCTTCAATTAAGTGCGCCACCAGAGCAAAACGTTCTATCCAAAAAATCAAATTGAAACTATTGGGCAATTTTTGATTAGTCAAGATAGCGTAGATATTTCCTACTTCCCATCCAATTGCACTGGCTATAAAAAATATAGAAATAACTTTGATAACAGTAACCAATTTCTTCTGCTTGATGATCATAGTGCTCTGTAGTAAAAACAATAAATTTGTAATATCTAACACACATTACAATACTATGTGGAAGCTAGCGAAATTCTTTTAATTGCATCAAGCGATCGTGCCTTTTATTTGTTTCAATAGTTGAAGCATCAGAATGCTCCTATTTTTATCATCTGCTTTTTTGATGTTTGGTGAAGCTGCGTCATATCTGAGCTTGTGACTCAGACTAGTAACGCCAATTCGTCACAACTGCGAAAAATTATCTATAATTATGAAAGTATTAATACTTGTTCTAGTTAACCCTCTCGACTATATAAATGCCTGCTCAACTTGATTTCATAAATCTCCAGGAAGTCACAAACTGTACCAAAAGTCATAAATCCTGCCAAAAACTTGCATTTGTTATTGACTTCAGTTACATTCAAAGCAGATGCCCAGAATCAAACCCTGATATGATTTTCAGGAAGTTAGGTTAGGTAACAGGGTAAATACCAGATTTGTTAATGCTGATTTCAGTGACGTACTAATGATTGGTCACTAATCTTGTTCATTAACTTATTTTGCATAGAGTATAAAGTACTAAAGCATTTACATCCAACCTAACTATTTTTATTTTTTCGAGAATAGTTGAGAATAATTTGCAAGATGTCTAAAAATCGGAGATCTAACTAGTTATGTAGATAATTTAAACAAAACTTTAAACAAGTGCCTTATTGTAGGTAAAATTTTTATTAGTAATATTAGCTACATAAATATTTTAAGTTAGCTAGTTACTTGATGCTTTTGATGCGATCGCACAAGGTTGGATATATTTGATATTGGCAAGAAAACCAAGTTCAAAAAACCGAGTTTTAGAGCTTAATCATTTCTCAAATGCCATACGAAAAGAGATACAAAATTAACTTTCTCGGTACGGAAAAATCTATCTTAGAGGCTGTTTGAAAAGTCAGATAGGTGGTAAAAAAGCTCTCTCGGTATACGCTGTGAATAGATAGTAAACAGCACCGAAAGAGCAACATGAGTAAAGCATACCCCAGCAATTTGACCCGCGAC